>CAWKIP010000015.1:0-77962 GCA_963849765.1 uncultured Actinomycetota bacterium
CAACAGGGCATACGAGCGAACCTGCGCCCAGTGGCCGGAGGGGTCCTGACCCCTGCGATGCTCGCCGCGAGCCGGTGTTGGAGATGAGGCAGGATGGCCCCATGGCCATCCAGATCGCTCAGGACCCGACTGCCGACAAGGTGTTGTCGGACGACTCCTTCGCCCTCCTGACAGGGATGTTGCTCGATCAACAGTTCCCGATGGAGCGGGCGTTCGCGGGCCCCGCGAAGATCCTCGACCGGTTCGGCACGCTGGAGCCGAGTCGGATCGCTGCGGCCGACCCGGAAGCCTTCGCAGATCTCTGCGCGACGCCGCCGGCCATCCACCGCTACGGGCGCTCGATGGCGGGCCGCGTGCAGGCCCTTGCTGCGCAGGTCGTCGATGAGTACGGCGGGGACGCCAGCCGGATCTGGGCGGAAGCCGCGAGCGGTGCGGATCTCATGAACCGGCTCCAGGCGCTCCCCGGCTTCGGGAAGCAGAAGGCACAGATCTTCACCGCCCTCGTGGCCAAGCAGCTCGGCGTACGCCCCGACGGTTGGGAGAAGGCGGCCGGCGACTACTCCCTCGACGGATATCGCTCGGTTGCCGACGTCGTGGACGCACATCGCTCCAGAAGGTTCGGGAGTACAAGCAGGCGAAGAAGGCTGCCGCGAAGGCCTGAGGCTCGGCCGGCACAGGCGAAGGCAAAACTAGGAATCAACTGCTTCCGGGAATCGCATGATTCCTGTACGGTGCTGTCATGGCCACGGACACCACCGCTCCTGCTGAGGCCTCGCGTGCCGGATCGGGCCGCCTCTGGCAGGGCCAGACTCCTGATGCCCGTGAAGCCGACCGGCGGCAGCGCCTGGTCGAGGCCGGGCTCGACCTCGTCGGCACCCAGGGTGTCGCGGCGCTGACGATGCGCGCTGCCTGTCGGGAGGCGTCGGTCGGTCCGCGCTACTTCTACGAGGTGTTCGCCGACCGCGACGAGCTGCTGGCCGCCGTCTACGACGAGGCCGTCGAGCGGATCCGCGAGCCGATCATGGCGGCGGCCGTCGAGGCCAACGCCGCCGAAGGGGTCACCGCGGGACTTCTCGCGGGATTCGACACCGCGGTCTCCGTGGTCGAGGACGACCCCCGGATCGGGCGGGTGCTCTTCCGGGAGTCGGCCGCCGACGAGACCCTGCGGCCGCGCTCCCAGGCCGCGATGCCGGAGTTCGTCCTTTCGGTCCTGGCCGAGCTGGTGCCCGAGGAGGCCGAGGCGCTGCGGCACCCGTCGCGGGCATGGACGGTCATCGGGTTCTCGTCGGCGATCTTCGCGCTGTTCCTCGCCTGGAGCGAGGGTGCCCGCCACACCTCGCGCGACGAGTTCGTGCACCACTGCACGGCCCTCGTCGTCGACCAGCTCGGTCTCGAGATCCAGCTGCCGCCGATCGACAAGCGATCAGGAGGAAAGCGTTGATCAACGTCCACCGCCGCGGGAGCGGCGACCCGATCGTGCTGGTCCACGGCATCGGCAGCCGCTGGCAGTGCTTCGAGCCGATCCTCGACCGCCTGGCCGAGCGCCACGAGGTGATCGCGATCGACATGCCCGGCTTCGGCGCCTCGCCGCTGGTCGATGGCGTGCAGCCCGGCCCGCGGGGCTACGCCGACTGGCTGGCCGGATGGCTCACGGCCAACGACGTCGACCGTCCGCACCTGGTGGGCAGCTCCATGGGCGGCGGGGTCGGGCTGGAGCTCGGCCGCCGCGGAGTGGCGTCGGCGGTGACGGCGTTCTCCCCGGTCGGGTTCTGGAGTACGGCGGGGCTGCGCTGGACCCAGAGCGTGGTGACCGGGCTCCGGGTCGGGGCGCGGACCGCTGGGCCGGTGCTGGACCGACTGCTCGACCACCCTGCCGGCCGGGCCGCCCTGCTGAGCAACATGTTCGGCCACCCGACCCGCGTCCCTCCCGAGGTCGCCAAGGCGGACATGGCCGGTCTCGCCGGCGCACCCGCCTTCAAGGCCGCGCGCCACGACTTCGGCAACTACTTCCTCAGCGCGGACGACGACCCGGGCGCGCTGGTCGACATCCCGGTGACGATCGCCTGGGGAACGCGCGACGTCGTACTCATCCATCGCACGCAGAGCGCCCGCGCCCGCGAGGTGCTCCCGTTCGCCCGCCACACCGACCTCGCGGGGGCCGGGCACCTGCCGTTCAACGACGACCCCGCCGCGTGCGCGCGGCTGGTCCTGGAGGACGCGGCGGCCACGAAGGAGAAGCAATGACCCCCTCTGTTGCCGTCATCGGCACCGGCTTCGGCGGCCTGGCCGCCGTCATCGAGCTGAAGAAGCGCGGCTTCGACGACATCGTCGTGTTCGAGAAGGCCGACGACGTCGGCGGCGTGTGGCGCGAGAACACCTACCCAGGTGCCGCCTGCGACGTACCGTCGCCGTTCTACTCCTACTCGTTCGAGCGCAACCCGCGCTGGCCGCACCGGTTCTCCCGGCAGCCCGCGATCCTCGACTACATGCGCCACGTCGCCGACAAGTACGACGTCCGCCGGCACATCCGCTTCGACACCGAGGTGACCGCTGCGTCCTACGACGCGGACGCCGGGAAGTGGACCGTCGAGCTCAGCACGGGCGACCCGGTCGTCGTCGACGTCCTCGTGTCCGCGGTCGGACAGCTCTCGCGACCGGCCTATCCCGACATCGCCGGCGCGGACACCTTCGCCGGCCCCACCTTCCACTCCGCGTCGTGGGACCACGACGTCGACCTGAACGGCAAGCGGGTCGCGGTGATCGGCACCGGTGCGAGCGCGATCCAGTTCGTCCCGGAGATCCAGCCGCAGGTCGCGCAGATGACCGTCTTCCAGCGCACGCCGCCCTACATCATCCCGCGGCCCGACCGGGAGTTCTCCCAGCTGCACCACAAGGTGTTCGAGCGGGTCCCGGCGACCCAGCTGGTCGAGCGCGGCACCTGGTACGGCGTCGTCGAGGGGCTCAGCTTCGCGTGGGTCTACTCGAAGCCGCTGGCCGCGGCGATCAAGCTGCGGTCGAAGCTGCACATGCGCAAGCTGACCAAGGAGAAGCCGGGTCTCTTCGAGAAGGTCTGGCCCGACTACCAGATCGGCTGCAAGCGGATCCTGTTCTCCGACGACTACCTGCCCGCGCTGGCACAGCCCAATGTCGACGTGGTCACCGACGGGATCGCCGAGATCACGCCCACCGGAGTGGTGACGGCCGACGGCCAGGAGCACGAGGCCGACGTCATCATCTGGGGCACCGGCTTCAAGGCCACCGAGTTCCTCGCCCCGATGTCGATCAAGGGCAGCGACGGTCGCGACCTGCACGACGACTGGCGCGAGGGCGCGCGTGCCTACTACGGCATGACCGTGTCGCACTTCCCCAACCTGTTCGTCATGTACGGCCCCAACACCAACACCGGCGGCGGGTCGATCATCTACTTCCTCGAAGCCCAGGCGAAGTACCTCGGCGACTACGTCGCCCACCTCGCCACGGCCGGCGCTCCGCTGACCGTCCGGCCCGAGGTCGAGCAGGAGTACGACGACCGCATCCAGGCCCAGCTCTCCGACAGCGTGTGGACCCAGTGCTCGTCGTGGTACCGCAACTCCAACGGCCGGATCACGACCAACTGGCCGTCGCTCGGCATCCAGTACAAATCGCAGGCGAAGTTCGATCCTGCCGACTACGAGGTGGTTTCCCGATGACCTACGACTACGACGTGATCGTCGTCGGCTCCGGCTTCGGCGGCAGCGTGACCGCGCTGCGGCTCACCGAGAAGGGCTACCGCGTCGGTGTGCTCGAGGCCGGCCGCCGGTGGGACGCCGACGACTTCCCGAAGACCAACTGGAACGTCCGGAAGTCGATCTGGGCTCCGCGCCTCGGGCTCACGGGCCCGCAGCGGATCAGCGCGCTGGGCAAGTGCCTGGTCTTCAGCGGCGCCGGCGTCGGGGGCGGGTCGCTCATCTACGGCAACACGCTCTACGAGCCGCTGCCGGAGTTCTACCGTGACCAGGCCTGGGCCCACATCACCGACTGGCAGGACGAGCTCGCGCCCTACTACGACCAGGCGAAGCGGATGCTCGGCGTGGTCGAGAACCCGCGGATCGGCCCCAAGGACGAGCTGCTGCTGCAGGTCGCGCAGGACCGCGGTGTCGCCGACACCTTCCACAAGACCCAGGTCGGCGTGTTCTTCAACGAGGGCAACGAGGGCAAGGAGGTCGACGACCCCTACTTCGGCGGCGCCGGCCCGCGCCGGGCCGGCTGCATCCACTGCTCGGAGTGCTTCACCGGCTGCAAGCACAACGCCAAGAACACCACCACGACCAACTACCTCTACCTCGCGGAGGAGAACGGCGCCGAGGTCCACCCGCTGACGACCGTGACGTCGGTCAAGCCCAATGATGCCGTCGGGCAGGGCTTCTTGGTCGAGACCGAGCGCTCCAACGGCAAGCTGCGCAAGGGCCGCCGTACCTTCACCGCGGAGCAGGTGGTCTTCGCCGCCGCCGCGCTCGGCACCCAGAAGCTGCTCCACCGGCTGCGGGACGACGGCACCCTGCCCGACCTCTCGCCCCGGCTGGGCGAGCTCACCCGCAGCAACTCCGAGGCGATCATCGGCATCCAGAGCCAGAACCGCGACGACTTCGCGCAGGGCGTGGCGATCACGTCGTCGATCCACCCCGAGCCGCAGACCCACGTCGAGGTCTGCACCTACGGCAAGGGCCAGAACTCGCTCTTCGTGCAGACGGTCCCGATGGTCGACGGCGGCGCCTTCAGGTTCCTGCGGTTCCTGCTGACGATCGTCCTGCACCCGCTGGTGTTCCTGCGATCGATGGACCTCCGGCGCGCATCCGAGCGGTCGGTGATCCTGCTGGTCATGCAGTCGCTCGACAACTCGCTGACGTCCTACCTCAAGGGCGGGCTGCTGAAGACCAAGCAGGGGAGTGGCGAGCCGAACCCCGACTGGCTCCCGGTCGCGCACGAGGTGGCGCGGGAGTACGCCGCGAAGGCCGATGCCGACACCGGCAACATCGCCACCGACATCTTCAACATCCCGGCGACCGCGCACTACATCGGCGGCTGCACGATCGGTGACTCCCGGGACACCGGTGTGATCGACCCCTTCCAGCGGGTCTACGGCAATCCCGGGCTGCACATCGCCGACGGCAGTGCGATCACCGCCAACCTCGGCGTCAACCCGTCACTGACCATCACCGCCCAGGCGGAGCGGGCGATGGCGTTCTGGCCCAACAAGGGCGAGTCCGACGCGCGGCCGGCCCTGGGTGCGCCGTACCAGCGGATCGCGCCGGTCGCACCCCGCCAACCTGTTGTCCCGGCGTCTGCGCCGGGTGCGCTGCGGCTGCCCGCGAGCGCCTGAGAGCCGAGAGCCTGAAAGAGGAAGTCGATGAGCAGCGACCGAGACAACGACCACCGCCCGCCTGGCCGCCCTGGAGCCGGTCTGCAGTGCAGCCGAGGCGCTCGCGCTGTACGACGACCTCCCGGCGGTGCGCCCGGAGGAGATCACCGGCCGCTACCGCGGGCGCGAGCTCGGCACCGGACATGCGATGGACGGGCTCCTGGAGTCCTCCGGGTGGTACGGCAAGCAGTTCGACGACGTCGACCACGTGCACCCGCTGCTGTTCCGGAGCCCGAGCGGCGAGATCTTCGCCGTCGAGCCGCGCAAGGTCCCGCTCGGTCTGATCCCGAGGGTGCCCAAGGCCGTCACGGACAGGTCTGCGGTCACTGGTGGGCGCGCTCAAGCCCGCGATCCGGACCAAGAAGCACCGGGCCCGGCTCCGCGCCGTCGAGCACCGCGGCGTGGTGACGGCCGCGATGGTCTATGACCACCTGCCGATCATCGACGTCTTCCGTCGGGTCGACGCCGACACCCTGCTCGGCGTGATGGACCTGCGTGGCGCGGAGCCCTACTTCTTCATCCTCCAGCGAGACTGAGGCATGACCCCGGAGGAGCTGGACCACGCCGACCTGCGGCTCGACCTGGACGGCGCGGTCGCGACGATCACGTTGAACCGGCCGGACGTGCGCAACGCGCAACGGCCGCGGATGTGGGCGGGCATCGCACGGATCCTGGAGGAGCTCGACGCGTCGGTGCGGGTCGTCGTACTCCGCGGTGCCGGAGGCACGTTCTCGGCCGGCCTCGACCTGTCGCTGCTCGACCCGGGGCAACCGGACGAGGAGGGCAACTTCATCGCCACCCTCGCGCTGGACGACCAGGCGATCATCGACCAGATCGACGTCTACCAGCGGCCGTTCGCGATGCTGGCGGACCCGCGGTTCGTCACGGTCGCGGTGGTCGAGGGCCACGCCATCGGCGCGGGCTTCCAGCTGGCGCTGTGCTGCGACCTGCGGATCGTCGCTGACGACGCCCGGTTCTGCATGAAGGAGCCCGCCCTCGGTCTCGTGCCCGACCTGGTCGGCACCAAGCCGCTGGTCGCTGCCGTCGGCTACGCCCGGGCCCTGGAGATCTGCGCGTCCGCGCGCACGGTCAGCGGTGCGGAGGCAGGGGAGATCGGGCTGGCGCAGGTGGTCGTGCCGGCCGCGGATCTCGACGGCGCGCTCGCCGCGACCGTCGAGGCGCTCACGGCGCACCCGCACGGCGCCGTCTCCGCGACCAAGGCGCTGCTCCAGGCAGCCCCGGCGCGGACCCTGGACGACCAGCGGCTCGCTGAGCGGACCGCCCAGGTCGCGCGCTTCCGCGACCTCGCCGCTGCGTTCGCGCCGACCGCGGGGGAGTGAGCGCCCACACCCCGCCCGGTGTGCGGGGAGCGCCCACCTGCGTGGCAGAATGACACCTGCGGTCTTGACGCCTCCGGGCTGGGCCGCGCCCTGTAGCCAGTTTCTGCCGTATCGAGAGGTGTTCGTGTCGTCGAACGCACGCAAGGTCCCCGCTGCGGTGCTCGCGCACCCTTCCATCGTCGCCCTGATCGATCAGGCCACTCCGATGGGCAGTGTGAGTCCCGAAGAAGTACGGCAGGCGTGCGCCTCAGCCGACGTCGCCGCGCCGCACCTGAAGTCGTTCCTGGGCCACCTCGCGGGCCTGGGCATCACGGTCGCGATGCCGGCCTCCGGTCGCGCGGTCGCCGCGACGAGCACGCGCAAGACCGCCACCGCCAGCACCGCCAAGAAGGCGCCCGCCAAGAAGGCTGCGCCGGCGAAGACAGCGGCTGCTGCCAAGACCGCTGCGCCCGCCAAGAAGGCGGCCCCGGCGAAGAAGGCCGCGCCTGCCAGCAAGACGGGTGCCGCGAAGACCGCTGCCGCGAAGAAGGCCGACGAGGCCGCGCCCGCTGCCGAGGTGCCGGTGATCGGGCCCGACGGCAAGAAGATCCTGCCTGACCTCCCCGACGAGCAGTTCGAGAAGGACGTCAAGGCCGACCCGACGATCGTCGAGGACGAGAAGGAGGCTGCGTCGGCCTCGTTCGTCGTCTCCACTGCCGACGACACCGACGAGCCCGAGCAGCAGGTCATGGTCGCCGGCGCGACCGCCGACCCCGTCAAGGACTACCTCAAGCAGATCGGCAAGGTGCCGCTCCTCAACGCCGAGATGGAGGTCTCGCTCGCCAAGCGGATCGAGGCCGGCCTCTTCGCCGACGAGAAGCTCGCGCGCGGCACCAAGATGTCCGCCAAGGCTGCTCGAAGAGCTGGAGTGGATCGCCGAGGACGGCCGCCGCGCCAAGAACCACCTGCTCGAGGCCAACCTCCGACTCGTCGTCTCGCTGGCCAAGCGCTACACCGGCCGCGGCATGCTGTTCCTGGACCTGATCCAGGAGGGCAACCTCGGTCTGATCCGCGCGGTCGAGAAGTTCGACTACACCAAGGGCTACAAGTTCTCGACGTACGCCACCTGGTGGATCCGGCAGGCGATCACCCGGGCGATGGCCGACCAGGCCCGCACCATCCGGATCCCGGTCCACATGGTCGAGGTCATCAACAAGCTCGCCCGCGTCCAGCGCCAGATGCTGCAGGACCTCGGCCGCGAGCCCACTCCGGAGGAGCTCGCCAAGGAGCTCGACATGACCCCCGAGAAGGTCGTCGAGGTCCAGAAGTACGGCCGCGAGCCGATCTCGCTGCACACGCCCCTGGGCGAGGACGGCGACTCGGAGTTCGGTGACCTGATCGAGGACTCCGAGGCGATCGTCCCGGCCGACGCGGTCAGCTTCACGCTGCTCCAGGAGCAGCTGCACGCCGTGCTCGACACGCTCTCCGAGCGCGAGGCCGGCGTGGTCTCGATGCGGTTCGGCCTCACCGACGGCCAGCCCAAGACGCTCGACGAGATCGGCAAGGTCTACGGCGTGACCCGCGAGCGGATCCGCCAGATCGAGTCGAAGACGATGTCGAAGCTGCGCCACCCGAGCCGCTCCCAGGTCCTGCGCGACTACCTCGACTGACATCGCGAATCTGCCCGTCGTCGCAGATCGTGCGAGCACCGCCCGGGCCGCGGTTGACGTAGTCGGTGGTTGAGGCTGCTTGGCGGCTCGCCGTCGGTAACCTCGCAGGATCCGGTTGCAACCAGAAGCGCGCTTGTTCGCGTCTTGTCCCTGACAAGCGTTCGACTCACGAGGAGACCACGATGAACAAGCTGATCCGGGCAGCCGCCGTACTCGCCGCAGGCGCCGCGCTTCCCCTCCTGCACTCCGCCCCTGCGCACGCCGAGTCCGTCACGGTCACCGACCCTGCCGACGCGGCGGCCTCGACCGCGGACATCCGCAAGGTCCGGGTCAACCACGCCGCGCACACCGTCTACACCCGGATCCAGGTCACGGACCTCGACACCTCGCTGACGTCCGGCCCCGGCGTGACCATCTGGTACGACGTCGACGGCAGCCACCCCGGTCCGGAGTTCCAGATCGGTGTCCCGCTGTTCGAAGGCGCCGACTGGGCCGTCACCCGGTCCAACAACTGGCAGTCCGTCGGTGACCCGCGCAGCTGCCGCTCGGACGTGACGTTCCTCCCCGCCCAGGACGCGGTGCGCGTCGAGGTCGGCCGGGGCTGCATCGGCAGGCCCAACAACCTGCGCGTCAGCCTACGGATGACCGACCAGTTCGAGCCTGGCCACGTCGTGAAGGACTGGGTGCCCTCCCGGCGTCACTTCCTGCCCTGGGTCGTCAAGGACTGATCCGGGCTACTCGCACCGGTCGGCACGCCACTTGCCGTCCTCGAGCACGAACGCCGTGCCACCCTCGTGGTTCAGCTCGGCGACGGGGAACTCGCCGTCGACCTCGCCGCGGTCGCCGTCGACGGTCACCGACACGATCACGTAGTCGACGAGCCCGATGTCCTCGGCTGCGTCGGCCGAGCCGTCGGCGTACTCCTCGGCAGAGTAGACGTCCTGACACCGCTCGCTGAGCAGGCCGTACGCCGTCGCACCGTCTCCGCTGAGGAAGGCGTCGACGAACGTCCGGTACGCCGCCGCCAGCTCCCGCTCGGCGCGGGACAGCTGCTTCGTCGGCACGCCGGCCGGTAGCGAGATCGGGGCGTCGTCCGGTTGATCGTCAGCTGGCCCACCGCAGCCGGTGAGAAGGACAACCGCTGCAATCGCTGCGTAGGTCCGCATGATCCGAACCGTAGGACATCCGGGGTCAGCCGGCGGCGACGAAGCCGACGGCCACGCCGCACAGCAGGAGCCCGAGTCCCTGGGCGCGGTAGATGTGCTCGCGGAGCACGACAGCGGCGAGCAGGATCGTGAAGGCCGGGTAGAGCGAGGTCAGGACCGCCGCGACGGTCAGCAGGTCGGTCTGGGTCGCCAGCAGGAACAGCAGCACGGCAACGGTCGCGACGAGACCGGCCACGACACCCCAGAGCTCGGAGACCGCGGTCGGGACCCAGGGGGCCCGCATGACGGTCGCGACCGCACAGATGGTGGCCAGGGCGGCGACCTGGCTGGCTGCGAGCGGCCAGAACCCGGCACCGTCCGGCACCTGACCCAGGGCGACGAAGAGCAGACCGAAGCCGAGCCCCGCGAGGAGGCCGTCGACCATGCCACCGGTCCGGTCTCCGTCGGCCGTGGCGGGCATCCGCGCGACCAGCCAGATACCGGGCAGGGCGACCACGATGCCGATCGCGACCAGCGCGGAGGGGCGCTCGCCGGTGGCGACGCCGACCACGACGGGTACGACGGCAGCACCCACGGCGGACACCGGAGCCACGACGGCCATCCGGCCCGTCGCCAGGCCGCGGTAGAGGAAAACGGTGCCGACCCCGCTGCCGAGCCCGGATGCGGCGCCCCAGAGCAGGTCGGCGGACGTCGGATCGCCCTGCGCCACGAGAGACAGGACCGTGGCGCCGAGCAGGCCGCCGAGCGCCCCGAGCAGCGCGACCGGCCACGGCGTCGTACGACGTGAGGCGAGGCCGCCGATGAAGTCCGACAGGCCGTACGCCATGGCTGCCCCGAGGGCCAGCACGATCCCCATCAGCGGATCCCAATGACGAAGGCCCCGGACCGAAGTCCGGGGCCTCCGACGAGGTAGGGGGAGCCGGTCAGAGCTCGTCCTCCGGCGCGATGGCCGGGGTGCTGGCGAGCTTGTGGGTCTCGTCGTGGACCGCGATCGCGACCTGCTTGAGCTTGTCGCCGTGCTCGCGGGCGTGGTGGGCGCAGAACAGGAGCTCGCCACCGGTGGCAAGCTCGACGCGAAGATATGCCTGGGCACCGCAACGGTCGCAACGATCTTCGGCGGTCAGGGGTGCGCTGGGGGCAACAGCAGTGTTCATGTTGTGCCTCTTTTCTTCGGTCGGTGCCTGATCAACGTAGCGAGCGGTCCCAAGATTCCCGCCATCCGTGTGGTCAACGGCACGTTCATTCTTTCACGACACTGGCTGCGCCGATCGGGATTTCCACGCCCCGACACATCCTTGTTACCAACGACATCTGCTGCTCACATCGTTGCCCTGCGCAAGACCGTGTGCCTGCACCGAACCCCGGCGTGTCGCGGGTAGATTCGTACCCAGAACGACGCTGTTTCAACCAGGAGCACACCATCACCGACAAGACCTACAACGCCGCCCACCTGCTGGTCCTCGAGGGGCTCGAGGCCGTCCGCAAGCGGCCGGGCATGTACATCGGGTCCACCGACACCCGCGGCTTGATGCACTGCCTGTGGGAGATCATCGACAACGGCGTCGACGAGGCGCTCGGCGGCCACGCGCGCCGGGTCGAGGTGACGCTCCACCCCGACGACTCCGTCGAGGTCTACGACGACGGCCGCGGCATCCCGACCGACAAGGAGCCGAAGACCGGCCTGCCCGGGGTCGAGGTCGTGGCGACCAAGCTGCACGCCGGCGGCAAGTTCGGCGGTGGGTCCTACAACGCATCGGGCGGCCTCCACGGGGTCGGCCTCTCGGTCGTCAACGCGCTGTCGGCGAGGATGGACATCGACGTCGACCGGTCCCCGTCCCAGCAGGGCCTCTCGTTCCAGCGAGGCATCCCCGGCGTGTTCGACGGCGATGGACCGAAGGCGACGTTCGCGGCGAAGTCGGGGCTCACCCGCAAGGGCAAGCGCGTCGGCAAGGACCGGTCGGGCACCCGGATCCAGTTCTGGCCGGACCGCCAGATCTTCACCAAGGACGCCAGGTTCGAGATCGAAGGGCTGATCGGGAGGGCCCGGCAGACGGCCTACATCGTGCCCGGACTGGAGCTGGTCGTCCGCGACCTGCGAGGGCCGGAGCTCTTCGAGGAGAAGATCCGCCACGACGGCGGCATCTCGGAGTTCGCCGAGGCGCTCAGCCACGGTGAGCCGGTCACCGACGTGGTCAGGATCACCGGCACCGACATCTTCACCGAGACCGTCCCGATGCTCGACGAGCAGGGCCACATGACCCCGCAGGACGTCGAACGGGAGCTGACCGTCGACATCGCCGCCCGGTGGGACACCGGCTACGAGACCGAGGTCCGCTCGTTCGTCAACGTGATCGCGACCCCGAAGGGGGGCACCCACGTCGCGCGGGTTCGACGCCGCGCTGACCAAGACGTTCAACGACGCGATGCGCGCCAGCAAGGCGCTCAAGGTCAACGACGACGACGTCATCAAGGACGACATCCTCGAAGGCCTCACCGCGATCGTCACGGTGCGGCTGGCCGAGCCCCAGTTCGAGGGCCAGACCAAGGAGATCCTCGGCACGCCCGCCGTACGAGCCTCCGTGCGCAAGGTGGTCTCGCAGCAGCTCAAGGCGTTCCTCACCTCCACCAAACGCGCCGAGAAGGCGCAGGCCAAGCTGCTCATGGAGAAGGTCGCCGGTGCCGCGAAGACCCGGATCGCCGCCCGTCAGCACAAGGAGACGCAGCGCCGCAAGAACGCGCTCGAGTCGTCCACGCTGCCGGCCAAGCTCGCCGACTGCCGCGCCAACGATGCCGAGCGCACCGAGCTGTTCATCGTCGAGGGCGACTCGGCACTCGGTACGGCGAAGCTCGCCCGCAACTCCGAGTTCCAGGCGCTGCTCCCGATCCGGGGCAAGATCCTCAACGTCCAGAAGGCGTCCATCGGCGACATGCTGAAGAACGCCGAGTGCAGCTCGATCATCCAGGTCGTCGGCGCCGGCTCCGGCCGGACGTTCGACGTCGACGCGGCCCGCTACGGCCGGGTGATCTTCATGGCCGACGCCGACTCGGACGGCGCCCACATCCGGTGTCTGCTCGCCACCCTGTTCTTCAAGTACATGCCCGAGCTGGTCCGCGCCGGGCGGGTCTACACCGCCGTGCCCCCGCTGCACCGGGTCGAGATCTCGAACCCGCGCAAGGGCCAGGACAAGTACGTCTACACCTACTCCGACGACGAGCTGCAGCGGAAGCTCGCCGAGCTCAAGAAGAAGAACGTGCGGTGGAAGGACCCGGTCCAGCGCTACAAGGGTCTGGGCGAGATGGACGCCGACCAGCTGGCCGAGACGACCATGGACCCCCGCCACCGCACGCTGCGGCGGCTGACCGTCGACGACGCGGAGGAGGCGGCCCAGGTGTTCGAGCTGCTGATGGGTTCCGACGTCGCGCCGCGCAAGGAGTTCATCGTCCAGGGCGCCTACGAGGTCGACGTCGAGGCGCTCGACGCCTGAGCGTCGATGGTCTGCCTCAGCCGGATCGGCGCTGGTTGTGGGCGACCCGCCGGATCCGCAGCAGCATGGCGGCGGACGGGATCACCCGGCCGTTGACGTAGGTCGACAGCCGCGAGGGTGAGGTCCCGATCTGGGCCGCGAACTGCCGCTGGGTGAGTCCGCTGATCGCGACCAGCCGCCGGATCTCGCGCGCGATGGCATCGCGCTCGCGCTGCTCCTGGCGGTGGCGGTAGACCTTGCGGCACTCCTCGAGGATCTCCGCGATCGCGTCGAGCTTCGCTTCCTTGGTGAGCGTCAGGATGTGCTCGCCGTACGGCCCCCACGGGCTCTCGATCAGCGGGAGCAGGGCTGCCCGCCAGCGGCGGGCGTTGCCGTGGTGGACCATGTCCATCAGCTGGTCGGTGTTGCGGATCGCCGGTGACCGCGGCAGGTCCTCGGCACCGGCGAGCAACAGCCAGAACGTCTGGTGGTGGGTGCGGGTGATGATCGCGTCCACCTTGGTCGACGACAGGCCCGTGTGCCCGAGCCGTTCGCGGAGGAGGCGCACGTCACCGAGCAGGCGCAGCGCGGCGGTGGTGATCGGGAGCTCGGGTCCGAGGCCGAGCAGCTCGTCGAGCTCGCCCTGGATCGCCGCGGTCCGCTCGGCCCCGATCGACCGGATCAGCGAGTCGAGGGTCGCGATGTCCTCGGCCTCGCCGAACAGGACCAGGGCGACGAGATTGCTGAGCACGGCGCCCCGCGTCTTGTCCTTGGGCCAGGCGGGGGTCGTGGTGAGGGCAAGGAAAGGCATCCAGATCGCGCCGGCGTCAGCGCTCGCTGCTCGGTCGGATCGAGCGACGAGGCGGGATTGTGCCTGACTGATCCGATCGATGTCGTCCCGCGCAGGCATGGTCCTCCGAACCGCATTCCCCCTCGGTCGGTTGGAGCCCGGCCAAGGCCCGCCCCGTGCGGCACAGGGCGGCCTACATAACGCAGGCTACGGGTGGCTCGGTCGCACTCGTAGGCGCCTCGCGGGACGGGCTGTCATATCTGACAACGTTGTCGGACCGGACAACACCCCGGTCGATCAGACCTTTTGGGTGAGCAACCCGGTGTCGACGTCGTACAGGAAGCCGCCGATCGGCACCGACTCGGGGATCAGTGGGTGCGACCGCACCCGCTGCACGTCCTCGGCCAGCGCCTGGGCCTGGTCCTCGATCACGTGGAAGGCCTGCCAGGAGGCGTCCTGCCCGGCTGACTCGGACACCTGACGGCGCAGCTCGCCCTCGGAGAGCGAGGCCACCGCGCACCGGGTGTGCGGCACGATCATGATCCGGTCGACCTCGAGCAGGTGGACGCCGAGCACCAGCGCCTCCAGCGCCGCCTCGGTCACGCGGGCGCCGGGGTTGCGGAAGATCTTCGCGTCGCCGGGAGTGAGTCCGATCATGCGGAGCGGGTCGATCCGCGAGTCCATGCAGGTCACGATCGCCAGGCCCGCGTGCGCGACTCCGTCGAAGCCGCCCAGGGCGAAGTCGACCGCGAAGTCACGGTTGGCTGCGAGCAGGTCGTCGAAGTTGTTCATGAGCCCAATTTATCCGCCGGTGCGGAGCACCTCTGCCGTGTCCAGGCCTCGGGTCGGCGCGCGTCGGAACAGCACGAGGGCGAGTACGGCGGCGAGCACCGCTGCCACGGCCGCGCCCGTGAAGACCGACTGCTCCTGGACGATGGCCAGGTCGACCAGTCCGAGGTCGGGGTCCTTGAGGTGCTCCTCGTGGAGCTGGTGGAGGCCCCAGGTGGTGAGCACGGAGATCCCGACGAGCATGCCGACCATCCGGGCGACCACGACCAGGGCGCTGGCGATCCCATGGGTGTCGTGGGCAGTGGTCGACAGGATGGCCGCGTTGACCGGCGCCAGCGCGAGTCCGAACCCGAGTCCGCCCAGGACCAGCGGCACGTTGGACGCGAACCCGTCGAGGCTGGTCGCGTCCCACTGCGCCATCCAGAAGAAGCCTCCGGCGGCGAGCAGCATGCCGACCGCGGTGATCACGCCGGCGGGCAACCGGCGGATGAGGTAGCCACCGACGACGGCACCGACCGGCAGCGCGGCGAGGAACCGCAGCAGCACCAGCGCCGCGCCCAGCTGCGAGTCGCGGAAGGTCGTCGTGCGCGCGAAGAGCGGGATGTCGACGAGCGCGGCGATCAGCGCCCAGCCGACCAGGAAGCTGACCAGGAGGGAGCCCCACGCCGGGACCGCGGCGAGTGCCGCGCGCGGGATGATCGGTGCGTCGGCCCGGATCAGGTGCACGACGAACGCCGCCGCCGCGAGGCCGGCGCCGAGGAGGAACCAGGCGCCCTGCGGGTTGAACACCGCGACCTCGGGGTCGGCACTCGCGAACGCGAGCACGATGCCGCCGAGCGCGACCGCCAACAGGGTGGCGCCGACCAGGTCGGCGTCCTGCGCCGAGCGGAACCAGCCGCGGAC
Organism: uncultured Actinomycetota bacterium; assembly: GCA_963849765.1. Taxonomy (GTDB): domain Bacteria; phylum Actinomycetota; class Actinomycetes; order Propionibacteriales; family Nocardioidaceae; genus Nocardioides. The sequence goes on from CAWKIP010000015.1 coordinate 15,500, forward strand.
GTCGACGATCGGGCGGCGGGCGAAGACGCAGCGGAGCACCAGGACCACGGCCGCGCCGACCGCGATCAGCGCCGATGGGCGTCACCCAGCGGCTGCCGCCGTCGACGTACGGGATGAAGAGCTGGCCCCAGGTCAGGTCGCGCTTGAGCTCGGCCGGTTGGAGGAAGACGAGAAGGCCCGCAGCAACGAGTACGACGGCCGCGAGCGCGCCCAGCAGGTCGGGCCTGCCCCGGCCGTCGTCAGGCGAGGCGCGAATCGAGACCGTCTCCTCGCCAGAGGGTCCGGACAGCGACGACGAGCAGCACCCCGACCGCGAAGTTGATCGCGAAGATGGTGCGCCACGACCCGAACGAGAGCACGACGGCGCCGAAGAGCGGGCCGAGCACGCTGCCGATCTCCTGCACGCCCGACACGATCCCGAGCGGCAGGCCGCGCTGCTCGATGGGGTAGAGCGCGGCGACGAGCGCCATCGTGGCCGGCACCAGGCCGCCGCCGCCGGCGCCCTGGAGGAACCGGCCGATCACCATGGTGGTGAGGTCGTAGGAGATCGTCGTGATCAGCGAGCCGACCGCGAACACCGCCAGCGACGCCGCGAGCACCGGGACCTGGCCGCGGAGGTCGGCGATCCGCCCGATGAGGGGGAGCATCGCGACGTACCCGAGCAGGAAGCCGGAGACGATCGGCGCGGCCCGCTGGAGCTCGTCGACCGGGATGCCGACCGCCGCCATCATGTCCGGCAGCGCGAGCACCACGACATAGGTGTCGATCGCGGCGAACGCGACAGCAGCGGCGCAGAAGCCGAGGAGCAGCCGGGACCGCCGGTCGAGAACGAGGCTGCATCCCATCATTCCGGAGCCGTGATCTCCTGCTCGACGTCGTACTCGTGCACCTCGATCGACGTAGGTGATCGCGTCCATGCCGGCGAAGAACTCGCCGGTGATCTCGGCCGTCGGTGAGGTAGCCCTCGGCGTCGATCCGGTAGGTGGCGTCGAACTCGTCGCCCTCGGCGCAGGGCAGGATGTTGCGCACGGTGTCGCCGGGGACCGTGCCGGTGAACGGCGTCAGCGTCTCGTCGTTGTCATCGCCACCGAGCTCGCTCTCGCCGGCCTCGAGGTCCTCGGTCGCGGTGAGGATGGGGGAGACGCCGGTGTCGGGGTCGAGCAGCGTGCCGGGGTCGGGCGCGCAGAAGTCGTCGGGATCCAGCTTGTCCCAGCCGAGGATGGGGATCTCGACGTAGAGGTCTCCGTCGACCGAGACGACGGCGATGTCTGCCGCCGAGGCCCCCATGACGCGGCCACCGACCTCGCCCTCGAAGGACGGCGGGTCGGCGATCAGCGTGCCGTCGGCCGACGCGAGGTAGTCGCCGTCCTCGGGCTCGTCGTCCGTGCTGAGGCTGAGCTCCACGCCCGTGGTCTCGTCGAGCTTGGCCTTGGCGGCCGCCATGACCTCCTCGGGGCTGACCTCGCCGTCACCGTCGTCGTCGAGGTCCTTGTTGTCGGTGACCGGGTCGTCGCCGCCGGAGCAGGCGGTGACCGACACCACCGTCAGGCCGCCGACCAGGGCGGCCGCGGCCAGGCGGCGGAGAAGGAGGCGCAAGCGTCATGGCGTCACCCTGACACAGCCGCGGTGAGGCGCGAGCGGTCCGGCGCAGGCGGCGAGCGCCTGGCTGCCTGGTACGCCGGAGCCGTCACGTCGCCCGGTCGCGGGCGGGAGGTCGACGGGGGCGCCGCTGGCAGCGGCGCCTCGCGCAGGAGCGGGGCCGACCCAGGCGAAGATGAGGGCGTCCTCGCCCTTGAGGAAGCGGTGGCAGCGGACGCCGCCCGTGGCCCGGCCCTTGGCCGGGTACTCCGCGAAGTCGGTCACCTTGACCGCGCCGGGCTCGGTGCCGGGGAGGGCGGTGGACGACCCGGATGCGGTGACCAGCACCGCGCCGTCGTCGTACGACGTGAGGTCGAGGGCGCCGAACCAGACCACCTGTTCGCCGGTGGCCACCCGGACGCCGGCCATGCCGCCGCCCGACCTGCCCTGCGGACGGACGCCGCGAGGCCGGGTAGTGGAGCAGCTGCGCGTCGGAGGTCACGAAGCAGAGCTCCTCCTCGCCGGTCCGCAGCTCGACCGCTCCGACGACCTCGTCGTCCTCGGCGAGGCGGATGACGTCCCACTCGTCCTTGCCGAGGACCTCGGGGTTGACCCGCTTGACCACGCCCTGGCGGGTGCCGAGGGCGAGCCCCGGCCCGGCGGTGGCGAGGGTGCAGAGCGCGAGCGCGCGTTCACCGGTGTCGAGCGAAAGCAGCTCGGACAGCGGAACGCCGCCCTGGAGGTTGGACTCGTTGGCCGACGGCGGGATCGCGGGGAGGTCCAGGACGCCGAGGCGGAGGAGGCGTCCCGTCGACGTGAGCACGCCGACCTCGCCGCGGGCGGTGGTGCGGACGGCGGACACGACGACGTCGTGGTTGGCCCGGGCGCCGCCGGTCCCGACCGCCTCGTCGCTGCTGGTGCGGGCGAGGAGGCCGGTCGAGGAGAGCAGCGCGAAGCACGGGTCGTCGGGCACCTCGAGCGGTGCGGCGGCCGCGGTCACCGCGCCGGTGCCGGCCGACTCGAGCAGGACCGTACGGCGGGGCGTGCCGAACGTCTTGGCCACCTCGGCCAGCTCGTCGCTCACGACCCGCTTGAGGAGGTCGTCATCGGCGAGGATCGCCTCGAGCTCCTCGATCTCGCGGCGGAGCGTCTCCTGCTCCTTCTCCAGCTCGATGCCGGGAGAACCGGGTGAGCCGGCGCAGCTGCATCTCGAGGATGTAGTCCGCCTGCGCCTGCGACAGGTCGAAGACCGAGATCAGTCGCTCCTTCGCGGCCGCCGAGTCGTCGCTGGTGCGGATCACCTGGATGACCTCGTCGATGTCGAGCAGCGCGATCAGCAGGCCGTCGACCAGGTGCAGCCGCTCGGCCTTCTTGTTGCGGCGGAACGCCGAGCGCCGGCGTACGACCTCGTAGCGGTGGTCGAGGAAGACCGTCAGCATCTCCTTGAGGCCCAGCGTGCGCGGCTGGCCGTCGACGAGGGCGACGTTGTTGATGCCGAAGGTGTCCTCCATCGGCGTCTGCCTGTAGAGCTGCTCGAGCAGCGCCTCCGGTACGAAGCCGTTCTTGACCTCGATCACCAGCCGGAGGCCGTGGGAGCGGTCGGTGAGGTCCTTCAGGTCGGCGATGCCCTGGAGCTTCTTGCCCTGGACGAGGGTCTTGATCCGCTCGACGACCTTCTCGGTGCCGACGCCGTAGGGGAGCTCGGTGACGACGATGCCCTTGCGGCGGCCGATCGTCTCCACCCGGGCGGTCGCCCGCATCCGGAACGTGCCGCGGCCGGTCTCGTAGGCGTCGCGGATCCCGTCGAGCCCGACGATCTTGCCGCCGGTCGGCAGGTCGGGGCCGGGGATGAAGCGCATCAGGCCGTCGACGTCGGTGCCGGGGTGCTTGATCAGGTGGCGCAGCGCCTGGACGACCTCGACCAGGTTGTGCGGCGCCATGTTGGTGGCCATGCCGACCGCGATGCCGCTGGTGCCGTTGACCACGAGGTTGGGGATCGCCGACGGCAGGACCGACGGCTCCATCTCGCGGCTGTCGTAGTTGGGCCGGAAGTCGACGGTGTCCTCGTCGATCGACTCGGTCATCACCGCGGCCGGAGGTGCCATCCGGCACTCGGTGTAACGCATGGCGGCCGGCGGGTCGTCGCCGCCGGGCGACCCGAAGTTGCCGTGGCCGTCGATCATCGGCAGCCGCATCGCCCAGGGCTGCACGATCCGGACCAGGGCGTCGTAGATCGCGCCGTCTCCGTGGGGGTGCAGGCGACCCATCACCTCGCCGACCACGCGCGCGCACTTGACGTGGCCGCGGTCGGGCCGGATGCCCATGTCGTTGAGCGTGTAGAGGATCCGGCGCTGGACCGGCTTGAGGCCGTCGCGCGCGTCGGGCAACGCCCGGGAGTAGATGACGGAGTAGGCGTACTCGAGGAACGACGACTGCATCTCGTCGCGGATGTCGGTGTCGAGGATGTGCTCCTCGAAGTCTTCCGGTGGGGGAGTCGTCGTACGCCGTGCCATGTCGGCCATTCTCCCCGGCTGCCCCGACGCCCGACGGGAGGGCTCGCCGTCCCGGTCGCCGGGCAGCAAGAGAAACGGCCAGCAGGTGTCTCGGGTCACCTGCTGGCCGTGGGCTCGATTATTGGGCGGCGATGGCCTCCGCTCCAAGGAGGAGAGACAGATTCCGCGCTTGTCCTGCTAAGCGATGAGTTCGCGACGGTCGGGCGGTCTGTACCGGCATGGCAACCGTGATGACGCACGCAGTGGTGTCGGTGGACGGCTTCATCGCCGACGACAACGACGACGTCGGGGCCGCTCTTCGACTGGTACTTCAACGGCGACATCCGTTGTCCCCGGACGACCCGTCGACCTGCACCGGGCGGGATCCGGCGATCTCGAAGGCGTCCTACGACTACACGCGACCGATGTGGGACAGCATCGGCGCGACCATCATGGGTCGGCACCTGTTCGACATGACCAACGGTTGGGACGCGCAAGCCCGCCCGCGGGCGAGCACCTCATCGTGGTCTCGCACCGTCCCAAGCCGGACGGCTGGCACCCGGAGGCGGACGTCCCCTTCTTCGACGACGTCGCCGCGGCAGTCGAGGAGGCCAAGGAGCGGGCCGGTGACGAGGTCGTCGCCGTCTGCGCCGGTGACGTCGGCGGCGCAGGCGCTCGAGCTCGGGCTGGTCGACGTGGTCGCGATGGACGTGGTGCCGGTCGTCTTCGGCTCCGGGAAGCGCTACTTCGGGTCGATCGCGGCCCAGCACCTGCTCGAGGACCCGGAGGTCGTGGTCCGGGGCGACCGGGTGCTCCACCTCACCTACCGCGTTCGCAGCTAGCCACTAGCCTCGTCCTGTGACCGAGTCCGGGACACCCACCGAGGAGATCGGGCCGCCGCCCAACCACTGGGAGGCCGATGTCCTGCTGCGCGACGGGCGTACGGCGCACATCCGGCCGATCCGGTCCGACGACGAGCAGCTGATGGTCGAGTTCTACGCGCGGGTCTCGGACGATTCGAAGTACTACCGGTTCTTCTCGCCGATGCCGAAGCTGTCGGAGCGCGACGTACGCCGGTTCACGCACGTCGACCACCGCGACCGGGTGGCGCTGGTGATGCTGCTCGGCGGCCAGATGATCGCCGTCGGTCGCTTCGACGTGGTCCGGCCGATGGAGGCCGAGGTCGCCTTCCTGGTCGAGGACCAGCACCAGGGCCGCGGCATCGGGCAGCTGCTGCTCGAGCACCTCGCCCAGGCCGGCCGCGAGCGCGGCGTCGAGCGGTTCGTCGCCGAGGTGCTGCCCGACAACAACCGGATGATCCACACGTTCCGCGACGCGGGCTACCGCGTGGCGAGCGGGTACGCCGACGGCGTGATCACGCTCGAGTTCCCCATCGACCCCACCGACACCGCCATCGGCGTGATGCACGACCGCGAGCACGTCGCCGAGTCGGCCTCGATCCACCGCTTCTTCCACCCGGCGTCGGTCGCGATCATCGGCGCCAGCCGGCGCCAGGACACGATCGGCCAGCTGCTCGTGCGCAACCTGGTGACCGCCGACTTCACCGGACGGGTCTACGTCGTGAACCCGTCGGCCACCGCGGTCAGCGGGATGCCGGCGTACAAGTCGGTCAACGAGATCCCCGGCGACGTCGACGTCGCGATCGTGGCCGTGCCGGCGGAGGCGGTGACCGACGTCGTGCTCGACTGCGCGGCCAAGGGCGTGCACGGCCTGATCGTCATCTCGTCCGGCTTCGCCGAGACCGGCGACGAGGGCCGCCAGCGGCAGCGGCACCTGGTCGGCCTGTCCCGGTCCTACGGCCTCCGCCTGATCGGGCCCAACTGCCTCGGCGTGATCAACACCGACCCGCAGTGTCTCGGTCAACGCCTCCCTCTCGTCAGTGATGCCGGCCCGCGGCCGGGCGGGCTTCTTCTGCCAGTCCGGCGCGCTGGGCTCGGCGATCCTCGAGAAGGTCAAGAACCGCGGCCTCGGCATCTCGACGTTCGTCAGCGCCGGCAACCGCGCCGACGTGTCCGGCAACGACCTGCTCCAGTACTGGGAGGAGGACGAGGCGACCGAGGTCGTGATGATGTACCTCGAGTCGATCGGTAACCCGCGGAAGTTCTCCCGGATCGCGCGCCGGGTCTCGCTGCGCAAGCCGATCGTCGCCGTCCGCTCCGGGCGCACCACCCAGGGTGTCCCGATGGGCCACACCGTGCGCCAGATCTCGGCACCGCAAGCAGCCGTCGACGCGATGTTCCGTCAGGCCGGGATCATCCAGGTCGACACCCTCGAGGACATGTTCGACGTCGCGCAGCTGCTCGCCCACCAGCCGCTGCCCCGCGGCCGCCGGGTCGCGATCGTCGGCAACTCCGACGCGCTCGGCCTGCTGGCTGCCGACGCGGCCTCGGCCGTCGGCCTCGTCGTCACCCGATCGGTCGCGCTCGGCTCCGACGCGACCGCCGAGGACTTCGAGGACGCGCTCGACGAGGCGATCGACGACCCCGAGGTCGACTCTGTGGTCGCGGTCTACATCCCGCCCCTCAACGTCTCCACCGACGAGGTCGCCAACGTGCTCGCTGCCGTCGGCGAGCAGTCCGACAAGCCGCTCGTGTCGTCCTTCCTCGGTGCCGAGGGCATCCCGGAGCTGCTCCGCGTGCCCGACGTCGCCGGCTCGACGGCCGGCAGAGGATCCGTGCCGTCGTACCCGGCCGTGGAGGCCGCGGTGCGCGCCCTGGCGCTGGTGGTCGAGTACGCCGTGTGGTTGCGCACCCCGGACAGCATGCCGGCCGACCCCGGCGACGTGCAGCCGGCTGTGCGCCAGGCAGCTCGTGCAGCGGGTACTCGTCGAGAAGCCGGAGGAGGTGGAGCTCGACCGCGAGCAGGTGACCGAGCTGCTCGCGGCGTACGACATCGACCTGTGGCCGGCCGTCCCCGTCGCCAACCTCAGGGAGGCCAATGCCGCGGCCAAGCGCCTCGGATGGGACGTCGTGCTCAAGGCCACCCGGGAGTCGGTGCGCGAGCGCCCCGACGCCCAGCACGTCTGGCGCAACATCGACGGCACCACCGAGATGAAGGAGGCCTGGGGGACCCTCAACGGGATGGTCCCCGAGCCTGCCGAGGCAGCCTTCGTGGTGCAGAAGAACGCGCCGTCCGGCATGCCGATCTCGATCCGCTCCTTCGAGGACCCGCTGTTCGGGCCGGTGGTCTCCTTCGGCATCTCCGGCCCGATCGTCGAGCTGCTCGGCGACTGGGCCTACCGGATCCCGCCACTGCACGAGCACGATGTCGCCGGGATGGTGCGGGAGGTCAAGAGCTCGCCGCTGCTGTTCGGCTACCGCGGTGCGGAGCCGGTCGACATCGAGTCGATCGAGCGGCTGATCACCAAGGTCGCCCACCTCCAGAACGACCTGCCCGAGGTGAGTGCGCTCCAGCTGTCGCTCGCGCTCGCCGGTGTGAACGGAGCGACCGTGCTGACGGCGTCCGTACGACTGGCGCCGGTGCGCGACCCCCGCCCGGACTCGCTCGTCCGGCGGCTCCCGGACGCCACCATCACCCTCCCCGGGTGATACTACCGCGACCGTGACAGGATGCGACCATGCCTGACGTCCGTTCCCGAACCTCCGAAGACCGGGACCGTGCCCCCGAGCTCCGCGACGCGCTCGACCGCACCGGCTACTACCCGGAGGTCGTCGCGGATGCGGTCAGCGAGGCGGTCGGCGGTGAACACGTCGTCTCCTTCTACGTGCACCACGAGCCGACCTTCGAGCGCGACGAGGTACGCCGCCACCAGAGCGTGATCGTGCTGACCCCGAGCCGGCTGATCCTCGCCCACACCGACGAGCACGCCGGTGACGACCTGCTGCCGGAGCCCTACACGTCGACGTCGACCGAGGCGGTCAACCTCAGCGCGGTGTCGTCGGTGGTCGTGACCCGGATGACGACCAACCCGACCGCGGGACCTCGGCCGCCCGTCGAGGCGGTCCTCACCATCGGGTGGGGCGCCGTGCACCGGGTCGACCTCGAGCCGGCCGGGTGCAACGACCCGCAGTGCGAAGCCGATCACGGCTATACCGGCACCCTGTCCTCCGACGACTTCTCGCTGCGGGTGTCGGCTGCCGCGGACGGCTCGGACGCCGTTGACGGGCTGCTGTCCTTCGCCGCGTCGCTCTCAGCGCGAACCCGCGGGTGAACGACCGCCAGCCGATGGACGGCTTCTGCGAGCCCGCCTACGGCGACCGGTCGCTCGGCGACGTGGTCCCGGCGGTGGCGGCCGCGCTCGCGCACCCGCTCGGCGAGGCGCCGCGGGGGCTGGACCTGCCGGAGGCAGCGTCGTACGTCGTGTTCCTGATCGACGGGCTCGGTGCCAATCTGCTGGAGCGCCATGCCGAGGCGGCGCCGTACCTCTCCTCCCTGCTGCCGACCTCGACCATCGGCACCGCCGGCGTCCCGTCGACCACCTCCACCAGCCTGACCTCGCTCGGGACCGGCGATGGTGCCCGGCGGTCACGGCCTGGTCGGGTTCACGACCCGGGTGCCAGGCACCGACGACCTGCTCAACGCTCTCGTGTGGGACGCCGACGTCGACCCCAAGGAGTGGCAGCCGCACACGACGGCGTTCTCGCGGTTGCAGGCGTGCGGCGTGCAGGTGAGCGTCGTCAACAAGCGGGAGTTCTTCGGCAGCGGGCTCACGGTGGCGGCCCACCGCGGGGCGGACTACGTCGGCGTCGACCGCGTCGGTGAGCGGATCGCGGCCGTCGTCGCGGCCTCGTCCGCGAGCCCGTCGTTGACCTACGTCTACGACGGCGACCTCGACTGGACCGGCCACCGGTGGGGCGTCGACTCGAGCCACTGGCTGCAACAGCTCGCGATGATCGACCACGAGGCCGAGCAGCTGCGCGAGGCGCTGCCGGCCGACCGGCGACTTCTCGTCGTCGCGGACCACGGCATGGTCGACGTACCTGCCGACGACCGGATCGATGTCGCCGAGGACGCCGCGTTGAGCTCGGGCATCTCCCTCATCGGCGGCGAGGCGCGGTTCCGCCACCTCTACTGCGTCGGAGGAGCGGTGCCCGACGTGCTGGCGACCTGGCGGGCGACCCTGGGCGACAGCGCCGAGGTGCTGACCCGCGCCGAGGCGATCGGCTGCGGCTGGTTCGGCCCGGTCGACCCGGCGGTGCTGCCGCGGATCGGTGACATCGTGGTGGCGTGCCGTGGGACGTCCGCGGTGCTGTCCACCGATGGATTCCCCTACGAGACACAGGCTGATCGGCATGCACGGCTCGCTCACCGACGACGAGATGCTCATCCCGCTCCTGGTCGACTGAGTCGAGCGAACCTTTCTCGCGGTTCATGTCGTCGGGGAGGGTGAGCAGGGCGGCACGGCGTCGCCCTCGGGAGTCGGAGGCACGATGGCTGCTCGGGACAGGACCGCATTCGCGGAGTTCGTGGCCGCCCGTTCGGGCGCGCTGCACCGCGCGGCCTACCTGATGGTCGGCGACGTCGGGCTGGCCCAGGACCTGGTCCAGGAGGCGCTGACCAAGACCTACGTCGCGTGGCCACGTCTGCGCGACCCGGCGAACGCAGAGGCCTACACCCGCAAGGCGATCACCACGACGGCGATCACCTGGTTCCGCAAGAAGAGCTGGTACGGCGAGCGCCCGGCCGAGCGCGTCCCCGAGACGTCTGGCGCGGGACATGAGGACGCGGTCGCCGTACGGACCTCGTTGATGGGCGCGCTCGCGCAGCTGCCACCGCGGCAGCGAGCGGTCATCGTGCTCCGCTACTACGAGGACCTCACCGAGGCACAGACCGCGGCGATGCTCGGCTGCGCCGTCGGCACCGTGAAGAGCCAGGCATCCGCCGCGCTCGCCAAGCTGCGCGACCTGATGGGCGACCAGCTCGACCTCACCGACCTGATCAGCACCGAGGAGGTGCCGGCATGACCGAGCAGCTCAAGACCTTCATGGATCGCGCGGCCGACCCAGGACTTCGCCGCGGTCGACCTCGACGCGATCACGGGTGCGGGCGACCGCACCGTGCGCCGGCGGCGGGTGGCGACCGGGCGTGGCCGGTGTCGCCGTACTCGCCGTCGTCGCGACCGGTGCCGTCCTGCTGGGTGGAGGAGGCGACAACAAGGCCGACTTCGTCGACGAGCCCTTCGAGACGGATGTGCCGATGTGGACCGAGGGCTCGACACTGCACACGCCGGACCGGACCTACGACCTCGGCCTCGATGTCTGCGTCGTTCGTCCGGACCAGCGAGGGCATCGTCTTCATCGGGTCGGGACGTCAACGAGGAGGAGCATGTTCGGGGTCTACTCGTTCAAGGGGGACGGCGAGCCGATGAGGATCGGCGAGACGGAGGATACGCGCCTGCGGGCCGATGCCGACGCAGCCGTACGCGGGTTGGCTCGACGGCGTCGGGCGACGGACCGAGGCGGTGATCTACGACCAGTCCAGCGGAGGAATGGATGTGGAGCGAGCCGGCCGAGCGCGCGCACTCCTTCCCGATCGTTGCCATCGACAGACGGCCGGGCCTACCTGGCCGAGGTCGACGAGCACCGCACCGTGCGTCGCCGGCGGGTCGCGTCGGGCGTGGCCGGCGTCGCCGTGCTCGCCGTCGTCGCGACGAGCGCAGCCCTGCTGGGAGGTGACGGCGAGAACAAGACCGACTTCGTCGACGACCCGCTCCCGACGGACGTGCCGATGTGGACCGAAGGCAGCGTCCTGCACACTCCGGGCCGCACCTTCGACCTCGGCGTCGATGTCGCGTCATTCGTCCGGACCAGCGAGGGCATCGTCTTCCTCGGTTGGGACGACAACGAAGCGGAGCTGTTCGACGTCTACTCGTTCACCGGCGATGGCATGCCGGAGATCATCGGTGAAACGCAGGACTCGCGACTGCGTGCTGACGCCGCGCAGCCCTACGCCGGCTGGCTCGACGGCTCGGGCGAGGACGTCGACGCCGTCATCTTCGACCAGGACGCCGAGGAGCGGATCTGGAGCGAGCCGACCAAGCGCGCGTACTCCTTCCCGATCGTCGCTATCGACGGCACATCCGCCTACCTCGCAAAGGTCGACGAAGGTCCGGTCCAGATCCTCGACCTGGAGTCCGGAGGTCGCACCGACCTCCCGGCCGATCCCGTCTGGCGGAACTTCGTCGCCGTCGAGGGTGACCTGGTCGCGCGAATGGTCGACTCGGGCAACCACCTGGAGGTGGGCGACCCTGATGGTGACGGCGTGGTGCTGGCCGGACAGGGCGCCGACGGTGCGGTGTTCTCGCCCGACGGACGCTGGATCAGTCCGTTCAGTGGATCTGTGCGGGTCTACGACACGACGACCGGTGATCCCGTCGCTGTCGACACCCTCGGCTTTGCCGACGGCGCCGGGTACGAGTGGCTCGATGCCGACACGCTCCTGGCGATCGGCGCGTCGGATACCGGTGACGACATCGTGCTGATGTCCTGCGAGATCCCAGCCGGAACCTGCACCGAGGTGGCCCGGTTGGACGGCTTCGAGGCTGGCGAGATCTACGCGTTCGGCCTCGGTGAGGCGATCTGGGAGATGGCCGGCGAGAGCTCGGGTTCGGACAGCGTGACGGTCGAAGCGACCGAGGTCGCGCCACCCGAGGCTGACTAGGTCTGGCATCCTTCACCGCGTGGCGGAGCTGACCTTCTGGACGGGCACGATGGACGCGGGGAAGTCGACGCTCGCGCTGCAGACCAACCACAACCACGCGGCGCGGGGCCGGATCGGGCGGCTCTACACGTCCCAGGACCGCGCGGGCGTGGCGACGGTGTCGTCCCGGCTCGGGCTGACCGCCGAGGCCCACGAGGTGACGCCCGACTTCGACTTCTGGCGTACGACGGTCGACGCACTCACGCAGGGAGCGCGGATCGACTACTTCGTGTGCGACGAGGCGCAGTTCTACACCCGGGACCAGATCGACCAGCTCGCCAAGATCGTCGACGAGCTCCAGATCGACATCTTCTGCTTCGGCATCCTCACCGACTTCCGCACCCAGCTGTTCGAAGGGTCGGCCCGGCTGGTCGAGCTCGCCGACCGGACCGAGGTGCTGCAGGTCGAGGCGCTGTGCTGGTGCGGCAAGCGCGCCACCCACAACGCCCGCACCGAGGACGGCGTGATGATCACCGAGGGTGAGGTGATCGTGGTGGGTGACGTCGACGTACCCGTGGACGAGCCGACCGTCGTCTCCTACGAGGTGCTCTGCCGCCAGCACCACCGGCGCGGGCTCACCGCTGCTCGCGCACGGGCAGTTTCACTCGCTCCCGACCCGCTTCCGTTCGGCTGACCTGCTGGCACACTCCTCCGCATGTCTGACCTGAAGATCCCGCGGGACCGCGACGACGACTACTCCGCCGGCGCGATCAAGGCCCGGCAGGAGCTCATCCGCGAGCGCACCTCCAGCGCGGTCGAGCACGTCGGCAACTATTCGCTGGACCCGGCAAGCCTGCCCGGGAACATCGAGAACTTCTTCGGGGTCGCCCAGGTGCCGATCGGGCTGGCCGGTCCGCTGCTGGTCAACGGTGAGCACGCGCAGGGGGAGTTCCTCGTCCCGCTGGCGACGACCGAGGGGACGCTGGTGGCGTCGTACAGCCGGGAGTGGGTGCAGGCCCACGACGATCTCGGTCGCAATCGCCCTTAACCGCGACCTAGGGTTGCTGCATGCACCCCATGCTGCTGCCCAGCGACCTGCCCCACCAGCTGCCGCGCTTCGCCGACTTCACCGACGACGACTTCGGCCCGGCCCTCGACGAGGGGATGGCTGCGCAGCTCGACGCCGTCGCCGCGATCACCGCGCAGTCGGAGCCGGCGACCTTCGACAACACGCTCGTGCCGCTCGAGCGGAGCGGCGAGGCGCTGTCCCGCGTGCTGCGGATCTTCTCCAACAAGGCGAGTGCCGACACCAACGAGCAGATCGATGAGCTGCGTGCGTCGTACGCCCCCAAGCTGGCGGCGCACTCCGACGCGATCGCGCTCGATCCTGACCTCTACCAGCGGCTGCTCGCCGTCCACGAGGAGCGCGACGCGCTCGATCCCGAGGCGCGCTACCTCGTGGAGCGCTACGTCATCGAGTTCACCCTCGCCGGCGCGGCGCTGGAGGAGGACGACAAGGCCAGGCTGCGCAAGCTCAACGAGCAGATCTCGGCGCAGGAGACCGCCTTCGAGATCACCCTCCAGGCCGACACGAACGACCTCGCGGTGGTCATCGACGACGAGTCCGACCTCGCCGGTCTGACGCCGGGGGAGATCTCGGCGGCGGCAGCGGCCGCGGCGTCGCGCGGCCTCGACGGCAAGTGGCTGCTCACGCTCGTGCTCCCGACCGCACATCCGCACCTGGCGTCACTGACCGACCGCGACGTCCGGCGGCGGCTCTCGGAGGCGCAGCGGGCTCGGGGGAGCCGTGGTGGCGCCCACGACACCCGGCAGATCGCGCTCGACGTCCTGCGGCTGCGCGCGGAGCGGGCCCAGCTGCTCGGCTTCGCCAACCACGCCGAGCTGGTGACCAAGGACAACACCGCCGGCACGCCGGCCGCGGTTCGCGAGATGCTCGCCCGGCTGGCACCGCCGGCCGCCGGCAACGCGCGGCGCGAGCAGGCGGCGCTCTCGGCCCAGGCCGGCTTCCCGGTCGAGGCGCACGACTGGCCGTACTACGCGGAGCAGGTGCGATCGGCGGAGTACGACGTCGACCTGGCCGCGCTCCGTCCCTGGTTCGAGGCCGAGCGGGTGCTCCAGGACGGCGTCTTCTTCGCGGCCAACCGGCTCTACGGGCTGACCTTCGCCGAGCGCACGGACCTCGACGGCTACCACCCCGACGTCCGCGTCTTCGAGGTGAAGGAGGAGGACGGCACTCCCATCGGCCTCTACCTGCTCGATCTCTACACCCGCGACTCGAAGCGCGGCGGCGCCTGGATGAGCAGCTTCGTCAGCCAGTCCGAGCTGCTGGGCGTCGACACCGCCGTGGTCTTCAACAACCTCAACGTGCCCAAGCCGGCGCCCGGTGAGGCGACGCTGCTGACCTACGACGAGACCCGCACGCTGTTCCACGAGTTCGGTCATGCGCTCCACGGCCTGCTGGCGCGGGCGACGTACCCCCGGTTCGCCGGCACCGCCGTGTTCCGCGACTTCGTCGAGTACCCCTCGCAGGTCAACGAGATGTGGATCCTGTGGCCCGAGGTCCTGGCCAACTACGCGGTCCACCACGAGACCGGCGAGCCGATCCCCGCCGACGTGGTCGAGCGGATCGAGGCGTCGTCGACGTTCAACGAGGGCTTCGGCACCAGCGAGTACCTCGCCGCCGCGCTGCTCGACCTGGCCTGGCACGAGCTCGGCCCGACGAGGTGCCCACCAACCCGGCCGATGTCCTGCGGTTCGAGGCGGAGGCGCTGGCGGCCGTCGGGCTCGACAACCCGGCGGTGCCGACGCGCTACTCGACGCCGTACTTCGCCCACAGCATGACGTCGTACGCGTCGGCGTACTACTCCTACATCTGGAGCGAGGTGCTCGACGCCGACACCGTCGCCTGGTTCAAGGACAACGGCGGTCTCACCCGCGAGAACGGCGACCTCTACCGCAAGTACGTCATCGGCATCGGCGGCACCAAGGACCCGCTGGCGTCGTACGTCGAGTGGCGCGGCCGTCCCGCCCCGATCGAGCCGCTGCTGGAGCGCCGCGGCCTCGTCTGAGTCGGAGTCGGTCGGGTGAGAGTGGTCAATAGGTCACTCTCACCCCACCGACTCGAGGCTGTGGAGGGCGCGAGCGGGAGGCGCCGGCGTCGGGCAACCTGAGCGGCATGACGCGGGACGACTGGAAGCGGCTGGCCGACCTGCAGGCCGGCCTGGCCACGCGCGCTCAACTCTCAGCGCTCGGCATCGACCGGTGGGCGGTTCGCCATCGGATCAGGTCCGACCGTTGGGTGGAGCTGACGCCCAAGGTCATCGGCACCACCACCGGCCTGCTCAGTCGCGAGCAGCTGATGTGGCTCGGCGTGCTCCACGCCGGCGACGACGCCATGGTGGGAGGGCTGGCCGCGGCCGAGCTGCAAGGACTTCGGAACTGGCATCGAGACGACATCACGATCTTGATCCCGCACGGCGTCGACGTCGGCACCGGTCACCGTGGCATCGAGTACGTCCGGACCCGGCGACCGACCAAGGATCTGCGCCGGACCTCGTCGAACCTGCCGACCTGCCGGATCGAACCGGCGGTCCTCGGCTTCGCGGCGCGGCAGCAGTCCACCAGGACCGCGGAAGGCGTGCTCGCGGCGGTCGTCCAACAGCGCCTTACCTCGCCGGAGAACCTGCTCGAGTGGATCGACCGGATGAGCCCACTGCGCGGGGCCACGCGGTTTCGCAGGGTGCTCGTCGACATCGCTGGTGGTGCGCAATCGGTTGCTGAGATCGATGTCCGAAGGCTGTGCCGGTCGTTCGGGCTCGCCCTGCCCACTCGCCAGGTGCGCAGGCGGGATGCGTCGGGGCGATGGCGCTTCACCGATTGCGAGTGGCGCCTTCGCGATGGACGGATCCTGGTGCTCGAGGTCGACGGTTCCTTCCACATGGATGTCGCGCACTGGGAGGACGATCTCGCGCGCCAGCGAGCCCTCACGTCGCCGAACCGGCTTGTGGTGCGCTGCACCGCGCGTGAGCTGCGTGACGAGCCCGAGCGCATCGCCCACGATCTGATGCTTCTTGGCGTCCCGGCTGCGTGAGTCGGTCGGGTGAGAGTGGCCAGTAGGTCACTCTCACCCCACCAACCCGTTAGTCGACCGCCGCGATGAAGTCGTACGGCGCCGCCGGGTCGGGGGGCTCGGGTGCGCCCTACTCCCACTGCTGGCGACCGGCTCGGCGGCCTCCGACGACGGGGTGACCCTGCACCGGCTGCGGCCTGCGCTGCCACCTCGGGAGATCTACCTTCTGTGGCAGGGCACGCTGTCGCCCCTCGCAGCCCGGTTGCGCGAGCTCAGCCTGGAGGCCGGCCGCGAGCTCGTCGCGGCCGGCGCCTGCCGGCTCTGATCAGCGGGCGGGCCGGACCCGCAGGATCTTGTCGTTGCCCCCGCCGTTGTCGGTGGTGACCAGGAGTGAGCCGCGGTACGCGGTCACGCCGCGGAGCCGGCCGAAGTCGCCGCGCAACCGGTCGGGCGCACGGGTCCAGCGCAGCTCGCCGTCGGCGGTGAACTTCACGAACATCAGCCGCTGGCCCACGAGACAGCCGACCGCCAGCGTGCCCCCGAGTGCGCCCCAGCCGCGGCCGGCCACGAAGGACGCGCCCGAGGTGGCGATCGTCGGGTTGCCGGAGCTCCACCGTGCGGCCCACTGCCGGCCCGGCAGCGAGAAGTTCGTCATCGGCGGGGACTCGTCGTAGCCCGGGCCGGGCTGCCAGCCGAAGTTGCGGCCGCCGCCGAGCTTGTTGACCTCGTCGTCGCGGTAGGTGCCGTGCTCGACCGACCAGAGGCTGCCGTCGGCCCGCTGGGCGAGGCCCTGCACGTTGCGGTGGCCGTAGGTGAAGATGTAGCGCTTCCGGCCGTCCTGGTCGGCCCACGGGTTGGTCGGCCACGGCCGACCGGTCGCCGGGTTGAGACGCAGGGTCTTGCCGCCGAAGGACCGCAGGCTCTGCGGGTTCTTGGTCACGGCGGCGTCGCCGGTCCCGACGAGGAGCGCGCCGTTGTTGGCGATCAGCAGCCGGCACCCGCCGTGCCGGCCGGTCACGGTCGGCAGGCCTTTGACCAGTACGTCGGGCCGGCCGACCGCGGTGAGGCCGGGATCCAGCTTCCACGCGATCACCCGGATGTCCTTCTTGCCGCCGGGGAGCTTCCAGCCCTGGCAGGTGTAGATGCGGCGGTTCTCGGCGAAGCCCGGGTCGATGGCGAGGCCCATCAGGCCGGTCTCGCCCGAGACCCACACGCGCCGGCTCGGGAAGCCGATCCGACGGGTGTCTCCATCGGCCCGGACCAGGGTGAGGCGGGCGCGGTCGCGCTGCGTGAACAGCAGCCGGCCCTCGCCGATCGGACGCACGTCCCAGGGGTGGTCCAGGTTGTTCGCGACGGTCGTGACCCGCAGCGTGGGTGCGACGCGACGCGGGCTGTCGTCGTACCCGGCAGTGCGGTCGGGACTCTGCGCCGCGGCCGACCCGGATGCGGGGTTCGACGCGAGCGCGGTGAGGAAGAGGGCGAGGACGGCAACGAGGACACCGAGTTTGCGCATGGCGCCAAACCTACGTGGCCCCGGCAGTCGACGGGAGTGGTGCTTCAGAAGGTGTGGTCGGGTCCGGGGAACTCGCCGGTCTTGACCTCGGAGTCGTAGGCCCGGGCGGCGTCGAGCAGGACCGACCGGAGGTCGGCGTACTGCTTGACGAAACGCGGCATCCGGCCGGTACGCAGGCCGAAGGCGTCCTGCCACACCAGCACCTGCCCGTCGCACTCCTTGCCGGCGCCGATCCCGATCGTCGGGATCTGCAGCTTCTGGGTGACCTGGGCGGCGACGTCACCGGGGACCATCTCCATGACGACGGCGAACGCGCCCGCCTCCTGGACGGCCTCCGCGTCGCGGAGCACCCGCTCGGCGGTGTCGCCGCGGCCCTGCACCCGGTAGCCGCCGAGCGCGTGCTCGGACTGCGGGGTGAAGCCGATGTGGGCCATCACGGGATGCCGCCGCGCGTCATCCGCTCGATCTGGGGCGCCATCTCGACGCCGCCCTCGAGCTTCACGCAGTGCGCGCCGCCCTCCTTCATGAAGCGGACGGCGGTGAGGTAGCCCTGCTCCGGCGAGGCCTGGTAGGAGCCGAACGGCAGGTCGCCGACGACCATCGCCCGCTCGACCGCACCGCTGACGGCGCGCGTGAGCGGGATCAGCTCGTCGACAGTGATCGGCAGCGACGTGGCGTTGCCGAGGACGTTGTTGGAGGCGCTGTCGCCGACCAGCAGGATCTCGATGCCTGCCTCGTCGAAGACCTGCGCCGTGAGCATGTCGTAGGACGTCAGCATCGAGAAGCGCTCGCCGCGCTGCTTCATCTCGTGCAGGTGGTGCGTCCGGATCCGTTTGATCGTCGGTCCGTACGGCGCAGTTTCCTCGCTCATCGTCGAGCTCCGTCTCCTCGTGACTCGCGGCCCATGAGTTGGGTCCACGTTCCTGGATGGACAACGACGAGGCTAGCCCCGGATCAGGCTCGACGTGCCGTGTGGGCTGCGTCACTCGCGTCACCTGGCCGCGACGGCGTCGGCGGCCGCCTCGAGGTGCTCGATGACGATCCGGCGCATGCCGAGCATCGCCCGGGTGGCCGCCTGCGCGCGGGCCGGGTCGGGGTCGGACACCAGCTCGTAGAGGCGGGTCGGGACGATCTGCCAGGAGAGGCCGAACCGGTCCTTCAGCCAGCCGCACACCGACTCCTCGCCGCCGTCGACGAGCGCGTCCCAGTAGTAGTCGACCTCGGACTGGTCCCGGCAGGCGATGGAGAACGAGATCGCCTCGGTGAAGCCGAAGTCCGCCGGCCCGCCGTTGATCCCCCGGAAGGTCAGCCCGTCGAGGGTGAACTCACCGGCCATCACCTTGCCCGGTTCGCCCGGTCCGGCGGCGTTGTAGCGGGTGAGATGGCCGATCGACGAGTTCGGGAAGATGCCGGTGTAGAACCGGGCCGCCTCCTCGAGGTCGTCGTCGAACCACAGGCAGGGCGATATGCCGGACGTGATCGTCATGCCTGTGCAGACCGGCCTGCGGCGTCGTACTCATCGCCGCGCGGCCGTCGTAGAAGACCGGCTCCGGCGTACTGATCCCTAGACTCAGTGCGTGGACTTCTACTCGGCGTACGCCCAGGGCTTCGCTCGGGTCGCGGCGTGCACGGTGCCGGTCGCGATCGCGGACCCGGCGACCAACGCCGCGCGCACGCTCGAGCAGGTCCGCGCGCTGCACGAGCAGGGCGTCGCGGTGGCGGTGTTCCCCGAGCTCGGCCTGACCGGGTACGCCGTCGACGACCTGTTCCTCCAGGACACCCTCCTCGCGTCAGTGCGTACGGCGATCGCCGAGCTCGTCGAGGCCTCGACCGACCTGCTGCCGGTCATCGTGGTCGGTGCGCCGCTCGAGCACGGCAACCGGATCTACAACTGCGCGGTCGTCATCCACCGCGGCCGGATCCTCGGTGCGGCGCCGAAGTCCTACCTGCCGAACTACCGCGAGTTCTACGAGCGGCGCTGGTTCGCGCCCGGTGACGACCTGGCCGCACAGACGATCGAGCTGGCCGGCCAGGAGGTCCCGCTGGGGCCCGACCTGATCTTCAGCGCCACCGATGTCCCCGGTCTCCACCTGCACGTGGAGATCTGCGAGGACATGTGGGTCCCGGTGCCGCCGAGCGCGCAGGCATCACTCGCCGGCGCGACCGTGCTGGCCAACCTCAGCGCCAGCCCGGTCACCGTCGGGCGGTCCGAGGGCCGGCGAGACCTGGTCCGGTCGGCCAGCTCCCGCTGCAACGCGGCCTACCTCTACACCGCGGCCGGCCAGGGCGAGTCGACCACCGACCTGTCCTGGGACGGCCAGACCATGGTCTACGAGTGCGGCGACCTGCTCGGCGAGAGCGAGCGCTTCCCCGACGGTCCGCGGGCGACCGTCGTCGACGTCGACCTCGACCGGCTGCGCCAGGAGCGGATCCGGCAGGGGAGCCACGACGACAACCGGCGCGGGTCGGGGTTTCGAGGCTCCTGCCTGCGAAGCCCGCAGGGTCGCGTCCGGTCGCACCTCATCCGCATCGGGTTCGAGTTCCAGCTCGAGGCCCCGACCGGCGACATCGGGTTGCTGCGCAAGGTCGACCGCTACCCCTACGTCCCCGACGACCCCGCCCGCCTCGCCCTCGACTGCTACGAGGCCTACAACATCCAGGTCTCCGGGCTCGAGCAGCGGCTCAGCGCCATCGGTCAGCCGAAGGTGGTCATCGGCGTCAGCGGCGGCCTCGACTCGACCCACGCGCTGATCGTCGCCGCCAAGGCCATGGACCGGCTCGGCCGGCCCCGCAGCGACATCCACGCGTTCACGATGCCCGGCTTCGCGACCGGCGACGCGACCAAGTCCTATGCCACCCGGCTCGCGACCGCACTCGGCTGCACGTTCGCCGAGCTCGACATCAAGCCCGCCGCCGAGCAGATGCTCAAGGACCTCGACCACCCGTTCAGCGAGGGCCAGCCGACCTACGACGTCACGTTCGAGAACGTCCAGGCCGGGCTGCGCACGGACTACCTGTTCCGGCTCGCCAACCACCGCGGCGGGATCGTGCTCGGCACCGGCGACCTCTCCGAGCTGGCGCTCGGCTGGTGCACCTACGGCGTCGGCGACCAGATGTCGCACTACAACGTCAACGCGGGTGTGCCGAAGACGCTGATCCAGCACCTGATCCGGTGGGTGATCGACAGCAACCAGCTGCACGGCGGTCGACGTACGACGACGAGGCGGACTCTCGTCCTGCGCGAGATCCTCGAGCAG
This sequence comes from uncultured Actinomycetota bacterium, assembly GCA_963849765.1. Taxonomy (GTDB): domain Bacteria; phylum Actinomycetota; class Actinomycetes; order Propionibacteriales; family Nocardioidaceae; genus Nocardioides. The sequence continues at coordinate 36,050 of CAWKIP010000015.1, forward strand.
GAGATCACGCCGGAGCTGATCCCGACCGTCGAGGGCGTGAAGCCACAGGCGACCGAGGACTCGGTCGGCCCCTACGCCCTGCAGGACTTCACGCTCTTCCACGTCATCCGCCGCGGCTACCGCCCGAGCAAGATCGCCTTCCTCGCCTGGCACGCCTGGAAGGACTCGACCGCGGGGGAGTGGCCTCCGGGATTCCCGGAGGACGCGCGTACGTCGTACGACCTCGCCACCGTGCGCAAGTGGCTCGAGGTCTTCGTCCAGCGCTTCTTCGCCAGCCAGTTCAAGCGGTCGGCGCTGCCCAACGGACCGAAGGTGAGCAACGGCGGCACCATGTCGCCGCGCGGCGACTGGCGGATGCCGTCGGACGCCAGCGCGGCGGCGTGGCTTGCCGAGCTCGACGAGAACGTCCCTTAGCTCAGGCGGTTACCTCCCGGTCTCGGTCGCCGTGCGCCATCCGCGCCATCGCGAAGCAGCAGAGGGCCAGCGCGAGCATGCCGAACACGAGATGCGCGGCGCCGTCGACCCACATCAGGTTCACGGCAAGCAGGACGGTGGCGATCCCGAGCAGGTCGCCGCCGATGTGCGGCGCGATCGCGACGCAGACAGCAAGCGCGACCATCGCGATGCCGACCCACAGGATCAGGTCGCTCGCGGTGCCGGGGAAGGCGTCGTTGGCCCAGGACGCGACGTGGGCCTCCCACGCGACGTTCATGAAGTCGAAGATCATGTCGATGCCCCAGACCAGGGGCAGGACGACGAACGTGAGCCACAGGGTCAGTCGGCCCTTGCGGTCGGCCGTGATCTCGGAGAAGTGCGTGAGGTCGTGCAGCTCTTCTCGCATGTCGTGCAGCAGGTCTTCCCGGTGCATGGTGGCCATGGCGGTTCCCTTTCTCGAGCGGTCCCTTTGTAAGAGACGTCATCTTTGACGGTAGACCTGCGGCAGCTCTTTGAGCAAGACTTCTGTCCGGTAGAGAGCAACGAGGGGAGCACGCGCCATGGACGAGGCGTTCGGCGTGCGCGCGACGACGGTGGCGGCGTTGGCCGACCCGTTGCGGCGAGCGCTCTATCGGTACGTCGCCGAGCAGCCGGGCGCAGTGAGCCGCGACCAGGCCGCGGAGGGTGTGGAGGTGCCGCGGCACACCGCGAAGTTCCATCTCGACCGGTTGGTCGACGCGGGTCTGCTGGTCGCGGAGTTCCGCCGCCTCACCGGCCGGACCGGGCCCGGCGCCGGCCGGCCGGCAAAGCTCTACCGACGTGACCCGCAAAGAGGTGTCGGTCAGCCTCCCCAGTCGCCGCTACGACCTCGCTGGGCAGGTACTCGCGGACGCCGTTGAGCGGGCGCTGGACGGCGCGCCGATGGCTGAGGCGCTCGACGACGCCGCCGCGGCTGCGGCGGAGGCCGTCGCCACGTCGTACGACGAAGCGCCCCGTCGGTCTCCGCGGCGCTCACCCGGCTCGGCTACGAACCGCGCGAAGAGGGCATGATCCGGCTCGGCAACTGTCCCTACGACCGGCTCGCCGCCGACCACCCCGAGTTGATCTGCGCGGTGAACGAACGGTTCGTGACCAGCCTCTGCTCGGCACTCGGCAGCGACGAACCGGTGGCCCGGACCGGGACCGGTCCGAGGCCGACAGGGTGTTGCGTGCGGATCGGCAGCGAGGGCCGCGCGAGCAACCCCTAGGCTGGCGCCATGGGCAAGCAGGAAGACTTCGTTCTCCGCGCTCTCGAGGAGCGTGACGTCCGGTTCGTCCGGCTCTGGTTCACCGACGTGCTCGGCTTCCTGAAGTCGGTCGCGGTGGCGCCGGCCGAGCTCGAGGGCGCCTTCGCCGAGGGCATCGGGTTCGACGGCTCGGCGATCGAGGGCTTCGCGCGGGTCTACGAGTCCGACATGCTGGCCAAGCCGGACCCGGCGACGTTCCAGATCCTCCCGTGGCGCGGCGAGGGGCCGTCGACCGCCCGCATGTTCTGCGACATCGTGATGCCCGACGGCTCGGCGTCGTTCGCCGATCCCCGCAACGTGCTCAAGCGCACCCTCGGCAAGGCCGCGGAGAAGGGCTTCACCTTCTACACGCACCCCGAGATCGAGTTCTACCTGTTCAAGGACGACCCGCAGCCCGGCGTCGAGCCGGTGCCGATCGACCGCAGCGGCTACTTCGACCACGCCGCGCACTCCGACGGCTCCGACTTCCGCCGCGAGGCGATCACGATGCTCGAGGCGATGGGCATCTCGGTGGAGTTCAGCCACCACGAGGGCGGCCCGGGCCAGCAGGAGATCGACCTGCGCTACGCCGACGCGCTGTCGACCGCCGACAACATCATGACCTTCCGCACCGTCATCCGGGAGGTCGCGCTCGGGCAGGACATCTGGGCGACGTTCATGCCCAAGCCGTTCACCGATCAGCCGGGCTCCGGCATGCACACCCACGTCTCGCTCTTCGAGGGCGACCAGAACGCCTTCTACGAGCCCGGCGCCGAATACCAGCTCTCCAAGATCGGCCGCCAGTTCATCGCGGGGATCCTCCACCACGCGGGCGAGATCAGCGTCGTGACGAACCAGTGGGTCAACTCCTACAAGCGGATGATGTTCGGGCGGCGAGGCGCCGTCGTACGTCTGCTGGGGCCACAACAACCGCTCGGCGATGATCCGGGTGCCGATGTACAAGCCGCTCAAGGGGCGTGTCGACCCGCATCGAGCTGCGCACCATCGACGCGGCCTGCAACCCCTACCTCGCGTTCGCCGCGGTGCTCGCGGCCGGCCTCAAGGGCATCGAGCAGGGCTACGACCTGCCGCGTGAGGCCGAGGACGACGTCTGGGCGCTCACCGAGGGCGAGCGCCGCAGCCTCGGCATCGCCCCGCTGCCCAAGAACCTCAACGAGGCGATCGAGATCGCCGAGCAGTCCGAGCTGCTCGCCGAGACCCTCGGGGAGCAGGTCTTCGACTACTTCCTCCGCAACAAGCGCGCCGAGTGGGACGAGTACCGCGGTCAGGTCTCGGCCTTCGAGCGCGACCGCATGCTCCCCGTCCTGTGACAATTGCCCGAGCGTGTCGCATACGGTGCTTGCCACCCGGACCTCGCAAGCTCGGCCCGCGGGCTGCGCACCGTGCGGCTTCGCCGCGGTGCGACACGCTGCCGGGCGCGCAGTCGACGCGGTCACGGGTTGCGGCTGCCTGGCGGCTCGCTGACGGCCGGCGCCACACATGAATGTCCTGGTGGTTCAACACGAGGACGGCTGCCCGCCCGCGCGGCTCGGGGTGTGGCTGGTCGACGCCGGCTGCGAGCTCGACGTACGCCGGCCGTACGCCGGGGAAGCCTTGCCCGACGACCTGACCGGTCACGACGCGCTGGTGGTGCTCGGTGGCGAGATGGGCGCCAACGACGATGCCGTGCATCCGTGGCTGGCGCCGACGAAGGACCTGCTGCGCGAGGCGGCACGCGACGCCGTACCGACGCTCGGAGTCTGCCTCGGCCACCAGCTCGCCGCCGTCGCTCTCGGTGGCACGGTGGGCCGGAGTCCCCGCGGCCGCCAGATCGGCGTGCTGGAGGTCGGGTGGACCGGCGAGGCGGCCTCCGACCCGCTCCTGGCGAGCCTCGCCACCTTCCGCCGAGCCATCCAGTGGAACGAGGACCTGGTGCTCGAGCCGTCCCCCGGAGCGGTGCTGCTGGCCGCGACGGAGCTCGGCGAGATCCAGGCGATGCGCTTCGCGCCGACGGTGTGGGGAGTCCAGTGGCACCCCGAGGCGACGCTCGAGATGATCGAGAGCTGGGCTGTGAACGAGCCCGGCCCGCGCGCGGACGCCGGACTCATCGCTGTGCGCGAGGCCCAGACGGAGCTCGAGATCTCGTGGCGCGATCTGGGGAAGGCCTTCGCGACTTGTATCAGCGTGACCGCATGAACCGCGCGACGCTGCGGAGCGAGCTGCACCGACACGGATTCGTCGACGTCGATCGCGCGATGGAGGAGCTCGCCGAGCTCGGTAGTGCCGGTCACGAGCTGGTCGCCATCATCGGCCGGTCGGCCGAGCCGAGCGCCGCGCTGTCGGCGCTGGTGCGGCTGGCGGACGCGGTCGACGACCGCGACGGCCTGCTGACCGCGCTCGCGGCCGACGAGGGTACGGCGATGCGACTTCTCTCCGTGCTCGGCGCCAGTGCCGCACTGGCCGACCACCTGGTCAGCCATCCGGAGCACTGGCGGGTGCTCACCGACCCGACGCTCGGCACCACCCGGCCGGCCGCGTGGGCGATCCGCGCCGCACTGATGGAGGCGGTCGGCGCGGACCCGCACGCATCGGCACCGGTCGCCACGGTGCCGGAGGACGAGGCCGTCGACGCGTTACGGGTGACCTATCGGCGACTGCTGCTGCCGCTCGCCGCGCGCGACCTCGCCCACGAGCTCGGTGTCGACGACGTCGCTGCCGAGCTCTCGGACCTGGCGGCCGGCACCCTCGACGCCGCCCTTGCCGTCGGGCGGGCGCACGTGGGCGACGACGCGGCCCAGGTCCGGCTGGCGGTGATCGCGATGGGCAAGTGCGGTGGGCACGAGCTCAACTACGTCTCGGACGTCGACGTGATCTTCCTGCACGAGCCGGTCGAGGGCGCCGACGAAGCGGCGGCGGCCCGCATCGCGGCCAGGTTGGCGTCGTGCGTGATGCAGGTCTGCTCCACCCAGACGTCCGAAGGCACGATCTGGCCGGTCGACGCCGCTCTCCGTCCCGAGGGCAAGGCCGGTGCGCTCAGCCGCACCCTCGCCGGCCACCGGGCGTACTACGAGCGCTGGGCCGCCGCCTGGGAGTTCCAGGCGCTGCTCAAGGCCCGGCCGGTCGCCGGCGACATCGAGCTCGGTCGCGAGTTCGTGGACATGGTCTCCCCGATGGTCTGGTCGGCGGCCGATCGGGAGGGCTTCGTCGACGCAGCGCGGGCGATGCGGCGACGCGTGGTCGACCACATCCCGGCCAAGGAGGCCGACCGTCAGCTCAAGCTCGGCGAGGGCGGCCTCCGCGACGTCGAGTTCGCCGTCCAGCTGCTGCAGCTCGTGCACGGGAGGACCGACGAGCAGATCCGGCCGGCGACGACGTTGAGCGCGCTGTCCGCGCTGACCAAGGCCGGCTACGTCGGGCGCGAGGACGGCGAGGCTCTCCACACCGCCTACGCCTTCCTCCGGCAGCTCGAGCACCGCATCCAGCTGCACCGGCTGCGCCGTACGCAACTCGTGCCGGACGACGACGCTGCGCTGCGCCGGCTCGGTCGCAGTCTCGGCTTCATCAAGGAGCCCGACCAGCGACTGATCAGGACCTGGCAGCACCACCGGCGCGAGGTCAGCCGGCTGCACCAGAAGCTCTTCTACCGGCCACTGCTGTCCGCGGTCGCCCGGATCCCCGGCGACGACGTACGACTGTCGCCCGAGGCGGCGTGGGCCCGCTTGGCCGCGCTCGGGTACGACGATTCCCCCGCCGCGCTGCGCAACCTCCAGGCGCTCACCGACGGCGTCAGTCGCACTGCCAACATCCAGCGGACGCTGCTGCCGGCGATGATGCAGTGGTTCGCGGACGGGGCCGACCCGGACGCCGGACTGTTCGGCTTCCGCAGGATCAGCGAGGCCCTCGGCCGCACCCCGTGGTTCCTCACGACCCTCCGTGACGAGGGCGAGGTCGCCGAGCGGCTGGCGCACCTGCTCGCGACCGCGCGCTACTGCTCCGACCTGCTCGAGCGGGAGCCGCAGGGGATCAAGCTGCTCGGCGGCGAGCTGACGCCGCAGGCGTCCGACGTACTCACCGAGGAGATGCTCGCGACCGCCGGGCGGCAGCCCGACTCCGACAAGGCGGTCCGTGCGGTCCGGGCCGTACGACGCCGCGAGCTGCTCCGGATCTCGGCCGGCGACGTCCTCGGCCTGGTCGACGTCGCGGACGTCGGCAACGCACTGTCGCGGATCACCGACGCCACCCTGGAGGCCACGCTCGCGGTGGTGAGCGAAGGCGTCCGGGAGCAGCGCGAGCTGGACACCCCGCCGACCCGGATCGCCATGATCGCGATGGGCCGGTACGGCGGCTTCGAGCTGTCCTACGGCAGCGATGCCGACGTGCTCTTCGTGCACGAGCCCGAGGAGGGCGTCGACCAGCACGAGGCGGCGTCGTACGCCAAGGCCGTCGCCGAGGAGGTACGCCGTACCCTCGCGCTCCCCGGCGGCGACCCGCCGCTCGTCGTCGACGCCGATCTGCGCCCCGAGGGCAAGCAGGGACCGCTGGTCCGGACCCTCGACGCCTACGCGGCCTACTACGCGAAGTGGTCGAAGGTCTGGGAGGCGCAGGCGCTGCTGCGGGCCGACGCGGTCGTCGGTGACGTCGAGCTCCGGGAACGGTTCACCGCGCTGATCGACCCGCTTCGCTACCCGGAGGCCGGCCTCGCCGAGGACGACATCGTCGAGGTCCGCCGGATCAAGGCCCGGGTCGACAACGAGCGGTTGCCGCGCGGCGCGGACCCGTCGTCCCACTTCAAGCTGGGCCGCGGCGGGCTGGCGGACATCGAGTGGACGGTGCAGCTGCTGCAGCTGCGGCACGGTGCCGAGATCCCCGGCCTGCGCACCACCCAGACGTTGGCCGCGCTGGCCGCGGCGACCGAGGCCGGGTTGCTCTCGGGCGACGACGCAGACGTGCTGGCGAAGGGGTGGCGCACGGTCAGCCGGGTGCGCAACGCGGCCACTCTCGCCCGCGGAAAACCGGTCGACCAGATGCCGCGTCCGTCGCGCGAACGCCGTGCTGTGGCAGGGATTCTGGGCTATTCGCTCGATCAATCTGACGCGATGGTGAACGACTATCTGAGGGTCACGCGACGGGCCCGTGCGGTCGTCGATCGAGTTTTCTGGGAATGATCGATGAACGCTGAGGGGGAGTGACAGGTTCCCCTCCAGGGTGTGTAATGATTGGCGAGTCGGGCCGTGACCGACCCCCCCAGAGGTCACGGCCCGACCCATTTTCGGGCCGAGCGTGTCGCCGCTGTCGCCGCCTCCTCGGCCTTCGGCCGCCCTCGCTCCGGTCGCTCGTTCCTCGCTCCCTACGCTCGGGCGTCCGGCGCCGCGCCCGGCGTCGGCGGCGACACGCTGCCGGCCTCGCAGTCGACGTCGGCTCAGGACCAGGTTGCTTGGCGTCTTACGGTCGAAGCCGGAGATCTGAGGGTCGAGGTGAGTCCGTACGAGATCGTCGTACTGGCGTTCGCCCTGGCGATGGATGCCGTCGCGGTGTCGTTGGCCGAGGGTCTCCGGCTGCGTCGCCCGCGCTGGCGAGACGCCCTCTTGATCGCCGGGATGTTCGGTCTGTTCCAGGGGCTGATGCCGGTGCTGGGGTGGCTGCTGGCGTTCCAGTTCGCCGACGCCGTGAGTACGGCGACGCCGTGGATCGCGTTCGGCATGCTCGCCCTCATCGGCGCGCACATGATCCGGGAGTCGTTCGACGAGGACGACGACCATGGCGCGACCTCGGTGGTCACCTTGCGAACGGTGACGCCGCTCGCGATCGCCACGTCGATCGACGCCGCAGCTGTCGGCGTCACGTTCGGCGTGCTCGAGGTCCAGGTCGCACCGGCGGTCACGGTCATCGGCGTGATCACCTTCGCGCTGTCGCTTCTTGCCGTCTTCATCGGCGCCCGGGTGGGGGAGCGGCTCGGCCGCTGGGCGGAGCTGGTCGGCGGCGTGATCCTGGTGCTGATCGGCCTGCGGATCCTGCTCGCCCACCTCATCTGATCGCTCTGATCGGCCCGCGTCACAGCGAGGCAAACAGGTGGTTGTCGCAACCGGAAACGGCCTCTGATCGGCCCTCGAGAGTGGGGCGCGTTATCGGAACCGGTTCCCAAAAACTGTCGACCCCCCGCCGGCTCCAACGGCAGGGGGTCGATCTCCGGACTGGGGGAATAGCCCGGCCGGAACAGCCTACTCCGCTGATCACACGCCTGCGGGGGGAGCGCTGACGGCGATCGGTAGAGCGTTCTTAAGTTCCGATGAAGCAGACGCTAGCACGATTTGACTTGCGGATGTGACCAAATGTGACAGTCTTTGCACAAAGCCCGAGAAATTTCGGAGCCAAACCCATCGCTCCAGCACAGGGGGAAGTTCGAATGAACAAGACCATCAAGCTCACGATCGCAAGTCTGGTCGTCGCGCTGGCCACCACGTCGGTATGGCCGCGCCGGCTGACGCGAAGGGGCGCCGGTTGGCGGAAGCAACAGGGTCCTCTGCTGCTGATCTACCCCGTTTAAGTTTTGACCTGGGCGTCCGCCACTGCGGGACGCCTCGACTGACGGCGCGACATGAGACCACTCGTCGCAGCCGCACTTCGGTAGGCCTCTCGGGCCCCGTCCATGTCGCCGGCCTCTTCCAGCAGGTCGGCCAGCTCGAACCACAGTTGGGCTGCGTCCTTGTCGGCGCCTGCGCCCGACAACACACGGACGGCGTCGACGTAAGACTCTCGTGCCTCGTCCGCGCGCCCCATCGCCCCGTACGCCTGCCCGCGGACGACGATCGCTCCGGCCCGGACGAGGTGACCGGTCTCGCCGGCCATGGATTCGGCCAGGTCCGCGGCCTCGAGTGCGCTGACCGGGTCTCCCGACATCAGGTGCGCGTGCGCGATCGTGACCTCGTTGTAGGCGCGGTCCACCTCGCTCGCGCTCGATGACACCAGTTCTTCCCGGGCGCGGGAGAGCTGGTCGAGCGCCTGGTGGATCTCGGGCGGGTCGGACTGCAGCTGCAGCTCGCCGACGCGGACGCGCAGCCGGGCGAGGTTTCGAGCGTCGCGGCCCTCACCCATCAGCGCGAGCGCACGCGAGGCCAGTGGCAACGCGGCCTGGATGTCGCCCCGCTCGGAGAGGACGAAGCTGGAGTTCCAGTAGGCGCCGGCGCGAGCGACCGAGGTGGTGAGCTGCTCGGCTCGCTCGACCGCTGTGATGCAGATGCGGTTGGCGCGATGCAGGTCGCCACGCTCGATGTAGGCGGCCGCGACGGTCAAGGAGAGCTGGACCGCCTCGTCCGTCGCGGTCAGTCCGGTGTCGGCGATGGCTGCCTCGACCCGCTCGCCTGCCTCGACGGCCAGCGCAAGATCGCCGGTTTCGCGATAGCAACGGCTGAGGGCGATGCCCCCCTGGATCAGGTTGAGGCCCGTGGCGCCCTCGACGAGATGCTCAAGCTGGATGATCGCCGCATCGAGATTGCCGTTGGCCTCCAGCGCACGCGCGTAGAGGTAACGGCCGCGATTCGCCAGGTCCGTGAGGGACGCCTGGACGGCGAGGCCGAGGAATTTCTGAGCCTGACGCTCGGCATCGATACCTTCGCCGGACTCGAGCGCGAGCTCGGCGTAGTCGAGACCCAGGCGAATCTCGTCATACTGACTTGCCGTGACGCCCTGCAGCAGCTGCTCGATCGGGGCGCCGAGGCGCGAGGCAAGACTTGTCAACACGGCCAGGTTTGGTCGGCGGGAGCCGCTCTCGATGCGGGAGACGTAGCCGACAGAGATCTCCTCGCCGGCGAGGTCCGCTTGTGTCCAGCCCTTCGCGACGCGGGCCGCCCGCACCCGGCCGCCCAGCGCTGAGAGGTCGACAGCGTGGAGAAGTTCGGCGTTGCTCGGATGCATGTGACTCATTGTGACCCAAAGTGGGCGATTTCGGTCAAAGTGACCGGGACCCTTGGTATCTGATAGTGAAATTTGACCGTTTTGACAAATAGTTGTCACATGTAAAAAGCTCCTTGATACGGCATTGCTGTCGAGGACAGGACGTTGCCGCAGAGCACGGCGCTCCGGCGGACCGGTGGGCAAGAGTGGGCACATGCGATTCGGACTGGTCGGCACCGGGCCCTGGGCGGAGCGGGTGCACGGCCCGGCACTCGCAGGCACGCCGGACATCGAGCTCGTCGGGGTCTGGGGACGCTCGGAGGAGCGTGCATCGGCGCTTGCGACGGACCTCGGGACCACGCCGTACGTCGACCTCGACGCGCTCGTCGCTGACGTGGACGCGGTCGCTTTCGCGGTGCCGCCGGACGTCCAGGCCGAGCTGGCGGTCGTGGTGGCCGAGGCCGGGCGGCACCTGCTGCTCGAGAAGCCGGTGGCCACCGACCGTTTGCGGGCGCGGGCCGTGCAGGACGCGGTTGCCGCGGCCGGGGTGGCCTCGGTGGTGTTCTTCACGGACCGGTTCATCGGGGCGCAGCGCACGTGGTTCGCCCAGGTCCAGGAGCAGGGCGGCTGGCGCGGTGGCTGGCTGCGCTGGTTCAGCGCGCTGCAGGCCGAGGGCAACCCGTTCGGAGCGTCGCCGTGGCGACGCGAGCAGGGAGCGCTCTGGGACATCGGCCCGCACGCGATCTCGACGCTGACCGCGGCGCTCGGGCCGATCGAGTCGGTACGCGCGACCGGGGGAGAGCGCGACCTCGTCGTACTGGCCTTCACCCACGCGTCCGGTGCGACGAGCACGGCCACCTTGTCCTCGTTCGCACCCCCGGCAGCCTGCGGGTTCGAGGCCGCGGTGTGGGGCGAGGACGGTCTGCTGCCGATGCCACCCCGCTCCGACGGCGCCCACGTCGACGCCTTCCGGACCGCCGCGCAGGAGCTGATCGCAGCCGCGTCGACCGGGGAGAAGCATCCGTTGGACGTGACGTTCGGGGTGCACGTCGTCGAGCTCCTCGCCGACGCTGCGGAGCAGGTCGCCCGCTAGGTTTCGCAAGGGGCATCGGTGCGACGAGACTCGTCGCGCACGACTCGGCGTCACCGTGGCTCAGGAGATCCTCGCAAGGGACGCCGGAGTGATCGACCGGACCGCGTGGCTCAACGGTGGGCTCCCGGTCACACTGGTGGTCGGACGCGAGCTCGCCGGTCGTCGGTTCCGGTTGAGGTGTTAACACACACGTAACACGTGCGGTGAGCCTGTTACCTCGGCGAAACCCGGCAGTCCGAATCTGGTCCGGTTGCCCGGCGGCAGGTGCCGGTCGGGCGGGAACCGTGAGGTGAGGACCCGATGACGACGTACATCGCTGCCGTCGACCCGACCGCGACTGCGGCCGGCGACACCGCCTGGCTGCTCGCGTCGACTGCGCTGGTGCTGCTGATGGCCCCAGGGCTGGCCATCTTCTACGGCGGCATGGTGCGCTCCAAGAGCGTGCTGAACATGATGATGATGGTGATGGGCGCGTTGGCGGTCGTGACCGTCGTGTGGGTGATGATCGGCTACTCGATCGCATTCGGCGACGACGTCACGCTCGGGCTGTTCGGTGACCCGACGCAGTACCTCGGGCTCGACGGCCTGGTCGTCGCCGACCCCGTGCACGGATCCCGACCATCCTGTTCGCGCTCTTCCAGGGTCATCTTCGCGGTGATCACGGTCGGCGCTGATCGCCGGCGCGATCGCTGACCGCACCCGGTTCGGGACCTGGCTGGTCTTCTGCGCCGTCTGGACGGTCGCTCGTCTACGCGCCGGTCGCGCACTGGATCTTCGACTTCAGCGCGGAAGGCCACGTCGGCGGCTGGATGGCAACGAGCTCGGCGCGCTCGACTTCGCCGGCGGCACCGCCGTCGAGATAACTCGGGTGCCGCTGGCCTGGCCGCAGCGCTCGTGCTCGGCCGCCGCATCGACTTCGGCCGCGAGGCGATGAAGCCGCACAACCTGACCCTGACCATGCTCGGCGCCGGCCTGCTCTGGTTCGGCTGGTTCGGCTTCAATGCCGGCTCGGCGCTCGGCGCCACCGGCCTCGCCGCGATCGGCGCTTCGTCAACACGCTGCTTCGCCGGCTGCCACCGCGCCTGCTGGCCTGGCTCGCGGTCGAGCGGATCCGTGACGGCCATGCGACGTCGTTCGGCGCCGCCTCCGGTGTGCGTCAGCGGCCTGGTCGCCATCACGCCGTGCGTGCGGCATCGGTGACGCCGATGGGTGCGATGGCGATCGGCGTCGCCGCCGGCGATCGTCTGCGCGTTGGCGGTCGGCCTCAAGTACAAGCTCGGGTACGACGACTCGCTCGACGTCGTCGGCGTGCACCTGGTCGGCGGCCTGGTCGGCACCATCCTGATCGGGCTGCTCGCGTCGTCTGATGTCACCGCGGTCGACGGCCTGCTCTACGGCGGGGGAGCGGACCAGCTCGGCAAGCAGCTGGTCGCGGCCGGTGTCACTCTCGTGTTCTCCTTCACGATGACCGCGATCATCGTGCTGGTGCTGGAGAAGACCATCGGCTTCAGGGTGACCGAGGACGACGAGTCGGCCGGTGTCGACCTGGTGCTGCACGCGGAGACGGCGTACGACCTGCACGCCGCCACCGGCGGTGGTCGGCCGCACTTCGGTGGCCACGCACAGAGCTGAACGAGGAGACCCGAGATGAAGCTGATCACCGCGGTCATCCGTCCGCACCGCTGGGAGAACGTCCGGGAGGCGCTCGAGGTGCTCGGCGTCTCCGGCATGACACTCACCGAGGTCAGCGGCTACGGCCGCCAGAAAGGCCACACCGAGGTCTACCGCGGCGCGGAGTACGACGTACTCCTGGTGCCCAAGGTCCGGGTCGAGATCGTCGCCGAGGACCCCGACGTCGACCCGATCATCGCGGCGATCCAGTCGTCCGCCGCGACGGGGAAGATCGGCGACGGGAAGATCTGGGTCAGCCCGATCGAGTCCGTCCAGCGGGTGCGGACCGGGGAGACAGGCGCCTCCGCGATCTGAGTGCTCAGGTCGAGGGTGGCAGGTCGGCGGCGCGCGGGACGACGAGCTCGGACTCGTAGGCGGCCACCACTACCTGTGCGCGGTCCCGCAGGCCGAGCTTGCGCAGCACGCTCGCCACATGGGTCTTCACCGTCCACTCGCTGATGAACAGCGTGGCAGCGATCTCGGCGTTGGACATGCCAGCTGCGATGGTCCGCACCACCTCGATCTCGCGGGCGGTCAACGCGGCCAGCTGGTCGGGGTTGGGGCCCGGACACGCTGCGAAGCTCAGCCTCGGCGAGCCGGCCGGCGGCTTCAGCGAGCTGCATCGCCAGGTCCCGGTTGTGCTCCTCGACCTTCTTCAGCGCGACCGATCGCTGTCCGATGACGAAGCCGAGGAGCCAGGCGGCGCCGAGCACGATGATGATGAAGATCTTGTCGCTGAGATCTTCGCCCATGAACGCCGCGCCCAACGCCACCACCAGTCCGGCCACAGCGCCGCGAGCCGACGAGGTGTAGGCACTTGCCGAGTACGCCGCGATCATCGCCGCGACCAGGGTGCTGAGTCCCTCGTTCGGCGTCGACACGGTGGTCTGGAAGACGAGCGTGCCCATGACGAGGAGGAGCACGGCCAGCGGCGCCGCGCGCCGCCACGCCAGCGGCACTGTGACCAGCAAGGTCGTCAGGCCGAGCAGCAGCCGCGATCCGACGGCCTCGTCGACGGCCGGCACGAGATCCGAGGCCCAGATCTCGAGCTGGCTCATCAGCGTCAGCCCGAGCGCAAGGACGAGGTCCATTCGCGCGGGTCGCCACAACGTGGGCATGGCCTGAAGATACCGACGCGGCCCCCTGGGCGAGGTCGCTCTGGAGAGTGAGATCCGGTGATCACCATCGAGAGCGATGCCTCTTCCCGTCCGCGTGGATGAGCCTGGCGACGCCGGAATCCGCCGGCTCTCACCTGGAGGCTCATCATGTCGCGCATCACGTCCAACCTGTTCGCTGCCGCCGTCCTCGGCCACATCGTCATCGGTGGCCTCGGCTGGATCGGTCCCCTCTTCATCCCCCTTGCCCTCCTCGGGCCGGTCGTCACCGGCGCGGTGGCGGCCGCCCTCGAGATCTCGTACCGCTGGGTCGCCGTGCTCTGGTTCAGCGGGGGGATGGCCTGGCTGTGGACGGACTGGGTCATCAACAACGAGGACCAGGTCTTCCACGCGGTCCTGGCGGTGGTGATGGTGGTGCTTGCCGGTATCGGCTTCGGCCTGGTCCGCCTCGCAGGTCGGGTCCGGATCGGGCGGCGGCAGACCTCCGGCCTCGCCTGATCGGTCAGGTCTGCACGTCGCGATCTGGCCGACACTCGTCTTCAACGACCTCGACGTTCGGCCTCTCCCTCAGCTGAGTCCTAGCGTCCGGCGGTGGCGTGGCGCACCGTCAGTGCCTGCAGCTCGGTGAGCACGTCCTCGATCAGCAGGCGCCCGTCGTCGAGCTGCTTGCGGTCGGACATCAGGCCGACGACGATGTCGCCGGCGTAGCTGAAGATGGAGAGACCCAGGCCGATCGACACCGGACGTCGGCGCCCAGCCGATGGTCCCGGCCAGCCGGCTGCCGGCGAGGGTGACCGGCTGCCGCGGCCCGGGGACGTTGGTCATCACGGCGCTGCCCTTGGCGGCGAAGAACTCGATCGCGGCCTTCTCTACGATCCGCGGCGCTTGACCGACCAGGTCGAGGATGCCGTAGGAGACCACTCCCTCGGCCCGAGTGCTTGATCGCCTGCATCCGTCGCGCCATCTCCTCGAGGCGCTCATGAGGCGTCGCGAGGGTCAAGGGCAGGTCGAGGTAGACGAGCCCGAAGCGGTTGCCCAGCCCGGACGGCAGCGGTTCGTCCAGCGGCCGCAGGTTGAACGGCACGAGCACCCGGACGTCGTGGATCACGCTGCCGGTCCGCTCTCGGTCGGCACGCATCGCGCCGGTGACGGCGGTCAGGATCACGTCGTTCACCGTCGTACCGGTGGCGTGTGCGGCCAGCTTGACTCGCTCGAGCGGAATGGGATCGGACCAGACCACCTGCTTGTCGAGCCCGGTCTTCGCGTCCCCAGTACCGGTGGTCGGGTGGGAGCACCAGCAGCTTGGTCAGCGCTCGAGCGTCACTGACCCCGGCGGAAGCTAGGTCGAGGACGTGCTTGGGGTGTGTCACGGTCGTGACCGTCTCGTGCAGCACGGTCGACGCCAGTTCGCTGAAGATGCCGCGCTGCCCCTCGTCGGTGTCGTCGGCGAGCCCGGCCCAGGCCTCGCCACCATCGGTGAGCGAGAGAAGGACGCGGGTGAGCGCGATGCCGTCGGCGATGCAGTGATGCATCCGGAAGTAGAGCGCAGTGCCGCCGTAGTAGTCGTCGACGACGTAGAGGTCCCACAGGGGCCGCGACTGGTCCAGGGGCACCGTCAGGTACGACGCGACCAGGGTCTCGAGCTCGCGCCTTCCGCTCGGGCGGGGAGTCCGAGGCGGTGGATGTGGTCGGACAGGTCGAAGTCCGGCACGTCTTCCCACCAGATCCCGTGGTCGTTCACGACTCGTTGCCGGAACCGGCGGAAACGGCCGACCAGGCGCTCGTCGAGCACAGCGCGCATCGCATCCTCGTCGATCGTGTCGTCGAACCACAGGACGCTGTTGACCACCATCAGGTTCGTGGGGGAGTCCATCCGCAACCACGCTGCGTCTCCATGGCCCATGGGTTCACGGTTCATCACTGTCTCCTTTGTTCGGCGCGGTCGGCCAGGGCAGTGAAGCCACTGAGGAGGCCGTCGCGAAGTACGTCTATGTCGGGCGCTGTGTGCCGGTCCGCGGTGATCCCGAAAAGCAGCTGGTCGCCGTACGACGTCACGGCGACGCCGGTGCGCAACCTGTCCGCGATCGGGACGTAGGGGTAGGCGGCGAGCATCTTGCGTCCGCCGAGGTGCAGCTCCTCGCGTGGGCCCGGGACGTTGGTGGTGACGGTCGTGAGGAAGCGTTGCGGGACGCGGAAGGCGAGCCGCAGCGAGGCAGCGAGGCCCGGCGGCGGGACTGCGTTGCCGACGGCGGTGACCAGCTCCCGGCCTCCGCTTCGTGCGAGCGTCTTCAGTGCCCGCATGCGTTCGGCCACCGTGTTCAGCACGTCGACGGGATCGCTGAGGTCGACCGGGAGGTCGACCAGGATCGCCGACACCCTGTTGTCGAGGTGACCTCGCTCGTCGCCGCGCCGGACGGAGACCGGCACGAGGGTGCGGACCGTCCGTCGCGTCGGCTGCTCACCCCGCTGATCAGCAGCTCTCGGTAGGCGAGTGTCACTGCTGCCAGGACGACGTCGTTCACCTTGGTGCCGAAGGCGGACCGGATGTCCAGTACCTCACCCAGGGGTACGTCGGCCCACCGGTAGCGACGCGAGCCGCCGATCGGCCCGATGAGGGTGGATCGGCTCACCGGGCGCAGGGCGGCCAGGAAGTGGCCGAGGCCCTCGGCCGTCTCGCGCGCCGTACGCGCGAGCTCGCGCGGGTGTCCGACCGCCGACCCTGCGGCGCGGACGAGAGCGGACGAGTCGCCGGCCGCCTCGCGGACCCCTCGGGCGATCAGGTTTGAATCGTCCCGGCAACTGATCGGGGCCGAATGCGGGCTCGGGGTTCTCAGTGCCGGCGTCGTCGGGCGAGGAGCCGAAGAGGGCGGTGAGGAGGTCGGTCCCGGCAATGTCGTCGACCATGCTGTGGTGGACCTTAGCTGACCAAGGCCCATCGCCCGTCCGAGAGGCCCTCGACGGCCCAGTTCTCCCAGAGCGGGCGGTCGTGGTCGAGCGGCTGCGACATGATCCGGCCGACCAGGTCCTGGAGGTCGACGTCGCCGCCGGGCCCCGGCAGCGCGGCGCGCTTGAGGTGGTAAGCCAGGTCGAAGTCAGGGTCGTCCTGCCACATCGGGCGGCCGACGTTTCCGGGCACTTGGAGCATCCGCTGCCGGTAGCGCGGCACACGGTGCAGCTTGCCGGCGATCTCGTCTCGGATCGTCTCGAACTCCGGCATCGGCCCCTCGAACACCCCGACACTGCCGATGTGCAGCGCGGCATGCCGGTCCTCGAGTTGGAGGAACGCCGAGTCCAGAGCGCTCATCGTCTCCATGGCATCGTCCCGTCCCGTCTCTCCCCACCGATGCTCGCGACGCGGCGGCGAGCACGACAGGGCACTTGGTCCCGTCAGGTCACGGCGTTCGGCCCGACCGCTCGGGGAGCGCCTCAAGCGACGCCCAGCTGTCTGCGAGGGTGGAGGGATGGCGCTCCAAGACGTGGTCGACGGTGCGTGTCGAGACGGTGCGATTCCCGGCGCGGTCGCGCTGGTGTCGCGACGAGGTGAGACGGAGGTGGCGGTCGCCGGGGTGCGCACGATCGGCGGGGAGCCGATGACCCGCGACACCGTCTTCCGGATCGCGTCGCTCACCAAGCCGATCGCTGCTGCGGCCACCATGGCGCTCGTCGAGCGAGGGCGGTTCGCGCTCGGCGATCCGGTGGCCCGGTGGCTGCCCGAGCTCGAACGGCCGAACGTCCTGCGGTCGGTCACGGGCCCGGTCGACGACCCGAGCAACCTCGAGCCGGCCAAGCGCCCGATCACGGTGCGCGACCTGTTGACCTTCCAGGCAGGGCACGGCATGCCCCACGCCCCGGATGCACCGGTCCAGGACGTGCTCGTCGAGCAGCTGGCCGAGGGCGCTCCCCGGCCGCAGCGGCGCCCGTCGCCTGACGAGTGGATGTCCCGTCTGGCGACGGTGCCGATGGTGCACCAGCCCGGTGATGGCTGGACCTACAACCTCGGCTACGAGATCCTCGGCGTCCTCCTCGCCCGGGTCGGTGGTGGTTCGCTGAACGAGGTCTTGGCCGACACGATCCTGGGTCCGACCGGGATGGTTGACACCGGGTTCTCGACGGACCGGACTGACCAGATGGCGTCGTACTACATCCGCGGCGAGTCGGACCTCGAGCTGGTCGATCCGCCGGAGGGCCAGTGGTCGCGTCCACCGCCGTTCGAGTCCGGCGGGGGTGGCTTGGTGTCGACTGTCGACGACTGGCACGCCTTCGGCCGGATGCTGCTGGCGGGCGGACTCCACGCCGGACACAGGGTCATCTCGGAGGATTCGGTCGAAGCGATGATGACGCAGCACTACGACGGCGGACCGGAGCACCCCTTCCTCGATGGCCAGGCGTGGGGCTTCGGCGGCGCGGTGGACATCCGGCTGACCGAACCGTGGAACGTCCTCGGTCGGTACGGCTGGGTAGGCGCGACCGGGACGGCGGGCTACGTGATCCCGTCGACCGGGACCGTGGTGGTCTGGATGAGCCAGGTCGAGCTCCGGACGCCTGCGGACTTCACCGCGATGAGCAAGGTCCTCACGTATGCCGCCCAGGACTCGACCCGGTCCGGAGCCTGAGCGGCGCGACACGCCCGCCGTCCGTTCGGACCATTTCCAAGCAATCCCGCGGCCGGATGAGGATGCTGGTCGCATGGCAGACACCGCTGAACAGAAGAGCATGGCCATCCCGCTGGGTGCGTTCGCCGCGGGCGCCGTGGTCGCGCTGCTGCTGGGGGTGTTCAGCAAGGTGCACGACGCGACCCTCGACGGCACAACGACCCTCGGCTTCAACGACGTCCGCGACATGAAGGTCGTGCTCTCGACCGTGATCGGGGTGTTGGCCGTCGGTCAGGTCGTCGGAGCGCTCTGGATCTACGGGAAGCTCGGGATCAAGGCACCGTCCTGGTTGGGACTGGCGCACCGCGCCTCAGGGACGATCGCCCTCCTGCTGGCGGTGTTCGTCGGCTATCACTGCATCTGGGCCTTCGGCTTCCAGACCGGGACCGTGCACGGCTACGACGTACCCGCACGGGCGATCGTTCACGAGGTCCTGGGGTGCATGGTCTTCGGGGCCGCGGTGATCAAGGTCGTCGCCGTACGGTCGAAGCGTGCGCCCGGCTGGTTCCTCCCGGTGGCCGGGGGAGTCCTGTTCGCACTCCTCATCGTCGTCGTCCTCACCTCGGCGGGCTGGTACCTCGACGAGTACGGCTGGCCGAGCAGGTGACCCGGATGCCGTAGGTTGCGGCTATTCGGGTAAAGGCGATCCGGGCGGTGGTGACCGGCACGGGGCTGGCACGGTGAGCTGTCGATAGGTTGCTCGCCATGGAGATCGGCGTAGCCCTGCCGCAGATGGCGCGTGACTACGGCCCGGGCACCACGGTCGAGTGGTCGCGTGCGATCGACGAAGGACCGTTCTCGAGCGTGTCAGCGGGGGAGCGGGTCACCTTCTCGAACCCGGAGATGGTCGCTTCGCTGGCGGCGGCCGCCGCGGTCACCAGCCGGGTGCGGATCATGGCCAACGTCTGGGTGCTGCCTGCGCACCCGATCGCGATGGTGGCCCAGCAGGTCGGCACCCTGGACCAGCTCGCGCCGGGTCGGATCTCACTCGGCGTCGGAGTGGGTGGACGCGACGTCGACTACCAGGCGCTCGGCGCGCCACTGGCCGGCCGCCACGCGCGACTGGACGAGCAGGTCGTGGAGCTGCGACGCCTGCTGGCGGGCGAGCCGCCGTTCGCCGGCACCGACCCGGTGGGTCCGACGCTGTCCGGTCCGGTGCCCGAGATCCTGGCTGCAGCGATGGGTCCGAAGTCCATGGCCAGGGCGGCGCGATGGGCGGACGGCATCAGCGGGTTCACACTCACGGGCCGACGGCAGGAGATGGAGTCGCTCAACCGGCTGGCCGACCAGGCCTGGTCGGACGCGGACCGACCGACGCCGCGCAAGGTGACCGGGTGCTTCGTCGCGGTCGGCGTCGATGATCCCGAAGCCACGCTCCGCGACTACGTACGCCGCTACCTCGCGTTCACGGGCGACGACGTCGCGGCGGCCGTCGCCGACGCGGTGACGATCTGCTCGCCGAGCGCGGTGGCCCAGCTGCTCGATGACGCCGAGGCAGCCGGCTGCGACGAGCTCCTGCTGGTCCCGGCCACCGCCGACCGCCGCTGCCTGGAGGCGATCGAGGAACCTGGTCGGCCGGCGCAGCGCTGCATGAAGGGCGAGTCCCGCTGTTACCGTCGGCCCCGTGACCAGTGACCCTCACGTCGTCGCGCCCGGGCATGCGCCGACGCCGTTCACGGCCGACGAGATCCGGGCTCGGTGCGCGGTAGGGAAGAGCGTCCGGGTACTGGTCGAGGCCGACGGCGAGGCGCCGGGCCAACGAGTGACGAGGTACGTCGAGTGCGACGACTCGGGCGCCACCATCGAGCGATCGGCGCTCGCGCCCGACGGTTCGATCCTGGGCGATCCCGATGTCGACCGGGTGACCTGGCTCGACCTGCAGAGCCACGCTTCCTTCCCAGCCGACGACACGACGATCGAGCCCGAGCGGATCGAGACCCCGCTCGGCGAGCTGGACTGCCTGCGCTACATCGTCCAAGACGGCGCGAGCGAGAAGGTGTTCTGGTTCGCCAAGGACTACCCGGGGATGCCGATCCGGTTTCTGACCCGGGCGGGCGGCAAGGTCGTGATGACGGTCTCCGTGCTCGAGAGCACCGTTCCGTAAGTGACAGTGGTGATCGCGCGCGAACAGCTCGACCACCCCAACGCGATCACCACCCACGACCAGCCGCGGGGAAGCCTCGCCTTCCGCTGGTTCCTCGCTGACGCCGTGCCCGGTCGCCCCGACGTACGGCTGGTCAAAGTCGGAGACGCGCCGACCGCGCTCGGGTAGATGATGTGGGGCATGAAGCCCCACAACGACCCGGACGCCGCCTTCCACCAGCTGCACGGAGCCGGGTGCTTCGTGATGCCGAATCCCTGGGACGTCGGCAGCGCACGGGCGCTGGAGCAGCTGGGCTTCCCGGCATTGGCGACGACCAGTGCCGGCGCGGCCTGGACCGTGGGGCGCGAGGACAACGGGATGACCCTCGACGCAGGCGCTCGATCACCTGCGGGCGATCGCCGGCGCCGTCTCGGTGCCGGTCAACGCGGACTTCCAGGACGGCTTCGCGGCCGACCCCGACCAGGTCGCGGCCAACGTGAAGCTGGCGGCGGAGACCGGCGTCGCCGGGCTCTCGATCGAGGACGCGACCGGTGACGAGGCCGACCCGCTCTACGACTTCGACCTCGCGGTCGAGCGGATGCGGGCGGCACGGCAGGCGATCGACGAGTCCGGCACCGGCGTCCTGCTGACCGGTCGGTCCGAGGGGTTCGTGTGCGGTCGTCCCGACATCGACGAGACGATCCGGCGGCTGAAGGCGTACGACGAGGCCGGGGCGGACTGCCTCTACGCACCGCGGATCGAGTCGCTCGAGCACATCACCGCCATCATCACCGCGGTGGCGCCAAAGCCGGTGAACCTGCTGATCAACGCCCCGTTCATCTCCGTCGCCGAGGCCGCCACAGCTCGGCGTACGACGGATCAGCGTCGGGCGGCACTCTCGCCCGCGTCGCCTGGGGCGGTGCGCTCGAGGCCGCGAAGGAGCTCGCGGAGTCGGGCACGGTCTCCCGCTTCGTGGACCTCCCCAACGTGAACGCGCTCTTCGAACCGGAGGCCTGACTCCTCACCAACCGAGCTCGCGCAGCCGGGCGTCACCGATGCCGAAGTGGTGGCCGACCTCGTGGATGACGGTCCGGCGGACCTGTTCGACGACCTCCTCCTCGGTCGAGGCGCGGGCGCAGATCGCCCGGCGGTAGATCGTGATCCGGTCGGGCATGACACCTGCGTAGGACGTCGTGCGCCGGGTCAGCGGGATGCCCTGGTAGAGGCCGAGCAGCCCTGGCCGGCCTCCGTGGAGGTCGACGGTGACGGCGACGTTGCTCAGGATCTCGCCCAGCTCCGCCGGGAGTCCGTCGAGCGCTTCCCGGACCATCTCCTCGAACCGCTCGGGCTCCACCTCGATCACAGGACCAGTGTCCGGCGGCGACCCAAATGAGTGCTCCCGGAGCCGACGACGGCAGCGGTATGGTCCCGGCATGGCTGCTGACTGGCGGAGCGAGAGGGTCGACTGGCTGCGGACCCTCATCACCAAGGCCGAGCCCGACGCGGTCGAGGAGGCCAAGTGGCGCAAGGAGTCGAACCCGGACGGCGTTCCGACGTTCTCCTCGTCCGGCCTGATCTGCACGGTCGAGACCTACCAGGACAAGGTCAAGCTCACCTTCGCCAAGGGTGCTGCGCTCGACGATCCCAGCGGGCTGTTCAACGCCAGTCTCGACGCCGGCACCCGGCGCGCGATCGACATCCGCGAGGACGACGAGATCGACGAGGACGCCTTCGTCGCCCTCGTCCGCGAGGCCGTCGACCTCAACCAGTCATGACCGACTCGGATGGCCAGAGTCCTAGCCCGGTTCATGAGAACCTGTCCCGACTCCCACTCGGCGAGCTCGCGGGCTGGGTCTCGGGCGACGGACCGCGCGTGCTGGCCGTTCATGGCGGCCCGGGCATGAGCTACGACTACCTGGACGACGCGGTCGACGAGCTCGCCGCCAGGTATCGGGTCGCCACTTTCCAGCAACGCGGCATTCGACCATCCACCGAGCAGGGCGAGTTCACGGTCGCCGAGGCGGTGGCCGACATCGCCGCCGTTCTGGAGGGGCTGGAGTGGGAGACCGCCTACCTGATGGGCTCCGGGCTGGCCTCCTTGCTGCGATGGATCGGCTCGGCGCCCACGCTAGGGCACTGACCGGCGGGCTCGCGGTCGTCGCCTCGCCCTGGTCGGTCGGACGCGGTCAGCGGACGTGCGAAGCCTGGATCACCGACAAGACGTTGCCGGCCGGATCCTTGAACCACGCGATCAGCGGTCCGTCGCCCCGGAAGACGCCGAGCTCGTCGGTCTCCGCGGGCGTGCCCTCGTAGTGCTCGAAGGTGACACCGCGATCCTTCAGTCTCCCGGACCGCGGCCTCGATCTCCGGCACCGGGAAGTTGAGGATCGTGAAGCTGGCCGGTTGGTGTTGGTCGCCCTTGGGATAGGCGATCGCGGTCGCCCCGCCGCCCAGGTTGAGGGTGAGGATGTCGTTCTCCTCGCTCACCTCCAGACCGAGGGTGTCGGCGTAGAACTGCTTGGCGCGCGGGATGTCGTCTACCGAGAAGCCGCTGAACGCGGCCGAGTTGCCGAGCATGAGATCTCCCTTCTCCGATTACTCATGGTGACCCGCCGCGGCCGCTGGACTCATCGGACCGGCTCGGTCAGCGGTAGGTGCGGTGGACCGACTCGTGCTCGCTGGGTCCGGTCGCCCACGGTGAGATCCACGGGCCGGTGCCCTCCGACTGGTCGAGCACGCCGTCCTCGAGCCAGGTGAAGTCCCCGTCGAGCACCCGGCCGGCGAGGCGCCGGTCGGTGTCGTCGGTGTTGGCCCACAGCCGATCGAAGAGGTGGTCCGCGCGCAGCCGGGCCTGCTCGCAGAACGCCTCGGCGAGCGCGAACGCCGCGTCGCCCTGCGCCGGGTCGTCGGCACGGATCATCGCGGCCCGGGAGCAGGCGGCGGTCATGGCGAACAGCTCGGCGCCGATGTCGACGATCCGGCCGAGGAAGCCCTGCTTGTACTCGAGCTTCGCCTGCCATCGCGACATGCCGTAGAAGGTCTGCCGGGCGAGCTTGCGGGACGACCGCTCCACGTACCTCAGGTGCTGGGCGAGGGGTCCGAACTCGCCGTACGCCCCGGGGACGGTGCCCTTGCCGACGGCGAGCTGCGGCAACCACTTCGCATAGAAGCCGCTCGCCTTCGCTGCGGCCTTCGCCTTGCGCTGCGCGCTGGCGTCGGCCACGGCCAGGTCACCGGCTGCGGAGAGGTGGGCGTCGACCGCCTCGCGGGCGACGATCAGGTGCATGATCTCGGTGGAACCTTCGAAGATCCGGTTGATCCGGAGGTCCCGCAGCACCTGCTCGGCGTTGACCGCGCGCTCGCCGCGAGCCGCCAGCGACGCGGCGGTCTCGTAGCCGCGGCCGCCACGGACCTGGACCAGCTCATCGGCCACCCGCCACGCCATCTCGCTGGACCAGAGCTTGGCCAGCGCCGCCTCGATCCGGATGTCCTTGGACCCGGCGTCCGCGAGCTCGGCGGACAGCTCGAGCACCGCCTCCAACGCGAACGTGGTCGCGGCGATGAACGAGATCTTCTCCGCCACCGCGCCGTGCTGGCCGACCGGCCGACCCCACTGGACGCGCTCGGCCGACCACCCGCGGGCGATCGCGAGGCACCACTTGCCGGCGGCAGCGCACAACGCGGGGATCGACAGCCGTCCCGTGTTGAGGGTGGTGAGCGCGATCTTGAGGCCGTCACCCTCGCGGCCGAGCAGGTTCTCCGCCGGCACCCGCACCTGGTGGAAGCGGGTCACGCCGTTCTCGAGACCCTTGAGACCCATGAACGCGTTTCGCCTCTCGACGGTGATGCCCTCGGACGCGGCGTCGACGACGAACGCGCTGATCCCGCCACGACCACCCTCGTGCTCCGGGACCCGAGCCATCACGACGACCAGCTCCGCGATCACTCCGTTGGTGGTCCACAGCTTGACGCCGTCGAGCACGTAGGTCTGGCCGTCGTCGGAGAGCGTGGCCGTCGACGACATCCGGGCCGGGTCGGATCCGACGTCGGGCTCGGTGAGGAGGAAGGCGGTGATCGCACCCTGAGCGCACGCGGGCAGGAAGCGCTGCTTCTGCTCCTCGGTGCCGAACATCTTCACCGGCTCGGGTACGCCGATCGACTGGTGCGCCGACACGAGCGCGCCGAGGCTCGGGTGCACGGATCCGACCAGCATCAGAGACCGGCCGTAGTAAGCCATGGTGAGCCCGAGACCGCCGTACTCCTGCGGGATCTTGATGCCGAAGGTGCCGATGTCGGCAAGGGCAGCGAGGTAGTCGTCGGGGATCCGGTCCTCGCGCTCGATCTGCTGACCGTCGAACTTCTCGCACACCGCCCGCAGCTGCCTCAGGTACGCCTCCCCGCGCTCGACGTCGTCGGCGTCGCCACGCGGGTGCGGATGGACGAGGGAGAGG
The DNA here is from genome assembly GCA_963849765.1 of uncultured Actinomycetota bacterium. Taxonomy (GTDB): domain Bacteria; phylum Actinomycetota; class Actinomycetes; order Propionibacteriales; family Nocardioidaceae; genus Nocardioides. Next base: position 60,705 of record CAWKIP010000015.1, read on the forward strand.
TCGAACCGGCCGAGGTAGAGCCCCTTGGCGAAGCTCGGCCGGTGCCACTCCGTCTCGCGCGCGGACTCGGCCAGCTCACGGGCTTCCGCCTCGGTGGCATCCACGCGCTGCGCCCGGCTGGTCGCCGTCCACGTCGTGGGACCTGACTTCGGTCTCGGACACGTCGGGAGTCATCGGGTCCTCCGGTTCTCGATGACTGCCAGTGTTACTCCGAAAGTCCGAAAGACGGAAGGGCTGAAACGGCACCCCGTCGACTGGCGACGGCGTCAGTCGCCGGGCCACTCACCTGTCCACCGCTGGAACGCCCGCGCCCCGCCCCGCTGGATAGCAGCCTTGACCGTGGCGAACACGGCACCCTGTGCCGCGGCCGCGGCGAGGACCTGCGGCCAGGAGTACTCCGACTCGAGCGCCTTCGGAGCGTCGGACGTGTCGGTGGGTGTGGCGCGCTTCCAGACCTGCTTGAAGACCTGGCCGGCGACGAGCCCGCCGACGACGCTGCTCACCAGGCCGACGGGGAAGTAGAGGATCTTGGCGGACTTGCTGGCCGGTTGCTCAGCGGTCATCCGCGTCGCCGCCACAGCCAGATGCCGATCGAGGCGACCAGAGCCGCCGCGATCCCGACAGGCACGGCCGTGGGCACGGATCGTGCCCGTTCCTTGGCGCGAGACTTGACGTCGAGCCTGCGACTGAGTGCGTCGACGGTCTCTCCGACCGACTGACGAAGCTCGGTGATCTCGGCTTCGAGCTCTTCCTTGCTGGGCGTCTGGTCAGTGCTCATGGTGACGAGCCTCCTGGACGGCGGCGAGGTCGGCCTTCACGTTCTCGATCGCCGCTTCGGGCACTGGCGGAGTCCCGTCCTTGACGTTCGTCCGGCCGCGCAGGGCCGCCACGCCCGCTCCTGCCAGGAGCAGGACCGCAACGATCAGGGCTGCTGCCCAAGCCGGCAACACGAGGGCGAGGGCGAGAACGGCTGCCGCAAGGAGAACGCCGAATCCGTATGCCGCGAGCACCCCGGCGGCCCCGAAGAAGCCGGCACCGAGGCCGACCTTCTTGGCCTTCTCGCCGAGCTCCATCTTGGCCAGAGCGATCTCGTCACGGACGAGCTGGGAACCGTCGGTACTCAGGCGCGACATCAGTTCCGCAGCACTGGCGTCCGACGTGCTGTCTGTGGTCCGGGCCATGCTCCACCTCCTGGCTGGGTTCACTCGTCCGGTACCCAATCGCCAGGGCCGAATCCTCGGGCCGCCGTCGCGTCAGTTACTGTGCAGCCGCCACTGCGTCGAGAACCTGCGCTCAGGTGGCTTGCGCGGCGGGGAAACAACCTCTTGGCGAAGTATGTGCGGGTGACGGTCCATCACGTGGACGGCCCCGTGGACGGACTGGTCCTCAATTGGCGGAACATCGACGGTGTTCTTCAGGGACTGGTGACCTACGAGTTGCAGGACCGGGTCGTGACGGACTGGGTGCCTGCGATGTCGCTCTCACCGATCGACGAGGACTCGGGTGACCATGATGGCGAGAGCGGCGGTGACGCTGTCACGATGCCGGGCTAGGCGGAGGCGTTGGTCGCCCCCGGGATCCGGCCGGCATCCGCCGGGTTGCGGTCCCCGGGTCCGGGTACAGGCCCGGCAGCCGGTTCCAGGCGCCGGTGTTCGGGATCGGTGAGGCCCCGGCCGGTTCAACAAAGGAGCCGCCCGGGGCCGACCGTCTCCCGCGGGGTGCAGGGGGAGTGGTCGAGGGTGCTAGCACCATCGGACAGGTCGCGGACCAGGGGCGTTCCGGTGAGGCTTGGGGCAACAACCCAGACCAAGGAGAACCCCATGAACACCCTCAAGAACATCACCGCCGGCGCCCGTACGCAGGCCGCACTTTGGGCCGAGCGCCACGGACTCTGAGTCGGTCAGGCCCGCGCGACGGACGCCGGATCGGTGCTGAGCACCCGGACCGCGAGGGCCGTGGTCGCCTCCACGTTGAGGAAGCCGACGACCTGACTGACCCGGCCGAGGTCGAGCGGCAGCAGGCCCGGGCTCCCGGGGACGTCCGGGGTGAGTCCGAGGTCGAGGTCGTCACGGCCGGTCATGATCCGGATGTTGAAGTCGTAGCGCTCGCGGGCGTCGGCCGCGCTCAGTCGGCGTACGACGGTGGCTCCCACCCGGCGCGCGCCCGTCTCCGCCGCCCACGAGTCCAGTGCCGCGGTCACGGCGCGCCCCTCGTTGTGGTCGATGTCGGCCCACACCGTGTGCATCGGACCCGCCTGCTCGAGCAGGATGGCCGCGGTCTTCTCGCCGATGCCGGGGACGCCGGGCAGGTTGTCGCTCGCGTCACCCCGCAGCGCGGCGTACTCGAGGTAGCGCTCGGCGGCGACGCCGTACATCGCGTGCAGGCGCTTCGGGGTGAGCAGCGGCGACCCGTTGATGCCGCCGTCGATCAGTCGGAGCACCTGGGTGTGGTCGCTGATGTGGGCGAACGCGTCGCGGTCGGACGTGATGATGATGCAGTTCCAGTCGTTGCGGTACGCCCAGGTGGCGGCGGACGCGTTGACGTCGTCGGCCTCGAGGCCCGGGGGAGTCAGCGTGGCAAGGCCGAGGGCGTCGAGCAGGGCGCCGGCGCGATCGAGCTGATCGACGAGCTGGGGGTCCTTCGCGGCACGCCCCGCCTTGTAGTCGGGGTAGAACTCCTCGCGCACGGACGAGGTGCGGTCGTCGAGCCGAAGATGACCGCGTCCGGGGCGAACCCTTCGATCGCCTCGAGGATCTGACGCAGCATGCCGTTCAACGCCCAGGCCGGCCGTCCCGAGCGATCCGTGATCCGGGTGTGGGCCCGTGCATGGTGGTTGCGGTGCAGGAGCGACGGTGCGTCGACGACGAGCAGGAGCTTGCGGGCGCGGTGGTGGTCGTCGGATGGGGGCATGGATCGCCGCCATCGTAGGCCCGGTCCGAACGACCTTGGGACTCGTCGCATTCGCTGGCGGGAACCCATAGTCTGCGCGCGTGGGCGTCGAGACGGGGTTCGCGGACGTCGGCGACGGCCGGCTCTACTACGAGGTCGCCGGGAGCGGCAGCCCGCTGGTGCTCATCCACGGCTTCACCCTCGACCGGCGGATGTGGGACGACCAGTTCGAGCACTTCGCCGACCGCTACCGCGTCGTGCGTTACGACCAGCGTGGTTTCGGCCGTTCAGACGTCCCGACGGAAGCGCCGTACTCCAACCACGGCGACCTTCGCCGCCTGCTCGATCACCTCGGCATCGACGGAGCCCACGTGTGCGGCCTGTCGAGTGGCGGGGGAGTCGCGATCGACCTGGCGCTCGAGCATCCCGACTACGTGCACTCGCTGGTCGGCATCTCCTCGGCCCTCGGCGGCTCGGACCGAGGCATCGGATCCATGATCGACGCGGTTGTCGCGATGAACGCGGCCGCCGTCCGGGGCGACCTCGACGAGGCGAAGCGGATCTGGCTCACATCGTCGCTGTTCGCTCCCGCGCGCCGGGATCCAGCTGTCTCCGCCCGGCTGATCGAGATCGTCGGTGACTGGTCCGGCTGGCACCTGACGAACCAGGCGGACCACACCGATCCCGAGCCCGCCGCCGCCCAGCGCCTGGACCGACTCGGCATCCCGATGCTGTTGTTGACCGGAGAGCTCGACAACGAGGCGATCCAGCTCGTCTCCCGCGACATCGCGCAGGGTGCGCCGAACGCCCGCCTCGTCGTCGTACCCGATGCCGGCCACCTGGCGAACATGGAGGCGCCGGACGTCGTCAACGATCACATCGGCGCGTTCCTCGCCGGCGTCGGATGATCAGGCGTTGGCGGTGAGCGCTGCGACGACCTTCTTCTGCACGTCCTGCGCGAGGCCGAGCAGCTGGTTGGCAGTGGTCGTGACCTGATCGACGACGTCGCTGGGGTCGGGCACAAGGTCGGCGACCCTCTCGAGGCCGGGAGCCTTGTCGCGGACCGCGCCGCGGGCGGCGCCGACGACAGAGTCGGCTGCGCCGACCGTCTTCGCGACGATGTCGCGGCCCTTGTTGGTCAGGTCGGATGCGTCTGGCATGGCTTGCTCCTGGTGCTGGATCTGCTCGGACAAGAGCAACACCTCCAGGCTCGGCGGCTCAAGAGGTCGGCGGCGTGCCTTCGATCACAAGCGGGACCCACCACCCCTGGGGACTCAGACGGCGACGCTGACCGGGAAGGTCGTCACCCACGCGAGCGCCGAGATCAACACGGCGTACGCCGCGACGACGACGCCGATCCGCAGTCGTCGGCTGCTCATCTTGCCGGCCATCCCCGCGAAGAGCAGGACGATCGTGTAGAGCACGACGCTCAGGACATAGTTGCTCGACCGCTGGATGTTCGTCACGACGGTGGCGGCGGACGTCTCGGCCTCGGCGTCGAGCCGCGCGGCTTCCTCCGCACTGGCCACGCCGGTACTCCTCCATGGCGAACGGCGTCTTCGGCGCGGACGCGTCGACGAAGCGGGTCGGTGGCCACCCAGGCGTCGAAAGCGGACTTGAACTCCGGGCGGAACCGCTCGGCGTAGAACTCCTCCAGCTCGCTGTCGCCGCGACCGCCGGCATCGATCCACGCAATGAAGGTGGCGACGTCGATCTGCGTCTGTGCCGAGGCCAGGCTGGCGGCCCGCGAGGCCTCGATCCGGAGCGCGCTGGTGCCGCCGGCCGCCTTGGCCTGCTCGCCGTTCCAGCGGGTGGCCTGGTAGCTGCTCCACGAGGTGGCGGCGGCCCCCACGACAGCAGCACGGTGATGAGCAGCTCGAAGGCGCCGAGTCCCCGGCCCTCCTCGTTCTCAGCTCGGGTTGCCGCGGTCGTCACAGGGCACCTCCAGGTTGACGTCGGCGACCTCGAACTGGGCGTCCATGATCCGCAGGGTGCGTTCCATCGCGGTCGGGTGGAGACGTCCGACCCCGTCACCATGAGGATGGTCGAAGAACACCAGCAGCAGGAGGAGCAGGAGATCACCAGGCTGACACTGCCCATCAGGAGGGCCTGGGTCTTCGCTCGTTCGCCGCTGTCGGCGAAGAAGAGCATGTAGACGAAGATGACCCCCGAGATCGTGAACAGGACCAGCCACAGCGGCAGTGGGATGATCCCCTCGGCGCCGTGGATCCTGGTCGACGCGTGCCTGCTGACGTTCGGTCGTCTGCTCCATCCACCGGTCGTACGCCGACTGCTCGGCGGCGGTCTGCGGGTCGCTGGCCTTCATCGTGAGGAACATCTCCGCGCCCCACGGGTTGATCGCGTCGTCGAGCGAGCCGTCGGCCAGAGCGTCCCACTCGGGACCGACCACCGAGCGGGCGTAGCAGACCAGTTCCCCGGTGAGCTCCGACGCAGTGTCAGTGGGCAGGAACTGGGCCGTCTCGACCTGCTGGGTGACGATCGTGGCCTCGGTCTCGGCGCCGGAACGCGACTCGTCGTACGAGGTGAAGCCAAGGAAGATGATGAAGCCGAGCAGGACCGAGAACCCCGTGGCCAGGACGCCGAACACGCCCGAAGCCCGATCCCCGTCGCTGAAGTAGCTGCCATCGGGCGCGGTCCTGCGGACCACGAGCATTGCTGCGATGGCCACCGCAGCGGTCCCGCATCACGAAGAGCAGCCCCCAGAGCAGGTTCACGCGCGTCTCCATCGGTCGAGGCCATCGTGGCCGCCCGGCTGTTCGTCGCAGTCTGAGCGTGCGCGCTGGCGTGGCCATCACCCGCGACGGGCGAGTGCGGCCTCCCTCGAAGGCTGACTCAGCGGACTGGTGAGTACGTCACCTCGGTATGGCGGCATATGCCGCGTCGACGATCGGCTGGACCTGCGGCCAGGCCCCGGGGGGACGGTCAGGCGGAACCCGCCGCCCTTGCGGTTGGGTCCGCCCGTGAACCAGACCTCCACGTTGCCGCGCTTGTCGGGCCCGTTGACCTCGACGGCCATCAGCGAGATGTGCAGGCGATTCGCTTCGGCGCTGCGGAAGGTGAACAGCTCGACGACCCGCCCGTCGAAGGCGACCAGCGACGGTCCGGAAATCGGGTCTTCGAACAAGGCTTCGAGCATTGCCCGACCCTATGCTTCATTCACTCCCACGACGAACCTGATCGGGAGGCTGCGCCGGTGCCGCAGAAAAGTTTCGCCGGGCGATGTCGAAGGAGCACGATGCCGTTCGACGCATGGATGAGTCGGCCACCGAGGAGCGGTGGACACCAATGTTGAGGAGCGAGCAATGCCGCGTTTCATGGGTTTCGTGAGGATGGAAGAGGGCTTCGGCGCGCCGCCCCAGGCGCTGTTCGACGCGATGGACAAGTACATCGGCGAGCAGGCCGCATCGGGGGCCTTTCTCGACGGTGGCGGTCTCTTCGGCACGGAGGACGCGATCAACTTCGTGGTCCGCAAGGGGGAGACCACCCGGGTCGACGGCCCGTACGCCGAGGCCAAGGAGGTCGTCGGTGGGTGGGCGCTCCTGCAGTACGACAGCCTGGAGGAAGCGATCGCCGGGCAGCAGGAGTTCGCCGAGCTGCACGCGAAGTACTGGCCCGAGTGCGAGATGGTCGCCACCCTGCGCCAGATCTCGGACGAGGCGCCAGAGCCGTCCGACGCCTGACCGAACGCGTCGAATGCGGCCATGCGGCCGGCCCTAGGCTGGCCGCATGGCCGCCACCACCGCCGAGACCATCACCGCCACTTGGCGTGAGGAGTCCGCGCGGCTGGTCGGCGCACTGACCCGGATGACCCGGGATCTCGACCTCGCCGAGGACATGGCCCAGGACGCGCTGGTGAGCGCGCTCGAGCGGTGGCCGTCCGACGGCATTCCCGACAACCCCGGTGCCTGGCTGATGACCACCGCCAAGCGCCGCGCGGTCGACACGTTCCGGCGGGCGGAGAACCTGCGCCGCAAGACCGACGAGCTCGGTCATGGCTTGAGTGAGGAGGACGGCATGCCCGACCTCACCACGCAGGTCGACTTCATCGAGGACGACGTCCTCCGGCTCATCTTCCTGTCCTGCCACCCGCAGCTCACCCCGGAGTCGCGGGCCGCGCTGACGCTTCGCCTGGTCGGTGGACTGACGACCGCGGAGATCGCGCGCGGGTTCCTGGCTGCCGAGACCGCGATGGGGCAGCGGATCTCTCGTGCCAAGAAGACCCTCAGCGAGGCCCGCGCGGAGTTCGAGCTTCCCGTCGGCGACGAGCGCACCGCCCGGCTCGACGACGTGATGGCCGTGATCTACCTGATCTTCAACGAGGGCTACACCGCGACCGCCGGCGACGACTGGATGCGTCCTGAGCTGACCAACGAGGCGATCAGGCTGGCCAGGATGCTCGCCGACCTGATGCCGGACGAGCCCGAGGTGCACGGGCTGCAGGCGTTGCTGGAGCTGCAGGCGTCCCGCGGCGCTGCCCGGCGTCGATGCCGAGGGCCGGCCGATCCTGCTCGACGACCAGGACCGCAACCTCTGGGACGAGCTGCTGATCCGCCGCGGTCTGGCCGCGCTGGAGCGCGCCGAGCAGCTCGCCGCGCGCGGAAAGGCCGTCGGTCGGTACTACCTCCAGGCCGCGATCGCGTCCCGGCACGCGCGCGCCAGCAACGCCCGAGGAGACCGACTGGCGCACCATCGCGACGCCTGTACGACGTGCTCGCCGAGGCCGCACCAGGCCCGATCGTGGAGGTCAACCGCGCCGTCGCGCACGGACGCGCGTCCGGTCCGGACGCCGGCCTCGCCGTGCTCGACGACCTCCCCGCGGGCGCGCTCGACGGCTCGCACCTGCTGCCCAGCGTGCGTGCCGACCTGCTCGCCCGGGCCGGTCGCCAGTCGGAGGCGGCCGCGTCGTTCCGCGAGGCGGCCTCGCTGACCCGCAACGAGAGCGAACAGGCCGTGCTGCTGGGCCGCGCCGAGGAGTCGGAGAAGGCGACCGCAAAGGGCACGTGACCCGCTCAGCGAGCGTGGCGCGATGCCGCAAATGAGGTGGGGCGCTCTGCTTGGGTGGATGCCATCACAGAGGCCGGGTACCGCTCCCAGCAGGCCGACCTAGGCCCTCCATGGCGCGCTCCACCCAGGTCGGCCAGGCCCCGTCGGTCCCCCCATGACTGGCGGGGCCGACTGACGCGTCAGCAGCTCGTCGTTGCGCGCGGGTGATGCAACGTGCGGTTGGCTCGGCTCAGTCGGACGCCCACTCCGGACAGGTCCTGCGGTACGGGTCAGACCCGAAGACACTGCGCCACTCCTCCTCGCTCAGGTTGCGCCCGGCGACCTGGCACGCATAGGTCAACCACGCCTTAGGGTCGGTGTCCCACCGGAACATCTGCCCGTTGGACGCGGCGATGTGCACGCTGTGGCCGTCCGGCAGGAACGCGACGCCGGTCTCGAAGTCCGGGCCGAGTGGCTGGACGGCGGCCAGGCGTTCCCCGGTCAGACCGTCCCAGAGGACCACGCGGCCGTCGAAACCACTGGTCACGAAGCGGGTACCGTCGCCGTTGAAGTCGACGCGGGTCGCGGTCTGATCATGCGCGTCGGTGAGACCGGCGATCCAGCGCCCGGCCTGCAGGTCGATGAGGCCGGCGAGTCCCTCCTGGGTGACCGCGAGCCGCTTCCCGTCGGGCGAGACCGCGGCGTAGTTTGCCTGGTTGTCGCCCGGTAGCCCGCCTTCGTCGACGCGACCGGTCGCCGGATCGACCTCGACGTAGTACGGCCAGGGTCCTTCCGCCGCTCGGGCCGACGAGCACCACGACACCGGTTCCCTCGGCGGCCGGGACGAGGTCGGTGAGGTGCAGGTCCAGCGAGATCTGCTCGCCGACCGGAGCCAGGGTGTCGGCGTCGACGGCCTGGACCGATCCGTCGCTGTCACCGACGACCAGCCAGGAACCGTCCGCGGTGAACGTGGCCGCCTCGGCGTGGTCGATGCCGGGCACCTTCGTCTGCCTCAGCAGACGGCCGTTCCTGGGGTCCCACACCTGCAATCGGCTGTTCGACGACCGTGGCGAGCAGATCCCCCGATGGCGAGTAGGTGCCCCAGTTCGCGAAGCCGGCGGGCACGGCGGCGCGCCGCCCTCGTGCCGTCACGACGTCGAACGTCGTGTCCCGCCCGAAGGTGGTCACGGTCGCTCGGAAGTACGCCGCCGACCGGCCGTCGGGGGCGGCCGCGACGAGGTAGCCGAACTGGCCGAGCGGCTCGCTGACGGTCGAGACGAACCGCCGCCTCCCGGCGAGGTCCCAGACCAGGACGCTGTCGTCGACCGATCCGTACAGCGTCTCGGAGTCCGGCGCGAAGGCCAGGCTCCCTACTGGCATCCGGATCCCTTCCAGCCGCTCGAGGAGCGTCCCGGACTCCCGGTCCCAGACGAGCGTGGAGCCGTCGATTGCGCTGGCGGCGACCAGTCGGTCGTCGCTGGAGAACTCTGTGGCGATCACCCGGTGCGTGTGCCCGCGTAGGCGGGTCGTCACGGCCATCGTCTCCGGGTCCACGAGTACGACGTCGGGTCCGTCGTTGGTGGCGAGCGAGCGTCCGTCGTGGCTGAGCCGGATGAAGGTGCGACTGCGATCCCAGGCCTGGAGGGGTCGACCGCCTCTCGAGCGAGCGCGGCCCAGGCGGCGGGGGCCGGCAGTTCGGCGAGCAGGTCACCGTTGTCGGCGTCGTAGGCCCGGAGCCACTCGTCTGCATCGGGCACCGCTACGTACAGCCGGTCGCCGTCCGGGTCCAGGGCGAAGTCGTGGATCCCGCCGTGGGCGGCAGTGCCGCCGACGTCCACTCGGACACGTGGGTCCGCAGGGCGCTTAGCGTCCCAGACGACGACGGTGGACTCGTAGCGGTCGGCATCCGGCGACTCACGATCGAAGCCGGCGGCGATACGTCGTGCGGTGCGGTCGCTGGTTGCCTGCCACGCGTCCCCCCGTATGTCCGGTGTCCGAGCGGTCCGCAAGCGACCAGCCGACGTCTCGACGTGTACGAGGCCGTCGTTCGCGAAGACCGTGCGGCCCGGCTCGGCCAGCATCAGGGCGAACGCGTCATCGTCCGCTGCGAGCATGTCGAACGAGGTGGTGTCGACCGCCCGGAACCCGTCGCCGAAGATGAACAGGCGCGCACCGTGCGCGCTGGCGTCCAGGATGCCGCCGGCGGGGATGACCCGCACCAGTGCCGGGCTCCGGCTCAGCGCGGCCAGCAGCGTGGCGCGGGTGTCGGGGGAGTCGTCTCGACGGACGGCCTCGACCGCGAGCAGCAGCGACGTCGCCGGATCATCCGTGGCGTGGGAGAGCGAGGCCGCTCGGCGTGCTGAGGCCACCAGGCGCTCCTCGGCTGCCTGGTCACGCTCCCGCACCGCCTGGTCACGTTCGCGGATCGCGACCCAGGCGGCGAGTCCGGCGATGACGGCGAGCGTCGTGGCCACCGCGACGAGGGTCAGGGCGCGGCGACGGGTACGCCGGCGGGCGGAGGCCTCCCGCTCGACCTCGGTAGCTGGCAGCCTCCGCGATCTCGCGGGACCGCGCCAGGAACTCGGCCTCGTGTGCGGTCAGGTCAGCGCCGGAGGCAGCCTGCCAGGCGGTCGTCCTCGCGAGCCGGTCTCCGCGGTAGAGCTCCGCGTCGGGACGGCCCATGGCGTGCCAGCTCTCGGCGGCGGTGCTGAGGTGGCGCAGGATGCGCTGGCCCTCGAGGTCGTCGTCGAGCCATCCCCGGAGCCGCGGCCAGGCTCGGGCGAGGGTCTCGTGCGCGAGGTCGAGCACATCGGCGTCGGCCGTCACCAGACGAGCCCGCACGAGGCGCTCGACCAGGTGCTCGTGCGCGGCATCCTCGGGGATCGCACCGCGCGGCACCGCAGAACGGAGCGGCTCTCCGTCGGGCGAGAGGGTGAGGAGGCGGAGCATGAGACCGCGCAGCTTGGCGCGGTCGTCGTCCGGCAGGTCGACGTACACCTGCTCGGCCGAGCGGGCGACTGCGCCCCGGATACCGCCGGACGCCCGGTAGCCCTCCACGGTGAGGGTGCGGCCTTCGCGGCGTTCCCAGGTCTCGCTCAGGGCGTGGGAGAGGAGGGGGAGCGCGCCCGGGTCGTCGTGGACGTCCTGGAGCAGTACGTCGACCATGCCCGGCTCGAGCAGCAGCGCCGCCTCGCGTGCAGGGCCCTCGATCGCCTCCCGCAGCGCGTCCTCGCCCAGCGGGCCGAGGAGCACCAAGCCACGCTCAGCGAGGCTGGCGAACCCGGGAAGCTCCGCCAGGTCCCCGAAGCGGTCGGCCCGGATCGCCAGCGCCAGTCGTCGGCGACCGGCGCACGCGACCAGGGCCTCGGCCAGCCGCGCACGCTGCGTGGCCGAGGAGAGCCGCGGTACGACCTCCTCGACCTGATCGAGCACGAGGACCGTTCGCGCGTCGCCCTCCTCGATCTCGGTCAGCAGCTCGTCCTCGGAGGCGCCGGTCGGCACGATCGAGCACCGCACACCCTCGTCGGCCAGGGACGCGGCGAGGCCGGCCCGCAGGAGAGAGGACTTGCCGCTGCCCGAGGGGCCGACGAGCACCAGCACCCCGCTCTCGGTGAGGCGCCGGCGACACGCGGCGAGGTCTGCGGCCCGGCCGAAGAAGAAGTCGGCGTCCTCGACCTCGTAGGGCAGCAGTCCGGGGTACGGGCAGCGCGCGACCGGACGAGGCAGTGCGGTCGCCGCGCTCAGGGAGGGGTCCTGGCGCAGCATCGCCTGCTCGAGCTCGACGAGCTCGGAGCCGGGGTCGAGCCCGAGCTCGCTGGGAGAGCATCTCGCGAGCCCGGCGCAGGGTTGCCAGCGCGTCGGCCTGGGAGCCGGACAGGTACTGCGCCAGCGCCAGCAGCGCCCAGCGACGTTCCCGAACCGGGGCCTGGGCCACTCGTGACCGCGCCTCAGCGAGGATGCCTGCTTGGAGGCCGACCCTCAGGCTCGCGTCGACCACGGCCTCCTCGGCCTCGAGGCGCAGTTCCTCGAGGCGCTCGATCTCGGCGCGCGCGGGAGGCCACTCCTCCACCTCGCGGAGGGCAGGCCCACGCCACAGCGCCAGCGCCTCACGGAAGGCGAGGATCGCGCGATCGGGTTCGCCCAGCGCGAGCATCTGGTGGCCCTTGGCGACCAGGCGCTCGAACCGGCGCACGTCCACCTCGCCGTCGGCCAGCTCGAGCCGGTAGCCGTTGGGGGAGGTGACGATGGCGTCCGCGCCCAAGGGCCTTCCGGAGGCGGTTCACGCAGCCGGGGACGACCTTGGGCCACGAGACCGGCGGTTGGTCACCCCAGAGCGCGTCCGCCAGCTCCTCGGCCGACGTGACGGAGCCGTAGCGCACCGCCAGGGCAGAGAGCACGACACGGTCACGCGGCGACAACGCCACGTCCGCGCCGGCCGTCAACGGGCCCAGCAGTCCGATGCCCATGAAGCCAATGTGGGGGTGCGGCCGACCGGGGTCAACGGCACTGATACCCGACTGATAACGCGGCGACTACTCGCTGATACCACCGCGCGGTGCGCTTGTCGGCGCCGACGGGCTCCCCGACACCCGAGCAGCCCAGCGTCACCGAGGAGCAGTTACCACAAGGAGAAACCATGAACCCATCCATCGCTACCTGGCTGGTATCACCACCGCAGCCGTCGCCGCCGGGCTCACGTCGCCGCACCCGGCAGCCCGAGCGCCGCGGCCGCGGAGCCAGGGGCCGCCGAGACCGCGCTCACCTGGCAGGGCAACGCCCTCGCCACCGTGCCGTTCTCGCCGGCCCAGGCGCTCTACCTATCCTTCACCAGCACGGCCGTCGACAAGGCGGTTCGGAAGTCACTCAAGACCACCGGTTCGTCAGAGACCGCCGCGATCGCCCGGGCCGCGCACGACGTACTCGTCGAGTACTTCCCGGCCTCGGCCGGCACCCTCGACGCCAAGCTCGCGGAGAGCCTGGCCACTGTCCCTGACGGTCCCGCGCAGGACACCGGAGAAGCGATCGGCGCGGATGCGGCCGATGCGGTCATCGCCTCGCGCGTCGACGACGGCCGGGGCGACCCCTCGATCGTCTACAGCGCAGAGCCAGGCATCGGCGTGTGGGTGGACGCCCGGCCGATGGCGACGCCGTGGTACGGCTTCGTGGACCGGATCGTCGGAGGCCGTCCGGTTGCCGTCGACGGGCCGGACCCGGTCGGCAGCCCTGCCTACCGGGCAGACCTGGCCGAGGTCCAGGCCGACGGCCGCGCCGGCGCGGATCCCGAGAAGGCGGCAACCGCGACGTTCTTCAACGTCCCGGCCTTCGCGCTGTACCGCAACGCGCTGATCGCATACCTGCGCGACCATCCGCTGAGCCTGCGCCGAGACCACGGACCTGTTCGCGGACCTCGACCGCGCGACAGCGGAGGCCATGCGCCAGACCTGGCGGCTGAAGTTCACCGAGGGGTTCTGGCGGCCGGTTGCGGGGATCACCTCCGACGACGGAGACCCGCTCACCGACCCGGTGCCCGGTTGGACGTCGGTGCTGCCCGTGCCGCCGTACCCGGACTACACGAGCGGCCACGGGGCGCTGACCGGCGCGTTTGCCGAGACAGTGCGCTGCCACCTCGGTGACATCCCGCTGACGCTCAACGGCGCCGGCGACCCGCGCACCTACGCCAGCCTGACCGCGCTGGAGCACGACGCGTTCATGTCCCGCATCTGGGGCGGCATCCACTTCCGCGACGCGATGGAGGACGCCTACCTGATCGGTCACACGGTCGCCCGGCGCGCCTGCAGCTGAAGAAGTCAGGACACATCGAGGGCCCCGGCGGCTTGCCGGGGGCCCTCGTTGTGCTCTCGATCAGATGTCGTAATTCTGACGGGGGATGGCCGGTGACCTGCCTGAACGCCGACCGGCTTCAAGCGCACCTTGATGAGCCATGCCCACATGTCGCATTCCTTCTCGACGGTCAGGTTCGGTTGGCGTCGAAGTCGAGCACGAGGCCGGGTGCCCTGAATCCTTCTGCCAGGGCCATGCCGTGGACATCGCGGAGGGCGTCACGGAACCAGCGATCGAAGGGCTCGGCCGAGGTAGCCAGTATCGTGAGCGCGATGTCGAGGTCGTCGGCCTCCAGGTGGACGATGGCGAGATCACCGCCCGGCGCGGACTGGATCCAGACCGACTCGCGGACGATGCCGGCGCGGCGCCGGGCGTCCTGGAAGGCCTCCCTACGTGCACCCGCCCAGCACGAGGTCAGCGCCTCGACACTCGCCCCGGTCTGATCAGGAGGCAGGAGCACGGCAAACGCGAGGCTCTGCATGTGATGTGATGACTCCGTCGCCGGCCATTCAGCTGCCAGGGACTAGGCCGGAGCGCCGGCGGGGACGACGCCGAGCTGCTGCATGAGTGACAGCATGTCCGCGACCCCCCAGTGCTCGCAGACTTGGCCGGCTCCGTCGAACTGCATGATGTCGATGAGCTGCATGTCGATGGTGCTGCCGGTAGGCGGAATCCCCATGAAGTCGCCCCGGTGGGTTCCCGTCGTCGTGACCCGGGCGACGGTCTTGTCCCCGTCGGCGATCATGTCCTCGACGTTCATGTGGAGGTCAGGGAACGCCTCCAGCAAGGCGCGGAAGAAGTCCAGCGTCCCCTCCTTGGTGGCCGGGAACCCCGGCCCGCCCTGGTGCTCGACGAAGTCATCAGCGACCAGGTCGCCGAACCCTGCGATGTCTCCGGCGCTGATCAGCTCATAGGTGTTCCGCATCGTCGCTGCGTGGTTCACGGTGGCCCTCCCTGTCGTCGCGTCACAGCCTGTATGACTGCATGCCATCGAATGTGCAGGAGTCCGGCGGGGGCAACATCACTCGATCGAGTGATGCACCACAGCGGCGAGCTCGACCCGGTTGGACACGCCGAGCTTGGCGAACACGTGCCGCAGGTGGGTGTTCACGGTGTGCGGCGAGATGTACATCCGCCGGGCCACCGCGCCGTTCGTGAGACCTTCGGCAACGAGCAGCGACACCGCTCGCTCCGTGGCGGTGAGACTTTCCCAGCCGTCCGCTGGCCGGCGCCGCGGCCCCCGCGCGCCGGGATGGGCGCCGATGGCCCGCAGTCCGGCCCGGACCCGGCCCGCCCAGGCGTCGGCGCCGGCCTGCTCGTAGCGGTCCAGTGCTTCGCGCAGCAGCGTCGCTGCTTCGTCGCGCCGGCCGCCCTGCGCCAGCAGGCTCGCCGCGTCCTCGCAGGCGCCGGCGTGCTCCACCAGGAGGTGCGCCTGGCGGGCGATCTCGGCTGCCTCGATCAGAGGCCCGACTTCGCCGTCGACCAGTCCCCGGCAGCGCAGCGCCAGGCTTCGCACCGTGGGCACCTCCGGCGCCAGTGCCACCCCGGCCGCGACGCTGTCGGCCACCTCGGCGGCGACGTCGCGATGACCCAGGGCCAGGGCCAGGCGCACGAGGTCCGGGGCGAGACAGCGGTGGTAGTACTGGCTCTGCCGGGCCGCGTCGAAACGCCAGCACCGCAGCAACAGGTCGAAGGCCCCCTGCGGGTCGCCCTCGGCCGCCGTGAGCCCGGCTGCCGCGAACGTCAGGATCCCCGCGTTGTCGCTCAGCTGCTCTCCCTCCAGTGATCCGGTGAACCCGTCGGCCAGCTCGCGCGCGGCCCGGAGGTCTCCCGTGGCCGTCGCGATGACGGTGCGATAGGCGAGCGACTGGGTCGCCAGGAGTGGGTTGCCCTTCTCCTGCGCGGCCTGGCCGCCGGCGATCAGGCCGGGTACGGCGTCGTCCCACTCGCCGATGGCGTACGACGCCTGGGCGTCGGCCATCAGGGTGTCCGAGAGCCACCATGCGGACCGAATTCGTCGTCCAGAGCGGCCCGGAATGCGGCCCGCGCCTCGCCGACGAGGTCGCAGTCGAACAGCGCCAGGCCGAGGAAGAACTTCGGCTGCAGCGGCAGCGACCTCGCGTCGGGCGAGTCGGCCGCGAGGGCGGCGGCGCGCCGGGCATGTGTCAGCGCCTCGTCGAAGCGGGCTTGCCGACCCACTGCCACCAGCAGTGCCGTCAGCGCCCACACCGACATCGCCGTGTCGCTCGCCTGATCGGCGATGGCGAGCGCCCGGGCTGCGGCCGACTCGCCCGCTCGGGGGTCTCCGGTGTAGGTGAGTGCCCAGCTCTGCTGGGCCAGCATCTGCGCCTGTTCCGCAGGTCCGAGCCCGTCAGGGACGCGGAGGCTGGCCTCGACCACGGCGGTGACCTCGTCGGCACGGTTCTGCAGCGCCAGGGCGCCGACCAGGGCGACCCGCAACGGGGCGACGAGTTCGGCGGCGTGCTGCCGGTCGAGCACCGCCTCGGCACGCGCCGACGCCTCGACCACGCTCCCCGGCACGCAGCAGCGCCTGCACCACCTCCGCCGACACGAGGTCCGCGTCGCGGTGACCGCCCGGCAACAGCGCCTCGGCGCGGCGGAGGGGCCCCAGGGTACCAGCGGCGCCCGCCCGATGCTTCCCGGGCGGCGTCCCGCAGCCACCCGACGGCCTGCTCGTCACCGCGTTCGGCGCCGAGCACCAGGTGATCGGCCACCTCCAACCGATCCGCGCCGCGGCCATCAGCGTGACCGCCGCCTCACGGTGAAGGACGCGGCGAGCCGGCGCGGGCACGTGCTGGTAGATCGCGTCGTGCACCAGCTGATGCCGGAACACGACACGTTCGTCGACCTCGTCGAGGAGCCGGGCGTCGTACGAGAGGCCAGCTGCCCTGCGACGTCGGACGGAGACGGGCGGGCCACAGCGGCCACGTCGCGCAGCGACACCGCATCGCCAAACACGGCCGCGACCTGGAGCAGGTCCAGCGTCGGCCCCGCCAGGTCCCGCAGGCGGCGCACCACCAGCTCGCCCAGCGAGGCCGGCAGGTCCGAACTCGTCACCTCGACCTGGTCGGATGCGTGGCGCAGCGCCCCCTCGTCTGCCAGGGAGCGCAGCATCGCGGTGGCCCACAGCGGGTTCCCGCCGGCCTTGTCCAGCATGGCTCTCAGGCCAGGACCGGGAGACGCTTCGAGCACCTCCGATGCGAGTGCCGCGACGTCGTCGGGCGTCAGCGGTTGCAGGCGCAGCGTGCGCCCGCCCCCGGCCACCAGGTCATCGAGCAGCCGGACCACATCACCCGGCAGTGGCGACGGCCGGGTCGTCACCACGGCGAGCAGGGGAGTCAGCGGCAGCCGCCGCACGATCGACAGGATCGTCAGCAGGCTCGCGGTGTCGGCCCAGTGGACGTCCTCGACGACCAGCAGCACCGGGTGCTCGGCGCACGCCGTCTCCACCAGGTCGACCATCTCCACGACGCGGGCACTGGAGGTCGCCGGTAGACCCCGGT
>CAWKIP010000016.1:0-105119 GCA_963849765.1 uncultured Actinomycetota bacterium
TGTTCGACGTGCCCTGACCTCTGGGCAAATCTGAACCACTGTCTCAGTCGGTTCACAGACTGATTGAGCACGCTGGCTGCATGACGATCTCCGCACCGCCGTCGTACCCGCCGCCGCCTCCGCGTACACCGCCGCCGACCCAGGGAGCTCCGCGTCCGAGTCGCGGTGGGTTCGCTGCGGCGGTGCTGGCTGGCGCGCTCGTGGTCGGCGGCGGTGCGGGACTGGGCGGCGCGGCGTTGTGGTCCGCGCTGGATGACGATGCAGCCGGCAACGGCAGTGGTACGACGTCCGCGCCGCTCCAGGTCGCCAACACCTCCGACGGCCCTGCCGATTCGGCCCCCGCCGGCAGCGTCGAGGAGGTGGCCAACAAGGTCCTCCCCTCGGTCGTCGCCCTCGACGTGTCCGCCGGCGGGACGGCCGGGAGCGGGTCGGGCGTCGTGTTGTCCGAGGACGGCCTGATCCTCACCAACGACCACGTCGTGACGCTGGCCGGCGCGGCCGACCCCGAGACGGCGGAGGTGACCGTGTCGTTCGCCGACGGGACCACCACCACCGCCGACGTGGTCGGCACCGACCCCCTCACCGACACCGCGCTGGTGCAGGCGAACGACGTGTCCGGGCTGACGCCCGTGACGCTCGGGCAGTCCGGCGACCTCGACGTGGGCGAGCAGGTCGTGGCGATCGGTTCGCCGTACGGCCTCGACTCGACGGTGACCAGCGGCATCGTGAGCGCCTTGGACCGGCCGGTCGAGGTGGCGCGCGACGAGAACGGCAACACCACGGCCTACCCCGCGATCCAGACCGACGCCGCGATCAATCACGGCAACAGCGGCGGCGCGCTCGTCAACATGGACGGAGAGCTGGTCGGTATCTACTCCTCGATCCGCACCCCGGACGGCAGCCACCCACGCCGGCTCGATCGGGGTCGGCTTCGCCATCCCGATCGACGAGGTGGTGCCGATCGTCGAGCAGCTCCGCGCCGGCGAGACGCCCACCCACGCGCGGGTGGGCATCGAGGTCGGGGAACGCCGAGAACGGCGCCGCGGTCGGTTCGATCGAGGAAGGGTCGGCAGCCGCACAGGCCGGGCTCGAAGGAGGGCGACGTGATCACCCGCGTCCAGGACCACGCGATCGACAGCGCCGGATCCCTCGTCGCGACCATCCGCTCCTTCCGGCCGAACGACGAGGTGACCATCACCTACCTGCGTGACGGCGAACAGCAGACGACCAAGCTCCAGCTCGGGTCCGACGCCACCTGACCCGGCGGCCGCGTGCATCCACACGGCGCGCGGTCAGCCGGCCCAACCAAGTGGGGAGTCTGCGGTCCACCCCACGGACCGCCGACTCCCCACTCTGTTTCCACAGGTCGCCGAACGGCAGGTGTGGCGCCGGCGCCGATCCGGGCAGATCTCCGCTTGTGGACGAGGTTGCAGCGCTACTTGCCCTCCAGGACGGGGTCATCTCGCGCCGGCAGGCGCGGGAGGCGGGCCTCACTCCGCCGGCGATCAAACGTCTCCTCCGACGCCGCGATTGGGCCACCATCCACTCCGGTGTGTATGTGGATCAAACGGGCAAGCCGACCTGGCGGCAACGGGCGTGGGCGGCCGTGCTGGCCTGCGCGCCGGCAGCGCTCGACGGCCGTTCGTCCCTGCGCGCCCATGAGGGTCCCGGGTGGCGTGGTGACGGCGATGCGCCGATAGCGGTCCTCGTCGAACACGCAAGGCGCATCGACGGCCCGGACGGTGTCACCGTCCGCCGTAGTCGTCGTTTCGCCGACTCGATCCAGTGGAACCTCAGCCCGCCGCGCATGCGCTACGAGGACACCGTGATCGACCTTGCGGACCGAGCTGATCGCGAGATCGATGCGATCGCCGCGCTCGCCGACGCCTGCGGCGCCCGACGTACGACAGCTGCACGGCTCCGAGCCCGAGTGGACAAGCTGCCCTGGCTCCACCGGCGCGCGTTCGTCCAAAGCGTGCTCGCCGATGTCGAGAGCGGGACGTGCTCGGTGCTCGAGCACCGCTATCTGACGACCGTGGAGCGGCCGCACCACCTGCCGCGCGGGATCCGACAGGAGTCGTTCGTCGCGAGCGAGCGCCGGATGATGCGCGATGTCGTCTATCGCGGCCCGCGTCGGTCCTGGACACAGATCGTCGAGCTCGATGGCCGGTTGTTCCACGACTCCACGACCGCCCGCGACCGTGACATGGAGCGCGATCTCGACGCGGCGATCGAGCGGGAGCACACCGTGAGGATCGGCTACGGCCAGGTGCTCGAGCGGCCGTGCCTGACGGCGCGGAAGATGGGACTGCTGCTGCGCCGACGCGGATGGGACGGCGACTTCAGTACCTGCCCGAGCTGTTCACCGGACTGAGAGTGGGGAGTTCGTGGCTCACCGGGTGAACCACAGACTCCCCACTCCTACAGCTTCTTCTGGAGCTGGCCGCCACGCGCCGTGGCGCGGAACCCCATCTGCTCGTTGACCGCGATCATGTGTTCGTTGACCTCGGCGTTCCAGGTGACGATCCGCCGGCGTTCCTCGGGGTGGGCGGCCTGGAACGCGCGAAGGTTGGCCACCTTCACCGCCACACCGAGCCGGTGGCCGCGGTGGGCGCGGGCCACGAGCGTGCCCCACTGATAGATCCACCTCGGGTCGGTCCCGGGTACGACGAGATCGCTGTAGGCGACGACGCTGCCCGCGCTGTCGAGCGCGACGGTGTGCCAGGGGACGCGCTGCTGCTCGGCGAGGACCCGCTCGGTGCTCCGGTGCGCGTCGACGTCGACGGTGCTGGCCTCACGCTCCAGCTCACCGGTCGGGGCCTCGGTCGCCAACGTGGTCGACAGCGCGAGGTAGCTCTCGACGATGTCGTCCGGGATCGGGCCCGACCAGCTCCGCAGCTCGTAGTCGGCATGGTGCGGCGCCGCCTCGGCGGCAAGCGCGATCAGCACGTCCTCATCGGCCGGGAGCGGCAGCTCGCGCTGTACGTCGCCGAGACCGAAGGCATAGCCGTGCACCCGGCCGAACTCGACCCCGGGCGCCCCAGCACCGTCCGGAGCACCGTCGTACGGCCAATCGGTGATGGCGTCCAACCGGGTGCGGCCGTGCTCGCTGCTGACCCGCTCGAGGTGGGCGAGCACCTCGGACCCGAGACCGCGGCGACGGTGCTCGGGGACCACCGCGACGTAGAGGTCCGCGGAGGTGAGGTTGTCGATCATCGGGAGCGTGATCCACCCGGTTGCGACCAGCGCGCCGTCCACGGTGCCGTGGTAGATGAGCTCGCGCCGGTTCTTGGGCGGGTCCTGGAGTGCGGCGATCATCTCGGGAGCGGTCCACATCGCTCCCGAGTCGCCGATCTCGTGGCGGACCACGTCGGTGTTGAGCTTCACCCAGGCCCGGACGGCGTCCTCGTCGAACGGATCGACCGCGGTGATCTCGAGCGGCACTAGGAGATCTTCTTCTGGAGCTCGCCGGCGCGAGCGGTGGGCACGAAGCCCATCCGGTGGTTGATGCCGATCATGTGGTCGTTGACCTCGGCGTTCCAGGTGACCAGCCGGCGGCCGTCGTACTGGCCCGTGTCCTGGAGCGCACGGAGGTTGGCGATCTTGACCGCGAGCCCGAGCCGGCGACCGCGGTGCGCCCGGGCAGCGAGCGTGCCCCACTGGTAGATCCGGGTCTGTTCGTGCGATGGCGCCATCAGGTCGGTGAAGGCGGCCACGTTGCCGTCGCGGTCGAGCGCGACCGTGGAGAACATGGTGCGGCCCTGCTTGGCCACCACCTGCTCGTGCATCCGGTGCGCCTCGACGTCGACGGCTTCGTCCTCATAGTCGAGGCCGCCCGTCGGCGCCTCGGTGATCAGCTTCGAGGACAGGTGGAGATAGCTGAGCAGCAGGTCGTCGTCGGGGAACGGACCGCTCCAGGAGCGCAGCTCGTAGTCGCCGGAGTACGCCGCAGCCGCTTCGGCCGCGAGCTCGTCGAGGATCGCGTTGTCGACCGGCAGGGTGAGCTCGCGCTGCACGTCACCGAGCCCGAACACGTAGCCGTGCGCCTTGGCGAACTCGACGCCCGAGGTGCCGGCTCCGTCGGCGGGTCCGTCGTACGGCCATGCGGTCATCGCGTCGAACCTGGTGCGGCCGTGCTCCTTGGCGGCGTCCTCGCAGTGGGCCAACAGCTCCGAGCCGTAGCCCCGGCGCCGATGCTCCGGCAGCACGGCGACCTCGAGGTCCACCGCGGTGAGGTTGTCGAGCAGTGGCAGCTCCACCTGACCCATACCGACGTGCACGCCGTCGACGAATCCGCTGTAGCGCAGGGTCTTCCTGTTCTTGCGCTCCTCCCTCGCGCCGACCTTGAGCTCCTCGAACGTCCACGGGGTCGACGCGTCACCGCGCTCGAACTTGTCGACGGCGTTCGTCAGGTCCAGCCACGCCTCGAGCGCGTCGTCGTCGAACGGGTCGACCTCCTCGATCTTCACGTTCATCGGACTCGTGCCACCCTTCCCTCGTCCCACACGGGATCGTCGGACTCGTAGACGCCACCATCGGCGCCGAAAACCAGGAACCTGTCGAAGCCGCGAGCAAACCACCGATCGTGGGTCACGGCGAGCACCGTGCCGTCGAACGCCGCGAGTCCGTCCTCGAGCGCCTCGGCGGAGGCGACGTCGAGGTTGTCGGTCGGCTCGTCGAGCAACAGCAGCGTCGCACCGGACAGCTCCAGCATCAGGATCTGGAAGCGGGCCTGCTGACCACCGCTCAGCGACTCGAACTTCTGCTCGGACGCGACGCTGAGCTCGTAGCGGTCGAGCACCCGGCTCGCCTGCTCGCGGCCCATGCCCTGCCGGCCGTTGGGGGCCCCGTCGCCGCGGTGCAGGATCTCCAGCAGGGTGCGGCCGGTCAGCTCGGGATGCTCGTGCGTCTGCACGAACCAGCCGGGCCGGACGCGCGCGCCGAGCTTGGCCACCCCCGCGTGCCGCACCGGTTGTACGACGACGTCGCCGACGGGTCGGTGGTCGACATCGGGGTCACTCCCACCGGCGGCGAGCAGGCGCAGGAAGTGGGACTTGCCGGATCCGTTGGAGCCGAGCACCGCCACGCGTTCGCCGTACCAGACCTCGAGGTCGAACGGCTTCATCAGGTCGACCAGCTCGAGCGACTCGCACACCACCGCGCGCTTGCCGGTACGGCCACCGGACAGCCGCATCGTGACCTGTTGCTCGCGTGGCTGCTCGATCGGCGGTCCGGCCTCCTCGAACTTGCGCAGCCGCGTCTGTGCCGCCTTGTACTGGCTGGCCAGGCCGTCGTTGTACTCCGCCTTGATCTTGTAGCGCAGAACCAGTGCCTTGAGCTTGGCGTGCTCCTCGTCCCACCGCCGGCGCATCTCCTCGAAGCGGAGGAACCGGTCCTTGCGGGCCTCGTGGTAGCTCGCGAACCCTTCGGGATGGGTCCACACCAGATTGCCGGCCGCGCCGAGCTCGACGGTCACCACCCGGGTAGCGGTGTTGGCGAGCAGCTCGCGGTCGTGGCTGATGAAGAGGATCGTCTTGTCCGAGCTCGCGATCCGCTCCTCGAGCCAGACCTTGCCGGGGACGTCGAGGAAGTTGTCCGGCTCGTCGAGGAGCAGCACCTCGTCGGGGCCGGCGAGCAGGTACTCCAGCACGATCCGCTTCTGCTCTCCTCCGGAGAGGGTGCGCAGCTCGCGGTACTTCGCGCGGTCGTAGGGCAGCGCCAGTGCCTTGATGGTGCAGACGTCCCAGGTGACCTCGAGGTCGTAGCCACCGGCGTCGGCGTACTCGGAGAGCGCGTGCGCGTAGGCGAGCTGGGTCTTCTCGTCGTCGACGTCCATCAGCGCGCGCTCCCAGCGGTCGACCTCGGCCGTCGCCTCGCGGACCCGGTCGGGGCTGATCGACAGCAGCAGGTCGGCCACGGTCGGCTCGGTACCGAGCCCCGCTCCGACCATCTGCCGCATCACGCCCAGACCGCCGCTCCGGGTGACGGCGCCGGCATGCGGCACGAGCTCGCCGGTGATGATCTTCAGCAGGGTGGTCTTCCCTGCGCCGTTGGCCCCGACGAGCGCGACCTTGGCGCCGTCGCCGACCCGGAACGACACGTCGTCGAGCAGCACCCGACCATCGGGAAGCTCGAACCGGACGCCGCTGACCTCTACATGACCCACAAGGGTCGATTGTCCGACAGCGCGTGGCTTGCTGCGACGGGTTTTCCTAGGTCCGCCTCTGCCGGCCGCTTGCAGGTTGTCGGTGGCTGGCGACCGATTGACACCGGTGGTCACAGAAGGGACATTGAAATGTTCCGCTTTGTGATAATTCGGGTGCCACTTCTCGTGGTCTGGTGGGAGCTGTGGCGTGGGTGTGGGTTCTGGGCGACCAAATTCGCAACAGGCGACTCCACCGGCGGTCGTCGGCTGGCCGCTACTGCTGAACGCGGTGGTCCTGGGCTTGATGTGGCCTCTGTCGGCATCCGCGGCACCACAGGAGGAAAGTGACGCTCTGCCACAGGACTAGTTCCGTGAGCGATCCCTATACGCAGATTACGGTCGACGCGAACTCGATCATCACGAAGGGCCACGGGTCGCATACCGGACCCGTGTACCCCCTCCCGGGTTGGGGAGACATCATCCCTCCGTTCGACTACGCGACCTCAAAACAAGGGATTCTCGCTATCCGGGGCTGAACTGGGACACGGAGGGCATCGCCGTCTGGGTAGCCGCGTGCCACATCGAGTTCGTCGTACCGCCGGAGCCGACGGAGTCGCCCTCCCCGTCTGAGACGGCGTCCGCTTCTGAGTCGGCGTCTCCTTCTGAGTCGGCGCTCTGCGTCTGAGTCGGCCTCCGCGTCTGAGTCGGCCTCCCGCTTCTGAGTCGGCCTCCGCGTCTGAGTCGCTGCCTCCGCCCGAGGTCGGCGTCTCGCGTCCGAGGCCTCGGCGACGCTCGCGTCCGAGTACGGCGTACCGCGTCCGAGTCGGCGTCTGCTTCCGATCGACGTCACCGTCCACATCGACTCCGTCAACCAGTGCGCCCGCGACGCCGGTGCTCCCCCCCGGCGCGACCGCGCCACCGGCCTCGCCGCCGGCGTCAGAGCTCCCCCCGCCCCTGGTTTCGCCCCGTCCCGGCGTCGAGATCTGCCTCTGCTGTTGGCGGTCGGCGATCACGCCAGGACATCACGTGGTCGAACTGGGGCTGCTGACCGTTGAGCAGCGGATGCGGCTGAAGGCCGAGCTGGATGCCCGAGGCTGGATCCCCAGGGGTGCGCCCCCGGCCGGGTTCGGAGGGGCCAGCGCGGGTGACGGCGCCCGTGCAGCCTGGGTGATGGCCGGAGCGCTTCGTTCCTCTCGCTGTCCTGCCTCGCGAGTCATCGCGTTCTGGCGTCGACGCAGGTCGTCCTGAGGCCGACCATGCGGATCAAGCCACTTCTGGGAGCCCTGGCCGTGGCGTGCCTGGTCGCCGCGTTGGGGTGTTTCGCGATGGCGGGGCGATCGGCAGGCCACCGTCACCTGGTCCCGTTCGCCGCTGCCTGCCTCCGCCGGGCATCCGACACGTCGACCAGCACTTGGCGGGGACCGCCGCACCGGCTGCCCAGGGCCGAACGGATCCAGCCCGCCGGTGCGGGTGGCGATACCGGCCATCGGGCTGTCCGCCGCTGTGGTGCCCGTCGGTCTCGACAGCGCGGGACACATCAAGATGCCTCATCCGTCCGTGGCCGGTTGGTATCGGCCGGGGACGGCTCCCGGCGTGCCTCGACCCGCTGTCCTGGTGGGGCACGTCGACAGCTATCACGGGCCGGCGGTCTTCTACCGGCTCAGCGGAGTACGACTCGGTGAGAAGGTGCAGGTGGTGCGAGCCGACGGCTCGACGTCCATATTCACCATCGGGAGGATCACGGTCGTCTCGAAGACCGACTTCCCCTCGCAGGCGGTGTTCGCCGGCACGGGACTGAGCCACCATCCGGCTCATCACCTGTGGCGGCCCCTTCGACACGGACACGGGCAGCTATGTCGATTCGCTCATCGTCTGGGGTCACGCGACGTCGTCATAGCCGCCCATCGCGTCGCCCGCATGGTCGTGGAACGCGCACCTCGTCTGGTCGGAATTGCCCGACCGCTCACCACGACCACCCCTCGTCGCCTGACGTCTGATCGTCACTGACGGACGGTCGCGAGGATGTCCTCCGTGAGCTGACGCTCGTAGGTCCGCACGAAGACCGCCCAGTCGCCGGCGTACACGTATCCGGTCCACAGCGTCACGCCGTCCTCCTTGCCGGAGATGATCTCGCCCGGCTCCATCGCCGGGTCGAAGAGCGCCCTCGCGTAGAAGGTGAGGTACTCCCCTCGGCCACAGATCAGCGTGCCGGGTCCGTACGACTCGGTGTCGGCGGGACAGTCCAGCCGCGCCCAGTCGGCGGGGAGCTCGAACGTCACGCCGTCGAACTCGAACGACTGCCCGTTCTCACCGACGGCACGGGCGACCGACGCCGAGACCAGCTCAGCGACCGCGCGGGTCGGGGCAACGATCTTCACCAGCCGGCCGGGCAGCTGTCGCTGGAGGATGTAGTGGTCGCTGTCGAACTGCTCGGCGGTCTCCAGACTCGAGTCTGTCGGTTCGACCTCGTCGACCTCCACGCGGTAGTCGCCGCCGTCACGGGCGTCGAGCCCCCATCCGACCGGCGCCTCGTAGGTGACGCCGTTCTCGGACAGCTCCTCCCAGACGTCAGCCTCGACCTGCGGGCCCTCGGCTCGCGCCGAGGCAAGGATGCGCCGGGTCAGGTCGCGGTCGGGGGTCGACGAGGAAACCGCGAAGTCGCCGGCGTAGACGTAGCCGCCCCAGGCCTCGCCCCCGGCATCCGTCGTGATGACGCCCGGGAGGTTCATCGGGTCGAAGGTGTCGCTGCCGTAGAACGCCAGGTAAGTCCCGAAGTCACAAGCATCGGCTTCGCTAGGCCCGAAGATGTCCCGCACGAATCCGTCGAAGTCGCAGGTGAACCTGCTCCAGCCAGCCGGGATCTCCGCCCGCACGCCGTCCGACTCGACCGGTCTGCCACTCCCCGACAGGAACGGACGGCGACTGGTCGTTGCCGACCGGGGTGTCCCCGTCCCCGCGGCCACCGGCAAGCACCGCGACCGGGGCGGCGATCAGGAGTACGGCGGCGACGCCTCCCACAGCGACCCGACGCCGACGCCGTACGACGTGCCGGCGCCGCGCCCCCTGCGCGAGCCCGGCGGCCTGCGGCGCCTCACCCGCCTCCACCGTCAGCACCGCGGACAACCGGTCCTCGAAGTCACTCATCCCGCTCACCCATCTCCTGACGCAGTACGGCGATGCCGCGCGACACCCGCGAGCGCACGGTGCCCTCGCGGACGCCCGTGAGCGCGGCGATCTCGTCGTACTCGAGCTGTTCGTAGTAGCGCAGGACCACGGCCGTGCGCTGGTCGACCGGCAGCGCCTGGCAGGCAGCCCACAGCCGCTGCCGTTCATCGGCCGGCAGCGCGTCATCCGGGCCCAGCGACCACCTCGCCGGTCCGCACCTCGGCGGCCGGCGACTCCCGGCGCCGGAACTTGCGCCACCACGAGGTGTGGGCGTTGATCACCATCCGCCGGACGTAGGCGTCGACGTCCTCGACACGGGAGATCCGGTCCCACCGCGGCAGGGCGCGGGACAACGCGTCCTGCACGACGTCCTCGGCGTCCGCGGCGTTGCCGGTCAGGACATAGGCCAGCCGCAGCAGGGCCGGGCCGCGCGCCGCGACCCAGTCGTCGAACGCCGCCGGGACCGCCCGGGCTCCGACCTCGTCCAACGTTGCCTCCATGACCCACCAACGCTCGTCGGCGCCATCCTGTTGCGACAGCCTGGTGCGAGCGCCGGTCAGCCGGCGACGAACCGCCCGTCGACGACGGCCGCGACCTCGATGTCCTCGGGCGCCAGCGCCAGCTCGGCGGCGTCGCTGTCCTTCGCCGCGCCCCCGCGCATGAACGCGGCCTCGGCGTGGCCTCCCATCGGGTGCAGACCGTTGCCGAGCATGCCGGCGTCCGCGAGCGCGACGGCACGCACCGGGCCGAGCTCGAGCGCGTCGGCGTACTCCTGCGCCCGCTCCGCGGCATCTCGTACGGCGCGCGCTCGGACGTCGCGGGCCAGCTGGTGCCGGAGCCGCTCGGTGAGCGCCCAGTGGACGCCCTCGAGGCTGAAGCCGGCCGTGCGCTCCACGTGGCCGCCGACCCAACGGGTGAGGACCGCGAAGTCGCGGAACTTCACGTGGACGCCGACGCTCGCGTGGTGAACCAGCGGGAGCTGCTTGCCGTCCTGGTTCCACGGCCGGTCGGCCCAGGTGCGGACGTGCTGCGTCGACCACCAGGTGACGGGACCCCGCTCGGGATCGTGGATCTCACCGATCGACGCCTTCACCGCCTCGAGGTCCCGCACGACCCGGTCATAGACCGGCTGCATCTGCGGACCCTCGAACCCGAGGGAGGCACGCACCGTCGCCCGCTCCGGCGGCTGGAAGGCCGAGTAGGACCCGCGCACGGTGATCTCGGTGGTCATGTCCGGGACGTTATCGCCCTACGGGTACCGCCTGGGAGCATCGGCGCATGGAATGGATCCCGCTGCTCGACGACGCCACCTCGCGATTCGCCGACGCCGCCGCCTCCGGTGACCTCGAGTCGCCGGTTCCGACCTGCCCGGACTGGACCCTGTCCGACCTGGTCGGTCACCTCGGCTGGGTGCACCGATGGGCCGCGCACGCGGTCACCCACGGCACTCCCGACGGCAACGAGCCGTTCGCCGGCGGACCGGTCGCGATGGTGGACTGGTACCGCGACTCCGCCCGGCACCTGGTCGACGTGCTCACGGAGCACGACGCGGATGCTCCGGCTTGGACCTTCGGTCCCGAGAAGGTCGCGGGGTTCTGGCGGCGGCGCCAGGTGCACGAGACCGTCGTCCACGAGTACGACGCCCTCGCCGCGGTCGGGCGCGAGGCCGACTGGTCGATCGCACCCGCGCTGGCCTGGGACGGGGTCGACGAGGTCGCGACGTTCTTCTACCCGCGCCAGGTCCGGCTGGAGCGGATCAGCCCGCTGCCCGGCACCCTGCGCCTGGTCCCGACCGACGTCGAGTCCGCGCCGCTCGAGATCGCCTTCGAGACGGTCGCAGAGCGACCTCCTCAGGACAAGCGACGCGATCCGGTCGCGGAGCTGACCGGCCCGTCGTCGTACCTGCTGCTGGCGCTGTGGAAGCGGGTCCCGGTCGAGGATCCCGTCGCGGCCGGGCTGCTGCAGACCGCGGTCACGCCGTAGGAGCGGCCCGGGTCTCGAGGACGCGGAAGCCCTTGGCGCTGGCGAGCCGTTCGGTCGGGTAGCCCTGCTCGCCGAGCCAGCGCTGGAGCGAGTCGGCGCCGAGGTTCTTGCCGACGACCATCACCGCCCGGCCACCGGGCGCAAGCCGGGGCAGCCAGGTGAGCAGCAGGTCGTGGAGCGCGGCCTTGCCGATCCGGATCGGCGGGTTCGACCAGATCTCGTCGTACGTCTCCCCCGCCGGCACCTCCTCCGGCGTGCACGGCGCGGAACCGGTCGGTCACCCCGAGCGCCTCGGCGTTCTCGTTCGCGAGCAGTACCGCGCGGCGGTTGACGTCGACGGCGGTCACGCTCCCGCTGGTCGAGGAAGTCGCGAAGCGACTGTCACGAGACCAAGCCACGCAGATGGCCAGCCCGATCACGCCGTACCCACAGCCGAGGTCGAGGATCCGCCCTGCCGCCGGCGGCTCGGTCTCGCGGAACAGCACCGACGTACCGATGTCGAGCCGACCCTGCGCGAAAACGCCCGAGCCACTGATGAGGTCGAGGTCGTGCCCCCAGACCGACGCCCGCACCTCCGTGCGTTGGAACGGCACGGCTGGGTCGGCGGAGAAGTAGTGGTCCTCGTTCACGACAGGTCCCGGCGGACCGACGTCCGCTCGACGCGAGCCGCCAGCTCGTCGTCCGGCGGGTAGGCGACCTCTTCGAGGGTCAGACCGTGAGCATGGAGTACGACGACCGAGGGATCCCGCTGCTCGGCAGTCAAGATCTCGTGCGCCCACTCCGGAGGGCGCCGGCCCTCGCCCACGGTGACCAGGCAGCCGACCAGCGCCCGCACCATCGAGTGGCAGAACGCATCCGCCTTCACCCGGCCGACCGCGACACCGGCCTCGTCTCGGGACCAGGAGAGCTCGAGGAGGGTCCGGATCGTGGTGGCGCCCTCGCGCTGCTTGCAGAACGACGCGAAGTCGTGGAGCCCGACCAGGTGCGCGGCAGCTGCGTTCATCAGGTCGAGGTCGAGCGGCCGCGCCCAGGCCAGGACGTGCTTCCGGTGCATCGGGTCGATGGCCTCTGCGGAGTCGGCGATCCGGTAGGCGTAGCGCCGCCACAGCGCCGCGAACCGCGCGTCGAACCCGTCCGGCGCAACGCGATCCGGTGCACGCGCGCGTCCGGCAGCAGTACGCCGTTGACCCGCCGCGCGAGCCGGTCGAGCTCGTCTGACTTGAGGGGGCGAGGTCGTCGGCCAGGTCGACGTGCGCCACCTGGCCGCGCGCGTGGACGCCGGCGTCCGTGCGTCCGGCGCAGACCAGCCGCACGTCGTCAGCGGGAAGGCGGAGCACCGTCGCCAGCGCCGTCGTCAGCTCGCCCTCGACCGTCCGGAGCGTCGGCTGTGCGGCCCAGCCGTGGAAGTCGGTGCCGTCGTAGGCGAGGTCGATCCGGAGCCGCACGGGTCCAGTCTGTCAGCCGCTCCGACCTACGCGTCCCAGCCCTCGGGCCGCAGCTTCTTGGGAAGTCCCTCGACCACGATCCGGTAGGACTCGTCGACCGCTTCGAGCAGCTCGTCGTCGGGGATCGCGCCGCCGAACGCGAGGTCGTTCCACCCGGACCGGCCGATGTAGCGCATCACCGTCACGTCGTCGGGGAACCGGGCGATCCACTCGTCGGCCACCTCACGCGTGCGACCGGACTTCACGCCCACGCCGTCCTCACCGAGGAACGCGAAGATCTTGCCGCGCTCCCCCGGCCCGACCTTGATCACCGGGTGGTGGTGGTCCCAGGGGTTGTCCGGCCAGGCACCGGGCTTGGCCAGGCAGTAGGCCTGCATCCGCTCGACGTCCACGGTTGCGAGCCTAGAGCTCGGCCCGCCACGGCGGGTCCGCGCCGGCGCGGGAGACGGTGACCGCGGCGCAGGCAGCGGCATGGGTGAGGGCGGCAGCGCGCGCCTCCGGATCGAGCTCGGAGAGCCGGGTGCCCAGGTAGGTCCCACACCGCATCGAGGAGGCCCGCACCGAAGGTGTCGCCGGCACCGATGGTGTCGACGACGTCGACCGGGTGGGCGGCGACGAACACCTGGTCCGTCGGAGCGCCGGCCCCACGACCAGCGAGCACCTTCGGAACCTCGGGTCACCACCACGTTGCCGGCACCGACCGCTCGCAGGTGCTGGATCGCGTGGTCCTCGTCGAGATCCGGCCACAACGCGGCCAGGTCCTCGTCGGACGCCTTGACCAGGTCGGCCTGTGCCACCAGCCGGTTGACGCGCGCGAGCACCTCGGGTCCGGTGCCGGTGATGGCTGGGCGGATGTTGAGGTCGTAGGTCACGGTCGTCGTCGGCGCCAGCCGCTCGACCAGTTCGGCGACGACGTCGGCGCCCGGGTCGAGCAGCGGCGCGAGCGAGCACACGTGCAGCACCTCGACGTCCGCCACGCTGACCGGCCCCAGCCGCCACTCCACGTCGAAGTCGTACGACGCCGCACCGTCCGCGCCGATCCGGGCCCGGGCCACCGACGTGTCCTGGACGACGTGCGGATCGGTCGCGAGCACCACCCCGCTCGCGACGAGGTGCTCGGACGAGCAGCCGGCCACGCTCGTCGGGACCGTACGACGTCGCCAGCAGCACCGGTCTCAGCAGCCGGCTGAGTGCGACGGCCGCGTTGGTCGCGCTGCCGCCCGGTCGCTCGACGACGGACCCGTCGGCAGCCTCGACAACATCCACCAGGGCTTCTCCGACCACGAGCGCGACGCCGTCCATGGCGCTCACCCTGCCCGTCGTACCCAGTCCCCCGCCATACTTCACGCGTGCCGCAGCACCCCGCGATCATCCTGGTCTCCGAGAACCGCGTGGACTTCCTCCGCGACGAGTTCGGCCGTTACGTCCGTGACTACGAGCTGTTCGCCGCCACCACCGCGGCCGAAGCCGAGGCCGTCGCCCAGCGATTGGTCGACGAGCAGCAGCAGGTCGCCCTGTTCGTGACCGAGGCCCGGCTGCCCGACGCGCCGGTGCTGGCCGCGCTGCACCGTTGGCGCGAGGTCGTGCCCACTGCGCGCCGGCTCGTGGCCGCGCACTGGGAGGACTTCCTCGAGGTGGCGGAAGCGCTCCGTCCCGGCCTGGTCACCGGCAAGTACGACGCCTTCCTGCTGATGCCACGCGGTCAGCGGGACGAGGAGTTCCACACCGCGGTGTGTGAGCTCCTGTCCGACTGGGGCTCGACCGTGGCCGCGCCGGAGGTGACCACCGCCGAGGTGATCGCCGAGCCCGGCGACGCGCTCGCGGTCGCGACCCGGGAGTTCTTCGCCCGGATGGGCATGCCCAGCGCCACCCACGCGCCGGACTCGCCGGCCGGACAGGCCGCGGCGGCCGAGTGGCGGGAGGCGACGGGCGAGGAGCCGACGTACCCCCTCGTGCGCAGCATGCGGGGCGGCGTCATCGCCCCGACCAGCGTGCGCGACGTCGCCGCCATGATCTACGGCCGCCCGGACTCGATCGACCCCGAAGGCGCCAACACGATCGTCGACCTGTGCATCGTCGGAGCCGGACCGGCCGGTCTCGCGGCCGCGGTCTACGGCGCGTCCGAAGGCCTGACCACGGTCGCGGTCGAGTCCGAGGCGATCGGCGGGCAGGCCGGGACCAGCTCGATGATCCGCAACTACCTCGGCTTCCCGCGCGGTGTCTCCGGCATGCGGCTCGCCCAGCGGGCCCGGAGCCAGGCGATCCGGTTCGGTACCCGGTTCTTCACGGGGTGGGAGGTCGAGGGGCTCACCCCGGGCGCCGACGGCGCACCGCACATCCTCCACACCGAGGGCGGCGACCTGCACGCGAAGGCGGTCGTGCTGGCGACGGGCGTCAGCTATCGCAAGCTCGGTGTCGAGCCGCTCGAGGAGCTGATCGGGCTCGGCGTGCACTACGGGAGCGCGATGTCGGTCGCCCGGGAGATGGAGGGTGTCGACGTCGTGGTCGTCGGAGGTGGCAACTCCGCGGGCCAGGCCGCGCTGCACCTGGCGCGGTTCGCGCGGACGGTGACGATCGTGGTCAGGCGCGAAGGACTCGAGGCGACGATGTCGTCGTACCTCATCAAGGAGATCAGCTACCACCACCGGGTGTCGGTCCGGCCGTTCACCGACGTGGTCGACGGTGGCGGTGCTTCCCGGCTCGAGTGGCTCTGCCTGCGTGACCGGCGCGACGGCAGCCAGGACACGGTGCCCGCCGGCGGCCTGTTCCTGCTGCTCGGCGCGGAGCCGCACAGCGACTGGCTGCCCGACGCGATCGCCCGCGACGAGCGCGGTTTCGTCCTCACCGGACGGGACGTGCCGACGGAGAGCTGGATCGACGGCGTACCCCCGGAGAGCCTGGGTACGACGGTGCCGGGCATCTTCGCCGTCGGCGACATCCGGTCAGGCTCGATGAAACGGGTCGCGGCGGCGAGCGGCGAGGGGTCGTCCGTCGTACCCCTCGTGCACGCCTATCTCGCCTGACGCCTGACCCGGCGTCAGCGCGTCGGGTACGCCGACGTGTCGGCCCGATCAAATAGGGTCGGGCCGTGGCCCTGGAGACATCCCTCGACAAGCCGGCTCCGGTCCGGACGATCGCCAACGCGATCACCGGCTGGATCGACCGGCTCGGCGTGGTGTGGGTCGAGGGTCAGGTCGCCCAGGTGAGCCGCCGGCCGGGGGTCAACACCGTCTTCATGACGCTGCGCGACTCGGTCGCCGACATCTCCGTGCCGGTGACCTGCTCGCGGGTGCTCTTCGACGGCCTGGAGCCGCCGCTCGTCGAGGGTGCGAGCGTCGTCATCCAGGCGAAGCCGTCCTACTACGCCAACCGCGGCACCTTCTCGCTCTACGCACGCGACATCCGGATGGTCGGGCTCGGCGAGCTGCTCGCCCGGCTCGAGCAGCGCCGCCAGCTGCTGGCGGCCGAGGGGCTGTTCGCCCTGGAGCGCAAGCGCCGGCTGCCCTTCCTGCCGGGCCGGGTCGGGCTGATCACGGCTCCGCGCTCGGCCGCGGAGAAGGACGTCATCGAGAACGCCACCCGTCGTTGGCCCGGCGTCGCGTTCGAGACCGTCCATGCCGCGATGCAGGGGCCGCGGTCGGCGCTCGAGGTGATCGAGGCGCTGGAGCGGCTCGACGGCCGGGCCGACGTCGACGTCATCGTGATCGCGCGTGGCGGTGGCTCCGTCGAGGACCTGCTGCCGTTCTCCGACGAGGGCCTGGTCCGCGCCGTCGCGAAGGCCCGCACCCCGGTGGTGTCCGCGATCGGCCACGAGCCCGACACCCCGCTGCTCGACCTCGTGGCCGACGTCCGCGCCTCGACGCCGACCGACGCGGCGAAGCTGATCGTGCCCGACGTCGCGACCGAGACCACCGGCGTCGCCCACGCGCGCGACCGGCTGCGGCGCGCCGTACGCACGCAGATCGCCCGCGAGCAGGCCGGTCTCGACGCTCTCCGGTCCCGGCCCGCGCTGGCCGACCCGCGCACCCTTCTCGACAGCCGCGACGACGAGCTCGCCGGCCTGTGCGACCGGATGCGCCGTACTCTCGGCCACCGGCTCGACCGTGCCGCCGACGACATCGCCCACCACCGCGCGCGAGCGCGGGCGCTCTCACCGCTGGCTACGCTGCAGCGCGGCTACGCCGTGCTCCAGGACGACGCGGGCCACGTCGTCACCTCGGCGGCCGGTGTCGCTGCGGAGGCGGCGATGAGCGTCCGCGTCGCCGACGGCAGGATCCACGTGACCACCACCCGCTCCGAGCTGATCGAGGACTCCCCATGACCGCTGACGCCGAAGAGCGCCCGTCCTACGAAGAGGCCCGCGAGGAGCTGGTCGAGGTGGTCCGTCGTCTCGAGGCCGGGGGCACCACCCTCGAGGAGTCGCTGGCGCTCTGGGAGCGCGGCGAGGTGCTCGCGACCATCTGCCAGGAGTGGCTCGACGGTGCCCGGGCCCGGCTGGACGCGGTCGTCGGCGACGACGACGAGGACTAGTCGAAGACCGGCTCCGTGGTGAGCCGGCCGATCAGGTCCTGGAGCTCCTCGGGCGAGACGGCTCCGTAGACGAGCACGGTCTGGTCATCGACCTCGGCGGCGTACGCCGTGTCGCCGCCCTCGTCCTCGTAGCCCTGCCACGCCTCGGCGACCGAGCCGCGCGCCGAGTAGATGTCGATCGCCGTCGCTTCCTCGTCGACGTACTCCCGCACCAGGTCGGACGCGGGCGCCGACTCCTGGTGGATGGCGACGAACTTCTCGTCGTCCGTGAGCATCCGGAGCTCGAGGACCGGAGCCTCGCCGGCGTCCACGTCGTAGGCGGTGGCGGACCAGTCGTCGGGAAGCGCCTCGGGATAGATCGGCTCGAGGCCGGAGTCCTGGGCCTCGCCGACGATGCTGAGGTAGTCCACGGTCTCCTGGCCGACGTCCAGGTCGGACCGGAAGAGGCCGAGCAGCCACAGCAGCCCGCCGACCCCGACCACCGTGACGATCAAGGCGGCGACCAGGCCACCGGCGGATCGCTGGTACTTGCCCGGGCGGCCCTCGCTCGTCGTACTCATAGCGGGTCCATCTTCACAGCCGCTCGCGGCCGGGCCCGCGCCGGGCCGGTCCGACCTGCGCGACGCTTCCGTAGATGCGGTCGATTGTTGATGAAACAACCGCATCTGCGGGATGCTGGACGGGTGAGTGACTACCGGATCGCGGAAGCGGCAGAGGTGCTCGGCGTCAGCGACGACACCGTACGACGATGGGTGGACGCCGGTCGGCTGCCCAGCACGACCAGCGGCGGGCGGACCGTGATCCCCGGCGCCGACCTGGCCGCGTTCGCGTTGTCGCTGGTCGACGACGCGGAGCGGGAGCGCACGAGGGCCGGCTCGGTCAGCGCGCGCAACCGGATGACCGGCATCGTCACCAGGGTCGTCAAGGACACCGTCATGGCGCAGATCGAGATGGTCTGCGGCCACTACCGGGTGGTGTCGCTGATGAGCGCCGAGGCGGCCACCGAGCTCGGGCTCGAGCCCGGGGTGCGCGCGATCGCGTCGGTCAAGTCCACCAACGTGGTCGTGGAGCGGCCACGATGAGCGAGCGGACGCGACGGCTTGCTGCAGCCGTGCTGGCCGGTGCACTGCTGCCGCTCACCGGCTGCGCGGACGACGAGTCGACGACGCTCCAGGTCCTCGCCGCGGCCTCGCTCTCCGACGTCTTCACCGAGCTCGGCGATCAGTTCGAGGCCGACCACGACGGTGTCGAGGTCGAGTTCTCCTTCGGCTCGAGCACCGACCTTGCGGAGCAGGCCGCCGACGGTGCACCGGGCGACGTCCTCGCGACCGCCGACGAGACCTCGATGACGATCGCCGAGGACGCCGGCGCGGTCGACGACCCGGCGGCCTTCGCCACCAACGTGCTCGTCATCGTGACGCCGCCGGACAACCCTGCCGGGATCGCGACCCTCGACGACCTCGACGGGTCCACCTGGGTGCGGTGTGCCGACGACGTGCCGTGCGGTCGGATCGCGCTCGCGGTGCTCGAGGACGCCGGCGTCGACGCGGAGCCGGTCAGCCTCGAGGAGGACGTCCGGGCCACGCTCGACAAGGTGATCTCCGGTGAGGCGGACGCCGGACTCGTCTACGCGAGCGACGCGGTCGCGGCGGGAGGCGACGTCACCGCGATCCCGATCGAGGGCGCAGAGGCCCGGCTGACGTCGTACTTCATCGACGCGCTCGCCCAGTCCGAGGACAGCGACCTCGCGGAGGACTGGGTCGACCTGGTCACCGGCCCCGACGGTCAGGCCGCGCTGACCGAGGCGGGCTTCACGCTGCCATGACCGACGTGAGCACGAGCACGACGCCGCGTCGCCGCGCGGACCCGCTCGGGCGGGCACCGCTGGTGCTGATGATCCCGGCGGCCGGCGCCGTGCTCCTGCTCCTGGTCCCGCTCGTGGCGATGGTCGTCGCCACCGACCCCGCGAGCCTGATCGACGCGTTGGGCACCGAAGCCCTGCAGCAGGCACTGTGGCTCTCGTTGGTCACTTCGACCGTCGCCATGCTGGTCTGCCTGGTCCTGGGACTGCCGCTGGCGTGGCTGTTGGCGCGCGTCGACTTCCGCGGCCGGAGGCTGGTGCGCGCGCTCGTCATCGTCCCGATGGTGCTGCCGCCCGTCGTTGCCGGCGTCGCGCTCCGGTCCGCCTTCGGGCGGTCGGGCCTGCTCGGCGAGCCGCTGCTGGACGCGACCGGCTTCGCGTTCCCCTACACGACGTGGGGCGTCGTACTGGCGCACGTCTTCGTCTCGCTCCCGTTCGTGACGATCGCGATCGAGGGCGGGCTCCGCATCGCCGGCAGGGCGTACGACGACGCCGCGGCGACGCTCGGTGCGTCCCGCTGGACGACGTTCCGCCGGGTCACGGTGCCGCTGGCGCTCCCCGGGATCGCGGCCGGGATGGTGCTGGGGTGGGCGCGGTCGCTCGGCGAGTTCGGCGCGACCATCACGTTCAACGGCAACTACCCGGGCACGACCCAGACGATGCCGACCTTGATCTACGTCGCCCGCCAGTCCGATGCCGACGCCGCACTCGCGCTGAGCCTGGTGATGCTGATCGTCTCGATCGCGGTCCTGGTCGCGCTGCGCGACCGCTGGCTGGTGGCTGGTCCGTGAGCACCATGACCGGGCTCGACGCGCACCTGGTCGTCCCGGACCGCCTCGACGCCGTGCTGACCGCCGGTCCCGACGAGGTGGTCGCGGTGGTCGGTCCCAACGGCGCCGGCAAGAGCACCCTCGTGCACGCCCTGTCCGGCCTGGTCCCCGCAGCCGGCCACGCGACCCTCGACGGGGTCGACCTGCTGGCGCGCACGCCGCGCGAGCGCAACGTCGGCGTGGTCTTCCAGGACCAGCGGCTGTTCCCGCACCTGTCGGCACTCGACAACGTCGCGTTCGGGCTGCGGTCCAGGGGGGAAGCCAAGGACACCGCACGTGGAGCGGCTCGCGACTGGCTGGACCGGCTCGGCATCGCGGACCTCGCCGACCGCCGACCCGGCCGGCTGTCGGGCGGCCAGGCCCAGCGGGTCTCGATCGCGCGCGCCCTGGTGACCGACCCCGACCTGCTGCTGCTCGACGAGCCGTTCACCGGCCTCGACGTCGGCGTGGCCGCGACCCTGCGGATCGAGCTCGGCCGCCACCTCACCGACTTCCGCGGCGTCACCGTGCTGGTGACCCACGACGCGCTCGATGCCCTCACCCTCGCCACCTCCGTCGCCGTACTCGATGACGGACGAGTGGCGCAGTTCGGCACTCCGGCCGACGTCTCCGCCCGGCCCCGCACCGAGCACGTCGCCCGGCTGGTGGGGCTCAACGTGATCCGCGACGGCGACCGGCTGCGCGCGTTCTCCCCCGCTGCCGTCACCGTCTCCCTGCAGGCGCCGGCCGACTCGACCCGCAACCGCTGGCCCGGCGTGGTCCGCGGCGCCGCCCCCCACGGCGACGCCATCCGGCTCCAGGTCAGCGGCGACCGCGACCTGATCGCCGACGTCACCCCCGCCGCGTCCCGTGAGCTCGCCCTCGCGCCGGGCCAACAGGTGTGGCTTTCGGTGAAGGAGACGGCCGTGACGACGTACGACGCCCACCAGGACGCGGCTCAGGACTGACGGACCGAGCGGCAACGCGGACGATAGGGTTCGCCCCATGGAGAGCTTCGCCGTGCCCCCGCCGGCCCCTGACCGCAACCTCGCCCTCGAGCTCGTGAGGGTCACCGAGGCTGCCGCGATGGCTGCCGGGCGCTGGGTCGGGCGCGGTGACAAGAACGGCGCCGACGGCGTGGCCGTCAACGCGATGCGGGTGATGATCTCCACGATCGGCATGAACGGCGTGGTCGTGATCGGCGAGGGCGAGAAGGACGACGCCCCGATGCTCTACAACGGCGAGAAGGTCGGCGACGGCACCGGACCGGAGTGCGACGTCGCGGTCGACCCGATCGACGGGACCACGCTGACCGCCAAGGGCATGAGCAACGCGATCGCCGTACTCGCCGTCGCTCCGCGCGGCACGATGTACGACCCGTCCGCGGTCTTCTACATGGAGAAGCTGGTCACCGGACCGGAGGCGGCCGACGTCGTCGACATCCGCTACCCGGTGGCCGAGAACATCAACCAGGTCGCCAAGGCGAAGGGCGCCCAGCCGTCCGACGTGACCGTCGTCCTGCTCGACCGGCCGCGGCACGCCAAGCTGGTGGACGAGATCCGGGCCACCGGCGCGCGGATCAAGTTCATCACCGACGGCGACGTCGCCGGCGGGATCTCCGCCGCCAGCCCCAACTCGGGCGTCGACCTGCTGCTCGGCGTCGGCGGCACCCCCGAAGGCATCATCACCGCCTGCGCGATCAAGTCGCTCGGCGGCACGATCCAGGGCCGGCTCTGGCCGATCGACGACGACGAGCGCCAGCGCGCGATCGACGCGGGTCACAACCTCGACCCCGACCACGTGCTCACCACCGACACGCTGGTCACCGGCGACGACTGCTTCTTCGTCGCCACCGGCATCACCGACGGCGAGCTCCTGCGCGGCGTCCGCTACCGGGCCGGCGGGTGCACCACCGAGTCACTCGTGATGCGGTCGCGCAGCGGCACGATCCGCACCATCACCTCCGAGCACCAGCTCCAGAAGCTGCGTCAGTTCAGCTCGATCGACTTCGACTGAGTCGCAATCGGCCCAGGAATCCCCGGTCGACCGGTGGAATGCGCTTGTCGGGCATTGCAATGCCCGACAAGCGCCGATCCCGGTCGACCGGGTGATCTCCCGCCGACGCGCGCTAGGCGGTTGCGGCGATCAGCGCCACCCGCGACGTCTGCCGCAGGAGCGACTCGCCGACGACCGCGATGACGCGGGGGTCGACGGCCATGCCGATGTGCGAGGCCCGGACCTCGACCGCGGTGCCCTCGGGGTCGACGCACGCCTTCCAGTCGACGATGCCGTCGCGGCGGGAGTAGACGTTGGTCATCGCGACGCCGGCCGGCAGTGGCTGGCGCACCTCGTGGAAGCTGACCTCGGCGCACGGCCCGGACACGCACTCCCGGGACATGACGCCCGGCAGGCCGACGGCCGACAGCCGGTTGAGGACGGTGACGCCACCGGTCAGCAGCCAGTGATGAGCGGCCGGCGCGAGCATCGGGCTGCCCATGGTGACGATGCCGGACACGAGGTCGGGACGGCGTACGGCGATGCCACGCGCGATCATGCCGCCCAGGCTGTGACCCACGATCTGCACGCGCGATCCGCGCCGCTCGGCGATCCGCTCGAGCTGGGCCTCGACCGAGGCAGCCGCGTTGAGCGTGCAGCCGACGTTGGCGTAGATGTGCGACCGGTAGGTGCGGAACCCGCGGTCACGCAGTCCGGACGCCATCTGTCGCAGCGTCCAGTCGCCGGCGAGGAAGCCGGGGATGAGCAGCACCGGCTCGGGCGCGCGGACCGTGCCGCGGGCGGCGTACGGCGTCTTCCGTCGCGTACGGCGAGCCGTGCCCTTGTGCACCGCCAGCCGGCCCGCCTCGGTCACGAGACTGCCTTCCCGCAGCAGCGCAGCGAGAGCCGGACGACCGAAGCCGTCGGGCAACAAGTACGGCGCCAACACGGTGGTCATGTACCCGATCCTAGGGTTGTTGAATCCTGAACTGTTGTACATCCGGCAAACTGGAGTTCATGAGCGCGACTGCTGATCAGAGCAACGTCTCGGTGTCCGAAGAGTTATTCGCCCCGCTGCCGAGCGGGGTCGAGATCTGCTACCAGACCTTCGGTGACGCCGACGCGGATCCGCTGCTGCTGGTGATGGGTCTCGGCGGCCCGATGAACTGGTGGGACACCGATCTCTGCATGCTCCTGGCCGAGCAGGGCTTCTTCGTCATCCGCTACGACAACCGCGACACCGGCCGCTCCTCGCGCGGCTCCGGACGGGTCAAGCGGGCGATGGTGGTCCGCGCTTTCCTCGGCCGGCCGGTCGTCGCGCCGTACTCGATCGCCGATCTCGCCGACGACGCGTTCGGCCTCCTCGACCACCTCGACATCGGCGCCGCCCACGTCGTCGGCGCGTCGATGGGCGGCATGATCGCCCAGACCATGGCCATCGCCCACCCTGAGCGGGTGCGGTCGCTGACCAGCATCATGTCGACCACCGGGCGGCGCACGGTCGGCTGGCAGAGCCCGGCCCTGCTGCCCATGTTGATCGCGCGGCGCGGTCCCGACCGGGAGGCCTACGTCGCCGGCGGTCTGCGGGTCTGGCAGCTGATCGGCTCCCCGGGCTTCCCGCCGGACCTGGCGAAGCTCGAGCGCCGCGGGCACGAGACCTACGACCGCGGCGTCAGCCGCAGCGGCGTGATGCGCCAGATGATGGCGGTGCTGACCCAGACCGACCGGACCGCGCAGCTGCGTCGGCTGTCGATGCCGACGTTGGTGATCCACGGACTCGCGGACCGGATGGTGCACGTCTCCGGCGGGCGCTCCACGGCGATGGCGGTGCCGGGCAGCGAACTACTCCTCATCGACGCGATGGGCCACGACTTCCCCGAGCCTCTGTACGGCACGATCGCATCGGCGATACGACGTACGGCAAACCGCGTTACCCCAAAGTCGGTCTAGGCATACGGTCTAGACAAAGCATTGTCATTCGTAGGAATGTGGCTGTGGTCACATCTACGGGAGGCTTCAATGGCGAACCGCTCGGGAGGGCCGGCGTTCTTCAGCAGGGGACGGCGGAGGGGAAGCGAGTCCAGGCGTTCATGGCGCACCAGCCTGTCGACCGCTGCAACGCTCGGCCTCGTCGCAACCCTGCTGTCGTCGTGCGGCGACTCCGGCAAACCGGAGATCAACTGGTACATCAATCCGGACGGCGTTGAGGTCTTCGAGAAGTACGCCGCCGAGTGCAGCACCGACGAGTACGACATCGTGATCCAGCAGCTCCCGACCAGCGCGACCGACCAGCGGGTCCAGCTGGCCCGCCGGCTCGCAGCCGAGGACTCCTCGACGGACCTGATGAACCTCGACCCCGTCTTCGTCGCCGAGTTCGCGAACGCCGGCTGGCTGGAGGAGATCCCCGAGGAGAAGGCGAGCGAGATCACCGACGGCGGTGACTACCTCGCCGGACCCATCGAGACGGTGACGTGGGAGGACGGCGTCTACGCGATCCCGATGTGGGCCAACACGCAGGTGCTCTGGTACCGCAAGTCCCTCGCGGAGCAGGCCGGTCTGGACATGAGCCAGCCGGTGACCTGGGATCAGGTCATCGATGCGGCCGCCGAGAACAACGGCAGCGTGGGTGTCCAGGCCAACAAGTACGAGGCTTACGTCGTGTGGATCAACGCCCTCGTGCTCGGCGCGGGCGGCGACATCATCTCCAACAACGAGGCGGGCCGCGACGCCGACGTCGGCCTCGACTCCGAGGCGGGCAAGGAAGCCGCGACCGTGGTCCAGACCCTCGCCGAGTCCCCCGCGGCCCAGAGCGACCTGTCGGTCTCCAACGAGGGCACCAGCCTCGGCCGGATGTTCCCGGCGGATCCCGAGGCGGCGCAGGGCGCGGGCGAGTTCATGGTCAACTGGACGTTCGTCTACAAGAACTACGAGGGCCTGATCGGCGCGCCCGGCGGTCCGGCCGACAAGGAGGCGTTCGAGGACCTCGGCTGGGCGCGCTACCCGGCGACGGTCGAGGGCGAGGCCTCCAAGCCGCCCGTCGGCGGCATCGACATCGGCGTGGGCGCCTACTCCGAGCATCCGGACTTCGCCATGGAGGCCGCCGAGTGCATCACCTCGAAGGAGGCGCAGGTCGACCTGGCGATCATTGCCGGCCTGATGCCGTCGACGAACTCGGCGTACGAAGAGGTCGCAGCAGACGGTAGCTACCCGGAGGATCTGCTCGAACTGTTCCGCACCAGCGTCGACGAGGGTGGTCCCCGGCCGGAGAGTGCCTACTACGCGACGGTCTCGGGCGCCGTCCAGGAACGCTGGCACTCACCGAACTCGGTCGACCCTGACTCGACACCCGAGGAATCGGCCCAGTACCTGAAGGACGTGCTCGAAGGGAAGGCCCTGCTGTGACCACCGTGACGGCGCCCCCGGACGCGCAACGCAAGCACGCCAACGTAACCAGCGACCGGTCGAGGGCAGAGAACCGGTTGGGCCAGAAGCTGGTCCTCCCCGCGATCGTGCTGATGCTCATCGTGACCGCGTTCCCGATGCTCCGCGCGATCTGGCTGTCGGTCTACAACTACTCACTCGCGGCGCCGGACGACCGCGAGTTCGTGTGGTTCCAGAACTACATCACGGCGCTCTCGGACCCGCTGTTCTGGAAGACCACCGGCGTGACCGTGGCCTACATGGTGGTCACGGTCTCGATCGAGCTGGTCATCGGCTTCGCCTTCGCGATGGTCATGCACCGGCTGATCTTCGCCCGCGGGATCGTGCGCACCTCGATCCTGATCCCCTACGGCATCATCACCGTCGTCTCGGGCTTCACCTGGCAGTTCGCCTTCAGCAGCACCAACGGCTTCGTGAACGCCTGGATACCGGGAATCGAGGACAGCTTCAACTGGTTCGGCGACTTCACCCCTGCCTTCATCGCGATCTGCATCTCTGAGATCTGGAAGACCACGCCGTTCATGTCGCTGCTGCTGCTGGCCGGTCTGGCACAGGTGAGCGAGGACATGATCGAGGCGGCGAAGGTCGACGGCGCCACCTGGTGGCAGCGGCTGTGGAAGGTGATCCTGCCGAACATGCGGGCAGCGATCATGGTGGCCGTCCTGTTCCGGGCCCTCGACGCCTACCGGATCTTCGACAACATCTTCGTGATGACCAACGGCGCCGAGGACACGGCGTCGATCAGCTTCCTCACCTATCGACAAACCATCGAGCAGCTGCAGCTCGGCATGGGCTCGGCCCTGTCGGTGCTGCTGTTCCTGTCGGTGCTGCTGATCGCCTGGCTGATCATCAAGCTGTTCCGCGTCGACTTGGCCCAGGCCAGGCAGGAGAGCTGATCCGATGAAGCAGAGAGCAGGACTCTTCGTCGGCGTGGCCCTGATCCTGATCTGGTGCCTGTTGCCAGTCGTCTGGGTGATCTCGCTGTCGTTCAAGTCGGCGGAGTCGATCACGGTCGGCAATCCTGGCTTCCTCCCGAGTGAGGGCACCTGGGCCGGGTGGGCGAACTACGAGGCGGTCTGGGACAACGAACAGTTCAAGCGGGCGATCGTCAACTCGATCGGCATCAGCCTGATCGCGACCACGCTGTCGGTGATCCTTGCCACGCTTGCGGCGTACGCCATCGCCCGGCTCGAGTTCACGGGCAAGCGGTTGGTGCTGTCGATGGCCCTCGCGATCGCGATGTTCCCCGTCGTGGCGCTGGTCGGCCCGCTGTTCGACATGTGGCGCGCGTTCGGGATCTACGACACCTGGATCGGCCTGATCATCCCCTACATGTCGTTCACGCTGCCGCTGGCGATCTG
This sequence comes from uncultured Actinomycetota bacterium, assembly GCA_963849765.1. Taxonomy (GTDB): domain Bacteria; phylum Actinomycetota; class Actinomycetes; order Propionibacteriales; family Nocardioidaceae; genus Nocardioides. Next base: position 26,736 of record CAWKIP010000016.1, read on the forward strand.
GACGCTGTCCGCGTTCTTCCGGGAGATCCCGTGGGAGATGGAGCAGGCCGCCCAGGTCGACGGCGCCACCTCGTGGCAGGCGTTCCGCAAGGTGATCGTGCCCCTGGCCGCGCCCGGCGTGTTCACCGCGGCGATCCTGACGTTCTTCTTCGCGTGGAACGACTTCGTCTTCGGCATATCGCTGACCTCGACCGAAGCAGCAAGACCGATACCAGCGTCGCTCGCGTTCTTCACCGGGCCCGACCCGTTCACCCGGCCGGCGTCGCTGCTCGCGGCTGCTGCCGTCATCGCGACGATCCCGATCATCATCATCGTCCTGATCTTCCAGCGCAAGATCGTCGCCGGCCTGACCTCCGGCGCAGTGAAGGGATAACACCATGGCTGCCATCAACATCCAGAACCTCGTCAAGAAGTACGGCGACGGCTTCCCGGCGGTCAACGACGTGTCGATCGACATCGCCGACGGGGAGTTCATGATCCTCGTCGGGCCATCGGGGTGCGGGAAGTCCACGTTGCTGCGGATGATCGTCGGCCTGGAGGACATCACCTCCGGTGACCTGACGATCGGCGAGCGCAAGGTCAACGACCTTGCTCCACGCGACCGCAACCTCGCGATGGTGTTCCAGAACTACGCGCTCTACCCCCACCTGACCGTCTACGAGAACATCGCGTTCCCGCTGCGGCTGGCGAAGAAGGACAACGCCGAGGTCGACAAGCTGGTGAAGGAGGCGTCGGCGACCCTGGAGCTCGACGAGCACCTCCAGCGCAAGCCGGGCAACCTGTCCGGCGGCCAGCGGCAGCGTGTCGCGATGGGGCGGGCGATCGTCCGGCAGGCCGACGCGTTCCTCTTCGACGAGCCGCTGTCCAACCTCGACGCGAAGCTGCGTGGCCAGATGCGCACCGAGATCTCGCGGCTGCAGAAGAAGCTCGGCATCACGACGGTCTACGTGACCCACGACCAGACCGAGGCGATGACGTTGGGCGACCGCGTCGCCGTCCTCAAGCGCGGCATCCTCCAGCAGCTCGCCACGCCGCGAGAGCTCTACGACAACCCCGGCAACCTCTTCGTCGCCGGCTTCATCGGCTCGCCGCCGATGAACTTCCTGCCCTGCGAGGTCTCCGGCACCACGGCGAAGCTGCCGTTCGGCGAGGTCGAGCTGCCGCCCGAGAAGGCGAAGGCAGCGGAGGGCAAGGGCCTGCTCATCGCCGGGATCCGCCCCGAGAACTTCGAGGACGCCTCCCTGGCGGAGGACAAGGGCGAGGCGACCCGGGCCTCGACCTTCCAGGCACAGGTCGACGTCGTCGAGTGGCTGGGCAACGAGACCTACGCCTACATCCCGTTCGAGGCCCCGCCGGAGGTCGAGAAGCAGCTCCAGCAGCTGGAGAAGGACCTCGACGGCGAGGCGCTGCGGACCCAGCTGGTCATCTCGCTCGACGGCGCGAGCAACATCAAGGAGGGCGAGGCGGCCGACATCTGGGTGGATGCCCGCAAGATCCACCTCTTCGACCCCGCCAGCGGCGACAACCTCACGGTCGACCGCGAACACGGCGGCGAGATCCCCGACTCCGCCGACAGGAGCTGACCTGCCGGTCAACCAGCGGCGAAGCGGGCGAGCAGGCGGCTCTCCTCGTCGTCGGTCAGCGGTACGTCGAGCGCGCGCAGCCACTCCGCCAGCTCGCCGGGCTCGAGGTCGCGGTGCTCGGTGGGCTCACCCGGCCGCCGGATGGTGAGCGTGGTGCCGGTGACGGCGACGTGCCGGCCGTCCTCGTGTTTGGTGATCATCAGCCCGTGGCGGAAGTGCGACGTCGGGAACGTGCTCGTGTAGTGGTGGCCCATCAGCACGTCGACCGGTAGGACGGGCAGCTCGTCGACGGTGTGCGTGTGCTCCCAGCCCTGCTCGCGCAGCCGGTGCAGGCCCCAGCCTCCGTCGGACGTGCGGGTCACTCGGTAGGGCCAGCCGCGCTGGTCGCTCTCGGCCCCGTCGTCCAGGGACAACGGGCGGACCAGGCTCATACCGAACCCGGGATCGCACAACAGCCGCTCCCCGTCCAGCAGGACCTCGACGGTCATGTGGGTGCGGCCCTGGACCGGGCCGGCGGCGGGGTCGCCGACGCGCCCGAGGTGGCGGCGTACGTCGTACCCCAGCCGCTCGAGCGCGGCCGCGAACACCGTGCCGTGCTCGAAGCAGTAGCCGCCTCTCCCCCGCCCGACGAACTTGTCGTTGAGCACGTCCAGCCCGACGCCGGGATGCGGCTCGAGCAGCACGTCGATGTTGTCGAACGTGAAGGTGCGGACGTGCGCCTCGTGCAGCTCGTCGAGGGCGGCCCGGTCCGGTTCTCGCGCGGGCAGCCCGACGCGGCCGAGGTAGCCGTCGAGGTCGAGCCGGTCGATCTGCCAGGACTCGTCGGTCATGCGTCGATCGTAGGGTGGCCGCCATGACCGTCCGCCAGCTGCGCCTCGTCGTCCACGCCACCGACTACGACCAGGCGCTCGCCTTCTTCCACGACGTCCTCGGCATGCCCACGGCGGAGGCCTACTCCGGGCCCGGCGGCGCCGAGGTCACCATCCTCGACGCCGGCCGCGCGACCATCGAGATCGCCAACGACGCCCAGATCGACTACATCGACGAGGTGGAGGTCGGTCGCCGGGTGGCCCCGCACTTCCGGGTGGCGCTCGAGGTCGACGACTGCGCGGACGCCGCGGCGACCGCGGTCGCAGGCGGTGCCACCGAGGTGGCGCCACCGACCATGACGCCGTGGAACTCGATCAACGCCAGGTTCGACGTACCGGGCGAGGTGCACCTGACGCTGTTCGAGGAGCAGGGTCTAGCGGTTGCGGTTGAGGTCCATGGCGACCTCGACGGTCATGCCGAGGTCGATGCCCTCGGCCCGTCGTACGGCGTCGCGCAGCGGCAGCAGGTAGCGCCCGTCCTTGGGGAAGAGGGCGGTCGTGAAGTCGGTGTCGCCGATGTGGACGACGACCGGCACCTGGCCCCAGTACTCCAAGCCCTTGGCGGCTTCCTTGACGTCCTCGCTGTCCTCGACCGGGATGTCGGCGTAGTAGAACGGCGCCGGGCCGCGCCACTCGATCACCGCGGCTCGAGAACTCGAACTCCACGGTCCAGAGCCTAAACGGGGTCGGCGACACCCTCGGTGCAGTCAGCGCCGGCTGGTAGAACCCTCGCTGTCGGCGAGCACGAAGCCGGCGTACCCGCGCCGGATGTCGAGCACGTGGTGCTCGAGGTCGTGCAGCAGGTGCGAGACGACCCATTGGACGGTGACCGGCCAGGGATAGACCTCCTCGATCACGGTCGCGCGCTCGTCGGCGTTCAACGCGGGCAGCACGGTGGCGACAGCGGCACGAGAGGCCTCGAGGTCCGGGCACTCCGAGCGCGGCGTACCGAGCCGATCGTGGATGTAGCCGAGGAGCGCCTCGGTCACCTCGACGCAGTGGTCGACGTACTCCTCGGCGGAGAAGATCTCGTCCGACGGCTTGCGGTCGGAGTCCGGCCGCAGCACCAGCGCTGCGAGGGCCGCGAAGGCGGCTTCGAGCGCCGCTTCTTCGTTCTCCACCTCCCGGGTGTCGAACCCGCACTCGTCACACACCTCGATGGAGACGTCGTCGACGTCCCGCCAGCCGTAGCTCATGCCGCGAGGGTACGGCGCAGATAGCGACGTACGGCGGTCGCCGCCGCGCGCCCCGCCCGGTTGCCGCCGATCGTGCTGGCCGACGGCCCGTAGCCGACCAGCTGCACCCGCGGGTCCTTGGCCGCGGTGACCGCGGTCTGCACGTCCTTGCCGATCGAGAGCAGCGCGATGCCGCCGTTGGGGCTGCGCAGGCGGAGGGGCGCCAGGTGGGTGACCGCGGGCCGGAAGCCGGTGGCCCAGAGGATCACGTCGACCGGCTCGAAGGTGCCATCGGCCCAGCGCACGCCGTCCGGCTCGATCCGCGCGAACATGGGCCGGCGCGCGTCGTACGCCCCGAGCCGAGCGGCCTCCTGCTCCTGCGGGCGCAGCCCGAGGCCGGTGACGCTGACGACGCTGGCAGGCGGCAGGCCGACCCGAACTCGCTGCTCGACGAGCGCGATCGCGTCGCGGCCCGTGTGCTCGTCCCAGTCCGTGCGCCAGACCGGCTCCCGGCGGGTCACCCACACCACGTCGGTGCGCGGCGCGAGCTCGCCGATGAACTGCACCGCCGACGCCCCGCCTCCGACGACCAGCACCCGCTTGCCGTCGAAGTGCTCCGGGCCGGGGTAGTCGACCGTGTGCAGCTGCTCGCCGCGGAAGGTGCTCCGCGCCCGGGTAGTACGGCACGAACGGCTGGCTCCAGGTGCCGGTGGCGTTGATGAGCGTCCGCGTCGTCCAGGTGCGCCGGCCTGCGTGGACGACCAGGAGGTCGCCTGCGCTCTCGACCCGGTCGACCCGCACCGGCCGGACGACCGGCAGCCCGTGGGCGCGCTCGTAGTCGCCGAACCAGTCCGGGATCACGTTGTTGGCGCGGTCGTGGCCGCGGCCCGGCGCCGGCGAGTCCGGCAGGTCGGCGACCCCGTGGACGTCGTCCATCGAGAGCGAGTCCCAGCGGTGTTGCCACGCGCCGCCCGCCGCGGGGTTGGCGTCGAGGACGACGTGGTCCACGCCGCGGCGCTTGAGGTGGTACGACGCCGACAGGCCCCCTGGCCGGCGCCGATCACCACCGCGTCGTACACGTGCATGACATGTCAACCATCGCGGGCTGCCAGATATCCGCGTCGCCCCGGTCGCCTCATGAAGCACGTGGTCCTGGGCCGGGCGTCGCAGTCCGTCGGCGATGGAGCGTCGCAGGCTCGATCTCGGCGTGCCGCCCCTCCAGCGGGTAGCACTGCTGGCCGGCTCGTTGTCCGATTCGACGGAACCGGTTCTGGGCGACGGATCGGAGCCAGGAGCCAGCGTCGTGCCCGAGGCGCTCGAGCACGCGGGAACTCCGAGAGCGATCGACGCTCCGGCGGCGGCCCTTCGCGAGCTCCGCGTGGAGTGGCATGACGGACCGAGCGAGTCGGACTTGCGGCTCATGGCAGGATGGCGACAGCTACGCCCCGGAACCCGCGGACCGTCCGTCGATTGCCGGCGATGACGTGACCCGTCCGTGGACTCCGGACGCGCCCGCTTGCAGGTCGAAGTGCGGAGGCAGCCGGGACCCGGTTCACGGATCCCGGATGCCTCCCTGTCGGGCAGCGCATCGAACGACGTCACTCCCAGAAGCACCGGTCGGGGATGGCGGCGTCCGGGTTGGCCGGTAGCCGCGGGTAGCACCGCAGTCGGGCATCCTGGCTCGGCCGGGGCCCGAAGCGGGCCTCGGACTCGCTGCCCGGGTCGGCGGCCAGCTCGATGGCGGAGCTCGGGCGCCTGCGGGGCGTCGTTGCCTTCACCGGCGGCACTGCCGCAGGCGGTGGCGCCGAGAGCGATGCCCGTTCCGAGGACGGCCGCCGCGATCCGGCTGGTGGTAGTTGAGGTTCATCAGCTTCTCCTTGGTCTTCGGCCTCGTGGTGGGGCCTGGTGTCACCAAGGTGCTGCCGCCGGAACCGCGGTTGACGACGGTTGACAGCGATTGACAGCGATCTCGAAATCCGTGGACACCGGATCGTCCGCGCGAGGATGCTGGGCAGGTCACAGCGTCAGTTCCGGAAGGCCGCACATGGGAACTCTCCCGAGGCCCGACATCCCGCCGGGACCCCAGCGGGACCTCCTCGACGCGCTCCACGACCTCCACCACCGCGCTGGCTGGCCGAGCCTGCGCACCCTCGCGCGCGAGGCCGGCTGCAGCCACACCACCGTGTCGAACGTCTTCTCCTCCCCCCGGCTGCCCAGCTGGGGCGTGCTCGAGCTCCTCGTCGAGGCGATGGACTGCGACACCACCGAGTTCCACCAGCTCTGGCTCGCCTGCGGCGACCAGAGGACGCACGAGCCGGACCGCGCCAGGCCGGATAGCCGGGCGACGCGACGAGCTCGCCGCCGTACGACGCCATCTCGAGTCCGGCACCGGGCTCCTCCTGGTCACCGGCGAGGCCGGCATCGGCAAGACCAAGCTCGTCACGACGGCGGCCGCCGGGGTCGGACGCGTTCGTGGCGACCGGCTCCTGCCGGCCCCTGTCGACCGAGGTCCCGCTGCTCCCGGTGACGGAGCTCCTGCGCACGGTGCTCCGCGCCGACCCGACCTGGTTCAAGGCGGCGCTGGCTGGCCTGCCCCACGTACGTGCCGACCTCCCTTGGCCTGATCCTTCCCGAGCTCGACGCGCCCGAGACCACCCCGGTGAGCGACGAGTGGGCCCGCCAGCGGCTGTTCAACGCGGTCGTCGCCCTGCTCGCCGCGCTGCGCGACGAGCAACCGCTCGGCGTGGTCGTCGAGGACGCACACTGGGCCGACGCCGCGACCCTCGACCTCATCGAGCTCCTCGGCAGTCAGGCCTTCCCGCTCGTCGTGACGGTGCGCACCGAGGATCCCGACGTCGGCGAACCGTTCGCACAGTGGCTCACCCGGGCTCGCCGCCTTCCGGGCGCCGACGAGCTGGCACTCGGACCGCTCACCCTCACCGAGACCGCCCAGCAGCTCGCACTGCTCGGTCACGGCGAACCCGACGCGGCGGAGGTCGCACGGATCCACGCGCGCAGCCTCGGCCAGCCCCTCTTCACCGAGCAGCTCGCGCAGCATCCCGACGACGTACCACTCCCGGACCTGCTGGCGGACTGTCCTCCTGCGCCGGCTGCGGGGGCTCGGTGCGGACGGCTGGTCGGTCGCCCGAGCGCTCGGGATTGCCGACCGGCCACTGCTGGCAGGCCAGCTGGCCGAGATCATCGCGGTCGACCCTGTCCCCGGGCTGCGCGAGCTGGACGCCCAGCTCGCTGCTCGCCCCCGCTGACGGTCCGAGAGGTCCGGCTCCGGCCACCCGCTCGTCGCCGACGCGATCCGCGCACGCCTCGTCCCGGGCGAGGCGCCGGGACTGCACCGTCAGGTGGCCATCGTCCATGGCCGCCGCCCCGGACCCGCCCGCCGCCGAGATCGCCGAGCACTGGGCAGCCGCGGATGATCGCGAGGAGGAGCTGCCGCTGGCGCATCGCGGCCGCCCGAGCCGCATCGGCGCGCTACGCCATCGAGTCTGCGGCCCGGCAATGGCAGCGGGTACTCGCCATCTGGCCAGAAGGTCTCGGCGCGGCAGGCGACCCCCCGGTCTCGCGCGCCCGGATGTACGTCCATGCCCTCGACGCCGTCCACCGGCACGAATTCGCCAGCCGTCGTCCCGCTGATCGACACGGCCTTGGAGGTGGCGAAGGATGCCGCGCCTGCAGACGCCGCAGGCATCCTGCACCGGGCCGGCAAGGCCTGCGGCTGGCACGGCAGGAACGAGGCGGCTCTCGACCTTGGGGCCCGGGCCGTGGCGATGTACGCCGACCTGCCGCCTTGTCGCGACCATATCTTCGCCCTGAACACACTCCGAAGCGCTCTGCAGTCACTCGGTCGTTACAACGAAGCCGCTGACGTCACGATCCAAACGGTGACCGAGGCGCGCCGGCTCGGGGACGCGCCCGTCCTCAAGCAGGCCCTGGCGGGGCGGGCGTGGCACCAAGTCGCTCGCGGGCGACTCGGAAGGAGCCAGAGCCAGCGTCGACGAGCTGGCCGCCATCGAGCTCGACCCTCCGGAGCCCTACAGCGAGATCGAGGTCGCCGCGTGTACGTGACCGACATGTTGCTGATGACCGGGGCACCGGCGGCCGAGCTGCTCGACGCCGCCCGGCCGGCTTTCGCGGCTGCGGAGACATGGGGACTGCACCAGCGGGAGGTCTCACTTCCTCGGTTCAACGTCGCCGAGGCGTTCATCACGCAAGGAGATCCAGACCGAGCCTGGGAGATTGTCGCCCCGCAGACGGAGGGGGACCCGAACCAGGACGGCTGGTCGCTGCACGAGCAACGCGCGGTGCTCGAGCTGCTCCGGGGTCGACCGCACGAGGCTCGACGCCACATCACGGCGGTTGCGGACGGGCCGCTCGCCCGCGGCGGTCTCGCCTTCCGGCTCGGATTCAGCGCCACGGCCGCGACCATCGAGCTCTGGGACGGTGAATCCGCCGCCGCGCTGGAGCGCGCGTTGACTGTGCTGGAGTCCGGGAAGCAGACGGAGGAGCCCGCGATCCTCGCCCCGCTGCTCGTGCTCGCCGCCCGGGCCGCAGCCGATCTGGGAGACCGGGACAATGGCGACCGGCTCCGCAAGCTCCACCAGCGGCTGGCCGGGGACCCCTTTGCCCCGCATCCGATGATCGTCACCCCCGTGGCGCTGGGGGCCACGTGGAGCGCAGAACTAGCCCGGCTGCAGACGCCTCGACACCGTCGAGGGCTGGGTTGCGGCTGCAGCGGCGTGGGACCGGATCCGCCACCCGTACGACGCGGCGTACTGCCGCTGGCGCGGCGCGGAGGCGGCGCTGCGGACCGACCAGGGCACGGTGGCAGCGAGGCTGCTCAAGCGTGCCGCCCGCGACGCCCGCGGGCATGAACCGCTCACGGAGGCGATCCGTCGCTGCGGATATCTCGCAGGGCGTGGCTGACGGTGAGTTCCGGTACTCCGACCGCCGACCGCGCCTGGGCGCCGGCGAGTACGAGAGGTCGGCGCCCGCCGTGGACGTCGTTCACGCGTCGCCAAGAAGTGCGACAGCGGCATCCGGCTCCTGGTGGTGGAGCCGGATGCCGTCGTGTCGTGAGGTGACCGCGTCCCGGGAATCACTCCCAGAAGCACCGGTCGGGGATGGCGGCGTCCGGGTTGGCCGGTAGCCGCGGGTAGCACCGCAGCCGGGCATCCTTGCTCGGCCGGGGCCCGAAGCGGGCCTCGGACTCGCTGCCCTGGTCGGCGGCCAGCTCGAGGGCGGGCTCGGGCGCCTGCGGGGCGTCGTTGCCTTCACCGGCGGCACTGCCACAGGCGGTGGCGCCGAGAGCGATGCCCGTTCCGAGGACGGCCGCCGCGATCCGGCTGGTGTTGAGGTTGAGGTTCATCAGCTTCTCCTTGATATTCGGCCTCGTGGTGAGGCCCGGTTGACACCAAGGTGCTGCCGGCGGAACCGCGGTTGACGACGGTTGACAGTGATTGACAGCGATCTCGAAATCCGTGGACATCGGATCACCCGCGCGAGGATGCTGAACGGGACAGCGCGTCAAGTTGCGGAGGCGGCTTATGGGAGCTCTCCCGAGGCCAGACGTCCCGCCGGGGCCCCAGCGGGACCTCCTCGACGCGCTCCACGACCTCCATCACCGCGCGGGCTGGCCGAGCCTGCGCACCCTCGCACGGTGAGGCCGGCTGCAGCCACACCACCGTGTCGAACGTCTTCTCCTCCTCCCGCCTGCCCGGTTGGGGTGTGCTCGAGCTCCTGGTCGAGGCGATGGACGGTGACACCACCGAGTTCCACCAGCTCTGGCTCGCCTGCGGCGACCCGGCGGACGCGGAGCCACCGGCCACGCAGGATCGCCGGGCGGCGCGACGAACTCGCCGTCGTACGACGCCATCTCGAGACCGGCACCGGACTCCTCCTGGTCACCGGCGAGGCCGGGCATCGGCAAGACCAAGCTGGTCACGACGGCGGCCGCCGGGGCGGACGCGTTCGTGGCGACCGGCGCCTGCCGGCCCCTGTCGACCGACGTGCCGCTGCTCCCGGTGGCGGAGCTGCTGCGCCCGGTGCTCCGTGCCGACCCGCCGTGGTTAAAGGCGGCGCTGGCTGCCTGCCCGGCGTACGTCCCCGCCGCGCTGGCCTGATCCTGCCCGAGCTCGACACCCACGAGACCGCCCCGGTGAGCGACGAGTGGGCCCGACAACGGCTGTTCAACGCGGTCGCCGCCCTGCTCGTCGCGCTGCAGGAGGAGCAACCGCTCGGCGTTGTCGTCGAAGACGCGCACTGGGCCGACGCCACGACCCTCGACCTCATCGAGCTGCTCGGCAGCCAGGCCTTCCCCCTGGTCGTGACGGTGCGCACCGAGGATCCCGACATCGGCGAGGCGTTCGCACCGTGGCTCACCCGCGCCCGCCGCCTTCCCGGCGCCGACGAGCTGGCGCTCGGGCCGCTGACCCTGGCCGAGACCGGCCAGCAGCTCGCGCTGCTCGGTCACGGTGAGCCCGATCCGGCGGAGGTCGCACGGATCCACGCGCGCAGCCTCGGCCAGCCGCTCTTCACCGAGCAGCTCGCGCTGCATCCCGACGACGTGCCACTGCCCGGACCTGCTGGCTGATGTCCTCCTGACGCCGGCTGCGGGGGCTCGGGTGCGGGCGGCGTGGACGGTCGCTCGAGCGCTCGGGGTCGCCGACCGGCCACTGCTGGCTGGCCAACTGGCGGAGATCACCGCGCTCGACCCCGTCCCGGGGCTGCGCGAGCTGGACGCCCATCGGCTGCTCGCCCCCGCGGATGGCCCAGAAGTCCGGCTCCGGCACCCGCTCGTCGCCGACGCGATCCGCACGCGCCTCGTCCCAGGCGAGGCTTCGGACGTCCACCGTCAGGTGGCTACTGTGCTGGCGACCGCGCCGGATCCGCCGGCCGCCGAGATCGCGGACCACTGGGCCGCCGCCGGCGACCACGACGAGGAGCTCCGCTGGCGCATCGCGGCCGCCCGCGCCGCGTCGGCACGCTTCGCCGTCGAGTCGGCAGCCAGCCAATGGCAGCGGGTGTCCGAGCTCTGGCCGGATGACCTCAACCAGGCCGGCGACCCGCCACTCGCCGCTGCAGAGATGCACATCGCGACCCTCGACGCCATCCGCCGGCTCGACCGACAGGCCGTCATCCCACTGATGGACAAGGCACTTGTGGTCGCTGCCGTGGCCGCTCCTGAGCACGCCGCGGCCATCCTGCTCAGGGCTGGGTACGTCCGCGGTTGGCTCGGCGAGCCCGAGGTGGGCATTGAGCTCGGCGCGCGGGCCGTGGCCATATATGCAGACCTGCCGCCCTGTCGTGAACATGTCCGCGCCCTCCACGCGCTCCGCGCCACACTGAGGTCCGCCGGCCGGTTCCGCGAGGCTGCGGACGTCAGCGTCCGGGCGGTGACGGAGGCCCGCCGCGTCGGTATCAACTCGGTGCTCAAGCACGCGCTCGCCCAGCAGGCCTGGCACCAGTCGATGGGCGGCAACACACAGGAAGCCCAAGCTAGCGTCGATGAGCTGGCCGCCATCGATCTGGATCCGCCGGACCCCTTCTGCGAGATCGAGGTGGCGATGAACGTGACCGACATGCTGCTGATGACCGGGGCCCCTGCCCAGGAGCTCCTCGATGTCGCACAGGTTGCGCTCGACGCGGCCGACACCTGGGGACTCCACCAGTGGGAGGACGCGATCCTGCGATCCAACGTCGCCGAAGCCCTGATCAAGCAGGGCGACCCTACGTCCGCGTGGGGGCTCGTGGCTCCGCACACCGACGGGGACCCGGTGCAGGAGCGCTGGCCCCTGTACGAGCAACGCGCCGTGCTCGAGCTGCTCGCGGGCAGGACCGAGGAGGCGCGGCGCCGCATGGCGGCTGTAGCAGCAGGGCCGCGCCCCCAGGGCGGCGGTCTGGCCTTCCGGGTCGAGCACGCCGCGATCGCCTGCGCGATCGACCTCTGGACTGGTCAGCCGGCCACTGCCCTCGACCGGGCATTGCCGGTGCTGGAGTCCGGAGCGGACACCGAAGAACCCGCAATGCTCGCCCCGCTGCTCGTGCTTGCCGCCCGGGCCGCGGCCGACCTGCGGGACCGTGCTCGCGGCGAGCAGGTCCGGACGCTGCATCAACGGCTGACAGAGCGACCCGTTCGCATCACACCCCATGCTCGTCACACCGGCCGCGCACGGGGCCACGTGGACCGCCGAGCTGGCCCGGCTGGAGGGACGCGAGACCGTGGACAGCTGGGCGGCCGCCGCGGCGGCCTGGGACCGGCTCACCCACCCCTACGACTCTGCGTACTGCCGCTGGCGTGGAGCGGAGGTGGCGCTCCGGACCGGACCAGGGCAACGGTCGCGAGCGGCTGCTCACCCGCGCGCCGCGACGCCGGGACGCCCGCGGCGCATGAAGCCGCTCCCCAGGGGCGATCCGGCGCTGCGGATATCCTGCAGGGCGTGGCTGACGCTGAGTTCCGGTACTCCGACCTCCTCCCGACCGGCAAGGACGACACTCCTTACCGTCTGATCACCACCGAGGGCGTCTCGACCTTCGAGGCGGACGGGCAGACGTTCCTCCGCATCGATCCCGAGGCCATCCAGCGGCTGACCGCCGAGGCGATGCACGACATCAGCCACTACCTGCGGCCGGCGCACCTCACCCAGCTGCGCAAGATCATCGACGACCCCGAGGCATCGGGGAACGACCGGTTCGTCGCGCTCGACCTGCTCAAGAACGTCAACATCTCCGCGGGCGGCGTGCTCCCGATGTGCCAGGACACCGGCACCGCGATCGTGATGGGCAAGAAGTCCGAGGGCGTGCTCACCGGGTCCGACGACGCCGAGGCGATCTCCCAGGGCGTCTACGACGCCTACACCAAGCTGAACCTGCGCTACAGCCAGCTCGCACCGCTGACGACGTACGACGAGAAGAACACGGGCACCAACCTGCCGGCGCAGATCGAGCTCTACTCGACGCACACAAGGCGCGAAGGGAGCCGGAGTACAAGTTCCTCTTCATGGCCAAGGGCGGCGGCTCGGCCAACAAGTCGTTCCTGTTCCAGGAGACGAAGGCGATCCTCAACCCGAAGCGGATGCTCAGCTTCCTGGACGAGAAGATCCGCTCGCTCGGCACCGCCGCGTGCCCGCCGTACCACCTGGCCGTCGTGATCGGCGGCACCAGCGCGGAGTTCGCCCTGAAGACGGCGAAGTACGCGTGCGCCCACTACCTCGACAACCTGCCGACCGAGGGCTCGATGAGCGCCCACGGCTTCCGCGACCTGGAGCTCGAGGAGGAGGTCTTCAAGCTGACCCAGTCCTTCGGGATCGGCGCGCAGTTCGGCGGGAAGTACTTCTGCCACGACGTCCGCGTCGTCCGCCTTCCCCGGCACGGCGCGTCCTGCCCGGTGGCGATCGCCGTCTCGTGCTCCGCCGACCGGCAGGCGCTCGGCAAGATCACGGCCGAGGGCGTCTTCCTCGAGCAGCTCGAGACCGACCCGGCGCACTACCTCCCTGACACCGAGGAGCAGCACCTCATCCAGGGCGGCGAGGTCGTCAAGATCGACCTCACCCAGCCGATGAGCGACATCCTCGCGACCCTCTCCCAGCACCCGGTGAAGACCCGGCTGTCGCTGACCGGACCGCTCGTGGTCGCGCGCGACATCGCGCACGCCAAGATCCAGGAGCGGCTCGACGCCGGCGAGGAGATGCCGCAGTACCTCAAGGACCACCCGGTCTACTACGCCGGCCCGGCCAAGACGCCCGAGGGCTACGCGTCCGGCTCGTTCGGCCCGACCACGGCCGGCCGGATGGACTCCTACGTGAAGTCGTTCCAGGCGGCCGGTGGCTCGATGGTGATGCTCGCCAAGGGCAACCGCAGCAAGCAGGTCACCGAGGCGTGCAACGAGTACGGCGGCTTCTACCTCGGCTCGATCGGCGGCCCCGCCGCGCGGCTCGCCCAGGACTGCATCAAGTCCGTCGAGGTGCTGGAGTATCCCGGAGCTCGGGATGGAAGCGGTCTGGAAGATCGAGGTCGAGGACTTCCCCGCGTTCATCGTCGTCGACGACAAGGGCAACGACTTCTTCACCGACCCGTCCGGTGCGGTCAACGTGCCGCTGAGCTCGATCTTGGGGGCAGGCATCCGGGTGCGCTCGGCCGAGTAGCGGTCACGCCGAGTCGGCGTCAGGATGGCGACAGCGGGAGTCCGGCACCTTGGAGCATCCGCTCGACCCGTTCGCGCTCCAGGTCACGCTGCGGCCCGTCCGGGAGCTCGCGGAGCCGCTGCGTGAGCTGCAGCGCGTGGCACGCGGCGATCAGCACGTCGTCGTACGCCTCGATCCAGCCCCGCTTCTTCGCCACCGGCATGCCCCGCGGCGCGTGGTGCACCTGGGCGCCGATCCGCCGGACGTCGGCGGCGATCTGCTCGATCGGCCGACCGGACGGGGGCGACGGCTGATCCTCGACCAGGTGCAGCGCCCGGCCGACGCGCAGGAGACGACGGCGGTAGCGGTCCCATTCGGCGAGCACCCACAGCGCCGCCAGGACGGCGACGACCACCCCGATCGAGAGGAGCAAGCCCTCGTCCATGACTCGATGGTGCGCTCGGGTACCCGCGGGGGCAAGGGCTCCGCCGCCGCTGCGCTACCGATGTGACTCGCTCGTAACCTCGCCGACGTGAAAGTCTCGCGACGACGGCTCCGAGGGCGGGCCGTCGGGTCTGGAGGGCCACGGGTGTTCTCGCGTATTGCGATCGTGAACCGCGGCGAGGCCGCGATGAGGCTGATCCACGCCGTCCGCGACCTGAACGCGCAGGGTGGTGCGGCGCCGATCCGCACGATCGCGCTCTACACGGACGAAGAACGAACGGCGATGTTCGCGCGGGAGGCCGACGAGGCCTACCCGCTGGGTCCCGCCTCGGCACGCCCCTACATCGACCTGGCCGTCCTCGAGCGGGTCCTGGTCGAGTGCGCGGCAGACGCGGTCTGGGTCGGGTGGGGGTTCGTCGCGGAGGACCCCGCGTTCGCGGACCTGTGCGAGCGCCTCGGTGTGACCTTCATCGGTCCGAGCGCCGACGCGATGCGCCGGCTGGGCGACAAGATCGGCTCCAAGCACCTCGCCGAGGAGGTGGGGGTACCGGTCGCGCCGTGGAGCGGAGGCGGCGTCGACACGCTCGAGGCAGCGCTCGCCGCGGCGGCACAGATCGGCTACCCGCTGATGCTCAAGGCCACCGCCGGCGGAGGCGGCCGCGGCATCCGCAGGGTCGACACGGCCGCCGAGCTCGAGGACGCCTATCAGCGCACCCGCGACGAGGCCGAGCGCGCCTTCGGCAGCGGTGTCGTGTTCCTGGAGCGCCTGGTGACCGGGGCACGGCACGTCGAGGTCCAGCTGATCGCCGACAGCCACGGCACGGCGTGGGCGGTCGGCGTTCGCGACTGCACCGTGCAACGACGCAACCAGAAGGTGATCGAGGAGTCGGCGTCGCCGCTGCTCGACCCGAGCCAGACCGAGGAGCTCAAGGCGTCCGCCGAGCGACTCGCGATCGCCGTGGGGTACGTCGGCGCCGGGACGGTCGAGTTCCTCTACCACCCCGGGGATCGGACCTTCGCTTTCCTCGAGGTCAACACGCGCCTGCAGGTCGAGCACCCGATCACCGAGGCGACGACGGACCTCGACCTGGTCAAGGCGCAGCTGCACGTCGCCGCCGGCGGTCGTCTCGAAGGGGCGAAGCCGACCGAGAAGGGGCACGCGGTCGAGGCCAGGCTCAACGCCGAGGACCCCGACCGGGACTTCGCGCCATCGCCCGGTCGGATCGCGCTGCTCGACCTGCCGTCCGGTCCGGGGATCCGCGTGGACACCGGCGTGGGTGAGGGCGACACGATCCCGGCCGACTTCGACTCGATGATCGCCAAGATCATCGCCTACGGGAGGACCCGCGACGAGGCGCTGGCCCGGCTGCGTCGGGCGATGACCGAGACCACCGTCGTGATCGAGGGCGGCGCCACCAACAAGAGCTTCATCCTCGACCTCCTCGACCAGTCCGAGGTGGTCGACGGCAAGGCAGGCTGGGCCGACACCAGCTGGATCGACCGGGTCCGCGAGGAGGGCCGGCTCGTGGTCCACGAGCACTCCGGCATCGCCGTGGTCGCAGCGGGCATCGAGGCCTACGAGGACGAGGCCCAGGTCGAGATCACCCGGCTCCTGGAGAGCGCCCACGGCGGCCGGCCCCAGGTGCAGCACAAGGTCGGCCGTGCGGTCGACTTCAAGCTGCGCGGCACGTCGTACAAGGTCACCGTCATCCAGATCGGCCCGCAGCGGTTCCGGGTGGGCGTCGACGCCGCGGGCGTCGAGCACGTCGTCCTCGCCGACGTCGAGCGCCTCGACGAGTACCGCACCCGGCTGACGGTCGGTGACCGGCTCTACCGCCTGGTCAACGCAACGCACGGGCCGGTCCACATGATCGAGGTCAACGGCGTGGCCCACCGGGTCACCCGCGACGAGGGCGGCGTGCTCCGCTCGCCGGCGCCGGCCCTGGTGGTGGCGTCCCCGGTCGCGGTCGGCGACGTGGTCGCTGCCGGAGCCCCGGTGCTGGTCCTGGAGAGCATGAAGATGGAGACGGTGCTGCGGTCACCGTTCGCAGCCAAGGTCCGTGAGCTCGTGGTGACGACCGGGAGCCAGGTCGAGACCGGCGCTCCCCTGGTCCGCCTCGAGCCCATCGAGGACGACGCCGACGAGCAGGCAGCCCCGGAAGCGACGGGTCCGGCACTCGATCTGCCGCCGGCCACGAACGGTGCGACCGCGCAGAAGCGCGCGGCCAGGAGCCGCGCGGACGTCGCCGCGATGCTGATGGGGTACGACGTCGACCCGCGCGAGGAGGGCGCCGTCATCGCCGACTACCTCGCCGCGCGTGACGAGCTGCTCGCGGCTGGAGAAGAGGTCGTGCCCGACGAGATCGCCCTGCTCGGCCTGTTCGCCGACTTCGCCGAGCTGAGCCGCAACCGACCCGCCGGTGAGGACCTTCACACCGAGCTCCGGGTGCACAGCTCGAGGGAACACTTCCACGCCTTCCTGCAGAGCCTGGACGCCGAACGCGGCGGGCTTCCGGACCAGTTCCGTGACCGTCTGGCACGCGTGCTCGCCCACTACGGGGTGACCGACTGGGACCGGACGCCGCAGCTGGAGGAGGCGGTGTTCCGGATCTTCCTCGCGCAGCAGCGCTCCGCCCCCGACGTACTGCTGGCCACCGAGCTCCTCCAGCGCTGGATCGCCGAGCCTCCGCCCTCGGAGGACCTGGCCGGCCCGGCACGCAACCTCCTCGAGCGCCTGGTCAGGTCCACCCAGCTGCGGTTCCCCGTGGTCGGCGACCTGGCTCGGAGCACCCGGTTCCGCTGGTTCGACCAACCCCTCGTCGATGCCGAGCGCTCGAGCGTGCTGGCCGGAGTCCGTGACGAGGTCGCCGCGCTCGCCGCCGATCCCGACGCCGCGGATCGGACCGAGCGGATGGAGGCGCTGGCCGCGATCCCCGAGCAGATCGTGCGGTTCCTCGCCGAGCGGCTCGAGAAGGGCATCCCCGAGCAGGAGCCGATGCTCGAGGTGCTCGTACGACGCCACTACCGCGAGCACGACCTGCGTGACCTCCGCTCGCTGCTGCGCGCGGGGCGGACCTTCGCGGTGGCCGACTACACCTTGGACGGCCGCCCGACCCGGCTGGTCTCGACCGAGGGCACCATCGCCGAGCTGACCGACCCCACCAGCGCGTTGACGATCGCCACCGGCGAGGAGGTCGCCGCGCGCAACCCCGGTGACGAGACGGTCGTCGACCTCTACATCCACTGGCCCGACGCCCCGGATTCGCCGGACCGGGCCACGGAGGAGCTCGCCCGCATCGTCGGCGCGCTGCCCTTCGCCCGCGACGTACGCCGAATCGCGGTCGCGGTCTGCCCTGGTGGATGACCGGCCGGTCAACTACTTCACCTACCGCCCGGCCGCGGACGGTGGCGTCATCGAGGACGACCTGGTTCGCGGTGTGCACCCGATGGTCGGCCGCCGGCTCGACCTGTGGCGGCTGCGCGACTTCGACGTCACCCGCGTCGATGCGCCCGAGGACGTGCTCCTCTACGAGTGCGTGGCGCGGGAGAACCCCGCCGACCGTCGGCTCGTCGCCCTGGCTCAGGTCCGTCAGCTCGTCGTCGTCCGCGACGAGGAGGGCACGGTCACCGGCGTACCCCACGCCGAGCGTGCCGTGGAGAACTGCCTCGAGGCGATCCGACGCGTGCGCACGTCGCGCGGTGCGGCGGGGAGCAAGCTCGACTCCAACCACGTCTGGGTACAGGTCTGGCCCGACGTGGAGGCCGATCCCGAGCAGCTGACCGCGCTGCAGGGCAAGATCACCCCGCTGACCGACGGTGCCGGCATCGCCGAGGTGGTCGCGCAGGGGACGGTGCTCGGGGCCGACGGGAGCAGGACGCCCCTCGCCATCAGGTTCCACGCCCGGCCGGGTGCCGGCGTGACCGCGGCGCTGGAGGCACCGCCGACCGAGCCCCTCAAGCCCCTCGACGAGTACGCCGGCAAGGTCGCCCGCGCCCGGCGCCGCGGTCTGGTCTACCCCTACGAGCTCGCGGGTGTCCTCACCGGTCCTGACGGAGGCTTCGTCGAGTACGACCTCGACGACACCGGCGCGCTCGCGCTCGCGCCCGTCAGCCGGCCGCCGGGCCTCAACAAGTCCGGCATCCTGGTCGCCGTCGTCACCACACCGACCGAACTGCACCCGGAGGGTGTCACCCGGGTCGTGCTCTGCGGCGACCCGACGAAGGCGCTCGGCGCCGTCTCGGAGCCGGAGTGCTCACGCATCATCGCCGCGATCGACCTGGCCGAGCAGATGCAGGTGCCGGTGGAGTGGTTCGCGCTGTCCGCGGGCGCCCGGATCTCGATGGACTCCGGCACGGAGAACATGGACTGGGTGGCGGCCGGGCTCAAGCGGATCATCGAGTTCACCCAGGCCGGCGGCGAGATCAACGTCGTCGTCGCGGGCATCAACGTCGGGGCGCAGCCGTACTGGAACGCCGAGGCGACGATGCTCATGCACACCAAGGGCATCCTGGTGATGACCCCGGACAGCGCGATGGTGCTGACCGGCAAGCAGTCCCTGGACTTCTCAGGTGGTGTCTCCGCGGAGGACAACTTCGGCATCGGTGGCTACGACCGGGTGATGGGCCCGAACGGGCAGGCGCAGTACTGGGCGCCCGACCTGGCCGGCGCCATCGCCGTACTGATGGCTCACTACGACCACACCTATGTCGTGCCCGGCGAGTCGCGGCCGCGCAAGGCCGCCACGACCGACCCGACGGACCGCGACGTCTCGTCGTTCCCGCACGAGTCCACCGACAGCGACTTCACCACCGTCGGCGAGATCTTCTCGGCGACCTCCAACCCGGACCGCAAGAAGGCCTTCGACATCCGCACCGTGATGCGGGCCCTGGCCGACCAGGACCATCCGACACTGGAGCGCTGGGCCGGTATGGCCGACGCGGACACCTCCGTGGTCCAGGACGCCCATCTCGGCGGCTATCCCGTGTGCCTGCTCGGGATCGAGTCCCGGCCGGTTCCACGACGCGGCTTCCCGCCGACCGACGGGCCGGACATCTACACCGCCGGCACCCTGTTCCCACGCTCGTCGAAGAAGGCGGCCCGGGCGATCAACGCGGCCAGCGGGAACCGTCCGCTCGTGGTGCTGGCGAACCTTTCCGGCTTCGACGGGTCGCCGGACTCGATGCGCAACCTCCAGCTGGAGTACGGCGCGGAGATCGGCCGGGCGATCGTCAACTTCGACGGCCCGATCGTCTTCTGCGTCATCTCGCGCTACCACGGCGGTGCGTTCGTGGTCTTCTCCAAGGCCCTGAACCCGAGCATGACCGTGCTCGCCCTCGAGGGGTCGTACGCGTCGGTCATCGGCGGTGCCCCGGCGGCGGCAGTCGTGTTCGCCGGCGAGGTCGAGAAGCGTACGTCGTCCGACTCGCGCATCCGGGAGGTCGAGGGCAGGATCGCCGACGCCAAGGGACCGGACCGGAGCCGCCTCGTCGTCGAGCTCGCAGAGCTGAGGGCGGCGGTGCGGCCGGAGAAGATCGGCGAGGTCGCGGCCGAGTTCGACGGCGTCCACGACATCCACCGCGCCGTCCGGGTGGGCTCGGTGGACGAGGTGATCTCGGTCGCCCGGCTCCGGCCGCGGGTGATCGAGGCGATCGAGCGAGGACTTGACGGGGCCGGAGCCTGAGCGCGAGGGGTCCACGCGGATGGCGCCCGTCGGCATGTCGGCCGCCTTATCAGATAGGGGTCAGCGGCGCCGACTTCGTGCAGAAGAATCTCTTCCGCAGCCCACCGCCCGGTGACATGGTGGTCCAACGCGCGGAAGGCGTGCGTCGGCAAGGAGGACAGGACACATGAGGCGATACGCACTACCCGTTCTGGCGGGAGTCCTCGTAACGGCGCTGGCGTCTGTCTCGGCGGGCGTCGGGGCCGCGACCGGCGAGCCGGGAGGAGCCCAGGGCGCGCCGACCGTCCGCGCCCAGGACGAGCGGCACCTGGGGGCGTACCTCGTTCGCGGCGTCAAGACCAAGGCGGATGTCGCGGCGCTGACCAGCGCCGGCGTGGACGTCGAAGAGATCGCCGGTGGGCAGGCCGTCGTCTCCGGTGGGGAGGCGGCTATCCGGCGGGTGCGCGGACTCGGGTACGACGTGACGGTGCTCAGGGAAGCCGGCCCGACCGCGAAGCCGTCAGGCCCCGTGACCGACTTCCCTCGTGGCTACCGCGGGTATCACACGTACGCGGAGATGGTGGCAGCGGTCGACCAGGCCGTCGCGAGCAACCCGGCGATCATCTCGAAGTTCTCGTTGGGTACGTCGTACGAGGGTCGGCAGATCTGGGCGGTCAAGATAAGCGACAACGTCGGCGTCGACGAAGCCGAACCCGAGGTGCTCCTGACACACGGGCAGCACGCGCGGGAGCATCTCACGATCGAGCAGGCGCTCTTCACGATGGACCTGCTTGTCAGCTCCTATGGCACGGACACCCGGATCACCGATCTGGTGGACACGCGCGAGATCGTGTTGGTCCTGAACGTCAACCCCGACGGCAGCGAGTTCGACTACGCCACAGGCAAGTTCGTCTACTGGCGCAAGAACCGCCAGCCCAACGTCGCTTCGCCGTACGTCGGGACCGACCTGAACCGCAACTGGGGCTACCGGTGGGGTTGTTGCGGCGGCTCCAGCGGCGAACCGGCCAGCGAGGTCTACCGCGGCGCGGCTGCGTTCTCAGCGCCCGAGACCGATCTCGTGGCCGCGTATGTCGACTCACGGGTCGTCGGGGGCGTGCAGCAGATCACCTCGACGATCGACGTGCACTCCTTCAGCGAGCTCGTGCTCTGGCCCTACGGCTACACGTTCGACGACGTGCCCGCCGACATGACCCAGGACGAGCACGACGTGCATGCTGCGCTGGGGACTGCGATGGCGAGCACCAACGGCTACACGCCCCAGCAGGCGAGCGACCTCTACATCACCGACGGCACGATCGGTGACTGGACGTTCGGTACCCACCGGATTGTCTCGTTCACGTTCGAGATGTTCCCCACGAAGAATCCCGGCTTCTACCCGAAGGACCGGGCGATCGCGGAGCAGACGGCCAGGAACAAGGAGGCCTTCCTCCTGCTGTTGGAGTACGCCGACTGCCCCTACCGGATCATCGGGAAGCAGGCGCAGTACTGCGTCGCTTGATCCGTTCGAACGCTGCGTAGCCCTGGCAGCGCCGGGACCAGGGTGTGAGGTCAGGGCCGGCTCGCGCCGTAGCCCAACAGCGCCGCCAGCCCGAGCGCGGAACGGGGCGCAAAGGCGGCTCGCCAGAGCCCGCCGTGACAGGCTTGGTGCGCCTCGGCCTGCCACGGGTGTTGGACGTCGGGGAGCCCGGCGTACAGGTCGTGCACCAAGAGCGCGGCCATCAGCACCCGCGTGGTCGCCGGCTCGAACACCTCGATCCCGAACCGGTGTGCGCCGGCGTACGCCGCGGCGAGCGCACGGTTCTTGACCACCGACCGGGTGCGGGTGGGAGGTGCGATGTTCATCGAGACCGGCCGACCCTCGGCGGCCTCGACGACGGAGCGCCAGCGGTGCAGGCGTTTGCCGAGCGCGTAGTTGGGACCCTGCTGCGGCACCAGCGCGTCACACAGTCCCGGGTCGGCGCCGGGGAGGTATGCCCGGCGCAGCAGGCGGCCACCGCTGAGCGTTCGCAGGCCGCGGCCGGGGATCTTGGAGCGTCGCGAGCGGCCGTCGTAGGCAGCGACCGACGCGGCGACGGCCTCGCCGGGCACCGCGAACACATCGGTCGGTGTGGCGAGATACGCGAGCACCAGATCCGGGTGTTGCTCCCGGACCCGGCTTGCCACCGCGTCGGACGCGGCGGAGACGCAGACGTTGAGGCCGCCATCGGCGTAGAGGTAGTTGCCGAGCACCAGCGGCCCGTCCAGCGCGGAGATCCACGCAGCGAGTGCGGGCATCTCGGCGAGCAGGTCGCAGCCGGCCCGCTCGACCAGTGGCGCGTCCCCGGGGCGGGCCGGCGCGAGCAACGTCCCGGCGGCCCCGGTCGTGCCGGCCAGCACGCGCTGCCAGATGTCAGGGCGGGGCAGGTCGACCCCGGCAACGGTCGCACCCCACTGGAGGAAGACCGACGAGGGACCGACCTCCGAGCCTGCGCCGAGCGCGACCAGCGTGCGACCGGGCAGCCGCAGCCACTCGGGGTTGGCGGCGACGACCTCGACCGAGGTCGCCACGGACGGCTCGACGACGCCCTTGGACACCCAGGCGGCGAGCTGCGCGGTGAGCCGGTCCCCGGATAGCAGCTCACCCCGGAACGGCAGCTCGAGCCGGGTGGCCGGCGGAGAACTCCCTACCACCCCGACTGTCTCGTGGGCAGGTGCGGCCGCCACCGGCGCGTCACCCAGGGCCGCCTCTTGGCCGTGCTCGACCCAACGCATCCCGCCGGTGAGCGCGTCGGCGCCCTGGCGGGCGATCGTCACCGCCGCACCCGGACCGACGAGCCCGGCCTCGACCAGACGGGCGAAATGCGCCAGGTAACCGGAGCGCCAGGCGGTCTCGCGAGCCGCGGCCGCGGCGCCGATCGGGTCCACGCCGTCGAGTGCCGCAGCGACCACCGAACGGCCGAACGCGGACGTGCTGCGCCGCTGGGTCCCGGCCTCGCCAGTCAGCGGGAAGGCGACCCCCTGCGTCGCGGTCTCGTGCACGGCACTCATGACCCGCAGGCTACGCTCGGCGCCAATCTGTCGGCGCAGCTGATCCATCCGAAGATGTGAGATCCGTGCGCGCACGCTCCGCCGCGCGGTCACCGTTCCCACTAGTGATATCCGGGTGCACTCGGCCGGGGAACCTCGATCTCGGGGGCCTGTCGCGAGCGGCGCCGGAGGCTTAGCGTGGCGCTGATCACACACGACGAATGCTCGGAGGGATCAGCGTGGCCATTCAACGTCGAACAACACTCAAGGGCGGCATGGCGGCCGTCGCAGGAGCAATGACCGGAGGTCCGTTCGCCGGCCTGCTGGCGCAAGCCGCGTCGGCAGCGCCGAAGCCGACCCTGGTCCCGATCGAGGACCTGCGCGACGACGTCGTACGCCTGCACCTGCCGCAGGGATTCAGCTACCGCTCGTTCCACGACACGGACACCGCGGTCCCCGTCGTCCTGGACGACCAGACGGTCCTGCCCGGACGTCACGACGGCATGGGCGCCTTCGCGGGCGACAACGGCAACATCATCCTGGTCCGCAACCACGAGGTCACGAACCAGTTCCCCGCGACCGCCTTCGCGGCCCACGACCCCGGCGCCGTACGACGGTCACGCCGGCGCGGGCTGCACGACCATCGAGGTGACCAAGTTCGGCGAGGTCGTGAACTCCTACACGAGCCTCAACGGCACGATGTTCAACTGCAGCGGCGGCGTGATGCCGTGGGGCTCGTGGATCACCTGCGAGGAGACGATCAACGGCCCCGGGGTCGGTCCCGACTTCCAGAACCGAACCAACGAGCGACC
This sequence comes from uncultured Actinomycetota bacterium, assembly GCA_963849765.1. Taxonomy (GTDB): domain Bacteria; phylum Actinomycetota; class Actinomycetes; order Propionibacteriales; family Nocardioidaceae; genus Nocardioides. The sequence continues at coordinate 50,442 of CAWKIP010000016.1, forward strand.
TGGAGCAGAACCACGGCTACATCTTCGAGGTGCCGGCCGGCGGACAGGGCAACCGCAACCCGATCACCCAAGCGGGGCGCTTCCCGCACGAGGCCGTCTCGTTCGACCCGGTCGAGGGCATCCTCTACCTCACCGAGGACAACTTCGAGTTCCCGTCCGGGCTTCTACCGCTACATCCCCAAGCGGCACCCGATGGAGACCGGCTACCTCGACAACGAGGGCAAGCTCCAGATGCTGGCGATCAAGGGGCAGCCCAACGCCCACCTCGAGGCCCGGCAGGCGAAGCGGGCGACGTACTCCGTCAAGTGGGTCGACATCGCCGAACCCGACCCCGACATGACGGGCCTCACCAACGATCAGGCTCTCGTCAAGGTCGGAGACCAGGGCCGTGCCCAGGGCGCGGCGCTGTTCTCGCGGCTCGAGGGACAGGTGTACGACGAGAACTTCATCTACTTCACCTCCACCCAGGGTGGCGGACCCGCCGAGCAGGACTGGGGCGACCCCGACGACGAGCCGCTCCCCGACAACGACAACGTCAACGGTTTCGGCAAGGGCAACGGGCAGGTGTGGGCCTACAACACCCGCTCGCACAAGCTGCAGATCCTCTTCCAGGCGCCCGTCGACGACGCCGCGGCCGACCTCCGCTTCGACTTCCCCGACAACATCACCACCAGCGCGGCGGGCACCCTGGTCGTGTGCGAGGACAGCGCCGTCAACAACTACATCCGCGGTCTCTCCCGCGGCGGCCAGCTGTGGGACATCGCCCTCAACCGGCTGGTGAGCTCGACGGGAGCGCCGAGGTTCGGCGACGAGTTCGCCGGATCGACGTTCTCCCCCGACGGCCACACGCTCTTCGTCAACATCCAGGCGAGCCGCGGCATGACCTTCGCGATCTGGGGGCCGTGGGAGTCGATCGGGGTCTGACCGGAACCCTGTCGAGGCGGTAGGGCCGCCGGTATTGTCCATGCGACGAGTTGGGGGAGAGCCGATGGCCAAACCGATCATCCTCGCGGTCGACGACGACGCCGCCGTGGTCGCGGCCGTCGTGCGGGACCTGCGGGTCCGCTACGGCGAGGACTACCAGGTGGTGCGCGCAACCACCGGGCAGCGAGGCACTCGAGCTCGTGGCCGACCTGGTGCTCAAGGACCGCCAGGTCGCCGCGGTCGTCAGCGACCAGCGGATGCCGGGAATGACCGGGATCGACGTCCTGCGGGAGGTGAGGCAGCAGTCGCCCGACTCCAAGCTGGTGCTGCTGACCGCGTACGCCGACACCGACGTGGCGATCCGCGCGATCAACGACATCGCTCTGGACTACTACCTGATGAAGCCGTGGGACCCGCCCGAGGAACGGTTCTACCCGGTTCTCGACGACCTGCTCCGCGACTGGACGCACAGCCACCCCGACCGCGCCTCCGAGGTCCGGGTCGTCGGTCACCGCTGGTCGGAGCGCACGGACGAGGTGAAGACGTTCCTCGTCCACAACCACGTCCCCTACCGGTGGCTCGAGGTCGGGCAGAGCGACGAGGCGACCCTGCTGCTCGACCTCGCGGGGGCCGACCTCGACGACCTGCCGGTCGTGGCTCTCCCCGACGGTGCCGCTGCTGCGGGCGCCGACCCACGTCGAGCTGGCCGCCGCCCTCGGGCTTCGGACGCAGGCCGAGAAGCCGCTCTACGACCTGTGCATCGTGGGCGCCGGCCCGGCCGGGCTCGCCGCCGCCGTGTACGCCGCTTCCGAGGGACTGCAGACCGTCATCGTCGAGCGCGACGCCCCGGGCGGCCAGGCCGGTCAGAGCGCGTCGATCGAGAACTATCTCGGCTTCCCCAAGGGGCTCTCCGGCGCCGACCTCACGCACCGCGCGGTGGCGCAGGCGTCGCGCTTCGGCGCCGAGATGGTGCTGGCGCGCGACGTCGTGGGCTTCGAGACCCGGGGCCCGGTGCGTGCCGTGCTGCTCGAGGGGGCGAGCGACATCGAGGCCCGCGCGGTGCTCGTGGCCACCGGCGTCTCCTACCGGCGGCTCGAGGCTCCGGGCATCGACGGTGTCGTCGGACGCGGCGTCCACTACGGCGCGACGGCCAGCGAAGCGACCCAGACCGGCGGCGAGGACGTCTACGTCGTCGGTGCGGCCAACTCCGCGGGCCAGGCGGCGCTCAACTTCGCCCGCTACGCCAAGCGGGTCGTGCTCGTCGTCCGCGGGGCCTCGCTCGAGGCGTCGATGTCCCAGTACCTCGTCAGCCGCATCCTCGCCGCGGACAACATCGACCTCCGGCTCCAGACCGAGGTCGTCGGGGCACGGGGCGACGGCCGTCTCGAGGCCGTCACGCTGGCCGACCGGAAGGCGGGCACGGAGGAGGAGGTCGAGACCAGCTGGCTCTTCGTCTTCATCGGCGCCGCGCCACGGACGGACTGGCTCGGCGACGCGATCGCGCGCGACCAACGCGGCTTCGTGCTCACCGGCCCTCACCTGCCGCCGGGCCCGGAGACGGGCTGGCCGCTCGAGCGCGGACCGTACGCCCTCGAGACGAGCGTCCCCGGCGTGTTCGCCGCCGGCGACGTCCGTCTCGACAGCATGAAGCGGGTCGCGATCAGCGGTCGGCGAGGGTGCCATGTCCGTCTACCTCGTCCACCGCTACCTGGCGACCACCTGATGCTGTACGACGAGCTCCGGTGCCTGCCGCTGCTCGACGGGTTCACCGACCAGCAGGTCGCGGACCTCGCCGCTTGCGGGCGAGGTGGTGGCCTTCGAGGTGGGCGACCGGGTCTTCGACGAAGGACGACCCGCCGACGACTGGTGGCTCCTCCTCGACGGCCGGATCGACGTCGTGCGGCGCATCGGCCACGACGCGGCCGTGATGGCCACGATGCAGGTCCCGGGCCAGTGGGCCGGCGGCTTCCGGGCCTGGGACGAGCACGGGGTCTACATGGGCAGCGGCAGGGTCATGGAGGCGACCCGGATGTTCCGTCTCCCGGCCGAGCGGCTGGCCGCGCACGGTGAAGCCTGGTTCCCGTTCGCGGTCCACCTGTTGCGCGGCCTGATCGGGACGGCGCGCCGCATCGAGCACAACGCCCGGCAGCGCGAGGCCCTCGTGGCGCTGGGCACGCTGGCGGCCGGGCTCGCGCACGAGATCAACAACCCGGCCTCCGCGGCGATGCGCTCGGTCGGCGCCCTCCAGGAGAGCAGCGACGACCTGCTCGACGCGCTGCACCGGCTCGCGGCCCAGGACATCACCGCCGCCGAGTTCGTCGCCCTCGACGACCTGCGGCGGACGATCGGCACGACGCCCGCCCCGACCGGCGTCGAGCTGGCCGAGCGCGAGGACGCAGCTGTCGACCTGGATGGCCGACCACGGGATCGACCGGGACTGGGTGATCGCTCCGGCGCTGGCGGGCGCGGGCGTGGACCTCGCGTGGTGCGAGCGGGCGGCCGCTTCCCTCGAGGGCCCCGCCCTCCAGGCGGGCTTGGAGTGGGTGACCAGCGCCGTGACCATGACCTCGCTGATCGACGAGGCCCAGGACGCCACCCACCGCATCTCCGAGCTCGTCTCGGCCGTGAAGTCCTACTCGCAGCTCGACCGTGCGCCCGTCCAGGACGTCGAAGTCACGCAGGGCCTGGAGAGCACGCTCGTGATGCTCGGTCACAAGCTGCGTGCCGGCAGCATCACCGTGCAGCGCGAGTACGCCGACGACGTACCTCTCGTCGAGGCGTCGCCCGGCGAGCTCAACCAGGTGTGGACCAACCTCATCGACAACGCGGTCGACGCCATGGACGGCGGGGGAACGCTGACGGTCAGGACGTACGCCGACGAGCACGCTGTCGTCGTCGAGATCGCGGACACCGGCCCCGGCATGACCGAGCAGGTCGCAGCTCACGCTTTCGAGCCGTTCTTCACGACCAAGGAGGTGGGCAAGGGCACCGGGCTCGGGCTCGACCTCTCCCGCCGGATCGTCGTGGAGCGACACGGCGGGGAGATCGGCGTCGACTCGCGGCCCGGTGACACCGTCGTCCGGGTCCGGCTGCCGCTGGGATCGTCGGGCTGACGGCCTGGTCGGCGCGGCCGGGAACCCGCCCGTCGGCGGCTACGTTGGAAAGAGGGAGTAGCCCCGACGAACGAGGAGACCTGATGCGCTGCCCGAACGACGAGACGACGCTGGTGATGAGCGAGCGGAGTGGGATCGAGATCGACTACTGCCCCGAGTGCCGGGGCGTGTGGCTCGACCGGGGTGAGCTCGACAAGATCATCGACCGGTCGGCGTCGATGGAGCAGCCGGTCGCGCCCCCGCCGCAGGCACCCCAGGCACCGCAGCCCCAGTACGACCGGTACGACGACGACCGCCGCCAGCAGCAGCACTACGCCCCCCAGCAGGGCTACTACAAGAAGAAGAAGAAGGAGAGCTGGCTCAGCGAGATCTTCGACTGACCGCCTCCGCGGTGGAGACCGTCGCGCGTGCCTCGTCGCCCCGCGGCGAGCTGGTGCTGCGGCGTCGCGACGACGGCCACCTCGAGCTCCGCGCCAACGGCGTGTTCGTGATGGACACGCTCGAGCACACGTCCGAGCGGGCGCTGGCCGGCCACGCCCTCGAGCTCGCGGGCGATCACCCGTTGCGGGTGCTGGTCGGCGGTCTCGGGCTGGGATTCACCCTCGGCGCCGTGCTCGCGGACGATCGCGTGCGCCACTGCACGGTGGCCGAGATCGAGCCGGACCTGGTCGGCTGGCTCAGCGACGGGACCGTCCCCCACGGTCCGGAGCTGCTCGCCGATCGCCGGGTCGACGTGCAGGTCGCGGATGTCGCGGACGTGTTGCGTGCGGCCGCGGCGTCGTACGACCTGGTGCTGCTCGACGTCGACAACGGGCCCGGCTACCTGGTCCACGACACCAACGCCGCGCTCTACGCGCCGCCGGCGCTCGCCGCCGCACGTTCGGCCCTGGCGCCGGGCGGCATCCTCGTCGTCTGGTCCGCGGCCCCGGCGCCCGACCTCGAGGCCGCACTGCGGGAGGTCTTCGGCAACGCCGAGGAGCAGGAGTACGACGTGCCCGGGCACGGCCGCGTCGGCCAGTACTTGCTGTACTCCGCCCGTCGCTGAGCCGGTGATGACATGCTGTGCGGCGTGGCACTGCACGACGAACTCGCCGAGCTCCGGGCGGAGGTCGGGCCCCAGGTGTTCGACGACCCGGTCGCGTTCCGCGCCGCGTTCGACGACTTCATCCCCGAGGGCTCGGCGTCGACCGGCGAGGTGAGCCTGCTCGTCGGGGCGATCGCGACCGGCGCGCTGCAGCGGCTCAAGGAGCAGCTCGCGCTCGGCGCCGAACCCCGAGATGTCGATCGCGGTCCAGGGCGACCTGCTCGCCCGCGACCGCGGCACCACCGAGACCAGCGGCGCCCGTTGGGCGCTCTCCGTGCTGGCGCACGCGATGGGCGCGGTCCCGGTCGAACAGGTCCTCACCCGGCCGAAGCCCTCCCCCGACAGCGTGAGCACGGCCGGGCGGCCGCCCAGCCCACCGGCGTCGCCGGACATCGTCGACCCGGGGCCCACCCGCCCGATCCCGTCCCTCGACGCGACCCGGGTGGTCAGCCAGGAGCCCCCCACCGCGACGCCGCCACCTCCGCCGCCGCCCGCGCCGACCGAGCCCGGCAAGCGCGGCCGCAACCCGATGGTGATCGGCGCGTTCGTCGTACTCGCCGTCGTAGCCGTGACCGCGGTCGTGCTGCTGTTCCTGCAGCTGCGCGACGACAGCGACCCGGACGACACGGCGGACGACAGCTCGAGCGCCAGCAGCAGCCGCAGACGAAGAGGTCCTCGTCGAGATCGAGATGTCGGAGGCCGGCAAGACGGCCCAGGTCCAGCTCGTCGCCGACGGGGAGGACGCGTCGGTCGTGCTCCTGTCCGAGGTCGACGGGGAGTACGTCGAGGTGGACCGAGAGCCGACCAGTTGTCCCTATCTCGACACCGCGTACGACGCCAGGCTCGAGGACCAGGGCAACAGTCAGATCGCCTTCGGCTGGCAGAACGAGGACACCGAGGGCTACGGCGCGTACGGCGAGGTGCAGGTCGACGAGGACCTGCTGATCCTCTACGAGCCTGGCGAGGAGCAGGTCTGCCCCACGTAGGGCTGACGTCCTGCCCGGTCAGGACCCGAACTCGCCCTTGTAGTGCTCGGCCAGCGCCGGGTAGTAGTCGTCGAACACCACGGCCGCGACGTCGCCGCCACTCTCGGCGACCACCATCCGGTCCAGGTAGTAGTCCCACCCGGGTCCGACGTCGTGCGCCATCGCGGGGTCCGGCACGGACTGGGCAAAGGTCAGCGTGGTGACGCCGCCGGCCTCGGCGAGGTCGAGCTCGAGGTGCCAGGTGACCGGTTGGTCGCCGTACGACGCCTCGGTCGTGATCGCGAGCCGGTGCGGCTCGTCGCACTCGTCGATGACGAACTCCTCGGACGGCACGTCGTCGCCCTCGTAGCGCATCTGGAACAGCACCTTGCCGTCGGCCGGATCCCCGGTCCAGGTGCCGATCCATCGGGCGAGCCGGTCGGACTCCGTCACGGCTGCCCACACGTCCTCGACCGGCGCGCGGAACTCCCGCGTCATCACGAGGTAGGTGTGTCTTGCCGCACTTCCTTGCGGCCGGTCGCTGTCCTGGTACTCATCCGGTCTCCTCCTGTTGATGATGGGTGGATCGGCGGTCGCGGCCGGTACGGCGTACCTCCAGCTCGAGCGCGTCGAGATCATGCTCCGAGAACCGCGGGACCGTCGCCAGGGCGCCGAGCAGGTCGCGCACGGGGCGCAGACCGGCTTGGTCGAGCCGGTAGTGCCGCTCGCGACCGCGGTCCTCCGCCTCGACCAGTCCCGCCTCGGTCAGCAACCGCAGGTGCTTGCTGATCGCGGGCCGGCTGACCTGGTGTTCGGCCGCCAGGTCGACCACGCGGGACGGCCCGGCCGCGAGCCGCACCAGCAGCGCCCGTCGGGTCGGGTCGGCCAGCGCGGCGAAGGCGTCCATGACTTATTGGTAACTGATTGGTTACCTATCTGTCAACCGTCGCGCCAGCGACAACACGTCGTTCGACGGATTGACGCACGTCGCTCGCGCTCCGAGACTGAACGCCTCTCCGGTCGTCGCTAGGGCGGCTCGTCGAAAGGCTGTCCGATGCCTCGTCCGTCCCGCCTGCTGGTGCCGCTGCTGCTCGTCCTCGGGTTGGTGCTGACCAGTGCGCCACCCACATCCGCGGCAACGCTCCGACAGGTCTACGTGAAGACCGTCCGGATCGGAGACAAGCCGGTGCGGTTCGTGCTCGCGGTCGATGGCGTGCGGGCGTACGTGCAGATGAAGTTCCGTCGCGACGGCAGGTGGCGCACCGTCGCGTCCGACCGGACCGACTGCAACTACCGAGCGGGCAGCTACGACCCTGGGATCCAGGTGCAGAGAGCCGACCGACAGGTCCTGGTGACCTGGGCCAATCCCGGCGACTACGTGGTGGCCGAGTACGGAGGCTTCAACGTCCGGCGCCGGACCATCGAGATGTGGGGGTCGGACGGCGGCTGCACCAACGCCGGCTGACCGCTGGCCCCGCTCTGCGTGGGTACTGTCGGGAGCATGAGCGACTCCGGGTTCCGCGTCGAGCACGACTCCATGGGCGAGGTCCGGGTGCCCACCGACGCGCTGTGGAAGGCGCAGACCCAGCGCGCGGTGGAGAACTTCCCGATCAGCGGCACGCCGATCGAGCCCGCGCTGATCCACGCGCTGGGCCAGGTCAAGGCCGCGGCCGCGGCTGCGAACGGCCGGCTCGACGTACTGCCCGCCGAGACCGCCGACGCGATCGTCGCCGCCGCGCGCGAGGTGGCGGACGGCGAGCACGACGACCAGTTCCCGATCGACGTGTTCCAGACCGGCTCGGGCACCAGCTCCAACATGAACGCCAACGAGGTGATCGCGTCGCTCTGCGCGGCGGCCGGAGTGGACGTCCACCCCAACGACCACGTCAACGCCAGCCAGTCGAGCAACGACATCTTCCCGACCGCGATCCACGTCGCGGCTGCGGTCGCGGTCACGGACGACCTGCTGCCCGCGCTCGATGCGCTCGCGACGTCGCTCGAGGCGAAGGCGACGGAGTTCGCCGCCCTGGTGAAGTCCGGCCGCACCCACCTGATGGACGCGACGCCGGTGATGCTGGGCCAGGAGTTCGGCGGTTACGCCGCGACGATCCGGTACGCCGCCGAGCGGCTCGACGCCGTACTCCCCCGGGTGCGCGAGCTGCCCCTCGGCGGCACCGCCGTCGGCACCGGCATCAACACGCCGGCCGGGTTCCCGGCAGCAGCGATCGAGGCGCTCGCCGACGCCACCGGCCAGCCGTTCACCGAGGCGCGCAACCACTTCGAGGCCCAGGGCACCCGCGACTCGCTGGTCGAGCTCAGCGGGGTGCTCCGCACGATCGCCGTCGGCCTCACCAAGATCTGCAACGACCTGCGCTGGATGGGGTCCGGCCCCACCACCGGCCTCGCCGAGATCCACCTGCCCGACCTCCAGCCGGGCTCGTCGATCATGCCCGGCAAGGTCAACCCGGTGCTGCCCGAGGCGACGCTGATGGTGTGCATGCAGGTGATCGGCAACGACGCCACCGTCACCGCCGCCGGCGCGAGCGGCAGCTTCGAGCTCAACGTCGCCATGCCCGTGCTGGCGCGCAACGTGCTCGAGTCGATCCGGCTGTTGTCGACGTCGACACGCACCCTCGCGACCCGCTGCATCGACGGACTCACCGCCGACGCCGAGCGGATGCGTCGCTACGCCGAGTCATCGCCGTCGGTGGTGACCCCGCTCAACAAGTACGTCGGCTACGAGGCGGCGGCGAAGATCGCCAAGCAGGCGCTCGCCGAGGGCGCGACGATCCGGGAGACCGTGCTGGCGATGGGGTACGTCGACCGCGGTGAGCTCACCGTCGAGCAGCTCGACGCGGCGCTCGACGTCGACGACATGACGCACCCCTGACCCGGGCCTAGACGCGCAGCAGGGCGAGCGCCAGCTGGCGGTCGATCTCCTCGCCGAGGTCGCGCCGGAGTTCGTCGTGCTCCGGACCCAGCGGCTGGGTGGCCGGATCGGTCATCAGCTTGGTCCAGTGGTGGAGCGCCTGCGGCCAGCCGACGATCTCCGCCGGTTCCCACTCGTAGCGCGGCGTGACGTGCGCGTGGAGGAACGCGTCGGTGTTGCCCTGGATCTCGAGGTTGATCCGCCGGAACTGCGGGTCGCGACTCCGGCACACCTCGGCCACTGCCCGGCCCAGGATCGCCATGTCCTCGAGGAACAGGAGCTGCCGGTCCGGCGAGAGATCGGTCAGCTGGTCGATGCCGGGAGTGTCGGTGATCAGCACGCAGTAGCCCGGCAGGTGCTGCACGTCGCCGATGACCGCGAACCCGGCGCGGAGCCGGCGGAGCACGGTGGGATTGGTGCCCGCCAGCGCCGAGCCGACCCGGTCGTCGCGGAAGTCGGGGCCGTCCGAGGTCACGCGTCGAGGATCACTTGCTGCGGCCGGTGGCGACGGCGGCGACCATCACCGCAACCGCGGCCGTGGCCACCTGCCAGAGGTGGCGGATCCAGTCGATCCCGTTGGTGGCGTTGTCCGGCTCCGCCTGGTGGCCGTCGAAGCTCCGGTTGTTGTCGCCGAAGAGGACCCAGTAGAGGTAGCTGCCGGCCAGCATGCCGACGATGCCGCAGACGACGGTCAGCCAGAACGGGATCTTGTCGCGGTTGCCGGGCGCGACCATCTTGCCGAGCATTCCGATGATCGCACCGCCGATGACGGTGGTGATGATAAGCCAGATGACATCCATCGAAGCTCCTCAGGCCGTGGGTGCGCCGGTGCCCACCCGAGATGGACAGCATCATGGCAGAGCCGCCGCCAGCCTACCCGAAAGCGCGCGCTTTCCGCGTGCAGGCCGCGCCTTCGGCCGCAGAAGCGCCTACGTCAACCGCGGCGCGGCAGCGCGGCGCGAGGAACGAGCGACGCGCTCGCGCAATTCAACTCAGTACCAGCCCTAGGACTGGGAGTGGCCCCAGGCGCAGCAGGGGCTGCCGTAGCGGTCCTGGATGTAACCCAGGCCCCACTTGATCTGGGTGACCGGGTTGTCGTACCAGTCGCTGCCCACCGACGCCATCTTCGACCCCGGCAGCGACTGCGGGATGCCGTGCGCGCCGGAGGAGGGGTTGTGGGCCAGCGGGTTCCAGTTCGACTCACGGATCCAGAGCGAGTCCAGGCAGCTGAACTGGTCCTGACCGAAGCCGTAGTCGCCCATCAGCGCCCGCGCGATGTCGCGCGGATCGGACTGGGAGAGCTGCTCCGACTCGGTGACCGCGGACGCGTCCGTCGACACCAGGCCGGCCTGCTTGGCCGGGTCGGCCTCGCCGCGCCGGTCGTTGCGGGAGATGACCGGGAGTCGCTCACCGGTGTCGGCCGCGTCGACCTGCACCTTCAGGTCGCCCACGGCGCTGTCGAGGTCAGCAGCGGCACCCGGCAGCTGCGCTCCACCCTTGCCGAGCAGGCCACCACCGATGGTGATCCCGGTGACGGCGAGCGCCACTCCCGAGAGGATCACCGTGTTGCGGGCGGCCCGCTTGGGTGCTTCCTTCAGGTGGGCATGTCGGGGGTTGCCGCGGTGCTTGGGTGCAGGCTTCGCGTGATTCGACAAGAGCGCAATCCGTGGTTGAGGACAAAAAGGGAGTTGCCCCCGAGATGGCCGGGTCAACTGACCCGAACCGATGGCAACCCACGACACCCTGCCTGACTTAACTCCGAGCCGCAAACCGACCCGCCCCACATGTGGAAGCGGGTGCGACCCCTTGGACCACAGGGATCACACCCGCCACACCAGGCCCGGAGGCCGGGCTCAGACGACTGTCAGACGACGACGTTCTCGAGCATCTCCGTCACCAGCGCCGCGATCGGCGAGCGCTCGGAACGGGTCAGGGTGACATGGGCGAAGAGCGGGTGCCCCTTGAGCTTCTCGACCACCGCGACGACTCCGTCGTGCCGGCCGACCCGCAGGTTGTCGCGCTGCGCGACGTCGTGGGTGAGCACGACCTTGGAGTTGGCACCGATCCGCGAGAGCACCGTCAGCAGCACGTTGCGCTCCAACGACTGCGCCTCGTCGACGATCACGAACGAGTCGTGCAGCGACCGGCCACGGATGTGGGTCAGCGGGAGCACCTCGAGCATGCCGCGGTCGAGGACCTCCTCGATGACGTCGCTGGACGTCAGCGCGCCGAGGGTGTCGAACACGGCCTGCGCCCAGGGCGACATCTTCTCCGACTCCGACCCGGGCAGGTAGCCGAGCTCCTGACCGCCGACGGCGAAGAGGGGCCGGAAGACCACGACCTTCTTGTGCTGGCGACGCTCCATCACCGCCTCGAGGCCGGCGCAGAGCGCGAGTGCGGACTTGCCGGTGCCCGCGCGGCCACCGAGCGACACGATGCCGACATCAGGGTCGAGCAGCATCTCCAGCGCGATCCGCTGCTCCGCGGACCGGCCGTGGATGCCGAACGCCTCGCGATCGCCCCGCACGAGGTGGATCTGCTTGTCGGGACCGACCCGGCCGAGCGCCGTACCTCGGTCGGACAGCAGCACCAGGCCCTGGTGGCACGGGAGGTCCCGCGCGGCTTCGAGCTCGAGGGTCCCGTCGTCGTACAGCTCGTCGAGCTCCTCGGCAGCCACTTCGAGCTCGGCCAAGCCGGAGTAGCCGGTGTCGGAGTCGTTGATCGACTCACCGCGGTACTCCTCGGCGTCGAGCCCGACCGCGGACGCCTTGATCCGAAGCGGGAGGTCCTTGGAGACCAGGGTGACGTCGTGGCCCTCATCGGCGAGGTTGCGCGCAACCGCGAGGATCCGGGTGTCGTTGTCGCCCAGCCGGAAGCCGGACGGCAGCGACGCGACGTCGGTGTGGTTGAGCTCGACCCGGACGTTGCCGCCCTCGTCGCCCACCGGGACGGGCGTATCAAGACGTCCGTGGCTGATCCGCATCTCGTCGAGCATCCGCAGCGCGCTGCGGGCGAAGTACCCCAGTTCGGGATGGTGCCGCTTGCCCTCCAATTCGGTGATGACGACGACCGGCAGCACCACCTCGTGCTCGGCGAACCTGCGGAGGGCGCCGGGGTCGGCGAGCAACACGCTGGTGTCGAGCACGTAGGTCCGCCGCCCGGGGACAGGAGCGGACTTCGGGGTGCGCGTGGCGTCAGTACTGACGGCGGCGCGGGACTTCGATGATGGCACTTCGCACCTCACCAGACCGCGCGCGCACTCACGCCCGGTCCTGTTCCTCGCAGACGGACCGGGACGCGGGTGGAGCAGTCGCATGGGCCCGAACGCCGTAGTGCCGGCGTCTACTCACCCGGTGCGCGCGGCAGGGATCACCCTGGCACCCGCGGCGGGTGATGCAGTCGTTGGTCACGAACGGGCCTCCCGATATGGCGGGCTTCCCCACCCGCCAGTGCTTGTGAAAGTACGCCGGTCAAGTGGCTCCAGAGCGCGACACGCCCTAACCGGGGCATGAACGTCATGTGGCCGAAATATCCTGATCAGGCGGCCGAGCGCAGGACAGACTGGCGGCATGCATCCGAGCGACCTGTGGGACTTCGACGACCCGGCCGGCTCCGAGGAGCGGTTCCGGGAGGCTGCGGCCGCCGCCGACGACGAGGAGCGCGGGATCTGGCTGACCCAGGTCGCGCGGGCGCTCGGCCTGCAGGAGAGGTACGACGACGCCCACGCCGTGCTCGACGACCTCTCCCCCGCGGGGTCGGCCGAGGTCGCCGTACGGCTGCTGCTGGAGCAGGGCCGGCTCTACCGCTCGGCGGGCGATCCTGACCACGCACGACCGTTCTTCGAGGAAGCGGCTGCGGCGGCCGAGCGGGCGGGTCTCGACGAGCTGCGCGTCGATGCGCTGCACATGGTGGTCCTCGTGAGCGACCCGGCCGACCAGGTCGCGCTGACGGAACGGGCACTCGCCGTCGCCGGCGCCTCCGCCGACCCCCGCGCTCGCGACTGGGACGCATCGCTGCTCAACAACCTCGGCATGACGCACGCGGACGCGGGTGACTTCGGTCCGGCGCTGGTCGCGTTCGAGGACGCGCTCGCCGCCTGCGAGCGGATCGGCGACGCGGGCCGCACGCGGGTCGCCCGCTGGATGGTGGCGTGGGCGCTGCGCAACCTCGGTCGTCGTGACGAAGCACTCGCGCTCCAGCGACGTCTCAAGGCCGAGCTGGTCGCGCTCGGCGAGGAGGATCCCTACGTCGACGAGGAGCTGGACCTCTCCGAGCGCGGGCGATCCGACGAAGGAGGAGCGTCCGATCAGCGAGGAGATTGAGGAGGCTCGGCGGAGGGCGGCGCGGAGCGACGGACTCCGCGAGCCGTCTCGAAATCCGACGGCGATACCGCAGGTCAGTGATCGAGCGGCCGGCGGCGACGCCCTTGCGCTCGAACTTCGTCACCGGGCGCTCGTCCCACCGCTCGACGACCCCGCCCTCGAGCGACGGCTCGGCGCTCAGCACCTCGAGCATCTGCTCGGCGTAGCCCTCCCAGTCCGTCGCAAGCCGCCAGACACCGCCGGGACGGAGCCGACTCGCTGCCAGCGCCGCGAAGGCGGGCGACACCAGCCGCCGCTTGTGGTGGCGCGTCTTGGGCCACGGGTCGGGGAAGAACGTCCACAGCTCGGTGATGCTCGCGGGCGCCACCAGGTGCTCGACAGCCCACACGGCGTCCACGCTGCAGATCCGCACGTTGTCGGCGCCGGCCTCCGCCAGCAGGGCGAGCGTCGCTGCCGCGCCCGGCTTCCAGACCTCGAGCGCGAGCACGTCGTACGACGGTCGCGTCGCCGCCAGCGCCGCGGTCGCCTCGCCCACGCCCGAGCCGATCTCGACGATCAGGCCGTCGCGGTCCTCAGGCCCCCGGCCGAACCAGCTGTCGAGCGTGAAGTCCGCCTCGTCGACGGCCTCGTCGGGGATCACCCACCGCTCGTGGTGCGCCTCCCACGCCGCGGCCTGCAGCGGCGTGAACCGGCTGCCGCGGCGGCTGTAGCTGAGCACCTCCCGCATCCGCCGACCGTCGGCGGTCAGCTTCTGGTGCGGGCGCGCCGATGGGGCCCCGCCCTGCTCTTCGTTCACGCGCTGGTGCTGACAGCGACGATCACGATCACGACGTAGAAGAGGGCGCCGACGACGTAGAGCGCGAGGATCACGCTGCCGACGATGCCGAGGACGTAACCGATCTGGGCCTGGCTCCGGCCGCCGAGCTTGCCTCCGGACTCGTCGATCTCCCGCTTCACCCGCGCCCCCTTGACCCAGGCGAAGGGCGCGACGACCTGGCAGACCGCCATGCCGAGGATGCCCAGGAGCAGCACCATCGCCGAGTCCGGGTGGTCGGGCGCCCAATAGGGCACGCCGGTCGGGCCGTACCCAGGACCGGCGTAGGGCTGGTACGGGTTCGGCGGGGGCTGCGCAGGACCCGGCGGGGGCAGGGGAGGGTTGTCCGGCGGCTGCTCGCTCATGCCGCCAATCCTTCCATCCGCCGGTGCCGTGGAAACGCCGACCCCGGCTCTCATGACCCCTGCGTACGGCGCCGAGTCGGCTCATCTGGATCGCGCCGGGTGGGCGCGGGGTGCGCGCCGTTGGCGGGGGTCGCCGACACGGCGCAGATTCCGGATGGGGGCTGCGCGCCGAGTGCGATTGCGCCGGGTCGGCTCCTACGAAGGACTCAGGATCTCGAACGCAAGCAACGGCCCCCGGAGCCTGGCGGCTCCGGGGGGCTCTTCGTTGCGTTCAGACAGGTCACTTCGTGATCTTCGTGACCCGGCCGGCGCCGACGGTGCGGCCACCCTCACGGATCGCGAACCGCAGGCCCTCTTCCATCGCGATGGGCTGGATGAGCTCCACGGACATCTCGGTGTTGTCGCCCGGCATGACCATCTCGGTGCCCTCGGGGAGGGTCACGACGCCGGTCACGTCGGTCGTCCGGAAGTAGAACTGCGGACGGTAGTTGTTGAAGAACGGCGTGTGACGGCCGCCCTCCTCCTTCGACAGGATGTAGACCGACGCGTCGAAGTTGGTGTGCGGGGTGGTCGTGCCCGGCTTGATCACGACCATGCCGCGCTCGACGTCCTCGCGCTTGGTGCCACGGAGGAGCAGACCGACGTTCTCACCGGCCTGGCCCTCGTCGAGCAGCTTGCGGAACATCTCGACACCGGTGACGGTGGACTTCTGCGAGCCCTCGCGGATGCCGATGATCTCGACCTCCTCGTTGACCTTCACGATGCCGCGCTCGATGCGGCCCGTGATGACGGTGCCACGACCGGTGATCGTGAAGACGTCCTCGACGGGCATGAGGAACGGCTTGTCCGTCTCGCGCTCCGGGGTCGGGATGTACTCGTCGACCGCCGACATGAGCTCGGCAACCGCGTCGCCCCACTTCTCGTCACCCTGGAGGGCCGGGAAGGCAGCGACACGAACGACGGGGATGTCGTCGCCGGGGAACTCGTACTCGGAGAGGAGCTCGCGCACCTCCATCTCGACGAGCTCGATGAGCTCCTCGTCGTCGACCATGTCGCACTTGTTGAGCGCGACCACCAGGGCCGGCACGCCGACCTGGCGCGCGAGCAGCACGTGCTCACGGGTCTGCGGCATGGGGCCGTCGGTGGCGGCGACCACGAGGATCGCGCCGTCCATCTGCGCAGCACCCGTGATCATGTTCTTGATGTAGTCAGCGTGACCAGGGCAGTCGACGTGCGCGTAGTGACGCGACTCGGTCTGGTACTCGACGTGCGCGATCGAGATCGTGATACCGCGCTGGCGCTCTTCCGGCGCCTTGTCGATCTGATCGAATGCCGAAGCCTCATTGAGGTCCGGGTACTTGTCGTGCAGCACCTTGGTGATTGCTGCGGTCAACGTCGTCTTGCCGTGGTCGATGTGACCGATGGTTCCGATGTTGACGTGCGGCTTGGTCCGCTCGAACTTCGCCTTAGCCACTGGGGGCTCCTCCTGGTTTGGTGTGTTACTTGACTCGTACTTATCGGATACTGCGCCGAGGGCTGGGTTTGTAGGTCTGACGAACTACTCGCCGCGTGCCTTCTTGATGATCTCGTCGGCGATGTTCGTAGGAACCTCGGCGTACGAGTCAAACTCCATCGAGTACGAAGCCTGGCCGGAGGTCTTGGACCTCAGGTCGCCAACGTACCCGAACATCTCGGACAGCGGCACGAGGGCGTTCACGACGATGTCCCCGTGACGCTCCTCCTGCGCGCGGATCTGGCCGCGACGGCTGTTGATGTCACCGATCACGGTGCCGAGGAAGCTGTCGGGCGTGATGACCTCGACGGCGAACATCGGCTCCAGCAGGACCGGCTTGGCCATCCGGGCGGCCTCCTTGAACGCCTGCATACCGGCGATCTTGAAGGCGAGCTCGGAGGAGTCGACGTCGTGGTAGGCGCCGTCCTCGAGCGTGTACTTCACGTCGACCATCGGGTAGCCGGCGAGCACGCCGAACTCCATGGCCTCCTGGCCGCCCTGGTCGACCGAAGGGATGTACTCCTTCGGCACGCGACCACCGGACACGTTGTTGATGAACTCGTAGCCGATGCCCAGACCGGTCTCCGGGTCGACGTTGGGGCCGAGGGTCACGAGGATCTTCGCGAACTGGCCCGAGCCACCCGTCTGCTTCTTGTGGGTGTAGCCGTGCTTCACGACCTCCTTGCGGATGGTCTCGCGGTAGGCGACCTGCGGCTTGCCGACGGTGGCCTCGACGCGGAACTCGCGCTTCATCCGGTCGACCAGGATCTCGAGGTGGAGCTCGCCCATGCCGGCGATGATGGTCTGGCCGGTCTCCTCGTCGGTCTTGACGGTGAAGGTCGGGTCCTCGTCGGACAGCCGCTGGATCGCGGTGCCGAGCTTCTCCTGGTCGCTCTTGGTCTTGGGCTCGATCGCGACCTCGATCACCGGGGCCGGGAACGTCATCGACTCGAGGATCACCTGGTTCTGCGGGTCGGACAGGGTGTGCCCGGTCTTGGTGTCCTTGAGGCCCATGACGGCCACGATCTGGCCGGCGCCGACCGACGCGATCTCCTCACGCTTGTTGGCGTGCATCTGGTAGACCTTGCCGATCCGCTCCTTGCGGCCGTTGACCGAGTTGACCACGGTCGAGCCGGCCTCGAGCTTGCCGGAGTAGACCCGGACGTAGATCAGCTTGCCGAGGTGCGGGTCGGTCGCGATCTTGTAGGCCAGGCCGGCGAACGGCTCGTCGTCGGACGGGAGGCGCTTGATCTCCTCGTTCTCGTCCTTGACCGAGTGACCGATGATCGCGTCGATGTCGAGCGGTGACGGCAGGTAGTTGATCACCGCGTCGAGCAGCGGCTGTACGCCCTTGTTCTTGAAGGCGGTGCCGCACAGGACCGGGTTGAGCTTGTCGGCCAGGGTGGCGCGACGGATCGCGGCCTCGAGCTCCGGGGACAGTGAACTCGCCCTCGTCGAGGTACTTCTCCATGATCTCGTCGTCGGCCTCGGACAGCGTCTCGAGCAGCTTCTCGCGGTACTCGGCGGCCTGCTCGGCCAGCTCGGCCGGGATCTCCTCGACGGTGTAGTCCTCGCCCATCGTGGTCTCACCGCGCCACACCAGCGCCCGCATGCCGACCAGGTCGACGACGCCGATGAACTCGGACTCCGCGCCGATCGGCAGCTGGAGGACGAGCGGGGTGGAGTTGAGGCGCTCGACCATCATGTCGACGCAGCGGAAGAAGTCCGCTCCCGTGCGGTCGAGCTTGTTGACGAAGCACATCCGGGGCACGGAGTACTTGTTGGCCTGGCGCCACACCGTCATGGTCTGGGGCTCGACGCCCGCGACACCGTCGAACACCGCGACCGCGCCGTCGAGGACGCGCAGCGAGCGCTCGACCTCGGCGGTGAAGTCCACGTGGCCCGGGGTGTCGATGATGTTGATCTGGTGGTTCTTCCACCAGCAGGTCGTCGCGGCGGACGTGATCGTGATGCCGCGCTCCTGCTCCTGCTCCATCCAGTCCATCGTGGCTGCGCCCTCGTGGACCTCACCGATCTTGTAGGTGATGCCGGTGTAGAACAGGATGCGCTCGGTGGTGGTGGTCTTGCCGGCGTCGATGTGCGCCATGATGCCGATGTTGCGGACCTGGTTCAGGTCCGTCGTGATGTCGACTGCCACGTGAGTCAGCGTTCCTTAGAAGTAGATGGGCAGGTGCCTGCCGGACGGGCACCCTGTCGGGCGCCCGTCCCGCGGGTCACCAGCGGTAGTGGGCGAAGGCCTTGTTGGACTCGGCCATCTTGTGGGTGTCCTCGCGCTTCTTCACAGCGGCACCGAGGCCGTTGGAGGCGTCGAGGATCTCGTTCATGAGGCGCTCGTGCATGGTCTTCTCGCGACGCTCGGCCGCGTAGCCGACGAGCCAGCGGAGCGCGAGCGTGGTGCCACGGTTGCCCTTGACCTCGATCGGGACCTGGTACGTCGCACCACCGACGCGGCGGGACTTGACCTCGATGGACGGACGCACGTTGTCGAGCGCACGCTTCAGCGTGATCACCGGGTCGGTGCCGGTCTTCTCACGCGTGCCCTCGAGAGCCGAGTAGACGATGCGCTGCGCAACCTGCTTCTTGCCGTCCTGCAGCACCTTGGAGACGAGCTGGGTGACCAGCTGCGACCCGTAGACCGGGTCGACGTCGAGGGGACGCTTCGGAGCGGGGCCCTTGCGCGGCATGTCAGCTCTTCTCCTTCTTGGCGCCGTAGCGGCTGCGAGCCTGCTTACGACCCTTCACGGCCTGGGTGTCCAGGGCGCCGCGGATGACCTTGTAACGAACACCGGGGAGGTCCTTCACACGACCGCCGCGGACGAGCACGATCGAGTGCTCCTGCAGGTTGTGACCCTCACCCGGGATGTAAGCGGTGACCTCGACGCCGCTGCTGAGGCGCACGCGGGCGACCTTGCGGAGGGCGGAGTTCGGCTTCTTCGGGGTGGTGGTGTAGACGCGGGTGCACACACCGCGTCGCTGGGGCGAACCCTTCAGGGCAGGCGTCTTGTTCTTCGACACCTTGTCCTGGCGGCCCTTGCGGACCAACTGATTGATGGTGGGCACCTGGTGGTTCCCTTTCCTGTCTGCTCTCAGCACCCAGCACCTTGCCGGGCACGTGGTCGTGCGTTGTTACGTGTGCCGTGGGATGCGCCCTCGGGTGAAGGATGAACTGAGGGCGCGCGCGACGTGTCTGGGTGGCCCAGACACAAGGAACGAGATTACCGGCCGCCTGAGGCGGACGCAAAATCACTGCGCAGCGGGCGCGAGCCTGCGAGCGGCCGCGTGGCGCAGGGAGGTCGAGTGGCCGTCCGGGCGAGCTTTGCGAGCCCGGAACCGGTTGTCTCGAGACCCAGCGACTCAGGTGAGCCAGTCGGTGATGGGGGCGATCGCGAAGTAGAGCACGAACAGCGCCGCGACGAACCACAGCAGCGGGTGCACCTCGGACGCCTTGCCGCGGACCAGCTTGATGAACGCGTACGTCACGAATCCGGCGCCGATCCCGACGGTGATCGAGTAGGTGAAGGGCATCAGCACGATCGTCAGGAAGGCGGGGATGGCGATGTCGACGTCGTCCCAGTCGATCCCACCGACCTGCTGCATCATCAGGAACCCCACGAGCACCAGGGCCGGGACCGCTGCCTCGGACGGGACCATCGCCACGAGGGGTGCGAGCAGGATCGTGAACAGGAAGAGCACGCCGGTGACCACGGACGCCAGCCCGGTGCGGGCACCTTCGCCGACACCCGCGGCGGACTCGATGTAGGACGTGTTGGACGAGACGCCGGCGGCGCCGCCGGCGACCGCGGCGAGCGAGTCGACGGCCAGGATCCGCTCGGTGTGCGGCGGCTTGCCGTCCTCGTCGAGAAGCCCCGCCTCGGCGCCGATCGCGGTCATGGTGCCCATGGTGTCGAAGAAGTCCGCGAGCAGCAGCGTGAAGACGAAGAGGAGCGCCGTCACCACGCCGGCCTCCTCGAACGACCCGATCAGCGAGAACTCGCCGAGCGTCCCGAAGTCCGGTGTGACCAGCCAGTCGTCAGGCGGCCGCGGCACGGTGAGGGACCAGCCACCGGCGACCTCGGCCGCTCTGCCCAGGTCGCCGACGGCCTCGACGACCAGGGCCACGAGCGTGGTCACGATGATCGAGATCAGGATCGCGCCCCTGACCTTGAGCACCCACAGCGCGATGACGAGGAGCAGGCCGAACACGAACACGAGCACCGGCCAGCCGCTCAGCTGGCCGGTGGCGCCGAGCTGGACCGGGACCGTGGTGCCGGCGATGTCCGGGATCCGGTGCACGAAGCCGGCGTCCACGAATCCGATCAGGGCGATGAACAGGCCGATCCCGACCGAGATCGCGACCTTGAGCTGGGCGGGGATCGCGTGGAAGACGGCCGTGCGGAACCCGGTGAGCACGAGCACCAGGATCACGATGCCCTCGATCACGACCAGGCCCATCGCGTCCGCCCAGGTCATCTGGCTCGCGATCGCGAAGGCCACGAACGCGTTGAGCCCGAGCCCGGTCGCCAGGGCCAGCGGATAGTTCGCCACGACGCCCATCAGGATCGTCAGTACGCCGGCAACGAGCGCCGTACCGGCCGCGATGGCCGCCAACCCGCTGCCGGATTCCGCGCCGCCGCCGAGGAAGTTGCCGTCGAGTCGGGCGCGAAGCCGAGGATCAAAGGGTTCAACACGACGATGTAGGCCATCGTGACGAACGTGACGAGACCGCCTCGGACCTCACGACCGACGGTGGACCCGCGATCGGAGATCCGGAAGAAGCGGTCGATGGCGGACGTGCCGGAAATCGCCGGACTGCTCATAGGTGCAGCATGGCAGAACTCGCCGGGGTGGCCGGGGAGCCCGACCGCTTCGACGGCGGGCGCCGGTCGGCGTCCGACGCGGCGATGCGGTGCACCAGAAGCGCGAGCACCACGCCGACGAGCACCAGCACGCCTCCGACGATCAGCGTCCACCGGGCGCCGTACGTCTCACCGATCCAGCCGATCACCGGAGCGCCGATCGGCGTCCCGCCCATCACGATCGTCATGTAGATCGCCATCACCCGGCCCTTGAGCTCCGGGTCGGTCTCCACCTGCAGGGTGGCGTTGGCGGAGTTGAGCAGCGTGATGGTGGCGAACCCGATCAGCGGGCAGAACAGCGCGAAGGCGAGGTACGACGGCAGCGAGCCGGCCACGATCTCGGCGACCCCGAAGCCGACCGCGGCTGCGAACAGCAGCCGGACGCGGACCTTCGGCCGCCGCGCGGCGAGGAGCGCGCCGGTCAACGAGCCGACCGCGAGCGCCGAGCCCAGCAGGCCGAACTCGCTGGCGCCCTTCCCGAAGACCTCGGTCGCCATCAGTGCCGACGTCATCTGGAAGTTCATCCCGAAGGTCCCCGCGAAGAACACCAGGACCAGGATCATCAGCATCTTCGGCTGGCCGCGCAGGTAGCGCAGCCCCTCGAGCAGCATCCCGGGGCGTCGCCCGGCCGGTGCCGGTGAGTGCAGCGCGCGGGTGTCCATCTGCTCCAGCTGCCAGATCACCGCGAGGTACGACGCCGCGTTGATCAGGATGACCCAGCCGGTCGCCTCCATGCCGCCGCCGAACAGTCCGATCAGGAGTCCGGCCAGCGCCGGCCCGACGATCCGCGCCGTGTTGAACGCCGCCGAGTTGAGACCGACCGCGTTGGTCACGTCGTCGGGGCCGACCATCTCGGAGACGAACGACTGCCGGACAGGCCCGTCGAACGCGGCGCCGATGCCGAAGGCGAACGCGATGACGTAGACGTGCCAGGTCTGCGCGACGCCGAGTGCCGCGATCACGCCGAGGAGCAGCGAGGCCAGCGCCATCGTGCCCTGGGTGAGCTGGAGCACCCGGCGCTTGGGGAAGCGGTCGGCGACGACTCCGGCGTACGGCGAGAGCAGCAGGATCGGCAGGAACTGCAACCCGGTGGTGATGCCGAGGGCGGCGCCCCCGTTGCCCGGGATGGTCAGCACCAACCAGTCCTGTGCCACGCGCTGCATCCAGGTGCCGATGTTCGACACGATGCTGCCGGCGAAGTAGCGCCGGTAGTTCTGGTGGGACAGGGATCGGAACGTGGGACTCGTGGGGTCCTCCTCGTGAGGTCTCGGTCGGTCGGGACGTGGTCAGTCGGCCTGCGCCAGCCGCTGCAGGATCGGGGTCGCGCGGCGGAGCGCGTCGCGCTCGTCCGCGCTGAGGCCGGCCAGCCGCCGGGAGAGCCACTCGTCGCGGCGGGCGCGGTCGGCGAGCAGCACCGCCCGGCCCTCGTCGGTCAGCGTGATCACGACCTGGCGGCCGTCGGACGCGTGCGCCCGGCGGTCGACGTACCCGCCCTCGGCCAGGAAGTTGACGGTGCGGGTCATGCTCGGCGGCCGCACCCGTTCGTACGCCGCGAGCTCCCCGACCGACTGCTCGCCGTTGCGGTAGAGCGCGCCGAGCACCGCCATCTGGCCCATGCTCAGCGGGTTGGCCGGGTCACGCTCGGCTGCGAGCCTGCGGCGCAGTCGCATCACCGAGAGCCGGAGCTCGCTGGCGAGACCGGCGTCGGTGCGTACTACCTTCTCCGTGGTCGGCATGTCGTTAGCATAAGTCATTACCCTTGCTAACTATTCCTCCGAGCGCAGCGGCCTGCGAGCTTGCGAGCAGGACGCGTGGGCGCGAGGAGGTCGAGTGGCCGCCCGGGCGAGCTTGCGAGGCCGGGACCGGGCGTATCGAGACCTTCCGCGACTACCATCGGTTGCGTGGAACTGCGTGACGACCAGCCGATGCAGCACGAGATCGGCAACCGGACCTACCTGATCGCACCGGTCGAGCCGCTCGACGTCGACGGCGTGCGCACGGTCCAGGTCGGCACCGGGCTGTTCCTCCTCGGCTTCCTCGGCCTGTTGCCGTTCTACGGCCGGCTGGAGGAGTCCGGACGCACCTGGGTGCTCTGGATGTGCCTCGCCGGTGTCGGCCTCGGCCTGCTCGGGACGGAGTACTGCAAGCGCCGGCGCCGCTACCGCACCGAGCTCGACACGACGGATGGCTGACGCTCCCGTTTCCCGCTGGGAACGCGGCGGCGACAAGAACCTCGGGTACGGCAGGCGATTCGCCGAGCTGGTCGCCTCCGGTGCGGATGTCGACGGCGAGGCGAGGCTGGCCGACACCCTCGTCTCGCGACGGGCGCGGATCCTCGACGCCGGCTCGGGGATGGGGCGGGTCGCCGCCTACCTGCACGACCGCGGGCACCGCGTCGTCGCGGCCGAGCCGGATCCGGGACTGGTCCAGCAGTCCCGGCGTACCTATCCGGACGTCGACGTGCTCCCGCACGACATCATGGGCCTGACCGACGAGGTGCTGTCGGCGGCCGCCGGCCCGGAGGAGTTCGACCTCGTCGTCTGCGTCGGCAACGTCATCACGTTCGTGGCCGAGGGCACCGAGGTTGCGGTGCTCACCCGCCTCCGGGAGCTCCTGGCTCCGGGCGGACGGATCCTGGTCGGCTTCCACCTCGAGGAAGGCCCGGAGACCGCCCGGAAGGTCACGCCCGAGGAGTTCGCCACCGAGGTCGAGTCAGCCGGCCTCGTCGTCGACCACCGGTTCGGCGGCTACGACCTCCGGCCGGTCGACGACCAGTACGCCGTCTGGATCCTCCGCGCCGCCGCTGGTTGAGGTCCACCGCGTCGGTGAGTCGAGGTGCGAGCGAAGCGAGCCTGCGAACCACGGCGCGGCAGCGTGTCGCACGGCGGCGAAGCCGCACGGTGTGGCGCTCGCGGGCCGAGCTTGCGAGGCGGCCTGCGCCCACGTTGCGACACGCTCGCGCATCAAGCTCAGAAGAGGTCGAGCTCGTCCGATCGTCAGGGTGTCGATGACGGGGGGCGCGGGCGGGATCGGCGCGTGCCGCTTGCTGAGGCGGACCTCGGAGTGGGCGCCGCAGCCGTGGTCGAAGGAGACCACCCGGCCGTCGTCGTTGGCGTCGCCGTTGGCGCAGACGCCGAAGGTCTCGGAGAGCGGGCCGGCGATCCGGACCAGGAAGCCGCACGACCAGCAGGTCTCGGGTGCGGACTTGGCCAGCGGGGAGTCGGGGCCGCTGGCGCCGTCGTACCAGCGCTCGGCCGCGGCGTCGCGGCCCTCGGGCGACAGCGTGCGGACCCGGCCGAGGCCGAGGTCCTTGGCGACCTGGCGCACCTGGGCCTTGTCGTCGGAGTCGAGCGGGTCGTCGCCGAAGGAGTACGTCGGCACGAGGCGCGGGTCGTCGTCGGCGACCGGCAGCAGGTCACCGGGCGACAGGTCGCCCGCCTGGAGCCGGTCGCGATAGGGCACCCAGGCCGGCGCGACGATCGCCTCGGCGCCGGGCAGCAGCACGACCTCGTCGACGGTGACCCGCTTCTGACGCGAAGCCCGGGTCAGCGTGACCGCCCACTGCCAGCCGATGTAACCGCGGCGGGTGCAGGAGAACAGGTGGGTGACGACGCGCTGTCCTTCGACCTGGTGGCCGAGGTAGTCGCCGACGTCGGCAGCGTCGACGTCGGCGAGGAGCGCGGCCCGCGCCTCGTCGACGGCAGCGGCCGTCACGGCGTCGTTGGCCTTGCGCTCGAGAGTGGTCACGCGCCAAGTCTCCCGTATCGGGGAGGTGGTCGTCACCTCGGGGCTTGAACCGGGTGCCGAGCAGGCAAGATAGTCCCGTGACGTCCCAGCCGCCCGAGCACCCGCCCCCGAGCGGGTCCGGTGCGGCGTCGTACCCCCCTCCGCCGCCACCCCCGCCCCCTCCGCCGTCGGCCGATCCGCCGCCGACGATGGTCCCGGCCGACGAGGTCGAGCCGAAGGCGACGGCCGGCGGAGTGCGCGGGTTCGCGCGGGCGACGGGTCGGATCGGCCGGGCGACCCTCCGCCAGGCCCGCCGGGCGTCCGGTGCGCAGGGCGCCGAACGGTCCGGCCTGAACCGGCTGATCGAGCTGCACGCGTGCAACGCGGCCGGTGACGCGGCGGTGGCGATCGCGCTGGCCGGCACCATCTTCTTCGCCGGCGCGACCAGCGAGGCGCGCGGCCAGGTCGCACTCTTCCTCGGTCTGACGATGCTGCCGTTCGCGATCGTGGCACCCCTGATCGGGCCGTTCCTCGACCGGTTCAGCCACGGTCGCCGCTGGGCGATCGGCTCCACGTTCGCGATCCGCGGCTTCCTGTGCTGGGTCCTCGCCGGCGCGGTTGCCGACGAGTCGGTGTGGCTCTACCCCGCCGCGCTCGGCGTCCTCGTCTCCTCGAAGGCGTACGGCGTCACCCGGGCCGCAGCGGTGCCCCGGCTGGTTCCGCCCCAGCTCACGCTGGTGAAGACCAACGGCCGGGTGTCATTGGCCGGCGTGGTCGGGGTGGCCATCTCGGCCCCGTTGGCGGGCGCGGCGGCGTACTTCGGATCTGAGTGGGCGCTGCGCTACGCGTTCCTGGTGTTCGTGCTCGGCACCGTCCTCGCGATCCTGCTGCCCGCGAAGGTCGACTCCACCGAGGGCGAGCGGTCCGTCGACGACGAGGTGGGCGGCGGTGCCGGACGCCGGTACACCGGGATGCCGCCGAAGGTCGCCTTCGCGCTGCGCGTCAATTGTGGGCCGCGATGGCTGTCGGGCTTCCTCACGATGTACGTCGTGTTCCTGCTGAGAGCCGAGCCCATCCCGGGCTGGGAGGACCGCAGCCACTCTCCTCATCGGGCTCGTCATCGGCGCGGCGGGCCTCGGCAACACGCTCGGCATCGTGCTCGCCTCGCTCGCCAAGAAGATCAACCCGTCACTGACGGTGATCGTCGCGCTTCTCTCTGACATCACCGTGGTGGCACTCGCGGCGGCCTTCTACAGCGCGATCGCGCTGATCGCGCTCGGGCTCACCGCAGGCTTGTCCCAGTACCTCGCCAAGGTCTCGCTCGACTCCACGATCCAGACCGGCGTGCCGGCGCGCGCCCACTCGAGCGCCTTCGCGCGCGGCGACACGACCCTGCAGCTCGCCTGGGTGATCGGCGGGTTCGTCGGCATCGCGATGCCGTGGTGGCCGCAGTTCGGCCTCGGCGCCGCAGCGGTCATCCTCAGCGCCTGGGCGATCTACGTGCTCGGCAGCCGGCCGGGCAAGCGGGCCGCCAAGGTCCGCGGCTCCGGCCGCCAGCGCCTAGGGAGCCGCGCCCTAGCTCTCCAGCTCGTCGGCCAGCGCGCGGAGGAGCTTGGCGACGGGCTGCGCCGTACGACGGTCCGGGTGCCGGCCGTGGCGGTAGGCCTCACCGACGCCGTCGAGCAGCCGGATCAGGTCCTCGACGATCGGGACCATCTCCTCCGGCTTCCGCCGCTTCGCCTCGGACTGGTTGCGCGTCACCGACGCGGGCGCGTCGAGCACCTTCACCTGCAGCGCCTGGTCGCCGCGGCGTCCCTGCGCGATGCCGAACTCCACGCGGGCCCCGGTCTTCAGGGTCGTGACGCCCTCGGGCAGCGCGTCGGAGCGGACGTAGACGTCCGGCCCCTCGGGCTGGGAGAGGAAGCCGAAGCCCTTCTCCGCGTCGTACCACTTCACCTTGCCAGTCGGCACGGTCTCGACCCTTCTCGTTGGGAGCGCCCCGGCCGTTCCGGAGCGCGACCCGAAATCGTAGGGGATGGGACCGTCGGACCACGAACGGCTTTCCCTGTTGTACCCCGATCCCGGTGGTGCGACCGGGGTCAGGACTTCTCACCTCTGGTACCGCTGGGACACAATGGACGGTTCCAGGAGCCAGGGGTGAAGGCTCGATCATGAGGAGGGGACAGATGCGCGCCGCCGCGATCGCCGCGTTCGTCGCCGCATCAGCACTCACCGCCGTCCCAGCCCAGGCTGACGACGGCGACGACGACACCGCCCTGCACCTGGTCACGCTCCGCGGGCCCGGCACCGCGGGCCATCGCGGTCCGGCCGCTCCCGACGACGTCGCCCAGCGGATGCTGGCGCAGCAGGCCGCGGTCCTCGACGACATCGGCGCCGTGGCACCGGTCTACCAATGGACCACCGCGCTCAACGGGTTCGCCGTCGAGCTCACCGAGGAGCAGCACGACGCCCTCGTCGGCGACGAGCGGGTGGCACTCGTGGAGGAGAACGCGGTCCGTCCGCCTCGCGGACGTCGAGCGCACCCCGGCACGGACCGCCGCAGCTGATACCGCGCGACGGCGGGGGCTCAGGCGGGGCCGGCACCGTGATCGGGTTCGTCGACACCGGGATCGACCCGGCCAGCGTCGCCTTCTCGAAGGTGACGGCTCTCGGCCGGATCCCGCGCCACTTCACCGGCAGCTGTACCGGCCGCACCCGACGACGCCGCCTGGACCGAGGCCGACTGCTCGGCGAAGGTCGTCGGCGCCCAGTTCTACGTCAACGGGTTCGGAGTCGATGCGTTGCGGTCGGCCACGGCGCTGTCGCCGCGCGACACCCACGGGCACGGCACCGAGGCCGCATCGGTCGCGGCGGGCACCGGCGACGTGCTGGCGCGCGCGGGCCGGCACCGGCTGGGCCGGTTCTCCGGCGTCGCGTCGCGGGCCCGGATCGCCGTCTACAAGGCGTGCTGGTCCGCACCCGATCCCGCGGACGACGGCTGCGCGACCGCCGACCTGGTCGCGGCGATCGATCGCGCGACGAGCGACCGGGTCGACGTACTCAACCTCTCGGTGGGTGGCCCGTCCGGCACCGTCGACACCGTGGAGCGCGCCCTGCTGGGGGCGACCGAGGCCGGGATCGTCGTCACCGCGGCCGCGGGCAACGACGGCGCGACGGCGTACGCCGCGCACCCCGCGCCGTGGGTGATCACCGTCGGCGCCTCCACCTCGGCGCTGCCCGTCGGCGCCGTGGTGGCCACCCGCGGACCGCGGCTCGAGGGCGCGATGGTGGCGACCGCTCCCGTCGGCCCGGCACCGCTGGTCCTGGGCGCCGACGCGGCAGCGCCCGGCGTCTCCCTGTCCGATGCCCGGGTCTGCGCGCCCGGCAGCCTCGACGCCCGGGCCGTCCACGACGCGATCGTCCTGTGCGAGCGAGGCGACGTGCCGCGGGTCGACAAGTCGCGGACCGTGCGGCTCGCCGACGGCGCCGGCATGGTGCTCGTCAACACCGCCGCCGGCTCGACCGACGCCGACATCCACGCCGTACCGACGGTCCACCTCTCCGCCCGCGACGGCCGCGCCCTGCGCGCGTGGGCGGCCGACCGGCGGCATCCCCAGGTGCGGCTGGTGGCGGTCGGGCGCGAGCGCGCGCCGACCCGGGTCGCCCGGTTCAGCAGCGGTGGCGACCCGACCTGGTCGGTGATCAAGCCCGACCTGGTCGCGCCCGGCACCAGCATCCTCGCCGCGACCACAGGTGGCTGGGACGTCGTCAGCGGTACGTCGGTCGCGACCGCCCACGTGAGCGGGGTCGCGGCGGTCCTGCTCGGGCGGCCCGGCAACACCCCGGCCGAGGTCCGCTCCGCGCTCCTCACTTCGACCACGTCCGTTCGGACGCCACTCCGGGCTGCGCGCCGGCACCGGTCAGGTGCGGGTCAGCCCGGTGCCGCCGTTGGCCTACCTGGTCGACCCGCGGCAGTACCGCGGCTGGCTGGTCGGCCGCCGCGCCGACCTCGACCTCCCCCAGGCGCTGATGCGCACCGGACGCCTGGTGGTCCGCCGCACGATCACCAACACCGGCCACCGCCCGCTCTGGCTGACCGCGCACCTGCGCGGCTTCGACAGTCCGGTGCTGGTCAGCCCGTCCGCCGGACTGCTCCGGCCGGGACGCACCCTGACCTTCCGGATCAGTCTGCGGAACGCACCCCGGACGACGGACACGGGCACCGTGCTCTGGCACACGCCACGACGGTGACGAGACCCGGTTGGCCGTGGTGATCACCCGATGACGGGCGGGTCCGCGCCCCGGCTCGCACCGCCACCGGTTCCGATCCGCACCGAGCGCCTCACGCTGCGCTACATCACGTCCGACGACCTCGACGCGCTGCGCTACTACCAGGACCCCGAGGTGTGCCGCTACCTGCCGTTCCCGCCCGCCGACGACGCGGCGCTCGCGAAACGGGTCGGTTTGATGACGGAGCGGTTGGCGCCTTCCGTGCCGGACGACGTGCTGTCGCTCGCCGTCGTGCACGACGAGACCCTCGTCGGCGACGTGATGCTCCGGCTCCGCACGCGCTCCGACGACCAGAGCCCGCCGTCGGTGGCCGAGATCGGCTGGGCGTTCGCGCCGTCGTACGCCGGACGTGGCTTCGCCACCGAGGCCGCCACGGCGCTCGTCCACCTGGCCTTCGACCACTACCCGCTGCACCGGCTCATCGCGCACCTGGATCCCCGCAACGTGCGCTCGGCGGCGCTGTGCGAGCGGATCGGGATGACCCGCGAGGCGCTCCTGCGCCAGGACTGGCCCGAGCCTGACGGCACGTGGACCGACGACCTGATCTACGGCCTGCTCCGCGGGGAGTGGCCGACCGGCTGAGCGCTCCCGCTCAGGCTCGGGTGACCTGGATGGTGATCCCGTCGCCGAGGTTGATGATCGCCCCCGGCACCAGCTGGACCGCGATGCCGGGCTTGAGGTCCTCGGGACCCATGCCCGGCTGGACGAGCACGGTGCCGTTGGTCGAGCCCATGTCGGTGACGACCGCGTTGCCCTGGTCGGCGCCGGTGCCGGGCCGGACCTCGACGTGGGTCGAGGAGATCTCGTGCAGGCGGCTCGGGACAGTCACCAGGTGCGGCTGCTCGGTCGACGTGAACCGGCGGGCCTCGGGCGCCCTGCCGATCAGGATCACCCGGTCGACCAGCACCTGCTGACCGTCACTGATCATCAGCTTGGCGACGGCGTCACCCGACGGGGCGTCGGCTGCGGGCGGCGGTGCGAAGGCGCCCGGGTCGGGCGTGGCCGGCGGCGGAGGCGGGAAGCTGCCACCGACCGGCTCCCACGAACCGACCGGCAGCGGCGGGGGCGGGAGGTCGACGGGCGGCGCGTCGGCGGCCGGCGGCGGCGGGGGCGTACGGCGCCGCGAACTCGGTCACCGGCTCGTCCAGCGGCGCGGCCGGGGCGCGTCGTCCGTCGTCGGCGACCCTCTCGTCGGCCATGGCGTCGTCGGCCATCGCGTCGTCGGCCATCGCGTCGTCGGCCATCGCGTCGTCGGCCATCGCGTCGTCGGCCATCGGGTCGTCGAGGGGCGGCATCTGCTGCGTCATCGCCAGGTCGTCGTCGCCGGTGGCCGGCTCGGGGACCTCGCTCGCAGGAGCGTCGACCGGGGGCGGCGGGGTGTCCCACGGGGTGACCCAGCCGCTCGGCGCCGGGGCGGGCGGCATCGGGTCGGTGAGCGGATCGCCGCCGGTCGGCATCACGCTCTCGGGCTCGTCGGACGCCATCGGCTCGTCGAGCGCGGCCGGCTCATCCAGCGGCGGCGGGCTCGTCCAGCGCGGCGGGCTCGTCCAGCGGCGCGGGCTCGTCGAAGGGCGCGGGCTCGTCGAGCGGCGACGGCTCGTCGGTCGCCGCAACCTCGGCGTCCATCACGCCGTCGGCGGTCGTCGCGTCGGCCTGCTCGACCTCGTCGCCGGTCGTCGCGTCGTCCACCATCGCGCCACCGAACGGGGCGGCGGCCACCGCGCCGGCGTCGACGTCGCCTTCGGCCTCGGGCGCCTCTTCGACCTCCGGCGTCTCTTCCAGCTCCGGGGCCTCCGGGGTCTCCTCGACCTCCGGCGTCTCCTCGGCCACGACGGCCGCCGCCTCGTCGGCCGCGGCCGGCTCGACGTACGGCGGCCGGTCGATGCGCGACACCCGGACCAGCCCGGTGACCACGGTGAAGTCGGTCGCGGCGTGATCCGCGTCGGCGTCGGCCTCGGAGAGCGCCACGGACAGCGAGGTCACGCCGTCGACGCTGCGCTCGACCCAGGTGCCGCTCGCGCTGCCGTCGAGCGTCACGTCGTCGCCGTCGGTGGCGAGCGTCGCGCTCACCCCGGTGCCCCGCAGCAGCACCCGCGTCGGGCCGTCGTCGGAGCTCACGAGCACGAACTCGGGCAACCGGCTCAGCCCGGAGGCGAGCAGCACATCGAGCACCTCGTCGAACGCGGCGCCGCCGTCGACCAGCGACCACACGCCCACCACCTGGTCGCGTTGCGACTCGGGCAACAGCACCGTGACGCGCGGCCCGAACGCCGCGAACCACGGGCCGGTGCGGTAGGACCACGCGCCTGCTGCGCCAGATGAGCTCATCGCACTCATGGGTGTGTCTCCTGCTCCGTACTCGGCTGCTGCACGACGGTGTCGTGCGGCGTCTCCCTGGTCAATCCCACCACATCCACGACGACGGCGGTTGCGTTGTCGCGACCACCGGCGGCCACCGCAGCCGCGACCACCTTTTCGGCGGCTGCTGCCGGGTCCGGGTGCTCGTCCAGGATCCGTGCGATGTCGTCGTGCGCGAGCATCTCGCTCACCCCGTCCGAGCACAACAGCATCCGCCCGGAAACCTCCGCAGGACGGATGAAGAGATCGGGTTCGTGACGCACCGGTCCACCGAGGTTGCGGGTCACGATGTGCCGGTCGGGATGACCGGCAGCATCGGCAGCGGCGATGGTGCCGGCGTCGACCAGCTCCTGCACCAGGCTGTGGTCGACCGTCAGCTGGGCGAGCACGTGGTCGGCGAACAGGTAGCCGCGGGAGTCGCCGAGGTTGGCGACCAACCAGTAGGGCTCGGCGACGTCGTCCACCAGCAGCGCGACGATCGCGGTCGTGCCGGAGCCGAAGAGCAGCTCGCCCGCGGCGTGATGGACGGCGTCGTACTCGTCGATCCGGTCGTGGACCGCCTCGAGTGCCGAGGTCACGACATCGGCGGCGGTCGCGGCGCCGACGCCGGTCTCGGCCAGCCGCGCGAACTCCTCGACGACGAAGGCGCTCGCCACGTCGCCGTGGTCGTGGCCACCCATGCCGTCGGCCACGACGAAGACCGGAGGCGCGGCCAGGTGGGCGTCCTCGTTGGCTTCCCGGACCAGCCCGACGTGCGTCGCGGCGCCGTACTGCAGGTCGACCTGGGTCACCGTGCCTCCTACCTCGGTAGCGTTGGGCGGGTGGGCAGCGGAGCGGGAGGTACGGCGGGGCACCGGTCGCTGGCCGACCAGCTGCGGTCGTGGACCGACGAACAGGTGAGCCGGCTGCTCACGTCGCGCCCGGACCTGACCACACCCGCCCCTCACGACTTCTCTCAGCTGGCCTCGCGCGCCACGATCCGGAGTTCTCTCGCCCGCGCCCTGGACTCGCTCACCCGGGGCGAGCTCTCGGTGCTTGATGCCCTGGTCGTCGCGGGGCAAACCACCGACACCGAGATCGCCAGCATCGTCCGGGCCGACGAGGGGTACGTCGCCGCCACGCTCGCCCGGCTCCGCGCGCTGGCGCTCGCGTGGGACTCGCCCGAGGGGCTCCGTCCGCTGACCGGCGTCGCCGACTGCCTGGTCGGCGGTCCGGAGGCGGGGGTGAGCGGGCTGCGACCGCGCACCCCGGACGCGCCCGGGCCGGAGGTGGTCGCGGCACGGATCGACGAGGTCTCCGAGGCTGCGCGGGCGATGCTCGACCACGTGTTCGCCCACGGCGGCGAGGCGACCGCGGGCTCGGCCCGCCGCAACGTACGTCGCGAGGACGCCGCCGGCCCTGCGGAGGAGCTGCTGTCCCGCGGGCTGCTGGTCCCCGGCCGCGACGACCTGCTCGTGGTGCCCGGCGAGGTCGGGCTCGTCCTGCGGGGCGGGTGCACGACGACCGAGCCGGTCGACCAGCCACCCGAGGTGGCGAGCGCGGACCGGCCGGTCCGACTGACCTCAGGTGCTGCCGCCGGCTCGGCCGGGGACTTCTGCCGGCGGACCGAGCTGCTGCTCGAGTGGTGGAGCACCCGGCCGGCGGCGGCGCTCCGCACGGGCGGGCTCGGCGTACGCGAGCTCAAGGCCGCCGCGATCCACCTGCACCTCTCGGACACCGACACGGCGCTCGTGATCGAGACCGCCTCCGGCGCAGGGTTGATCGCGACCCGCGCCGACGCCGACGGCAACCCGGTCTGGGTGCCGACCGACGCGTTCGACACGTGGCTCGACGCCGACCTCGCCGAGCGCTGGACCACGCTGGCGCGTGCCTGGCTCGCGAGCACCCGGCTCCCTGGCCTCGTCGGCGCCCGCGCGGCCGACGACAAGCCGTGGAACGCGCTCACCCCCGAGCTCTCCTCGGTGCTGATGCCCGAGACCCGGGCGATGACGCTCGCTGCGCTCGCCGAGGTCCCGGAGGGCTCGGCGCTGGCGTCGGGCACCGGGCTGCCGTCGCTGGTCGCCCGGCTGGCCTGGCTGCGCCCGCGGCGACCGCGCACGCGCGCCGACCAGGCGGCGTGGACGGTCGCCGAGGCGGCGATGCTGGGCGTGACCGGGCTGGACGCGCTGTCGCCGTACGGCCGGGCGCTGGTCGCCGGCGACGACCCGACACCCCTGCTCGCCGCGCTGCTGCCGGATCCGGTCGACCACGTGCTCATCCAGGCCGACCTCACGGCCGTCGCGCCGGGCCCGGTGGAGTCGGGCATCGCGCGGTCGCTCCAGCTGCTGGCGGACGTCGAGTCGCGCGGCGCGGCCACCGTCTACCGCTTCACCGCGACGTCCGTACGACGCGCGCTCGATGTCGGCTGGACGGCCGCCGAGGTGCACGCCTTCCTCGCGTCGGTCTCGCGCACGCCGGTCCCCCAGCCGTTGACCTTCCTCGTCGACGACGCGGTGCGGACGTTCGGCCAGGTGCGGGTGGGGTACGCCGAGGCGTTCGTCCGCTCCGACGACGAGGCCACCCTCGCGGCGCTCGCCCGCCACCCGAAGGCGGCCACGCTCGGGCTGCGGCTGATCGCTCCGACGGTGCTGGTGAGCACGACTCCCGTCGACCTGTTGCTGATCCGCCTCCGCGAGCTCGGCGTCTCGCCGGTCGTCGAGGGGCCGGACGGGACGGTCCGGGTCGGGCGCCCGGACGAGGTGCGGGCGCGCACGCCCCGCCAGCGCGGCCCCTCGCACGGGGAGGCGAGGCACGCCGCCCAGGTCGCCGCGGCGGTCCGATCGCTCCGGGCCGGCGATGCCGCCGCCCGGGTCCGGCCCGCCGCCGCCGTCTCCCCCGCCGGCGCTCTCTCCGCCCTACGGGACGCCATCGAGCGCGACGCCTCCGTCGTCATCGCCTTCACCGACAACCAGGGCGTGGTCGGCGAGCGGGTCGTCGACCCGATCGCGGTCGAGGGCGGCCAGCTCACCGCGCACGACCGCACCGCTGACGACGTACGCACCTTTGCGGTGCACCGGATCTCCCGCGTCACTCCCGTCCCCTGACTCTCCGCGAATCCGGCCAGATCCGAGCCGAAACCGGCCGGTCTCGGCTCGGGCATGGGGGCGGATTCGCGGACGTTCCGTAAACTCGTGCCGGTGACCAACGGCCCCCTCATCGTGCAGTCGGACAAGTCGCTGCTGCTCGAGGTGGATCACGAGCAGGCGGCCGAGTGCCGGAGGGCGATCGCGCCGTTCGCCGAGCTGGAGCGGAGCCCGGAGCACATCCACACCTACCGGCTCACGCCGCTCGGGCTGTGGAACGCAAGGGCCGCCGGGCACGACGCCGAGCAGGTCATCGACACGCTGCTGAGCTTCAGCCGCTACGCGGTCCCCCACAACCTGCTGGTCGACGTCGCGGAGACGATGGCCCGCTACGGCCGGCTGCGGCTGGAGAAGCACCCGGTCCACGGGCTGGTGCTGGCCAGCACCGACCGACCGGTGCTCGAAGAGGTGCTCCGCGCCAAGAAGGTCGCCGGGATGCTCGGCGACCGGATCGACGACGACACGGTCGCGGTGCACCCGTCCGAGCGCGGCAACCTCAAGCAGGCGCTGCTCAAGCTGGGCTGGCCGGCGGAGGACTTCGCCGGGTACGTCGACGGCGAGGCGCACCCGATCGCGCTGGCCCAGGACGGGTGGGAGCTGCGGACCTACCAGGAGGAGGCCGCCGAGTCGTTCTGGCACGGCGGGTCCGGCGTCGTCGTACTCCCCTGTGGCGCCGGCAAGACCATCGTCGGCGCGGCCGCCATGGCCCAGGCCCAGGCGACCACGCTGATCCTCGTCACCAACACCGTGAGCGCGCGGCAGTGGAAGGACGAGCTCGTACGACGGACGACGCTGACGCCCGAGGAGATCGGTGAGTACTCCGGGTCGGTCAAGGAGATCCGGCCGGTGACGATCGCGACGTACCAGGTCATGACGACCCGCCGGAAGGGCGTCTACTCCCACCTCGAGCTGTTCGACGCCCGCGACTGGGGCCTCATCGTCTACGACGAGGTGCACCTGCTGCCGGCGCCGATCTTCCGGATGACCGCCGACCTGCAGGCGCGCCGCCGGATCGGCCTCACCGCGACCCTGGTCCGCGAGGACGGCCGCGAGGGCGACGTCTTCTCGTTGATCGGCCCCAAGCGCTACGACGCTCCGTGGAAGGACATCGAGGCGCAGGGCTGGATCGCCCCGGCCGACTGCGTCGAGGTGCGGGTGACGCTGCCCGACTCCGTGCGGCTGGCCTATGCGACCGCGGAGCCCGAGGAACGCTACCGACTGGCGGCGTGCACGAAGGAGAAGCTCAACGTGGTCCGGGGGCTGGTCGAGCGGCACCGGGGCCAGCCGACGCTCGTGATCGGGCAGTACCTCGAGCAGCTCGACGAGCTGGCCGAGGCGCTCGACGCCCCGGTGATCACGGGCGCGACCACGGTGCGCGAGCGACAGCGGCTCTACGAGGCGTTCCGGCACGGAGAGATCGGCCTGCTCGTCGTGTCCAAGGTCGCGAACTTCTCGATCGACCTCCCGTCGGCCGAGGTGGCGATCCAGGTGTCGGGATCCTTCGGGTCCCGTCAGGAGGAGGCGCAGCGGCTCGGCCGGCTGCTGCGGCCGGGCGAGCCCGGTCCCGACGGGGAGCGCAAGATCGCCCGCTTCTACACGCTGGTCTCGCGCGACACCGTCGACGCGGAGTTCGCCCAGAACCGGCAGCGCTTCCTCGCCGAGCAGGGCTACTCCTACCGGATCGCCGACGCCGGCGAGGAGCTCGCCGGCACCTGACGTCTCACTCGGCCTCGAGGATGTCGTTCTCGAGCCACGGCGCGTCGCCGTTGCCGCCGACGGGCGGCAGGCGTACGACGACGCCCGTCTGCACGTCGAGAGCGGCGTCGTAGTGCTCCGGATAGATGCGCCCGCGGTCGGACTCGGGAACGCGCGAGAGGTCGTCCCAGTAGTCGGCGTATAGGCCGGCCTCGCTGTAGAGCAGCTCGCAGCAGTTGCCCCCGCAGCGGGGCTCGTAGCCCGGCAGGGCCCGCAGCTCCGCGCGAGCGCGTGGAACGCGTCGACGGTGAGGTGCAGATCGGGCGTGGTCACCCGGTCAGGGTGGCACCTGACGCCCCGCCCGCCCGCCCGACTTACGCGCGCGCTCCACGAGTGGGTCAGCGTCGCACCGGTCGCCCGCCCAGCCATCAGACCTCGAACGTCCCGCCCGAGCGCCAGTAGACGTTGTTCTCGCGGGTCAGGAGTCCGTCGTCGACGAGGTAGCGACGGAGCGCGGCGTGGTCGTCGTGGATCTCCTTGAGTACGGCGTCGACCTCGCGCTCGTCGTACGTCCGACCCGGCTCGAACTGCTGCGCGATCCGGTCGAGCACCAGCTGGCGCTTCACGTGCTTGGTCGGCATCGTGTGCAGACGCCCATCGGGCGAGAAGAAGCGGCGGAGGGTCTCGGCGTCGTCCGTCCCGGTCATGAGCAGTCTTCCCGAAATTTGTAGAGCTACTCGCAGCGCTACTCGTCGATGAACTGCCGGTGGTTCTGGATGACCTCGGCGATGATCACGTTGAGGAACTTCTCCGCGAAGTGCGGGTCCAGGCCGGAGGTCTCCGACAGCGCCCGCAG
The DNA here is from genome assembly GCA_963849765.1 of uncultured Actinomycetota bacterium. Classification (GTDB taxonomy): domain Bacteria; phylum Actinomycetota; class Actinomycetes; order Propionibacteriales; family Nocardioidaceae; genus Nocardioides. The sequence continues at coordinate 87,395 of CAWKIP010000016.1, forward strand.
CCGCGCGATCTGCACGGCCTCGCGGGCCGGGTCGGCGGGTGGCATCCCGGCGTGCGCCTTGAGCCGACCGACCTGCTCGGTGCACTTGAACCGCTCGGCGAGCAGGTGCACGAGCGCGGCGTCGAGGTTGTCGATGCTGCTGCGCAGTCGCAGGAGTTCCTGGCGGGCCTCGTCCGGGGTCACAGGCCTATCCTCGCCGACCTCTCCCCTTCCGCGCCCGCATGGGTCAGAATCTTGGACGATGGACGGCAGACCAACCGAGGGCTCCACCTTGCCGTGGCCGCTCCCCGACGCGCTCGACCTGCGGGACTCGCTGCTCGCGGCGTACTCGGATCCGGCCCGCGGCTACCACGACGTGCGGCACCTGGCCGAGGTGCTCGAGCGGCTCGACGAGCTCGCTGACGCCGGCACGTCGTACGACCGGACGCCGGTCGTTCTCGCCGCGTGGTTCCACGATGCCGTCTACGACGGCGAGCGCGACGCCGAGGAGCGCTCGGCCGCGTGGGCGGAGGAGGCGTTGCCCGACGTGGTCGACGCCGCCACCGTGGCCGAGGTCGCGCGGCTGGTGCGGCTCACCGAGTCGCACCGCCCCGACGACGCCGATGCCAACGGCTGCGCGCTGTCCGACGCCGACCTCGGCATCCTCGCCGCGCCCCGGTCGCGCTACGAGGAGTACGTCGCCGCGGTGCGCGCCGAGTACGGCCACCTCAGCGACGACGTCTTCACTGCCGGCCGGGCCGGCGTGCTGCGGGACCTGGCCGCCAAGCCGCGGCTGTTCCACACCGCGCACGGGGTGTCCGCGTGGGAGGACGCGGCGCGGGCGAACATGGAGCGGGAGCTCTCAGGGGTTCGCTGAGCCCTCGTCGCGAAGGGCGCGCGGGCGGCGGCGGCGCAGACCCGCAGCGCGGAGCCGACTGACCAGCTCGCGCGAGGTGACCGGTCGGGCGCCGAGGGCGACCACGTCGTCGTACCGCTCGGCCGGCACGTCGTAGTGGTCGCGGTCGAAGCCGCGCGCAGGAATGCCGAGCTGCCGGGCGAAGTCGTGCAGCTCGTCGAAGGACTCGTCGCTGGCCAGGTGCGACCACATCCGTCCATGCCCGGGGGCGTTCGGCGGGTCGATCAGGATCACCCCTGGAGGCTATCCACCACGCCGAAGGACGCTCACCAGGAGCCGCCACCGCCACTTCCGCCCGGCAGCTCGCGGCGCACGAGATCGAGGAGGTCGAGCAGGATCGAGAGCCGCTCGCGCTGCTCCTCGACCCAGGTGGTGACCTCGCCCTTCATCTCGAGCAGCCGGTCGATGATCCAGAGGATCCGCTCGATGTCCTCGATGATGTCGGTGACCGCGTCGAAGCCCTTGATCGCGAGCTCGGCGGCCCAGGTCGCCCAGCCGGCCGGCCCGGAGACCCGCGACAGCAGCTTGCGCACCACGTGCTCACCGCGCTCGAGGAGCTCCATCACCAGCTCTTCGACCTCGATCGCCAACCGCTCGCTGTGGTCGGCGACGACGTCGAACAGGGGTGCCGCCTCGGCGACCAGCAGGCCCAGGCCACGCGCGGCCAGAGCATGGCCGTTGACGCGGAGCAGGAACGACGCTGCTGCCTGCCCGCCCCACCGGGGCGACGCGGCGACCGACAGCAGGGTGGCGTTCTCGGAGTAGGTGCGGAGGGCGTCGCGGAACTGGCCGGTCGCGAGCGCGTTCTGCCGGATCCGCCGGTAGTCGCCGGTCAGCGGCATCACCAGCAGCTCCTCGAGGCTGCCCTCGGGCAGCTTGCGCAAGCCGACGCCGGCGTGGTTGAGCGCGTCGATCCCGAGGTTGATGGTGTCCCGGATCCGACAGAGCGTGCCGTCGAGCGCCTCGAACTCCGCGTCGTGCTCGAGCGTGTGCCCGCTGAGCTCCGGCTCGGTCAGGTCGAGCGGGGTCGCGTCGAGCAGGCCGGAGCGCCCGGTGACCTCGGTGAGGAACGAGTCGGACACGTCAGGCCACCACCGGCAGCCAGTCGGCGACCATCTGGTCGACCGCCTTGAGGTCGGCCGTGGTCGCGACCACGGCATCGCGGATCGAGCGCCAGTCCGCGACGGCGATCTGCTCCACCTCGGTGAAACCCTGGGCGAAGACGTCCATCAGCTCGGCCAGCGGGGACAGCAGGCAGATCGGGCTCGGCTCGAATCCGGCGCGCTGGCACACCCAGGTGCGCGCGTGCTCGAAGATCTGGTGCGCCTGCGCGGCGAGCACGTCGATGTCGCCCGGCAGCCCGTCCAGGTCGGTCCAGGACGTGATGTCGATGTCGCCGTCGGCGGCGAGGTCGGTGAGGACGGCATCGACAGCGTCCGAGGTGCGCGAGTGATCGGTCATGGCAGCTCCCTTCGTACGACGCCGCTCGCTCAGCGGGTCGACGATCGGGTGCCCGGACCCGGGCGTTTGCCAAACCGCAGCACAATGAGGCTGTGGATGACCGCGTGATCTACGAGGCCCGGGCGTCGGTGCTGGCCGATCTGCAGGCCCGCGGCGTCGCGACCGCCGGCACCGTCTCGGTGCTCGACGAGGCGTGCTCGCAGCGCCGGTGGTGGGTGGAGCAGTGGCCGGAGGGCGCGACCTACATCGCCGGGCTGATCGCGCAGGACGTCCAGGACGCGCTGGTCGACGAGCACGGGCGGGCCGACCGCACGGGGCTGTGGCCGCTCTGCGAAGGGTGCGGTGACGCGCCACTGCACGCGCTGCACATCGAGCCGGACCTCGGCGGTCCCGATCCGGCATGGGTCTGCGACGAGTCCGGCACGGTGGTCGCCGGGCTCGGGATGCTGGGAGCGCGCTGAGTCAGCAGCCGAGCTGGAACGAGACGGTGTGCTGGTCGGCGCGGTAGACGCTGCGAGAGATCTCGATCGGCCGGTCCTCCCAGAGCGCGCGCCGGGTGAGGCGGATGACGACCGCACCTTCCGGGCACTCCAGGAGCGCCGCTTCGTCAGGGGTGGCCACGCCGGCCGAGAGCGAGTCCTCGGCCCAGGTGGGGCGACGCCCGCGGGCGGTGAGCTCGTCGTACAGGCTGTCGGGCAGGTCCGGGCCGTCGAACAGGCCGGGGACGAGCGACGCGCTGATGTAGGCGTCGGAGAGACAGACGGGGCTGCCGTCGGCGAGCCGCAGGCGTCGCCATCGCAGCACCGGTTCGCGGGGAGCAAGCCCGAGGGCACGCGCGACGCCGGCCGGTGCCTTGACCTTCTCGGCGATCAGGGTCCGGCTCTCGGCGACGGTGCCGCGGGCGACCATGTCCTCGGTGAAGCTGGCGATCCGGCTCGGCTGCCGCCGTGGCGGCGCGACGAAGGTCCCGCGACCCGGGAACCGCTGGAGCACCCCCTCGGCCACCAGTGCGTCCAGGGCCTGCCGGACGGTCATCCTGGCCACGCTGAAGCGCTCGACCAGGTCTCGCTCTGATGGGGCAGCTGTGCCCGGTGCGCACCCGGAGACCAGGTCCCGCACGTACTCCCGGATTGCAACGTGCTTGAGTGCGCGACGGTCAGCCGTTCCCCTTTCGACTGTCTCCACGATCGAAGATTAGGGCGGTGTGGGTCGCGCGTCCCGAGAACGACGAAAACATGTCTTTCCACATCAGGCCGGTCATCGTACGAACAAATGTTCGAACGATCGGGTATCCTCGCGCTGTGGACTTCCAGAGCACGCTGTTCGCCCCCGGGCCGGCAGACGCCCTCGGCTTCGACGCGCTCGAGCGGCACGAGCTCAGCGGCGGTGCCTGGGTCGATGTGGTCCGCGGCTGGCTGGTCGAGCCCGACGACGTCTTCACCACGCTCGTCAACGACGTCCCGTGGCGCGCGGAGCGGCGGCGGATGTACGACCGGATCGTCGACGTACCCCGCCTCGTCTACACCTACATGATCGGCGAGGACCTCCCCCATCCCGTGCTCACCGCGGCCCGGGAGGCGCTGACCGCGCGCTACCAGGCCGAGCTCGGCGAGCCGTTCCGCACCGCCGGCTGCTGCTACTACCGCGACGGTCGCGACAGCGTCGCGTGGCACGGCGACACGATCGGCCGCGGGGCGACCGACGACACGATGGTCGCGATCGTCTCCGTCGGTGATCCCCGTCGGCTGGCGCTACGTCCGCGCGACCGGGCGGACGGGTCGGGCTCCCTCTCGTTCGAGATGGGCCACGGCGACCTGTTGGTCATGGGTGGCAGCTGCCAGCGCACCTGGGAGCACGCCGTGCCCAAGGTCGCCTCCGCCGGTCCCCGGATCTCGATCCAGTTCCGGCCGCCGCTGTTGAACGGCGCACGAGCTCGGCGCGCTTGGTTTCGAGGCAGCTAGCTCGCACCTCAACCCGGCGCCCGGGGCGCCGTGTGCTCCGCGGGAGCGTCGTAGAACTCCCGCTCCTTGACCCCGGCGACGCCCGAGAAGAACATCCACGGGATGGTGCGGACGGCCTGGTTGAGCTGGGCGGTCGCGTCGTTGTAGTACTGCCGCGCGAAGGCGATCTGGTCCTCGGTCTTGCCGAGCTGGTCCTGCAGGTCGCGGAAGTTCGCGTCGGCCTTGAGGTCGGGGTAGGCCTCGGCCACCGCGTTGACCTTGACCAGCGCCTGCTGGAGCGCGGCGTCAGCGGCCGCCTTGGCCGGTACGTCGTCGCCGGCCGCTGCGGCTGAGACACCGGCGCGGGCCTTGGTGATCTCCTCGAACACGCCGGACTCGTGGGCGGCGTACCCCTTGACCGTCTGCACCAGGTTGGGGATGAGGTCCGCGCGCCGGGTGAGCTGGACGTCGATGCCGCCGAGCGCCTCCTCGGCGCCGACGTCGTACTTGCGCAGCTTGTTGAACCCGACGACGAAGAAGATGCCGAGCAGCACGATGACGGCGATGGCGATGATGACGTAGATCATGGGGGTGGAACCCTCTCTCGGAAGTTGCTGGAAATCTAGGCCCTGGAGGGCACGAGCGCGAGCGCGACCCGGGTCAGGCGCGGCGGATCACCAGGAGCCACCGCCACCACCGCCGCCTCCGCCGCCTCCGCCACCGCCGCCGCCACTCGACGACGAGCTCTGCGTGGCTTCGTAGGAGGAGATGGCGCTGCTCAACGTGCTGTCGAAGTCGCCGACCATCGAGTCGACGCTGTAGCCGGCGCCGTACCCGGCACCGTAGAAGTACGCCGGCGCGGGCGGCTCGACGCCGGTCTCGACCCGGTACTTCTCGGCCCACTCCTTGGCGCAGTCGAACGCGACGGCGTACGGGAGGTAGGCCGTGTAGAGCTCCTGGCGGCCCGAGAAGTCGAAGCGGTCCTTGCTCGACGGCGTGGAGAGGACGCGCTTGAAGCCGCCGACCCGCGACCACAGCTCACGGCCCGCCGGGGTCCGCTTGGTCGCCGAACCCGGCTGCAGCAGCGAGATCGCGCCGGCGGCGAACGCCGCGAGCGGGAGGGCCATCATCGACATGTTGAACGGCCGCCAGAAGGTCAGCGCGACGACTCCGGCGAACCCGGCCAGGACCAGCAGACCCCCGAAGCCGCCGATGCCGGCCCGGACGAGCAGGCCGTTGGTCGTCGCCCAGAGCTTCGTGCCGCTCGTGAACGACGAGACCTGGGCCTGGAGGTGCTGGCCGCCCAGCACGTCCTTCTTGCGCGCGACGAACTGGGTCCCGGGGCCCGACAGCAGCCCCGCGACGCTGGTGGTGACGGGGTCGAGGCCGGCCCAGCCCTGCGGGCCGGCCTTGTCGGCGATCGTCCAGCTCTGGTCCTGACCACGTTGGAGGTCGACGGCGCCGTGCTCGGCGGCATGCATCAGGCTGGCGACGAACGCGCGCTGGTCCACGCCCTCGGCGAGCAGGAACTGCGCCTGGGCGGGCCCGATGCCGTCCGGCGGGCCGTACATGAGCGGGAACCGCGGAGTCCGTTCGAACGCCATCCAGGCCAGCAGCAGGCCGACGGCGCCGAAGATCACGGCCAGTCCGATGAAGAAGACCGAGGACCGGCACCGACGTGCCGAAGACGTTGTCGAACCGGGCCGGCCACGGCAACGTCGCCTGGTCCGGTGTCTCCACGTCCTGGCCGGCGACGATCGTGACGGGTGTGTGCGAGCTCAGCCCCTTGGTGCGAACCGTCAGGTCGTTGGTGCCGACGCCCTCGACCTCGCAGGCCCGGGTGCCGTTGTCGCCGACCTCGCCGACGCCGACCCAGCACTGCACCTCGGCGGCCGGCTCCGGTAGGTGCACGGTCAGCTCGGACCGCTCGATGTCCTGCGCCCAGCCGGACGGGATCAGGTTCCAGTAGAACTGGGTGTCGGTGTCGACGTACTCGCCGCCCTGCGGTCAGGGCGCCCGGGACGTGGTACTCCAGCACGTAGACGTGGTCGCCGACCGAGAGCGTGGTGTCGGCGTCGCCGATCCGGTAGTTGTCGTAGCGACCCTGCTCGACGGTGTGCTTGACGTCGGTCTCCTCGCCGTCGGCGGTGACCTCGAAGTCCTCGACGATCTGGCGGATGTCGGGGTCCGACGGGTTCTGCCGGTCGAAGAACCGGAAGATGCCGTGCAGCGACGAGATCGGGAAGTTCACGGTGAGGGTCTCGACGACGTCGATGCCGCCGTCCTCGTCGACCGTGAAGTCGGCCTTGTACGACGTGATCGTCGTCGGGTCGCTCGCCATGTCAGCGGGTTCGAAGTCGATGTCGTAGAACACGGCAGGGATGCACATGATCCCCACCATGAAGGCGAAGGCGAAGGCCGACGCGATGAGGCGCTTCATGGGCGCAAGGCTAGGGGGTGGCGGGACCCAGAGGCCCGGTTTCCCCTCGCAACGCGCCCAAACCATTCGTTCGGGCTAACGGGCCTCACCACGACCCGCCTCCCCCGCCGCCCCCGCCGCCGCCCCCGGAGAAGCCGCTCGAGGACGAGGAGGACGAGCTGCTGGAGGACGAGAGGAGGAGGACGACGACGACACCTGGGTCGCGGCGTACGCGCTGATGGCTTTGCCGACAGTGGTGTCGAAGTCGTCGACCATGGTGGCGATCGGCAGCGTCCCCGTGGTCTGCCGGAGGTCTGTCGCTGTTGCCGTCGAAGTACGCCGGAAGCGGTGGCGGCTGCCCGGTCTCGATCTGGAACTTCGCGGCCCACTGGTCGGCGCACCCGAAGGCGACCGCCCACGGCAGGTACGACGTGTAGAGGTTCTCGCGCCCGGCGAAGTCGAAGCGCGCCTCTGCGGACGGGGTGGCCAGCATCCGCTGGAAGCCGCCGACGCGGGACCAGAGCTCGCGTCCGGCAGCGGTGCGGCGGGTCGTGGACTTCCACCGCAGCAGCGGCAGGCCGAGGCCGCCGATCACGGCCAGGGGCAGAGCTGCGAACGTGACGTCGACGCCCCCGCCGAGGGCGACCGCGACCCAGACCAGCTCGGCGATGATCGCCACGACAACGAGGGCCATGCCCTTGAGGCCCGGCCCGCACCGCTCGACGAGCCGCTTCTGGTTGACCCACCGCTCGATCGCGATCCGGTGGGTCTCGTACGCCGTGCTCAGGCGCGATCCCGCCCGGGCATCGCCACGATGGGCCACGAACTCCGAGCCCTGCTCGTTCCCGAACAGGGACGCGAGGCTCTTGGTCCCCGCGTCCAGGCCGACCAGACCGCGCTGCCCTCGGCGGTGTTGCGGATCACCCAGCTCCCGTCGTCGCGGTGCGCGAGGTGCACCACCCCGTGGTCGGCGGCGTTCATCAACGACGCGACGAACTGCTGACGGCCGGTCGACTCGGTCGCCAGGTAGTGACCCTGCGCGGGGCCGACGCCCTCGGGCGGGGCGTACTGGAGCGGGAACGGAGGTGGGGCGTCGCGGGTCTGGACCAGCCATCGGATCACGAACGCTGCGGCGACGAGCCCGAGCAGCAGCGACAGCCCGAGCATCCAGAGCCGGCTGCCGAGGACCCGGTCGAACCGCGGGGACCAGGGCAGCGTGGTCTGGTCGGGGGTCGGCAGGTCCTGACCGACGAGCACGGTCACGGGCGTGTGGTCGTCGAGGCCGCCGGTGCGGATCCGGAGCTCCGTCGTACCTTCGCCCTCGACCTGGCAGGCGCCGGTGTCGCCCTCGCCGACACCCACCGCGCACTGCACGTCCGCTGCGGCTCGGGCAGGTGCACCGTCAGGTCGGTCTCGGCGATCTGCTGCTGCCACCCCTGCGGCACCAGGTTCCAGTAGAACTGGGTCGGCTCGTCGACGTCGTCGCCCGGCGTCAGGGCGCTGGTGACGTGGTAGGCGATCTCGTAGACGTGCTCCCCCGGCGGCACCGCCCGGTCCGGGTCGCCGATCCGCAGCACGTCGTACCGCAGGTCCTCCTGGGACCGGTCGACCGGGACGTCCTCGCCGTCGTAGGTGACCTCGACGTCGCTGATCCGGTGCCGGACGTCGGCCGCGGACGGGTCGAGCCGGTCGAAGAACCGGAAGATCCCGTGCAGTCCGACCGGGAAGTTGACGGTCAGCGTCTCGACGACGTCCATCCCGCCGTCCTCGTCCACCGTGAAGTCCGCGAGGTACGACGTGATCGTGGTCGGCTCGTAGACGGTCGGATCGGCCTTGGATCGCGAGCCGTCCTCGTCGAAGAAGAGCGCGGGGAGGAACAGGATCCCGACCAGCAGCACGAGTCCGCTGAGGGAGGCGACGATGCGTGCCACGGCCCGCAGACTACGCGAGCCGCATCCCTCATTCGGGGGACGGATCCTCGTCCTCCGCGACCTCAGACAGGACGGCGTGGCCCAACCTGGGTGCTGTACAGCCTCTCGACCGGCGCGGAGGAGCAGCTCCCGATCGATCTGCCCCTGGCAGCCTGCAGATCGCGCGCAAGGAAGGGTCGCGAAACCGGCCGGTCCTGCGCCAGACCGAAGGGGTCGTCCGGACGCAGCCCGACTGGCGCGGGGGCCCGCTAGCCGGGCCGCCCGGCCTCCGCGGCCGACCGGAGGATGCAGAACTCGTTGCCCTCGGGGTCGGCGAGCACGGCCCAGCCGACGCCGGGTCCGTAGTGGTCGCGCAGGTCCGCGACCTGCGTCGCGCCGTGAGCGAGCAGCCGGGCCAGCTCCTCGTCGCGGGTGCCCTCCCGCGGCCGCAGGTCGAAGTGCATGCGGTTCTTGCCCGACTTGACGTCCGGCGTCTCGATGAAGAGAACCGTGTGACCCGTGTCGGGGTCGGTGATCATGCACTCCTCGTGACCCGGCTCGTTGGGGTCGTCCGGGATGTCGGTGTAGCCGAGGACCGGCTTCCACCACTCCGAGAGCTCATAGGCGTTGCGGCAATCGACCGTGGTGTGCGAGATGTACGACGTCACGCGGCCACTCTTGCCCGGCGTCCAACGGACATCAACCGGGTTTCTCGCGCTCGCCTGCGTGAGCGCGAGCGAACGCGTCGACATCTCGGAAGCTCGGGCGTACGGTCGAGCGATCCGGGCGGACGGAGGCACCGTGCTCAAACGAGGAAGCGCAGCCCTCCTCACCATGGTGATGGCTGTTGGGGTCTTGTCCGGCAGCCTGGTCCAGCAGGCGGCTGCCGCCTTCCCTGAAACCAAGGCCGGTGCCACCTTCCCGGGCGGCAATGGTCGGATCGCGTACGTGAAGGGGTGGTACGTGCGGAACAAGCCCGGGCCGGATGATCGCTCCGACATCTTCACGGTGCGGCCGGACGGCAGCGGCAACAAGCGACTGACGTTCTCACTCAACTCGCGCAGGCCGATCTGGTCCCCGTCCGGCGAACGCATCGCCTTCGAGCGGGCCGGAGCGGTCTGGGTCATGCGGGCCGACGGCGCCGCGAAGCAAGAGCTGACCGATGGTCAGCTCGTGGGGTGGCTGCCGGCGGGCGGGCAGATCGTCGTGGTGCGCGGCCTCCACCGGGACCCGTCGTCGGGGGCGGACCCCACCTGGTGGCGGCACACCGTCTCCACCGGCGAGGAGGAGCAGCTCCCGATCGACCTGCCCATCGTCGCCGGCCTGTCTCCGCCGTACGACGACGACAGCGGGTGGAGCTTCGCGGCGGACCCGGCGTTGTCACCCGACGGCGAGCTGCTCGCCCTCGTCCTGTTGCGTGACGATGACGTGCCGGGCAGCTACAACTACTACCACGGCTCGATCTTCACGGTGCGGCTCGACGGCACCGACCTGACCGAGCTACCGCCCTACTCCCCCAACTTGGGGTCTCCGGCTTGGTCGCCCGGCGGTGGGCAACTCGTGTACTGGGTCGAGGAGCCACGCGGCTACTGCGCCAGCTCGCTGACATCTGTCCGCCTCGACGGCACGCCGGGGTCGGTGGACATCCAGAAGCGCTGCGCCCACCCCCATTCGGCGTGGTCCCCGGACGGCAGAAGGATCGTCTTCACCAGCGGCCGCTCGGACAGCCTGCAGATCGCGAGCAAGGACGGGTCGCGGAACAGGACGGTGCTCCGCCAGGTCGAAGGGGTCTACCGGAGCCAGCCCGACTGGCGCGCGATCCGCTAGTCCGGCCTCGGAGTACTACTCGGTGCCGTGCTCGGCGATGAACGCGAGGATGTCGTCGGCCAGCTCCGGGCGGCAGACGATCACGTCGGGCAGGTAGACGTCGGCCTGGTTGTAGACGAGCTCGCTGCCGTCGACCCGGCTGGTGAAGAGACCGGCGGCGCGGGCGACGGCGACGGGCGCAGCGGAGTCCCACTCGTACTGGCCACCGGCGTGGACGTAGGCGTCCGCGACGTCGCGCACGACCGACATCATCTTGACGCCGGCCGAGCCCATCGGCACCAGCTCGGCGTCGAGCTTCTCGGCGAGCGCCTGGACGAAGGCCGGCGGGCGGCTGCGGCTGACTGCGATCCGCGGCTTGTCCGACGTACGCGCCGGTACGACGGGCGGGGTGCCGGTGTTGAAGGTCTCGCCGAGCTCGGGCTGGGCGACCGCGCCGGCCGTCAGGGTGCCGCCCTGCCAGACCGCGACGTGGACGGCCCAGTCGTCGCGCGGGGGCTCGCTGAACTCGCGGGTGCCGTCGAGCGGGTCGACGATCCAGACCTTCGCCGCGTTCAGCCGGGCGTCCTTGTCGACGGCGCTCTCGAGCGCCTCCTCCGACAAGACCGCATCGCCCGGCCGGTACGTCGCGAGCAGGCTCATCAGCAGCTCGTGCGCGGCTGCGTCGCCGGCGTCCTTGAGCTCCTTGCCCTCGAGCCCCTCGCCGCGCACCTCCAGCAGGCGCCGCCCGGCGGCCTCGGCCAGCCAGGCTGCGAGCAGGTGGTCGTCGGCGACGACCTCGGGTGCGGGGGTACCGGCGTCGAAAGTCACCGCGTCAGGGTAGTGGCAGGTCAGGAGTTGAACGTTCTGCTGGGTCTGCTCGAGACCCTCGTTCACCAGGGTCTCGACCGCGTCGGCGGCGACGTCGACCTGGAACGGGAGCTCCTTGCGCTCGGTCGCCGAGTAGTTGGACAGCAGGAAGTCCGCGACCTCCTGGCGACCCGGCGGACGACCGGTGCCGGACCGGACGCGGTAGAAGTCACCGGTGCCGAACGATGCGCGCAGCGACTTGAGCCCGTTGTGCCCGTTGTCCCCGCCGCCGAGCTTGACGCGCAGGGTGCCGAACGGGATGTCGAGCTCGTCGTGGACCACGATCACCCGGGCCGGCGGAACCTTGTAGAAGGTCGTCAGCGCCTTGATCGCGCCGCCGGACTCGTTCATGTAGCACCGCGCCCTCGCGAGCACGACCCGCGGCCCGGGCACGCCGGGTGCGCTCAGCCGTCCCTCGACGACGTCGGCGCGACCGGACTTGTGCGCGCGGAAACCGCTGCCCATCCGGCGCGCCAGCTCCTCGACCACCAGGTAGCCGAAGTTGTGCCGGTGGCCGGCGTACGACGGACCGGGGTTGCCGAGTCCGACCACGAGCCACACCTCAGCGGGTTCGGTCATCGGGTCCTCCGCGGCGTCGGGTCGGGTGCTCCCCGCCACGACGCTGCGTGCCGGGGAGATCAGTCGGCCCAGAAACCACCTGAGCCGAGTGACGGTCACTCGTCGTCGCCGCCCTCGGCGGACTCGCCGCCCTCGGCGGCCTCGTCACCCTCAGCGGCCTCGCCCTCAGCGGCCTCCTCGCCCTCGGCGGCCTCGAGCTCGGGCTCGTCGCCCAGGTCGGCGTCCTGCGCGGCGGTGATGTTGACGACCAGGGTCTCGGGGTCGGTCAGCAGGGTGGTGCCGGACGGCAGCGTGAGCGAACCGGCGAGGAACTGGGTGCCGGCCTCGGCGCCCTCGATGTTGACCTCGAACGACTCGGGGATGTGGGTGGCCTCGGCCTCGACCTGGACGGTCGAGTTCTCCGTGACGACCAGGGTGTCGCGGACGGCCTCGCCGACGATCAGGATCGGGACGTCGACGGTGACCTTCTCGCCGCGGCGGACCGCGACGAAGTCGACGTGCTCGAGCACGCGGCGGACCGGGTCGACCTGGACCTGCTTGGTCAGCGCCAGCTGGGTCGTGCCGTCGATGTCGAGCTCGAGCAGCGCGTTGGCGCCGCCGTGCTTGATCGCCATCATCGTGTCGTGGCCCGGGAGGGTCAGGTGGATGGTGTCGTTGCCGTGGCCGTAGACGACCGCGGGGACCTTGTCCTCGCGGCGGATGCGGCGGGCCGCGCCCTTGCCGAACTCGGTGCGCAGCTCTGCGGTGATCTTCTCGCTCATTCGGGGTTCTCCTCGTGGCTGGTGACGGGCTCGGAAACCAGGAGCGCCGCGCTTCCCTGTCCCGGTGACCGGTGGGCGCGCGGCGTCGTACGAACGAACCGGCCCAGTCGATCACGGAGTCACAGAAGCGGGTGCTCCCTCGCCGAGGCAACCGGATGAGACTACCCGGCCGGGCGATCTCAGGCGAAATCCGGAGGCGGCTCAATCGATGTAGGGGTCGGTGATCGGTCTCAGCGCGGCCAGCGCCGCGTGGAGTGCCCGCATCCGGTCCGCGCCGAGGTGACGGGTCCACTCGCGCTCGATCGCCCGCTCCTCGCGCCGGGCGACGCGCTGGACCGCCAGACCTCGCGCTGCCAGCGTCATCGCCAGCGCGCAGGTCGGCTGGGGTGGGATCGCCGCCATGTCGGCCCGCAACCTCGGGCGCGGCTACAACGCCATGGTCTTCCGCGAGGTGAAGCGTCTCGGCACGCGAGAGACGCGGCAGTCGATCCTGGCGGACTACGACAAGTACGCCGCCAGCACCCATCACGTGCCGGTCACCACATCGGTCGAGCCGCTCGTCGACGCCCTCCTCCACCACCAGGACATCGTGCGTCCCCTCGGCCTGACTCGCGCGATGGCGCCGGCCGCTGCGGTCGTCGCCGTCGAGCGGGTGCGCCGGCTGTGGCTGGTGTTCGGAACCCGGAGGCTGGTGCGGTCGGTGCGGATGGTCGCGACCGACGTCGACTGGACACGGGGAACCGGACCGACGATCACCGGACCGATCCAGGAGCTGCTGATGATCTGCTCGGGCCGCGAGCCCGACCGCTCGCTGGTGACCGGAGACGGGCTCGCCTCGATACCCGTAGCGACCTGACTGCAGCCGCCGGAGCCTCGCCAGCGGATCCGATACCTTCCTATACTTTGGTCAAGTATCGGACCGTATCGACTCGGAGCGTGATGACGAACAACCCGTACACCCCCGGCCAGGTGCCCCGGGTCTTCGCCGGCCGGGCCGTCGAGCTGCGCCGGATCGAGGACCAGCTCGCCCGCGTGGTGACCTACGGCGAGCTGGGCGGACCACTGATGGTGTTCCACGCACCGCGCGGCCTCGGCAAGACCTCGCTCCTGCGCGCCGCCCAGCGCCGCGCCGAAGTCGCTCGGCTTCGTGTCGGCGTGGGTCGCCTGCTCACGCGAGCGTGCGGTGCTGCCCGAGCTGGTGCGCAGCGTGCAGACGTCGCTGGAGCGCGCCGACGTACTCCCCCGCGGCGGAGCCGGAAGCCAGTGGCGCAAGCGCCTGCAGTCCGTGACCATCGAGGTCGGCCTGCCGGGAGCGAAGGTGCAAGCAGCCGTCGCCAGCCCGCCTCCCACGGAGGAACCGACCGCGCTGGCTCCGATCGCGGCGCTCGAGGAGCTGCTCCACGACACGGCGACCTTGGTACGACGCCGCGGTGGCGCCGGGCTGCTGCTCTTCCTGGACGAGCTCCACACCGCGTCGGCCGACGACATGTCGGTGCTGCTCAACACGCTCCAGAACCTCGACGGGGCACGCGACACCAACCCGCTCGCGGTGGTCACGGCGGGGCTGCCGGTGACACCGGAGGCACTCACCCGCGCCGCCACCTTCGGCGAGCGCAGCACGTTCGTCTCGCTCGACGTGCTCAACGACGAGGACGCGCGCACCCTGCTGGAGGCTCCGGCCGAAGCAGAGGGAGTCAAGTGGACCGCCGGCGCGCTCGACGCGGTGATCACCGAGGCTCGCGGCTACCCCTACCTGCTGCAGCTCATCGGCAGCAGCACGTGGGACGCCGTCCGACCCGACCGCGGCGACCGGCTCTCCCTCACCCAGGTGCGCAAGGGGCTCCCCGCGGCGCGCGACCAGCTGACCTCGATGCACCGCGCGCGATGGGGAGCAGCCACTGCCACGGAGCGCTCGTTCCTGGCCGCGATGGCGGCGACCCGCAAGGACAACGTGACCCGGGCCGAGATCGCAGCGGGGATGGGGCGTGACAGCCGCGCGATCAGCGACCCCCGCGAGCGGCTCATCGAGAAGGGCGTGATCGAGCCCGTCGGTCACGGCCTGGTGCGCTTCACCCTGCCCGGCTTCGGGGAGTTCGTGCGCCGCCTCGACGAGGAGTAGCGGGCGTCAGACGCGCTCGAGGGTCGCGTGCCGGCGGCTCTGCTGCTCCAGCCACCGCAGGAGCAGCAGCCCGCCGACGGCGTACAGCGTGCCGACGCCGAGCTCGCGCGCGACCAGTCCGCTGACGTCCGCGAGCGCCGACGCCGTCCGCGATCGCTCGCGCCGCCTCGATCGCATGCGTGAGCGGCAGCCAGGGCGAGATCGCAGCCATCCAGTCGGGCAGGTCGTCGATCGCGACGTTGGCGCCGGAGAACACCAGCAGCACGCAGAAGAGGACGTTGCCCAGCACGGCACCCTCACGCACCCGGAGCGCCACCGCCCCCATGGCCAGACCCAGCCCGGTGCACGACGCCGACGCCACCGCGATGACGAGCAGGAGCTGCGGCCAGGCGCCTGCCGGGATGTGCACGTCGAGCACCAGCAGGCCGAACAGCACGCCCACCAGCGCGACCGCCCACCCGTTCACGATCACGGGGATGGCGCGGCCCAGGAACAAGGGGATCCGCGCTGCCGGGGTCGTGAGGACGACGCTGAGGGTGCGGCCCTCGCGCTCGCCCTCGATGGTCGCGCTCATGGCGAACAGGCACGGGATGGCCGCGTAGTTGAGGGCGTTCCCGATCACGTAGAACTCGTCGTTGCCGACGCCGGCGCTGCGCCCGATGTAGGCGAACAGCAGGATCTGGCAGATCGGCGAGACGATCATCGACGGCACCAGGATCCACGGGCTCAGCCAGTTGAACATGGCGCGGTAGCTCATCAACCCGCCCACCACCAGGATCCGCAACGTGGTCATCGGCGCCACCTCACGTCAGTGCCAAGGTCGCGTTGCGGCGGGCGGAGTCGACGAGGGCGCGCCCGAGGAAGGACGCGAGTACGGCGTACGCCGCGCCGATCGCCAGGCAGATGAAGATCTCGCGCCACGGGCTCACGCCGGCTGCGGACGAGCGCACCGCCTCCATCGCCCAGGTGGTCGGGATCGCATACGACAGCGGGTGCAGCCAGTCCGGTAGGGCCGCGATGGGGACGACGAATCCGCACAGCAGCCAGCCCGGGTACTCGAGCGCCGCTCCGAGTGACCACGACGCGCGATAGCGAACGGCCGTGACGGCGAGGAAGAAGCCGAACTGGGCGAGGGTGAGCGCCGCAGCGAGGACGCTGGCCACGAACAGCGGCCAGCTCTCGATCCGGAGCTCGAGCCCGAAGACCCAGCGTTCCCAGAGGATCGCGGCGACCACGGTGTACAGGCCGATCGTCGACAACGCCAGCGTCGTCGGTATCAGGACGCGGCCCAGCGGCGTGGGCGCCGCGACCACGAGCTCGAGGGTGCCTGCCCATCGCTCGCGGGTGAGCAGCGACGACGCGATGACGCCCTGGCAGGTCCACATGCCCATGACGGCCGCGCCCAGCCCGGCGAACTGCATCGCCTCCGGGTCGCCTTGCTGCCGGTAGACCAGCAGCGTCGCCGTCGTGAACATCAGCGGGAAGAAGACCGCGAGCGCGCCGTCGAACCACGACGTGGAGATCACCTTGAGCTGGAGCCGGTAGCAGACGAGCTGCTGGCGCAGCACGTCCCTCACGTGCCGGCTCACCAGCTCGACGTAGGCATCCTCGAGCGTCGGCTCGCGGGTGCCGACCCGCCCGACGCGCACGCCGTCGAGCCTCGCGAGCGCGGCCTGGGTGATCTGCACGTCGGCGTCGCAGCGCAGGATCAGGACCTGCATCTGGCCCTGCTCCTCGACGGCGACCGACTTCACGCCGGCGATCTGACCAAGATCGGTGACCACGGCATCGGCGACGCCGTACGTCTCGATCTCGACGACGCTGCCGACCGAGACCAGCCGCTTGAGGTGCTCGGGCGTGCCCTCGGCGACGATCTCGCCGGCCCGGATCACCGCGATCCGGTCGCACAGCTCGTCGGCCTCGAACATGTAGTGCGTGGTGAGCAGCACCGTCTTGCCGACGTCGCTCAGCGCGGAGATCGTCGCGCGCAGCTCGCGGGCGCCGACCGGGTCGATGCCGATCGACGGCTCGTCGAGGAAGAGGACGTCCGGGTCGTGGAGGAGGCCGCGGGCGATGTGCAGGCGCTGGCGCATGCCACGGGAGAAGCCCTCGACCCGCTCGCGCTCGCGCCCGGTCAGCCCGACCAGCTCGAGCAGCTCGGCGATCCGCGCCTTCTGCTCCCTCGGCGGCACGCCGTAGAGCTCGGAGAAGTAGCGGAGGTTGTCGAGCGCCGACAGCCGCTCGTAGAGGCCGCGATCGCCGCCGAACACGTAGCCGATCCGACGGCGCACCTCGCGCACGTCGTCGACCACGTCGTAACCGAGTACTCGTGCACTGCCCGCGGTCGGCAGGAGCAGCGTGATCAGCATCTTGATCGTCGTCGTCTTGCCGGCCCCGTTGGGGCCGAGCAGCCCGAACAGCTCGCCGCGCTCGATGTCGAAGCTGACCCCGCGGACGGCCTCGACCTCGGTCGCCGTACGACGGAGCACGCCGGTTCGGGTGTGGAAGGTACGGCGCAGGTCCCGAGCCTCGACGGCAGTCACCTTGCGAGGCTAGGTGGTCAGCCGTGGAAACCGCTGCTGATTTACCCGGCACTACCTGAGTCGCTCAGGGTCGTCCGGCGCGTGCGGCTGCAAGGCGGCGCTGCGAAGGCGGCCTTTGAGCGAAGCGGGCCGTCGAGCGGCGCCAACGCCGCAGACGTGCGTGCCGGGCGATCCTGAGCGGCTCAGGCGTGGCCGTCGAACATAGAGGTGACGGAGCCGTCCTCGAAGACCTCGCGGATCGCGCGGGCGAGCATCGGCGCGATGGACAGGGTGGTCAGCTTGTCGAACTGCTTCTCCGGCCCGACCGGCAGTGTGCTGGTGACGACGATCTCGAGCGCGCTGCTGTTCTTGAGCCGGTCGACGGCCGGGTCGGACAGGATCGCGTGGGTCGCGGCGATGATCACGCCGGCGGCGCCGGCGGCGGT
>CAWKIP010000017.1:0-60662 GCA_963849765.1 uncultured Actinomycetota bacterium
AGCACACTGTTGACCAGGATCAGCGCCTGCGGCGCCCCCGCGCGGATCCGGCGGACGATCTCGCCGGCCCGCTCGACGATCTGTCGGGTCTCGCGCAGCGCCCGCGGACCGTGGAGATCGTTGGTCCCGATCATGAGCGACACGGCGAGCGGGTCGTTGATGGCGGCGTCGACCCGCTCGAGCAGGTCGTACGTCGCCTCGCCGCCGATGCCGCGGTTCGTCGTCGGCAGCTCGGGGAAGAGGTCGCCCCACAGGCCGCCCTCGGTGATGCTGTCGCCGAGGAAGAGGACCCGCCCCTTCGGCACGGGGACCGCCTCGAAATGGCGCCTGCGGTTGGCCCCCATCCGGCCCTTCACCAGGCCGCGGAGCATGGGGGTGACCACGCTGTAGATCCGGTCGGAGTTCATCCAGGTCCCGTCTGTTCCGAGCAGGTGGGTGGTGGACGACACAAGGGTAGCGGCATCGGCCTGTCGTCCGGGCCGCCGTAGCGCCGATGGACTAGGCCCGACGAGCGTACGGACAGGATGTCGCCGACTACCCGCGCGCATCCTTCCTCCCGCTCACCCTGGGGAACGTGAACCCCCGTACTTTCGCAGGATTGTCAGCGCTCGCTGCGCTGGCCGCGATCAGCGGATCGTCGCTGGCCGCCGGACCGGCCGCGGGCGACGGCACACCGCCGTACGGCGAAGGCACGGCAGGTCCGCCGTACGACTACGCGACGGCGCTGATGGGTGGCGACGGCACGCTGATCTCGCTGCCGGACCAGGCCATGATCACCAGGACCGAGCACGGCTACCTCTTCCGCGCCGGCCAGCAGGACACCCACCTGGTCGTGACCGTGACCGAGGAGGGCCTGCGGTTCGAGGACACCGGCACCGACCGCTTCAAGCGGGTTGCGCGGGCGTGCCAGGAGGAGGACGTGGCGGTGGGGATCGCCGCGGTGTGCAGGGTGCCGGTCGGGATCAGCACCGCAGCGCCGCTGCTGCTGGAGATCTGGCCGCGGCTCGGCGACGACTACGTGGACGGGTCTTCCCTGCCGGCCACGTTCGCGATGACCATGCTCTCGGACGCGGGCCACGACACCGCGCTGTTCGGCGCGGGCCCCGACTTCTTCAACGGGTTCACCGGGCGCGACCAGGTGTGGGGCGGCGCCGGCAACGACTGGATCCGCACCGGCCAGGAGGCCGACCTGGTCCATGGCGGGCCGGGCGACGACCAGCTCGTGGGCACCGACGGACCCGACACGATGTACGGCGAAGCAGGCGACGACCTGGTCGGTGGCGGCGCGGGCAACGACCGCCTCGACGGCGGTGACGGCTCGGACGCCCTCCGCTGCGAGGGCGGGGCGGACACCGCCTGGACCGACGGTGCCGACCGGCTGCGCGGCTGCGAGACGGTCAACCGGAGCTGACGACGGCGCTCTGTCACGCGAAGCCCGGTTGCCCCTAGTGTCTGGCGGGTGAGCACCATCTCTCCCGCGACCGTGATCGACAGGCTGCGCGCGGCGTTCGGCCGTCCGGCCGAGCGGGACACCGAGCACCGGACCCTGCACGCCAAGGGGCTGTTCTACGCGGGCACCTTCACCGCCACGCCGCGCGCGACCGAGCTGTGCACCGCGGGCCACCTCCAGGGGAACGTTGTGCCGATCGTCGTGCGCTGGTCCAACGGCGGCGGCAACCACCGCGCGCCGGACAAGGCGCCCGACGTACGGGGCATGTCGGTGTCGTTCAAGCTGGCGGACGGCACCGCGACCGACATCCTCTGCCAGACCGCGCCGCGCTTCCCGGTCAAGAACGTGGAGGAGTTCGTCGCAGCCACCGAGGCCGCGGTGAACCCACGGAAGATGCCCGGTTTCCTGCTGCGCCACCCACACGCGGTCGCCCCGCTGCTCGCCAACGCAAGGGCGAAGGCGCTGATCTCGCCGAACTCGTACGCCGCCCCGACGTACTACGCCGTCCATGCCTATCGCTGGGTCGCGGCCGACGGCACCGGCAGCTGGGTGCGCTACGTGCTGCGGCCGAAGTCGTCGACGGAGCCCGAGGGCACCTATACCGGAAAGGACCGGCTGCGCGAGGAGATCGCCGCTCGGCTCGCCGCGGGACCGGTGCAGTACACGCTCGAGGTCCTCGTCGCCGCCGATGGTGACGACCCGCACGACCCGATGTCGGTGTGGAAGACGCGGGAGGTGGTGGACGCGGGGACACTGACCGTGACCGCGCTGGCCGACGATCCGGAGACCGACGGCAGCGTGGTGGTGTTCGACCCGACGCGGATCGTCGACGGCATCGAGCTGTCCGACGACCCGATCCTCTTGTACCGGCCACAGGCCTACTCCGAGTCGGTCAAGCGTCGCCTGGGCTAGTTGCTGGCTAGTTGCTGGCCAGTTGCTGGCTAGCCCTGGGGTAGCCCGGTGCCGGTCCGCTGGAAGTCGAGCAGCCGCTCGTTCTCGTAGCCGATCCGCTGCGCGGATCCCTCGAGCTCGCGGAACATCTGCTTGAGCGTCCGGACCCCGTCGGCCGACTGCCGGAGGATGTCGCCGGCGAGCTCGATCGCGGCGGCCTCGGCATCGGCGGCGGGCGCCGTACGTTGGAGGAGGCCGTACGACGCCGCCTCGTCCATGCCGATCGGCCGGCCCGTGTAGATCAGGTCCTTCGCGCGGGCGAGCCCGACCAGGTGGGTCAACCGGGCCGGACCCACCGGCACGCCGAGCCGGGCGCCGGCCCACGCGAGCTTGAGGTTGTCGCCACCGACCCGCAGGTCGCAGCCCGCGACGATCTCGGCGCCGGCGCCCACGCAGTTGCCGACGCAGACCGCGACCGTCGGGACCGGCACCTCGTCGAGCAGCCGGTAGAGCTCCGCGAACGCCTCCATCCGGACGACGCCGCCGACCGCGTCCAGCGTCTCGCTGACGTCGGCGCCGGCACAGAGCGCCGTGGTCGAGGTCGTGGAGATGATCAGCACCCGCAGGTCGGGATCGGCGGACAGCTCGGTCAGCGTCGCGTTCATCAGCTGCAGGGTCGCGGTGTCGAGCGCATTGCGCTTGTCCGGGCGGTCGATCCGGAGGATCTCGAGGCCGTCGGGGCGCCGCTCGCGCAGGAGGGAAGTCACGGACGGCGATGCTAGTGCGGGACGGCCCTCCCGGTGGTGCGGCCGTTCAGCGGTGGACCAGGTGCCTGGCCACTCCGGTGATCGCGATCAGCTTGGTGATCCGATCGGGTGTCTTGTACAGCAGTAGCTGCTTGTCAGCGGCCTCCAGCGAGGCGGCGCACATCTCGACGGCTCGGAGTCCTGCGACGTCGCAGAACGTGACGCCGGACAGATCGAGCACGACGAGGTTCCCCGTGCACTCGGTGGTGGCCACGGAGTCGAGGGCGTCGGCCAGGAGGTGCAGCGACGCGAGGTCGAGCTCACCAGCGAGCCGGATCACCGGCTGGTCGGGCGTGAACCGGATCCGGACGGTGAGCACCTCACCTGAGTCGGCGGTGTCCCCGACGGGACCGGTCACGAAGTCCTCGGGGTGTCGATCGCGGACGGTCATCGGACCGTCCAGCGTCGGGCCCAGCAGCTGGGCAGCGAAAGCGGAAAAACTGAGCGAGAGGCGGATGCCGGCATTGAGGCGTGTCTCCTGGAGCGAGTTGCCTGGGTGCGAAAGTAGATCGCCGGCTGTCATCCCAACCACTTCGAGACTAACCCGTCTGTCAACAGAAACCGCTATCCGCGCTTCCCGAACGGAGCGGGTGTGACGGGCGGGTGCCCGGTCACCCGGGTGATCACGTCGCCCGCGACGTCACGCAGCTTGCGGTTGGTGTTCTGGGAGTGCTTGCGCAGCAGGTCGAAGGCCTGGTCGGTCGTGCACTGCTCCTGTGCCATGAGTACGCCGATCGCCTGGTCGATCACCGAGCGTGAGACCAGCGCCTGCTCCATCTGCGCGACCACGTGCTGCTGCTCGCTGCGCTGCACCGCGAGCTTGATTGCCGTCGACGCTTGGACCGCGAACGTCTCAACGCGGTGTCGTTCGTCCTCACCGAACTCTCGCGGCCGGTCGTACCCGTAGACGTTGAGCGCACCGAGGGTCTCATGGTCGTCGGCAAGCGGGATGCTGAGTGAGCACCGGACACCGAGTGCGACGGATCGTTCTGCATAGTCCGGCCACCTGTCGTCGTGCCGCTGGTCCGTCACCTCGACCTGCAGGCCCGTCGCCAACGCCTCGAGGCAGGGGCCGGTGCCGGTTTCGTACTGGGCCTGGTCGACCTGGGCGGCCCGCGGATCGCTGGTCGTGACCGTGACTGGCCGGCCGTCGTGCTGCATCGTGATGCCGCACGAGGCCGGCGGCTCGACCACCTTGGCCGCCACCTCGGCCACGCCGTGCAAGAAGGTCTCGAGATCGTTGGTGCTCAGCAGCAGGGTCTGCAGGGAGCCCACCAGCTCACTCAGCCTCAGCTCGTCGGGGTGGTACGGCATGCGCCCTTCCGTCCTTCCGGTCACGTTGCGCTTCAATCCTGTCGGTACCCAGATCCGAGCGAATGCTTCCCATGAGTCGTCGCACCGGCGCGGTCGAAGCGCCCTCGGGGCCGGTGCGTCGGTGCGATGATGCGGTCGTGGTCGGATCCCAGGGCGACGTGCCGCTCGTCGGCCGCGAGCGTGAGCTCACCGTCCTGAGGGAAGCCGTGACGAGCGCGGCCGACGGCAACCCCGGTGCG
Organism: uncultured Actinomycetota bacterium; assembly: GCA_963849765.1. GTDB lineage: Bacteria > Actinomycetota > Actinomycetes > Propionibacteriales > Nocardioidaceae > Nocardioides. The sequence continues at coordinate 4,701 of CAWKIP010000017.1, forward strand.
GTCCTCGTCGCGGCGGAGGCCGGGGGCGGGAAGTCCCGGCTGGTCCGCGAGCTGCTGACCGGGCCGCTCGCCCCGGCGCCACTGGTGCTGCGGGCACAGTGCGTCGACCTGGGCGATCCCGGCCTGCCGTACCTGGCGATGGTCGACCTGGTGCGGGCGATCGAGACGACCGCGGGCGTTGACGCCTCCGTTGCCGCGGTCCTCGAGCGACACCCGATCGCGGCCGGCCTCACCGACCCGGTCGCATCCGCCGGCCCGGTGGACGAGGGCCGGCGGCTCCAGCTGTTCGACGCCACGGCGGCGCTGCTTGCCGACGTCGGCCGGATCCGCGGGCCGGTCGTCGTGGTGCTCGAGGACCTGCAGTGGGTCGACTCGTCCTCGGCCGACTTCGTCCGCTTCCTGCTCAGCCGGATGACGGCGGACCGGCTGCTGGTGGTGGCGACCGTCCGCACCGACGGGCTGGCGGCGCGCCCCCGGATCCGGCAGCTGCTGAGCGAGCTCGGCCGGCTGCCATCGGTACGGCGCCTCGACCTCGAGCCGTTCGACGCAGCCGAGGTCGCGGAGTACCTGGCGAGGGTGACCGGTACTGACGCCGACGCCGATGCCGCGGCCGACGTGCTTCGTCGTACGGGTGGGAATCCTTACTACGTCGAGACGCTCGCCGGCGACGTCGCACCGGCCGGCCAGGAAGCGGGGATCCCGCGCGCCCTCGCGGACCTGCTGGTCGGCAGGGTCGACGCGCTCCCGGACGACGCGCGGACCGTCGTGCGCTGTGCTGCGGTCGCGGCGCACGCCGTGCCCGACCGGCTGCTGCGGGAGGTCGCTGGCCTGGGCGACGCCGACCTCGACGACGCCCTGAGGGTCGCGATCGCCGAGGGCGTGCTGGCGTCGGACGGCGCGGGCTACTCCTTCGTCCACGACCTGCTGCGGGAAGCGGTGTACGGCGACCTGCTGCCCGGCGAGCGCGTCCGCCTGCACGCGGCCCACGCGGCGGCACTGGAGAAGGCCGGATCGGCGCCCGCCGCCGAGGTCGCGCACCACTTCACCGAGGCACAGGACTCCCCGAAGGTCCTGGCGTGGTCGATCCGGGCCGCCGACGAGGCGACCCGCCTGCTCGCCCCCGGCGAGGCGCTCCAGCACCTGGAACGCGCGCTCGCGCAGTGGCCGAACCTCGACGACGCGGCCGCTCGAGCGGGCGAGACGCACGGCCGGGTGGCCGTCCGCGCGGCGCGTGCGGCGCGGCTCGCCGGCGAGTCGTCCCGGGGCACCGACTGGGCGACCCGGGCGATCCAGCTCTGCGACGTCGACGGCGACGGAGAAGGAGGCATCGAGGCGCGGGCTGAGCTGGTCCGCCAGCTCATCGAGGCCGACGTCGCCGAGCAGGCGGTCACCTCGGCGGAGGAGGCCGTCCGCCTGGCCGATGACGCCGACCCGGCATCGGTCGCACTGGCGCACGCGGTGCTCGCGCGGGCCCTGCTCGCCAACCGCCGGACCGACGAGGCCCGCCCGGTGGCCGACCGCGCGCTGGTCGAGGCCCGGGCGGCGGGCCTGCCCGCGCTGGAGGTGGAGGCGCTCACGACGTTGGGTTTCCTCGACGAGGTCGACGGCGACCGCGGCGCGGCGGCGGACCGGCTCGGCACCGCCCTGCGACTGGCGCGGACCGCGGGCGAGCTGACCGCGGAGCTGCGCGTGCACTACTCGCTGGCGTCCCTCCACTACTACAACGGCGACGTCAGCGGGTCGCTCCCGGTCCTCGAAGCCGCGATGACCCGCGTGACCGAGAGCGGCCTTCGGTGGAGCTCGCCCGGGGTCGAGCTGAGGTTGCTGAGCGCGGTCGCGCGGTTCGTCTCGGGCGACCTCGACGGCAGCCTCAAGGCCGCCCAGGCTCCGGAGAGCCCGCCGCCCGACATGGCTGCCGCGCGGCTCGCCGCGGTGAGCTGCTACGCGGCGGTCGCCGGCGGGCTTCCCGACGCCGCGCCCCGACTGGCCGCGCTGCGCGAGAGCTGGGACGTCCACCCCCAGGTCGCACTGGTCGCCGGTGGCTGCGAGGCCGACCACCTGACGTGGGAGGGCGAGCTGAGCGACGCGGTGACGACGGCGGAGCGCGCCCAGACGCACCTGGACTCCGTCGCCGGCGAGGGGATGTACGGCGGGCTCTGGCTCTCGGCGCTCGGGCTGGGAGCGCTGGCCGACCAGGCGTCGTACTGCCGCCAACGCCGCGACGACGCGGGCGCGGCCGCCGCCCTGCGCCAGGGTGACGTCCTGCTCCAGCGGGTCGAGCGGATCATCGAGGGCGGCTACGGACGGCCGGGCGACCTCGGACCCGAGGGGCGAGCCTGGCATGCCCGCGCCGTCGCGGAGCACGCCCGGCTGCAGGGCGAGCCGGCCGTCGAGCAGTGGCAGTCCGCCCTCGACGCCTTCGGCTACGGGCACGTCTACGAGCAGGCGCGGTGTCGCTGGCGGCTGGCCGACGCCCTGGTCGCCGCCGGTGATCGCGACGGCGCCCGGGTCCACGCCCTCGAAGCCGCGGCGTCGGCCGAGCAGATGCAGGCGGCCCCGCTGCAGCGGGCGGTCGCCGCGTCGATCAGCCGCGCCCGGCTGGCCGGGCCGACGACCACGGCCGCCGCGGTGCTGACCGGGCGGGAGCGGGAGGTCCTCGCGCTGGTGGCGGAGGGCATGACCAACCGCGAGATCGGCAAGCAGCTGTTCATCAGCGAGAAGACCGCCAGCGTGCACCTGAGCAACCTGATGGCCAAGCTCAACGTCGGCAGCCGGACCGAGGCGGTCACCGTCGCCCAGCGGCGCGGGCTGCTGGAGGTCCTCTAGCCCCTCAGGCCAGGACTGCGCGAATTCCTCAGGCCTCAGGCATGCCCTTAGGCCGAACGTCGTCGCCATGCCGATCCGCACCGTGCGGAGGCGACGAGGAGGAACAGGGATGTCTACTTCATCCGCGCGCGAGCGGCTCGCGCGACAGATCACCGGCAGCGTGTACGACGGCAGCGACCCCGCCGCCGCGGCCGAGACCGCCGGCTTCAACACCGCCGTCCAGCACCGCCCCGCGGTCGTGGTCGCGGCGACCAGCGCGCAGGACGTGGCCGCAGCGGTCCGCTTCGCCCACGACGAGGGTCGCGCGGTGGCCGTCCAGGCCACCGGGCACGGCGCCGCCGCTCCTTCCGAGGACACGGTGTTCGTCTCCACGAAGCGGATGCAGGGCCTCACGGTCGACCCGGTCACCCGGCGGGCCTGGGTCGGGGCCGGGGTTCGCTGGCGGTCGGTGATCGACGCCGCCGTACCCCACGGCCTCGCGCCGCTGTCCGGCTCGTCCTCGGGCGTCGGCGTCGTCGGCTACACGCTCGGCGGAGGGATGGGCCATCTCGCGCGGCGGCACGGCTTCGCGGCCGACCACGTCCGCTCGGTCGAGCTCGTGACCGCCGACGGGGAGATCCGGACCGTCACCGCGCAGACCGACCCGGAGCTGTTCTGGGCGGTGCGCGGCGGGCAGAGCCGGTTCGGCATCGCGACGGCGCTCGAGTTCGACCTGTTCAGCGTTCCCCAGTTCTTCGGGGGCGCCCTGATCTTCACCGGTCCGGCCGTCGCTGAGGTGCTGCACGCCTGGTCTGCCTGGGCGCCGACGATGCCGGAGGAGGTGACGACCTCCATCGCGCTGCTCCGGATGCCGCCGATCGACGAGGTACCGCCGCCGCTGCGCGGTGTCGTCAGCCTGGCCGTCCGGTTCGGCTACACCGGCACTCCCGAGCGCGGTGAGGCGCTGCTCGCGCCGATGCGCAGGATCGCCACGCCCGTCCTCGACTCCGTCGGCCCGATGTCCTTCGCCGCGGTCGACGGCATCCACATGGACCCGCCCGAGCCGCTGCCCGCGGTCGCCCGCGGTGGGCTGCTCGGCTCGATGTCGGACGGACTGGTCGACCGCCTGCTGGCGGTGGCCGGCCCGGACGTCGACGTACCCCTCGCTGCCGTCGAGCTGCGGCTGATGGGTGGTGCGCTCAGCCGTCCGGCCGCGATCCCCAACGCCGTGGCCGGCCGCGACGGCGCCTACTCGCTGTCCGTCATCGCCCCCGCGCCGCCGCCGTTGGCGGCGGTCGCGCCCGCTGTCACCGCCCAGGTGATCGACGCACTGCAGCCGTGGGCGACCGGCTCCTCGCTGGTCAACTTCGCCGGCCACGGGAGCGAGCAGGAGCAGGGCAGCCCCTGGGCGCCGGACGCGCTGGACCGGCTGCGCCGGGTCAAGGCGACGGTGGATCCCCGCAACCTGTTCGGTGGCGGTCTCTCGGCCGCCGCGGTCACGGCGGGTGCGCGATGAGCCGCCCGGTCGTCGTCGTCGAGCCGGGGCAGGGCCAGCGGTTCGGCAACGTCGAGTTCCTCGCGCGTACGACGGACACGCCCTTCTTCAACCTGGGGATCGTCACCCTCCAGCCGGGCCAGGGCGTCGAGCGCCACGTCCACCACGCCGAGGACGACTCGATGCTGGTGCTCGAAGGCACGCTCTCGGTCACGCTCGGGGACGACGAGCGCCGACTCGACGCCGGTCCCGGAGCCTTCGTCCTGATCCCGGACGGCACACCGCACGCGATCGTCAACCACGGCCCGGGAGACGTGCGGTTCCTCAACGTGCACGCGCCCGGCGGGTTCGACCGACGGATCGGCCTCCGATGAAGATGAAGACCCGGCACGACTCCCGGGTGCGGAGGCCCGCTTCCGGTTGCGCGTTACGTTCGAGCGATGACGTCCGTCCTCTGGTTGCGTCGCGACCTTCGCATCGCCGACCACCCCGCGCTCCATGCCGCGGCGGACGACGGGCCGGTGCTCCCGCTCTTCGTGCGCGATCCGCAGCTGGCGCGGGCCGGCGACGCCCGACGTAGCCGGCTCGAGGCGTCCCTGGCGGCGTTCGACGAGGCGACCGACGGCGCGCTCGTCGTCCGGTCCGGTGATCCCGCCGAGGTCGTGGCCTCCGTCGTCAGGGAGGCGGGCGCGCAGAGTGTGCACGTCACCGGCGAGTTCACGCCGTACGCCCGCCGCCGCGACCGACGCGTCGCCGACCGACTGCGAGAGGACGGCATCCCGATGGCCGCGAGCGGCACGCCGTACGTCGTCCGACCGGGCACGATCCTCAACAAGAGCGAAACGCCCTACCAGGTGTTCACGCCGTACTCCCGGGCGTGGCGGGACCACGGCGCGGAGCCGCCGCTGGGTCGGCCGCGCGGGCTGCGCTGGCGGCGGACGGTCGAGGGCGAGGGCCTGGACGACGATCTGCTCGAGCGCGGCCGGTCGTTCGGGCCGGTGGGGGAGGACGCGGCGCGCGAGCGGTGGCAGGAGTTCGCCGCGGACGGGCTGGAGCGCTACTCCGAGCTTCGCGACCGGCCCGATCTCGACGGCACCAGCCGGTTGTCCGTGCACCTGAAGCACGGCGAGATCCATCCGCGGACCCTGCTCGCGGATCTCGGCGGCGGTACGGCGCGCTCCGAGGGAGCCCGCACGTTCGTCACCGAGCTCGCGTGGCGGGAGTTCTACGCCGACGTCCTGTGGCACCGGCCGGACTCGGCCTGGGGCGACCTGCGGGAGGACCTGGCGAGGATCCGCTACGACAGCGGGGCCGGAGTCGACGAGCTCGTCGACGCCTGGCGGCGCGGTCGGACCGGCTTCCCGTTCGTCGACGCGGGGATGCGGCAGCTGCTCGAGACCGGCTGGATGCACAACCGGGTGCGGATGGTGGTGGCGAGCTTCCTGGTGAAGGACCTGCACGTGTGGTGGCCCGTCGGCGCTCGCCACTTCCTCGACCACCTCGTCGACGGCGACCTGGCCTCCAACAACCACGGCTGGCAGTGGGCTGCCGGGACGGGCACCGACGCGGCGCCGTACTTCCGGGTCTTCAACCCGGTCACCCAGGGCAAGAAGTTCGACCCTGACGGCGACTACGTGCGCCGCTGGGTGCCGGAGCTCGCGCACCTGTCCGGCGGTGCTGCGCACGAGCCGTGGCGGCACCAGGAGGGGTACGACGACGGCTATCCCGAGCGGATCGTCGACCACGACGAGGAGCGCAAGGATGCCCTCGACCGCTACCAGCAGGCGCGGGGTCAGGCCAGCCGGTCGACGTAGGCGACCACCCGGTTGAACAGTGCCGTCACGGCGGCCGGCGTCGTCTCGCGTACGGCGAGCGGGCCGGCGAGGTCGTCCTGGACGCCCTGGGGCAGGGTGATCCCTGCCCGGGTGGCGATGCCCGCCGCGACACCGGCGGCGTCGCGCACGGCGACCGGGTCGACGGTCCACACGGCCTCGAAGATCCGCTGGCGGTCGGGGACCTGCGTCTGGCCCGGCAGCTCCCAGGCCGCCAGGCAGGCGGTGCTGTCCAGCGCATCGCAGACGACCGCCCACTCGCGGCGCATCGGGGCATCGGGTCCGAGGGTGGCCTGCACCGGGCCCCGGGCGTCGAGCGTCGCGTCCGGCCAGTGGTTGGCGAAGACGACGGCGCTGCGTGCGACCCGGGTGAGCTCCCGCCACCGGGCCGCTGACGGGAGGTAGAACTCGCTGCGCTGGAACCCGCCGAACAGGATCGGGCTGTCGGCGACGGCGCAGCACTCGTCCTCGATGGCCCACGACAAGGCGATGAGGGTCGACTTCCGCAGCCGGTGCGGCGCCAGCCCCGGGTGGCGGCGGCGCAGCTCGGCGAAGATCGACGGACTCTCCGGCGGCCGGGACGCCAACGCCTCGGCGATCGCGATCTCGAGCCGGATCCCGGCGTCCTTGCGCCGGAGGACCTGGCCGATGAGCGCGACATCCGCCGCGGCGTAGCGGCGATGCCCGGACGACAGCCGGCGCGGTTCGGGGAACCGTGGCGTGACTCCCACATGCGGAGCACGGCCGGACTGACTCCTGTGCGGCGCGCCAGCTCACCGATGGTGAGCCCGATCTCGGGGACTTGCGCAACCGCGTCGGCTTGGGCCATGCTCCTATCCTAAATCTAAACAATTGTTGAGGTATCTGTTTGACAAATGGAGTTGCGATGAAGCCCGTCCGTACTGAACCGCATCAGGCAAGCGAGCGTGTGCCACCGATGCCGATCTCGCACAGCTGTTGCGTCTCGCCGCTGGCGGCGATGCCGACGCGTTCATGCGCTTCTACGACGCGACGATCCGCATGGTCTACGGCTATGCGCGCTCCGGTACGACGACGCGGCCGCCGTCGACGAGGCGGTCTGCCGTGTCTACGCGCGGGCGTGGCGATCGGCTGCCGGCTACCCGGGCGTCGGGACTCTCGGTGCGGCCCTGGCTGCTGTGCCACGACGGCCGCCGCTGATGTTCAACAGTCTGTTCAGAAACTTGTGGATGAGGAGGCGCAGAGTGACCCTGCCCGTGGTCGTCGCCGGCGGCACCGGCTTCGTCGGCCGGCGGCTCGTGGCCGCGCTCGCCGACGACGGTCGCTCCGTCCGGGTGATGACCCGTCGACCCGGTGAGTACGACGGGCCGGGCACCGGGGTCCACGGCGACGTCGCCGATCCGGACTCGCTCGCCGGCGCCCTCGACGGCTGTGCCGCGGCCTACTACCTGGTCCACTCGCTCGACACCGCCGACTTCGAGGCCCGAGACGCCGAGGCAGCGACCGCCTTCGGCAAGGCGGCCGCCGACGCCGGCGTCGGTCAGATCATCTACCTGGGCGGGCTCGGCGACGACAGCGACGACCTGTCGCCCCACCTGCGCAGCCGCCGGGAGGTGGAGGCGCTGCTGGGGGAGGCCGGCGTACCGGTCACGGTGCTCCGCGCAGGGATCGTCATCGGGCACGGCGGCATCTCCTGGGAGATCACCCGGCAGCTGGTCGAGCACCTTCCGGCGATGGTCGCACCGCGCTGGGTGCGCACGCGCACCCAGCCGATCGCGATCGACGACGTGGTGCGCTACCTGGTCGGCGTGCTCGACCACCCCGACGCGATCGGCCGGACCTTCGAGGTCGGTGGGTCCGAGGTCCTCGCCTACGTCGACATGATGAAGCGCGTCGCGGCCATCCAGCGCCGCCCGCTGCCGATCGTGCAGGTCCCGCTGCTGACGCCGGGACTGTCCTCCCTGTGGCTGTCGTTCGTCACCGACGTCGACACCCAGGCGGGTCGCAACCTGATCGACTCGATGGTCAACGAGGTGGTCGTCCACGACACCTCCATCCAGGACGTCGTTCCCTTCACGCCGATGACGTACGACGAAGCGGTCAAGGCGGCACTCGCCGAGCGTCAGGGGCTTCGGTGAGTCGAGCGACCTTGCGGGCGCGCCTCGACCGGGTGCTGCCGAAGCCGTTGACCCACGTCGTGCGGCTCGAGCACGACGAGCCGGACGTCGTACGACGTCGCCGGCGGCGGGTCGTGGCCGCGACCTCGATCGCCGGAGCGGGGCTGCTCGGGGCCTCGCTCTCGACCCGGCCCGGGTCCCGCGGGTTCTACCTCTCGACGGCAGCCGTCGCCGGGGTGTGGACGGTCGGCGGACTGGCGTCGGGGCCACTGCACCTGGGCTGGATCGAGTCGCGGGACGAGACCGTCCGTCGTCCGGTCCTGGCGCCGGTCGCCACCGGCGTCGGCGTCTTCGGCCTCTTCTACGGCGCCGCTCTCGTGTCCCGCCGGATCCCCGTTCTCGACGCCGCGATCTCCGACGTGCTCTCCTTCGCCGACGAGGGCGACGACCGACTGGTGCTGCTGACCACGCTGGCCAACGGGCTGGGCGAGGAGGTGTTCTTCCGCGGCGCGCTCTACGCCGCGCTGCGCAACCACCGTCCGGTGGTCTCGTCGACCGCCGTCTACACGCTGGCCACCACGACCACCCGCAACCCGGCGCTGGTGCTCGCCGCCGCTGCGATGGGGAGCCTCTTCGGCCTGCAGCGGCGGGCCTCGGGAGGACTGCAGGCGCCGACCATCACCCACCTCGTCTGGTCGGCGCTGATGCTGCGCTTCATGCCGCCGCTCTTCCGCCGCCCGGGCGCAGCGGCCCACCAGCGGCGCAGGGCTAGTCTGCGGCGGTGACCACCGCCCGAGGCGTCGCCGAGACCGCACGACAGATCGCAGCCGGAGAGCTGACTGCCGAGCAGGCGGTCGACGACTGCCTCGCCGCGATCGACAGTCGCGACCCGGAGCTCAACGCCTTCTCGGTGGTCCTCGCGGAGCGTGCCCGGGCCGAGGCGGCCGAGCGCGATGCCGCCGCGCAGCCGATCGGGCCGCTGCACGGCGTACCCATCGCCATCAAGGAGGAGAACGACGTCGAGGGGTGCGTCACCACCTTCGGTGGGACGTCCAACAGCACGCCGGCCGCCGCCGACTCCGAGGTCGTCCGGCGGCTCCGGGCCGCCGGCGCAGTCATCGTCGGCAAGACCTCCATGCCGGAGTTCGGCGCCTGGCCCTACACCGAACCGAAGAGCCTGGGGCCGACCCGGAACCCGTGGGACCCGGCCTACACGCCCGGCGGATCCAGCGGCGGTACGGCGGCCGCGGTCGCCTCGGGCATGATCCCGGTCGGGATCGGCGGCGACGGAGGAGGCTCGATCCGGATCCCGGCGTCGTTCTGCGGCCTGTTCGGCCTCAAGCCCCAGCTCGGCCGGGTGTCCACGTCGCCGAACCCCCATCTCTGGTGGGCCCTCGGCACCCTCGGGCCGCTGACCCGGTCGGTCCTGGACTCCGCGATCGTCTACGACGCCATCCGCGGTGGTGTCGCCTCCGACCGCTACCGCGCGAAGGACGTCGGCAGCTTCGTCGAGGCCGCCGCCCGCGAGCCCGGGAAGCTCCGGATCGGGTGGACGGTGCGGCCCACCAGCAAGGGCGTCCGCCCGCACCCACTGCACGTCAAGGCGGTCGAGGACACCGCCCGGCTGCTGGCCGATCTGGGCCACGACGTACACAAGGTCGACGCCCACCTGCCCGACCCGACGGCTGCGTTCGTCCCGCAGTTCTTCGCCGGGATCCGCACCGAGGCCGACGCCGTCGAGCAGTACCGCCGGCTCGAGCCGTCGATCCGGCAGGCCTACCGCCTCGGCTTCTGGGTGCGGCCCGGCGTGCTCGAGTGGGCGCTGCGGCAGGGGACCAAGGTGCGCGACAAGGCCAACCGCCTGTTCGACCAGTACGACGTCCTGCTGACGCCGGTCACGGCGAACCGCCCGCCGAAGGTCGGGGTGCTCAAGGGCGTCAACGTGCTGACGGCGGCGCTGAAGTCGACGCCCGCCATCGCCTACACCGCCTTGTGGAACGTGACCGGCAACCCCGCGGCCGCCGTACCGTGCGGGCTCGGGCCCGACGGCCTGCCGCTGTCCGTGCAGCTGGTCGGCCGCCTCGACGACGAGCCGACCCTGTTGAGCCTCAGTGCCCAGCTCGAGGCGGCGCGGCCGTGGCCGTTGGTGGCTCCTCTGACGTAGTTCAGTGATCACGTCGTCCACACTGTGGTGGGGGTCGACCCAACGGATCACTCGTACGCGGTGTCTGGAGGGTGAAAGGGGGCCCGATGATCGACGTGGACGAGGCTTTCACGACGTACGTCGCGCAACGGCGCCTCCAGCTGTTCCGCACCGCATGCCTGCTCTGCGGTGATCCGCACCAGGCAGAGGACATCGTGCAGGACGCGCTCGCGCGGTTGTACGCCGCATGGCCGCGGGCATCCCGCATGGACAACGTCGATGCCTACGTGCGCCGGGCGATCATCAACAGCCACCTCAACCAGGTGCGACGACCGTGGCGCCGGGAGCGCTCCTTCGCGACCCTCGGTGAGACGACCGCGGCGGTCCACCTGCCCACCGAGGACCTCCAGGTCATGTGGGCGGCCATCGCGAACCTTCCACTCGGTCAGCGCAAGGTGGTCGTCCTCCGGCACTACCTCGGCCTCAGCGTCGAGGAGACCGCCGCCGACCTCGGCATCAGCGCGGGCACGGTGAAGAGCCAGACCAGCGACGCGCTTGCCGCGTTGCGTCGGGCTCTGGCCGCCGAGTTCGGCACCACCGTCGCGGAGGGAGGGGACGCATGAGCTTCGACGAGACCGACCTGATCGTGCGGCTGCAGGCGGTGGCCGAGGGCTTCGAGATGGCGCCCGCCTCACCGGCCGACGACGTACGCCGAGGACGCCGACGTGTCCGCCGCAACCGAGGGCTGGTGATGGGCGCGCTCGTTGCTGCAGTGGTCGTCGTCGTCGGTGTCGTCACGGTCCTGCGAGGCGGGCCGGGCGGCGGGTCTGACGGCCTCGAACCCGTCGAGACGCCGAGCGTCGAGGTGGAGGATGTACCGGTCTGGTACGACGCTGAAGGTCTGCACCGCGGCGACGTCGTGGAGGAGACCCCTGTCGAGATCGGGCGGCTGGACGAGCAGACCCTGGCAGGGGCGCTGGCCTTGGTGCGGACGGGTGCGGTCTACCTGGATCCCGCGACGTACGACGTGTGGTTCCACCCCTGGGGCGGTGAACCGCGGATCGTGGGTCACGACTCGGAAGCTGGCCCCGGCGGGGACCCCAACGGCGACACCGCCGCCTGGTTCGAGGGGTCCGATGCACTGGAGCCCGGACCTGGGGAGCTCGTCGTCTACGACACCGCCGCGGGCCGCGAGATCTCGCGGACGTCAGTGGCCCAGGGCGTGTCCAACTGCTCCGGCATCTGTGGCGACCACTATCCGGCCGGCAACGGCTTCCTCCAAGTCTCGGCCGAGCGCATCTATTGGACCTCTGGGTCTGCGTCCTTCACGCATGACGTGCGAAGCCAGACCACCTCGGAGGTCGACTCCTCGGATGGGCGCTACGTGATCGATTTGCACGACGACGTCGAGGTCTTCGGCGAGAACGGGGAAGTAGTGGTCACCGCGCCAGGCCGGGAGGAGGAGACCTTTGCCGACCTGGAGACGCACGTCCGGCTGAGCCCTAGCGGCAACTACGTCCTTGCCAGCGAGCTCACGGAGGATCGGCACGCGGCCGCGACCGTCGACACCAGGACCGGCGAGCTGTGGCGGGTGCCCAGGAACAGATATCCCTGGATCGCCTGGTCGTACGGCGACATCGCGATGGTGGATCACAGGAACGGTGACCTGCTCGCCTGTGACGTCGCCCGCCAGACGTGCGACATCATCCGCCTCGAGCAGCCCTTCCTGATGCCGACGAACTGAGACGCACACCCAACGGATCACCCGTGCGTCGTGTTTGGAGAGGGGGCCGACAATGATGGATCGATGGGTTCGCCGGAACCGGGGACTGGTGGTCGGTGCGGCCGCGGCCTCGCTCGCTGTCGTTCTCGGCGTCACCATGGCCGTGCGTGCGAGAGACCATGCCGGACCTGCCGCTGTCGAGCCGCCCACCCACATCTTCGCGGAGATCCACGGGTGGATCGTCTACAGCGAGGACCGCAACGCGATCTGGGCGGTGGATCCTTCCCGACCGTCGGACCAGGAACCGAGGCTCGTAACCGATCGGCCCGGAGAACCGCTGGGATGGTCAAGCGACGGCACGAAGCTCCTGATCCGACGGCTGGACGGCGTCCGCGGCGGATACGGCGCCGAGTACGACCTCGTCGTGCTCAACGCCGACGGTTCCGAGAACCGGGTCGTCAGCCGCGCCTCTCCTTACGGCTCGATCTCCTCCGATGGGACTCAGGTCGTCTATTCCGACGCCGAATCCTCCGCGATCTACACCGTGGGAACCGACGGCGGCACCCCGCGTCTCCGCCACGCCCCGGCACCCCGTGAATTCCCACGGGAGGACGAAGGGACCCTGTGGCCTATCACGACCTACTTCGCGGTGTTCTCTCCTGACGCTGCCCAGATCGCCTTCTTCGACGGCATGGGTGACTGGGGCCACAGATTACGGGTGATGAACACGGACGGCACCGGGGTCCGGACACTGCACGATCTCGAGGCCATCGGGCACATCCGTGGGTTGGCCTGGTCGCCGGACGGGGAACACCTGATCTTCTCGAGCGAAGTCGCGCCGGCTGGGATCTGGGTCATCGCGGTCGACGGGTCAGGTCTCATCAGGGTGGCGAGAGGCACATCCCCTGCTTGGTCGCCGGACGGGACCCGGATCTCGTACATGAAGCGCCGCCAGGTGTACATCGCCAACGCGGACGGCACCGAGAAGACCCTCCTGCAGAGCATCGTGACGTCCTCCAGCGCGTCCGCAGAATGGAACCCGCTCCGGCTCGATCACTGACGTGTTCAGGTGAATGTCCGACCGGACGGTTCAGCGCCTGCGGTACCGAGCGACGTACTCGGTGGCCGTTGCTGGTGTGGTGATGTCGTGCTGGCGCCGCCGCCCGTCGGACCAGCGAGCGAACACGTAGGGAAGACCGTCGATCTCCTGGTCGGGCGCGCGGACCCCGAAGACGTAGCCGACCCAGGACTGCACGGTGAGAGGAGTCGGGCGGCGTTCTCCCTGGATGATCAGTCGCCCGCCAGTGGGCGTCGTGCGGAAGGTGAGCTCGACGACCCGCGGGAGCAGCGCGCGCGTGACTGTGGTGGTCAGGCCCCGGGAGTCGACAGCCGTCGCGGTGACCACCAGTCGACTCGTGCGTGCAGCCACGAGGTCCTCGGGTGCCGGGTAGGTGGTCGTGACCGATCCGCCGGTGACCGGGCCGAGATAGGGGTGGAAGTGGTTCCCGTGACGGAGCCGGACGGTCCACGTGATCGCGGTGCCGGGCAACGCCCCGTCCTCGGCGTCGGATGCGTGCGCGGTCAGGTGGACCGTCTGGCCGACCGCGAACCGGGTGTCCGGGTCGGGCGCGGTGATCTCGAGGTGAGGTGGGTGCTCGCCGGCGTGGACCGTCATGCTGGCCTCCGCCGACGCAAGGCCATGGGAGTCGACCGCCGTCAGGGTGACCTGGATCGGCCCCGCCGTGGCGTAGGTGTGGGCCGTCCTGGGGCTGGTCGTGTCCGCGGTGGTGCCGTCACCGAAGTCCCACTCCCAGCGGGTCACGCGGTCTCCCGCGTCGGGGTCGTAGCTGGCGGCGCCGTCGAAGGAGACGGTGAGTCCGTCGGGTCGGTAGCTGAAGTCGGCCACGGGCGCGCTGTTGATCGCCGAGCGGGTGATCCGGTGCACGGTGCCGGTGAAGAAGCTCAAGTAGTAGAGCGCGGTGTGGTCGCCGTGCGGGCCGAACCGGAGGTGGACGGGGCCTCGGGCGCCGGACACGAACGTGGACCGCCGGAAGCCGCCGTCGGCGGTCCGCTGCAGCCGGAAGATCTTTCCGCAGCTGAAGTCGGAGTAGAGGTAGGAGCCTCTCCACCTCGGCCACGCGCTGCCAGGGACGAAGGCCCCTCCGGTGACGGATCGGCAGTCGCCGTGTCGATAGTCGTGGATGGGGTTGGTGAACCCACGGACCCGTCCGCAGTCGTTGGTGGAGTCGCGCCGGCAGTGCCCCTCCCGGACGTTCCACCCGTAGTTGTGACCCTTGCGGAGCACGTCCACCTCTTCCCACGTGTGCAGGCCGACGTCGTTGACGTAGAACAGGCTGCTCCCCGGCTTCCGGGCGAACCGGAACGGGTTGCGGAACCCGGAGGCGAAGATCTCCTTGCACGGGCCGCGCCCGGGCGGCACGCCGGCGGGTCGAGTGCAGCGGCGGGCTCCGCGGGCGTCGGCGTACGGGTTCGATGCCGGCGGTTCGCCGGTGCGGGTGACCCGGAGGATCTTGCCGTGGGGCAGGCGAAGCCGTTGCGAGTTGTCGTTGGTCGGCCCGCAGCCGGCGTTGCCGACCAGGGCGCAGACCCCGTCCCCGACGGAGATGTACAGGAACCCGTCCGCGCCGAACTCCAGGTCCCCGGCGATGTGATGGCCCTCCGGGGAGACGATGTGGTCGACCAGGACCCTCTCGCTGCGCCCGGCGATCGTGTCGTCGTCTGCGAGCACGAACCGGCTCACTCTGTTGGCCGGATCCGGGCCACCCTCTCCGCACGACCCGCGGACCTTGTGGGTGTAGTACAGGTAGAGGAACCGGTTGGTGGCGAAGGCGGGATCGACCGCCACGCCGACCAGCCCGCGTTCGAGGTCGTCGCAGACACGCGGGGAGATGTCCAGCGCGACAGTCCTGGTGCCGTCCTCGTGGCGAACGATCACCCGCCCGGGCTTGCTGGTGATCACCATGCGACCGTCGGGGGTCCAGGTCAGCGCGGTCGGTGCAGCGACGTTGGCCACCACCGAGTCCGTGAATCCGTCAGGCAATCGTGGTGCGACTGTCTGCGCGCCGTGCCGGCCGGTGGGCTCGGCAGTGGTGGCGGCGAGGTTCGGCACGCTGAGCGCCGTAGTGATCAGGGCGATGCAGAGCACCCGCAGGCTTGCGATGACAACCCCCATCGTTGGCAGGCCTGGAGGCTACACCGGGAACAGCTGGGTGCAGGCGATGATCGAGCGGCTGCTCGGCCGCTGACTCACGCTGACCCGCAGCCGCCTACCGTGGGGGCATGTCCGTCCTGATGTCGCGCCGCGATCTCGAGTTCCTCCTCTACGAGTGGCTCGACGTCGAGCAGCTGACCAAGCGCGATCGCTACGCCGACCACTCGCGCGAGACGTTCGACGCCGCGATCGAGCTGGCGGCGACGATCGCGACCGACCACTTCGCGCCGCACAACAAGCTGGCGGACGCCCACGAGCCGACGTTCGACGGCGACCGCGTGCACCTGATCCCCGAGGTCGCCCAGGCGCTCGAGGTCTTCTTCGGCTCCGGTCTGATCGCCGCCTCGATGGACGCGGAGGTCGGGGGCGGGCAGCTCCCGCACGTCGTCTCCGGCGCGCGTGATGACCTGGTTCCAGGCAGCCAACGTCGGTACGTCGGGCTACCCGTTCCTCACCATGGCCAACGCCAACCTGCTGCTCGCACACGGGTCGCCCGAGCAGATCGAGACCTGGGTCGGGCCGATGCTCGAGGGCCGGTACTTCGGGACCATGTGCCTCTCCGAGCCCGGTGCCGGCTCGTCCCTCGCCGACGTCACGACGCGCGCAGAACCCCAGCCGGACGGGACCTATCGGCTGTTCGGCAACAAGATGTGGATCTCGGCGGGCGAGCACGAGCTGTCCGAGAACATCGTGCACCTGGTGCTGGCGCGCGTCGCCGGCGCGCCCGACGGGGTGAAGGGGCTCAGCCTGTTCATCGTGCCGAAGGTGCTGCCCGACGGCACCCGCAACGACGTCACCCTGGCCGGCCTCAACCACAAGATGGGCTTTCGCGGCACCACCAACACACTGCTCAACTTCGGCGAGAAGGGCGGAGCGGTCGGCGACCTGGTGGGGGAGGAGGGGCGTGGCCTCGCCGCCATGTTCCACATGATGAACGAGGCGCGCATCGGTGTCGGCCTCGGCGCGATGGCGCTGGGATACACGGGATACCTGAAGTCGCTGCAGTACGCCAAGGAGCGTCTCCAGGGCCGGGCGCCAGGAGCAGCCGGGACGCCGGTCCCCATCGCCGAGCACGCCGACGTCAAGCGGATGCTGCTCGCGCAGAAGTCGTACGTCGAGGGCGCGCTCGCGCTGTTGCTGTACTGCAGCCGGCTGGTCGACGAGGAGAAGACTGCCGAGACCGCCGACGAGCGGGACGCAGCGCACCTGCTGCTCGACGTACTCACTCCCATCGCCAAGAGCTGGCCGTCGCAGTGGTGCCTGGCCGCGAACGACCTGGCGATCCAGGTGCACGGGGGCTACGGCTACACCCGCGACTACGACGTCGAGCAGCACTACCGCGACAACCGGCTCAACCCGATCCACGAAGGCACGCACGGGATCCAGGGCCAGGACCTGCTCGGTCGCAAGGTGGTCATGCAGGGAGGAGCCGGGTTGCTCGCGCTCGTCGGCGCCATCGACGAGACCATCGCCCGTGCCGGTCGACCACGAGTACGCCGCGGCTCTCAAGGCCAACGTCGACCGGATCGTGGAGGTGACCCAGGCGATCTGGGCTCCCGGCGACCCGGTGCTCGGGCTCGCCAACGCCTCGCTCTACCTCGAGGCGGTGGGCCACACGGTCATCGCCTGGATGTGGCTGGAGCAGCTGCTCGCGGTCGGCGAGGAGCAGGGCGACTTCTACGACGGCAAGCGCGCGGCGGCGGCGTACTTCTTCCGCTACGAGCTGCCGAGGACCGGGCCTCAGCTCGACCTGCTGGCCACCCTCGACCGGACGACGCTCGACACGAAGACGGAGTGGCTGTGACCGTCAGGCCAGGAGAGCGGCGACCTCGGGTGAGGTGAAGAACGGCTCGAGCCGGGTCCGCAGCATCCGCTCCAGGTCGCCGGTCTCCGTCCAGCGCGCCGATGATGGCGGGCGCGAGCCGTACGACGTCGTCCCGCACGTCCGCGCGGTCGAGGTCGAGCTGCTCGAGCAGCTCGGTCGGGGTGTAGCCGCCGAACCGGTCGAAGAAGCTGTCGACGAGGACGCCGACGAGGTCGGCCACGTGCTCGTTGGCCGCCGTGGTGACGGCGAGCTCGTGGACGGACTCGACCACCTCGGCGACCTGCTCGCGGCTCAGCAGCCGGCTGAGGCCGGCGACCTTCTCGGCGGCCGCGAGGTCCCACGCCTGCAGGACGGCCTCCCGGGTGGTCGGGTCCTGCATGGTGTCGACGATGATCCGGCCGAGGCGTCGTACGGCGAAGGCGCCGCTCTTGCCCATGGTGTCGCCGAGGATGCCCTCCAGCGGGCGGCCCGCCGCCCCGACCACATTGGCAGCGGTGCTGGTGCCGAGCGCCACTAGTGCGCCGAGCCCCGGCACCTTGTCGGCCACCGCCTTGTTGGCCTGCACGACCTCGCCGACGATGCGGCCCATGAACCGGGACGCCACGGTCCCGATCACCGGGCTGTCGGCCACCTCGGCGATGACGCGGTCGACCAGCGGGCTCAGCTCGAGCAGCGCGTCGACCAGGGCCTCGACCCGCTCCCGCTCGACGAGGTCGCCGAGTGGATACGGGTCCGCAGGGCCTTCCAGTACGACGTCGGTCACCATGTCGATGAGCCCGGTCGCGGCCGCGCTCCCGGGAGCCGTGGCGAGCACCCGGGTGATCACGGTCTTCGCGACCTCAGCGTCCACAAGGTCAGCGATCTGGTGCTGCCCGGTCGCGTCCAGCAGCTCGTCGGCGAAGACCGCGGCGGTGTCCGCCAGGTTCTCTCCGCGCAACTGATCGAGGTGGTAGGCGACCTGGGCGTCGAGGAGACGTCGGGCGAGGGGTTTCGCTGGCACCGGGCGAGCCTAGGGGCCCGGGACGGCGTTCTCCCGTGACTGTGATGGCTCGCACATCGGCGGCCGGGCGAGGCGGTCTGGTCAGCGAACGATCGCGACCGGGCACTCGGCGTGGTGCAGCACGTGTTGGCTGACGGAACCGAGGAGCAGGTCCTTGAACGCGTCTCGCCCGCGGGAGCCCACGACGACCAGGGATGCAGCGCCGCTGCAGTCGACGAGCAGCTGGGCAGGACGGACAGAGATCGCCTCGCGTGCGAACTCGACGTCGGGGAACTCCGCAGCGATGCCGGCGGTCACCTCGGCGAGGCTCCGGTCAGCGTCGCGAAGTCGGCGCATGTCGGCCTCCGATGCGGCACCGTCGAGGGCCAGCATCCGTGACCTCAACGAGTAGTGGCCGTGCACGGCGATCACGGCTTCGCCGGTTTCCGAGGCTCGGTTGAACGCGAACCGGAGGGCCCGGTCCGACTCGAGGGAGTCGTCGACTCCCACGACGATGCGACGGGCGTGGGGAGATCGGCAGGGGCGCACAGCCACGACCGGGCAGTGGGCGTGCCGGGCGGCGTGCTGGCTGACCGAGCCGGTCAACGAGCCGGCCGGCAGGCTGTGCCCGCGGCTGCCCACGACCAGCATCGCGGCACCGTCCGATGCTTCGACCAGCTCGGGCACGACGGCACCGCGCCGGACCTCGACGGTCCCGTGCACGACGCCGAGCTCCTTGAGACGGTCGGACGCATCGGTCCGCCACTGTTCGACGGTCTCCTCGTCCCTCGTGCGGAACGGGCCGATGTCGGCTGCCAGGTCGGTCGCGACGATCACCACGTCCAGCGGTTGCTGGCGCGTTGCCGCACTCTGCGCCGCCCAGTCCAGTGCGGAGTTGGCATCGGACGATCCGTCGTACCCGACGACGATCCGCGGTGAGAGTTCTTGACCATGGGTCCAGGGTCGGCGCCGGAGTTGCGCGGTTGTAGGGAAGAGGGTCCCTGGATCTCGGGCCTTAGTACCCGACGCGGGTGCCTGCTAGAGGCGGACGACCGACTTGCCGAGGGTCCGGCGCTCGTCCATCTCCACGAGTGCGTCGGACACCTGGTCGAGTCGTAGACCGTGCCGATCGGCGGGTCGATCACGCCGGACTCCATCATCGGCAGCAGCCGTTGCCACTGGCCCTGCATGTAGCCCGGTCGCATCATCGCGAAGGCGCCCCAGCCCACTCCACGTACGTCGATGTTGTTGAGCAGCAAGCGGTTGACCTTGACGGCCGGGATGGCGCCGCCGGTGAACCCGACCACGAGCAGGCGGCCCTGCGCGCCCAGGCTGCGAAGGGCGTCGGTCATCAGCGGCTCGCCGACCACGTCGAGCACCACGTCGACGCCGGACGGTCCGGTGAGCTCCTTGACCGCGGGGAGGAAGTTGGGCGCCAGCACGGCCTCATCGGCCCCGGCGGACTTGGCGAAGTCCGCCTTCTCCGGCGTCGACACCACCGCGATGACGCGGGCGCCGAGTCCCTTGCCGACCTGGATGGACGCGGTCCCGACACCGCCGGCCGCACCCGTGACCAGCAGCGTGTCGCCCTCGGTCAACCCTCCGCGGGTAGCGAGCGCGAACTCGGCGGTCAGGTAGTTCATCGGGATCGCCGCACCCTGCTCGAAGCTGTAGCGATCGGGCAGCGCGAACACCGACTCGGGATGGATCGACACCAGGTCGGCGCCACCGCCGTACGGCAGGCAGCAGGCGACCCGCTGCCCCTCGTCCAGTCCGCTGCCGGCCGGAGCGCTGCGGACGATGCCGGCGAAGTCGACGCCCAGCTGGAACGGGAGCTCCGGCTTGATCTGGTACTCGCCCCTGGTCTGCAGGAGGTCCGGCCACGAGATGCCGAGCGCCTTCACCTCGACCAGCACCTGGCCGTCCTGGGCCGCGGCGTCGGGGACTTCCTGGACAGACACGCCGGACGGGCCCTCGAGGGCGGTCACTTGGACAGAGCGCATGCGCGAGAACATAGAGCGTTAGCGTGTCGCCGTGATCACCCTGCCCATCCAGATCGCCCGTCGCGCCTCGCAGGAGGCCGTCTACGCGTCGTACGCCTTCAAGCGCGGAGCGCTCGGCATCGACCCGCCGTGGAAGGTCGCCCAGATCGGTCACGCTGCCTGGCGCTACGGCCTGCTCGGCGCGGTCCCGGCGATCGCGTCCCTCCGCCATGGCCGCGACCAGGCGGCGGTCATCGACGAGCTGGGCACGATGACGTACGGCGAGCTGGACGACGCCGCCAACGCGCTGGCCAACCACTGGCGGACCGCCGGGCTCGCCCCCGGTGACGGCGTCTCGATCCTGGCGCGCAACCACCGCTGGTTCCTCGTCGCCACCTACGCCGCAGCGCGCTGCGGCGCCCGGATCGTGCTGCTCAACACCGACTTCGCCGGTCCCCAGATCCGCGACGTCGCCGCGCGCGAGGGCACCGACTTCCTCGTCCACGACGACGAGTACGGCGACTTCCTGGCCGAGGTCGAGACCCGGCTCGGCCGGATGCGCGCGTGGACCGACGATCCCGACGCCGATGGTGACGACACGATCGCCGGCGTGGTCGCCCGCGGTGACACCTCGCCGGCGCCGCGGTCCGGACAGGACCCGAAGGTCGTGCTCCTCACCAGCGGCACCACGGGTACGCCGAAGGGTGCGCCCCGTGCCGAGCCGCGGTCGCTCGCACCGATCGGGGCGCTCCTGTCGCGGGTGCCGTTCAACGCCAAGGGCGTGCTGGTCCTGCCCGCGCCGATGTTCCACACCCTCGGCTTCGCGCAGGCGTTGCTCAACGGGTTCCTCGGCTCGACCCTGGTCGTACGACGTCGCTTCGATCCCGCGCTCGTCCTGCAGGACCTGTCCGCCAACCGCGCCACCGGCATGGTCGCCGTGCCCGTGATGCTGCAGAAGATGGTCGAGCTCGGCGACGAGGCGTTCGCCGAGGCGGACCTCTCCCAGCTGACGGCGATCTTCGTGGCGGGGTCCCAGCTCGGTGCCGAGCTCGCAACCCGGTCGACCGAGCTGTTCGGCCCGGTGATCCACAACATGTACGGCTCCACCGAGGTCGCCTACGCGACCATCGCGACGCCGGAGGATCTCGCGGCCGAGCCCGGCTGCGTGGGCCGGCCGGTGATGGGCGCCGTCGTGAAGCTCTTCGACGACAACGGGCGCGAGGTGGGCCCGGGGAAGACCGGCCGGATCTTCGTCGGCAACGACTTCCAGTTCGAGGGCTACACCGGCGGCGGCGACAAGGACCGGATCGACGGCCTGATGTCGACCGGCGACGTCGGGCACTTCGACGCGGCCGGCCGGCTGTTCATCGACGGGCGCGACGACGACATGATCGTGTCGGGCGGCGAGAACGTCTTCCCCGGCGAGATCGAGGAGCTGCTCCACGCCCACGACCTCGTCCGCGAGGCGGCCGCGATCGGCGTGCCCGACGATCGCTTCGGGCAGCGGCTGCGTGCGTACGTCGTACTCAATGACGGAGCGGAGCTGACCGCCGACGAGGTGAAGTCGTACGTCGCGCAGAACCTCGCCCGCTACAAGACGCCCCGCGACGTCGTCTTCCTCGACGAGCTGCCGCGCAACCCCACCGGCAAGGTGCTCAAGCGCAAGCTGTCCGAGATCGAGGGCTGACAGACTCGTGCCATGACGTCGGCAGTCGTGGTGGGCAGCGGGCCCAACGGGCTCGCCGCCGCGATCCGGCTCGCCCAGGCTGGTGTCGACGTCACCGTGGTGGAGGCGCACGACCGCCCGGGTGGCGGCGCCCGGACCAGCGAGTCGACCCTGCCCGGTCTTCTGCACGACGACTGCGCGGCCTTCCACCCGACAGGGGTCGCATCGCCGTACTTCAGCTCGCTCGACCTCGAGCGGCACGGCCTGCGCTGGCTGTGGCCGGAGGTCGACCTCGCGCATCCGCTCGACGACGGCCGGGCCGGGCTGGCGGCGCGCGACCTGAGCATCACCCACGCCTCGCTGGGGGAGGACGCCGCTCGGTGGCGGCGCTTGTTCGCCCCTGCGGTGCGCAACTTCGACGACCTGATCGGCGAGGTGCTGCAACCCGTCGTGCACGTGCCGCGGCACCCGGTCACGCTGGGCCGGTTCGGCCTGACGGCGCTCCAGCCCGCGACCCTCGTCGTACGACGCTTCAAGGACGAGCCGGCGCGTGCCCTCTTCATGGGCGTGGCGGCACACGCGTTCAACCGGCTGGACCGGCCGCTGAGCGCGTCCGTCGGCTTGATGCTCGCCGCTGCGGCGCAGGCGGTGGGCTGGCCCGTGGCCGAGGGCGGCACCGGGGCGATCACGCGCGCGCTGGTCGCCGAGCTCGCCGCGCACGGCGGCAAGGTCGTGACCGGCACCCGGGTGACGTCGCTCGACCAGCTGTCCGACCTGACCGGCTCCGCGCCGGACGTGGTGATGCTGGACACCGCCCCCGCAGGCGTGCTCGACATCGTCGGTGACCGGTTGCCCGGGCGGGTGCGCCGCGGGCTGACCCGCTACTCCTACGGGCCGGCGGCCTACAAGGTCGACATCGCCATCGAAGGTGACATCCCGTGGACCAACCGCGGCTGCCGCCGCGCCGGCACGCTCCATCTCGGGGGACCGGCCGAGGAGATGGTCCGGATCGAGGCTGCGACGGTCCGTGGCGAGATGGCGGACCGGCCGTTCGTCCTGCTCGGCCAGCAGTACGTCGTCGACCCGAGCCGGTCGGCAGGGAACGCCAACCCGATCTATGCCTACGCCCACGTGCCGCACGGGTACGACGGCGACGCCACCGATGCCGTGCTCGACCAGATCGAGCGCTTCGCCCCTGGGTTCCGGGAGCAGGTCCTGGCCGTCTCGGTCAGGGGGCCGGCCGAGCTGGAGGCGTACAACGCGAACTACGTCGGCGGCGACATCGCTGCCGGTGCGAACAACGCCCGCCAGATCGTCGTTCCGCCCACGCCCGGCCGCCAACCCCTACTCGCTCGGGGTCGACGGCGTCTACCTGTGCTCGTCGGCCACCCCGCCCGGCGGCGGCGTGCACGGCATGGGCGGCTTCAATGCCGCCGAGACGGCGCTCCGTCGCCTCTGAACGTCGCTAGCGCGTTGCGTCCAGGACCGGCTTCACATCGACGATCGGGGTGCCGTCGACGGCCTCCAGGTCGGAGACGCGCACCCGAGATCCGTCGATCTCGAGAACCCGGACCCGGTGCAGCCCGATGGGGTTGGGCCGGTCGGAGGAACGGGTGCTGAAGACGCCGGTGAGCGGCGTCCTGCGGGTCGTCGCGCGGATGCACGGCCAGCACGGATCGGTCGGCGAGGTGCAGCCAGGTCAGCACGAGGACGTCGTCGCCGACCGCGAGGTCGCCGAGGCCGTCGGCTACCGCGGGATCGAGGACGAGCCATGCCTCGGGCCCGCCCTCCGCGCCCTGCTTCGGCGCGTTCGCCGGATCGACCAACGACGACTCGACGACGCCGATGGGATGGATCTCGTAGGTCATCGCTGCTCCGTTGGACACAGATCTGTTGGGTCGCGGATCGCGCCGTACCCACGGTAGCCGTGGTCGGGAGCCCGTCTCCTGCGGTGTCTGATTCCCGCCAGAACCGGGTGTCTCGGGCGGCCAGACTGGAGGCATGCACGCGTCGTACCGCTCAAGGTCCACTATACGGAACGCCCGTCGTCCTGGTCGTCTTCGACCAACCCCGACGGCACCACCAACCGGCGCCGATGTCGTCGGCCTGGTGGCTGGGGCAGAACGCCGTGCTCGGCCTGGCCGCGTCCTCGCGCACGACTCAGAACCTCCTGCGCACCGGCGAGGCAGTCCTCAACCTCGCCTCGGCCGATCTCGTCGACCATGTCGACCGGCTGGCGCTGCTGACCGGCTCCCCGGGCTGTCGCCACACAAGCGCGAGACCGGATACCGGTACGAGCCGCGCAAGTTCGAGGTCGCCGGGCAGACCCGCGAGCCGTCGGACCTGGTCGCCCCCGACCGGGTGGCGGAGTGCCCGATCCAGCTCGAGTGCAGGGTGGAGCGGCACTACCCGATCGACGACTCCTCGACGGCGCACGCCATCCACGTCCGGGTCCTGCGCGCGCACGTGTCGGACGCCGTACGGCTGCCGGGCACCGACCACATCGACCCGCAGGCCTGGGACCCGTTGATCATGAAGTTCTGTGACTACTTCGGCGACAGTCAGCCGCTGATCCCCTCGAGGCTGGCGGCCGGATGGCGGATGCCCGGCCGGCTCGAGGAGCCGACGAGGCGCGTTGCCCTCCACATCACCTCGTCGCGGGCCAGCATCGCGCAGGCGGCGATGTGTCGGGGGGTGGTTGCGAGCATGTGTGCGTGATCTCGGATGTGGTGGACCTCGACGCGACGGCGGTGTTGTCGGCGGCTGAGGACCTGACCCGTGAGCAGCGGGAGCGGGACGTCGATCTGCTGCGGCTGGTGCTGCAGTGGGCGGACCTGCACGCTGATGACCCGGGTGAGGGTCGGGTGCTGGGGTCGGACCAGCTGATCGACTTCGGTGGCGAGGGCACCCCGCCGGTGCGGGAGCTGTGTTGGGCCGAGCTGGCGATCGCGCGGCAATGTGGCTCTGATCGCGATGAAGCACCTGGCTGCCGATGCGCTCGACCTGCGGCACCGGCTGCCGTTGGTGTGGCAGGCGGTCCAGGACCTGCGGCTCCCGGCCTGGGTGGCTCGCAAGGTCGCGGCGATGTCGCGGTCGCTGGCCAAGGACACCGTGGTGATCGTGGATGTCGCGGTCGCCGCGGCCGCCGACCAGGCCCCGGGGCGGGTGCTGGCGATCGCGGAGGCCAAGGTGATCGAGGCCGACCCCGGGGCCCACCGGGCCCGGCTGGCCGAGGACGCGGCGAAGGTCGGTGTGCGGCTTTCTCACGCGCGACCAGGTGATGCCATCGACGCGGCCGACGGAGAACCCGCAACGCGCCGGGTCACGCTCAAGTTGCCGACCGGCACCGCCTTGGGGTTCGACGCCACGGTGAGCGAGGTCGCCGACGCGATCCACGACCAGCTCTCCGAGGACGAGCGCCACGAGATCAGTCGCGGTGAGCTGGAGACCAAGGCGGTGGAGCTGCTCAGCAATCCCCATGCCGCGGCCGCCTTCCTCGACGCCGTCAACGACCCGGCCGGTGTCGACGCGACACCGGTGGCGCTGCCGAAGCCGAAGAAGCGGCCGGCGACCCTCTACGTGCTTCGTCAGCGACCTGGTCCTCAGCGGTGTCGTGGACGGGGTGGCGCGGGCCGAGGGCATCGGTCCGATGCTGCTGGAGCAGGTCTCCGAGCTCCTGCAGAACCGCGAGATCACGCTGCAGCCGGTGATCGACCTCAACCACACCCATGCCGTCAACGGCTACGAGCACCCGGCCCTGGTCAAGCACCGCACCCTGCTCCGGATGCTCGGCGATGCGTTCCCGCACTCGGCGAACATCGGGCTACCGGCGTCTGGATCACGACCACCGACGCCCTACGTGCCGCCCGATCGCGGTGGACCGCCCGGGCAGACCGGCGACCACAACGACGCCCCGCTGACGCGCACCCACCATCGGGTCAAGACCCACGTTCCCGGCTACGACCCTGCCAGATCGGGCTCGGCGCCTACCGCTGGGTGACTCCCCACGGCCTGGCCCGAGTCGTCACACCCAGCGGCACCCGCAAGGTCGACCTCCTCCAAACTGACGACGGCCACGTCATCGGCGAGATCTACCACGGCCCACGCATCGAGTACCACCCCCGCACGTCTGCCAGCGACGCGGCCTAGTCGCTGGCCGCAATCACCGTTCCTTGAATGCGCCGCTGCTGCGACGCGAGTCGACATCAACAAGATCGAATACGACGCTGGCAACCGAATGCCGGTCGTCGTCGGCGTCACCATCTGGGGTGATCCGGTCGCCCTGCACTTCCACAAGGACGGGCATCTTCTCCTCGCCCAGGGGTCGAGCAAGGTATGGCCGCGCGAGTGCGGAACGCGCCTGCACTTGGGCTGGGCCGGCACCAGGTGCCGGTGGAGCGCGAGTTAGGGCCACCGCCGGTGCGCGATTCTCGGCATAGAGAAGACGTTCTGCGTGTCGATGCCGGGCGTAGAAACGTCCTCCTGATGCGCTTGTCGGGCTTGGTGTCCCATCGCATAAGGAGGACGTTCATGACCAACGGTAGTGGTGTCTCCAGGGGTGATCGCAACAGGAATGCTCGACTCTCGAAGCTGCGTGAGACGGTGCCGCTGTCGAACGCGATCGTCGGGATCGATCTGGCCGACAAGAAGCAGACGGCGGTCGCCGGCCGACGACGACTCGAAGTGTGCTCGCTCGGCGCACGTTTCGGTGCAAGGCCTGGGACCTCGGCGGCGCGCTGGAGTGGGCTGCCTCTCGTGCCGCCCGAGCCGGGTATGCCGGAGTGACAGTGGCATGCGAACCGACTGGCCACCGGTGGCGGGTGCTCGGCCAGCTGGCTGCGGAGCGAGGGATGTCGTTGTGTGCGTGCAGCCAATGCTTTCGTCATGGGCACGCAAGACCGAGGACCTGACCACCGACAAGACCGACGACAAGGACGCGGTCCTGATCGCCCACTGACCGCCCAGCTGCGCTGCTACCTACCCGAGCCGCTTGATGAGACCTGGAGCCGACTGCGGCACCTGGAGCTCGCCGCGAGCAGCTCCTCGAGGAGCACGTCGCCTGCGTTCAACAGATCCGTGACCTCCTCGAGTGCGTCTGGCCGGCCGTTCTCGAGACCGCTCAACAGCCATTCAAGTCGAGCACCTGGGTCGCCGCGTTGAGCGTGGTGGTGGGCCGCGACAGTGGCGACCTGGACCGGACCCGACGGCTCGGTGCAGCCCGGTTCGAGCATGCGGTCCGCAGGGAGATCATCCGCCGCGGCGGGATCAAACCCCGCCTGCGGATCGTGCGCAACCTGTACGCGGCACTGGTCGACCCGGCCGCGGTCCTCGTCCATCGGCGGGGCCAATTCCGAGCGGATCGCCTGGCTGATCGAGGACTGGGACACCGCGCGAAGGAAACTGGCCGATACCGAGGCCCGGATGGTCGCGACCCTCGACGAGCTCGCGTTGACCGACCTGGTCTGCCCCATCCATGGTTGTCGGCCGTGGGTGCGGCAGCGATCTTCGCCGAAACCGGAAACCTCCGCAGATTCACCAGTGCCCGCGCGGTCGTCAAGCACGCCGGACTGCCACCCAGGGAACGGATGTCAGGGACCTTCACGGGCAAGGCGCGGCTCACAGGCGCCGGCCGACCGGGACTACGGGTCGCGGCCTGGCGGGCGATGTGGGGAGCGATGAACAACAACGAGGTCTACGCCGAGCGGTACCGCCATCTGACGACCCGCGAGGTCAACAAGCTCAAGCCGAGCAGGCGCAGACCGCGATCGCGGCAGCGATCCTCAGGCAGCTCCACGCGTGGTCACCACCGGCCGCGCGTGGAACCCGACCATCGCTGCCGGCGGCCTCGCCAGGGCCGTGAAGGTTCCAGCCGCCTGAGGACATTCATCGCGCGAGGACGCGTCACAAAGCAGAGTCGGGCCGAGCCTTCTGCGGCATCGAGAACCCACGGGTATCTCTGTCGCTAAATCACAAGGCAGCCCCGGCTCGTCGTCACCACAGCCCCATCACGCGCTGTCGAGCCACCAATCTCCGTTACCGCTATGCAGGGACTGACGACGAGCCAGGAACCCGACCGCTCTTGACACAAAACGCGTCACGCTGATTAGCGGGCATTGCGTGTTCGAAAAAACGGGATCCATGTGCGCATGCATGCCGAGCGGCTACCGCGGTCCATCGAGGTGGCGGTGGAGTGGGGTGGGGTGGGCTCGCCGACACTCGCGTAGGAACCTATAGCCGACTTCGCGTCGGGGGCGACTCGCAGGCACGCGAGCAATCCACCCGGGGCGGCCGTCACGGCTACCAGAACCGGCAACCTACCGACAGGGCCACGGGATGGGTGGTCCGAAGGCGGGGTATCCGCGCTGTCAGCCGCTCCTTGAGTTACCTCCCGAGCGGCTAGGTCCCTGCCGGGGTGGAGGCACAAACCGGCGGGGACCGTCCTTGACCGACATGACCCCCGGCCCGCGTGTGTCGGGGGCCGTGGTCGCATTGCGCCCGAGCGCTTGGCCGTTGCCGCGGCACAATGGACGGATTCAGGATGTTTCCCAGGGAAACGGACCGGCCGCTGGGGTGTCTACTCTCCGGACGAGGAGCCAGGAGGTGACGTCATGGCAGGTTCCCGGGCGATCGGCGAGCTGTACGACGCGGCGTACCCACGCCTGGTGCTCCAGCTGTTCGCGATCTGCGGCGACCAGGTCGATGCGGAGGACGCGGTCCAAGAGGCATTCGTGAAGGCGCTGGCCGCGGGGGCGGCGTTCGACCGGGTAGAAAACCCCGAGGCGTGGCTGCGGAAGGTGGCGCTCAACCACCAGCGCAACGTCTGGCGGCACACTGGCGTCCGCGCAACGGTTCCTGACCAGGGTCCCGGGGCCGCGGCAGACCGCAGAGCTCGATCCCGACCACGTGGCGGTCATGGCCGCCCTGGCCCAGCTCGACCTGGACCACCGCACCGTCTTGGTGCTGCACCACCTCGGCGACCTTGGCACCGCGGAGATCGCCCGCGAGCTCGGCATCCCCCAGGGCACGGTCAAGTCGCGGCTGGCGCGTGGCCGGTCCCGGATCGCCCCACGGCTCGATGCAGGAAGGAGCAGGAGCATGCCCAGACATCGAGGTCCTGCGCACCCTGATCGCACAGTTCCCCCCACCCGGTCCGAACGACCTGGCCGCCGTGGTCCGCCGCCGCCGCCGGCGCGCCGCACTCACCGCCGGCGCCGGCGCCGTCACCGCCGTGATCGTGGTGGCGACCCTGATCGGGGGGATGCCGGGCAACGACCGGTCGATGGACCGGGTCGACGACCCGACCGACGGCCGGACGGACCGGACGGCCGAGGACCTCACCTGGGCACCCGAGCAGATCCGCGCCGAGGGCGACACGCAGGGCACGATGAACTTCACGCAGGGACGGGACGGCGCACTCGAGGCGCGGTTCTGGTCGGTCTGCGAGAGAGCCAACTGCGACTACGCCGAAATGCGAATCGGGGACAACTACGACTACCGGGTGATCCACTCCGCCCTCGAGGTCACCGTCGACGGCTACCGCACCTCCGGTGTGTTCGGCCTCAACCAGGGGCCGGGTGAGTGGCCGGAAATCCACCTGCAGCGGTTCGACGACGACTCGATCTACGTCCAGGACTGGGACCGGCAGGGCGGCACGCAGTGGCGCTACCGGCTCCTGAACGCTGACGGCACCACGACCAACCTGACCCTCCTCCCCTCCGCCGCCCCGCCCGCGCCGGGACCGGACGTGGTCCGCACCTCGTTCTTGTTGGGCGGCCCGGCGCCGGACGGCGACTCGTTCGAATTCGCCGGCCTGTCGCGGGTCGACGAAGCGGCCGGAACCATCCAGCGCCTCGACCTGCCGGACGCGGTCTTCACATGGGCGGACTCGGCGGCGGACGATCTCCTGTGGGGAGTCGGCGAAGATGGCGGCTGCGTCGTGTACTGGCAGCAGCCGGGGGGCGAGTTCGCCCACCGCGAACTGGACTGCAGGTCCTCGTTCCCGGTCCTGCAGATCGCCGGCGACGACTTTCTACCCGCGGCCTGGTTCACCCCAGAGCGGATGGCCGTCATCGAGCTTGGCGGCGGCAAGGGCCACCCCGTGGCGGTGCACGTGAGCCTGGACCGGGGCGACACCTGGCAGCGGATCCCGGTCACCGCGGACAACACCGTGGACGAGGTGTTCGCGCAACTGGGTTGATCCGCCCCTCAGGCGGCTACACCGGATCTCTCACGTCTGCCCACTGACCCGATGTCAGGGGCTACAGCGTCAAGGGTTCGTCGGACGTCGAGCGAGGAGAACGCCATGAGGATCCAGGACAAGCGGCGAGGACGCACGACGATCGCCGTCACCTGCGCGATGGCCGCCGTGGCGGTGGTCGTCTCAGGATGCAGCGGCGGCGGTCCGGACAGCTCCGAGGACGCCGAGTCGATCGTGGCAACAAGCCCCCTCATCGACCGGCCGGGATACATGCCGCCCCCGAAGCCCGTGACGGCGCCGAACGGGTGGGTGGCGGTCGACGACTATCGGGACGGAGGCAGCATCTTCCTGGTGCGGCCCGGTGAGGACGCCCGCCGGCTCGATGTCCCCGGTCGGATGGAACCAGCGACGCGTGTCCGGCGTGGTCGCCTGATGGAACGCGGCTGATGTTTGGCCGGGTTGCGGGTACGTCGGAAAGTCCGTCCGGCGACTCCGAGCTCGTGATCGTCCCCGTTGGCCAGAACGGCACCACCGGCGCCCCGACAGTGATCGGACTCGACGGCTTCGAGGCGCTCGGCGCCCTCGAAGGCTACGGCGCCGCTCACCCGTGCGGGACGTGGGCACCTGATGGCCGGTGGGTGGCGTTCGCGGGCACAGATGGGGTGTGGGTGGTCGACACCCAGACCGGCGAGATTCGCCGGTTGCCTGACCTCCGTCCCACCGATCTCGAGTGGCGCCCCGGCACCGACGAGCTCACGATCGCGGGCGACATGGGCACGAACTGGGAAACAAACCCCCCGGTGTCTACCCCGGTCACCGTCTACTCGGTGTCAACCGGTGAGCTCAGCCACCTCGGCTCTTTCGAGGCCGCACAGATCACGTGGTCCCCGGACGGCACGTCCTTAGCGTCCACCGGCAAGGACGGCACGTCCTTAGTGCCCACCAGCAGCGAATCCGACCCGGGGCAACTCGTGCTTGTCGACGGCGACGGCACTAACCAGCGGGTGCTCGTCGCCGACATTGGACTGGCGGTACAAGGCATCGGTCCCGTGTGGTCCCGACCGGGGACCGCATCGCCTATCAACGGTGCGAAGTCCCGGACGGCCCTGAGTGGCAGCGTCCGCACGATTGCTACGGCGAAAGGCACGAGGTCGTCGTTGTGAGCGTTGCCGATGGGACCGGGACCGTCATCGAGCCACCGACGGCGGACGGGCATGTGTGGTATCCCTTTACCGTCTCGTGGTCGACGGACGGCACGACGCTGCTGTACGTGGCCTGGAATGACGACGAGGGGCACCGAGTGGAATGGTACGGAGTGATCGCCGTTCCGGCTGACATGCCAAGCGACGCGACAGTGCTCAACGACTCGATCGAACCCGGAGGGCACTGGAGCCACCGCTGGACCAGGGTCCAGATGTGGGGCCGGCAACCGGGGTGATACCGGCGACGATGGCGCGTACTTCATCGGTCCTTGGGCGAACTGAACCCGCGTCATTCTGGCTGGCGTAGCAGCACGGAACTCGGTAATAACGGGCGCCTCGACGGCGCGCCAACACGGCGCTATGACCTAGGCCGTCGGGGCGTGAGCCGGAGTGGGGCCGGGCTGTCGACGGGCCCGTGCGCGGTTCGTCTCGGGGTCAGGTCAGGGTCGATCCCCATGTCCGAGCAGCCCCCTCGCCGCATAGCGTCGGGCATATGAAGGCGCTGGTGCAGGACATCTACGGCACGTCCGAGGTGCTCCGGCTCGAGGACGTCGATCGACCGGTGCCGGCAGCGGATGAGGTGCTCGTGCGGATCGCCGCAGCATCGGTCAACGCGGCCGACTGGCACATCATGCGCGGCGAGCCCCGGGTCGCCCGGCTCATGGACCGCAGCATCTTCGGCCGCAAGGCTCCACGTGAGCGCATCCGCGGCCGCGACTTCGCCGGCACCATCGAGGCCGTCGGGTCCGACGTCACCGGCTGGCAGGTCGGCGACGAGGTGCTGGGTGAGGACGAAGCGACGCTGGCGGAGTACGCCGTCGTGCCCCAGGCCTGCTTGGCGCGCAAGCCCGAGACGCTGGCCTTCAATGAAGCTGCCGCACTGCCGCTGGCCGCGACCACCGCCGACCTCTGCCTGACCGCGGGGCAGGTCGGTCCGGGCACCGCGTCCTGGTGATCGGCGCGTCCGGTGGGGTGGGGACTTTCGCCGTCCAGCTCGCGGTCGCGCGCGGCGCCACTGTCGCCGGCGTCTGCAGCACCCGCAACCTCGATCTCGTGAGGTCGCTGGGTGCCGCGGAGGTCGTCGACTACACCAGCGAAGACTTCACCCGCACCGAGACGCCGTACGACGTCGTGCTCGACCTGGTCGGCAACCGGACGCTGCGGGACCTGCGTCGCGTCGTCACGCCGGGTGGCACGCTCGTCCTGTCCGGCGGCGGCAATCCGGGCGAGGGCAGGTACCTCGGGCCGGTCGGCCTGATGGCGAAGGCGGGCCTCTTCGGGCGGCTCCTCGGACTGCGGGTGCAGATCCCGCGCGCCGAGCCGGACGCGGAACGTCTCACCGAGCTGGCCGCGATGGTGACGCGCAACGAGCTCCGCGTGGTGATCGATCGCACCTACTCGCTCGACCAGGCCGCGACGGCGATGCGCCACCTCGAGACCGAGCACGCGCGCGGCAAGATCGTGGTCACCATCTGAGCCAGCGCTCGCAAGGTCGAGTGAATCTGGGGTTCGCCGCGCGGCGCTCCGCGAGCCTCTCCTCCACGGCCGATGGTGGCACGATGTCGGTGTGGAGGGCTCTGAGCTGGTCGGGGGCGTCCTCGTCGCTGGGCTCGGGATCTTTCTGGTCGGTGCGTCCGCGTGGCGGCTGGAGTACCAGCGCCCGCTGCACGAGTCGCTGCCCCTCATCCACCGGGATCGCAATCGCTGGACCTGGATCCACGTCGGCATGGTGGCCGCGATGTTCGTCACCCCCGCAGGGTTGGTGGGTCTGGCGGTGATCCAGGAAGAGCGCACTGCCACAGTTCTCGCGGCCATGGCGGCAGCGGTGTACGTGTCCGGCGCGGTCTGTTGGATAGCGTCGCTGACCTTCCGCCTCACGGTGGTGCCTTGGGCGGCGGAGCGAACCGCCACCGTCGGGGACGTTCCTGACGGCTTCGCCGCCTACGACCGGTGGGCCGGAGCGCTGTACTGCGTCCATATGCTCACTGCGTACGGCGCGTCCGCCGTGCTAGGGATGGCCGTGCTCGTCTCGGACGCCTTGCCGACGTGGCTCGGTTGGGCCGGCGTCGGGTGGGGGCTCGTCTTCGCCGCTGGTCTGGTGGCGACCCGGTTCGCGGGACCGTTCAACCCGCCCTTCGAGGTCACGCGATGCGCGATGATCTCGACGTGGTCGAAGAGCTGGTCCCGCCCCTGTTCACGCGCGGGTTCGTCGCGCTCGGGGTGGCGGACCTGGCGTACTTCGTGTCGGTCGGTGTCGCCATCCACACGCTGCCGCTCTACGCCACCGGGCCGGTCGGCTCGGACGAGGCCGGCGCGGGTCTCGCGTTCGGCGCGTTCGGGGTGACGGCACTGTTGTGCCGGCCGATCGCCGGCCGGCTGTCCGACGTCCACGGCCGGAAGCCGTTGCTCGTCTTCGGCGCATTGCTGGCGGCGGCCGGGATGCTGATGCTGCCGTACGTCGACAGCCTCATCGGTGTGGTCGCCATCCGGCTGCTGCAAGGGGTGGCCGAGGCGTCGTTCTTCGTCGCCGGCTTCGCGCTCCTGGCCGACCTCGCGCCGCCGGCGCGGCTCGGTGAGGCGCTCAGCTACAACTCGCTCGGGCTCTACCTCGGGATCGCCTTCGGGCCCCCGCTCGGCGAGATCGTCGTCGAGAACTGGGGGTACACCGAGGCGTGGTGGGTGGCCGGCGCGACTGGCGGTCGCGGCGGCGGTCATCGTCCGATGGGTGCCTGAGGTGCCGGGCGAGGGCGGCGACGGCCACGGCAAGCTGATCCACCGGCCCGGCCTCCCGGCCTCGCTCGGGTTCTTCGCGTCGCTCGCCGCGATCAGCGGGTTCCTCGCCTTCGCCTCGCTGTGGTCGGAGGAGGTCGGCCTCGACAACACCTCCCTGGCCCTCGGGGTCTACGGCGGCGTCATCGTGGTGTGCCGGGTCGCCTTCGCCAAGGTGCCCGACCGGCTGCCCTCGCTGCCGCTCGCCGCCGGCTCCCTCGTCGCGATCGCGGCCGGGCTGGCCGTGCTCGTCGGATGGCAGACGGAGGCCGGGCTGCTGACCGGCGTCGTGGTGATGGCGGTCGGAGTGACCTTCTCGACGCCGGCGTTCTTCGCCGCGATCTTCGCGACGGCGACACCCGGTGAACGCGGCGCTGCGGCCGGCACCGCCTCGGCGTTCATCGACCTCGGCCTCGGGTTCGGCCCGATCGCGCTCGGCCTGGTCGCCCGCCAGCAGGACCTGTCGTGGGCGTTCGGGGCGGGCTGCGCGTTCGCTCTGATCGGGGCCGCGTGGACGGCGTTGTTGGCGCATAGAGCAAGGTTTGCGGTGGACAACGAGCCCGACGACACCCAGGAGATCCAGACATGACCGACTTCGAGCCGGACGTCATCGTCGTCGGCGCCGGCCTGGCCGGACTGGTCGCCACCCACGAGCTGGTCAAGGCCGGCAAGCGGGTGCTGGTCCTCGACCAGGAGAACCGCAACAACCTCGGTGGGCAGGCGTTCTGGTCGCTCGGTGGCCTGTTCTTCGTCGACTCTCCCGAGCAGCGGCGGATGGGGATCCACGACTCCTACGAGCTCGCGCTGCAGGACTGGCTGGGTTCCGCGGGCTTCGACCGCGAGGACGAGGACCACTGGCCGCGGCAGTGGGCGCAGGCGTACGTCGAGTGGGCCGCGACCGGCAAGCGCGACTACCTCCGGGCGCTCGGGCTGAAGTCGCTGGCGTTCGTCGGCTGGGCCGAGCGCGGCGACGGCAGCGCCAGCGGACACGGCAACTCGGTGCCCCGCTTCCACCTGACCTGGGGCACCGGTCCCGAGGTGGTGCGAGTGTTCGCCGAGCCGGTCGAACGCGGCGAGGAGGCCGGGCTGGTCCGGTTCGCGTTCCGCCACCAGGTCGACGACCTCGTCGTCGAGGACGACGCCGTCGTCGGCGTCCGCGGCACGGTGCTGGCCGACGACGACTCGCCACGCGGCGTGAAGTCTTCGCGCGAGAAGGCGGGCGAGTTCGAGCACCGCGCGGCAGCGGTCGTGGTGACGTCCGGCGGCATCGGCCACAACTTCGAGGCGATGCGCCGCAACTGGCCGACCGACCGGGTCGGACCGGCACCCGCGCACATGATCGCGGGCGTCCCGGCCCACGTCGACGGCCGGATGCTCGAGATCACCGAGACCGCCGGCGGCAACATCGTCAACCGCGACCGGATGTGGGCACTACGTCGAGGGCATCCACAACTGGGACCCGGTCTGGCCCGACCACGCGATCCGGATCCTGCCCGGCCCGTCCTCGATGTGGTTCGACGCGAACGGCGACCGGCTCCGGGGCATGTCGGGTGTCCCCGGCGCCGACTCCATCGGCTCGATGAAGCAGATCCTGGCGACCGGCCACGACTACTCGTGGTTCGTGCTCACCCAGTCGATCATCGAGAAGGAGTTCGCGCTGTCGGGCTCCGAGCAGAACCCCGACTGGACCGACAAGGACCTCCGGCTGATGCTGAAGGAGCGGCTCGGCAAGGGCGCCACCAGCCCGGTCGAGGCGTTCA
Source organism: uncultured Actinomycetota bacterium (assembly GCA_963849765.1). Lineage (GTDB taxonomy): Bacteria > Actinomycetota > Actinomycetes > Propionibacteriales > Nocardioidaceae > Nocardioides. The sequence goes on from CAWKIP010000017.1 coordinate 40,407, forward strand.
AGGAGCACGGCGAGGACTTCGTCGTCGCGGACACGCTCCCCGAGCTGGTCGCCGGGATGAACAAGATCGCCCGCGGCCCGCAGCTCGAGCTGGCCGGCATCGAGCGGCAGATCGTGGAGCGCGACCGGCAGCTCGACAACGGCTTCACCAAGGACGCGCAGGTGATGGCGATCCACAACGCCCGCAAGGAGCGCACCGGCAAGATCATGCGGGTCGCCAAGCCGCACAAGATCCTCGACCCCGCGCACGGCCCGCTCATCGCCGTACGCCTCAACATCTTGTCCCGCAAGACGCTCGGCGGCCTCGAGACCAACCTGGACAGCCAGGTGATGCGCGCCGACGGCACGCCGTTCCCCGGGCTCTACGCGGCCGGCGAGGTCGCCGGCTTCGGCGGCGGCGGGGTGCACGGCTACAACGCCCTCGAGGGGACCTTCCTCGGTGGCTGCATCTTCTCCGGGCGCGCGGCCGGCCTGGCGCTGGCGAAGGAGCGGGCGTGACCCGCCGCCTGGCCGGCGAGCTCGTCGAGGTCGGCGACCACACGGTGCACGCACGGCAGGACGGGCCGGCCGACGCTCCGACCGTGGTGCTGGTGCACGGCTTCTCCGGGTCGATGCACGGGTGGGACCGGCTGGTCCCGCTGCTCGCGACCGACCATCACGTGGTCCGGCTCGATATGGCCGGTCACGGCGGGACGCCCGTCGGGGCGATGGATGCGCCCGACCAGGCCCGGCTCGTCGCCGGCCTCCTGGAGTCGCTCGACCTGAAGCAGGTGACGATGGTCGGGCACTCGTTCGGCTGTGACGTCGCCGTGGCGGCGACCGAGCAGTCGGACCGGGTGACCCGGCTTGCCCTGCTCGCGCAATCTCCCGACTACACCGACACCCGCCTGCCGCAGGGAAGCCTCCTGATGACGCTCCCGTTGGTCGGTGCCGCTCTCCACCGCAACGCACCCACGGGCGCCGTACACCGGGGCGGTGCGTGGGGCTTCGCGCCCGGGTTCCGGCCGGGGCCGCACCACGCCGAGCAGGCCATCGCCGATCACGCGGCGATGGACCCTGCCATGTACGCCGTCGTGCTGCGCGCGCGACGCCGTCGGCTCGCGAAACGACCCCTCGACGCCCAGGTCGCCGACCTCGCGTTGCCCACGCTGGTGGTGCTCGGCAGCCGCGACCGGTTCTACGGCGACCGGGCCGCCGCGCGCTACCGGGCCGCCGGCGCACGGGTCGAGGTGCTCCCGGAGTCGGGTCACTCGCCGCACGTCGAGCGGCCCGGCCGGACCGCCCAGCCGCTGAGGGCGCATATCGGTACGGTGGTCTGACCCCGGCGAAGGAGAGTGCATGGGCCTCTACAGCGATCACGTTCTGCCCCGGATCGTCAACCTCACCTGCGGCATCAAGGCGACCGAAAAGCACCGCGAGCGGGTGTGCGCGAAGCTCGCGGGCGACGTCGTCGAGATCGGCTTCGGGTCGGGCCTCAACGTCCCCTTCTATCCCGCCGCCGTCGACCGGGTCGCAGCCGTCGAGCCCGCCGACCTGGGCTGGAAGCTCGCGGAGAAGCGCGTTGCGGAGAGTCGGGTCCCGATCGAGCGCTCCGGGCTCGACGGCCAGCGGCTGCCGTTCGACGACGACACGTTCGATTCCGCGCTCTCGACGTTCACCCTGTGCACGATCCCCGACGTCGAGGCCGCGCTGGCAGAGGTACGACGCGTGCTCCGTCCTGGCGGCACGCTTCACTTCGTCGAGCACGGGCTGGCCCCGGACGCCGGCGTCGCGCGCTGGCAGCACCGGCTCGAGCCGATCCAGAAGAGGGTCGCGGGCGGCTGCCACCTGACCCGTGAGATGAGCACCCTGGTGACCGATGCCGGCTTCACGCTCGTCGAGGCGGAGTCGTTCTACGACGACGGCGCGCCGAAGGTCCTGGTCGCCCTCACCCTCGGGGTGGCGGCGGCCGCATGACCACCTCGTTCGTCACCTGCCCGCTCTGCGAGGCACTGCGGCCTGGTGGTCAACCACGACGACCGGCAGGTGCTGAGCATCCGCGGTGACAAGGAGGACGTGTTCGCCGGCGGCTACCTCTGCCCGAAGGCCACGTCGCTCGGCGCGCTGCACACGATCCGGACCGGATCCGCCAGCCGCTGGTCAAGCGTGACGGCGAGTTCCACGAGGCCACTTGGAAGAGGCGTATCCATGATCGACCAGCGGCTGACGCCGCTCCGCGAGGCCCACGGCCCGGACGCGGTGGCTGTCTACTTCGGCAACCCCTCGGCCCACAACCTTTCCGGCGCCCTCTACCTACGGGTGCTCGCCAAGGCGCTCGCCACCAAGAACATCTACTCCGCCGGCAGTGTCGACCAGATCCCCAAGAGTTCGTCGGCGGCTACCTCTACGGCGACGCGGCGACCATCCCGGTCGCCGATCTCGACCGCACCGACCACCTGTTGATCCTCGGCGCCAACCCGTTGGTCTCCAACGGCAGCCTGATGACCGCACTCGACATCCGCGGCAGGCTGGCGGCGATCCGGAAGCGGGGTGGCAAGGTCGTGGTGATCGACCCCGCTCGCACCAGGACCGCCGAACGTGCCGACGAGCACCACCCGATCACGCCGGGACCGACGCGTTCCTCCTCTTCGCGCTGCTCCACGTGATCCTCGAGGAGGGGCTCGAGCGCGTCGACGAGCTGTCCCGCACCTGGCCGGGCTCGACGAGGTGCGCGTGATCGTCAAGCCGAGCACGCCCGAGGCGGAGGCAGCCAGCACCGGCATCGCAGCGGCGGAGATCAGGCGCCGCCGACCGAGCTGCCGGGGGAACGCGGCTGAGGCAATGGCGGATTTCACGAGACGGTCCTCAGGGCTGGGACCGTCAGCGACACGCGCCTAGACAGAGGATGGAGCGAGAAAGGCCGGCGCAGCGGTGTACCTAGGACGGGGCGGCACTGACCGCAGGCTGCTCGACGTACTCCTCAATTGCCGGGCCGTAGGTGACGGCCGACGTCGTGTCGGCGCCCACAGCTACCTCGTGCTTCCAGCCGCGGCTCCGAGGTGCTGTCGACGGACAGCGGATGGTCGAGCTGGCGCTGGAGCCGACCGTCGGCGTCGTACCCCGCCTGGTGGCCGCCCTCGACCTGCCCGTCACCGGCGGCCTGGCCTCCTCGCGGCGGCGTCACCGCGGCTCCGCCGTCGTCCTGGACGCACGAGGTAGATGCGCTTGCCCGGTGGCGTCGAAGATGCTCGGCCCGAGGTCGCTGTCCTCGACCACGACGGTCGTTCCTGCCCGCCGCCGGCGGTAGAGGACGGACGTCACGGGTCGGCGCGCGTTGCCGTGGCGGTCGTCGCGGTCATCCGAGCCGGCGTCGCTGGTGGGCGTGCCGACTGGCTGGGGCGACTGGATGGGCGTGTCGGACGGCGAGCTCGACTGGTCGTCGTTCGCTTCCGGAGCCAACGCACGTCCTCACCTCCGCAGTGCTGGCCAGCAGGAGGAGACAGGAGAGCAACGGCAACCCCGGTTCGATGGGGACAGTGTGACTCGCGGCTCAGTCGCGCAGGAGCCGGCTGGCGATCGCGTGCTGGTGCACCTCGGTCGGCCCGTCGTACAGCGGGGGCGAAGGTGCTCGGGACCGCGGCGCTCGACGGCGCGGTGCTGGACGAACGTCACACCATCGGCTTTCCGAGACGGCGACGAATCTCGAGGTTCCACATCATCGCGTTGATCGGGAACGCGCGGACGACGTGGGGGAGCCGACGCGAGACGACTCCGAGGACGCGGAGCAACCGGGCGTGCCGGCGCTCGTCCTGTGCCGACCAGGTCAGGCCGAGCTGGTCGCGGATCGGCTCCGGGATGAACCCGGTGTTGAGCCACTGGTTGAGCGGACCGAACACCCGGGCGAGCGGGGCAGGGAGGAGATCGACCTTGAGCAGACCGCGGAGGTAGTCCCCGACCCGGTCATCGATCTGGACGCGGGCCAGTCCCTCCTCCCAGTAGGTCCAGAACTCCTCCGGCGACTGGTGCCACTGGTCGGGCGACACCTGGAGGGTGGTGCCGAACCGCGCGCCCGCGCGCAGCAGGACCAGCTCCTCGTCGCTCGACAGCGGGCCGTGCATCCGGGTGATCGCGTCCAGGCTGCCGTAGTACAGACAGCTCGCCACCCAGAGCTGCAGGTCGCGGTTGAACGCGTTGTACTTCACCGGGCTGTCCGCCGTGGAGCGGACCTGGCGGTGCTGGGAGTTGATGGCCTCCCGGTAGGCGAGGCGCTGCTCGTGGGTGCCGAGCATGGCCACCCCGAGGTAGCCGATGGTGGTGCGGAACCGCTTGAAGGGGTGCAGGTCGGAGCGTCCGCTCTCCACCCGGCTCTCGACGACGCCGTAGCCGACCTCGGGCCACCCCAGCTGCATCGCGACGTTCGCCGGACCGGCGAGGAAGGCGACGACGCCGTCCAGCTTTCGGCGGAGGAGGACCCGCTCCTCGTCTCGCTGTGCCTTCTGGAGAGCGCGGATGGAGCTCCCGGACTCGTCGCCCGCGGTCGGGTCGGGGACGAGATCGTGGGTGCGACTGCTCTCGTAGGCTTCGGGCTCGGCTCCCATCAGCGGGACCTCCTGGTGGTGGGTCGGGGTCCGGCTGGAAGGCCCAGCGCGGGGACGATGTGGGCGCGAAGGATCGCGCGCGTCGCTTCCTGGTCGTCCAGGGGCAGCGCGGTGTCGGGCGTCAGCGCGAAGCTGAGCGAGAGCCGGGCGAGGACCTCGGCCATCGGGACCGGGTCGAAGTCCGGCATCAGGCCGTCGGCCTGGAAGTCGCGCAGCACGCCCGTGAGGTAGTCGCGGCCGAGCGCGAGCACGGGGGCGCCCCCGGTCGTCAGCACCGGGAGGACCAGCTCGGGCTCGGTCTGCAGCAGCCGGCGCAGCAGCTTGTTGCGCTGCAGGTGGTCGATGACGGCGAGCGCCAGCTCGACGATCTGCTCCTCGGCGTCGCCGCCGGAGCGTCGTACGTCCTCGAGCAGGTCGGCCATGTCGGCGACGAACCGCCGCGCCTCGCGGAGCGCGACCGCCTCCACCAGTCCCGACTTGCCGGCGAACTTGCGGTAGAGCGTCGCCGGGCTGATCCGGGACCGGCGGGCGACGTCGCCCATGCTGGTGCGCCGGACGCCGACGTCGACGAACGCGGCGAGGGCGCCGTCCAGGATGGCGGCGCGGCTCGCGTCCGCCTCGGGCTCGTCCTGCCCGAACAGCTGGGTCACCGCGTTGGTGCCGTCGACCATCGTCACTCACCCGCTGCCTAGTAGAGAATGAGAGAGATACTACCTCATTCTCTCACGCTCTACCAGAGCGCGACGGCGAGCGATCAGCTGTAGAGCGAGTCGATCTCCGAGGCGTACTTCTCGGCGATCGGCTTGCGCTTGAGCTTCATCGTCGGCGTCAGCTCGTCGCCACCGGGCTCCCACGGGGTCGCCAGCAGCGCGAACTTCTTGATCTGCTCGACGCGCGCCAGCTTCTCGTTCGCCTGGTCGATGCCGGACTGGATCAACGCGCGGACCGACGTCGTCCTGGGCGAGGACGGCGGGGGAGCCGTCGGCGAGACCGGCCTTGGCGGCGTACGCCGCGCACGCGTCCGGGTCCAGCGTCAGCAACGCCGTCACGTAGGGGCGGTCGTCGCCGATGGCGACGGCGCTCAGCACCAGCGGGCAGGCGACCTTGACCGCGCCCTCGATGTTCTGCGGCGACATGTTCTTGCCGGCCGCGTTGATGATGAGCTCCTTCTTGCGGTCGACGATCCGGACGTAGCCGTCCTCGTCGATCGTCGCGATGTCGCCCGTGTGCATCCAGCCGTCGCTGTCGATCGCCTCGGCCGTCTTCTCCGGGTCGTTGCGGTAGCCGCGCATCACGAGCGGGCCGCGGACCAGCAGCTCGCCGTCCTCGGCGAGCGAGATCTCCGTGCCTCCGGGCACGACCTTGCCGACGCTGCCGATCCGGATGCCGTCCGGCGGGTTCATCGTGACGACGGCGGAGGTCTCGGACATGCCCCACACCTCGAGCACCGGAACGCCGAGGGCCAGCATGAACGCCAGTGCGTCGGGCGCGATGGCGGAGGCGCCGGTTGCCGCGACCCGGACCTGGTCCAGGCCCATCCGCTCGCGCAGCTTGCTCAGCACCAGCCGTTCTGCGAGGCCGTGCTGCAGCTTGAGGGGGAGCGGCACCGACTTCTGCTCCGACTTCAGCCAGGCGACCTTGGTGCCGGTCGCGATCGCCCAGTTGGCGATCTTGCGCTTCCGCTCGTCGGGCTCGGCGGCGAGCGCCGCCTCGATCCCGGCCTTGACCTTGTACCAGACCGCCGGCACGGCGCCGAAGAACGTGGGCCGGACGGTCGGCAGCGTCGCGACCAGCTGCTTCGGGTCGTCGACCGTCGTGATCTGGATGCCGAAGCGCATGTTGTTGTAGTGGGCGCCCCAGCGGTTCGCGATGTGCGCGTCAGGGAGGTAGGAGACGAGCTTGTCCTCGTGCGTCAGCGGGAAGTACCCCTTCAGCGCGTCCATCTCCGCCATCAGGTTGGCGTGCGTCAGCTCGACGCCCTTCGGGGGGCCGGTCGTTCCCGAGGTGTAGATGAGGGTCAGGACGTCCGACGCCTCGACCGCCTGCCAGCCTGCGTCGAAGTCGTAGTCGGGGTCGCCGCTCGCCTCGAGCTCCGCCAGCGTCATCGCGCCCCCGGTGTCACCGCCGGGACCGTCGACGCAGATGAAGTGCTCGACCTGGCCGTCGGTGTTCGCGAGCCTCAGCTTCTCCAGGAACTGCTGCTCGGTGATCACCACCTTGTTGCCGGCGTTGCCGAACAGGTAGGCGATCTGGTCGGTCGCCAGCGTGTTGTAGACCGAGAACGGCGTCGCGCCCGCGTGCAGGGCACCGGCGTCGACGACGTGGAACTCCGGCCGGTTGGTCAGCATGATCGCCACCGTGTCGCCCCGAGCGACGCCGAGGCCGGCGAGCCCCGCTGCCACGTCGCGCACCCGTGCGGCGTACTCGCCCCAGGTGATCGAGACGCTGTCGTCGGGCGTGCGGAGGGCGACGGCGTCGGGGTGTCCCGCAGCGGTCTTCTGGAAGGCGGCGCACAGGGTGTTCTTGTCGGTCGTCACGCGGGCAACGTACTCGCGTCCGGCCGATTCTGACAACGGCCATAGTCCGAATGGTGGGCGGATGCTGTACGGTCGCGGAACGGGTCGGGTGAGCGCGTTGATGGGCGACCGGGCAACGACCTGCCGGACCCGGCTCACCGGGTCGTTGCCAGTCGGACTGTCACGGTGCTTGGTCTACCACCGCACCGTTGCGGGTGTCGAGGGCGACCCGCTGGATCGACGACGCCAGCAGCCTGCCCACCGTGTCGCTCAGCTCGTCGTGGGACAGCTCCACGTCGCCGTTGAGGACCGCGTGCGTCACCTCGAGCGCGCCGCCCACGGCGTACAGCAGGGCGACCCGTCCGCGCGGCGCGTCGACGGCGTCGCCGTACTCCTTGCCGAAGAAGGCCGCCATCGCCTCGGCGTACGACAGCACGATCCGGCGCCGCGCCTCCGACAGCCCGGTCGTGCCGGAGGCGACCATCAGCGCCGCCTTCGCCTTCCGCGGGTCCTCCTCGAAGGCCGAGTAGGCACCCTCGAACGCGGCCCGGCAGGCGCCGTAGAGATCGACGGGATCGTGGTCCGCCAGTGCTGCCGCGCCCTCGAGCGCGATCTCCTCGGCGATCTGGTTGAGCAGCGCGAGCTGGAGCTCGTCGAGGTTGGTGAAGCTCTCGTAGAAGTACCGCTGGGTCAGCCGCGAGCGGGAGCACACCCGGCGCACGCTGATGTCGGAGTCGTCGCTCCCCAACAGGTCGAGGGCGGCCTCGAGCAGCGCAGCCCGCCGCTGCTCCCGTCGTACGTCGGCGCTGACGCCGCGGTACGTCCGATGGATCGACACCCGGCCAACCCTACAGTCGCGAATCGGGAGGGTTTGCCGGGCGAAACCGGCCGCCTCGACGGGCAGACTCCCACGATTCGCGGATCAGTAGGACTTGGGGAGACCCGAGCATCGAGGTACCGATGTGCGCCAGCACCAGCTGCTCCGCGACGGGGATGTTCTTGCCGATCCGGGCGTCACGCAGCCAGCGCTCGACCGGGTACTCCTTCGAGTAGGCCATGCCGCCGAGGGTCTGGAACGCCTGGTCGGCGGCCTCCCACGCGACCTGGGCGCCGGTCAGCTTCGCCACGTTGGCCTCGTTGCCGCAGGGGAGTCCCTGGTCGAAGAGCCACGCCGCCTTGTAGGTCATCAGGCGGCCGAGCTCGGTCTTCGCCTTGATCTGCGCGAGCGGGAACTGGATGCCCTGGTTGGCGCCGATCGGGCGGCCGAAGACCACGCGCTCGGTGGCGTACTTCGCGGCGTACGCGAGTGCCGCGTCGGCTCCACCGACACCGCCCGCGGCGGCGAGGATCCGCTCGGGGTTGAGCACGTCCCACAGCACCATGAAGCCGGCGTCGACCTCGCCGAGGACGTTGCGCGCCGGCACGCGTACGTCGTCGAAGAAGACCTGGCTGGAGTAGAGGATGTTGCTGCCCATCTTGGGGATCGGCGTGTAGGACAGAGTCCCGGCGGCCAGCGCCTCCTTGACGTCGACCAGGAACAGGGTGAAGCCGTTGGTGCGCGGCTTCGCCTCGGCGGCCGGGATGGTCCGGGTCACCGCGACCATCCAGTCGGCGTTCTCGACGTTGGAGATCCAGACCTTCTGACCCTTGATCAGCCAATCTCCATCTCTCGGCGTCGCCGTCGCGGCGGGCCGACGTCTTGATCTCGATGGCGTTGCTGCCGGCGTCCGGCTCGGTCAGCGCGAAGCAGAACTGGACGTCGCCGGCGGCGATGCCCGGCAGGATCGTCTTCTTCTGCTCGTCGGTGCCGTGGCGGACCAGCGTGGTCACGCCGAACCCCGGGGTGGGCACGTAGAAGAAGCTGCCGGCGGCGCCGCCGGAGGCGCACAGGGCCTCGTTGGCGATCGCGACCTCGAGCAGGCCCTGGCCGCCTCCGCCGTACTCCTCGGGGACGTTGAGGCCGAACCAGCCGCCCTTGCCGAGGTCGGAGAAGACCTCGGTCGGGAACCGGTGCGCCTCCTCGCACTCGGACCAGTAGGCGTGGTCGTACTTGGCGGCGACCGCACGGACGCCGTCCCGTACGGCGAGCGCGGTGTCGGGAAGGGTGAAGTCCATCAGAGCCCCAGGGTCCGGCCGATGATCTCCTTCTGGATCTCGGTCGTGCCGCCGTAGATGGTCGAGATCCGGCTGTCGAGGTAGGCCCGCGCGATCGGGTACTCGAGCATGTAGCCGTAGCCGCCGTGGAGCTGGACGCCCTGGTTGACCAGCTTGTTCTGCAGCTCGGTCGCCCAGTACTTGGCCTGCGACGCCTCGACCGCGTCCAGCTTGCCGGCGACGTGCTTGCGCACGCAGTCGTCGACGAAGACGCGGGTGATCTTGGCCTCGGTCGCCATCTCCGCGATCAGGAAGCGGTTGTGCTGGAACTTGCCGATCGGCTTGCCGAAGGCCTCGCGGGTCTTGGCGTACTCGAGGCACATCTCGACGATGCCCTCGCACGCCGCGGCCGCCTGGGCGGCGATGATCAGCCGCTCCTGCGGCAGGTTCATCATCAGCGAGATGAAGCCACTGCCCTCCTCGCCGAGGAGGTTCTCCTTCGGCACGCGTACGTCGGTGAAGCTGAGCTCGGCGGTGTCCTGGGCGTGCATCCCGATCTTGTCGAGGTTGCGGCCGCGCTCGAAGCCCTCCATGCCGCGCTCCACGACGAGCAGGCTGATGCCCTGATAGCCGGCTTCGGGGTTGGTCCGCGCGACGACGATCACCAGGTCGGCGTTGATGCCGTTGCTGATGAACGTCTTCGACCCGTTGAGCAGGTAGTGGTCGCCCTGGTCGACAGCGGTCGTGCGGACGCCCTGCAGGTCGGAGCCGGCACCCGGCTCGGTCATCGCGATCGCGGTGATCGTCTCGCCGGTCACACAGCCCGGGAGCCAGCGCTGCTTCTGCTCCTCGGTCCCGAGCGAGATGAGGTAGGGAACGATGATGTCGGTGTGCACCGAGAAGCCCGGTCCGTTCGCGCCGGCCCTGGTCTGCTCCTCGGAGAGCACCACGTTGAACCGGAAGTCGTCGATGCCCGGGCCGCCGTACTCCTCGGGGACGTCGAAGCACAGCAGACCTGCCTCGCCGGCCTTCAGCCACAGGTCGCGCGGGACGATGCCGTCGCGGTCCCACTGCTCGTTGTTGGGGGTGACCTCCTTGGCGAAGAAGGTCCGCGCGACGTCGCGGAAGTCCTCGTGCTCAGGAAGGAAGAGCTCGCGCATGGTGGGTGAGTCCTTGTCGTAGAGTGCGCCGCGATTGCGACAGTCGGTTCGTGCAACTACTGTGACAGTACTACTGTCACAATGCAACCGGTGGAGTGACGAGAACGAGCGGGGTGAGATCGGTGTCGATCGAGACGGAGTCCGCCAGGCTGATCGGCGTCCGGGCTGACCGTCGACGAGCTGGCGGCCGCCACCGGGATGACGGTCCGGACCGTGCGCTACTACGCCGGCCTGGGCCTGGTGCCACCGCCCGAACGACGCGGCCGGCTGGCCTACTACTCCGACATCCACGTCGCGCGGCTCAAGCTGGTCCGCGCCCTCCAGGACCACGGGTTGAGCCTCACGTCGATCGAGGACTACCTGGCCCGGATCCCTGCCGACGGTGACGCCGACGAGCTGGCGGTCCACCGGCTGGCGCTGACGACGTGGTCGCCGCAGCCGCCGGAACGCGTGAGTCGGTCCGAGCTCGACGAGCGGGCCGGCCGCCCGCTCGACGAGAAGACGATCGAGGTGCTGCTGGCGATCGGCGTGATCGACGTCGACGGCGAGGAGTTCGGGCTCCAGCCCGGCTTCGACGCGGCGGTGAAGGTGCTCGAGCTCGACATCAGTGCCGACGGGATCACGGCCGCCGGGTTCGCCATCAAGCGGCACACCGAGGCGTTGGCCGAGGAGCTCACCGACATCTTCGCCCGGCAGGTGATCGGGCCCTACCGCGCCCGCGACCGACACACGTCGGAGGAGGCGGCCGCGTTCCAGGCCGCGATCGTCCGGCTGCGCGAGCTCACCTTGGAGGCGGTGGTGTCGGGCTTCCAGCGCGCGTCCAACCAGGTGATCAACCGGTCCCTTCGCGGCTAGCCGCTCAGCGGCCGCAGGGTGACGGGGAAGTCGTCGGTCGGCATCACCAGCGACGTGTGGTCCCACTCGATCTCGTAGTCCGCCGGGATCTCGAGCTCGAACGTCGTCAGCATCGTGTGCAGCAGCGCCTTGACCTCGTTGGTGCCGAAGGCCATGCCGATGCACTTGTGTGCGCCGCCGCCGAACGGCACGTAGCCGAACCGGTGCGCCTTGTGCTCGTTGCGGCCGTCGGCATAACGCATCGGGTCGAAGTCGCGGACGTTGACCCAGTGGTCCCCGATGGTGTGGACCGCCCCCGGGGCGACGACGGCGATGGTGCCCTTCGGGAGGAAGCGGCCGACGAGCTCGGTGTCCTCGGTGGTCCGCCGGACGAGCGCCGGCACCGGGGCGACCAGGCGCATCGTCTCCTTGAACACCAGGTCCAGGGTCTCCAGGCTGTCGAGCTGGTCGATCGTCGGGGTCGCGGTCCCCAGGGCGAGCGACTCGGCGCGGGCCTTGTCCTGCCACTCCGGGTGCTTCGCGAAGTAGTAGGTCATCCCGGTCGCGGTGATCGTGGACGTGTCGTGGGCCGCCATCATCAGGAAGATCATGTGGCTGACGATGTCGTCGTCGGTGAACTTCATCCCGTCGTCGGTCTCGACGTGACAGAGCGCGGCGAACAGGTCGTCGTCGTCCGACGCCCGCTTGGCCGGGATCTGGGCGCGGAAATAGGCGTCGAGCACCTTGCGTCCTTCCAGGCCCTTGTTCCACCGGGTCCGGAGGAGGGGCACCTGGGTGCGGATCAGGCCGGTGCCGGCCCGGACCGCGTCGATGAACGCCTGGGTGAGCCCGTGCGTCTCGTCGTTCGGCTCGGTGCCCATGAAGATCTCGGTCGCCACGTCCAGCGACAGCGACTTGACCGCGGGGTACATGAGCATCGGCTCGTCCGTGGGCCAGGTCGGGACGGTGCGGTCGATGATCCCCTCGATCCGGCCCTGGTAGGCCTCGAGCCGCGGCCGCGTGAACGCCTCCTGCATGATCCGCCGGTGCAGCAGGTGCTCCTGCCCGTCGAGCAGCATCAGGCCGCGGGTGAAGAACGGGCCGATGAAGTACTCCCACCCGGACTGCGACCAGACCTTGCCCTTGTTCTGGAGGACCTCCTGCACGGCGTCCGGACCGATCGCGATCGCGACCTTGGTGCCGAAGGCGCGGATCCAGAAGACGTCGCCGTACTTCTCGTGCATCACGGGGGAGGAGTCCCAGCCGTCGCGGATCATCTCCAGCGTCTTGCCGACGACCGGCAGGCCGAGCTCGCCCATGACCGGCTTCAGGTCGCTCCCGGGCGGCGGCTCGGCGAGCGCGACGGGTGCGATGCCGATGCGTTCGCCGGCGGCCGACAGCAGCCGGTCGCCGGGGAAGTGGAGCAGCGTCGGCTTCTTCATGAGGGGTCCCTCCCCGTTGCGCGGGCTTCGTACGACGACCGCTCCGGCTTGTCCAGCGCATCCATGAACACGTGGTCGGCTCCCATCTTCTTGCCGATCCACTGGCCGACGCCGAACGGCATCAGCCGGGTGATGTTCTTGCTGCGTTGATGAATGTGCGGTGATAGAAAGTGCTCAAGAATCTATCACTGGGCCTTCCTCGCGGCTAGGGTTTGTGACATGGACCTGGCCTACAGCAGCGACGCGAGCGAAGCTGTTGGCGAATTCGGGGACGCGACCACGGTGCGGATCCTCGACGCGGCCTACGACGCCCTGTCGCACGGCGGCGTCCGCCGGACGACCATGAACCAGATCGCCGAGACCGCGGGTCTGGGTGTCGCCACCGTCTACCGCCGCTTCCCGCGGAAGGTGCAGCTGGTGCGGGCGATGCTGCTGCGCGAGGCCGTCAAGGTCGTGGCCGAGGTGGACCGGGCGATCGCGGACGAGGCGACGATCGAGGGGCAGGCGGCAGCGGGCTTCACGGCGTTCGCGCACGCGGTCGCAGATCGTCCCCTGCTGGTCCGACTGCTTCGCGGCGACAGCGACTACGACGGTGAGTCGGTGCCTCCCGGCGAGCTCGCCGACCAGATCATGGTCCTGGTCCGCGACTACATCGCGAACTGGATCCGGGACGTGCAGGCGCAGGGCCGTTACCTGTCCGTCGACGCCGGCATCGTGGCCGAGATCCAGGCCCGGTTGGCGCTCAGCCTGGTCCTGGCGCCGGAGGGCTGGATCCCGATGCACGACGACGCAGCGACCCGCGCGTTCGCGACGACGTACCTGGTGCCCCTGCTCGGCAGCGAGTACCCGTAGCCCGCTACGACCCGTGCAGTTCGGCGAGCACCCCGGCCGTGCGGGTCACTGCCCTCGGAACGCCGCGGCGTAGCGCCGATAGCGCCGCTTGCCGATCAGCGCCCACAGGACCTTGACCGGCGCGGGCAGGTTGGCCATCATCGCCGCGGCCTCGGCAGGTGTCGCGACCTCCAGCATCTGCCCCGTGGCGATGAAGCGCTGCGCGGGCGTGAACTTCTCGAACGCCGCCTGGCCGGCCTTCGCCCACTCGTCCACGCTCAGGTGCTGGGCGAGAAGAGGTACGACGTCGCGCTCCTCCTCGTCCAGATGCTCCTCGAGCTGACGCAGCATGTCGGTGATCGCCGTCGAGAGAGTGGCGGCCGACTCGGCCGTGGGCCGATCGAGCCATGCGGCGCTGCGGCGCTGTACGTCCGCGATGCCGTCGTGGATGCCGTGGTGCTGGGCCTCCATCCGTTCCACGAGATCGGCGGACGGGCGTGCCCGGGTCGACAGCGCCGGCCAGACCAGCTCGTCCTCCGTCGTGTGATGGGCGCGCAGGCCGACGAGCAGGAAGTCCAGGTGCGCCGCAACCGCCCGAACCTGCGCGGCGTCGCCGGGAGGGACGGTGGGGACGAGTCGGGCGAGCTCGGCGAAGCCGGTGCGAAAGATGCGATGGATCAGGGCCATGTCCCAGAGCGCCGGGTGCGTGGCGGATGACGGGTCGACGGTTGACATCGGGACTCCTCGAAACCTTCACTAGTGACTGTCACTAGTGAACGACTCTGATAATGTCCTCCGCAGGATGAGCGCTGTCAAGAGGTCCGGAGGGACCCGCAGGGAGAAGGCCGCGGCGACGAGGGAGCGGATGCTCCGTGCCGCGATCGAGGTGTTCGCGGAGGAGGGGTACGTCGGCGCCAGGATGGCCGACATCGCCGGCCGGGCGGGCGTCGCGGTGCAGACCGTCTACTTCGTCTTCCACACCAAGCCTGAGCTGATCCAGGCCTGCTACGAGCACGCGGTGCTCGGTCCGGACCGGCTGTTGCCGCCGGAACAGCCGCTCTTCCGAGGCATCGCGAAGGCGCGCTCCGGTCGGGCCGCCCTGCGGGCGTTCGTCGCCGGCAACACCGCGATCGCCGCGCGGGTGGCGACGACCGACGAGGTCGCGCGCGGCGCGCTGCACGAGCCCGAGGCTGCGGCTGTCGTCGAGAACAGTGAGCGACTGCGCCGGGAGGGCTATCGCGATCTGCTGGCGATGATCGCGGAGCGGTTCGCGCTGCGGCCCGGGCTCGATCTCGACGAGGCCACCGACATCCTGCTGATGTACGGAGGCAGTGCGACGTACCTCTCGATGGTGCGCGCCGGTTGGAGCCAGGAGCGGTTCGAGGACTGGCTCACCGACACGCTTGCCCGCACCCTCCTGGCGCGGCCTGGGCGCTGACGGGCGCCCGCGTTGGCCGATCGGACAACGTAGCCCCGCGAAGTTGGCGGGAGGCGCACGCACCGTCTAACCGACACTCGCGTCGCTTGCTGGCTAGCATGCGGGGATGGCCACCTCCGCCACCCCGGACACGGGCCTCGCCGGCGCCTGCGGGCGCCGGCCCGCCGCGCGCTGGTGATCGAGGGCGGGCTCCGGGTTTTCGCCCGGACCGGCTACACCGCGGCCAGCATGGCCGAGGTCCCGGATCTCCCGGGAGGCGGTCATCGAGGCCGGCATGGCTCTCATGTGGGACGGCCTCGGACAGCTCGGCCGACCGTGAGCCGCTGTGGGCTGGGTCGCCGACCAGTTCGGCGCGAACAAGCACGACCAGCTGGTGGCCCGGTTCGCCGCGGCCAAGGAGCGGTCTCACGCTCACCGGATGGCGATCGCCGCCCGGCACGAGGCGCACGCGGCCTGAGCCTCGGTCAGCCGAAGCGGCGTACCTGGTAGACGCCGCGGGTCGCGGCCACCACGGTGCCGGCCGCGTCGACGATCTCTGCCTCCAGGACGAACTCGGACTTCCCGTTCGCGAGGGCCTCGCGCGGGATCCGCTCCCGGTCCTCGGGCGCCAGCTCGGCCCGAGCCTGTACGTCGCCGAGCGCCGGGCGCAGGAACCGGATCTCCACGGACTTCACCAACGGGACGAACCCGGCCAGCTCACCCTCGAAGTCGAAGGTCGTCCCGGGGATCAGGCCGCCGAGCACCTCGGCTGCGGTGAAGAGCGAGCCCGCATAGAGCGCGCCGAAGTGGTTGCCGTTGGGCCCGGCCGGCAGCTCGACGACTCCCTTGCCGTCGCCTGCCTCGATCACGCGGGTGCCCATCGCCGCCAGGATGGGGATGACGGCGTGCTGGTCGCGGGTGAGCTCTTCCGGGGTCTTCACGATTCCTCCTTTGACCTGGCCCGCGTCCACTAGCGTCGGCGGCTGCATGTGCTGAACTATGACAGTTGCACTGTCACGATGGAAAGGCACCCACTCCGTGAGCACGAGGTTCGAGGGCAAGACCGCGATCGTCACCGGCGCCAGCCGCGGCATCGGCTACGGCATCGCCGAGCGACTGGTCGCCGACGGCGCCCGGGTGGTGGTACGGCGCGCTGCTCGACGTCGACCCCGGTGCCGCCCGCAAGATCGTCGAGGTCAACTGCCTCGCCGCGCTCGCCTGGGTGAAGCAGGTCCATGCCGCGTGGATGGGTGAGCACGGCGGCAGCGTCGTCAACGTCTCCTCCGTCACCTGCCCCAGACCCTGGCGGTCGAGCTGGGCCCGGGCGTGCGGCATCGATTAGGGCGTCGGGCCAGCTGTTAGACGGCCAGCTCGACCGCGAAGACCCCGAGCCCGAGCAGGGCGCACAGCCCGAGCGTGCGCATCGGTCCCCAGCCGCGCCAGAACATCATGGCCAGCGCTACGCCGGTGATCGCGAACGCCACCGGGTCCCACGCGGAGAGCACCGGGAGGTCGAGGTGGATCGGCCCGGCATCGATCTCCCGGCTGTCGTCGAAGAGCGTGTGCAGAGCGAAGAAGACGGCCAGGTTGGCGATCACGCCGACAACCGCGGCGGTGACGCCGGTGAGCGCCGACGTGAGGTGCCGGTTGTGCCGGAGCCGTTCGACGTACGGCGCGCCCAGCAGCACGAACAGGAAGCACGGCACGAACGTCACCCAGGTGACGAGGAGCGAGGCGAGCACGGCGGCGACCCACGGGTCGAAGCTGCCGGGATTGCGGTAGGCGCCGACGAACGCGACGAACTGGACGACCATGATCAGCGGGCCGGGCGTGGTCTCGGCCAGCGCGAGCCCGCGGACCATCTCCCCGGGACCCAGCCAGCCGTAGACGTTGACCGCCTGCTGGGCGACGTACGACAGGACGGCGTAGGCACCGCCGAACGTCACGACCGCCGCGCCGGAGAAGAACAGTCCCTGGTCGACGAAGACGTCGGTCGACGACACGAAGACCGCGAACACCGCCACCGGCGCGAACCACAGGAGTACGCCGAGCGTCATGATGCCGAACGACCGGCGCTTGGACGGCAGCTCGTGGTGAAGCGCCCCGTCGCTGATCAGCGGTGCCGGTCCGTCGCCCGCGTCGTCGTGGCCCGAGCCGCGGGCGAGCGCGGGGATCGCCCGGCCCAGCGGCCCAGCCGATCACCCCCGCGCCGAGCACGACCAGCGGGAACGGCACCGCGAACAGGGTGAGCGCCATGAACGCACCAACTGCGATCGCCATCAGCGCCGGGTGGTCGAGCGCGCGCTTCGAGATCCGGTGGACCGCCTGCACCACGATCGCGATCACGGCGGGCGCGACACCGGCGAAGAGCGCCGCGACGATGCCGGTGCTGCCGAACTGCACGTAGATCGCGGACAGCACCAGCAGCGCGATCACGCCGGGAAAGACGAAGAGCGACCCCGCGATCAGACCGCCGCGGGTGCCGTTGAGCAGCCAGCCGGTGTAGATCGCCAGCTGCTGGGCCTCGGGTCCGGGGAGCAGCGTGCAGTAGTTGAGCGCGTGCAGGAACCGCTGCTGCCCGATCCACCGCTTCTCGTCGACCAGCTTGTTCTGCATGATCGCGATCTGGCCGGCGGGACCGCCGAACGTCTGCAGCGAGATGACGAACCACGCTCGGGTGGCCTCACCGAGCGGGATGACGTCGTTCTTGGTACCGATAGGGAAATACAACCATGGTTAGTGGGTTGGTGGACCTAGCGGTCCGCGTGCCGATGGTGGCGTGCGGCCGTGGCCGGTGGTGGTCGTCTACGGTTCACGCATGTCCGACCCGGCCCGCCCGCCCTCCGGCCGATGCCCGCAGGTGCCGCCGAGCTCGGCGACCAGCTGCAGACGGCGGTCGCCGAGATGGCCACCTGGATGCGGGAGTACGGCGACGCCGCGACACATCCGGCGCAGGAGATCCCGCTCGCCGAGCTGGAGACCGCGACCGCCGAGCTGCGGCAGCGGCTGCGGGACAACTACCCGTTCTTCCACCCCCGCTACGCCGGCCAGATGCTCAAGCCGCCGCACCCGGCCGCCGTGATCGGCTACGTGACGGCGATGCTGGTCAACCCCAACAACCACGCGCTCGACGGCGGGCCGGCGACGGCCGCGATGGAGAAGGAGGTCGTCGCGCAGCTGGCCGCGATGTTCGGGTTCGCTGGTTCGACAGGGGCGCCGGGCACCTCGGCCACCTCACCAGCAGCGGGACGATCGCCAACCTCGAGGCACTGTTCGTCGCGCGGGAGATCCACCCCGGCAAGGCGATCGCGTACAGCGCCGACGCGCACTACACCCACGCCCGGATGTGCGCACCTGCTCGGCGTCGAGGGCGATCGCGGTCGCCGACGACCGCCGTCGGCACGATGGACCTCGACGCGCTGGAGCGGCTGCTGCGCGAGCGGTCGGGTCGGCACCGTGGTGGCCACCACCGGCACCACCGGGCTGGGCGCCGTCGACCCGGTGCACGAGATCGTCGCGCTGTCGCGCGCCGGCACGGCGTCCGGGTGCACGTCGACGCCGCGTACGGCGGGTTCTTCCGGCTGATCGCCGACGACACCCCGACGGCGTCGCCGCGGCGCCGTTCGCCGCGATCGCCGACTGCGACTCGGTGGTCATCGACCCGCACAAGCACGGCCTGCAGCCCTACGGCTGCGGCGCGGTGCTGTTCCGCGACCCCGGCGTCGCGCGGCACTACCTGCACGATTCGCCGTACACCTACTTCACCTCCGACGAGCTGCACCTCGGCGAGATCTCCCTGGAGTGCTCGCGCGCCGGTGCCGCGGCGGCCGCGCTGTGGCTGACGCTGCGGCTGCTGCCGCTGACCGCCGACGGCCTGGGCGCCGTGCTGCGGCCCGGCCGCAGGGCCGCGCTCGAGTGGGCGCGAGCTGGTCGAGGCGAGCGAGGAGCTGAGCCTGTACCAGCGGCCGCAGCTCGACATCCTCACCTACTTCCCGGCGCGCGACCGGCTGTCCCAGGTCGACCGGGCCAGCGCGCACATCCTCCGGGCATGCGCTCCCGCCGGACGAGGCGCTGCTTCCTCGCGACCTACAGCGTCGACGGCCGGCGCTCGCCGCGCGCGGTCACCAGGTCGACGCCGACGTGCCGCCGGGCGCATCCTGCGCAGCGTCCTGATGAAGCCGGAGAGCGAGCGGCCGTGCCGGAGCTGCACCGCCAGCTGATCGCCCTGCTCGGAGGCGGCCCGCAGCCCGGTCGCCGCGAGTAACGTGACCGGAGTGTCCGACGGGAGTGGACCCGACCAGTGGCGACTCGTCGACGAGGGGTGGGGCCGGCGGGCGTCGACTTCGCAACGCTCAGCGAGCCGCAGAATGCCCGGGAGTAGACCGCGCTTCACCAGCACCTCGGCGTCGGTGCGGGTGACCGGTTGCTCGACGTGGCCTGCGACCGGGGGTCGCTTCGGGCTGACCGTCTGGGGCCACATCAAGGCGTCCTCCGGTGCGTGGGCGCTTCGACCGTTCACCCTCGCCGAGGAGGCCAAGGTTGCCAACCAGGCGGCAATGGCACCGACGAAGGACTGACGGACGCCGAGCGAGCGCTGGCGCGCTGGGCAAGAGAAGGTCACCCGCGACCCCAACGGCATCACACTGTCGGACGTGGAGAGTCTGCGGGCCGCGGGTTTCCCGCACCAGGACCAAGGTGTCGCCATCACCGGCTACGTCGCGCTCCGGATTGCGTTTTCGACAGTCAACGACGCATTGGGCGCACGCCCGGACACGGAGCTCGCGCGTGAGGTGCCGACCGAGGTGCGAGACGCCGTTCACTTCGGACGGCTGCCTGTCCCTGACGAACCGGGTGACTGAGACAGCGGTCGACGACGGGGTGCTGGGTCAGAGGTCCTTCCGCATGAGGTGGTTGACGTGCCCCGGTGGGAAGTCGGTCTCGCGACCGTAGGTGACGTATCCGCAGCTGTCGTAGAAGGCCGGTGCCTGGAACTCCCAGGTGTTGAGCTTGGCCCAGCGACAGCCGCGATTCCGGGCCTGCTCCTCGACAGTCGGCCAGGAGCTCGCGGCCGAGCCCTGCGCCCCGGTGGCTCGGATGCACCCACATCGTGTCGATCGTCAGCCACTGCCACACGTCGACGGTGTTGCCGACGCAGCCGCCCAACAGCTCGCCGCCATCGTCGACCGCGTACGCGGCCACCGGTGTCGACTTGAGGTTGTCCGGCTCGAACCGCCGACGGATCAGTCCGACGCCTCCAAGATTGTGCTCGACGAGGTGGTCCGTGATCTCGTCCTCGTGTCGCTCGTCCGGGCCGAGCTCGATGCGCCAGTTCACGGGCCGAACGTCTCGCAAGGGTGCGGCACAGGTCAATCGGATTAGCCGGTGG
>CAWKIP010000018.1:0-831677 GCA_963849765.1 uncultured Actinomycetota bacterium
GGTTCGCGAGGGTGAAGAGCCGCCGTTGCGGCGGGTCGAGGGCGAAGACGTTCTCGACCGCCTCGTAGAGTGTCCCGGTCCTCCGGCATCGGTCAGGTGGTAGCTGTCCTCGACCTCGATAAGCACCCGCACAAACGAGAAGAGGAAGTGGAGGTTGTCCTGCGGTCGGCTCCAGAGGGCGAACGGATTGATCGTGACGCTCTGGTGGCCGAGGCCAAGCGCCAGGTACTCGCCCCCGAGGAGCGCTGACGAGCTTCTCGTAGCTGCCACCGAGATCGAAGACGACGGTGAACGGGTCGTACTTCTGCAGCGTGCGTCACGATGAAGTTCAGCAGGAAGGACTTGCCCGCAGCCGGTCGCGCCGAGCACGAGCGTGTGGCCCACGTCGTCCACGTGCAGGTTGAACCAGTACGGCGTGTGGTGCTCGGTCTCGAAGACCGCGAGACTCCCGGCCCCCAGGTGGCGGCTGGTCCGCTCGCCCGGTCCAGCGTGAACAGGAAGCTGAGGTCGGCGACGTTCGTATTGAGGAGCGCCAGCCGCCGCAGGTTGTGCGCGCCGTTGCCGGGCACGACCGCGAGCCAGGCGTTCAAGAGGTTGTAGCTCTCCTCGAAGAGGGCTGCCGTCATGCCCGGCAAACGCCTTCACGCACTCGGCCGACGCTGCCGGTCGAGTCGTGCGCGCGTCGCGGTCATAGCAGCACGAGGGTCAGCGAGCAGGCCCGAAGAAGTGGCCGTGCACCTCCATCTCGGTCAGGGCTCTGGCCGAGTTCGCCGACGGTGGCCGTGGCCGAGTCGTCCACGAGCATCTCTTCTGGCTTCGTCTCCGGGCTGAGCGTAGTTGACGAGCGAGACGCGCTTGTTGAAGAAATGGCGCGGCGCGTGCTGCATGTCCCGCCGCATCGTGGTCGTTCGGAATCCGTTGCCATTCCAGGCACGCGATGAAGCGCTCGGGCATGCGCGTAGAGGTCCGCCAGCATGTGCGCGAACGTCTTCGCCGGCGGCTCCTTCATCGTCAGGACCTTGACGTCATGCCGTCGACCATGCAGATGGTCGCGGTGGCAGTCGATGCGCCGAATCGGCGACGTAGAAGTCGAGGTGCGTGTCGTATTTCAGCGATGCGCCGTCCGCGCTTGTGCGGCGTGTAGTTCACGAGCTGGCGGAAGAACCGAAACGCCTCGTCCTTCTGCAGCCGCGCGGCCGCGTGTCGGCCAGCTGCGCGGCGAACGCCTTTGCCTTTTGATGCAGATGCCATCGCGCGCTCGAGATCGGCTTCCACGAGCACGGCGACCGTGCGTGCCGGGCGACAGCCGCTCCCGCAGCGCGCCGCTGGGGTGCCCCCGCCGCGCAGACGGCGCGCGCACGGCGACGTGACCGGCCCCTCGTACAGCAGGACCAGGTAGAGCTCGAGCTCGAACAGATCCTCGCGTCGCGCTTCAGGTACTCCGCACGTCGCTGCGAGCGCCTCGTGACCACAGGCCGCGTGCACGGTCGCCGACACAAGGGCCGCTCGGCCGCTTGAGCAGGTATTGGTAGACCCGGAACGCTCGTCGAGTTGCCGGAGCGCCTGCTCGAACCGGTGGGCGACTGCGCGACGCTGGTCGTGCGTCAGAGCACTCAGAGTCGACCCCCTGCAGGCGATACACCACCCCCACGGGACCGGCCTTCGTCAGGAACGTCGTCGTCGTCCACGAAGCCCCACAACGCGATCAGATTGTTGAGGCGCCGGCTCGCGATAGTCCTGCAGGATGCGGCGAGCGCACCATGGCGCACCTCGACCTCCTGGCGTTCGTGTTCGCCGGGGTCGTAGCGAGGCCGCTGCCGCGACGACGACAGGAGAATGTGCAACATGTCGGGGTCATGCGCGGTCGCCCACCCAGGCGAAGCCGTACAGGCCCCCGAACAGCAGCAGCCGGCGAGGAAGCTGTAAAACAGGTTGAACGTCGCCGCGCCCACCAACAGCGCGAGGAAGAACAGCCGACGATCGACCCCCAGACGGTCAGCGGGCGATGAACCGCGTTGTAGACCGGACGGTAGGTGGGCCGGTTGAGGGAGGACATTCGGAGCACCCTGGCGCCGTCAGAAGAGCCACGTCAGGAACTGCGCGGCGAAGAGCGCCAGTCCCCCGCCGAAGACGATGCCGCTGATCTGCCGCTTGGCCCCGCCTTCGCCGAACATGAACATAGGCCGCCGATAACAATGGCGACGAGCGCGAGGGATCGCGCCAGCGGTCCAGTGAAGGTCTGAGCTCGAGATTGTTGGCGGCGCGCTCCCAAGGTGCCTGCTGCGCGAATGCGGATGCCGGGAAAAGAAGCGCCGTAACCGCCAGAACGATCGCGATACGGCTGACCTTTCGCACGAGCGTTCCCGTTCGGAATATTGAGTGCTTCCGACAGCCTTTTCTTGTGCTACGCTCGACTCTTCGGATCGTTGAATCGCCAAGGCCCACGCCGACGCTGAAGACTCTCGCGCATTCGTCCACCTCGGTTCAGGGACGCCCTTCCGGCAAGGCCGTCCCGTAAAGGGATTGAACGCAGCGAGCCACCAAAACCTTACAGGGCCTCGAATGTTAACGAGCGAGGTCTATACTGCCGTCACTGGCCTCGATACCGGCGCTTCCTCCCTCAAGCGCCGAACGGGACGTGTCATGGAGAACATGCGCAGGCTGGGCTGTGGACAGCAACGGGAAGCCACTCGCAGAGCACATCCGCGAGCGATCACGTGGTCTGCTGCCCAAGTTCGACGCCAATTTCCAACCCTGCAGGACGATGCTCGCCCTCACCGAGGTGGTGGAGGAAGCGGGACACCGCATCGCCGTCGTGAGGAACGTGAAGGTCCGATGGGCAAACTGCACGGTCCCGCGTGGGTGACGTCCGGAGCGTTGCGCGACCTCGCATGTTCGCAAACTAAATTCCAATCGCCTGATCCGCGACACCGTTGGGTACGAAGGCCGGCGAGATCCCACCTCGCCGCCGTTCGGGCCGTCCACGGGTCGGCACCGAGCAGATCGAGCGCGACATCCTGCTCCGCGAGGCGATGGAGACGCTCTCCAAAGAAGAGCGCGTGGTGTGCATGTGGAAGACCGGGCTGGATTTTCGGCGCAGGAGATCGCGAAGTTTCAGAGCCGTTCTGTGGTTGCCGTCGATACACTGTTCTCGCGTGCCAAACAGAAGATCCGACACGCCCTGGGCTACACTTCCGCCGATGGCCACGGTCGCGCCGAGCCGAAGGAGATGAATGGCTCGCCGCATGATCTGACTGGGTGGCGAGGACGAACTGAGACATTTGATGGCCAACACTCCTCAAGTCCGCGGACAACGATGACCTCCAGTTCAAACACGACATCGATGAGGTCTTCAGCCGGGCGAATCCGAATCCCGATCGGATCGGGTGCCCGCCGCGCGACACACTAGTCCGGCTTGGCACGGCGCCAACAGCCCATCGGCGATCCGGCCTACGAGCACCTCGCTAAATGCTCTCCCTGCTACCGGGAGTTCAGAGCGCTGCAAGAGGCCGCGGGCGTCTCTACGCCCGCGGCGCGCAGCGCAAGCCGTGCCTGGATGCTCGCCGCAGCTGCGGCGCTCGTCGTCGTCGCGGCTGGGGCGTGGTGGCTGACCAGGCGGTCGAGCAATTCAGCCAGCGCCGCAGGTGGCCTCCGCGCCCGCAAGCACGTCACTGCGCGCGGAATTGGACCTGCGTAAGTTCGCGGTGCTTCGCAGCGAGCAAGGCGGTGAGCGGCAGGAGCCGGTGCGTTGTCCCGACCGGCGTCGTAGAACTCACGCTGTTGCTCCATGAGGTTCAGAGCCCGGCCCCTATGACATCCAGGTTCTCGACGCTGACTTGAAGTCATTGGCAACAGCGCATTCGGATGCCGTGATTCAGGACTTCATCACGACGATCAGAGCGACGCTCGATCTGCGGACGGTTCCTCCCGGAGCGTACCAACTTGCCGTCAGACGCCAAGGAGACGATTGGCGTATGTTTCCGGCGCGCATCAAATAGCGAAGCGCGTTGATTGCTGGTCGCCGTCTGTCTCGACCCTCTCCTTACTGCGATATCATGCGCCCGACATGGCCACGAAGCAGACGGCTGACATCCTCAAATGGGCGCGCCGGAAACATACGCCAATCGTCTCCTTGGCGTCTGACGGCAAGTTGGTACGCTCCGGGAGGAACCGTCCTACGATCGAGCGTCGCTCTGATCGTCGTGATGAAGTCCTGAATGACGGCATCCGAATGCGCTGTTGCCAATGACTTCAAGTCAGCGTCGAGAACCTGGATGTCATAGGGGCCGGGCTCTGAACCGACGGGCAGCAACAGCGTGAGTTCTACGACGCCAGTCGGGACAACGACCGGCTCCTGCCGCTCACCGCCTTGCTCGCTGCGAAGCACCGCGCCGCGCTCGATGAGGTCCGCTGTGGCGACGGGCCCGGCCACCCGGCGGTGGAATGCGGACAGCGTAGGCCATCCATCGGGTGGATGCGCAGAGCACACCGGCGTCGGCGGGCTTGCCGCCAGCCGCCACTCCTCGAGCGCGGCCGCGACCCGGTGGTGGCCGTCGGCGATGTAGAAGTCGGAGGCGGCCAGCTCGTCAACCAGGGCGGTGGTGGCCGACCTCGGTCAGCCGCCACACGGTCTGCTGGAACCGCCTGGGCCGGCGAAGTCGAGCAGCGGCGGCGTCTGCAGGTGCGCGTCGATTGTCCGCGTGAACGCCGGGCCCGCGTGGTGGAGGAGCGTAATGAGGGCCGGCGGTGCCGGTCGTCGTCGCGTGGTGCCGCACCAGGGCCTCGACCCGCTGAGCGTGGACGGCCTCGTGCCCTCGCATCCGCCCGTCGGCGAAGGCATGCATCGAGACCTCGCAGACCACTCCGATGTGTGAGGCATCGGCGTTGCCGCTGGCGGTAGACGTAGAGCGCGACGGCCGACTCGTCGTACGCCGCGGGGTCGATCGCGACGCCGTAGCAGGTCGATCGCCCGACTCGTCGAGCGACTCCGTCATCGCGACGACCGTCGCGCCGGGCCCAGTCCTGACGGACGACCCGCGCGGGGAAGAGACGGACGATGCTCACGGTCCGCGCTCGGCGTCCTCGCCGAGCGTCACGACGGATACGCCCAGCACGTGGGGGATCGCGCGGAGATCGGCCAGCAGCGCGTCGGTGGCCTGGCCCGCCACGTCGATGGACGCGACGGCCGCCTCGCCGCCGCGGAAGACGCGGTTGACCATGTGCTCGACGTTCAGGCCCGCGCTGCTGAGCTTGTCGAGGACCTGGGCGAGCACGCCGACGCGGTCGAGGTGGCGGACCGTCAGGGTCATCGACCCGAGCCGGTCGGGATCGAGGTTCACGCAGTGGCGTGCCTCGCCGGCCATGAACGCGTCGACGATCTCGGTCACGCCCGCGGCGATCGCGCGTTGGGCCTGCGTCGGTGGAGGCGCCGATGTGGTGGGTCGCGACGACGTTGGGGTGGCGGGCCGAGCGGCGAGTCCCAGGCGACCGTCGCCGGACGCCCGGCTCGTCGGCGAACACGTCCAGACCAGCGCGTACGGCGCCGGCGTCGAGAGCCTTCGAGCAGGGCGCGTCTCGTCGACTACGTCGCCCCGCGAGGTGTTGAGCAGGATCGCGCCCTTCTTCATCTGGTCGAGGAAGCTCGTCGTCGACGAGGTGCCGGGTGTCGGCGCTGGAAGGGACGTGGAGCGTCACGATGTCGGAGGAGGACACCAGCTCCTCGCATCGAGTCGCACATCGTGATGCCGAGCTCCTCGGCGCGCGACACGACGTGCGCCGACCGACCGGGCTTGGCAAGCGACTGGAGGTGGATGCCGAACGCTGCCGCGCGTTCGGCGACGGCGAACCCGATGGAGCCGAGGCCGATGATGCCCATGGTCGACCCAGCAGACCCTTGGCCTTGCTGTAGCGCTGCTTGTCCCAGTGGCCGCTGCGGAGGTCTGCCACGTTGTCTGCGATCCGCCGGTCGATCGCCAGCAGAAGGCCCATGGTCAGCTCGGCCACCGCGGCAGCGTTGCGGCCGGGCACGTTGGAGACGAAGACTCCGCGGCCGGCGGCGGCATCGGTGTCGATCGTGTTGGTGCCGGCCCCGGCGCGGATCACCAGCACCAACCGGTCTGCGGCCTCGAACACCGCGCGCTTGACCTTGGTGCTGCGCACCACCAGGCCGTCGAACCCGGCGATCCGTGCCGGGAGGTCGTCGGCCGCGAGCCCAGGCTCCATCACGCAGACGTGTCCGCGAGCTTCGAGTTCGACGAGCGTCTGCTCGGGGAGCCGGTCGGCGAAGAGTAGGTGCATCGCGTGACCTCCGGAACGTGTTCGCCGCCGGTGCTGGCGGATCTCCGGCCACGCTAACGCCTGCGCGAGCGGCCGCGCCATTCACGAAGCGTCCAGCTCATTGGTCACCTTCGGCGAAGCGAGGAGCCTGTTCCCAGCGTCCGGGTCCGGTCAGCACTCATCGGCAGATAGCGGACGTTCAGGGCGGCGAGAGCGGACGTCCAGGGGGCGGCGATTGACTCGTCCTGCCGTTAACCGATCATGAACCTCATGGAGGACCAGCAGGCGCCGCAGTCGGCCGAGGGTGAGGCGAAGGTCATTACGCTCTGCGGCTCGACCAGGTTTGAGGCTGAGTTCGCGGAGGTCAACCAGCGGCTCACGTTGGGAGGTAGCGTCGTGATCAGCCTCGGAATGTTCAGCCTCCCCGATCTGCCGGACTACGACTGGACAGCCGACAGCTCGGACCTGAAGGGGCGGCTCGGCGGCGTGCACTTCCAAAAGATTCGCATGGCTGACGAGGTGTACATCGTGGATCCGGGCGGCTACGTGGGTGAGTCAACCCGACGGGAGATTGCCTACGCGGAGTCGCTCGGCAAGCCGGTTCGGTATCTGAGTCGCGAGCGCTTGGCTCGAACGGGAGACGGCCCCCAAGAGTGAGTCCGACCGGGCGGTCCGCTCTTCGGCATTCTCGGGCGGATCGGGCAGACAGGCCGCCGGGCTATCCGCGGCGATGGAATCTGATGTCGCCGTTGGGCAGGACCTGTGCTTCGTAGCGTGGGTCGTGGGCGCGATGGTGGTGGTGGTTGCAGTAGAGGATGCCGTGGTCGAGGTCGGTGTTCCCGCCCTCGGACCAGGGTTTGAGGTGATGGGCCTCGGTCCAGGCGGCGGGGATCGTGCAGCCTTCGGCGCGACAGCCTTGGTCCCGCAGCCGCATCGCCTTGCGTTGCGCTGGACTGAACAGGCGGCGGGTGCGGCCGAGGTCGAGGATCTCGCCCTTGCCGCCCAAGACGACGGGAATGATCTGAGCGGTGCAGGCCAGCCGGCGGATCGCGGTGGCCGAGAGCGGTTCGCCGCCGATGATGCTGCCGGTGCCGAGCTCGTTGCGGAGTGAGTCCAGGCCGATGGTGACCAGCACCGTGGTCGCGTCCCCGCCGTGGGCGGGAAGCTGGGCGGGGTCGAGGTGCTCCAGCAGCGCGCAGAACGCCTGGCCGAGGAGGCGGTGGTGCGGGATCCGGTCTTCCTCGCCGCTGATCGCATGCTCGGACTTGCGGGGGCTGGTGTAGGACTCCAGGTAGGTGTGGAGCCGGTCGGCGTTGGCGTCGGGGTGCACGATCGTGGTCCGGCTGATGCCGTCGCCGAGGCGTCTGGTCCGCAGGCTGGGCTTGTCTTGTGCTCGCTGTTCCTGGTTCTCCAGCCGTTTGGCTTCCTCGGCCTCGGCGATCTCGGGGGCGATGACCTCGAGGAGGTGCCGGCCGAGGCGGCGGAGCTCGCTGGGCCGGAACTGGCCACAGAGGGTGACCATCTCGGTCTCGGCCTGCGCCAGCAGCTCGGGGTCCAGGTGGTCGGGGAGGTCGTCGAGAACCTCGACCACCACGGTGGCCTGGGCCTGGGAGACCAGGCCGTCGGCCATCCCGGCCGCGAC
This sequence comes from uncultured Actinomycetota bacterium, assembly GCA_963849765.1. Taxonomy (GTDB): domain Bacteria; phylum Actinomycetota; class Actinomycetes; order Propionibacteriales; family Nocardioidaceae; genus Nocardioides. Next base: position 7,919 of record CAWKIP010000018.1, read on the forward strand.
CGGGTCCACCGCCGGTCCAGCGCCTCGGCGAGCCGGGCATGGGCGCGGCCGGCGGGGAAGTCGGCGCGGGTCACCGAGGCCAACCAGGCGCCGTTGTCGCGGGACCCGGCCTCGGAGGCGGCATCATCGGCGGCGGCGACCACCCGCAGCTTCAGCTCCGCGACCATCGCTTCCAGGCGGGCGATCTCGGCGACCGCGGTCTCCTTCTCGGCCGGGATCAGGAACACCGGCTGGGAATCACGCACTGACCTCAGCGCGTCCTGTGCCGCCGGGATCGCACCCAGGATCGGGTGCGGTGCGGGATCGGCTGGGCGACCATCGGGACCCCTCTCGGCTGCACACGGATGCGGGATCCGGTGGCCTGGTGCCGGGGTGTCCTAGAGCTGATCTCGGGGACGACTGGTCGCTCGTGGCGACGTACGTCGATCGTACACCAGTTCGAATACAGGGTAAAGAGAAATCCGACCCGAGTTGCCTTGGTTTCGAGGCTCCTCGCTGCACTCGTCGCACCTCAACCAGCGGCCGACCCGACGGCCGGCCGCGGCGGTCGCAACCCTGAGCCCCCTCCTCCCCGTCGATGCCTTTCGGTCGCCACCACCCAGCGACCGCAGGTTGCTGGCACAGGCGGTCTCGTGACGGTCGCAGAGCGACCTCCTCGACCAACGGGACCCGCAACCACTGGCATAGGTGGTCTCGTGACGGTCGCAGAGCGACCTCCTCGACCAACGAGTGGTCAGCTCTGAGCGATTCTCTGCACGACCTCGGCAGCATCGGCGGTCGCGCCCCGGATCAGCCCGAGCCCGGCCGCAGCGTCGCCGATCGTGTGGACCGGGATGTCGGCCAGTCGGGCGGTGATCGCGTCGCCCAGCCGGAGGTCCGGTACGACGGTGCCGGCCAGGACGACTGCATCGGCGTCGAGCGCGCGGCTGGTCCCGTGGGCAGGGTGTGTACGCGCACCGAACGTCGGAGGTGATCTCCTCGACGATGCAGTCGACGTGGACGGTGATGCCCAACCGGTCGATCCGGTCGAAGTGCTCGGTACGTCGCTTGAGACCGAACTCGGCGCCGATCTCCGGTCCCGGTTCGAGCAGCGCGACCAGGCGTCCCTGCGCGGCCAGCATCTCGGCGTACTCCACCGCCGCCAAGCGGCCTCCGACCACCACCACCCGCCGCCCTGCGGGCAGCCGGTCGGGGTCGAGCCCCTTGCTCACGTGGGGGAGGTCGTCGCCCGCGAATCGGGGTAGACGACCGCGCCGCCGGTGGCGACCACGACCGCATCCGGCTCGAGGGCCGCCACAGATCTCGGGGGTCGCTGCGCTGTCGAGTCGTACGGCGACGCCCGACCTCTCGACCTCGGCGACCAGCCACTCCAGGTAGGAACCGTTCTCGGGATGGACGACGGATGCGGCCACCAGCGCCCCGCCGAGCCGGTCAGCCCGCTCGAGCAGCACGACCGAGTGTCCCGCCGCGTCCGCCAGCCGCGCGGTCTCCAGCCCGGCCGGTCCGGCGCCGACCACGACCACCCGCCGCGGCCGCGGAGCAAGCACCAGGGCGCGATCGAGCTCGTGCCCGGTGAACGGGTTGATCGCGCACTCCGTAGCGAGCTTCTCCTCGAGGGTGTCGATGCAGTTCTCGCACGAGATGCACCGCCGTACCCGCTCGGGCTCGCCCGCCATCAGCTTCCTCGGCAGGTCCGGGTCGGCCAGCAGCGGTCGCCCCATCGCCACGAAGTCGGCCCGGCCGTCGGCGAGGACCGACTCCGCCAGCACCGGGTCGTGGAGCCGACCCACCGCGATGACCGGCACGTCGACCGCCTCCTTGACCGCAGCCGCGGCTCCGACGTTGAGCCCGTCGCCCGCGTCGGCGGCGTTGACCATGCCGGTCACCAGCCGATCGATCACGCCGCCGCTCACGTGGAACGCGTCGACCCCGGCCTCGACCAGCAGTGGTGCGATCGCGGCGGTGTCGTGCACCGGCCGGCCGGCTGCGACCCGCTCGTAGCCGGAGATCCGCAGCGTGATCGGGAAGTCGTCGCCGACCTCGCCCCGGATCGCGGACAGCGCCTCGAGCACGACCCGGATCCGGCCCTCGACGGATGTCCCGCGGTAGCGATCCCCACGACGGTTGCGCTGCGGGGCGAGGAAGGAGCCGAGGAACATGTAGCCGTGCGCGGCATGCAGCTCGAGGCCGTCGTACCCGGCCTCGCGGACCCGCACCGCCGCCGCCCGGAACTGGTCGAGGATCCCCGCGATCTGCTCCTTGGTCGCCTCGGCCGACGGACGGCCGGTGAGGTACGACGGGATCACGGACGGCCCGAGCGAGGTGACCCCGTGCATCTCGGGGCCGAGGCCGTCGGGGCCGGCGTGCACGATCTGCGGCTGGATCCGGGCGCCGTGCGCGTGCACCGCCTCGACCAACCGGCGGTGCGCGGCGACGGAGTCGTCGGTCCCGATCTGCAGCCCGCCCGGCGTCTCGGGGTGCAGCGGATCGATGCCGGTCGCGCCGACCGTGATCAGTCCGACCCCGCCCTCGGCCCGGGCCGCGAAGTAGGCAACCGTCCGGTCGGAGGGCAGCCCCTCCGGCGTGCCGTACATCGTCTCCATCGGGGACATCACGATCCGGTTCCGGACCGCCATCGTGCCGATCCGTCCCGGCCGAAGCAGGTGGCGCGAACAGACGGGCAGACATAGAACATGTTCTACCTTGTTCCCGTGGACTTCGCAGTCGTGACCGCCTACCAGCCGATCGGCGACCTCGTCGCACTCGCCCGGGCCGCGGAGGAGCACGGCTACCGGGCGCTCAGCGTCGCCGATCACGTCGTCGACCTGGAGACGCTCGCGACGCCGTACCCCTACCAGGCCAGCGGCAACCGCCGGTGGTCACCCGACGTGGACTGGCCGGACCCCTGGGTCACGGTGGGTGCCCTGTCGCAGGTGACGACGCGGCTGGAGTTCTTCACCTCGATCTACGTCGCCGCGATGCGGAACCCGTTCGTGGTCGCCAAGGCCGTCGGTACGGCGGCCGCGCTCTCCGGCGGGCGGGTCTCCCTCGGCGTCGGCGTCGGGTGGTGCCGGGAGGAGTTCGACCTGCTGGAGCAGGACTTCGGCACCCGCGGGCGGCGTACGGACGAGGCGCTGGCGCTGATGAAGGACCTGTGGCGACCGGGCTGGACCGAGTTCGACGGTGAGTTCTACTCGTGCGAACGGCTGGTGATGAAGCCCGAGCCGCCGGGGCCGATCCCGATCTGGGTCGGCGGGATCTCCGAGCCGGCGCTCCGCCGCGCCGCCCGCAACGACGGCTGGGTGAGCGACGTGTCCACGGTCGACCAGGCGATCGAGACCGCGGCACGGCTGGCCGCGCTCCGGGCCGAGGCCGGGCGCGACCCGGCGGCGCCGTACGACGTCGTGGTCGCGCTCACCGACGCGGTGACCTCCGCCGAGTTCGCCCGCGCGGCCGCCGGGGGAGTCACCCTGGTGATGACGATGCCGTGGATGTACTACTACGGCCCCGACGCGACCATCGACCAGAAGGTCGACGGCATCCGCCGGTTCCGCGAGGACGTCATCGACGGAATTCCCGCGACCGCCTGAGGTAGCCGCGCAGCCGCCGCGCCGGAACCCCGCGCGGCCAGTCGTCGGCGCGGAACCAGGCGTCGGAGCCGCCGTCCACGAAGACCACGCTCCCGCAGAGGAAGGCGGCGGCGTCGGACAGCATGAACACGACCCAGTCGGCGAGGTGGCCGGCGTCGCCGAAGCCGCCGATCGGCACGGGGAACCGCTTGATCTGCTTGGCCTCGGCCGGTGTCGCGAGCTGCTTCTCCAGCAGGGGAGTGAGTACGGCGCCCGGCGCGATCGCGTTGAGCCGGATCCCGGCGCCCGCCCACTCCGGCGTGACGGCGGTACGCCGTACCCACCGGCTGATCGCGATCTTGCTGGCCGCGTAGGCGAAGGTCGGCGCCTGCTTGCCGAAGATCCGGAGCGTCCCGAGCACCCGGTCGATGTCACCGTCGAGGAACCCGCGGATCGCGCGACCGGGCACCATCGGCACCGTCGTACTCGAATTGCTGGCGAACACGACGACCTTCGCCGCGTCGGTCGCGGCCAGGGCCGGGCGCCACGCCTCGAGCAGATCGACGACGCCGAAGTAGTTGACCTCGGCGATGAGGCGCGGTCGGTCCCGGTCCGGCGCGGGGCCGAGCCCGGCGGCCATCACCGCCCCGTCGAGCCGGCCGCCACACCGTTCGAGCACCTCCGCCGCAGCCTCGCGACGGCCCCCGGGCGTGGACAGGTCGGCCTGGACGGTCGCGTCGACGATGTCGACGTCGATCACCGTGTGTCCGGCAGCGGTCAGCTTCTCGGCGACCGCGCGGCCCATGCCGCTGGCGGCGCCGGTCACGGCGTAGGTCCTCACAACCGCTGAGACTAGAACACGTTCTCGATCGGGTCGTGATGAGGACCACGTTCCGCATTTGGCGTTGCTTAGGTTACCCTCAGTTCAGTCAGGCAAGCCTTACCAACAGCCAGGGAGTCGGCGTGATCGTCTGCCAGTGTCGGGTCGTCACCGACCGCGCGGTCGACGCCGCGCTCGCCGACGGCGCCCGCTCGGTCAGCGCCGTCTGCCGGACGACCGGAGCCGCCCAGGATTGCGGTTCGTGCATCTTCACGGTGAAGGCACTCGTGTGCCAGCATCAAGAGCACGAACGAGCACTCCTGGAGGTAGACGGTGCAGCCAGCTAGTCCCCGGATCATCGAGCTGTTCAACGACGCGCTGACATTCGAGCTGACCGTCACCAACACCTACTTCCTGCACGCCCGGATGCTCGACAACTGGGGACTCCCCAAGCTGGGCAAGGTGTTCTACGAGCTGTCGATCGACGAGATGAAGGACGCCGACGACATCATCAACCGGATCCTCATGTTCGACGGTCACCCCAACGTGCAGAAGCTCAACGCGATCACCGTCGGTGAGAGCGCCGAGGAGATGCTCCGGCTGGCGCTCGAGAGCGAGAAGGTCGCCGTGGCGCAGTTCAACGCGTCCGCGGCCGAGTGCCACGACCTCGGCGACCACGCCTCGGCGGCGGTGTTCGAGGAGATGGCCCGCGACGAGGAGAAGCACGCCGACTGGTTCGAGGGCCAGCTCGACGCGCTCGACCGGGTCGGTGTCGAGAACTACCTGGCGCAACAGATCGAGGCCGGCGAAGCGCCGTAGGTCTCGTGACGGTCGCCAGAGCGACCTCCTCGACCAGCGCAATCCCGTAGCGCCCTGTCGGTCCGCCCTGGGATGATCGCTGCGTGCCGTCGTCCAGCCAGTGGCTCGCCTTCGTCGTCGCCTCGATCCTCTTCATCCAGGTGCCGGGTCCGAGCCTGCTCTTCACCATCGGCCGCGCGCTGACGGTCGGCCGCCGCGACGCCCTGCTCTCGGTGGTCGGCAACGGTCTCGGGCTGATGGTCCAGGTGGTCCTCGTGGCCGTCGGCCTCGGAGCCGTCGTCGCGGCCTCGGCGTCGGCGTACACCGTGATCAAGCTGGTCGGCGCCGGCTACGTCATCTATCTCGGCGTGCAGGCGATCCGGCACCGCGGCGACGCGCGGATCGCGCTCGAGCGGACGGCCGACGACCTGCCGGTCCGGTCGACCGCGCTCAGCTCCGTGCGCACCGGCGTGATCGTGGGCGCGACCAATCCCAAGACCATCGTCTTCTTCGTGGCGTTCCTCCCGCAGTTCACCAACGAGTCGTCCGGGAGCCCGGGCGTCGCGCTGGCGATCCTCGGCCTCGTCTTCGGAGCGATGGCGATCGCGTCCGACAGCATCTGGGCGGTGGCGGCCAGCAAGGCGCGTGACTGGTTCGCCCGGCGCCCGCACCGGCTCGACCGGCTCGGCGCTGCCGGCGGCGTGATGATGGTCGGCCTCGGGACGACCATGGCGGTCGCCGAGTGACCGGAAGGCATCGATCGGATCAGGTTGTTGCTATCGTGGACCTCGCCGCAGGACACCTGGCCCTCTGAGTGCCCGGCCCGCGGCCTGCGGACCGCAGTCCGCGTCATCATCCGCCGACCAGCGACCGGTCGGCATCGAGGGTAGGGACATCAGTGGCTCGAGGAAGCCAGCGCAGACCTGCGCAGAACCGCCGCGGTGGAGCGACGAAGACCGCTCGGCGCGACGAGACCGGGATCATCCCCGTGCTGGCGCGCGTCGTGCGCGAGGTGGAGGCCGCCGTGGCGCGCCGCTCGGCGATGCCCGACGTGCGCACGAAGTTCCAGGTCGTGGCGCTGCTCGCTCGTGAGGAGCGACTGCGGGTGAGGGCGGACGACACCCTCTCGGACGCACGACGCGGCGAGGAGCTCAAGCGGCTCGACGGGATCGCCACGATCCTGGCCCAGACCGCTGCCAGCGACCCGCGACTGTTCGACCTGCTCGCGGAGGACGCCGAGGTGTCCGACTCCGCCCACGAGCTCAAGCGGGAGCTGCAGCGCCGGGCCGGGTACGACGTACCGGACCCGGAGCCCGAGCCCGCGATGGACCCCGCCGACGTGCTCGCCGAACGGCGCTCGATCCCGCAGTCGGTGATCGCCCGCCAGCTGGCCAACCCGTTCCTGGTGCCCGACTTCGAGGCGGCGACGCCGGCACGCAAGCCCAGCGGTCGCCTCGCGACGTGGGAGCTGCTCGGCCCCCTGTTCCGCTCCTTCGAGGACACGACCCCGGGTGCGTCGAGCTGCATGGAGCTGCCCGAGCCCGGGATGGTGATGCTCCCGGCCGGCCGCGAGCTGATGCCGCACCAGGCACGGATGGTCGAGGCGGCGGCCGAGGGGCACCGCACGTTCCTGCTCGCCGACGAGCCCGGCCTCGGCAAGACCGCCCAGGCGCTGCTCGCCGCCCAGACCGCCGACGCCTACCCGCTGCTCGTCGCCGTACCCAACGTCGTCAAGACCAACTGGGCCCGCGAGGTCGACCTCTGGACGCCGAGCCGGCGGGCGACCGTGCTCCACGGTGACGCGCTCGACGTCGACGGCTTCGCCGACGTGTTCGTGGTCAACTACGAGATCCTCGACCGGCACCTCGGCTGGCTCGGCCAGCACGGCTTCCGCGGGATGATCGTCGACGAGGCGCACTACATCAAGAACAAGAGCTCGCAGCGCTCGCAGAACGTGCTCGAGCTCGCCGACCGGATCCGCAAGCGGGTCCCGCGGCCGCTGCTGATGGCGCTGACCGGCACGCCGCTGATCAACGACATCGAGGACTTCCGCGCGATCTGGCAGTTCCTCGGCTGGATCGACGACAAGAAGCCGCTCGGCGAGCTGATGGCCGACCTCGACGACACCGGCCTCACGCCCGCCGACCGCACGTTCTACCCGGTCGCCCGGCAGGTCGTCGTCGACATGGGCATCGTCCGCCGGCGCAAGGTCGACGTGGCCGCCGACATCCCCGCCCGCCGGATCGCCGACGTCCCGGTCGAGCTCGAAGGTGAAGCAGGGCGCTCGATCCGCAAGGCCGAGGAGGACCTGGCCCGCCGGCTCGTGGAGCGCTACGACCGGGCGCTGGAGACGCGCCGCAACCAGTCGCTGGTCGAGGGCATCGACCACGACCTGGTGCGGCAGGTGGCGACGTGGGAGCGCGAGGACATCTCGACCGAGTCGGGCGAGAACGTCTTCGGGATGCTCCGGCGGATCGGTCAGGCCAAGGCCGGGCTCGCCGCCGACTACGCCGCGCAGCTGGCGCGCAACGCCGGCAAGGTCGTGTTCTTCGCCAAGCACATCGACGTCATGGACACCGCCGAGGAGACCTTCGCCTCCCGGGGGATCCCGTCGGTCTCGATCCGCGGCGACCAGACCAAGTCCGCGCGGGAGAAGGCGATCGACTCCTTCACCAACGACCCCGAGGTGCAGATCATCGTCTGCTCGCTCACCGCGGCCGGCGTCGGCATCAACCTCCAGGTGGCGTCCAACCTGATCCTGGCCGAGCTGTCGTGGACCGACGCCGAGCAGACCCAGGCGATCGACCGGGTGCACCGGATCGGTCAGACGGAGCCGGTCACGGCGTGGCGGGTGATCGCGACCCAGACCATCGACACCCGCGTCGCCGAGCTGATCGGCAGCAAGGCGGGCCTCGCGGCCCGCGCGCTGGACGCCGAGGTCGAGGAGGGCGACGGCGGCTTCGACCTGCAGCTCGAGGCGCTGGTCGGGCTGCTCAGCGGCGCGCTGGAGAAGCGGGAAGCAACGGCGGTCTTCTGACCGTACGGCGCAGCGGGCGCCCTCGCCGCGGCTCGGTTGCTGCCGGCCTGCCCGGCCGCCATCACTCGAGCCGAGCGCAGGCTCAGCGTGTCCTGAGGATCAGCCGCGGTCCCGCGCGGTCGCGAAGACCTGCAGCTCCGACACGTGGACGATCTGATCCCGGTCGGAGCCAGCCTTGAGTCGGTCGTCGTCAGGGGTCGTTGTCCAGCTCGCCGGCGAACCCGGCGAACCGGAGCACTGGTTCTCCAGGACGACCAGCCTGACCGCGGCGGCGGCGTGTCTGGCACATCGAAGAACCGCATGTTCAGGTTCGGTGCCACCGGCGAGGGCGGGCGGCTGGGAAGGCGGCGCCGGGCGATGTGTAGAACGGCGCCCAGACGGCGTCGGCGCTGCCGCAGTTCGTGACGCACGCCTCGAGCCGGAACTTGCGCAGCGCGGTGAACCGGGAGACCGCATCCGGGTCCTCCTCGCTTTCGGGCCGGAGCAGGGCGCTGACACCGACGGTCCGCACAGTCCGAACGCCGCCGACGAGGTCAACAGCGACGCCGGGTGGCTGGTGTCGACGGGATCCGCGGTGACCGCACCCCAGTTGGTGTTCTCGGTGCCGTCGATGAGGTCGTCGGCGTTCATCGAACCGTCCGTGGCGGAGATGACCGACGCCCCCAGCACGCTCGCCGCGATGTTCCTGTCGAGGTTGATCGTGACCGTCTTCGTGGTCGTGGTTCGCCCGAGGGTGAGCGGGATCCGGCGGAAGCCGTGGGTCGGCGACACGTAGAGCACCTCGTAGGTGCCCGGCACCAACGTCGCGACGTTGGTCAGCGCCGTGTCGCCGACGTGTCGGCGATCGGGGTTACGCGCGCCTCGAACCGCCCGACGTAGATCTTGCCGCCCGCGGGTGCGTCGAAGGTGACGGCGACGTTCTGCTCCCTCGGCGACGAGAAGCCCGGCGTCGGGTCGACGTCGTCACCACTGGTCGCGGACGCGTCGTCGCCCATGCCGCGCTGCGCGAACGCCCGCCACATCACGGCCTGGTTGGCACCGCCGAACCGCAGCAGGTCGGCGGCGAGCATCGCGTCCCGCATCCCGAGCATGCTGGTCGCGCCGTCGGCCTGGAGCAGGAACGAGTCGAACACGAGCTGGATCCAGCGCCGGTTGCCGGGACAGAACTGCGGGGCGATCGGGCTGGCGCCCGGGGTCGCGTCAGCGCAGTCCCTCTGCAGACCGGCGTCCGTCACCGGGAACTGGGCGTCGTACTTGTTGACTAGAGCCCGGCGGACCGACCACTGGGTGCCGTTCCAGATCTCGCCGTCGGAGTGGACCTCGGCGCCGAAGTGGTCGAACCCGTAGTTGGAGTAGTTCAGCGGGTTGTTGTCGATGGCGAAGTCGCGGATCGCCACGTTGGTGTTGCCGGTGGCGTAGGCGCCGACGGCCCACGGGTTGCCGCCCGCCTCGTAGCCGTGGGAGAAGAGGTACTCGCCCGCTGCGAGGTCACCCCACGACTCGCCCATGGCGCCTGCCTGCTCGGAGGTCAGCCCCTGGTCGGGGCCGGCAACCATCCGGTTGCTGATCGCGTGGGTGTACTCGTGCCCGACGATGCCCATGTCGAGCGACCCGTCGGTGCAAGGTGCGTAGAACGCGCCCGCCAGAGGCTGGAAGAGGTACTGGTTGGTGATGCCCGGCACGCCGTCCTGGAGGGTGACCTGGTTGGCGTTGTTGCGGCCGGTGACCAAACCGGAGTTGTCGATGACGTGACTGTCGATCGCGGCAGCCTGCACGTTGCCGACCTCCGCGTCGCCGGCGGCACCGCCACGGCCCATGTTCTCGGTCTGCATGTTGTAGTTCGCCTCGGTGAAGCCGAGGTAGTAGGACCAGTCGTGCATGCGGTTGTGCGAGGCGAACAGGTTGCCGACCACGAAGTTGATGTCGTTGCCGCCGGGCACGAGCACGTCGGGTCGCACTGCGAATTGTTCCAGGCGTCGGTGAAGTCGACTCCCGGGTAGTCGCGCGTGGCGGAGTACGGCGCCTGTGCCAGGCCGCCCGGAGTCAGTGGGCTCAGCCACGCCTCGTGGGTGATCGCGTTGTTGCCGAGCGTCGTGTGCGACGCCCCGCCGGACGCTGTCAGCTGGTCCCAGGGGCCGACCGCGGCGATGTTCTTGAGAGTGTCGTCGCAGCCGGCGTCGTCGGTCCAGCAGAGGGTGGAGACGTTTGTCGGCACCGAGTCGTCGAGGGTGGAGGAGAACTTCGGCACGCCGGTGAAGTACGTCCACCGCGGGTTCGCGCCGGTGTTGGGCGGGGAGGCGGCGGTGTCGCTGGTGAACACCTGGGCGTTGTAGCTGCCGACGGTCGCGCTGGCATCGTCGAACGGGCACACCTGCGTGCTGTAGGTGCCGGCGGGGATGCTCGCGGCCGTGTAGGTGAGCGCCTCGGGATTGGTCAGCAGGTCCTGGCTGGCGAGCAGCTGGTCACCGGGTCCGAACAGCTTGACGACGAAGTCGTCGGTCGGGGCGCCGGCGACCAGGACGTTGATCGACCTGGTGAGGGCGTCGGGCAGCTCGAACGGGTGCTTCGGCCCACACTCGGTGTTGGTGATGGTGCCGCTGAAGGTGAAGAGACCCTGATGGTTCTCGGCCTTGTTGTGACGGGCGAGGACGTTGCCGTCGGCGTCCACCAGCGAGGTGAAAGCGGTGACCGCGCCCCCCTGCACGTTGACGACGTTGACTTCGAAGACCGGCACCACGCCGTCGGCTGTCGGGAGCGCGCGCAGGCGAACCTGCTGCTCCTGGGCGAAGCCGGGGACGGTCAACCGGGTCCAGTCGCCCGCGACGTTGCTCACGATGCCGGCGGCATCGGCGTCGGTGGGAGCGACGCCGAGGTCCGTGGCCGCCGCGAGCCAGGCGTCGACAGCGTTGTCCGGGGTGTCCTCCGGTGCCGCGCTGGCCAACGAGGTATCCCTGCTCAGCGAGGAGGAGACGTAGCGCACCTTGCCCTGGTTGACGCCGACGGTGACGAGTCCGCCGAGTGCGGGGGCGAGTCCGTCGTACGTCTGGCGGAAGAGCACGGCGCGGGCGCTGCTCCGGGCGAGCCGCTGGGCGCTCACCAGCTTCAGGGCACCCACCTGGTCGGGGGAGAGCCCAAGGACTGCGGTGTTGTCCGCAAGCCAGGCGCGGGCGGCGGTCGTGGGGTTGCTCGCGCCGGTGTCGGACAGCAGGCCGTCGGCGGGAAGGATCGACGACGGCGTGCCGAGCGCGTTCCAGGAGATCGAGGAGACCCCGATCGCGTCGGCCGCGTCGCGCTGGACCGCGGTCGGGGAGAGGGTGCCCTCAGGGACGAAGTCGGAGGGACCGGTGGCGGGGTCGCCCAGGAAGGGGAGGACCGGCGTGGGCTCTGCAGTGTCGGGGGCTGCTGCACTCGTGCCCAGGCTGACGAACCCTGCCATGCTCGTGAGCCCGGCGATTGCCGCCGCTGCGAGCGCACGGCGCGGACCTGAGGTGCTCATGCCAATTTTCAACGGCTGGCGGGTCCGCAGGCTACGGACCGGAACGTCTGCTCGCCGTCCGAGCGCGAGTATTCGTCCGCGCGGCCGCGACGGTGGGGCACACTGTCCGCCATGCCGTGGACCCGCGCGGCGGCGCTCACCGATGAGCACCGCGCCCGCCTGATCGCCTCCGGCGTCGACAACGACGTCCTCGCGGCGACCTCGCTGCGGCTCGTGTCGGGCCCGCTGCCGGAGTGGTGGCACGAGCAGGGCAACGCCCTCTACCTGGGCGACGACGTCGACGCCGCGGACCTGCCGCGGAAGCTGATCGACACCATGGCCCTGTACTCCTTCTCGGACGTGCTGCTGGTCGTGGCCAGTCCGTGCAACAACATGGCCTCGCTGCTGCTCGGCGGCGACGGTGCGACCGTCTTCCTGGGCCCGCGCAGCGCGTTCACGGCGACCGAGATCTACTGCGGGGCCTACTCGACCGTCGTGCTCAACGCCCAGGTGGTCGCCACCCGGTGCGCGATCGTCGACGCCCGCAACGGCGGGTCGATCGTGGCCGAGCCCGACCAGCTCTGGGCCGCCAACGTCTACGTCGCGACCGACGACATGCACCGGCTCGAGGACGCCGAGACCGGCGCCCGGATCAACCCGTACGGCGCCCAGATCCGGCTCGGCCGGCACGTCTGGCTCGGCCGCGAGGCGATCGTGACCGGGCACTGCGACATCGGCGACGGCGCCGTGGTCGGGACCCGGGCGATGGTGCGCGGCCAGAAGGTCCCGCCCAGCACGGCCGTGGGCGGGTGCCCGGCGCGGGTGATCCGGGAAGGCGTCACCTGGCGTGGCGAGGACACGCCGTAGCCGCCGGTCCCTAACCTGGGTCGCATGGCTGACCTGACCGAGCCGTGCCCCAACTGCGGCACGATGCTGCGCTGGGAGACGTCGCACGAGCGGTGCGACGGTTGCGGCTGGATCCGGCCGTGCTGCGAAGGCGCTCCCTGCAACTGACCAACCGCCGGCCGCCCGTAGGTGCATGATCGGATGGTGGATGCCGCGGACGCCGTCGAGCAGGGCCGCGCTGCGTTGCGTGTGGGCGACGCAGCCGCCGCACGCGCGGTCCTCGAAGAGCGTGCCGCCGACACCCGCGGTGCTGGAAGGGCTCGCCGCGGCGTCGTACGTGCTGATGGAGTATCCGCGCGCCATCGACGAGCAGGAGCGTGCGTACGCCGGGTACCGGCAGGCCGGCGACGGCACCGGGGCGGCGCGGATGGCCCGCACCCTGGCCTACCTGTACGGCTCGACGGCCAACGACTGGGCCGTCGCCGGCGGCTGGCTCGCGCGGGCCAAGACGATCCTCGAGGACCACCCCGACAGCAGTGAGCGTGGCTGGGTGGCGCTCACCGACGGCATGTTCAACGAGAGCAGGGCGCGCAAGGAGGAGGAGTTCCTGACCGCGGTCAGGATCGGGCGCCAGACGGGCGACGCCGACCTCACCTTCGCGACCCTGTCCTACCTCGGCGCCAGCCTGGTCCACGACGACCGGGTCGAGGAGGGCATGGCCATGCTCGACGAGGCGCTGGCCGCGGTCGCGGGAGGCGAGGTGGAGGAGTTCGTCATCGTCGAGGAGATCTTCTGCCAGATGTTCTCCGCGTGCGAGCACGCCCACGACGTACGCCGGGCGGAGCAGTGGATCCGGGTCGGCGAGTCGATCGCCGAACGGCGCCGGCTCCCGGCGGTGAGCGCCTACTGCCGCACCCACTACGGCGGCATCCTGACCGCCGCGGGTCGCTGGCCGGAGGCGGACGCCACCCTGACCGAGGCGGTGCGGCTGTGGGCGCTCGGCCGCCGGTCGCTCAAGGCCGGCGCCCTGATCCGGCTCGCGGACCTCAGGATCAAGCAGGGACGGTACGACGACGCGGCCGCGCTGCTCGACGGGCAGACGGATGACGAGTCGATCCGGCCCCGGGCCGCCCTGCACCTGGCGCGGGGAGAGGTGGCGCTCGCGAAGGGCTTGCTCGAGCGCGCCGTCCAGAAGACCGATCCGGACAACACGGGTGCCCTCCCGCTGCTCGCGCTGCTGGTCGACGCCCAGCTCGCGGCGGGCGAGCAGCCCGACGACACGATCGCCCGGATGGAGGTCTGCGTGGCGGCGCACCCCACGCTCTACGCACGGGCACTGCTCGCGCTCGCGCGCGGCCGGACCGATCCGGGGGACCCGCAGACCTGGCTCCGGGACGCGATCGACGGGTTCACCCAGGTCCAGCTGCCGCTCGAGGCGTCGCTGTGCCGCCTCGACCTGGCGCGGGCGTGCGCGGAGGCGAATCCCGAGGTGGCCATCGCCGAGGCCCGGGCGGCGCTCAAGACGTTCGAGATGCTCGAGGCCGCGCGGTACGTCGACGCGACGGCAGCCGTGCTGCGCGACCTCGGCCAGCGGGTCGCGCCGCCGCGCACATCGGGCCGGGCGCTGACCCGGCGCGAGATCGACGTCCTCACCCTGGTCGGCGAGGGTCTCTCCAACCCCGAGATCGCCGAGCGCCTGTTCATCAGCCGCAAGACCGTCGAGCACCACGTCGGCAACATCCTGGCGAAGGTCGGCCGGCGGAACCGCGCCGAGCTCGCGGCGTACGTGCTCCAGGAACCGGCCGAGAAGTAGGGGACCTCCCCGATACCGATCCGGCCGCCAGGGTCGACGGTGGGCGATGAGGCAGCGCTCCCCGCCTCGGCCGCTCGAAACCTGGAGGAAGTCATGTACGACGCCATCGTCGTCGGAGCCCGCGTCGCGGGATCGCCGACCGCCCTGCTGCTGGCCCGCAAGGGATACCGGGTGCTCGCCGTGGACCGCGCCACGTTCCCGAGCGACACCCTCTCGACCCACATCCTGCACGCGCCCGGCGTGGCTGCCTTGAAGCGATGGGGGCTGCTCGACGAGCTTGTCGCGTCGGGGTGTCCGCCGATCGAGCAGTACGCGTTCGACTTCGGGCCGGTCGTCATCACCGGCACCAGTCGGGCCGTCGAGGGCAACCGCACGGCGTACTGCCCGCGTCGTACCGTCCTTGACGAGATCCTGGTGAACGCTGCCCGCGCTGCCGGCGTCGAGGTGCGCGAGGGCTACCACGTCGACGAGGTGCTGGTCGAGGACGGCCAGGTCGTCGGCATCCGCAGCGGGGACCGCGAGGACCGCGCCCGGATCGTGATCGGCGCCGACGGGCGCAACAGCCGGGTCGCCAAGGCCGTCGGCGCGGAGGAGTACAACACCAAGCCGCGCCTGCAGTACAGCTACTACACCTACTTCAGCAACCTGCCCATGGACGGGATGGAGACCTACATCCGACCCGACCGCGGGTTCGGTGTCGCGGAGACGCACGACGGACTGACGATCATCGTCGCCGGCTGGCCGTACGCAGAGGCGGCGTCGTACAAGGCCGACGTCGAGGGCAACTTCCTGAAGACTCTCGAGCTTGCGCCGGAGTTTGCGGCGCGGGTGAAGAACGCCAAGCGGGAAGCGCCGTTCCTCGGTGGCGCGGTGCCGTCCTGGTTCCGCAAGCCGTACGGCGACGGGTGGGCTCTGGTCGGCGACGCCGGCTACAACAAGGACCCGATCACCGCGCAGGGCATCACCGACGCCTTCCTCGACGCAGAGCGCTGCACCGAGGCGATCGACGCCTGGCTGGGCGACGGGAAGCCGTTCGACGACGTCATGAGCGCCTGGCACCAGGAGCGCGACGCGAAGGCGATGCCGATCTACGAGTTCACGTCGCAGCTGGCGACCCTCGAGCCGCCGCCGCCCGAGTTGCAGCAGCTGCTCGGCGCGGTCGCCGCCGACCAGGAGTCGATGGACGGGTTCGTCAGCGTCGTCTCGGGCGCGGTGTCGCCGGCGGACTTCTTCTCCGAGGAGAACGTCGGCCGGATCTTCGCCGACGCCTCGGCTAGCGCTTCCGCGCCAGTGTGAGGGCGAAGCTGTCGGTGGGGTCGGTCCAGATCCGGGTGATCTCGAGACCGGCCGCACCCAGCTCGGCCTCCAGCCGCGCTGGGGTGAACTTGGTCGAGATCTCGACCCGGATCTCCTCGCCGGAGGCCAGGTCGAGCTCGAGGTCGGCACCGGGGATGGTGACGTGCTGCGGCATCTCTGCCCGCAGCCGGAGGTCCATCCGCTGCATCCGCCGGTCCCAGAACGGGACGTAGGAGAACGCGTCGACGTCGAAGTCGGCGTCGAGCTCGCGGTTGAGCACGCGCAGGCTGTTCTTGACGAAGGCCTCGGTGACGCCGCCCGGGTCGTCGTAGGCGGTGATCAGCCGGTCGGCGTCCTTGACCAGGTCGGTGCCGAGCAGCAGCTCGTCGCCCTCGTCCATCGAGTCGGCGAGCGCGCCGAGGAAGGCGCCCCGCTCCTCGACGTAGAGGTTGCCGATGGTGCCGCCGAGGAAGGCGACCAGCTTGTGCCGGTAGCGGGCGAGGTGGCCGAGGTGCAGCGTGAAGTCGCCGACCACCGCCTCGACCGACGTCTCGGGGTAGCGCGCCGCGAGCGTGGTGGCCGCCTCGCGCAGCGTCTCCTCCGACACGTCGACCGGCACGAACCGCTCGAGCCGGCCGGCGTCGGCGAACGCGTCGAGGAGCAGCCGGGTCTTGTCGCTGGTGCCGCTGCCGAGCTCGACGACGTCGTGGCCCGGGAGGTCGCGGCGATCTCGGCGGCCGCGTCGCGCAGGATCGTCCGCTCGCACTCGGTCGGGTAGTACTCCGGCAGCCGGGTGATCTCGTCGAAGAGACGCGAGCCCGCGTCGTCGTAGAGCCACTTGGGCGGCAGCGTGCGGGGCTGCGAGCCGAGCCCTCGTCGTACGTCCTGGACCAGGCCGGCCTCGGCCCAGTTGCTCTGGAGGAGTACGTCGACCTTCGGGCCCTTGCCCTGTGCGTCGGTCATGCGGCGGCTCCGTCGTCGGCGAGGCGGACGCCGGAGAGCGCCCATCTCGATTGGTGGGGGAAGAAGTTGCGGTAGGACGCGCGCGTGTGGCCCGCAGGCGTCAACGCGCATCCACCTCTGAGAACCATCTGGTTGCTCATGAACTTCCCGTTGTACTCACCGATCGCGCCGGCGGGCGGGCGGAAGCCGGGATAGGGGTGGTAGGCCGACGACGTCCACTCCCAACAGTCGCCGAACATCTGTCGCAGCCCGCCCGGTCCGGCGGTCGCCGCGCCCGCCGCCTCGGGGTGCCAGCTGGTGGTGTTGGCGAGGTTGCCGGTGACCCTCGGTGGTCGAGCCTGTCGAGACCCGCGCGGCGTGCTCCCACTCGCCCTCGCTCGGCAGCCGCTTGCCGGCCCAGCTCGCGTAGGCCTCGGCCTCGTAGAAGCTGACGTGGCTGACCGGCAGTCCGGGGTTGACCGGCCAGGTGCCGTGGAGCGTGTGCTCGAACCAGACTCCGTCGACCTCGGTCCAGTACAGAGGAGACGTCCATCCCGCTCCGTCACCAGCTTGGACCTTGCCCCAGCCGTCGGAGAGCCAGAACTCGTGGCGCCGGTAGCCGCCGTCGGCCATGAATTCCAGCCACTCGCCGTTGGTGACCAGCCGGTCGGCGATGCGGAACGGTCGCAGCCACTGCTCGTGGCGCGGGAGCTCGTTGTCGAAGCAGAAGCCGCCCCCACCATCAGCACTGGCTTCGTGCCCCACCTCGACCAGCCCGCCGTCGACCTCGACCCAGCCGAGCGCGTCGCTCTGTGCGGTCTCGGTCGGGGAACCGGCGTAGGCCGGCTGGAGCGGGTTGCGGGACAGGACGTGCTTGATGTCCATGAGGAGCAGTTCCTGGTGCTGCTGCTCGTGGTGGAAGCCCAGCTCGATCGTGCTCGCCAGCTTGGAGAGCGTGCCCTCGTCGAGGCTGGTGAGCAGGTCGCGCATCCGGTCGTCGACGTTGCTGCGGTAGACGCCGACGTCGTGGGCACCGGGCCGACTGATCAGACCGCGGTCGGGACGGCTGTAGCGCGGGCCGATGCCTTCGTAGTAGCTGTTGAAGAGGAACCAGTACTTGTCCTGGAACGGCGTGAACTCCGGCTCGTTGTCGGCGAGCACGAACGTCTCGAAGAACCAGGTCACGTGGGCCCGGTGCCACTTGGTGGGGGAGACGTCCGGCATCGACTGGACGGTCTGGTCCTCAGGGGAGAGCGGCGCGGCCAGCGTCTCGGTGTAGGCCCTCACCTCGTCGTACCTGCTCTGGAGGGTGTTGGGGTCCCAGCTCTGCCCCAGGTCGGTCGTGCTGGTCATGCGCGCACCTTCGTTCGTCGTCGTTGACTGCGCCCTCGGTGTTCACTACCCAACCAGGCCGGTGGCGAACGGAGGAGCCGTGAACCACGCTAGGGGTGGCCGCCGACAACGGGCTACGTCCGAAAGGAGGAATATACCCCGTGGGGGTATAGTTCACGCCGTCATGGACCACGCACCACCACCACACGTCAGTCGGCACCCGGACCCTCGCCCTCAGCGCGACCCTGCACTGCCTGACCGGATGCGCCATCGGCGAGATCCTCGGTCTGGTCATCGGTACGGCGGTCGGGCTGTCGGCCGGTTGGACGATCGTCCTCGCCGTCGGGCTGGCCTTCTTCTTCGGCTACCTGCTCTCCACGCTGCCGCTGCTCAAGGCCGGCCTGGGCGTCGGCGCCGCGCTGGGCGTCGTCCTCGCCGCCGACACGCTGTCGATCGCCATCATGGAGCTCGTCGACAACACCGTGATCGCGCTGATCCCGGGGGCAATGGACGCCGGCCTCGTCAACGCGACGTTCTGGGTCGGCCTGGTCATCGCGCTGAGCGCCGCGTTCGTCGCGGCGTACCCGGTCAACCTGTGGTTGCTCGGACGGGGCAAGGGTCATGCGTTGACGCACGACTACCACGGCGCGGAGGCCGCCTCCGGGTGGCGGCGGTTTATCCCCACCATCCGTACGGCGACGCTCGTGGTCGGGATCCTCGCCTTCGCCCTCGGCGGGTTCCTGGTCTCGGTCGCGGCGTGACCTCGCGGGCGTGCCAGCCTCAGCAGGCGGCGCCCGGCGCGCGCCGTACGGCGGAGCCACTGATCCGGAGGCCGATCGACGTGCCGTTGTCGCCCTCGTCGGTCTCCGCGACCAGGCCGCGCGGGTCGGCGGCGAGGTCGAGGCAGAGGAGTCGGGGCAGTCGACCGCGAGGGAGCGAAAGGGCCTGGCCGGACAGGTCGGCGGAGTAGATGTCGACCCAGCCCGGCGAGATGCCTTGGCGCGTGGTGCGGGAGCACTCGCCGAAGTACTCCCTCCTCACCAGCGTCTCCACCCCGCGCACCCGGCGGTTGTCCCGGAGGCAGAAGCTGACCTTGCGTCGCGCCGCGAGCACTTCGCCGGTGGCGGGGTTGCGCAGGACGTACGACGCCATCGCGTCGAAGTGCCAGTGGTCGTGTCCTTCGTGGCGCGCCATGCACCCGGCGAACCGGCGCCGCAACGGCTGGTCCGTCCCCGTCCGGTAGCGGCCGTCCGCGTCCACGTCGCGGTGCACGACCTGAACCGCGGCGTGCCGGCCGGCCGCACAATTGCGGCCGGGCGGAATGGGCCGCAGGAGCAACGGGCCCGGACCCAGGTTCGCCAGCCACGCCGCGAACCGCAGCTGTCGCCCGGCTGCTGTCTCCTGCACGGAGATGTCCTCGGCGCGCAGGCTGCGCAGGTCGGGCAGGAGCAGTGGCGGGCCGGCGGGCTCCGACGGCTCAGTGGCCTGGGGCGTGGGCGTCGGCGTGGCCGCCGTCGATCGCCCCGGCTCCGACTGCGATTCGCGGTGACCCGCTCCGGTCAGGAGTTCCGCGACGAGCAGCACGGCGATCGACGCCAGTGCCAGCGACAGGAGGGCCACCCGGCCCGAGAGAGCCATCGACCCAATGTAGTTGCGGCGCGCACGGCCCGGAACGACTTAGACCTGCGGGCCACTAATGTGGCGCCGTGACCACGATCGCCGTCGCCGGCGGGACCGGCGCTCTGGGCCAGCAGGTCGTCGAGGCCGTACGACGCCGCAACCTCACGCCGACCGTCATCGCTCGTTCGCAGGGGGTCGACCTGACCACCGGCGCCGGCCTGGACGAGGCGCTGGTCGGCGTCGACGCCGTGATCGACGCGAGCAACGTGATCGCGCTGCGGGCGAAGTCCTCGATCGCGTTCTTCGAGGCCGCCACCGGCCACCTGCTGGCGGCGGAGGAGCGGGCCGGCGTCCGCCACCACGTGGCGGTGTCGATCGTCGGCTGCGACCGGGTCGACCTCGGCTACTACTTCGGCAAGCGCCGTCAGGAGGAGCTGGTCTGCTCCGGTCCCGTGGGCTGGTCGATCGTCCGCGCCACCCAGTTCCACGAGTTCGCCGGCCAGATGCTCGACCGGTCGCCTGGTCCGGTCGGACTGGTCCCGAAGATGCTGAGCCAGCCCGTCGCCGCGCGTGAGCTCGCCGACCTGCTCGTCGACGTCGCCCTCGGCGACCCGGTCGGCCTGGCTCCCGACGTCGGCGGCCCGGAGCAGCACCTGATGCCCGACCTCGCCCGGCGCCTCGTCGCCCAGCAAGGCCGACGGACGAAGATCGTCGCCGCGCCGATCCCCGGCAAGGCCGGACGGCAGATCGCCGACGGCGGCCTGCTGCCGGGCGAGGGCGCCACGATCCTGCCCACGACCTATGACGGGTGGCTGGCGGATCGTTAGCTGCCGGAACTCCTCCTACTGCAGCAGGTGGTCGAGTGCCCGCTCCATGACCGCATCGCGTTCGGCTTCGGTCGAGACGCCTTCCAGGCCGAACCCCAGCAGCAGCGAGTTCGGGGTGGAGATGGCGTTCCCGACGGGGAAGCTCGACGCGTCGGACCTGGTGAAGTTGTTCACGTTGGGCCCGCTGCCTTCGGGCGGTCCGGTGATCGCCCAACCGTCGAGACCGGTCTCGAACGATGTGCTGGTCCCGTCGGGGAGCGTCACGTCGTCCACGAAAACGCCGAGGCCCTGGAACGCCCAGTCGCTGGCGTAGGCGATGGAGATCTCGACGGTGTCGCCGGCGTACGCCGAGAGGTCGATGCTCCACTCCTGCCAACCCGCGGAGTTGCCGCTCGCCGCATGCCAGGCGCCGGTGGTGCCGACCGGGTCGCACGTCGTGGTGCCCGTCTGGGTCTGGTAGTGGTCCAGGTGCGGGTGGAGCGTCCGCCACCCACCCGAGGTTGCCGCCGGGCAGCTCTGACCCGTGTCTTGTGTCGTGTGCCCGTTGGCGTCCGGCAGCGTCGTCCAGTCGTCACCGCCAGCAGTGCGCGCCTCCACGAACAGGTGGTCCCAGTGCAACTCGGTGTCGTACGACGTCCAGAAGGTCAGCGACCCACCGGCGGCCGGCACGTCGATCTCGCGGGTCAGCCGCTTGTAGGAGACGTCGGCGATCTGGGAGTACACGTACTGGTCTCCGGTGTGCGGATTGAACGGCCCGCCCGGCTTGTCGTAGCGCGCCGATGGCCAGCTCTCGAACTGCTTGAACTGGTCGACCGGCAGGATGCCGCTGGTCGCGATGAACGACGTCCTCCGGAAGGTGTTGCCGGCGAAGACGGGATCGTCGAGGCCCCAGGCGAGCCCGGTGAACGGGTCGTCGACGCCCACCGAGTCGAACGCCGCTCCGGCGACGTGGCCGTCGTTGGCCACGGCGAGGTACGCGCCCAGGTGGTACTGCATCACGTCGTTCATGCCGTCCCCGCCGAAGAACGAACCCCACAACGGCAGGCAGCGACGCGGGTCTGTGCCCGCGGGAAGCGGGTTGCAGGCGATCTCGCCCTGGGGGTCGTACAGCTGGTTGCCGACGGCGGCGCTGGTGTACTGCTGGCCAGCGGAGTCCCCAGCGAGCAGCACTCGGCCGCCCTCGTTCAGGTACGAGCGGAGCTCGAGCAGCTCGTCGAGCGCCAGCCGGTCCGCGTTGCCGCCGGCCCGACCCGCAGTGCGGGTCACCAGGTCGTCGCCGGTCTCGACGAGCACGGCGTCGTAGTGGCTGAGCACGCCGAGGGCGTCCGGGGCGAGCCGCCCCGCGGCGTCGACGTCGTAGACGTCGGCGTCCTCCCCGTTGGCGGCCAGCGCGTCGATGTACTCATCGGCATAGTGCGGGCCCGCCGGATCCTGCACCGGTGAGGCACCGGTGTAGTCCTCGGCCGCTACGAGGAGCACCCGGTTGCCGGTCTCGGAGACGGCGTCGTAGGTGAACGACTCACTCGACTGGCCGCCACCTTCGAACCACACCTCGACCGAGTCTCCGGGGTCGGTGCCGGTTACCACGCCGCGCATCTGGCGGTAGTAGACGGACGCAGGGTTGTACCTCGACCCACCTTCCCATTCGATCATCGGGGCGGTCTGCACTTCCGCCTCGCCATTGATCCGGTACTTGCGTCCACGGGGCCGAGGCTGCGCTTGGCGATCACCGCGACCGGCTGCGGGTCGCCGTACGACTCGGTGAAGCTCAGCTGCACGCCAGGGTTGCCGCTCTTGTAGGGGTCGTCGCTGTCGACGTAGAAGGGCTTGGTCTCGAGCCCGGTGACCGTCTTCGGGTCGTCGGGGTCGACCGCCGAACGGGCCACCGAGTCGGCGAACGGCAGGACTCGCTGGAACTCTTCCTGCACCAGGGCGTCGTCGTCGGGGAAGACGAAGCCACACCCGTCGCATCCCTCGGACAGTTCCGGCGTCCACGCCAGGGCACCGGTCACGGCGTGCGCGTAGTCGGTGGTCTCGCCGTTGGTGACGTAGAGGACGTCCGAGCTCAGGCCGGGGTGGAAGTCCTCGATCGCCGGGTCGTCCAGGTTGCCGGACATGGCGTAGTAGATCGGGTCATCCGCCGTCGGGGTGCTGGTCTGCCAGCCCTCGGCGTACAGCAGCCACTGGCCGGCCGAGTGCCAGTTGACCTGGAAGGCGAACCCGATCCGGTCGAGCAGCCCGACCATCGCCTGGGTCTCGGGCTCCGACATGGGGTTGGGGCCGCGGTAGGTCTGGCTCGACGGGATCGACGACGAGCCCTCCTCGTCCCAGCCCCAGTGGTTGGGGAAGTTGCGGTTGGGGTCCACGCCGTCGATGAGCGTGGTCTCACCGTCGCCGTCGTTGTCGCGCAGGTTCTTCCGCCACAGCCGCTCGTGCTCGAACGTGTACTGGTAGCCGTCAGGATTGGCGACGAGGACGAACCAGAGCTCGGTTGTCTTCAGGAGCTTGCGGACCTGCTTGTCGTTGGCCCGCCACCGGCTGATGTAGTGGTTCATCAACCTGCGGTTGACCTCGGTGGAGATCCACTCGCGCGCGTGCTGGGTGGAGCTGTAGAGGGCCGCCGGACGCGCGCCGTCCGGCACGTCGCGAGCACCCTGCGTCAGCTTGACTGCGATGATCTCGCGGCCCTCGCCGGTGTGGCCGAGGACCTCGAGCTTCACCAGTTGGGGGTTCTTCCGGGCCGCGGCGTAGAGCTGGTCACGGATGCCGCCGGGCTCGTCGTACGACCGCCAGACGGTGAAGCCGGCCTCGGCCTGCTCGGCCGCGAACTGGCGCACGGTCAGACCGCCCTTCACCCGGGTGAGCTTGACCTCGACGCCGTGCGCCTCGAGCAGGTCGGCCTGCCCCGGGCTCATGACGAGCTCGACCTCGACCCCACCCTTGACCCGACGCTGACCGGTCACGTCCAAGCCCTGCTCGGCGATGACCGACAGCTGGGACGGAGCGACGGTCGCCGTGTAGGCATCCAGTCGATTCGGATCCCGGTCGGGGGCATTGGGGGCTGCCTCGGCGAGTGTCAATCCCGCGCACATCGCGGTGACGACCGCAATTACCAGTGATCCGATGAGCCAGCGGCGCATGTCCTCCACCCTCCCAAGACAGACCCCCAGCCTTGGCAGTCTGGCACCGATGTGCGACCCCCGCAACGAGCGCGGACGCATGGATTCGGTACGCCGTCAGACCCTCATCGGACCCAGCGGTAGACCTGCCCGTCCCGCACCTCTACCTCCCGCGGCGGGCGCGGGCGGGGGTGGTGACGGAGGTGAGTGAGCACGTTGTTGCGGCCGCGCAGCGCGACGTCGCGGTCGTGCCAGTGCAGGTAGGGATGGAGCAGGGGCGCGGCGTCGGCGTACGCGTCCTCGTCGAGCAGTGACCACAACTCCGCGACCGGGGGTGGGAGCTCGGGGAGGTCGTGCAGCATCGCCGGCACGCACATCCGCCAGGCGTCGGTGACCAGCTCAGTCATCTCGTCGTCGTCGATCGCGGCGAGGTGGCCGCACACCCACTGGTAGCGCAGGTCGCTGGTCGGCGGCAGGAAGAAGGCGTCCGGCGCCGACGCGATGAGGGCGTCCCGCTCCAGCTTCGGGAAGCCGAAGCCGAACTGCTCCTCGTCCTTCGAGAACGCGACGAAGACGATCTGACCGACCCGGAACTTCCATCGGCCGCGGACCTGCACCTCGTAGGCGCGGGGAAGCGCGGACGCCACCCGGCGTACGGCGTCTGCGTCGGTCATGCCGTCAGGCTAGGTGGCGGCGTGGACAACGAGGTCCGCTACATCTCCTCGTGCACGTCGGGGTCGCCGCCGAACAAGCGCCCGTCCGGCCGCCCGAGCGCGGTGATCGCCGCGACCTCGTCGGCCGAGAGCGTGAAGCCGAAGACGTCGAGGTTCTCCGCCTGCCGCGACGCGGTCGCGGACTTCGGGATCGGCAGCGAGCCGATCTCCACGTGCCATCGCAGGATCACCTGCGCAGGCGTGACCCCGAGGCGGTCGGCGGCGGCCGCGACGGCGGGATCGCCGTACTTCGCCGCGCGCTTGCCCAGCGGGCTCCAGGCCTCGGTCAGGACGCCCAGCTCGGCATCGGCCGCGCGCATCTCGACCTGCGGGAAGGCAGGGTGCAGCTCGATCTGGTTGACCGCCGGGGCGACGCCGGTGTCGGCGATGATCCGGTCGAGGTGGACGCGGGTGAAGTTCGAGACGCCGATCGAGCGGACGAGTCCCCGCGACCGGAGCTCGACGAGTGCCCGCCACGCCTCGACGTACAGGCCGACCGACGGGTTCGGCCAGTGGATGAGGTGCAGGTCGAGGTAGTCGAGACCGAGCCGGTCGAGCGAGCCGTGGACCGACGAGATCGTCTCGTCGTACGCGTGGTGCCGGCCGGGCAGCTTGCTGGTGACGAAGAGCTCCTCGCGCGGCACGCCGCACTGCCGCAGGGCCTTACCGACGGATGTCTCGTTCTCGTAGTTCACCGCCGTGTCGATCAACCGGTAGCCGACCTCGACCGCGCTGACGACGGCCTCGACCGCGCCCGAGCCACTGAGCGGGTAGGTACCGAATCCGATCGCCGGGATGCTGCGGCCGTCGTTCAGTTCGTACGTCGGAATGGTCATCCAGCCACGTTAGCGAGTCGGGTCTTTTCTGGGTCTAGGGTCCTGCTGTGGTCACAGACGAGATCAGGAACCAGGTGGTCGGCGCCTGCCACCGGCTGGCCGCCGAGGGCCTGTTGATCGGGACCGCGGGGAACGTGAGCGTCCGCGTCGGCGGCCGGGTGGCGGTCACCGCGACCGGAGCCGTGCTCGCCGACCTCACCACGGACCAGGTCGTCGACGTCGACCTCGACGGCAACCAGGCCGGCGGCGGGCTGGTGCCGACGTCCGAGGTCTACCTCCACCTCTCGATCTACGAGAAGTACGACGTCGCGGCCGTCGTACACACCCATGCCCCGGTCAGCACGGCCTCCTCCATCTCCGTCAGCGAGATCCCGGTCGTCCACTACCAGCAGCTGCTGCTCGGCGGCGCGATCCGGGTGGCGCCGTACGCCACCTTCGGCACGCCCGAGCTCGCCGCCCGGGTGGTGGCAGCGCTCGAGAGCCGCACCGCGGCGCTGATGGCCAACCACGGCTCGGTCGCGATCGGTGCCACCCTCGACAAGGCGGTCGAGAACGCGCTGCTGCTCGAGTGGCTGTGCACCGTCTATCGCGACGCGCTCGCCATGGGGAAGCCGGCGACGCTCAGCCGCAAGCAGCAGGAAGACGTGATCGCCGAAGCGATTGCTCGCAACTACGGCAGCTAGCGTGCCGAGGCGGTGAACCTCAGAACCCTCAGGACCTGAAGGCCCTGCCCGTGAACTCGGACTTGAGGCCGTCGTCCTTCGGGTCGCCGAGGCAGGAGTACGGCGACGAGTTGCTCACCCAGCAGGTGAACCGGGTGCTGTTGTTCACGAAGAGCACGTCGACGTGGTTGATGTTCCGGCTGCTGAACGGCACCACCTTGGAGCCGCCACCCTGCTGGTTGAGCCGGATGACCGAGGTCGACAGACCCCCGCCGTCCTTGTAGACGATGACCACGAAGGCACCGCCCCTGGCGGTCGGCGGTGCGTTGAAGTTGAGCCGCAGCTTCCAGTCGCGCTGGCTGAGCCCGTTGGGGTTCAGCTTCACGGTCGCGGACGCCATGTGGGAGGGCCTGAAGTTCGCGCCCTTCGTCTGGCCGCCGCTGTAGTTGAGGTTGAGACCGGTCGGCGACGCGTTGTAGGCGTTGCCCTCCTCGTAGTACGTGCGCGGGTGCCGGTTGACCCCGAAGAAGAGCTGCATCTCCTTCTTGATCGTGGTGCCGCGGTTGTTCAGGACCTGGGTCAGGCCCTGCGTCGAGTACTGGTCGGGCCCACCGGCCGCGCCGTCGAGCCGCTTCCAGACGTCCAGCACCAGCTTGGGCAGCTTGCCGGTCTTGGCGGGGAACTTCTCGGTGAGGTAGCGCCACCAGATCCAGGTGCCGTAGTGGAACCCGTTGCCGAAGGTGTCGATCGGGATGTACGGCGCGCGCAGCGGGCTGTTGCCGAGGTAGTTCCGGTTGTCGTTGACGGCGTCGAACACCTCGTCCTCGACCCAGGTCGCCGTCGACTCGATGATCCAGCCGTCCTCGGCGAAGTCGTAGGCGTACTGCACGGCGTGGAAGTACTCGTGCGCCGCCGTCACCTTCATGTTCTCGATCGGGGTGTTGGTCGGGAACTGGGACGACTGCGTAGTCGTCGTCGAGCGCGCAGTACGCCCACACGTCGTACGACGGCGGCGTCGGGTCGCTGGCCTTCGGGTCGTCCGTGGTGCAGAAGCCGTAGAGGCCCGCGTCGCCGATGTCGCCGATGTAGATGTCGACCTTGTTGGAGCCGCCACCGAGGCTGCCGTCACGCACGGGGGTGCGGTAGCCGGCCGCGACGTAGTCGCCGTCGATCTGCTGGACGGTGTTCAGCACCTGATTGATGTACGGCGGCGTCGTGGCCCCGTCGCCGTCCGAGCCGTTCGGCGCGTCGACGCCGCTCTCGCGCCAGTGGACGCAGATGTCGGCCGAGCACTTCGAGAACGGCAGCGCGGCGGGGATGTAGGGGTCGCAGCCCTGTCCGGGACGCAGGAAGAACCGCTCGGCTACCTGCTTGTCCGCAGCGGACAGGTCGTCCATCTGGAGCCGCAGGTCCCGCAGTGCCAGCGTCAGGTCGCGGCCGTCCTTCTTGCCCGCGCGATCTGCCGGACCGTGGCCGCTGACCAGGTCCTGCACCCGGGCGAGCGTCGCGTCCGCCTGGTCGGAGCGGTGGTCCTGGCCGGCCGGCGACGCCTTCGTCCCGGGAGGCCCGGGCGGATCAGCGACCGCGGAAGTTCCACCGAGGGTGAAGCCGAGGGTCAGGATGACGGGCAGGGCAATGAGGGGTCGCGGAATACGCACACCGGCATGTTGTCACCCGAGTGGCGAACGGTCATCGCCTTTCGGGATTATTTCCGAACTGCGCCCGTCACCCGGAACCGTGCGTCGTCGTCGCGGGGGGCGCCGCCGCAGGCGAACATGGTGTTCTGGTGGCAGCGGTAGCGGGTCGACGTGTTGACCAGCGTGACCACGACCCGCGCCACGGCCCGGGGATCGAACCGCACCGTCAGAGCTCCGTCGCCGCCGCGACCGAGCCGTACGGCGTGCCGGACGCGGCGGCCGTCGGTGCGGATCACGACCACCCGGGCAGCCGCCCGCTTCCTGGGCGCGTCGACCGTCACCCGGAGCCGCGACTTGTGGCCCCGCAGGTCGCGTGCCGGAGAGAACGCGAGGTGGCGCGCGGCGAGGTGGTCGATCCTGACCCGCTGTGTCGCCGTACGCCGCGACCGGTCGAGGGCCACCGCCCGGCCGACCCGGGCCGTCGGCCACCGGCTTCCCTCGGGGTAGGCGTCCGCGGGGGACAGGTTGGCGACGGCGTACGACGTCAGCGTGCGGGGCAGCCCCTCGTGCCGGCCGAGCACCGCCCCGAGGGCGTCGACCGACGACAGGTCGGGCGCGTCGCCGACGGTGTCGGCCTGCCGCCAGACCGCCCGCACCAGGCCGTCGCCGTAGCGGTCGGTGAGGAACTCCCACCAGGCCCAGTTGCCGTACTGCGCGTAGCGGTCGTTGGAGAAGTCGTCGAGCGGGACACCCGGCCGGTGGACCGTGCCGAACCGCAGGTAGCGGCGGTTGTCGTCGACCCGGTCGGCGAAGGTCTCCTCGATCCACGTGGCCGTGGACTCCAGCAGCCACGGGTCCTCGCGGAAGTCGTAGCCGAACTGGATCGCGTGGAAGAACTCGTGCGCAGCCGTCACCCGCAGGCTGTCGATCGCGCGGGCGCCGAACTGGCGGCGGGAGAAGTCGTCGTCGAGCACGCAGTAGCTGGACGCGGCGAACCGCTCGCCGCGCACCCGACGCTCCGGCGTGCAGTAGCCGAAGAGGCCGCGGCTGCCGAGCTCGGCGAGGTAGACGTCGAACCGGCCGTCCCCGCCGCGCCGCCGGTCGGCCGGCGGCGGCCGGAACCGCAGGCCGTCGACCTCGTGGTCCCACACGTTGCCGAGCACCCGGAGCGTCCGTCGTACCCACCGTTGCGACGGGGGCGCGTCAGCACCACGCACGGCGTAGTGGACGCAGATCCGCTTTCCGCAATGCCTCCGGCTCGGACCGCGGTAGCCGTCGCCGCCGGGATCCTGGTCGCCGTCGGTCGGCCGGGCCAGCAGGGCGTTGGCCACCAGTGACTCGAGCATGCCGAGCCGGGGCCGGGCGACGAAGAGGTCGCGCATCGCCAGCGTGGAGTACGGCGTGTCCGCGTCGTGCCGTTCGCGGGGTTCTCCGGCCGGATCATCACGATGGGCGCTCGCCGCACCGCCGACGGTGGTCAGCACACCTGCCAGAAGGCAGGCAACAACCAGGCGTGCGGGGAAGGACACGTCGAACAGCGTCCCGGACGGACGCGTCGAACCCGGGGCGACGCGCCGCGTGGGGGAGCGTCGTCTGAGCGCGGAGAGCGAGGGACGAGCGGGTCCGCGTGAAGCGACCATCAATAATGACGAGGTGACCGCACTGACGCTTCCCGCCGACCCACGAGTAGGAGAGGCCACCGACGAGGTACGGCGTAGCGCGCTGCGGCGGATGCGCACCGTGGCGGTGTCACTGCTGCTGTTCGCCGCTGCTGTGTACGTCGCCACCCTCGACCAGGACGGGTTCCTGGGGTTCGTGAACGCCGGCGCCGAGGCGTCGATGGTAGGTGCGATCGCCGACTGGTTCGCGGTGACGGCGCTCTTCAAGCACCCGCTCGGCCTGCCGATCCCGCACACCGCGCTGATCCCGAAGCGCAAGAACGATCTCGGCAAGGGGCTGGAGCAGTTCGTGGGGGAGAACTTCCTCCAGGAGGACATCATCCGCGAGCGGATCCTCGCGGTGGGGATCTCGCAGCGGGTCGCGGACTGGCTGGCGGTGCCGGCCAACGGCAAGAGGGTCGTCGAGGAGGTCGCCGACCTCGCGGCGATCGGGCTGTCGAAGGTGCGACCCGACCACATCGAGTCGCTCGTCAACGACGCGCTGGCGCCGCGGTTCCGGGAGGAGCCGGTCGCGCCGTTGCTCGGCGGGCTGCTCCAGGAAGCGCTCGCCGACGACCTGCACCACGGGCTGGTCGACCTCGCCCTCACCGAGCTCCACGACTGGCTGATCGCCAACCCGGAGACCGTGCACGAGGTGATCGGCGAGCGGGCGCCGTGGTGGGCGCCGGACAGCGTCAACACACTACGTCATCAACCGGCTGCACCTCGAGATGGTGCGGTGGATGTCGGAGATCCGGTCACAGCCCGATCACCGCGCGCGGCGTGCGCTGGACTCGATGCTGCAGCAGCTCGCCACCGACCTGCTGACCGACCCCGATACCCAGGAGCGGGCGGAGCGGCTCAAGGAGCGGGTGCTCGACCACCCCGCGGTGATCCGGACCGCGATCGCGGTGTGGACCGCGCTGCGGGAAGCGCTGGTCAAGTCGCTCGACGATCCCGACGGCGCCGTCCATCAGCGGCTGCTGCTCGAGGTCGACATGTTCGCCACCCGGCTCCGCGAAGACGCCGACCTGCGCAACCGCCTCGACCAGGCCGCGGCCGACCTGGCCGTCTTCGCGGTCGACCGCTACGGCAGCGAGGTCACCGCGATCATCACGCACACCATCGAGCGGTGGGACGGCAAGGAGGCGTCGCAGCGGATCGAGCTGCACGTCGGGCGTGACCTGCAGTTCATCCGGATCAACGGCACGATCGTCGGCGGCCTGGTCGGCGTGATCATCCACGCCGTGTCGCTGGCCGTTCATTGAGGCGTCGACTGACTAGGCTGGTCCTATGCCCGAACCCGTCGACGTCCCGATCTCGGACGGCGTCATCAAGCTCGGCCAGTTCCTCAAGCTGGCCAACCTGATCGACTCCGGCTCTGAAGCCAAGCCGCTGCTCGCGGCGGGGATGGTGCGCGTCAACGGCGACGTCGAGACCCGCCGCGGCCGGCAGCTCGAGGCCGGCGACGTGGTGACCGTCGCGGCCCAGTCCGCGCGGGTGGCGGAGGGCCCGGTCAGCGACAACCTGCCTTGGTGACCCGGCGAGGCTCAGCTGACGCCGAGCAGGTCGACGACGAAGATCAGCGTCTCGCCCGGCTTGATCGCGCCACCGGCCCCGCGGTCGCCGTACCCGAGGTGCGGCGGGATGACCAGCTGACGCCGGCCACCGACCTTCATGCCCTGCACGCCGTTGTCCCAGCCCTGGATGACCTGGCCGACGCCCAGCCGGAACTGCAGCGGCGCGCCGCGGTTGTACGACGCGTCGAACTCCTCGCCGCTGGAGTGGGCGACGCCCACGTAGTGCACCGACACGGTGCTGCCGGCGGTCGCCTCGGCACCGTCGCCGACCGTTACGTCGGTGACGACGAGGTCGGCGGGCGGCTCGGGGTCGAAGAACTCGATCTCAGGCTTGTCCATGGCGACCACCCTAGAGCCCGCCGCTGGTTGAGGTGCGACGAGCGCAGCGAGGAGCCTCGAAACCCAAGGCGTCGGACGCTCAGGTCCGGTGGACGTAGTTGTCGAGCTGGTCGCGCTCGAACTGCAGCCGGTCGATCTTGTGGCGGACGAGGTCGCCGATGCTGACGATGCCGATCAGGTGTCGCCCTCGCAGACCGGGATGTGGCGGAACCGGCCCTCGGTCATCACCATCATCACCTCATCCAGCTCGTCGTCGGGACTGCAGGTCTTCACGACCTCCGTCATGATCCCGCCGACGGTGTTGTCGATGACGGTGCCGTCGCTGTGCATCCGGCGGACGACGTCACGCTCGCTGACGATGCCGTCCATCGACGTCCCGTCGGCACTGACGATGAGCGCTCCGATGTTGTGCTCGGCGAGGGTCGCGACGAGCTCGCGCACCCCGGCGTCGGGTCGGATCGTGACGACGTCCCGCAGCTGCTTGGCTTCGAGGACCTGGTTGATGCGCATGTGAATCAGGTTACTCGCGGCGTGGGCTCCGGGACCAGATGTCCGAAACCGTTCCGGGACCGTTCCCGGGCCAGTCGGGGTCGTCCCCGCCGTCGGGCACCGAGCCGAGGAACGAGAGCGCCGCGTCGTGCAGGTGACCGTTGGACGCCAGCGCGTTGCCGCCCCACGGACCGTCGACGCCGTCGAGCGAGGTGAACCGCCCGCCGGCCTCGCGGACGATGATGTCGAGCGCCGCCATGTCGTAGTTCTCGAGGTCCGGCTCGGCCGCGATGTCGACGGCTCCTTCGGCGAGCAGCATGTAGGACCAGAAGTCGCCGTACGCCCTCGTGCGCCAGACCCGCCGCATCATCGCGAGCAGGTCCTCGCCGAGACCGAGGTCCTCCCACTCCGACAGCGAGGAGTAGGAGAACGACGCGTCCTCGAGGCGTCGTACGTCGGACACCTGGCACCGGGTCGCTTTCAGGAGCGACCTGCCGGTCCAGGCGCCCTGGCCCGTCGACGCCCACCAGCGGCGCTGCAGCAGCGGCGCCGACACGACCCCGAGGACCACCTCGTCGTCGACGGCCAGCGCGATCAGGGTGGCCCAGACGGGGACACCGCGGACGTAGTTCTTGGTGCCGTCGATCGGGTCGATGATCCAGCGACGCTGCGAGTGGCCGGAGGTGCCGGTCTCCTCGCCGGTGATGGCGTCACGGCTCCGGGCCTTGGAGAGAGTACGGCGGATCGACTCCTCCACGGCCTGGTCGGCGTCGGTCACCGGAGTGAGATCGGGCTTGCTCATCACGTGCAGGTCGACCGAGCGGAAGCGGGCCTGGGTGATCGAGTCCGCGTCGTCCGCCAGCAGGTGCGCCAGCCGGAGGTCGTCGGTGTAATCGGTGCCCACGAGGGCCACACTATTGCCCCGGCACGATTCGGTGGGGCGAGGGATGAACCGGCTCGGCCTTTCGTCCGTGTTAGATCGTGTGATGCTTCCACTTGCTATGGAGATCAACGGACTGCCGATGCACGTGCTCGTCGTGCACGCCGCAGTGATTCTGACCCCGATCGCCGGCCTTGCCGCCGTTGCCTACGCGGTCGTGCCCAAGTGGCGCGACTGGCTGCGGTGGCCGGTGGCCGTCGCCGTCGTCGTGGCGTTCGGATCGGTCTGGCTCGCCTTCCTGTCCGGTGGCGACTTCCGCGACAGCGACCGCTTCGCCACCGCGACCGGTGAGTTCGCCGACAAGCTCGACAAGCACGAGGACCTCGGCGGAATCCTGCGCTGGGTCGTGAGCGGGTTCGGGCTGGTGACGCTGGTGGCGGTTGCCTTGCACGCCCGGACCGGAGCGACCCGGATGCTGCTGTCCGCCGGGGTCGCCGTGCTCGGCTTGGCCGCGGTCGTGCTCACCGTGATGACCGGCGACGCCGGCGCGCAGGCGGTCTGGGGCTCGTAGCCGTCAGTAGTCCGTCACCGAGCGAGCAGCGAGGAGGCGGCGGAACGACGCCACCCGTTCGGGGTCGGCGTCGCCGCGGGTCACGGCCTCGTCCAGGCCGCACTCCGGCTCGTCCTCGGCGTGGGTGCAGCCGCGCGGGCAGTCCTCGGTCATCTCGTCGAGGTCGGGGAACGCCCCGATCAGGTGCTCCGGCTGGACGTGGGCCAGGCCGAACGAGCGGATGCCGGGGGTGTCGACGATCCAGCCGGTGTCGTCGGGCAGCGCGAACATGATCGCGGAGGTGGACGTGTGCCGGCCCTGGCCGGTGACCGCGTTGACGTGGCCGGTCTCGCGGCGGGCGTCGGGCACGAGCTTGTTGACGAGGGTCGACTTGCCGACGCCGCTCTGCCCGACGAGCACGCTGGTGCGGCCGGTCAGCCGTTCCTCGAGGTCGCCGAGCCCGACGATCCCGTCCCCGTCGACATGCGTCACCACCCAGGGCACTCCGAGCGACCGGTAGGTCGACAGCAGGGTCTCGGGGTCCGCGAGGTCTGCCTTGGTGAGGCAGAGCAGGGGCGCGAGGCCGCCGTCGTACGCCGCCACCAGGGCCCGGTCGATCCAGCGCGACCGCGGTTCGGGGTCGGCCAGCGCGGTGACCACGACCAGCTGCGTGGCGTTGGCGACGATCACCCGCTCGACCGGGTCGTCGTCGTCGGCA
Source organism: uncultured Actinomycetota bacterium (assembly GCA_963849765.1). Classification (GTDB taxonomy): domain Bacteria; phylum Actinomycetota; class Actinomycetes; order Propionibacteriales; family Nocardioidaceae; genus Nocardioides. The sequence continues at coordinate 41,475 of CAWKIP010000018.1, forward strand.
GTACGGCGCAGCACGGTGCTGCGCTCGGCGACCTCGACGATCCGGGCCAGGCTGCCGTCCGCGCCGGAGGTGTCGCCGACGACGCGCACCCGGTCGCCGACGATGACGCCCTTGCGGCCCAGCGGCCGTGCCTTCATCGCCATCACCCTGCGGCCGTCGACGAGGAGCGTGAAGCGGCCGCGGTCGACCGTCATCACGTGGCCGTCGACGGCATCGTCGTACGACGGCCGCTCCTTCGTGCGGGGGCGGGTACGTCGACGCGGCCGGTCGTAGTGCTCGACGTCGTGCTCGCCGTACCGCCCGGTCATCGCGTCGCCGACATCAGAGCAGCGCGGCCCAGAAGCCGGGGAAGTCGGGGAAGGTCTTGCTGGTCGTGGCGACGTCCTCGACCAGTACGCCGGGGACGGCCGCGCCGACGATGACGCCGGCGTGGGCCATCCGGTGGTCGGCGTAGGTGTGGAACACGCCGCCGGTGAGCGGAGCCGGGCGGAGCGAGAGCCCGTCCGGGTGCTCGGTGACGTCGGCGCCGAGGGCGCCGAGCTCGGCCGCGAGGGCAGCGAGCCGGTCGGTCTCGTGGCCGCGGATGTGCGCGATGCCGCGCAGGTGCGAGGGCGTGGACGCCAGTGCGCAGAGCGCGGCGATCGCCGGCGCGAGCTCTCCGACGTCGTGGAGGTCGGCATCGATGCCGAGCAGGCCGCGATGGCCGCCCGCGGGTCCGCGTCACCCGGAGGCCCGCGTCGACGCGATCGACCGTGCAGCCCATCCGGGCCAGCAGGTCGCGCAGCGCGTCACCGGCCTGGGTCGTCGACTCCGGCCAGTCGCGGACGATGACCGAGCCGCCGGTCACGGCCGCGAGGGCCAGGAAGGGCGCGGCGTTGGAGAGGTCCGGCTCGATGGTCTCGTCGTGCGCGGCGATCGGTCCGGGCGCGACGGCCCAGCGGTTGGCGTCCGCGTCGTCGACGGCGACGCCGCGGTCACGCAGCATCGCGATCGTCATCTCGATGTGGGGGAGGGACGGGATCGGCTTGCCGTCGTGACGGACGTCGACGCCGTGGTCGTAGCGGGCGCCCGCGAGCAGCAGCGCCGACACGAACTGCGACGACGCCGACGCGTCGATCACGACCGTGCCGCCCGGCACCCGGCCCTCGCCGCGGACGGTGAACGGCAGCGACCCGCGCCCTCCGTCATCGATCACGACGCCGAGCGCGGTCAGCGCGGTCAGCACCTCGCCGACCGGCCGGTTGCGCATGTGCGGGTCGCCGTCGAACGCGACCGTGCCGTCGACCAGGCCCGCCACCGGAGGCAGGAACCGCATGACCGTGCCGGCCAGGCCGCAGTCGACATCGGCGGTCACGGAGGTCGCCGGGGAGAGCGGCGTGACCGCCCAGTCGTCGCCCTCGGTGTCGACCGGCGCACCGAGCGCGGTCAGCGCCCGCGCCATCAGCAGTGTGTCGCGGGACCGCAGCGCTCGTCGTACGACGGACGGCCCGTCGGCGAGCGCTGCCAGAACGAGTGCGCGGTTGGTCAGCGACTTGCTCCCGGGGAGCGAGACCACTGCGTCGATCTGACCGGTCGCCACGGGCGCGGGCCAGGGGTCGGCGAGCGCGACAGCAGGAGAGGTCATGACTCGCCACAGTCTAGGGAACCAAGACGCCTCGGGCCGTGAAACGTCTGGCACGCTGTGCCGCATGACTGCGGCTGGGGCGCGTCCCGATCCGGGGTTCGTCGGCCGAGCCGACGAGGTCGCCCGGCTGACCGAGGCCGTCCGCTCCGCCCAGGCCGGCTCGTCACCGTTGTGCCTGGTGGTCGGCGAAGCAGGCATCGGGAAGTCCCGGTTGGCGGCTCGGGTCGCGGCCGAGGCCCGGGGACTGGGTTTCGACGTGGTCTGGACCGAGGCCGAGGAGGGCGCCGGACCGTTCTCCGCGCTCGCCGGCCTGCGCGCTGGATCCGGTGCGGTGCCGGGCGGCGACGACGCCCGCTGGGAGCAGCTGGAGGCCGTCGCGGCGGCGATCGCCGCGCGAGCTCCGGTGCTGGTCATCGTCGAGGACCTGCACTGGGCCGACACTCGTCGACGTGGGTCGTGGAGCGACTCGGCCGCCAGCTGCAGGGCGTGGCCGCACCGCTGCTGGTGACCGCTCGCTCCGACGAGCCCGGGCGTGAACGCCTCGGTGGACTGCTCGGGTCCGCCGACCACGTGATCCGGCTGGACGGCATGTCGCTCGCGGAGACGACCCGGCTCGCCGAGCTCGCCGCGCCCGGGACCGCGGTCGACGGATCCGGGCTGTGGGAGCGGACCGGTGGCGTGCCGCTCTTCGTCCGCGAGGCCGCCGTGCTGGACGCGCAGGGTGGCGGGCCCCAGGTCTCCGCCGGGCTGCTCGGACGCCGGATCGACCGACTCGGCGACGCCACCGCGCGGGTGCTCGCGATGCTCGCCATCGCGCCGACCGGTACGTCGCTCGCTGGTGCTGGCACGCGCGCTCGGGTGCGGAGTGGAGGAGGTCGTGGGCGCGATCGACGACGGCCGCGGCGAGGATCTTGTGGTCGACGAGCCCGGAGGTGGTGTGCGCTTCCGCCACGCGCTGCTCGCCGAGGCGTCGGCCGAGAACCTGCCGCCCGCCGAGCAGCGGACGCTGCGCCTCGCCCTGGCCGACGCCCTGGAGGCGGAGGGCGGCGAGCGCGCCCGCGCTCAGGCGGCACGAGCTTCGGCTGCTCGCGCTTCCGGCCGGCGATACCGCGGGCGCCGCGGCCGCCGCGCTCGATGCCGTCGTCGCGCTGCGCGCCGCCGACGAGGGGTCCGCGGCATCCGCCCTGGCCGGGACCGCGATCGACGTGCTGACGACGTACGGCGCCGCGCCGGAACTCGTCGCTGCCCTCCACGTGGAGCGCGGCGAGTCACTCTTCGAGCTCGGGGAGAAGGTGGGCGCCGGCGATTCGTTCGCGGCTGCCGCCGAGATCGCGCCGGTCGACCCGACGCTCCGCGCCCGCGCCGAGACCGGGCGTGCGTGGTTCGTGAACCCGCTCGTCCCGAACACCGGCACGATCGACCGGTTGACCACGGCCGCCGCGGCGCTCGACCCGGGCGGACACGGCCGTCCGGGTCCGACTCCTCGGCCGACTGTCTGCCGCTAGCATCGCTCATCCGTCTGCGCGGGCGCAGGGTCGGCGGACCGGGGAGGAGGCGGTCGCGATGGCGCGCCGGATCGGCGATCCGGCACTGTTGAGCCAGGCGCTGGCCGACCTGCACCTGGCGCCCGCGACGCCGACCGAGTGGGCGGCCCGCGTGGACGCTGCCGACGAGATCGTCGCGCTCGGCGAGCGGCTCGGCCGGCCGGACGTCGCCCTGCTCGGCTACGAGTGGCAGTTCGGCGAGCGGCTGGGGCGTGCCGACCTTCCGGGCGCCCAGGATGCGCTCGCCCGCCTCGAGCTCTATGCGCGCCTGTCTTCGGCGCCGCAGGTGGCGGTTCGCCGCAGGTCTCCGCCGCGCCATGCTGGTGAGCCTGTCCGGCGAGCGGGAGCGGTGCCTGCAGGTGCTCGAGTCCGAGTTCGAGAACGCCGGCCAGTGGATCCACCCGAACGAGCTGGCCGGCATCGGGATGACGTTCCGGGCCGCGACCGCCTTCCTCTACGGCGTCCCGGACCCCGTGCTCGCCGATCGGGTCGCCGCGAACCAGGGTCGCGGCAGAGCTCCTCTCCGGCACCTTTCGTGCGGGCCAGCCTCGCGTTGGGTGACTCTGGCCCTGGGTGAGGACGAGCAGGCGAGGACCATCTCGGCCTGGCCGTCGCCGGCCTCGACGTCCTGGCGACTGGACTGGAGTCGCTGTTCGCGCTCAACGCCTGCGGCGTGGTCGCCGGCGATGGTGCAGGACCTGCCCGCGGCGCGCGCGGTCCGACCGCTGTTGGAGCCCTTCGCCGACCGGCTGACGTCGGGGAGCGGATCGGTCGTGCTCCCGGTGGCGACCACGATCGGGCTGCTGGCCGACCTCGAGGGCGACCACGCCGCCGCCGTCCGCTACCACCGCCAGGGGATCGCGCTCGCGGAGCGGGTGCAGTCGGCGGTGCTGGCAGCGCGGTGCCGGGCGCTCGCCGATCGCGGTCGACGACGCCGACGGCGGGGCCGCGCCGAGCGACGCCTTGCCCGGGGACCAACCGGCGGAGCGGTTGGACCTTCTCCACGCCGTTCGGGGCGGCCACGGTGGAGGAGTCGCGCGGGCTGCTCCAGCTGATCGACGTGCTGCGTGCGAACGGCCGCGAGGTCGCCGCGCTCGACCTCGCCGGATCCGGTTCCGGCCCGGCGGTCGCCGTGCAGAGCGACCTCGGCCCGGCGCTCGACAGCCGGGCCAAGCGCGAGTACCGGGCCCGGATCGCCGACCTGCGCGAGGAGATCGACGAGGCCGAGGCCATGAACGACCCCGACCGGGCCAGCCGGGCGCGGTGGGAGCTCGACACCCTGCTCGAGGAGCTCGGCCGTGCGGTCGGTCTCGGCGGCCGCGACCGGCCGCAGGGGGCGACTGACGAGCGGGCCCGGGTCAACGTCACCCGCAGCATCAAGCGCGCGATCGCCGCGGTCGCCGCGCGCGCACCGGACCTCGGCGCCCACCTGGAGGTGTCCGTCCGGACCGGTCGGCAGTGCCGGTACCAACCGGATCCTGCGGTCGCGCTGACCTGGGAGATCTCCACGGAACACTGAGCGGTCGCATCCGACGGAACATCGTTCCGTCGCAACGGAACGCCTTCAGGGCATGACGACCTTCACCCAGCTCCTCGCCGCCGACTGGCGGATCCGCATCCTCGCCCAGCTCACCTGCGCTCCCCGGCCGTTCCCGCGGACGATCTCCGACCCTCGCTCGAACCAGGGGTCGCGGTCATGAGCACCGTCACCTCGGACCGGCCGGCCGTCGACCTGACTGCCCGCCGCCGCGTCGGGACCGCCTTCCTCGCCGCCGCCGGGTCGTGGGTGGCCTACATCGTCCTCGCGTTCACGGTCTCCGCCGGCTACGAGGAGGCCCTGGTCGACGCTTCCGAGGCGACCGACACCGCGGTCAACCGGCTCCCCGCCGAGACGCTCGCCGAGATCACCGCCGATCACCCGTGGAGCAACCTGTCCGCGCTGCTGCTGGTCTTCGTGCCGGTCCTCCTCATCGTCGCCACCCGCCGCGCGAGCGCGGTCACGGGGGAGCGGTGGAGCGTCCGGCTCGCATGGCTCGGAGCAGGCGTGTTGTGGTTCTACTTCCTGCTCAACGCCGGCCTCTACGCAGGTGCCGACTCGCTCCCGCCGTTGACCCGGGACCTCGACGTGCTCACCGTTCCGCTCGTCTCGGCCGGCTCCGTCCTCGCGATCGCCGCGTTCGTGCTCGCCGCGCTGGGGCTCCGGCGCCACGGCTGGCGGCGGGTGGCCACCGCGGTCGCGGTCTTCATCGTCGTCGCGGACCTGGTCATCAGCGCGGTCCTGCTGGTGACGTCCGGGTTCGAAGAGCCGATCGCCCCCATCGCGCTGCTGCCCGCCGAGCTGATCGTCGGCATCGCGCTCCTCGTCGGCGGCCGGCGATGACCACCGTCACCCGGACCGCAGTCGACGGAGCGATGGACATCGTCGTCGTCGGCGACCCGCTCGACCGGCTCGACCCGGCCGTCGACACCACGCTCGGCATCGTGACCGCCGCGCTGGCCCGTGGCCACCACGTACGGGCGTGCGGACCGGCCGACCTGGCGATCGTCGACGGTGCCGCGGTCGCCCGGACGTACGACGTCCGCCGCGGCGACACCCGCTGGACGCAGCTCGCCGACGCGGACGCCGTACTCCTGCGGACGGACCCGCCGGTGGACCGCGGCTACCTCGACGCGACCCTCGTGCTCGACCGCGTCGACCCGGCCCGCACGCTGATGGTCAACGATCCACGTGGCGTGCGCGTCGCCAACGAGAAGCTGTGGGCGCTCGAGCACACGGACCTGTGCCCGCCGACGCTCGTCACCGCGTCGGCAGAGCTGATCGACGACTTCGTCGGCGAGCACAAGGAGTGTGTCGTCAAGCCGATCGACGGCTTCAGCGGCCACGGGGTGCTGCGGCTGGGGTACGACGACACCAACGCCGCCTCGATCGTCGAGCTCTCGACCAAGGGCGGGCGCCGCCAGGTCGTCGTCCAGCCGTGGCTCGACCGGGTCCGTGACGGCAACAAGCGGCTGTTCGTCCACGGGGGCGAGCCGGTCGCAGCCGCGTTGCGGTTCCCCGTCGAGAACGGTGACTTCCGGATCGGGATGCCGGCCCGGATGGTCGAGGTCGACGACCGCGACCGCGAGATCTGCGAGCGGCTGCGGCCGGGTCTGCTCGACCTCGGACTGTTCCTGGTCGGGCTCGACGTGATCGACGGCCAGCTGATCGAAGTGAACGTGACCAGCTCCGGCGCGCTCCGCAAGTGCGACCGGCTGCTCGGCAGCACCCTCTGCGCCGACTTCGTGGAACTCATGGAGACCACCACCCAAGGGAGAAGCTCATGACCACCGCCATCATCTGCATCGCACTGCTCGCCACCCTGCTGTTCGTCCTCGGCTGGAACGTGTCGCGGCTGCGCGGCACCCGCGGGGCCACCGGCGAGCAGTTCCCGAGCGCGCCCGACGACTCGTTGTTCGTGGCCATCCGGGCGCACGGGAACGCGACCGAGTACGTGCCCACGCTCGCCGTGCTCATCCTCATCGTCGGCTCCCGCGACCCCGCCCTCTGGATGCTCATCGTGGCCGCCGTCGCCGTCGTCTCCCGCTACCTGCACGCCGTGGGGGTGCTGGTCGCGGGAGACATGGGCAAGGAGAACCTGCTCCGCCTCGTGGGCGCGGTCGGCACCATCCTCAGCGGCGTCGCGCTCGCGGTCGCCGCGGTCCTGGTGATCTGAGATGGGCTCGCGGAGGCTGGCCCTCGAGGAGGCCGTGGAGGCCCAGTTCGAAGGCGCGTACGACGGCAGCCGCCGGATCGGCCTCGAGCGGGAGCTGATCCCTTACCGGCACTCCCCGGACATCACCGAGCCGGTGCCGCTCGCGGACCTGCAACAGGCCCTGGCCGGCGTGCCCGACATCGGGTTCGAGCCCGGGGGACAGATCGAGCTGCACCCGGGTCCGTCCGAGACGGCGGCCGGCGCGGTCGCCGTACTCAAGGAGCGCGAGCGGGCCGCTCGGGCTGCCCTCGCCCCGGTCGGGATCCACCTGGCGGCGGTCGGCCTCGACCCCTGGCGCAGCCCGGAACGTCTCGGCCTGCAGCTGTCCGACCAGCGCTACCTCGACATGGACCGGCACTTCCGCCGGATCGGACCGGCCGGTCGTCGCTTCATGCGGCAGACCGCCGGACTCCAGATCTGCGTCGACCTCCGCCCGGGGATCGAGGGTGTCGTCCAGTGGCGCGCGGCGAACCTGATCTCGCCCGTCCTCGCGGCTCTCTTCGCCAACTCCCGCGTGTGCGAGGGCCGGCGACTGGCCACCGACAGCGGTCGTACGGCGGTGTGCCTGGCGACGGATCCCACCCGGATGGCCTACGGCCGGCTCGGTCGGTGCCGGGGTCAGGTGGGCGAGTACCTGCGGTTCGCGACCTCCGCACCGCGGCTCAGCGACCGGTTCGCCGACGTCGACGCCCACCTCACGACCCTGTTCCCGGCGGTCCGGCCGCGGGGTCGCTACCTCGAGGTCCGCGCGCTCGACGCGGTGCCGGGAAGTGAGCTCGGCCCGGCCGTCGCCCTGACGACCGCACTGCTGATGGCTCCGGGCGCCGCTGACGAGGTCGTGGCTGCGCTGGACGGCATCGACATCCCCGGGCTGTGGGCGCTCGCCGCCGGACCCGGGCTACGGCACCCGGTCCTGCACGGGCTGGCCGCCGGCCTGGTCCGGGTCGCGCGGGCCGCGGCAGCCGACCTGCCGAGCGGCTACCTGCCGCCGGACGAGGACGGGCTCGGCCGGGTCGCTGCGCGGGTCCTGGACCCGGTCGAGGTTGCGGCGTGAGGAGCGAACGGCCGGCGGGCGTCCGGCGGTGACGTCGCTCCATCACCAGGCGTCAGGTCGCCGGTCAGGTCAGCGGTCAGGTCAGCTGGGCCTTGACCAGCTTGGCTTCGCGCTTCGCGTTGTGTGCGAGGTGCCCTGCCTCGCGACGTGCGTCGCGGGCGGCCCGACCGGCGCGCCAGGCGAGGCCGGGCTTGCCCTCGGTGTCGCCGGCCGCGATCAGCAGGCCACCGGTGAGGGAGACGTTCTTCAAGAAGTCGGCGAGCTGCTCGCGTCGCTCGGCGGGGTCGGACGCCTCCCAGAAGCGGTAGTGCGCCGCGGTCGACGGCACCAGTGAGGCGGCCAGCACGCCAGAGGCGACGCGCGGGAACTTCCCGGCGGCGAGGGCGGCAGCGGCAGCGATCTGGACGACGCCGTTGATCCGCACCCAGGTCACGGCCTCCGTGGGGACGGGCGTGCCCGCAGGGGCGGCCTTCTCCACGAGTGGGACGAACCGATCGGTCACCGGCTTCGCCTCGCGGGCGAGCGACTCGGCGTTGCGGAGCGAATCGATGCCGTTCGCGATGAAGAAGGCACCGAGCAGAGGGCGGATGAAGAGTCTGGTCAAGGCCATGTTGGGTAGGTACCCCGTCGCCGACTCCGCAACCGTGTCCGCACCCGGCGCCGGCCGGCAGCGTGTCGGGAGGTGGTGCCGTCCGTATCGCGCCGCAAGCCGACGACGGCTGGTCAAAACCGGACGGCGTCGCCGGAGACACGCTCGGCCAGTCGAATATGGTGACCGTCATGTGTGGGCGCTATGCCTCCAGCCGGAGCCCGGACGACCTCGCCGAGGAGTTCGAGGTCGTCGACCCGCGCCTCGACCAGGCGCTCCCGGCCGACTACAACGTCGCGCCGACCAAGGAGGTCTACGCCGTTCTCGACCGCGCGCCGCGACCCGCCGACGAGGAGAGCGGTACGGCGAAACAGCCGACGCCCGTTCGGCAGCTCCGCGTGCTGCGGTGGGGGCTGGTGCCGTTCTGGGCCAAGGACCCCTCGATCGGCAGCCGGATGATCAACGCGCGGATGGAGACCGTGGCCGAGAAGCCGGCGTTCCGGCGGGCCTTTGCGAGCCGGCGCTGCCTGCTGCCCGCCGACGGCTACTTCGAGTGGTACGAGACCCAGCAGCGAAAGGGCACAGGCAAGGCGGCCAAATTTGCGCAAGCAGCCGTTCTTCATCAAGCCGAAGGACGGCTCGGTGCTGGCGATGGCCGGGCTCTACGAGATCTGGAAGGACCCGACCCGCGACACAGACGACGCAGACGATCGTTCCGCTTGGACCTGCACCGTGCTGACCACCGAGGCCACCGACGAGGTGGGCCGGATCCACGACCGGATGCCGCTTCTCGTCACGCGCGACCGTCGTACGGCCTGGCTCAACCCGGAGACGCCGAAGGACCAGCTGCCCGACCTGCTGGTCCCGGCCCAGCAGAGTGGCCTCGAGGCGTTCCCGGTGTCGACCGCCGTCGGCAACGTCCGCAACAACGGACCCGAGCTGGTCGAGCCGATCCCGTTCGAGGAGTCCCTCCTGTGAGCAAGAGCTCGGAACGGATCATCGTCACGCCGGTCGGCGAGGGGCGGCTGGTCACCCGCCGCGCTGCCAGGCCGATCGCCACCGTCCTGCTGAGCCACGGGGCCGGCGGCGGCATCGAGGCGCGCGACCTGACCGCGCTTGCGACGTACCTCCCTCGTCAGGGCGTCAACGTGATGCTGTTCGAGCAGCCGTGGCGACGGGCCGGCCGCAAGGTAGCGACCCCGCCGGCCACCCTCGACGTCGGTCTGCGGGCGGCGGTCGACGCCCTCCGCGTGCGGACGCCGATCATCCTCGGCGGCCGCTCCGCCGGCGCCCGGTCCGCCTGCCGGTCGGCGCAGGCGCTCGGTGCTGCCGGCTGCCTGGCGCTGTCCTTCCCGTTGCACCCGCCCGGCAAGCCGGAGAAGTCCCGCCTCGACGAGCTCGCCGGCGCCGGCGTACCGACCCTGGTGATCCAGGGCGGCAACGACCCGTTCGGCACGCCGGAGGAGTTCCCCGACCCGCTCCCGGCCCGCACCGACCTCGCCGTCGTGCCCGACGCCGACCACGGATTCAAGGTCCCGAAGCGCGCGTCGATCAGCCAGGACGACGCGATGGACATCGTGGTCGAGGCGGCGCTGGAGTGGGTGGTCCGCGAGATCGTCGGGAATGGAGTGCCCCGCTAGCCGGTTGGACCCAACATGATCGCGGTCCTCGAGCGCCCTCCGGCGGCGACCCCCGTACTCTTGGGGACGATGACTGAGACTTCCGACCTCGACGTCGCCGCGGGCAACGACCGCCCCGACGATGTCGTCGACCTCGAGACCGAGACGCAGGCCGAGCGGGCCGCCCGGTTCGAGCGCGACGCCCTGCCGTTCCTCGACCAGCTGTACTCCGCCGCGATGCGCATGACCCGCAATCCCGCGGATGCCGAGGACCTCGTCCAAGAGACCTTCGCCAAGGCCTACTCGGCGTTCCACCAGTTCAAGCCCGGCACCAACCTCAAGGCCTGGCTCTACCGGATCCTGACCAACACCTTCATCAACTCCTACCGGAAGAAGCAGCGCGAACCGCAGCAGTCCATGTCGGAGGACGTCGAGGACTGGCAGCTCGCCCGTGCCGAGTCGCACTCGTCGAGCGGCCTCAAGTCCGCCGAGATGGAGGCACTCGAGCACCTGCCCGACGGGCAGGTGAAGGAAGCCCTGCAGCGGCTCCCCGAGGAGTTCCGGCTGGCCGTCTACCTCGCCGACGTCGAGGGCTTCGCCTACAAGGAGATCGCCGAGATCATGGACACCCCGATCGGGACCGTGATGTCCCGTCTCCACCGTGGCCGCCGACAGCTGCGGGACATGCTCTCCGAATACGTCCGCTCGGGCGGCGACGCACCGGTCCAGGGAGGCCGATGATGACGCACACGCACGGTGACGGGCCGACCAACGAGGAGTGTGTCGACTTCCTCGAGCGGATCATGCGGCTGATCGACAACGAGCTCGAAGAGGGTGACTGCGCGGTCGTCCGCGCCCACATCGACACCTGCAACCCCTGCCTCGAGCGCTACGACCTCCAGCGCACGGTCAAGGCGATCGTCGCCCGCTCGTGCTCCGAGACCGCGCCGACCGAGCTCCGCGACCGGGTCCGGATCCAGATCCAGCAGATCCAGGTCAGGATCACCGAACAGTAGGTTCCGGACGGTTTTCCGCGAATCCGGCCACCATCCCCGCGAATCGCGGGAGTCCATCCGGATCGAAGTCGGCGGTTTCGGTGCGGATTGTCCAGGATTCGCGGGTCAACCGCGGACCCGGCCGCCGCTCGAGCTTGCGCACCGGTGTGTACGGCGAGGCGAGCGCGTCTTGAAGCTGACGGATCCAGCGATCCAGAGCTCTGGTTCCGTGAACCCGCCCCGCCGGATGACGATCACCGTCCATCCGTGGTCCTTGCAGCCATGCCGGCGCCTCGCGGTCGTGCTCGCGCTGTTCAGGCGTGCGCTCATGCGCGTCGTACCCGTCGTACTCCACGACGATCCGCCTGCGGGGATACGCCAGGTCCAGTCGGTACGTCGGAACACCGTCGATCTCGATCCAGAACTGGGGCTCAGGTGTCGGCAGCCCGGCCAGATGGATCTCGTAGCCTCGTCCACGACTCCCGCGGCGATTCCTGCGCGGCTGATCGACCAGCGGCACGAGCGACGCGCAGCTGTCGTACACCGCGCCGACGCTTGAACCGGGGAAGCTCCTGCTGATTGCACCACTGGTGATTCCGTGCTGTCGGGCGAATGCGTCCATGCGCCGCGATCGCTTCCCGGGCCCGGAGCATGCAGCCGAGGTCCATCGCGGTTCGCAGTGGCGTGGTGACGTGCGGAGGCCGGCGATCTCGATGATGTCACGTCGGCGGCGACAGGTCGCGAACGTGACCGGTCGATGCCGTCGCGGTCTGCTGGGCTCAGACGTCTGGCAAGGCACAGACGTCGATCGGCCGGGCATGTCGAGAGCCTTCGGTCCACGCATAGGTGTCGATCGCCGTAGAACCACGCCGCCGTGCTGACCGCTGATCGACGTGGCCCTCCGGGAGGCAGCAGTCGAGCGGCGAGGCCGGCGCGCATCTCGATGGTGTCGGTGACGCCGTCGGGCAGATAGCCGCCGTAGAACACGCGGCGGACGAGTCCCGTTCGCGCTCATGATCATTCGGTCAAGGTCGCGGTGTGTGAGATCCCAGCAGTCGACGGCATGTCCGCGCGTGACGAAGGGGTGGCGATGGTGGTAGCGGGCTTATCCATGGCCGCGAGGGCCGTCGGCTAGACCACGACGCACCGGTCAGGGGCCCGACTGCAAGCCGGCTGTGGATGACGGCTGGCGCCGCATGAGTCTGTGGATGGAATGTCGGGTAGGTCTCGCATCCACCGCGAATCGTCAGAGATCACCCGGCGGTCCGACGCGGATTCGCCGGGAGGATGGAGCCCGATTCGGCGAGGATGGGCACCCGATTCGGCGGACGGTTCCACCCGATTCACGGGTCTGGGATGATCCGCGCATGACTCAGTCCATGAACCGGACCGTGCTGATCACCGGCTGCTCCTCGGGCATCGGCGAGGCGACGGCCGCGCGGCTCGTCCGCAGCGGCTGGGACGTCTACGCGACCGCGCGTCGGCCCGAGACCCTGTCCGTGCTCGCCGAGGCCGGGTGCACGACGCTGGCCCTCGACGTGACCGACGAGGTGTCGATGTCCACCGCTGTCGCTGCCGTGCTCGCCGGCGCCGGGCGGATCGACGCGCTGGTCAACAACGCCGGCTACTCCCAGTCGGGAGCGCTCGAGTCGGTCGACATCGACGACGTACGCCGGCAGTTCGAGACCAACGTGTTCGGCCTGATCCGGCTCACCCAGCTGGTGCTCCCGACCATGCGCGAGCAACGGTCCGGCCGGATCGTCAACATCGGCTCGATGGGCGGCAAGCTGACGTTCCCGGGCGGAGGGGCCTACCACGCGAGCAAGTACGCCGTGGAGGCCCTCTCCGACGCGCTCCGGTTCGAGGTCGCCGGATTCGGCATCAAGGTGGTGCTGGTCGAGCCCGGCCTGATCACGACCAACTTCGATGCCAAGGCCGCGGCCGAGATGGCCGAGTACGTCGAGGGCGACGGCCCGTACACCGGCTTCAACACCTCCGTGATGAAGGCGACGACCGAGGTGTACGACGGTCCGATGGCCAAGCTCGGCGGCCCGCCCGAGTCGGTGGCGAAGGTGATCGAGAAGGCGCTCACCAAGGCGCACCCGAGAGCGCGCTACCTGGTCACCCCGTCGGCGTACGGTGCCATCGCCGGTCGGCGGGTGATGCCCGACAAGCTGTGGGACCTGGCGATGAAGTCGCAGTTCCAGCAGCCCAAAGTAGCTCACCCGCCGGCTCAGGCTGTCGGCTCAGCCGCCTTCGACGACCGGGTAGAGGTGGTCGGCGAGCAGGCCGTGCGCCTCCTTGTGGACCGCGGCCGCGGCGTCGGCGTCGGGGGCGTCGACGAGGCAGAACACCTTGCCGTTGGTCTCGTCGACCCAGTAGCGCAGGTAGTTCACGCCGTACTGGTCCTGGATCGCGACATCCTTGTCGTGGGCAGCGGCGACATCCATCGCGGTCGCGCCGGGCAGGTTCTCGTGGACATCCATGAAGAGCGGCATCGGAAGACTCCTTCTGCGGTGGTTGATTGGTGCCACACTGAGTCTCATGTCGGGTCTGCTCTCCGGCCATGACCGCGTCCCCGCCGCGCCTGACCGTGACGCCACACTCAACGACGTCCTCGACCGGATGCGGCTCCAGGGTGCGGTCTTCCTCCGCGGCGAGTACTCCGAGGCCTGGGCCTACCGGTCGCCGTCTGCCTCCGTCACCGCGGCGCTGCTGAGCCCTGGCGCGCCACGCGTCGCCCTGTTCCACGTCGTCGCCTCCGGCCGCTGCTGGGTAGCGCTCGACGACGGCGAGAAGCACTGGGCGTACGCCGGCGACGTGTTCGTCCTGCCGTACGGCGACGTCCACACGATGGGCGGCGCCGCATCCCGCCGAGGTCGTCGAGATGGCGACCATCATCGACCCGCCGCCCTGGGCGCGGATGCCGCTCGTCCGGCATGGCGCAGGCGGTCAGCGCACCGACGTCGTGTGCGGGTACCTCACCAGCGACCACCCCTTGTTCGACCCGCGGATGCGGGCGCTGCCCCCGCTGTTCGTGGTCAGCCCCGGCGACGGGCCGGCTCGCGGATGGGTGCAGGCGAGCATCGACTACGCGCTGGCACAGACGGCCCCGGCCTCGCGCGGCGGGCTCGAGGGCCCGACCCAGCTGCCCGAGCTGCTGGTGCGCGAAGTGTTGCGGCTCCACCTCGCGACGGCTCCGCAGGCCGAGGCCGGCTGGGTCACGGCGCTCGGCGACCCGGTGCTCGCACCGGCGCTGGCGGCCATCCACGGATCGCCCGAGCAGCACTGGACGGTCGCCGGGCTCGCGCGGGAGGCGAACGTGTCGGTGTCGCTGCTCGACGAGAGGTTCCGCGTCGTACTCGGGCTGGCGCCGATCCGCTACCTGAGCGCGTGGCGGATGCACGTCGCCGGCGACCTGCTCCACTCGACGACGCTCGGCGTCGCCGCCATCGCCCGTCGGGTCGGCTACGAGTCCGAGGAGGCGTTCAGCCGGGCCTTCAAGCGGGCCACCGGCCAGCCGCCCAGCGCGGCACGGTCCGGAGCGCGGCCGTCGTAGAAAGCGACGAAGCCCCCGTGACCGTGAGGGGTCCGGAGGCTCAGTCTTCAGCGCAATCAGGCGTTAGGGCGCTTGCCGTGGTTGGCGGCCTTCTTGCGGCGCGAGCGACGCTTGCGTCCAGTCTTGCCCATGGTTCCTCCTGGGATCGATAACGCCCCAGTCTCGCAGGTGGGCGCGGTCAGCCCGAAATCTCCGAGCCCGCGGGCCGCTCGCGGGCCGCGGATCAGCGAGGAGGTTGAGGAGGGAGAACGTAGACCGGAGCGCAGCGACGGGCTACTTCTACCGTCTCGAAACCTTGGCCAGGAAACGCTCGCCCTCCACGACGACCCGAGTGATCTCGCCGCTCCCGATCAGCTTGCCCGGACCGTCCGGACCGACGTTGCGTGCCGCCACCGAGAAACGCCGGAGCCGGCCGTCGGCGTACGCCAGGCGTGCGGTGACCTCGACGTCCTGGCCGACGGCGCTCGGCGCGAGGTGCTCGAGCTGGATCCGGGTGCCGACGCTGGTCTCCCCGGCCGCGAGGGCCGGGTCGATCGCCGCGCAGGTCGCGGCCTCGCACCACGCCAGCAGCCGCGGGGTGCCGAGCACCGGCAGGCTCCCGGACCCCACCGCAGCCGCGGTGTCGGCGTCGGTGACGGTGAAGTGGAGCGCGGCCTCGGCCGAAGGGACCTGCGTCATGTCAGATACCGAAGGTGGCGCGCGGGTAGGCCGCGTTGACGTCGGTGATCACGTTGACGAGGTACGGCGCGCCTGCGGCGAACGCCCGGTCCAGCGCGGGACCGATCTGGCGGGGGTCGGTCACGGTCTCGCCAGCACCGCCGAGTGCGGAGACGACGCTGTCGTAGGCAGTCCGCGGCGCGAGGTCGGCCACGACGTCGTAGCCGTAGAGCATCTGCATCGGTCCCTTCTCCAGGCCCCACGCGGAGTTGTTGCCCATCACCATGACGACCGGCAGGTTGTGACGGACGAGCGTGTCGACGTCCATCAGCGAGAAGCCCGCGGCGCCGTCGCCGAGCAGCAGCACGACCTGGGACGACGGTCGGGCGACCCGCGCCGCGATCGCGGCGCCGAGACCGGCGCCGAGACAGCCGTAGGGACCGGGATCCAGCCAGCAGCCGGGTCGCTTCGGCTCGACGTACTTGCCGGCGAACGAGACGAAGTCGCCGCCGTCGCCGATCACGACCGCGTCGTCGGCGAGCCGGGGCACCAGCTCGCCGTAGATCCGCGCCGGGTGCACGGGGTCGGCCTCGGCAGAGAGCAGCTCCGCGTCACGAGCGGCTGCCGCCGCGACCGTGTCCTGGAGGCCCGAAACCCACCCGGACCAGTCCGGGCGGTTTCCGCGCTCCAGCGCGGCCTGCATCCCGTCGAACACCGCGGTCAGGTCGCCGCCCACCGACCCGGCCAGCGCGGCGTGCCCGGAGACCTGGCCGGGGGAGTCGGCGATGTGCACGACCTGCGCGGGACGCGGCACCCCTCCTTGCCGCCGAAGATCCCGTAGCCGAGCCGGAAGTCGAGCGGCGTGCCGACCACGATCACCAGGTCGGCGCCGCCGATGGCAGCACCGCGCGCCTTCGTCACCAGCAGCGGGTGGCCGCCGGGGATCACGCCGCGCCCCATGCCGTTGGTGATGGTCGGGATGCCGAGCGCCTCGACGAAGCGCAGCGCGGCGACCTCCGCCCCATCGGCCCAGACGTCGGTGCCGAGGATCAGCAGCGGGCGCTCTGCTCCCGCGATGAGGCCAGCGATCCGGGCGACCGCGTCGCTGTCGGGCTCGGCCCCGCCGCCGGCGTCGACCGTCGGCACCATCCCCGTGCCGACGTTGAAGAACTCGTCCATCGGCACGTCGACGTACGTCGGCCCGCGGTGGGACGACCGCGCCGCCGTGAACGCGTCGTGGAAGCCGGCGGCGACGTCGTTGGCGGTCATCAGGGTGGCCGCGTGCTTGGTGACCGGGCCGACGATCGGCAGGTGGTCGATCTCCTGGAGGGCGCCGGTGCCCCAGCGGTTGTTGGGCGCGCGGCCGCCGACGACGACCATCGGCGAGCCTGCGAACTGGGCCTGCGCCATCGCGCTGACGCCGTTGGTCACCCCCGGTCCGGCGGTCAGTACGGCGAGCCCGGGCACCCGGGTGAGCTTGCCGGTGGCCTCGGCCGCGAACGCGGCCGTCTGCTCGTGGCGTACGTCGAGCAGCCGCATCGGCCGGCCCTCCTCCTCGGCCTTCACCGCGCCGTCGTACATCGGGAAGACATGGGCGCCGGACAGCGTGAACATCGTCTCCACGCCGTGCGCCTGGGCGACGGCGACGGCGAGTTGCCCGGCGTGGCCGGTGAGTTCGGTCGAGGTCATGGACCGCAACCTACCGACTGGGTCAGTCAGCGGCGGACGGGCCGGCGCGGTGGTGCGAAGGGCCGAGGTAGGCCGGGTGGATCCGACGCAGCTGCTCGACGAGCAGCAGCACCAGATCGGTACGCCGCGGGGGTGCCCCGGGTCCGAGCGCCAGCTGCAGGTAGAGCGCGCGGAGGAACGCCGCGGCATTGCCGATCTGCAGGTAGACGTCGGACTTGTCGTCGTTGTCGCGGCGCGGGCGCGCGGCGTCCGCGATCCGCTCGATCCAGCCCTCGACCAGCTCGTTCGGGCACCAGGCCGCGTCGCAGCACGTGCAGCGTGGTCATCGCCAGCCGGTCGTGCTCGCCGGAGTACCAGACCGCCCCCGGCGCGCGGGTGACGCGGTCGCCGATCACGTCGAGGACCACGAGCAGCTCGCCCGGACCGCAGCGCGGCGAACGAGCGAGTGCGCCGAACGCGTCGGCACCGTGCGCGATCGCGTGTGCCCAGCCCTGGTCGGCCACCCAACCGCGCTCGTCGCGCTCCATCAGGAACCAGGTGGCGAGGCGATCACCCCATTCGTGCACCTTGGTCCGGGTCACCCGCGGCTTGCGGGTGTCCCGGTCGATAACCTCAGCGACGACGAGTGCCGAGAAGCTTCGTCGGAACACACTGTCTGTGCCTCGCTCGCCGATGCCGGTGAGCAACCCGGTCGCGATCCCGTCGCCCAGGCCGGGCAGCAGGTCGTCGTAGACACCACGCTCGATCCAGGTGCAGAGCACCGCGAGAGCCAGCTCCCGGAGCTCGGAATCGGGGGTGCCGAGGAGCTCGGTCAGCTCGGCGGTGAGGTCAGACAGTCTGCGATCGGCAGGCACTCTGAAGTCGGCTGCAGACACGTGTCGCCAGTCGACAATGGGGGGCATAACGCACATCCTGCCAAATGGTTAAGACTGGTCCAGACCGGGGCCGTGACGTAAGCACTACCGTGACCCCGTGCCGTCCCTCTCCGCGATCGCCCGGCGCCACACGGACCTCGACGAGGAGGACATCGCGTGGCTGCAGCGGATCCTCGCGGACTGGCAGATCATCGCGGACCTGTCCTTCGCGGACCTGGTGATGTGGCTGCCGGACCGCGAGGGCGGTGGGTACTGGGCCGGCGGTCAGATGCGCCCGACGACCGGCCCGACGGCGTACGTCGACGACATCGTCGGCTCCTTCGTCGCCACCGGGCGCCGTCCCCTGGTCGATGCCGCCTACGAACAGGGCCGGATCGCGCGCGAGGGGGACCCGGAGTGGCGCGACGAGGTGCCGGTGCGGGTCGAGGCGATCCCGGTCCGCCGCGGTGACCGGGTGATCGCCGTGATCGCGCGCAACACCAACCTGCTCGGCGTCCGAACGCCGAGCCGGCTCGAGATCAGCTATCTGCAGACCGCCGGTGACCTGACCAAGATGATCGCGTCCGGCCACTTCCCGGCACCCGGCCAGCGCAGCGACCACGCGGACTCCCCGCGGGTGGGCGACGGGTTCCTCCGCGTCGACGCCGCCGGTCGCGTGGTCTACGCGAGCCCCAACGCGCTGTCGGTCTATCGCAAGCTCGGCCTGACCGGTGATCTCGCCGGCCACCTGCTCACCGATCTCACCCGTGAGCTGGTGCCGCCGCGGAAGCGACCGGACGAGGAGACGCTGAGCGCTGTGCTCGGCGCGCGGGCGCACCGCGACACCGAGATCGGGTCAGGCGACATCGCGCTGATCGTCCGCGCGATCCCGTTGCGCCCCGACGGCGAGCACATCGGCGGTGTGATCCTGCTGCGGGACGTGACCGATCTGCGTCGGCGCGACCGCGAGCTGATCACCAAGGACACCACCATCCGGGAGATCCACCACCGGGTGAAGAACAACCTCCAGACGGTCGCGGCGCTGCTGCGGCTGCAGGCGCGACGGATCGACTCCGTGGAGGCGACCGCCGCCCTCGAGGAGGCCGTACGCCGGGTCGGCTCGATCGCCATCGTCCACGAGACGCTGAGCCAGGCGGTCGAGGAGACGGTCGACTTCGACGCGATCGCCGACCGGCTGGCGCGGTTGGTGACCGACGTCGGGCTGGCGTCGGTGCGGGTGCGTCGGGAGGGACGGTTCGGGATGCTGGTCTCAGAGATGGCGACGCCGCTCGCGATGGTCCTGACCGAGCTGCTCCAGAACGCCGTGGAGCACGGCTATCCCCTCGACGACACCGCTCCCGATGACGCAGGCGAGATCGTGCTGTCCGCGCAACGGCGCGGCAACCAGCTCGAGGTCTGCATCGATGACAACGGCCGCGGCCTGCCGGAGGGCTTCGAGCTGGACGGATCGCCCAGCCTCGGGTTGTCGATCGTCAAGACCCTGGTCGAGTCCGAGCTCGGCGGCCACCTCACGCTCGGAGCGTCACCTGCCGGTGGGACGCGGGCCGACCTGTCGATTCCGATCGAGTGAATCGGATCCGCCGGCCGCCGGCGGTCTAGCACTACAGACCGCCTCGACTGCGTGCGCGGCAGCGTGGCGCGTGGCGGCGAAGCCGCATCGTGCGGCGCCCCTAGCCGAGCGAAGCGAGCGCCAGGGCGGTGCCGCACGATCCGCGACACCTCGCCGAATGTTCAGACGGGCGTGCGCACCCGGGCGCGGGCGTTGCGCCGCTTCAGGGCGCGCCGCTCGTCCTCGCTGAGGCCGCCCCAGACACCGTGGTCCTGCCCCGCCTCGAGCGCCCACGCAAGACACTGCTCGCGCACGTCGCAGCGCCGGCACACCTGTTTGGCCTCCTCGATCTGGAGGATGGCCGGACCGGTGTTGCCGATCGGGAAGAACAGCTCCGGATCCTCGTCGAGGCATGCGGAACGGTGACGCCAATCCATGGGTGGGGAATCCCTCTTTCGTCTGGGTACAGGCCGTGGTCATGGCTCTGACTGCGCTCCCGGGCCTGTGGGCGCGACAATGACCGCAAAAGTGAACGGTTTCACGATCGCCCACCCAGCGTTCCAAGGAAACGCGCCGGAATCAAGGGGTAGCCACGGTTTGATGGATCACAACGCCGGCCGCAGATCTGCCCCCGACTAGGCTCCGCGGCGTGTCCGACACCCCGAAAACGCCTCCCGCACCCCCTCCGCTGACCGTAGCGGCATCCCTGGTGGCGGTCGAGGGCTTCGTGCTGCTGGCGCTCGCGGTGGCCGAGGTCGCGGACCTCGACCCCGACCGACGGGCGATGGGGTTGTCGACGGCCGGGTTCTTCGCCGCGTACGGCGTGCTTCTGCTGGTCGCCGCCTGGGGACTGTGGCGCCGGGCGGGCTGGTCGCGCGGGCCGGCGCTGATCACCCAGCTGATCTGGCTCGGGCTGGCGTGGAACATCCGCGAGCACGTGGGGGCCGCGATCGCGCTCGCAGTCGTCGCGGTCGTCGTACTCGCCGGTGTCCTGCACCCCGACTCGATCGAGGCGCTGACCGGCGAGGACGCCGAAGGGCAGCCGGAGAAGTAGGTCAGTCCTCGTTCTCCAGCGACTCCCGGAGCTGGTCGAGCGTGCGGGTGAGCAGCCGCGACACGTGCATCTGGGAGACGCCGATCTCCGCGGCGATCTGCGACTGGGTCATGTTCTTGAAGAAGCGGAGAAGCAGGATCGTCTTCTCGCGCGGGGGCAGGCTCTCGAGCAGCGGCTTGACCGACTCGCGGATCTCGACCTGCGCCAGTGCCTCGTCGTCGATCCCGATCGCGTCGAGCATGCTCTGGCCGCTGTCGTCGGAGTCGTCGGTGGCGTCGAGGGAGAGGGTGGCGTAGGCGTTGCTCGACTCCATGCCCTCGACGATCTCCTCGACGGAGCAGCCGATCGCCTCGGCGAGCTCGCGGGGAGTGGGGGAGCGGCCGAGCGACTGGGTCAGCTCCGCGGTCGACGCGCTGATCTGCATCCGCAGCTCTTGCAGCCGGCGAGGGACGCGGATCGCCCAGCCCTTGTCGCGGAAGTAGCGCTTGATCTCGCCGATGATCGTGGGCGTCGCGTAGGTGGAGAACTCCACTCCGCGATCGGTGTCGAACCGGTCGACGGACTTGATCAGGCCGATCGTGCCGACCTGGACGAGGTCCTCGAACGGTTCACCGCGGTTGCGGAAGCGGCGCGCACAGTGGTCGACCAGCGCGAGGTGCAGGTGGACGAGCGCCTCGCGGGCGCCGTCGCGCTCGGCCTCGGAGACGTCGGGGTCGCGGAAGATCGCGAACAGCCGGGCATTCTCGCGCCGGGTCGCTTCGAGAGCAGCAGAACGACGGCTGTCCCGAGATTCGACCTCCGTCATGTCAGAGCCCGGCTCCGTCAACTGCCGTCGGGTCGAGCGAGGAACGGACAGTGATCCGGACGGCGTACTGGCCGGGCTCGGTGTCGACGGCAGCCTCGGTCGTGAGGGTGGTGAGCACCTGCCAGCCGAAGCTGTCGTAGTCGGGAGCGGCGGGCGACTCCGACGCGGTGCTGACCTCGAGCCGGAGCTCGCCCGGCTCGAGCCGGAACCGGCAGACCAGGTCGCCGCCGGCATCGGCCTGGTCGAGCACCATCGCGGTCGCCTCGCTCACAGCGATCCGCAGGTCCTCGATGTCGTCAATCGTGAAGTCGAGCCGCGCCGCCAGCCCAGCGCTCAGGGTGCGGAGCACAGAGGCGTAGGCGCCGTCAGCCGGCAGCCGCAGCTCGACGTCGGATCGGGCGCCCACGCCGCTGGTGATCATGCCTGCTTCGTCTCCCAGAAGATCTTGGCGATCTCGTCGATCTTGGCCAGCAGCTCGTCGGCCTTGGCAGCGTCGAGCGTGCCCTTGGTGCCGGTGGCGCCGGCGAGCTTGGTGGCCTCGTTGACGAGGGTGTGCAGCTCGGGGTACTTCTCGAAGTGCGGGGGCTTGAAGTAGTCGGTCCAGAGCACCCACAGGTGATGCTTGACCAGCTCCGAGCGCTGCTCCTTGATGAGGATCGCGCGGGTGCGGAAGTCCGGGTCGTCGTTGTCGAGCGCCTTCTGGATGATGGCCTTGACGGACTCCGCCTCGATCCGGGCCTGGGCCGGGTCATAGACACCGCAAGGCAGGTCGCAGTGGGCGGACACCTCGAGGGTGGGGGCAAACAGACGCGAGAACATGCGGGTCCTCTCTCGTGTTCATGGGTGTAGGAGGGCGTTACCCTCCGGCTGCGACACTACTCGGCGTGAGGTCGTCCGGAAACGCGGGTCGTACGCCGGATGCGGTCGGTCCCGTGATCCGTCATCCCGCTCGGTATCGCGATCGTGCGCGGCGACTCGATGCGACCGGCGCTGGCGCCTGGGGACCGGTTGCTGGTGCGGTACCGACGAACGCCCCGACCGGGTCAGATCGTCGTGGGACGGTTCGCCGACGGGACGATCGCGGTGAAGCGCGCGGCCGAGCAGCGGCCCGACGGCTGGTGGCTGCTGTCGGACAACGCCACGGACGGCGTGGACTCCCGGCATCGCGGGGTTGTGCCCGAGGGGGACATCGTCGGCGTCGTACGCGCTCGTCTGTGGCCGCGGCCGCGCGGTTGTGAGCGACAGTTTGTGAGCGCGGTCACGCCGTACGGACGGTCCGACCGGACTTGGGAGCGGGCGCCCCGTCGGCTGTGGAACAATCGATCCTCGTGGCCGCTGACGTCCCTTCTTCCCACCCGCGCGCGGGTGAGCCGGTCTTCGACCTGCACCACAAGGGCAAGATGGAGACCACCGCGACGGTCGGCCTCACCAACAAGGCGGAGCTCTCGCTGGCCTACACGCCCGGCGTCGCCGAGGTCTGCGAGGCGATCGCGGCCGACCCGGCCCTGACCCAGCACTACACGTGGGTGCCCAACACGGTGGCCATCGTCTCGGACGGCACCGCGGTGCTCGGCCTCGGTGACATCGGCCCGGCGGCGGCGATGCCGGTGATGGAGGGGAAGGCCGTCCTCTTCAAGCAGTTCGGTGGCGTCGACGGCATCCCGATCTGTCTGGCGACCACCGACGTCGAGGAGATCATCGAGACCGTCGTGCGCCTGGCGCCGAGCTTCGGTGGCATCAACCTCGAGGACATCTCGGCCCCGCGTTGCTTCGAGATCGAGGACCGGCTCAAGGAGCGGCTCGACATCCCGGTGTTCCACGACGACCAGCACGGCACCGCCGTGGTGACGCTCGCCGCGCTCACCAACGCCCTCAAGCTGACTCATCGCAACCCGGAGTCGACCCGGGTCGTGATCTCGGGCGCGGGCGCCGCCGGCGTCGCGATCGCGAAGATCCTGCTCGAGGCCGGCATCAAGGATCTCGTCGTCACCGACCGCAAGGGCGTGGTCAGCTCCGACCGCCACGACCTCACGCCGTCGAAGAAGGCGCTCGCCGAGCTCACCGCCGACCAGAGCGGCCGCAGCGGGACCCTCGCCGACGCCTTCGCGGGCGCGGACGTCTATATCGGGGTCTCCGGTGGGACGGTGCCCGAGGAGGTCGTCGCGACGATGGCCGACGACGCGATCATCTTCGCGATGGCCAACCCCAACCCCGAGGTGCATCCCGACGTCGCCCACCGGCACGCGCGGGTGGTGGCCACCGGGCGCTCGGACTTCCCCAACCAGATCAACAACGTGCTGGCGTTCCCCGGCATCTTCCGTGGCGCGTTCGACGTGCACGCGTCGGCGATCACCGAGGGCATGAAGGTCGCAGCCGCCCAGGCGCTGGCCGAGCTGGTCGGTGACGACGTGACGGAGGAGATGGTGATCCCGTCCCCGTTCGACCCGCGGGTCGGGCCCGCCGTCGCCGCGGCCGTCGCGGCAGCCGCACGTCGGGACGGCGTCGCGCGGCTGTGAACCTCGGTGGTTGAGGTGCGAGGCCGCCCGCGGCCGAGCCTCGAAACCTCGATAGCGTGGCGGCATGTTCGCCGTCACCGCACAGTCCTTCAGCTCCGACGACCCGCTGTCCGGCCTGGTGCTGGGCGAGCGCCCGGAGCCCGAGGTGCCCGACGGCTGGACGACGATCACGGTCAAGGCGGCCTCGCTCAACCACCACGACCTCTGGTCACTGCGCGGCGTGGGTCTCAAGGAGGAGGCGCTCCCGATGATCCTCGGGTGCGACGCCGCGGGTCACGACGAGGACGGCAACGAGGTCGTCGTACACGCGGTGGTGAGCAGCCCCGACTGGACCGGTGACGAGACCCTCGACCCGCGGCGGTCGCTGCTCTCGGAGCGTCACCAGGGCACCTTCGCGGAGCGGGTCGCCGTACCCCGCCGCAACGTCGTGCCGAAGCCGCCCTCGCTGTCGTTCGAGGAGGCCGCCTGCCTCCCGACCGCCTGGCTGACCGCCTACCGGATGCTGTTCACGCAGGGCGGTCTCAAGGCGGGGGACACGGTGCTCGTCCAGGGCGCCGGCGGCGGTGTCGCGACGGCGCTGATCGCACTCGGTCGCGCCGGCGGCCTGCGGGTGCTCGCGACCAGCCGCGACGAGTCGAAGCGCGCCAAGGCGCTCGAGCTCGGTGCGCACGACGTGTTCGAGTCGGGCGCGCGGCTCCCGGTCAAGGTCGACGCCGTCATGGAGACGGTCGGCCGGGCGACCTGGCAGCACTCGATCCGCTCGCTGCGCCCGGGCGGCCGCGTCGTGATCTCGGGTACGACGTCCGGGCCCAAGCTCGACGACGCGATGCTGACCAACATCTTCTTCCTCCAGCTCAGCGTGATCGGCTCGACGATGGGCACCCGCGACGAGCTCGCGTCCCTGGTCACGATGCTCGACGCGACCGGCGTGCGGCCGATCCTGGACCGGACGCTGCCGATGGAGGAGGCGCGCGACGGGTTCGCCGCGATGGCCGAGGGCGACGTGTTCGGGAAGATCGTCCTCACCCGTTGAGACCCTGCTGAGACCCTGATCCGGGTCACGCCCGGCTGCGTGACTGAGCAAGAAATGCTTGGCGCGTTGTCGGTGGCTTCGGGAAGCATGTCCTTTGCAAACGCGTTGCGGCCTGAGCGATGAAAAACTTCGCGCCGAAGTGTCGAAATGAGCAGTAGCCGTTCGTGGACTACATGAACGGCGGGCCCGGCACCTTGGCTGGCTCCCGCACCCCCGCTGACGACAGGACCCAGAGATGACTGTGCCCACTGAGGCCGGAGGCCTCACCCCGGAGGAGTGCCCCGCAGCCGACGTTGCCGAGTTCGAGCAGGAGTTCGCCGACACCACCGGCAAGACGCCGCTCGTGATCAAGCTGCTCGTGGCAGCGACGTTCGTGGTGATCCTCAACGAGACGATCATGATCAACGCGATCCCGCGGCTGATGGGCGACTTCGCCATCACGCCGCGGAGCGCCCAGTGGCTGTCGACCGTGTTCATGCTGACCATGGCCGCGGTGATCCCGCTGACCGGTTGGTTCCTGCAGCGGGTCAGCACGCGCACGGCGTACGCCGTCGCGATGGCGACCTTCTGCGCCGGCACCGCGCTCGCCGCGGTCGCGCCGACGTTCGAGGTGCTCCTCGCCGGCCGGGTCATCCAGGCCGGCGGTACCGCCGTGATGATGCCGCTGCTGATGACCACCCTGATGACCGTCGTCCCCGAGTCCGACCGTGGCCGGGTGATGGGCCAGGTCACGCTGGCGATCTCGTGCGCCCCGGCGCTCGGCCCGGCTGTGTCCGGCGTCATCCTCGAGCTCGGCTCGTGGCGGCTGATCTTCGTGTTCGTGCTGCCGGTCGCGGCTCTTGTCGCCATCGCCGGGATGCGCCAGCTCGAGGACATCGGCGAGCCCCAGGTCAGCTCGGTGAGCTGGCTGAGCGTGGTGCTGGCCGCCAGCGGTTTCGCGACCCTGGTCTACGGCCTCAGCGAGATCGGCAACGGCTCCACCCGGACGGTGACCTCGATGATCGTCGCCGGCGTGCTGCTGGTCGGCGCGTTCGTGGCCTACCAGCTGCGCCTCCAGCGCACCGACAACCCGCTGCTCGACCTGCGCACGCTCAAGCACCGGACCTACGCCGTCTCGCTGCTGCTGATGTCCGCCGCGTTCATGGCGTTCCTCGGCTCGATGATCCTGCTGCCGCTCTACCTGCAGGACATCCGCGGCCTGTCCTCGCTCCAGACCGGTCTGCTCGTGATGCCCGGTGGGCTCGCGATGGGTCTGCTCGGCCCGCAGGTCGGCAAGATCTACGACCGGGTCGGCTCGCGGCCGCTGGTGATCCCCGGCTCGATCGGCATGGTCGTGGCACTCGGCGCCCTGAGCCGGATCGACGTCGACACGCCGTACTGGCTGATCCTCGGCGTCCACGTCGCCCTGATGGCGTGCCTGGCCGCGATCTTCACGCCGGTGTTCACGATGGGCCTCGGTGACCTCCCGCCGCAGCTCTACTCCCACGGCAGCTCGCTGCTCGGGACGCTGCAGCAGGTCGCCGGCGCCGTCGGCACCGCGGTGCTGGTGGTCGTCATGGAGAACCGGTCCGAGTCGCTGGCCGCTTCCGGTGCGGGTCAGGCAGAGGCGTTCGTGGGCGGCCTGCAGTGGGCGTTCGTCGTCGGTGCCGTCATCGGCATCGTGGTGGTCGTGCTGTCGCTGCTGCTCCCGGCTCGGGTCGAGGCACCGGAGGGCGCCCCCGTCGGTCACTGACCGACGCGGCTCCAACTCACCCGAAAATCACGTCGACCCGTCGCCGAGCTGGCGACGGGTCGACGTGATTTCAGCGCGAGGAGTCCCAGTTCAGCGCGCCGATCAGGACGACGTGCAGCTGGCGCCGCGCGGTCGCCTCGACCCGGCGTACGACGTCGTCGCGACCGCCGGCGAGCGCCATCTCCTCGGCGTGGAAGAGCATCGCGTTGACCAGCAGGTTGGCCAGGACGAGAAGGTCGTCGCCCGACCAGTTGCCCGCGCCGGGCACCCGGGCGATGTCGGTCGCCAGCTCCCGCTCGATGAGCTCGAGCTGGTGGCGGACCGCTGCGCGGACCGGCGCCGAGCCCGCGACCCGCTCGCGGGCGATGAACCGGAAGTGCCGGTGGGCCTTCGGCACGTGTGACACCAGCGCGTTGACCGAGTTGTCGGCGACGGCCAGGAAGAGTGCCCGATCGCTGGCGGGTGGCGTGTCGAACGTCCGGGCTGCCTTGAGGAGGTCGCGCAGGGACGAGAACGACTCGTCGACCAGGGCCAGGCCGAGCTCGTCGATCGACTCGAAGTGACGGTAGAACGCGGTCGGCACGATGCCGACCTGCTTGGCGACCTGACGGAGGGAGAGCGCGGCGAGCGGCTCGCGCTCGCACAGCTCGAGGGCGGCGTCGAGGATCGCACGGCGGGTGCGCTCCTTGCGCTCGACACGGGTCTCCGTCACCTTCCCGATCCTACCGTGAGTGAACATGTGTGCACCCTCACGTGCTCAGGTGCTTGCGTCCGCGTCGCCGGAGCGGGCAGGCTTCTCGGTGTACAGACGTACACCCAAACTTTCGGAGAGGTTCCCGATGAGCATCGTCGCCGACGCGACCACCCGGGTCTTGCGCTCCCGCTTCGCCGCCGCCCTGGCCACCCCGCACGGTGTGGACCGCTATCTCGAGCTGGTCAACCCGATGTGGGCCGCGAACGAGGTCCGAGCCCGGATCGTCGACATCACCCGTGAGGTCGACGTACCCGGCCACCCGCCGGTCGCCACCATCACCTTGCAACCGACCTCGACCTGGCGCGGACACCGCGCCGGGCAGCACGTCCAGCTGGGCGTCGAGGTCAACGGCGCCCGTCGTACGACGCGCGTCTTCACCGTGTCCAGCCCCGACTCGAAGCCGGGGGACCGGTTCACCATCACGATGCGCGCCAACCCTGACGGCGTGGTCTCCCGCTACCTCGTCGAGCAGGCAGAGGTCGGCACGATGGTGCACCTGTCGCAGGCGCAGGGCGAGTTCGTGCTCCCCGACCACGTGCCCGACCACATCGTGTTCATCACCGGTGGCTCCGGCATCACGCCGGCGATGTCGATGCTGCGCTCCTTGCAGCGTCGCACCCACCGTGGTCGGGTCACGTTCCTGCACTACGCGCAGAGCCCCGAGCACCAGATCTTCGCGACGGAGCTCGAGGAGATCCGCCGTTCCGGCTATGGCATCGACGTGCACCTGCTGCACCCCGAGCTCGGCGACCCGGCGCTCTCGCCGGCGTACCTCGAGCGCCTGGTGCCCGGCTACCGCGACTTGCCCACCTGGGCCTGCGGCCCGGCACCGTTGATCAACGCCGTGCACGCGGCGTACGACGGCTCCGACGCGCTGCGCGTGGAGTACTTCAAGGCCCCGGCGGTCAGCAACGGAACCGCGGAGGGCGACATCTCGTTCACCCGCTCCGGCGCAGCCGCCGCCAACTCCGGCGCCACCCTGCTCGAGCAGGCCGAGGCCGCCGGGCTCACCCCGGCGTTCGGCTGCCGGATGGGCATCTGCTTCTCCTGCACCGCCACCAAGAAGGAGGGCACGGTCCGCAACGTGCTGACCGGCGAGACCTCCTCCCTGCCCGACGAAGACATCCGTATCTGCGTGAGCTCGCCCGAGGGCGACTGCGCAGTCGAGATCTAGAGCACCCGAGCATCAGCCGACTCGGCGCACATTCGCGCAAGCGAGCGAAGCGAGCCCCATCTCGAATTTGCGCCGCGTCGGCATACACCGACCACGAACGAGAGAGCTGATATGAGCATCACTCAGACGAAGCCCAAGGAACCAAGTACACCCTCACCGCCGAGCAGCTCGACGCGTTCGGCGAGGAGATGGACGCGATCCGCCAGCGCGTCGTCGCCGACCTCGGCGAGGTGGACGCCAACTACATCCGCAAGGTCGTGAAGTACCAGCGCGGCTTCGAGGTCGCCGGCCGGGTGATGTTCTACCTGCCGCCGCTGTGGCCCGCCGCCGTCGCGTGCGCTCGCCGTGTCGAAGATCCTCGACAACATGGAGATCGGCCACAACGTCATGCACGGCCAGTACGACTGGATGGGCGACCCGGGCCTGAACTCGCGCATGTTCGAGTGGGACACCATGGCTCCCAGTGAGAACTGGAAGTACGGCCACAACTACATGCACCACACCTACACCAACATCGTGGGCAAGGACCGCGACGTGGGCTACGGGATCCTCCGCATGGACGAGGAGCAGGAGTGGCGGCCCTACTACCTGGGCAACCCGCTCTACGCCTTCTTGCTGATGACCTTCTTCGAGTGGGGCGTGGCCCTGCACGACCTGGAGACCGAGGAGCTGGTCGCCGGCCGCCGTACCTGGGCCGAGAACCGCGAGATCGCGGGACGCATCTGGCGCAAGGTCCGCAAGCAGGTGGCCAAGGACTACATCGTCTTCCCGCTGCTCACCGGCCCGTTCTTCCTCTCGACCCTGGCCGGCAACGCGGTGGCCAACCTGATCCGCAACGTCTGGACCTTCAACATCATCTTCTGCGGCCACTTCCCGGCCGGCGTGGCGACCTTCACGGTCGAGGAGAAGCGCTGAGAACGAGTCAGCGCGTGGCGGCTGGTACTACCGCCAGCTGCTGGGCTCGGCCAACATCACCGGCAGCAAGCTGATGCACGTGATGAGCGGCAACCTGAGCCACCAGATCGAGCACCACCTGTTCCCGGACATCCCGGCGCGCCGCTACCCGGAGCTGTCGGTCGAGGTGCAGGAGATCTGCGAGCGCTACGGCCTGCAGTACAACACCGGTCCGCTGCACCGCCAGCTCGGCAGCGTCTTCGCGAAGATCTGGCGGCTCGCGCTGCCGGACCGCAAGCGGAAGCCGGAGCCGACCTCGCATGTGACTGAGACCGCGTTGGCGGCGTGAGCCCGAGACGGCAGACTGGGCCCATGAGCTCCGAGGGTCAGGACCACCTGAGCAAGGCCGAGATCAGCAAGGACGCGGTCCAGTCGGGCGCTGAGGCGGCGATCGGCACGGTCGCCGAGGTCGCGACGATCATCACCGGCGCCGTCAAGGACATCGCCGGTGCGCTCGGCGGACTCGCGACCGAGCTGTTCGAGATCAAGGACGCTTCCAAGAAGGCGATGGACCAGCACGTCGACGATCCGATCGACCAGCAGGTCGACGATCTGGGCGATCTGGACGATCTGGACGATCTGGACGATCTGGACGACGAGGTCTAGCGACCTAGGACAGCAGGGCGCGGGCGGCGTCGCGCGCGGTGGCAGGGTCCACCGCCGCGAGCGCCGCCTCCGCCATTTCCTCGCACTGTCCGAGGGTCACGCTCGGCCACCCGGCCCCCGACCGCGCGGACTGCTGCGGCGGCCATCGACAGCGACGTGATCCCGAGCCCGACCAGCACGCAGGCGAGCAGTGGGTCGGCGGCGGCCTCGCCGCAGACGCCGACCGGCTTGCCGGCCAGGCGGCCGGCCTCGGCGGCGATCGCGACCAGCTGGAGTACGGCGGGCTGCCAGGGGTCGGTGAGGTGGGCGAGGTCCGTGGCCATCCGGTCGGCGGCCATCGTGTACTGCGTCAGGTCGTTGGTGCCGATCGAGAGGAAGTCGACCTCTTCGAGCACCTTGTGTGCCAGGAGTGCGGCGCTCGGCACCTCCACCATCACCCCGGGCTTGAGGCCGCGCTCGCGGACGGCGGCGCCGAAGTCGCGCGCCTCGGCGACGGTGGCCACCATCGGCGCCATCACCCAGCACTCCGTGCCGGTCCGCTCCGCCGCGATCGCGATCGCGTCGAGCTGGCGGTGGAGGAGTCCGGGATCGGCGAACGCGAGCCGTAGGCCGCGCACGCCAAGGGCGGGGTTCTCCTCGTCCGGATGGGTCGCGAAGGCGACCGGCTTGTCGGACCCCGCATCGAGGGTGCGGACCACCACGTGCCGACCCTCGCCCGTGTAGGGCTCCAGCACGCCTGCATAGATCTCGGCCTGCTCGTCCACGCTCGGCTCGGTCTCGCGGTCGAGGAAGCACAGCTCGGTGCGGAACAGCCCGATCCCGGTCACCGGCTCCGCACTCGCTGCCCGGGCGGACGCCGCATCGGCGACGTTCGCCAGCAGCTTGACCGGATGGCCGTCGGCCGTGCGGCCGGGCCCGGACCACGACGCGAGGGCGGCGCGCTCGGCGCGGTCCTCGGCCACCAGCGCGGCGGCCTTGTCGTCATCGGGGTCGACCTCGACCGTGCCGGCCTGGCCGTCGACCAGGGCGGTCCGGCCGTCGAGCTCGGCGATCGCACCGGCGGCGCCGACGACACACGGGATGCCGAGCTGGCGGGCGATGATCGCGGTGTGGCTGGTCGGCCCGCCGCGCTCGGTCACGATCGCCACGACCAGTGACGGGTCGAGTCCCGCCGTGTCGGCCGGGGCCAGATCGACAGCGACCAGGACCGACGGCGAGGTCGGGACGGGTACGCCGGGCTCCGGCTCGCCGACCAGACGGGCCAGCAGCCGCGCGTGGATGTCGCGCAGGTCGGTCACCCGTTCGGCCATCAGGCCGCCCATCCCGGCGAAGACGGTCACGAACTGCTCGACGGCGGCCTCGAGGGCCGGCAGCAGCGACTGGCCGGCGTTGAGGTTCTTGCGGACGGCGCCGCGGAGACCGCGGTCGGCCGCGAGGCCGGCGCTGGCGGTCAGCACCTCCGCGGTCGCGCCGGTGCTGGCGGCGGCCTTCGCGCGGAAGCCGTCGGCCACCCGACCGACCGCTTCGTCGTACGCCGTCAGCGCCGCGGCTGCGTCGGCGTGCCCGCCGTCGCCGTACGCCGCGATGGCTCCGGCGGAGACGTCGGCGCTGGCGATGAGGACGGGTCCGAAGGCAAGCCCCGGGACGACCGGAGTGCCGTGGATCGAGGTGACCATGCTCACTACTTAATCACGACGAAGGCTTGACAAGCAACACAATCGGGCATAAAACAACATAAACACAGATTCAACCAGGAGGTCCCCGAGGTGTACGCAGAGGAGCGGCAGCAGGCCATGGCCCGCGCCGTCGCCGCTCGCGGCCGGATGTCCGTCGCCGAGCTCGCGAGCGAGTACGACGTGACCACCGAGACCGTGCGTCGGGACCTGTCGGCCCTCGAGTCGCTGGGCCTGGTCCGCCGGGTGCACGGGGGAGCGGTGCCGGCGACGGCGCTGACCTCGCTCGAGTACGGCCTCGCCGAGCGCGACGTCTCCCGGGTCGCCGAGAAGGAGGCGATCGCCCGGTTGGCGCTCGACCTGCTGCCGCCGGCCGGCGGCTCGATCGTGATCGACGCGGGCAGTACGACGGTCCGGCTCGCCGAGGCGCTCCCGCGGGACCGGCGACTGGTCGTCTACACGCACTCGGTGCCGATCGCGGCGCGGCTGGCGGTCAACCCCGCGATCGAGCTGCACCTGCTCCCCGGGACGGTCCGGTCCGCGACGCAAGCGGCGGTCGGTCCTGAGACGGTCGCCGCCCTCGCGCAGGTGCGGGTCGACCTGGCCTTCGTCGGGACCAACGGCGTCACCGTCGGTCACGGCTTCTCCACGCCCGACTCGACGGAGGCGGC
The DNA here is from genome assembly GCA_963849765.1 of uncultured Actinomycetota bacterium. Classification (GTDB taxonomy): domain Bacteria; phylum Actinomycetota; class Actinomycetes; order Propionibacteriales; family Nocardioidaceae; genus Nocardioides. The sequence continues at coordinate 73,953 of CAWKIP010000018.1, forward strand.
CACCAAGCGCGCGATCGTCGGTGCTGCCCGGCGGGTCGTCGTGCTCGCCGACGCCACCAAGGTCGGCGTCGAGACGACGGTGCGGTTCGCCGCGACGGACGAGGTCGACGTGCTGGTGACCGACGGCGAGATCGACGGCGCGCAGCGCAAGGAGCTCACCGCTGCTGGTGTCGAGGTCGTGGTCGCGTGATCCTCACCGTCACTCCCAACCCGAGCATCGACCGCACCGTCGTGCTGCCCGGGACCCTCAGCCGCGGCGGCGTCCACCGCGCCGACGCCGTGCTCTTCCAGCCTGGCGGCAAGGGCGTCAACATCTCCCGCGCGTGCGTCGCGGCCGGCGTACCGACGGTCGCCGTACTCCCGGTGGCCGCCGACGACACCTTCGTCGCCGAGCTCGCGCAGATGGGGGTGCAGGTCCGTCCGGTGCCGCCGAGCGGGCCGATGCGCATCAACCTCACGATCACCGAGCCCGACGGCACGACGACCAAGATCAACACGGCCGGTGCGAGCGTCCGCGAGGACGGCCTGGCGCGGCTCGCCGAGCTCGTGCTCGCCGCGGCCGCCGACGCAAGGCCGGACTGGGTCGTGCTCGCCGGCTCCCTGCCATCGGACGCCCCCGCCGACTGGTACGCCCGGGTGGGTGCAGCCCTGCACTCCGGAGGCCACCGGTACGCCGTCGACACGAGCGAGGCGCCGCTGGCCGCATTGCTCGGGGGCGCGGCCTTCCCCGATCTCATCAAGCCCAACGCCGAGGAGCTCGCGTCCGCCACCGGCGGCGACCCCGAGGCCTTCGAGGCGGACCCGACGGCCGCAGCGACCGCAGCGGCGACGCTGGTCGGTCGGTCGGCGCGCACGGTCCTGGCCACGCTGGGGGCGGCCGGGGCCGTGCTCGTCGACGAGACCGGCGCCTGGCACGCGACCCCGCCGCCGATCACGGTCGTCAGCACCGTGGGCGCCGGCGACGCGAGCCTCTTCGGCTACGTGTTCGCCGACCTCCGCGGGGCGACCGCTCCCGAGCGGCTCGCCACCGCGGTGGCGTACGGCGCCGCCGCCGCGGGTCTTCCCGGCACCACACCGCCGACCCCCACCGATGTCCGGACCGAAGAGGTCCGGGTCCGCCGAGCTCGACATCCTGTCGCGCCCCACCACCGAAGGAACTCCCTCATGGCAGAACTGATGACGCCGCAACTGGTCCGCCTCGACGCGGACCTGGGCGCGCGCCAAGGCGGAGGTGATCGCCGCCCTCGCGGCGGTGGTCACCGACGCCGGCCGCGCCGACGACGTCGCCGTGCTCGAGCGCGACCTGCTCGCCCGCGAGGCGAAGGCCGCGACCGGCATGAAGGACGGCATCGCGATCCCGCACTGCCGGACGGAGGCGGTGTCGGTCCCGACCGTCGCCTTCGCGCGGCTGGCGCCGGCCGTCGACTTCGGCGCGAAGGACGGGCCGGCAGAGCTGATCTTCCTCATCGCGGCGCCCGAGGGCGGTGGCAACACGCACCTGCAGATCCTCACCAAGCTGGCGCGCTCGCTCGTGAAGCCGGAGTTCACCGACGCCCTGCGTGCGGCCGCGACGCCGGAGGAGGTCGTCGCGATCGTGGGCGGCGTCGTCAACGACGCGCCCGCGCCGGCCGCTGCCGCACCGGCGCCGAGCGCTGCGTCCGGTTCCGCCACCCGCCGACTGGTGGCGGTGACCTCCTGCCCGACCGGGATCGCGCACACCTACATGGCCGCCGAGGCGCTCGAGGCCGCGGCCGGACGCGCCGGCGTCGAGATCGCCGTCGAGACCCAGGGCTCGGCCGGCTCGAAGCCGCTCCCGCAGGCGACCATCGACGCGGCCGACGCGGTGATCTTCGCGGCCGACGTGGGCGTGCGCGACCGGGGGCGGTTCGCCGGGAAGCCGGTGGTCGTCTCCGGCGTGAAGCGGCCCATCGACGAGGGCGACACGATGATCGCCGAGGCGATCCGCTACGCCGACGACCCCAACCCGCCGCGGGTCGAAGGTGGCGGCACCTCCGACAGCGGAAGTACGGCGACCGCCGGCGAGTCGTGGGGCGGCCGGATCCGGCGCGTCCTGATGACCGGCGTCTCCTACATGATCCCGTTCGTCGCCGCGGGCGGTCTGCTCATCGCGCTGAGCTTCCTGCTCGGCGGCTACGACATCACCAACGTGTTCTCCGAGGTCGTCGCCAACAACTCGCTGACCAACCTGCCCGACGTCAACGCGCTCGGGCTCGAGCACGTCCCGTTCGACTCGGGCCTGCTCGCCTACATCGCTGCGATCCTGTTCATCATCGGCAAGACCGCGTTCGCGTTCTTCGTGCCGGCCCTGGCGGGCTACGTCGCCTACGCGATCGCGGACCGGCCCGGCATCGCCCCCGGATTCATCATGGGCGGTCTCTCGATCGACATCATGCAGTTCGGCACGCCACAGACGGGGTTCCTCGGCGCCATCGTCGGCGGCGTCCTCGCCGGCCTGGTCGCGCACTGGATCACCAGCTGGCCCGTTGCCAAGTGGGCACGCGGTCTGATGCCGGTGCTGGTGATCCCGCTGCTCACCTCGCTCCTGGTAGGCACGCTGATGCTGACCGTCCTGGGCAAGCCGATCAGTGAGCTCACGGCCGCGCTGGAGGACGGTCTCAACAACATGAGCGGCTCCAACGCCATCATCCTCGGCGTCGATCCTCGGGCTGATGATGGCGTTCGACATGGGTGGACCGCTCAACAAGGTCGCGTACTCGTTCGCGGCTGCCGGTGTCGGAGCGGCGGCGACCCTCGCCGGCGATGCGCCGGAGCTCAAGATCATGGCCTCCGTGATGCTCGCAGGCATGGTCCCGCCGATCGCGCTGGCGCTGGCGACCGTGGTCCGACCGGGCCTCTTCGACCCGGCCGAACGCGAGAACGGCAAGGCCGCCTGGCTCCTCGGTGCCTCGTTCATCACCGAGGGCGCCATCCCGTTCGCCGCGGCCGACCCGCTGCGCGTGATCCCCTCGGTCATGCTCGGCAGCCGCCGTGACCGGCGGCTTGTCACAGGCGTTCGACGTCGGCCTTCGTGCCCCGCACGGCGGCGTGTTCGTGCTCTTCGCCGTCGACGGCGTGCTCGGCTTCTTCATCGCCCTCGCGGCCGGTGTCCTCGTCGCCGCCGCCAGCGTGATCGCCCTCAAGTCGATCGGCCGGGTGCCGGCCGAGGAGCCCGTCGCCGTACCCGTCAGCGTCTGATCCGGCAACCCAGCACCAAGCAACCCAACAGAAAGAGGAAGTTCATGCCCACCACGTCCGTCGTCGTCGGCTCCGCCATCGGCCTGCACGCCCGGCCCGCCGCGATCATCTCCGAGGCAGCCATGGAGCTCGACTCCGAGGTGCTGATCGGAATCCCGGGTGACGAGCCGGTCGACGCCAGCTCGGCGCTGCTCATCATGACCCTCGGCGCCGGCAACGGCGCAGAGGTCGAGGTCTCGGGTGACAACGAGGCGGATGTCGCCACCATCGCCGCGCTCGTCGCGCAGGATCTCGACGCGGAGGACGTCCCCGACCCGGCCTAGGCCTTCGGCCCGACGCTGCGCGACGCCCGGTCGATCGCGCCGGCGACGTCGATCGTCGTTGCCTCGAGCAGGTAGGGCTTCGACAGCTCCCGCTTGACGTACTTGGCGATGAAGCGCTTGAGCTCGCCCTCGACGCCCGCGGCGAGCTGGACCATCTGTGCCCGCAGTCCTTGGGCCTGGAGCTGGACCTGGACCTGGGCAGCCGTCGGTGGCGTGATCTCGAGGACGATCGCGAGGTCGTCGCGCGCCCGCGCCGCGATCCTGAGCGGCACGCCGATGTCGGCGTTGAACCGGTGCTTGTCCACGCCGAGGTCGATCGTGAACTCGATCGGGACCGGCAGGGTGACGTGGAACGACACGGGCTCGTCCGCGACCCGCTGACCGGTCGCCGTACCGATCTGGCCCTTGGCGGTCACCTTGACCAGCCGGCCCGGCCCGACGCCCATCGGGCCGACGTCGATCACCCGTCCGGACAGCACGTTCACGCCGCGGACCACCCGCTCCTCGGTCACCGCCCGGTGGAAGAACTCGACGCCCCAGGTGCGGTAGTCGATCAGCTCGCCCTCGTCGTCAGCGCTCACGGGCGTCAACCTAGCGCCCGCTAGTCGTCGGGGTCGTCGAGCCGGGCCAGCCAGGTCGCGAACCGCTCGACAGCCGTCTCGAACTCGGGGTGGACGTCGGTGAACTCCTGCAGGCGCTCGGCGAGCCAGGCCAGGGTGACCTCCTCGTCACCCCGGCGCTTCTCGAGCTCCTCGATGCCGCGGTCGGTGAAGTACATCGCCTACTTGAAGGCCTCTGCGACGAGGACCTTGGCTTCCTCGAGGTGACGCTTGGCGGTGCCGACCGCGGTGGTCGACGACGCCGTGCGGGTGATCGGCTCGATCGGACGGTCGAGCTGGGGCACCACGTTGAGTGCGTACGACGGCCACGGCCCCTGGTTGAACGGCTCGTCCTGGACCCACTTGACCGTGGCGTCCGGGAACTTGTCGAGCTCGGCCTTGAGCTCCTCGATCGGCCACGGGTAGAGCCGTTCGACGCGGACGATCGCGACGTCGTCGCGCTCGCTCTTCGAGCGCTCGACCATCAGGTCCCAGGTGAGGCGGCCCGACACGAGCAGCACGGTCTTGACCTTCGCCGGGTCTTCCCGGAATCGAATGCGTCGCCGATCACCGGACGGAACGAGCCCGAGGTGAAGTCCGCCGGCTGTGACGCGGCCTCCTTGCGCTTGAGCATCGACTTCGGCGTGAAGATGATGAGCGGCTTGTGCTCACCGCCGAGCGAGTGCATCCGCAGCAGGTGGAAGTGCGACGCGGGCGTGGACGGCTGGGCGACCACCATCGCCTCGTCGGCGCAGAGCGTGAGGAACCGCTCGATCCGGGCCGACGAGTGGTCGGCGCCCTGGCCCTCGTAGCCGTGGGGGAGCAGCAGCACGACGCCGGAGTCCTGCCCCCACTTGGTCTTTCCGGCCGAGATGTACTCGTCGATGATCGTCTGGGCGCCGTTGACGAAGTCGCCGAACTGCGCCTCCCAGAGCACCAGCGCCTCCGGCCGGGCGACCGAGTAGCCGTACTCGAACCCGAGCGCGGCGTACTCCGACAGCAGCGAGTCGTAGACGTGGAACTTGGCCTGGTCCTCGGTCAGGTTCGACAGCGGCGTCCACTCGTCGGCGTTGATCCGGTCGATGATGGTCGCGAACCGCTGGACGAACGTGCCACGACGCGAGTCCTGGCCGGCCAGCCGGACCGGGCGACCGTCCATCAGCAGCGCGCCGAACGCGAGGATCTCACCGGTGCCCCAGTCGATCGGGCCGTCCGTGATCGCGGCGGCGCGGCGCTGGAGCTGCGGCATCACCTTCGGGTGCACGGTGAAGCCGTCGGGCGGAGTGACGTAGGAATCCGCGATCGCCTTGAGCATCTCGAACGGCACCGCGGTCTGCGTCTCGCCGGCCGGCTTGTCCGGGTAGTCCGGCACCGTCGTCCAGGACGTCGGGGTGGCGTCGGCCTCGCGGACCTCGGTGAACACCCGCTCCAGCTGGGCCTGGTAGTCGCGGATGACCTGCTCGGCCTCCTCGATCGTGATGTCGCCACGACCGATGAGGGACTCGGTGTAGAGCTTGCGCACCGAGCGCTTCTGCTCGATCAGGTCGTACATCAGCGGCTGCGTGTACGACGGGTCGTCGCCCTCGTTGTGACCGCGCCGGCGGTAGCAGACCAGGTCGATGACGACGTCGCTGTGGAACGCCTGGCGGTACTCGAACGCCAGCCGGGCGACCCGGATGCAGGCCTCGGGGTCGTCGCCGTTGACGTGGAAGATCGGCGCCTGGACCATCCGCGCGATGTCGGTGCAGTAGAGCGAGGACCGCGACGAGCCGGGCGAGGTGGTGAAGCCGACCTGGTTGTTGATCACCAGGTGCACGGTGCCGCCGGTGCGGTAGCCGCGGAGCTGCGAGAGGTTCAGCGTCTCCGCGACGACACCCTGGCCGGCGAACGCGGCGTCGCCGTGCAGCAGCAGCGGCATCACGGGGAACGCCTCGCCCTGGTCGAGGACGTCCTGCTTGGCGCGGGCGATGCCCTCGAGGACCGGGTCGACCGTCTCGAGGTGGCTCGGGTTCGCCGCGACGGAGACCTTGATCTTCTCGCCGGTGCCGGCGGAGAACTCACCCTCGGCGCCGAGGTGGTACTTCACGTCGCCGGAGCCCTGGACCGTGCGCGGGTCGATGTTGCCCTCGAACTCGCGGAAGATCTGGTTGTAGGACTTGCCGACGATGTTGGCGAGCATGTTGAGCCGGCCGCGGTGGGCCATGCCGATGGTGACCTCGTCGAGGCCCGCCTGGGCCGCCGCCTCGCAGATCTCGTCGACGACCGGGACCGTGGTCTCGCCGCCCTCGAGCGAGAACCGCTTCTGGCCGACGAACTTGGTCTGGAGGAAGGTCTCGAAGGCCTCGGCGGCGTTGAGCTTCTGCAGGATCCGGAGCTGCTCCTCGCGGGGCTCCTTGGTGTGCGGGCGTTCGACCCGCTCCTGGATCCAGCGTCGCTGCTCGGGATCCATGATGTGCATGTACTCGATGCCGGTGGTGCGGCAGTAGGAGTCGCGCAGGATGCCGAGGATGTGGCGCAGCTTCATGAACCGGCGTCCGGACCCGCCGAACTCACCGGTCGGGAACTCGCGGTCGAGGTCCCAGAGGGTGAGGCCGTGCGACTCGATCCGCAGGTCGGGGTGGCTGCGCTGCTTGTACTCGAGCGGGTCGGTGTCGGCCATCAGGTGGCCGCGCACGCGGTAGGCGTGGATCAGCTCGAGGATCCGGGCCTGCTTGTCGATCTCGTCGTCGTGCGAGGTCGCGATGTCGTTGTTCCAGCGGATCGGCTCGTAGGGGATCCGCAGCGCGCGGAAGATGCCGTCGTAGAAGCCGTCCTCGCCGAGCAGCAGCTGGTGGACCCGCTTGAGGAACTCGCCGGACTGCGCGCCCTGGATGACCCGGTGGTCGTACGTCGACGTCAGCGTCATCACCTTGCTGATGCCGTTGCGCGCGATCGCCTCCTCCGACGCGCCCTGCCACGCGGCGGGGTACTCCATCGCGCCGACCCCGATGATCGCGGCCTGGCCGGCCATCAGCCGCGGCACCGAGTGGACCGTGCCGAGGCCGCCGACGTTGGTCAGGCTCACCGTCGTACCGGAGTAGTCGTCCATCGTGAGCTTGTTGTCGCGAGCCTTGCGGATCATCACCTCGTAGGCGGTCCAGAACGCCGCGAAGTCCATGGTCTCGCAGGCCTTGATCGACGGCGCCACGAGCTGGCGGGTGCCGTCGGGCTTCTGCTGGTCGATCGCGATCCCGAGGTTGATGTGGGCCGGGCTCACCATGGTCGGCTTGCCCTCGGTCTCGCTGAACGAGTTGTTCATCTCCGGCAGCGACTTGAGCGCCTGCACGAGCGCGTAGCCGATGATGTGGGTGAAGGAGACCTTGCCGCCGCGGGCGCGGGCGAGGTGGCTGTTGATGACGATCCGGTTGTCCCACAGCAGCTTGACCGGGAGCGAGCGCACCGAGGTGGCGGTCGGGACGGTCAGCGAGACGTCCATGTTCTTGGCCGTCGCGGCGGCGATGCCGCGGAGCACCGTGTAGGTCGGCTCGTCCTTGGCAGCCGCGGGCGTCGGCCGCGGCGCGTCCTTGGGAGTCGGCTTCGTGTCGGTCGAGGGGGTCGGGGTCGTCTGCGACGCGGGGCTGACCTGGGGCGCGGCCTTCGCCTCTCGCGGCCGGCCGGGCCTGGTCGGAACCGCCCGACTCCTTGGCGGCGGGCTCGTCCTTGCTTCGGCTGCTTGTCCGACTGCTTGGCCGGCTGCTCCTTCTTCGGGGACTCCGCCTTGGCTGCGGGCGCGGAGGAGGCCGGCCGGCCGTTGCCGTCGGCCTTCGATCCGTCCTTCGATCCGGCCTTCGATCCGGCCTTCGATCCGGCCTGGCCGAAGTAGTCAGCCCAGGCCGAGTCCACGGACCCGGGATCTGCGTCGAACCGCTCCTTCATCTCCTCGACGAGCCACTCGTTGGCTCCGAAATCGGGGGTGCTGGAGGTCGCTGACCTGTCGACTGCGACACGACGTGCTTCGCCTCTTCCGGTGAGCTGCTGACGTAGGGTCTGTCCGACCTGGACGAAGACCGGAGTCAAGGCTAGTCCCACGGGGAAGTTTTGTGGCTGCCAGTCCGACCAAGAGGAGTCGCGAGTCGTGCGCAGATTTCCAGGAACACCGACCCGAGCCGCCCTCCTGGTGGCACCGACGGTGTTAGGAATGGCGATCGGCCTCGCTGCATGCAGCGGCGGGGACGACGATGAAGACCAGCCCACCGGTGACGGCGAGCGATCGGCGAGCAGCGCGCCCGTCGAGCCGGGGATCGACACCCGGGTCGAGGTCGGCGCGGTGGTCGGCAACCTCCCGAAGAAGCCCGCGCGCGACGTGGCGGCGGACGTCGCCGGCGTCGTCGATCGCTGGCTGGACGCGGCGTACGTCGGCGGCGAGTACCCCCGCTCCAAGTTCGGCGAGGCCTACCCCGGATTCACGCAGGACGCGGCCAAGCTCGCCGCCGGGCAGCCCGGCCTGATGAGCAACACGGCGGTCGCGGACCGGGTCGACAGCGTCACCGCGAAGCGGCGCGTGGTCCGGGTCGACGTCCTGGCCCCCAAGGGCGAGGCCGCCGGCGCGACCGCTCACGTCAACCTGGTGATCAAGCTGGCGGGCAAGGTCGAGCGCACCGACCAGATCCGCGGCCGGGTGCTGCTCACCCGGTCGAAGAGCGGCTGGCGGGTGTTCGGGTTCGACATCGAGCGCGGCGAGGTGAAGGGCTGATGCGGATGTTCACGCAGATCGGGCGGTGGCGCCGGGCACTCCGCATCGCCGTCCTCGCCGCCGTGCTCGCGGTCGTCGGGCTGGTGGTGCCCAACAGCAGCGTCGCGCCGACGTACTTCACCCTGGTGAAGTACGAGCACGCCACGGGCGTCGACCTCGACCCCGACGTCATCTGGATCCTGGCTGTCGGCTCCGACGCGCGGCGTGGTCAGGACCCGCTGCGCAGCCGGGGCGACACCCTGCAGCTGGTCGGCATGGACACCCGCACCGGGGCGGCGACCTCGATCGGCATCCCGCGCGACAGCTGGGTCTCCATCCCGGGGTACGGCTCCAACCGGGTCAACGCCGCCCTCTACTTCGGCGGCCCGCAGCTGCTCGGTGAGGCCGTCGCCAGGTCTGGTCGGCATCGAGCCGGACTACGTCTTCGTCGCGAGCTTCTGGGGCGTCGAGCAGGTCGCCAAGGACGTCGGTCCGATCACGGTCGACAACCCGGTCGCCTTCTCCGACCCCTATCTCAAGCCCAAGGGGTTCAAGGCCGGGAAGGTCGTCCTCAGCGGCTACAACGTGGTGTCGTTCGCGCGCATCCGGAAGAACCTGGCCGGCGGCGACTTCGACCGGTCGGCCAACCAGCAGCGCGTGCTCAAGGGATTCCAGGCCAAGGTGGCCGAGAACGCCGACAAGCCGGGATGGATCGAGAACGGCGTGCTCTCGGTGATCGACAACGTGCACACCAACGTCGATCCGGCCGAGCTGTTCGCGATCGCCCAGGCGGTCGCGCAGGTCGATCCGAAGAAGATCACCGGTTGCGTCGTCCCCGGCGGGATCGGCAACATCGGCGGTGCCAGCGTCGTCATCCCCAACACCACCACCGCGCGGCGCTACGGCGACGACGCCCGCAAGGACGCCACGATCAAGAGCTGCTGACTGATCTGCTCCCGCTCGCGACTACGCGGCGCCCTGCGCGTCCTGGCAGCCGTGACCTGCCTCGGTGCGCGTGGTCAGGGTCACGCAGCGGATGTGGCGCGGCCCAGGACGGGGCGCCTCCGGCAGGATTCGAACCTGCGGCACCTGGTACCGGAAACCAGTGCTCTATCCCCTGAGCTACGGAGGCAAAACGCAAGCTCTGTGGGCAGAACCGGCGCGCTGAGGAACCTTACCGGTCGATATCCGTGCAAGAGAAACCGGAGGCCGCCGATACCCTTGCCCGGTGACTCCTGAGCAGCTCTCCACCACCATCGTCGACGGTTTGTCGGCGCTCGTCGACGAGGGTGCGCTCACCCTGCCCGACGGCGTCCCGACCGAGGTGACGGTGGAGCGGCCGCGTCAGAAGGGCCACGGCGACTACGCCACCAACGTCGCGCTGCAGCTGGCGAAGATTCAGGCGGGCACGAACCCGCGGGCATTCGGCGAGCTGCTCGCCGCGCGGTTGGAGCAGGCCGACGGCATCGGCGCGGTCGAGGTCGCCGGGCCGGGATTCCTCAACATCACCGTCGAGGCAGGGGCGCAGGGTCAGGTCGCGGCCGACATCGTCGCGGCCGGTGCGTCGTACGGCTCGTCCAACGCGTTCGCCGGCGAGAAGATCAACCTGGAGTTCGTCTCCGCCAACCCGACCGGGCCTCTCCACATCGGGGGCGTGCGGTGGGCCGCGGTCGGCGACGCGCTCGGCCGGATCTTCCAGATGACCGGGCGCCGAGGTCAGCCGGGAGTACTACTTCAACGACCACGGCGCCCAGATCGACCGGTTCGCCCGCTCCCTGCTCGCGAGCGCGGAGGGCGAGCCCGCGCCGGAGGACGGCTACGGGGGCGATTACATCCACGAGATCGCCGCTGCCGTCATCGCCGAGCGGCCGGAAGCACTGTCGACTGCCACCCGACGACGACGCGCAGGAGGTCTTCCGCGCGGTCGGCGTCGACATGATGTTCGCGGAGATCAAGAAGTCGCTCCACGACTTCGGCGTCGACTTCGACGTCTACTTCCACGAGGACGAGCTCCACAAGAGCGGCGCCGTGCAGCGCGCGGTCGACCGGCTGAGCGAACTCGGCAACATCTACGAGAAGGACGGCGCGCTGTGGCTCGCCACTGAGAAGTTCGGCGATGACAAGGACCGGGTCGTCATCAAGTCGGACGGCAAAGGCGGCCTATCTTCCGGTCGATCTCGCCTACTACCTCGACAAGCGGGAGCGGGGATTCGACCACTGCTTCATCATGCTCGGCGCCGACCACCACGGGTACGTCGGCCGGATGATGGCCATGTGCGCCGCCTTCGGCGACGAGCCGCACGTGAACCTCGAGATCCTCATCGGTCAGCTGGTCAACCTGGTCAAGGACGGCGAGCCGATGCGGATGTCCAAGCGCGCCGGCACTGTCGTCTCCATCGACGACCTGGTCGAGGCGATCGGCGTCGACGCGGCCGCTATGCGCTCGCGCGCTACAGCACCGACAGCCCGATCGACATCGACCTCGACCTGTGGGCACGCGCGACCAACGACAACCCCGTCTTCACGGTGCAGTACGCCCACGCCCGGATCGCGAGCCTGCTGCGCAACGCGGCCGACCTCGGTGTCGTGGCCGAGTCCCATCCTCAGCTGCTTACCCACGAGCAAGGAGGGGGAGCTGCTCCGGGCGCTCTGGCGAGTTCCCGCGGGTCGTCAAGGCCGCGGCCGAATTGCGCGAGCCGCACCGGGTGGCGCGCTACATCGAGGAGCTGGCCGGGATCTACAACCGCTACTACACAAAATGCCGGATGCTGCCGCAGGGCGACGAGGAGGTCAGCGACCTCCACCGGGCGCGGCTCGACGCTGGTCGAGGCGACGCGACGTCGTGTCGCCAACGGCCTCGGCCTGCTCGGCGTCTCGGCCCCGGAGCGGATGTAGGCAATGACCCACGAAGCAGGCTGGGCGCACGCGCCCGGCGCCTTGCGCGGGCCTTCCTGGCTGCAGGCGCCCGGCGACGTCAACGCGCTCGTGCCGCAGCTGTGGTCGGGCACCGCCCACAAGAACGAGTCCGGTGACCTGGTCGTCGGGGGAGTGCCGCTCCCCGACCTGGTCGCCGAGCACAACACCCCGGCCTACGTCCTCGACGAGGCCGACTTCCGGGCCCGCGCCCGGTCGTTCCGCGACGCGTTCGCGGGTTGGGACGTCTACTACGCCGGCAAGGCCTTCCTCTGCACGGAGGTCGCGCGGTGGATCGCCGACGAGGGCCTCTGCCTCGACGTCTGCTCGACCGGCGAGCTGACGGTCGCCCTGCGCGCCGGCTTCGACCCGGCCCGGATCGGCTACCACGGCAACAACAAGTCGGTCGCCGAGCTGCGACGTGCGGTCGGCGCGGGCGTCGGGCGGATCATCGTCGACTCGTTCCAGGAGATCGAGCGGCTGGAGATGGTCACCGAGGACACCGGGATGCCGGCCCGGGTGATGGTGCGGGTCACCGCCGGCGTCGAGGCCCACACGCACGAATACATCGCCACCGCCCACGAGGACCAGAAGTTCGGCTTCTCGATCACGTCCGGCGACGCCTTCGAGGCCGTACGCCGTCTCCACGCCGCTCCCCGTATCGAGCTGCTCGGCCTGCACTCGCACATCGGCAGCCAGATCTTCGACTCCTCCGGCTTCGAGGTGGCCACCCGCCGGGTGCTCGCGCTGCACCACCGCGTGTCCGACGAGCTCGGAGTCACGATGCCCGAGATGGACCTCGGCGGTGGCTTCGGCATCGCCTACACGACCCAGGACGACCCCTCCGACCCCGCGCAGCTCGCGACCGAGATGGGCAAGATCGTCGAGCACGAGTGCCGCGCGCTCGGTGTCGAGGAGCCACGCCTCTCGATCGAGCCCGGCCGCGCGATCGTCGGTCCGGCGATGTGCACGGTCTACACCGTCGGCACGGTCAAGCCGGTCACCCTCGACGCGGGCGCCGTCCGCACCTACGTGAGCGTCGACGGTGGGATGAGCGACAACATCCGCACCGCCCTCTACGACGCCGACTACTCCTGCACGCTCGCCGCGCGCCGCTCCGAGGCCGTGCCGGTCCTGGCCCGCGTCGTGGGCAAGCACTGCGAGGCCGGCGACATCGTCGTCCGCGACGAGTTCCTCCCGGGCGACGTCGCTCCCGGCGATCTGCTGGCGGTTCCCGGTACCGGTGCCTACTGTCGCTCGATGGCCTCCAACTACAACCACTCACTGCGTCCGCCGGTGATCGCGGTACGGGACGGCGTCGCGCGCGTCGTCGTACGGCGCGAGACTGAGGACGACCTGTTGGCGACGGATGTCGGGTGAATGCGGTGAATGCGGTGCTGTCGGGGGGCGACAAGCCCCTCAAGGTGGCGGTGCTCGGCTGTGGCGTCGTCGGCTCGCAGGTGGTGCGACTGCTCGGCGAGCAGTCGGGCGACCTCGCCGCCCGGGTCGGCGCACCGGTGGAGATCGCCGGTGTCGCCGTACGACGCCTCGACGCCCCGCGTGACGTCGACGTCCCTCCCGGCCTGCTGACCACCGACGCGCTCGGCCTGGTGACGCGCGGCGACATCGATGTCGTGGTCGAGGTGATCGGCGGCATCGAGCCGGCGCGGTCCCTCATCCTGGCCGCGCTCGAGAACGGTGCCTCGGTCGTCACCGCCAACAAGGCGCTGCTGGCCGAGGACGGCCCCACGCTCTACGAGGCGGCCGAGAAGGCCGGCCGCGACCTCTACTACGAGGCCGCCGTCGCGGGCGCGATCCCGATCGTCCGGCCGCTGCGCGAGTCGCTGGCCGGCGACAAGGTGACCCGGGTGCTGGGCATCGTCAACGGCACGACCAACTACATCCTCGACAAGATGGACACCCAGGGCGCCGGCTTCGAGGAGGCCCTCGAGGAGGCGCAGGCGCTCGGCTACGCCGAGGCCGACCCGACCGCCGACATCGAGGGCTTCGACGCTGCCGCGAAGGCGGCGATCCTCGCCAGCCTCGCGTTCCACTCGCGCGTCACCGCTGCCGACGTGCACCGCGAGGGCATCAGCGATGTCACCTCGGGCGACGTCAGGTCCGCCACCGACATGGGCTGTGTCGTGAAGCTGCTGGCCATCGCCGAGCTCAACACGAGCGAGTCCGGCGACGAGGCCGTGAGTGTGCGCGTGCACCCGGCGATGATCCCGAGGTCGCACCCGCTCGCCAGTGTTCGCGAGGCCTACAACGCCGTCTTCGTCGAGTCCGAGGCCGCCGGCCAGCTCATGTTCTACGGGCCGGGCGCGGGCGGGGCTCCGACCGCGAGCGCGGTGCTCGGCGACCTGGTGACCGTCGCGCGCAACCACCGCCAGGCGACCCGCGGCGTCGGCGAGTCGGCGTACGCCGACCGGGCCGTGCTGCCGATGGGGGAGACCCGCACCCGCTACCACGTCGCGATCGACGTCGACGACCGTGCCGGCGTGCTCGCCGCGGTCGCCAACGCGTTCGCCGAGCACGACGTCTCGATCCAGACGGTCCGCCAGGAGGGTCGCGGCGACGACGCCCAGCTGGTCGTGGTGTCGCACGAGGCGACCGACGCGCAGCTGTCGGCGACGGTGGCCGAGCTCCGTGGGATGGACATCGTGCGTGACGTCACCTCGGTGATGAGGGTCGAAGGGACCGACGAGTGAGCGGCATGCGCGGCGCCGAGGACGTGGAGGTCCGGGCGCACCAGTGGCGCGGCGTCATCGAGGAGTACCGCGACCTGCTCGACATCCCCGCCGACACCCCGGCGATCACCCTGCGCGAGGGCGGCACCCCGCTGGTCCACTCGGAGTGGCTCTCCGAGGTCTCCGGCGCGCAGGTCCACCTCAAGGTCGAGGGCGACAACCCCACCGGCTCGTTCAAGGACCGCGGGATGACCGCGGCGATCTCGGTCGCCAAGCACGAGGGCGCCGAGGCCGTCGTGTGCGCCTCGACCGGGAACACCTCGGCATCGATGGCCGCGTACGCCGCCAAGGCCCGGCTCAACCCGCTCGTGCTGGTCCCCGAGGGCAAGATCGCGGCCGGCAAGATGGCGCAGGCCATCCTGCACGGCGCCCAGGTGATCATGGTCAAGGGCAACTTCGACGACTGCCTGCGGCTCGCGCGGGAGCTCGCTGCGTCGTACCCCGTCGCCCTGGTCAACTCGGTCAACCCGGTGCGGCTCGAGGGCCAGAAGACCGCCGCCTTCGAGATCGCCGACTTCCTCGGCGACGCCCCCGACTACCACCTGCTCCCGGTCGGCAACGCCGGCAACATCTCGGCCTACTGGCTGGGCTACGGCCAGTACGCCGACCTCGGCCGGATCACCCGCAAGCCGGTGATGCGCGGCTTCCAGGCGGTCGGCGCCAGCCCGCTCGTGACCGGTGAGCCGTTCCCGCACCCGGAGACCCGCGCGACCGCGATCCGGATCGGCAACCCCGCGTCGTGGAAGCTCGCCGAGACGGCGGCCGGTGAGTCCGGCGGCCGCTTCGCCTCGTTGTCCGACGACCGGATCCTCGACGCCCAGCGCGAGCTCGCCCGCAACGACGGCGTGTTCGTCGAACCGGCCAGCGCGGCCGGTGTCGCCGGACTGCTGCAGGACCTGGAGCAGGGAGAGTCCTACACGGGGTCGACTGTCGTGATCACCGTGACCGGTCACGGCCTCAAGGACACCGTGACCGCGCTCGAGGCCTTCACCGAGAGCGGCGGCACCGTGGTCGACGACGTAGTGGTCCCGGACGTGGCTGCGGTCGCCGAGGCTGCCGGGCTGTGACCCATGCGCGGCACTAGGTTCGCCACCGAGCCGGTGCGGGTGTCCGTCCCGGCCACCTCGGCCAACCTCGGCCCCGGCTTCGACGCCCTCGGGCTCGCGCTCGACCTCCGCGACCGGCTCGAGGCCGAGGTCACCGAGAGCGGCCTGGTCGTCGAGGTGGACGGCGTCGGCAGCGACGAGGTGCCGCTCGACGAGAAGCACCTCGTCGTCACCTCGATGCGGGCGGCCTTCGACGAGCTCGGCGTCCAGCCGCCCGGCATCCGGCTCAGCTGCGTCAACGTGATCCCGCACGCACGCGGCCTCGGGTCGTCCTCGGCCGCGATCGTCGCCGGGGTCTGGCTCGCGCGCGAGCTGGTCGCCGGCGGCCGGCTGCTCCTCGGCGACGAGGGTCTGCTCGACCTCGCTGCCCGGATCGAGGGCCATCCCGACAACGTCGCGCCGGCGCTCCTCGGTGGCTTCGTGATCGCGGGCCAGGACGCCGACGGGTCGTTCTACGCCGTACCGTCCGAGGTCGACCCGCGCGTCGGCGCCGTCGTCTACATCCCACCGGAGCCGGTCTCCACCGAGGTCGCGCGCGGGCTGCTTCCCAAGGAGGTGCCGCACGCGGACGCCGCCAGGAACGCCGGCCGGGCGGCGCTGCTGGTCGCCGCGCTGGCGGGCCGCCCCGAGGAGCTGTGGCGCGCGACCGCCGACCTGTTGCACCAGGACTACCGACGGCCGGCGATGCCCGCCAGCCTCGACCTGGTCGACGCGCTGCGGGCCGACGGAGTGCCGGCGATCGTGTCGGGAGCCGGGCCGACGGTCCTCGCCTTCACCGACACCACCGACGGTCTGATGGGCCGCTGCCCCGAGGGCTGGACCGCACTGCAGCTCGAGATCGACTCCCGCGGCGCCGTTGCGTGGTGATACTCCGCGACCAGTGGTGCGGTGGTACATTGATGAGGCGTCGTAGGTACTCGACCTTTCGGTTCTCGGCGCCGCGCCAGAAATACAGCACAGCATCGCGCGCATCTCCTTCCTCGCTCCGGTCGGCTTACGCCCGCCTGAGGAAGATCTGACCTCTTTCATTGGCAGGCCCTCACCTCCCAGCGGAGCGGAGCGGCCGTAATTACGTGGGAAGGACCTCACGTGACAGAGACTCTCGAATCCACTGCGCCGAAGAAGCGCAGCGGTGGCCTCAACACCATGCTCCTCGCCGACCTCAAGGCGATGGCGGGAGGCATGGGCATCGCCGGTGCCGGCAGCATGAAGAAGGCCGACCTCGTCTCCGCCATCAAGGCGGCCCAGGCCAAGCCGAAGGGCCAGGACGCCCCGCCGGCGGACCAGCCGAAGGCTGAGGCCAAGGCCAAGGCCGAGCCGAACGCCGAGGCGAAGGCTGAGGCGAAGGCTGAGGTCAAGGGAAAGAACAACGACCAGCCCAAGACCGACGACAAGTCGCCGGGTCAGGGCGAGCAGAAGAACCACGGGCCAGAAGGGTCAGGGCCAGCAGAAGGGTCAGGGCCAGCAGAGGTCCCAGGGCCAGCAGGGCCAGAAGGACCAGGGCCAGGCCCGGAAGGACCAGGGCCAGAAGGATCAGGGCCAGAAGGACCAGGGCCAGCAGGATCAGAAGGACCAGGATCAGGACGGCCAGGGGGGCGAGGACGGCGAGGGCGGCAGCCGCCGCAACCGTCGCCGGCGCGGGCGGGACCGCAACCGGACCACCACGACCGGTGGCCGCAACGAGCCCGACACCACGATCCTCGAGGACGACGTACTCGTGCCGGCCGCCGGCATCCTCGACGTGCTCGACAACTACGCGTTCGTGCGGACCAGCGGCTACCTGCCGGGTCCCGACGACGTCTACCTCTCGCTGTCGATGGTGCGGAAGTACGGCCTGCGCCGTGGCGACGCGATCGTCGGCCAGGTGCGCCAGCCTCGTGACGGCGAGCGCCGGGAGAAGTTCAACCCGATGGTGCGCATCGACAACGTCAACGGTGTCGACCCCGAGCAGGCGCGGCACCGCGTCGACTTCGCGAAGCTGACCCCGCTCTATCCCAGCGAGCGGCTCCGCCTCGAGACCGAGCCGACCAACATGATCGGGCGGGTCATCGACATCGCCTCGCCGATCGGCAAGGGCCAGCGCGGCCTCATCGTGTCGCCCGCCAAGGCCGGCAAGACCATGGTCATGCAGTCGATCGCCAACTCGATCACGACCAACAACCCCGAGTGCCACCTGATGGTGGTCCTGGTCGACGAGCGTCCCGAGGAGGTCACCGACTTCGAGCGCTCGGTCAAGGGCGAGGTCATCTCCTCGACGTTCGACCGGCCGGCCGGCGACCACACGATGGTCGCGGAGCTGGCGATCGAGCGTGCCAAGCGGCTGGTCGAGCTCGGCCACGATGTCGTCGTACTCCTCGACGGCATCACCCGACTCGGGCGCGCCTACAACCTGGCGGCTCCCGCCAGCGGCCGGATCCTGTCCGGCGGCGTCGACTCCGCAGCGCTCTACCCGCCGAAGAAGTTCTTCGGTGCTGCCCGCAACATCGAGAACGGCGGCTCGCTCACCATCCTCGCGACGGCGCTGATCGACAGCGGCTCGAAGATGGACGAGGTGATCTTCGAGGAGTTCAAGGGCACCGGCAACATGGAGATCCGGCTGCGCCGCGACTTCGCCGACAAGCGGCTGTTCCCGGCGATCGACGTCATCCAGTCGGGCACCCGCCGCGAGGAGCTCCTCATGAGCAAGGAGGAGATGGCGATCGTCTGGAAGCTGCGCCGCGTGCTCTCCGCGCTCGAGAGCCAGCAGGCGCTCGAGGTGCTGCTCGAGAAGCTGAAGAAGTCCTCGACCAACATCGACTTCCTGATGCAGGTCCAGAAGACGACGCCCGCACCCGGCCAGGGTGACGAGTAACGCGGAATAGGCGACAGCGTCTCAGCGCTTCTACACTGATTCGTCGGTTCCGGTTCACGGCTTGCACCCAGACAAATGACCAGCAAGGCGACCCGGAGCCCCTTAGAGATGAGGACACCATGAAGAAGGACATCCACCCCGATTACGTCGTGACCGAGGTGACCTGCACCTGTGGCAGCACCTTCACGACCCGCAGCACCGTGAGCTCCGGCACCATCCACTCCGACGTCTGCTCGCAGTGCCACCCGTTCTACACCGGCAAGCAGAAGATCCTCGACACCGGCGGCCGCGTGGCCCGGTTCGAGGCCCGCTACGCCAAGAAGCAGCAGGACGCCAAGAAGTAGCTGCTTTCGCGCGCCGACCCTCCCGCCCAGCGGGACGGTCGGCGTTCGTCAGTTTGTCGCGGAGCTCGGCCTACTGACCAGGAGGGAGTGCGATGTTCGAAGCAGTGGAGGGCATGCTCGCGGAGCATGCCGAGCTCGAGGGCAGGCTCGGCCTGCCCGAGACCCACGCCGACGCTCGCCTCGCCCGCACGCTCAACCGGCGGTACGCCGAGCTCGGCGGCATCATCAACGCCTGGCGCGAGTGGCAGCAGTACGGCGGCGACGCCGGCGCCGCTGAGGAGCTGGCCGCGGACGATCCCACGTTCGCCGACGAGGTCACCGAGCTGCGCGCGAAGGAAGAAGCGGCCGCCGAGCGGCTTCGCCGGCTGTTGGTGCCGCGCGACCCCACCGACGACAAGGACGCGATCCTCGAGGTGAAGTCGGGGGAGGGCGGCGACGAGAGCGCGCTCTTCGCCGGCGACCTGCTCCGGATGTACACCCGCTACGCCGAGCGACGCGGGTGGAAGACCGAGATCCTCGACGCCGCCGAGTCCGACCTCGGGGGCTACAAGTCGGTGACCATGGCGGTGAAGGGTGGCGCAGTCCGAACCCGGCCAGGCGCCGTACGGCCTGCTCAAGTTCGAGGGCGGCGTGCACCGGGTGCAGCGGGTGCCCGTGACGGAGTCACAGGGCCGGATCCACACCAGCGCGGCCGGCGTACTCGTCGTGCCGGAGGCCGAGGCCGTCGACGTCGAGATCCATGACAACGACCTGCGGATCGACGTCTTCCGCAGCAGCGGCCCGGGTGGCCAGAGCGTCAACACCACCGACTCCGCGGTGCGGATCACGCACCTGCCGACCGGCATCGTCGTCAGCTGCCAGAACGAGAAGAGCCAGCTGCAGAACAAGGAGCAGGCGCTCCGGATCCTGCGGGCGCGGCTGCTCGCTGCGGCCCAGGAAGCGGCCGACGCGGAGGCCAGCGCTGCCCGGCGCAGCCAGGTCAGGACCGTCGACCGCTCCGAGCGGATCCGCACCTACAACTTCGCGGAGAACCGGATCTCCGACCACCGCACCGGCTACAAGTCCTACAACCTCGACCAGGTCCTCGACGGCGACCTCCAGCCGGTCCTCGACTCCTGCGTCGACGCCGACATGGCCGGCCGGCTCGAGGCGCTGGACCGGTGAGCGAAGTGCGCGGCCGGCGCGAGCCTTGGGCCGACGACGGCTTGTCAACTAAAGGCTCGCGCCTGAGCGAACGAAGCCGGGAGAAGCAGTGACGGACCGACGGCGGCTGCTCGACGACGCCGCCGAGCGGTTGCGCGCCGCCGGCGTCGCCAGTCCCGAGTACGACGCCGCCGAGCTCCTCGCTCACGTCCTCGACACGACCCGCGCCCGGCTGCCGCTGGTGGCCGAGGTCCCGGCGGACGCGGCGACGGCCTTCGACGAGCTGATCGCGCGGCGGGCCGATCGGCAACCCCTGCAGCACCTGACGGGGAAGGCGTACTTCCGCTACGGGGAGCTGGCCGTCGGACCCGGCGTGTTCGTGCCGCGGCCCGAGACCGAGCTGCTCGCCGGGTGGGCGGTCGACCACCTGACCCAGGCGACTCGTCATCCACGGTCGCGCACGGGGCTGAGCCAGCGCCCGTGGTCGTCGACCTCTGCACCGGCTCGGGAGTGATCGCCAAGGCGATCGCCGAGGAGGTCCCGTGGGCCCGCGTGCACGCGGTCGAGCTCGACGAGCCCGCGCATGCCTGGGCCCAGCGCAACCTCGCCGGCACCGGGGTGGACCTGCGGCAGGGCGACCTGAGGGACGCGTTCGACGACCTGCTCGGCACGGTCGACGTCGTGGTCAGCAACCCGCCCTATGTCCCGCTCGAGGCCTGGGAGTCGGTGGCTGTCGAGGCACGCGACCACGATCCGCACCTCGCGCTCTTCTCCGGTGCCGACGGACTCGACGCGATCCGCGCGATCGCGGTCCGCGCTGCCGACCTGCTCCGGCCGGGCGGCGTGGTCGGGGTCGAGCACGCCGACGTCCAAGGGGAGTCGGCGCCGGCGGTGTTCGCGGCCGAGGGCCGCTGGGACGAGGTTCGCGACCACCGCGACCTCGCCGACCGACCGAGGTTCGTCACTGCGCGACGGGCAGTCCGCAGGACCCGATCCCCGGAGTGACAGGATGGGCGCCGTGAGTCAGTCCGGTCAGGCACAGGTCTACGACGCCACCTCGGACGAGCAGCGGGGCGTAGCGGTCGACGCCGCCGCGCTCGCGATCCAGCGTGGACGACTGGTCGTGCTGCCGACCGACACCGTGTACGGCGTCGCGGCCGATGCGTTCGACCCCGACGCCGTCGCCCGGCTGCTCGAGGCGAAGGGGCGCGGCCGCGAGATGCCGCCTCCGGTGCTGGTCAGCACCGCGACCACGCTCGATGCGCTGGCGACCAAGGTGCCCGACTACGCGCGGGAGCTCACCGCTGCCTTCTGGCCCGGCCCGCTCACGCTCGTGTGCCACGACCAGCCGTCCCTGCGGTGGGACCTGGGGGAGACCCACGGAACGGTCGCGGTCCGCATGCCCGACCATGACCTCGCCCGCGAGATCCTGGACCGCACCGGACCGTTGGCGGTCAGCTCGGCCAACCTGACGGGCAGTCCGGCCGCCACGGACGCGGACGCAGCGGTCGAGATGCTCGGCGACCGGGTCGCCGTCGTCGTCGACGGCGGCGCGACGGCCGGCGCCATCCCTTCGACGATCGTCGACGTCACCGGTGATCGTCCCCGGCTGCTGCGCCTCGGCATGATCACCGTGGCCCAGCTCGACGAGGCGATGGCCGAGAGCGGGCAGACGGTCGAGACCGACACCGCCGGCGACGACAGCGCCAACAGCACCGACAGCACCGACAGCACCGACAGCACCGACGGCTGACCGATGCGCGAGTACGTCGTCGTCTTCCTGGTCGCCGCGGCGGTGACCTATCTGTTGACGGTCGTCGCGCGTGAGATCGCGGTCCGCACCGGGGCCGTCGCCAAGGTCCGTGACCGCGACGTGCACGCCGAGCCGGTGCCCTACCTCGGCGGGATGGCGATGCTCGGCGGCCTGTTCGCCGCGTTCCTCGTCGCCCGCGAGCTGCCCTTCCTCTCCGACAGCCCGCCGTGGGTGTTCGAGGACTCGCTCTCCGTGCTCGTCGCCGGGGCGCTGGTCTGCGCCGTGGGGGTGCTCGACGACATCTTCGACCTCGATGCGCTGACGAAGTTCGGCGGCCAGGTCGTCGCCGTCGGCGTCCTTGTCTACTCGGGCGTCCAGTTCAAGTACTTCTTCTTCGCCGACGGCGGGCAGTTCAGCGTCGACCCGACGCAGGGCGCGCTGCTGACCGCGGCGATCGTGCTGACAACGGTCAACGCGGTCAACTTCATCGACGGGCTCGACGGGCTGGCCGCCGGCGTGATCGGGATCAGTGCCGCGGCGTTCTTCCTCTTCTGCTACCAGCTCACGGTCTACAACGACGTGGAGCGAGCCACGACGGGCGCGCTGCTCTCAGCGGCGCTCGCGGGCGCGTGCGCCGGCTTCCTCGTGCACAACTTCCATCCGGCCCGGCTCTTCATGGGAGACAGCGGCTCGATGCTGATCGGGCTGGTGCTGTCGGCCACCGCGATCACGGTGACGCGGCAGTTCGTCCCGTCCGACATCGACGGCGGTGCCAACGGCGCTCGGGCCAGCCTGCTGCCGATGCTCCTACCGGTGGCGCTGCCCGTCATGATCCTGATCGTCCCTCTCGCCGACCTGGTCCTGGCCGTGGTCCGACGTACCGCCGCCGGCCGGTCACCGTTCGCGCCCGACAAGCAACACCTGCACCACCGGCTCCTGGAGATCGGGCACTCGCACCGTCGCGCCGTGATCATCATGTGGTTGTGGGCCGGCCTGATCGCGTTCGGCACCGTCGTCGCCAGCCTGAACGACGACCCGAAGGTCTGGATCGGCATCGGCGTAGCCTTCGCGGTGACCGTCGGACTCACGTTCCTGGTGCCGCTCCTGCCGCGGTGGGGTCACGCCGACGACGGGGGAGAAGGGGCCGATCCAGGACCCGATTCGAAGGCCCCACAGACTTTGTGATAACTTTCACGAGTGCTCAGGCTCCCCTTAGGGAAGCCACTGACGACGAGTGACAGGAGGCAGGAATGACGACCGCATCGCGGGCCCCGATCTTGCTTCCCGGGTGGCCTCAGGACGGCGTTTCGCGCTGTGATACGTTCCGGCCGAACGTCGATCCGAAGGGACCCCGATGGGTGGGCGCGACCTCCTCGGCCTGGGCGGCATGCTTGCCGGCTGCGTCGTGGGATGCACGGTCCTCGGCCTCGTCGTCGATGAGCTTGCGGGGTCGTCGCCCGTTGGCGTCGTGGTCGGCGTCGGCCTGGGCATCGGACTCGGCGCGACCGCTTTCGTTCTCCGTGCGCTCCGAGCGCTCCGCGACCCGGACCTGGACAAGTGAGGTGACATGGTGACCGATCGATCCCGGCGCCTCCGCGTTGCCGACCACTGTCAGCGTCTCGCGGGTCATCGCCGACCAGAAGAAGACCGAGCTGCTCGCGCTCGTCATGATCGTCGCCAGCATCTGGTTCGGTTTCGTCGCCGGGTGGCTCGTGACCGCGTCCATCGCTGATCGGCGTGCTGCTCGGCCTCGTGAACCACCTCGTCACCGAGTACTGGCTGCTGAAGATCATCGCCGGGGGCGGCACGCCGACGCGCGGTCAGCTCACCCGGTTCACCCTTGTCCGCCTCAGCATCCTCGCTGTCGTGGCCGTCGGGGGCGCTGTAGCCTTCTGGCCCGACGGCGTGGGCCTGCTGCTCGGGCTCGCCATCTTCCGCCTCGTCGCACTGATCATGACGACGATCCCGTTGCTGAAGGAGCTGAAAGCGCAATGAGCGGCCTGCTGCTGCCTCTCGAGATCCACATCACTCCCGGTGAGCACCCCGAGGCCCACCTGTTCGGCTTGACGTTCAACATCGACACGATCATCAGCACGCTGGTGGCGGGCTCGATCGTGATCCTGCTCGGGTTCCTGGTGCGCCGCGTGGTCACTCGCGACACGCGGACCACGTGCCGACGAAGCTGCAGATCATCTGGGAGTCGGTCATCGGCGAGGTCAACACGCCAGGTCGAGGACAACCTCGGCAAGGTGCACCCCTTCGTTGCGCCGCTTGCGATCTCCCTCTTCTTCTTCATCCTGATCGCGAACTGGCTCGAGCTGGTGCCGAGCCAGCTCAACGAAGAGGCCCACCTGCTGCCGGCGCCGACCGCGGACGTCAACCTGACCTACGCGCTGGCGTTGTTCGCGGTCGGCAGCGTCTGGGTCTACGGCATCCGCACGCAGGGCCTCGGCTACTTCAAGCACTTCGTGCAGCCCGTACCCGATCCTGCTCCCGCTCAATGTCCTCGAGGAGCTCGTCAAGCCGATCACTCTCGCGCTCCGGCTGTTCGGCAACATCTTCGCCGGCGGCATCATGCTCGCCCTGATCGCGGCGATCCCGTGGTGGGCCGGGCATGCCGGTCGCGAACATTGCTCTGGAAGATGTTCGACATGGTCATCGGCGGACTTCAAGCCTTCATCTTCGCGCTGCTGACGGTGCTGTACTTCGCGATGGCGAGCGGCGGCCACGGCGGCCTCGAGGAGCACGACCACACCGAGAAGAAGACCGAAGAACTCGCGGCCTGAGCACCCGCTCACGCCGCCCAAGAGGTAATCAACGAGCGCCGGCCCGAATCGGCGCGGATAGTCCAAGGAGAATCATGGCAGTCGAGAACACTGAGCAGGCCATTTCCCTCGCTGGCGCCTTCATCGGCGGTGGCCTCGCTCTCGCCGGAGGCGCGATCGGCGCGGGCGTCGGTGACGGTCTGGCCGGTGCGTCGTACATCCAGGGCGTGGCCCGTCAGCCGGAGGCCCAGGGTCGCCTGCAGACGATCTTCTTCCTGACCGTGGGTCTGGTCGAGGCGATGTTCTTCATCAACCTCGCCTTCATGGCCCTGTTCGTGTTCGTCCTCGGCTGAGCCGGTCCCCTATGGGGCCGCTCCATCCGCACCAGGCCAAAGGATCCGGACCTAGATGATCACACCACAACTGCTCCCGCTCGAGACCAACTTCCTCGTGCCCAACGCCACGTTCTTCGTGGAACTGATCGCCTTCGTGATCATGTTCATCATTCTCGCGAAGTTACGTCGCGCCGCCGATCAATCGCGCAATGACGAATCGCCAGGAGGCGATCCGGCAGCAGTTCGCCGAGCTGGACCAGGCCAAGGAGGAGGCGAACTCCGCCAAGGACGAGTTCCAGTCGCAGATCGAGGAGGCACGGCACGAGGCCGCCCGCATCCGTGAGGATGCCCGCGAGCAAGGTGCGGCCATCATCGCCGAGATGCGCGAGACCGCTCAGTCCGAGGCGGCTCGCATCGTCGAGCACGGCAAGGCGCAGATCGAGGCCGAGCGCCAAGCTGCGGTCGCCTCCCTGCGCACCGAGGTCGGCACGCTGGCGACGAACCTCGCGGGTCGGATCGTGGGCGAGTCCCTCGATGACGACGCCCGTCAGGGCCGCGTCGTGGAGCGCTTCCTCGCCGACCTCGAGTCCGGGACCGCGGGGGCCAACTGATGCTGTCGTTCCGAGCGGCGTCGAAGGAGGCCGTGGACGCGCTGGTCGACCAGGTCACCGGCTCGGCCACCGTTGCCGACGACCTGTTCTCAGTCGCGTCGACGCTGCGCTCCGAGCCCGCCCTCCGGCGGTTCGCCACCGACTCCGCCCTCGCGACCGAGGCCAAGGCCGGCCTGGTGTCGGAGATCTACGACGGCAAGGTCGACCCGGCCACGCTCGGACTGCTCAAGGACGCGGTGGGTCGTCGGTGGACCCGCACCCGTGACCTCGCCGACGCGCTGGAGTACGTCGGTGTCGTGGCCGCGGTCCGTTCCTCGGGCGGCGACGCTGAGCCAGCTCGTGGACGAGCTGTTCTCGGTGCGCTCCCTGGTCGACGACAACAAGGACCTGCGCGCCGCCCTGGCGGACCACGCTCGCAGCGCGGCGGACAAGTCGGCCCTGGTCGACACCCTGCTCGGCGGCAAGGTCCTCCCGGCGACGGTCATCCTGGTCAAGCAGGCGCTGTCCGGGGGTGCTCGCAGCGTCGCCGTGGCGCTGGAGGACTACGAGAAGGTCGCCGCCGACGTCCACGGTCGCGATGTCGCGACGGTCCAAGTGGCGCGGCCGCTCGACGAGAGCGACGAGAAGCGGCTGACCGCGGCGCTGGCCGCTCACTACGGCCGTCCGGTCCACCTCAACGTCGTCGTCGACCCCGATGTCATCGGCGGCATCAAGGTCGCGATCGGTGACGACGTCATCGACGGCACCATCGCCAGCCGCCTCGACGACGCCCGCCGCAAGATCGCCGGCTGACCCGCACCGCCACCCCTGATCAACAGCCCATCGGCTACCGAAGACTTTCAGCAGAGAAGAGAGAAGGCACCTGAGATGACGGAACTCTCCATCCGTCCGGACGAGATCCGCGACGCCCTCGCCAAGTACGTCGCGGACTACAAGCCCGACGCAGCGAGCAAGGAGGAGGTCGGCACCGTCGCCTCCGCCGGTGACGGCATCGCCCGTGTGAGCGGTCTGCCGTCGGCGATGGCCAACGAGCTGCTCGAGTTCGAGGACGGCACCCGCGGCCTTGCCCTCAACCTCGAGGAGCGCGAGATCGGTGTCGTCATCCTCGGTGACTTCGACAAGATCGAAGAGGGCCAGTCGGTCCGCCGTACCGGCGAGGTGCTGTCGGTCCCGGTCGGCAGTAACTTCCTCGGCCGCGTCATCGACCCGCTCGGCAACCCGATCGACGGACTGGGCGACATCGAGGCCGAGGGTCGCCGCATCCTCGAGCTCCAGGCGCCCGGCGTGATGGCGCGCAAGTCGGTCCACGAGCCGCTCGCGACCGGCATCAAGGCGATCGACGCGATGACGCCGATCGGCCGTGGCCAGCGCCAGCTGATCATCGGCGACCGCTCGACCGGCAAGACCACGGTCGCGATCGACACGATCATCAACCAGAAGCAGAACTGGGACTCCGGCGACCCGCAGAAGCAGGTGCGCTGCATCTACGTCGCGATCGGTCAGAAGGGCTCGACCATCGCCGCCGTCCGCGGCGCCCTCGAGGAGGCCGGCGCACTGGAGTACACGACGATCGTCGCCTCGCCGGCGTCCGACTCGGCGGGCTTCAAGTACCTCGCCCCCTACACCGGTTCGGCCATCGGCCAGCACTGGATGTACGACGGCAAGCACGTCCTCATCGTGTTCGACGACCTGACCAAGCAGGCCGAGGCCTACCGCGCCGTGTCGCTGCTGCTGCGTCGTCCGCCGGGCCGCGAGGCCTACCCGGGTGACGTGTTCTACCTGCACTCCCGGCTGCTCGAGCGTTGCGCGAAGCTGTCCGACGACCTCGGCGCCGGTTCGATGACCGGCCTGCCGATCATCGAGACCAAGGCCAACGACGTGTCGGCGTACATCCCGACCAACGTCATCTCGATCACCGACGGTCAGATCTTCCTGCAGTCCGACCTGTTCGCCGCCAACCAGCGGCCCGCGATCGATGTCGGTATCTCGGTGTCGCGCGTCGGTGGTGCGGCCATGACGAAGGCCATGAAGACGGTCACCGGCTCGCTCAAGGTCGACCTCGCGCAGTACCGCGCGATGGAGGCCTTCGCGATGTTCGCGTCCGACCTCGACGCGGCCTCGCGCCAGCAGCTGGACCGCGGCCAGCGTCTGATGGCCCTGCTGAAGCAGCCGGCGTACTCGCCGTACCCGCTGGAGGAGATGACCGTCTCGCTCTGGCTCGGCACCTCCGGCAAGCTCGACAAGGTCCCGACCGAGGACGTGCTGCGGTTCGAGCGCGAGTTCCTCGACTACCTCCGCCGTTCGCACGAGGGCATCCTCTCGGCGATCCGGGAGAGCCTGAAGTTCGAGGACGAGGACGGCGTCACCGCGGCGTACGACTCCTTCCTGGACCAGTTCGAGACCTCCGAGGGCGGCGGCATCAAGGCCGGCCACGAGGAGGCCGAGGCGATGGCTGACGACGAGCTCGAGCAGGAAAAGATCGTCAAGCAGAAGCGGGGCTGACGCACATGGCCGTATCGCTGCGTGAGTACCGCGCGCGGATCAAGTCGACAGAGTCGATGAAGAAGATCACGCGTGCCATGGAGCTCATCGCTGCGTCCCGGATCATCAAGGCGCAGCAACGTGCTCAGCAGGCCGCGCCGTACGCCCGCGAGCTCACCCGAGCCGTGTCGGCGGTGGCGACGTACTCGAACGTCGAGCACCCGCTCACCCACGAGGAAGAGGACCCCAAGCGGGCGGCGGTGCTGGTCATCACCAGCGACCGCGGACTCGCCGGTGGCTACTCGTCGAGCGTGCTCAAGGAGGTCGAGCGACTCGCCGAGCGCCTGCGTGACGAGGGCAAGGAGATCGACTACTTCCTGGCCGGTCGCAAGGCGGAGGCGTACTTCAAGTTCCGCCAGCGGCCGTTCGTCGAGTCCTGGAGCGGGTTCTCCGACCAGCCGACCTACGACGATGCGGCGGAGATCGGGCGGGCGCTGATCGAGGCGTTCCTCAAGGAGCAGGGTGAGGAAGGCGACGTGGACGAGGTCCACATCGTCTACACGCGGTTCCGCTCGATGCTGGTGCAGGAGCCGACCGCTATCCGGCTGCTGCCGCTGGAGGTCGTGGAAGGGGAGGAAGCTGCCCGACGACGACGAGCTGCTCCCGCTCTACGAGTTCGAGCCGTCGGCAGAAGCCGTCCTCGACGGGCTGCTTCCGCAGTACGTCCAGAGCCGGATCTTCTTCAGCCTGCTGCAGGCGGCCGCGTCCGAGCTGGCCGCCCGGCAGAAGGCGATGAAGTCCGCGACGGACAACGCCGAGGAGCTCATCAAGAAGTTCACCCGGATCGCCAACCAGGCCCGCCAGGCTGGCATCACCCAGGAAATCAGCGAGATCGTGGGCGGCGTGAACGCGCTGGCCGACGCTCAGGCCGCTGCGAACGACTGACCACCGACCGACCACGAATTACTGACCCACAGAGTTTTGGGAGAACACAATGACTGCAACCGCTGAAGAGACGACGACCGTCGGTCGGATCGCGCGGGTCATCGGCCCGGTCGTCGACATCGAGTACCCGGCCGACTCGATGCCGGAGATGTACAACAAGCTCGAGGTCGAGGTGACCCTCGCCGGCGAGACCACGATCCTCCCGCTCGAGGTCGCCCAGCACATCGGTGACGGACTGGTCCGCGCCATCTCGCTGAAGCCGACCGACGGCCTGGTCCGTGGCTCCGAGGTGCGCGACACCGGTGGCCCGATCAC
Organism: uncultured Actinomycetota bacterium; assembly: GCA_963849765.1. Lineage (GTDB taxonomy): Bacteria > Actinomycetota > Actinomycetes > Propionibacteriales > Nocardioidaceae > Nocardioides. Next base: position 103,114 of record CAWKIP010000018.1, read on the forward strand.
CGTCCCCGTGGGCGACGCGACCCTGGGCAAGGTGTTCAACACGACCGGTGACTGCCTCAACCTCGAAGAGGGCGAGACCCTCGAGGTCAAGGAGCGGTGGGGCATCCACCGCAAGGCCCCGGCGTTCGACCAGCTCGAGTCGAAGACCCAGATGTTCGAGACCGGCATCAAGGTCATCGACCTGCTCGCGCCGTACGTCCTCGGCGGCAAGATCGGCCTGTTCGGTGGCGCGGGCGTCGGCAAGACCGTGCTCATCCAGGAGATGATCGCGCGCGTTGCGCGGGACCACGGCGGTGTGTCGGTGTTCGCCGGCGTCGGCGAGCGCACCCGTGAGGGCAACGACCTCATCGTCGAGATGGAAGAGGCCGGCGTCATCGGCCAGACCGCCCTGGTCTTCGGTCAGATGGACGAGCCGCCGGGCACCCGGCTGCGCGTCGCCCTGTCTGCGCTGACGATGGCGGAGTACTTCCGCGACGTCCAGAAGCAGGACGTGCTGCTCTTCATCGACAACATCTTCCGGTTCACGCAGGCCGGCTCCGAGGTCTCGACGCTGCTCGGCCGGATGCCCTCCGCGGTGGGCTACCAGCCGAACCTCGCCGACGAGATGGGCACGCTCCAGGAGCGGATCACGTCGACCCGCGGTCACTCGATCACCTCGATGCAGGCGATCTACGTGCCGGCGGACGACTACACCGACCCGGCGCCGGCGGCGACGTTCGCCCACCTGGACGCGACCACGGAGCTCTCGCGCGAGATCGCCTCGCTCGGTATCTACCCGGCCGTGGACCCGCTGACCTCGACGTCGCGGATCCTCGACCCGCAGTACATCGGCCAGGCGCACTACGACTGCGCGATCCGGATCAAGCAGATCCTGCAGCGCAACAAGGAGCTGCAGGACATCATCGCGATCCTCGGTGTCGACGAGCTGTCCGAGGAGGACAAGATCATCGTCAGCCGGGCGCGCCGCCTCCAGCGGTTCCTGTCGCAGAACACCTACGTCGCCAAGCAGTTCACCGGCCTCGAGGGCTCGACGGTCTCCATCGCGGACACCGTCGAGGCGTTCAACAAGATCGCCGACGGTGAGTACGACCACGTCGCCGAGCAGGCGTTCTTCATGTGCGGTGGCCTCGACGACGTCGAGGCCAAGTGGGCGCAGATCCAGAAGAGCCTCTGATGGCAGACGCCCTGCACGTCGAGCTCGTCGCAGCGGACCGGACCGTGTGGTCCGGCGACGCCGCGATGGTGATCGCGCGCACCGTCGAGGGTGACCTCGGCGTCCTGCGGGGCCACGCGCCGGTGCTGTCGCTGTTGAGCGAGTCGGTCGTCGAGGTCCAGGTCGACGGGACCGACGACGTCGTCGTGGCTGCAGTCGACGGTGGCTTCATCTCCGTGGCGCTCGACCGGGTCTCGATCCTGTCCGAGCACATCGAGCTCGGCGAGGAGATCCACGTCGAGAAGGCGCAGGCCGACCTCGAGGAGGCCCGCCTGCTGCTCACGGTGAACAGCGAGGCCGAGAGCCGGGTCCGCCACGCCGAGGCGCGACTGCGCGCCGCTGAGAAGATCCGGCAGTCGTAGGCCACGGCTGACACGTCGATGGCTTGGTGGGAGTGGCTGCTCGACGTCTCGGGCGTCGTGCTGCTCCTGCTGGTGGTCTACGGCGTGGGCCTGGTGCTGCGGCGGAGGCTGCTGGCCCGCCACGGCGGGACCTTCGAGCTGAGCCATCGTCTCGACGCCGGCGCGTCCGGTCGCGGCTGGGTGCTCGGCATGGGGCGCTACTCCGGTGAGAAGCTCGAGTGGTTCCGGATCTTCACCCTGTGGCCCAAGCCGAAGCGGGTCTGGTACCGCGAGCAGCTGTCGTACGACGGCCGCCGCGAGACCATGGGCGCCGAGCAGGCCTCGCTCTATCCCGATCACGTCGTGATCCGGTGCGGGTCGCGCGCGGGCGAGGTGGAGCTGGCGATGAGCCTGGCCTCGCTGACCGGTTTCCAGGCCTGGCTCGAGGCGAAGCCGCCGGGGACCGACTGGAACCGCTAGCCGCGCTTCCGGTCGTCGAGTAGCCCGAGCCGCTAGGCGAGGGCGTATCGAGACGTCAGTCGTCGAACAGGCCGCGGATGTCGTCGGCGTCGATCCCTTGCGACATGACGCCCTCGCCGTCGATGACCTGGGCGAACAGCTCGGCCTTGCGGCCCTTGAGCTCCATCACCTTCTCCTCGATGGTGTCGCTCGCGACCAGTCGGTAGACGTGCACGTGGGCGGTCTGCCCGATCCGGTGCGCCCGGTCGACCGCCTGCGCCTCGGCGGCGGGGTTCCACCACGGGTCGAGCACGAAGACGTAGTCGGCCTCGGTGAGCGTGAGCCCGACGCCACCGGCCTTGAGCGAGATGAGGAAGACGGGCGCTCCGCCGGAGCGGAACTCGTCGATGACTGCCGCCCGGTCGCGGGTGGAGCCGTCGAGGTAGGTCGCCCCGATGTCCTCGGCCGCCAGCCGGGCCCGGACCCGGGTGAGGAACGACGTGAACTGGCTGAACACCAGCGCGCGGTGGCCTTCGGCGGTGATCTCCTCCAGGTGGTCGACGAGCAGGTCGAGCTTGGCGGAGCCGACGGCGTCGTGGGCCGGGTCGACCAGCGCCGGGTCGAGCGCGAGCTGGCGCAGCTTGGTGAGCGCACTGAAGATCGCCACCCGGTTGCGGTCGAAGTCCTCCTCGACCAGTCCCAGGATCCGCTGCCGTTCCTTGGCGAGGTGGGTGTCGTAGATCTTGCGGTGCTTCGGCTCGAGCACGACGTCGAGCACCTGCTCCTGCTTGGGTGGCAGGTCGCTCGCGACCAGCTCCTTGGTGCGGCGCAGGAGGAAGGGGCGGATCCGGGTGCGGAACCGGTCGAGTGCCGCACGGTCGCCGCCACGCTCGACCGGGCGGGCGACCCGCTCGTTGAACAGTCGCGGCCAGGGATAGAGCCCGGGCACCGTGATCGACAGCAGTGCCCACAGCTCCATGAGGCGGTTCTCGAACGGCGTGCCGGTGACGGCCAGCTTGAACGGCGCCTCGATCGTCCGGACTGCGGCATAGGTCTTGCTCTGGTGGTTCTTGACCTGTTGCGCCTCGTCGAGCACGAGGCCACCCCAGGACACCGCGCCGTAGCGAGCACGGGCCAGGCGGAGGACCGTGTAGGTGGTGACGACCACGTCGCTGTCGGCGGCGATCGCCGCCACGTCGTCGGTACGACGCCCGCACACGCCCACCCGCAACCCCGGCGCATGGCGCTCGGCCTCGTGGACCCAGGCGGTCACCACGCTCGTCGGGGCCACCACCAGGAACGGGCCGGCGTCGGGCCGCTGTCGGCGCGCGTGCTCCACGAGAGCCAGCACCTGCAGCGTCTTGCCGAGCCCCATGTCGTCGGCCAGGATCCCGCCGAGGCCGTGCTCCCAGAGGAACGCCAGCCACCAGAACCCCTCCCGCTGGTAGGTCCGCAGCTCGGCCTCCAGCCCGACCACGTCCGGCCGCGGGATCTCGACCAGGTCGCGCAGCGCCTGCGCCCGACGCAACCCAGGCGGCCGCCTGGGCGTCGACGATGCCGGTCTCGGCCAGCTGCGCCCACAGGCCCAGGTCGTGGGTGCCGACGGCGATCCGGTCGCCGTCGCGCTCCCGCAGCTCGGCGGCCGCACTCACCACCTCGCGGAGTCGGTCGAACTCGGGACGGTCGGTCGTGATGAAGAGCCCGCTCGGCAGGACCAGGAACTCATGGCCGAGCGTCAGGGCTGCGATCACGTCCGGCAGCGGGATCGACTCACCCTCGACGTTGACGGTCACGGCGAGGTCGAGCCAGTCGGTGTAGTCGTCGGTCGTCTCGCCGGGCCTCGCCGGTGACTCGACCACGTCGAAGCTGATCTCCGGCGCCGAGGTCGCCTCCCGGAAGTCGGGCCGCTGCTGCTCGACCACGACGACGTCCGGGAGACCGCGCAGGTGCGGGAGATCGTGGATCGCGAGCGACAACGCGTCCCCGTCGCGCACCGTCCGCTTGCCCAGCAGCTCGTCGGGCACCGTGGCGCGCACGGTCGCCTCGGCGCGCCGGTCGCGCAGTCCGTCGAGCAGGTCGCGGTCGTCGAGCCCGCAGCGGTGGGTGTCGTCGTACTGCCACTCCCAGGTCAGCTCTGCCACCGTGGAGCTGCGCCAGCCGACGGTCACCAGCAGCGTCGGCCGCGCCGGCGCTGGTACGTCGACCGACCCGTCGGGGGAGCGGACGGTCAGGTGCCGGAGCAGCCCGGCCAGTCGTCCCCGGAACGCGTCGAGCTCGGCCGCCGGCACCTCGAGCGGGTGCTCCTCGATCAGCCGGCGGGCGACCGTGGGCGCATCGCGGTCCAGCTCGGCGACCTGCAGGTGACCGTCGTCGATCAGGGCGACGATCCGGTCGTTCCCGACGAACCGGACCCGCTCACCGCGCCAGAGCTCGCCGTCGACGTCGAGGCCGAGCGTCATCCGCGCCACGTCGCCGTCGCTGGTGATCTCGGCCGTCATCCCGACCGGCTTCTCGCGGATGGTCACGGCCGTCAGCGGCGGCACCGGGACGAACACGACGCCCGCGGCCTCGGCGGCGCGCAGCAGGCGGGGCAGGTGCGGACCGAACTGGGCGAGGGTCGGGGCGGTGCCGGCGACCTGGTAGCCGCGGTGACGCTGGAGTGCGCCGTGCATCGCGCCGATGGCGTCGGCCTGCTCGGGAAGCAGGCTCCTGGCCAGGACCGCGCCAGGGATGTCGGACCAGTCGGCGCCGCCCTTGATCCAGGCCTGCTTGGCGCCGGGTCGCAGCGGTCGGACGCAGAGCAGCGGGCCGTCGTCGCGGTAGGAGTAGACCCGACGGTCCTCGAGGGTGAACTGCAGCGCGAGCGGGAACTGCTCGACCTCCCGGTCGGCCGTTCGCGCCAGGTTGTCGACGAGCGACCCAGCTGTCGCTCCCACTCCGGCACCCGCTCGGCGGAGACGTGGCCCTCCCGCATGCTCATCGCGACCGCAGCGCCGTGCTTGCACATGTTGCGGACCGGGCAGGTGCAGAGACTGAAGATCCACCCGCTGGTGCGCGCCCGGCTCCGCCCGCTGGGCCGGCCGACCTCGCAGTGGAGCTGGACGTGGTAGGCGGTGGGCGCGGACCCGTAGACGAAGGCCGTCGCCGTCACCGATCCGGCACTCAGCTGCTGCAGGTGCGGCGCCCCGTCGATCCGGTCGAGGTAGTCGCGGGCGCGCTCGAGGGTCTCGGGAGCGAAGTGCTCCTCGAGGAACTCGTCGGTCAGTGAGGCAAGGACATCCACGGCCCGACCATCGTGGCACGCGGCTGCGACATCTCAGCCCTTCATCCCCAGGGCCGGCGCGACCGTCGGCACGACGCTGGTGGCTAGCGCTCCTTGAGCTCCTTGCGCGCCGCCTCGAATGCCTCACCGAACGCGGCGCCGACGCGCCAGTCGGACCGCGTGCGCTGCTCCCACGCGGACTTGACGGCCGCCCACCGTCCGGCCGGCGCGCCGAGCTGGGTCGCGTAGGCGTCGTACTCCGCCGGCGAGATGCAGCTCCTGGATCAGCGCCGCCTCGATGTAGGCGAAGCGCTCGAGCGTGACGCCCTCGACCGCCTCGACCGACTCCTCGTCAGGGGTCACGACGAGCGGTGCGTCCATGGTCGCGGTGGGCGTCGGTGCCTCGGCCGGATCCGCGCGCAGCAGAGCCTCCGCGATGCTGCCCGGGGGCGGATCGTCCCGCCAGGTGCCGCCGGCGACGGCGGCCCGCTCGGCAAGCAGTGGCCAATGCACCTGGGCGCGGGCGGGGTCCTTGGGATCGGTGACGACAGGTACGACGGCACCGGGGGCGACGTACCACCGGACGTAGGGAGGCACGTAGTCCCTCTTCACGAGAGCCCGAGTCCCGTCGGCACAGGAGACGGTGATGTCCCAGTTCTCCGACGGCATGCCCATCACGGTGATCCGCTCGAACGCCTCGACCGTCGCGTCCTGCGGTGTCCACTTCTCGAGCCGACCGAGTACCCGCGCGTCCAGTGCCTTGTCGTCCGTACCTTGCCCCGGCGCCTTCCGGCTCCTTCGTCCCGCGGCCGTGGGTGCGCCGGGGACGCCGGCCATCGCGGCTGGGTCGACGACGACGGAGTCTCCGTCGGTCTTGACGGCGATGGTCGAGCCCAGCCGGATCGCGAGCGGGATGTCCGCGCCGTAGTGGATCGCACCCACGCGGGGCTCGGGGGCGAACCACTCCAGCCGGAGGTCGGTGTCGGTCAGGCTGTCGTTGTACCGGCGCTTGATGCCGGTGATGACCGCGGTGTTCGGATCTCCCGTCGCTGCGAGCTTCTCAGCACGCTCGAAGCGGCGATCCCTGAAGACCTCGGTCTCCAGGGTGGTCTTGGCGTCGTAGACCTTGTCCGCGCCCTTGAGCAGCTTGTCGAAGAGGCCCATGGCGGTGATCCTCCCGGACGTACGACGTGCGCGCCACTAGTTCGGTCGCGGTGCCGAGGTGACGCTCGGGGTGCTGGCGGACGTACTGACGCACGGGCACCGGTGCGGTCTCGTAGTAGCCGATCGGCAGCCACAGGTCGCCGATCGTCGACAGGTAGACGATCTGCCACCGGACCAGGCCGTGCAGCGCCCGGGGGTCCCGCTCGAGGATCGACGCATAGGCGAGGATCCCGGCGACGTAGCCCGCGTGGTTGTTGTAGCGGTAGAGGGCGCCCTCGATGCCCGCGTCACTGTCGCCGCCGTTGGCCGCGAGGTAGCGGGCGGCCCCGAGGATGGCGTCGTGCGGGTCGTTGATGTCGCCCTCGCCGTACGCCGCCCAGGTCGACGGGATGAACTGCATCGGTCCCTGCGCGCCGGCGGTCGAGAGGCCCCGGATCTTGCCGAAGCCGGTCTCGACCAGGTTGATCGCGGCGAGCACCTGCCACCGGACGCCGTACGTCCGCTCGCCCTCGCGATAGAACCGCAGCAGGTCGGCCGTCGGCGCCGGCTCGATGATCTCCCACGCCGGCACCTCGTCGGACAGCGTCGACAGCACGCTGCGCAGGGAGTGGCGGGCCGTGAGGTGAGCGGTCAGGTCGGCGCGGTAGCGCGTGGGTACGGCGGCGCGCACGGGCTCCACCCACGCCTCGGTCCGCGCGAGCTGTCGGTAGAGCAGCTGCGTCTCGAACGCCGCGGCCTGGAGCACGTCGGCGTCGGTGTCCTTGCCCCGCGCCAGGTCCTCGGCCGTGGTCAGCCGGTCGGCGAGCTCGCGGGCGCTCTCGGCGGGCACGAACGTCCGGGTGAGCGGTGGCGCACTCGGCATCGGCTCGGCGCTCGGCTCCGCGCTCGGCTCACCGCTCGGCTCTGCGGTCCGCTTCGGACCGTCCGGCCCGTTGGTCTTCCGGTCGTTCCTCGGCTCCTGCTCCGACGTCCGGTCGCTGTCGGGCGGCGCGTCATCGCTGCAGGCGGGCGTGCCGAGCAGCAGCGCGCCGGAGAGGCCGGCCGCGACGAGGAGCCTCACTCGCCCCGCTCTCCTCCCGGGACCCACAGCACGTCGCCGTTCTCGCGGTTGGCGTAGCGGGCGAGGATGAAGACCAGGTCGGACAGCCGGTTGAGGTAGGTGATCGCCAGCTTGTTCATGGTGTCGGCGTGCACGGAGTACGCCGCCCACGCGGACCGCTCCGCACGCCGTACGACGGTCCGCGCGACGTGGAGGTGCGCGGCCGCCGGCGTGCCGCCGCTGAGGATGAAGGAGCGGAGCTTCGGGACCATCTCGTTGTAGTGGTCGCACCACGCCTCGAGCCGGTCGACGTACTCCTGCTCGATGCGGAGCGGCGGGTACTCCGGGTTGTCCGTCACCGGGTTGCAGAGGTCGGCGCCCACGTCGAACAGGTCGTTCTGCACGTGGACCAGGACCTTGACGACGTCCTCGTCGAGGCCGCCGGCCGCGACCGCCACGCCGAGGTGGGCGTTGGCCTCGTCGACGTCGGCGTAGGCCATCAGCCGCGGGTCGGTCTTCGACGTCACGCTCATGTCGCCGAGCCGGGTCTCACCGGCATCGCCGGTGCGGGTGTAGATGCGGGTGAGGTTGACCATGGCCCGAGCCTACGGCTCAGGCGCGGAGCTGGAACCAGCCGCTCACCGCGTCGACCGTCAGGTCGGGGGCCGTGACCTCCCACGGACCCTCCCACGGGTTGAGCGGAGCGTCGCAGGTCACCTTGCCCGCCGCCTGCTCGTCGGACAGCTGGGTGAGCACCACGGTGCACGACGTGTGGAGCGAGTCGACGCCGTACGCGCCTTGGAACTGGACCCCTACGAACGGGTCCGCCTGGTTGGCGGCGAAGGCGTCCTCGCCGTCGTCGGCGTAGTCGGTCAGCGTGAGGTGCAGGCCCGCGTCCGGGGACCCGATGGTGAGCGCGAGCTCGGGCGAGCCGCTGTCGTCGAAGGTGCCGGCGCGTCGGCGTCGCCAGTGATCGGCACGCAGGCCGTGGTGCCGTCCGAGAGGGTCACCTCGATGGCGCCGGCCCCCGTGGCGTAGGTGACCGGGCCGGTCGGCGCGAAGATCTGGCCGACCTCGGGCACCGCAGTGCAGGATTCCTCACTGCCCGCGTCGGTCTCCGTCTGGTCCGCGGTCGTCGTGCCTGCGTCGGTCGGGGTCTCTGACGGCTCGCCGCTCGACGGCGTCTCGGTGACGAACACGGTCTCGGCTTCTTCGGCATCGGTGTCGTCGCCGTCGCCGCCGCAGCCGGCGACGAGGACAGCGGCGAGAGCGAGGACGGGCAGCAGGGCGGAGGATCGGTTCGTCATGGCGCGGTCCGTTCGATCGAGGTCAGCCCGATCAGCAGGGCTGGATGCTGGATCCTCTCGCACTTCAGCGCCAGCGGTGCACGGAATCGGGCCAGGATCATCCCTGAGGACGACGTGCTGCCTCCCGTCGACGACCTTGTGACCGACGACACACCGAAACGAGTTGGGCTCGGCATGCAACCGAATCGGTCTGTCCAGCGTCATGGTGGGTAGAGAGACACGACAAGTGTCTCGCGCACAGCGCTCACGAGGGAGGGTAGGCATGCGGATCACGACCGACGGTCCGACCCTTCTCCTGAGCGGAGACTTCGACGTGCGGAGCACGGGCGAGGTCCGCAACGCGGTCTACGACCACCTGCGCCGCAACGCCGAGGGTGCGATCACGATCGACCTGACCGAGGTCGACTCCATCGACCTCACCGCGCTCAAGGTGCTGGCCGTCGCCAGTCGGTTCGCGCTCCGCGACGGGCAGCTGATCGTCCTCCGGGGCACCTGCCCGGCCGTGCGCCGGATGCTGCACCTGAGCCACCTGATCCGGTTCTTCGAGATCGAACGGGACGCCATCCCCGCCTGACGCCTTGGTTTCGAGGCTCGCGTAGACCTGGGTTGAGGAGGCGAGGAACGAGCCGTCTCGAAACCCGCACCTCAACCAGCGGCGTGTGTCGGAAACCCCACACGTCCAGGCTGTGACCGGCGCCTCTCGCGCGCCCTATCCTGCCTTTCATGAGCGAGTCCCCGAACGCCGAGCCCAAGACTGGGCCCCAGAAGGACCGACCGTGGGTGATGCGCACCTACGCCGGCCACTCGACGGCTGAGGCGTCCAACGCGCTGTACCGCAACAACCTGGCCAAGGGCCAGACCGGCCTCTCGGTGGCGTTCGACCTCCCCACGCAGACCGGCTACGACCCCGACAGCCCGCTCGCGCGCGGCGAGGTCGGCAAGGTCGGCGTACCGGTGCCGCACCTCGGGGAGATGCGCAAGCTCTTCAAGGACATCCCGCTCACCGAGATGAACACCTCGATGACGATCAACGCGACGGCCATGTGGCTGCTCGCTATGTACCAGGTCGTCGCCGAGGAGCAGGCTGGAGCTCCGGGGGCGACCTGTCGCCCGAGGAGGTCGCCGCCCAGCTCGCCGGCACCACCCAGAACGACATCATCAAGGAGTACCTCTCGCGGGGCACCTACGTGTTCCCGCCCGAGCACTCGCTCCGGCTGATCGCGGACATGATCGCCTACACGGTCCACCAGATCCCGAAGTGGAACCCGATCAACATCTGCAGCTATCACCTGCAGGAAGCCGGGGCCACCCCGACCCAGGAGCTCGCCTACGCCCTGTGCACCGCGATCGCCGTGCTCGACCAGGTGAAGAGCTCCGGCCAGGTCGACGAGGCGGACTTCGAGAAGGTCGTCGGCCGGATCTCGTTCTTCGTCAACGCCGGCGTCCGGTTCGTCGAGGAGACGTGCAAGATGCGCGCCTTCAACCAGCTGTGGGACGAGATCACCCGCGAGCGGTACGGCGTCGAGGACCCGAAGATGCGCCGCTTCCGCTACGGCGTCCAGGTCAACTCGCTCGGCCTCACCGAGGCGCAGCCCGAGAACAACGTGCAGCGGATCGTGCTCGAGATGCTCGGCGTCACGCTGTCGAAGAACGCCCGCGCCCGCGCGGTCCAGCTCCCGGCGTGGAACGAGGCGCTCGGCCTGCCCCGCCCGTGGGACCAGCAGTGGTCGCTGCGGCTGCAGCAGGTGCTGGCCTTCGAGTCCGACCTGCTGGAGTACGACGACATCTTCGACGGCTCCCACGTCATCGAGGCCAAGGTCAACGAGCTGGTCGAGGGCGCCAAGGCCGAGATCGACCGGGTGCAGGCGATGGGCGGGGCGATCTCCGCGGTCGACTCCGGCTACATGAAGCAGGAGCTGGTCTCCGCCCACGCCGCTCGGCGCGGCCGCATCGAGTCCGGTGAAGAGGTCATCGTCGGCGTCAACAAGTTCGAGACCACCGAGCCGAGCCCGCTGACCGCGGACCTGGACGGCGCGATCATGGCCGCGGATCCCGAGGCCGAGAAGTCCGCGCTCGCTTCTGTCGAGGCATGGAAGGAGCAGCGCGACGAGGCCGAGGTCGCCGACGCGCTGGCCAAGCTCGCCGAGGACGCCAAGAGCGGCGCCAACCTGATGACGGCCACCCTCGCCGCCGCCCGCGCGGGCGCGACCACGGGGGAGTGGGCCGGAACCCTGCGCGAGGTCTTCGGAGAGTTCCGGGCCCCGACCGGGAGTGAGCGGCGCGGTCGGCGTGGCTGAGGCCGGCGCCGAGCTCACCACGGTCCGCGAGGCCGTCAAGCGCACCGGCGAGGAGCTCGCCGGCCACGAGGGCGGCCGGCTGCGGCTGCTGGTCGGCAAGCCGGGGCTCGACGGGCACTCGAACGGCGCCGAGCAGGTCGCCGTACGCGCTCGGGACGCGGGGTTCGAGGTCATCTACCAGGGCATCCGGCTGACGCCGGAGCAGATCGTCGCGGCCGCGGTGGCCGAGGACGTGCACTGCGTCGGCCTCTCGATCCTGTCCGGCTCCCACATGGAGCTGGTGCCGAGCGTGCTCGAGGGCCTCAAGGAGGCCGGGATGGGCGACGTGCCGGTGATCGTCGGCGGCATCATCCCCGAGTCCGACGGCAGGCGGCTCGTCGAGCTCGGTGTGGCCGCGGTCTACACGCCGAAGGACTACGGGCTCACCGAGATCATGGGCGGGATCGTCCAGGTCATCCGGAAGGCCAACGGTCTGTCCTGACCGCTCCTGCCTCAGCCGGCCTCGATCACCTGCGCCAGTGACTCCGGGTCGCGGGCGACGACGGTGGTGCCGTCCGAGGCGGTGATGATCGGGCGCTGGATCAGCCCGGGGTGGTCGCTCATCAGCTCCAGCCAGGTGTGCCGGTGCTCGAGGTCCTTCGCCGGCAGGGTGACGCCGAGCTTCGACGCGTCGGCGGTGCGGGCGATGTCCCAGGGCTCGAGGCCGAGCCGCGCCAGGACGTCCTCCAGCTCGGCAGTCGTCGGTGGCTGCTCGAGATAGCGGCGTACGACGTACTCACTCCCGGCCGCCTCGAGCTCGCTGACGGCGGTCCGGCACTTCGAGCAGGCGGGGTTCAACCAGATCTCGATCACGCGGGAAGCCTACGACCCTGTCGTCCTGTGCGATCGACCAGTGCTCCGCGTTCGATGTGGCGGACCCAACATAGGCGAGCCTCACCTACGGGCCGTACGATCACTGTCATGGGCAAGGGCAAGAAGTCGCAGGCGCGCAAGCTGCCGAAGACGAAGTGCTGCGTCTCGAAGTCGAAGTGCGGCCGCTGCCCCCTGCGGATGCTCAAGGACGGCACCCTGCCCGACGGTTACACCGTCAAGAAGCGGACGCTGGTGAGCGCCAAGAACGGCAAGAAGGTCTCCAAGAAGGACCTGCAGCGAGCTGCCTGACCGGGCCGCTCGCTAGGGTTTCGCTCATGGTTGCCACCCGCTTCACCGATCAGCTCAACGCCCAGATCGGCAACGAGTTCGCCGCGCACAACCAATACCTCGCGTGCGCGGTGCACTACGACGCGCTGACGATGCCGCAGATGGCCGCGTTCTTCTACGCCCAGGCGCTCGAGGAGCGCGAGCACGCCATGATGATGGTGAAGTACCTGCTCGACACCGACGCCGCCGTGGCGATCCCGGGCGTCGACGCGCCGGTCTCGGAGTTCGCCGACGTGGTCGCGCCGATCGAGCTGGCGCTGGCGCAGGAGAAGCGGGTGACCGAGCAGATCAACGGCCTGCTCCGCGTCGCTCGTGAGGAGAGCGACTTCGCGTCCGAGCAGTTCATGCAGTGGTTCATCAAGGAGCAGGTCGAGGAGGTCGCCACGATGAGCGACCTGCTCGCCATCGTCACCCGCAGCAAGGACGACCTCAACGACATCGAGGAGTACGTCGCGCGCGAGCAGGGCCGCGGCGGAGCCGACCCGACCGCGCCGCCGGCGGCGGGCGCCTAGCGCTCCGAGGCGCGCGGTCATGGCCAGGGTGATCGTCGTCGGAGCCGGCGTCATCGGCCTGACCAACGCGGTGCGCCTGGCCGAGGCCGGCCACCGGGTCGACGTACTGGCGCGCGACCTGCCGCGGGAAACCACCTCGGCGGTGGCGGCAGCGCTCTGGTACCCGTACCTGGCCCTTCCGCAGGACCGGGTCACCGCCTGGGCGGCGCGGTCCTACGAGGTCTTCGCAGATCTCGCCACCGATCCGGCGACCGGGGTCCGGATGCACTCCGGCACGGAAGTCTTCCGGAGCGTCACCCCCGACCCTTGGTGGCGCGACGCGGTGCCGTCCCTGCGCCGGGTCACCCTGGGCGACGGCCTGCCAGAGGGGTACGCCGACGGCTGGACCTTCGTCACGCCGGTCGTCGAGATGCCGGTCTACCTCGACTGGCTGGTCGCGCGGCTGACCGCGCTCGGCGGCACGCTGACCCGGCTCTCCCTGAGCGGGCTGGCGCCGGCGGGCGAGGGCGGTGCCGACGTGGTGGTCGCGTGTGCCGGTCTCGGCGCTCGGCTGTTCGCGGGGGACACCTCGGTCGTCCCGGTGCGGGGTCAGGTCGTCGTGGTCCGGCAGTTCGGCTTGAAGGAGTGGTGGCTGGACACGGCCGGCGACGCGTTGACCTACATCGTGCCGCGCGCCGACGAGATCGTGGTCGGCGGCACGGAGGAGCACGACGAGTGGAGCCGTACGCCGGATCCCGCGACCGCCGGCGACATCCTCGACCGCGCGTCCGCTCTCGTGCCTGCCCTGCGCGGTGCCGTCGTGGTGCGGCACAAGGTCGGCCTGCGCCCGGCCCGCCCCGCCGTCCGGCTCGAGCGCGAGGGCGACGTCGTCCACTGCTACGGGCACGGCGGTGCGGGGGTCACGCTCAGCTGGGGATGCGCCGACGAGGTGGTCGGGCTGGTGCGGCAGCGTCTGAGTCAGCCGCGCGCTGTGTGACGCCGGAGGTAGAGCCACCGGGCGATCGCGCACCCGGCGAGCGCGCCGACGAAGAGGCCGGTGAGGGGCGCGGCCTCCTCACCGAACGCGCCGCCGATGCCGAGGCCGACGGCGGTCGTCACGAGGATCAGCGTCACCAGCGCCATGTTGACGAACATCTCGGTCAGGAACACCCGGCCGAAGGAGTCTCCTGCGGGTTGAGCTGGCCGCGCGCGGGCTCAGGAGTCGGCTGCACCACTGGCGCGCTTCCACGGGTGGGCACCGGCAACGCCTTCACCACCGCGTCGAGGGCGAGGGGCCCGTAGATGTGCGGGAAGGTCTCGTTCGAGCCGGGCTCGCCGGGCTCGTCGAGGACAGGTACGTCGAGCCGGTCTGTGTCGATCTGCAGCAGGAGCATCGGCTCGGTCACGTCGCCGTAGAAGCGGTCGCGCACGGTGGGCCACTGGTCCCCGCGACTGCAGTGGATGAAGCCCTCCTCGGCGAGCGTGCGCCCGCGGGTCGACATCGTGTAGGCGCCGGCGTCCTGCGCGGCCGCCCAGTCCGCGGCGAGGGCGAGGTGGAAGATCGTGGCCATGGTGGAGCCGACGCTAGCGCTTCGCTTGCCCACCGTTGGTCGAGGAGGTCGCTCTGCGACCGTCACGCGACCCCGACCGTCACGTTGGTCGAGGAGGTCGCTCTGCGACCGTCACGAGACCACCTCCGTTGGTCGCGGAGGTCGCCAGCGACCGTCACGCGACCACCTACCGTTGGTCGAGGAGGTCGCTCTGCGACGGTGGCACGAGACCACCTATTCCGTCGGGCAAAGAGGTCGCGAAGCGACCGTCTAGAGACAGGTCTGCGTCGCTGCGCCGCGTTGGTCGAGGAGGTCGCGCTGCGACCGTCAGCGAGACCACCTCCCGTTGGTCGAGGAGGTCGCCTAGCGACCGTCACGAGACCACTGTCTGGTCGAGGAGATCACTGCGGTCCTACCGTTGGTCGAGGAGGTCGCGCAGCGACCGTCACGAGACCACCTGTGCCGGCAGCTTGCGGTCGGCGGGTGGTGGCGACCGAAAGGCATCGACGGGGAGGAGAAGGCGTCGGTTGCGCGCCGCCGCCGGCCGTCGGGTCTGCCGCTGGTTGAGGTGCGACGAGCGCAGCCAGGAGCCTCGAAACCAAGGCAACATCGGCTCGATTTCTCTTTACCTTGTGTTCGAACTGGTGTACGATTGACGTACGTCGCCGAAGCGACCAGTCGTCCCCGAGATTCAGCTCAAGGACACCCCCGGCACCAGGCCACCGGATCCCGTATCCGTGTGCAGCCGAGAGGGGGTCCCGATGGTCGCCCAGCTGATGCCCGCACCGCACCCGATCCTGGGTGCGATCCAGGCTGCCCAGGACGCGTTGACGTCGGTGCGGGATTCCCAGCCGGTGTTCTTGATCCCGGCCGAGAAGGAGGCCGCGGTCGCCGAGATCGCCCGGGCGGAGGCGATGCTCGCGGAGCTGAAGCTCCGGGTGGTCGCTGCCGCCGACGACGCCGCTTCCGATGCGGGTGCCCGCGACAACGGCGCCTGGTGGGCCTCGGTGACCCGCGCCGACTTCCCCGCCGGCCGCGCCCAAGGCCGCCTGGCCGAGGCCCTGGACCGGCGGTGGAGCCGGGTCGCAGCAGGGATGGCCGACGGACTGGTCTCCCAGGCCCAGGCCACCGTCGTGGTCCAGGTCCTCGACGACCTGCCCGACCACCTCGACCCCGAGCTCCGGGCGCGGGCCGAGACCGAGATGGTCACCCTGTGCGGCCAGTTCCGGCCCAGCGAGCTCCGCCGGCTCGGCCGGCACCTGCTCGAGGTCGTCGCACCGGAGATCGCCGAGGCCGAGGAAGCCAAACGACTCCAGAACCAAGAACAACGAGCCCGGGAGAAGACCAGCCTCCGCTCCCGCATCATCGGCGACGGCCTGGCGAGGACCACGATCGTGCACCCCGTCCCCGACCGCGACCGGCTGCTCACCTACCTGGAGGCCTACACCTCACCCAGGAAGCACCACGACGCGATCAGTGGTGAGGAAGACCGGATCCCCCACCACCGACTCCTCGGCCAAGCCTTCGGTGCATTGCTGGAGCACCTCGACCCCGCACACCCTCCCCGCCCACGGCGGGGACGCCACCACGCTGATGGTCACCATCGACCTGGACTCACTCCGCAACGAACTCGGCACCGGCACCATCGTCGGCGGCGAACCCCTCTCCGCCACCGCGATCCGCCGCCTGGCCTGCGAAGCCGCACATCATCCCCGTCGTCCTCGGCGGCAAGGGCGAGATCCTCGACCTCGGCCGCACCCGCCGCCTCTATTCAGCCTCGCCCAACGCAAAGCCATGCGACTCAGGGACCAACACTGCCGCGCCGAAGGCTGCACCATCCCCGCCGCCTGGTGCGAGGCCCACCACCTGAAACCCTGGTCAGAAGGCGGGAAGACCGACCTCGACCACGGCATACTCGCCTGCAACTTCCACCACCACCGCCTCCACGACCCACGCTACAGCCACCAACTCGCTCCCCAACGGCGACCTCCGCTTCCACCGACGCAGATAGACCGCCCGCCGGCCCGCCCGACGTGCCCCCTACTGCCGATGAGCGGTGCGTCCCTCGTTCGAGCTCGTCGACGCGATCCCCTCCTCTCCGTCGACCTGCAGGTCGAGCAGGCAACTACCGACGCTCGCGATGGCTCTCTAATGCCTGCCCACTGAACCGATGTCAGGGGTTACGGCGTTTAGAGAGCGTCAAGAGTTCGTCGGACGTCGAGCGAGGAGAACGCCATGAGGATCCAGGACAAGCGGCGAGGATGCGCGACGATCGCCGTCAGGTGCGCGATGGCTGCCGCCGTGGCGGTGGTCGTCTCAGGATGCAGCGGCGGCGGTTCGGACGGCTCCGAGGGCGCGGAGTCGAGCGTGACAACAAGCCCACTCATCGACCGGCCGGGAGACATGGACTTCGCGCAACGCCTCGCCGCCCTCCGCAAGGAACGCGGCATCAACAAGCAGACACTCGCCCGCAAGGTCGGGATCCACCGCACCCAGATCCGCCGCTACGAAGCCGGCACGAGCCAGCCCACCCTCGACGTCCTCCGAGGCTTGGCTGTCGCGCTCTCGGTCAGCACCGACGCTCTCGTCTGCAACGAAGATGAGCGCGGTCCCGACACGCCGTCCGCCTGCCCGACCCCGGCGGTCGAAGCCATCGATACCAGCGACTGGACGACGTACACGTCGGACCTCTACGACCTCGAGGTCGGCCACCCTCCGGGCTGGACGGAGACCCCCGCATCCCGGAAATGGCTTCTCGACGCGGACGGCAAGGACCTCTGAGCCCCGCGCACGAAGCTTTCCTGTCCCCGTCCGGTCACATCCGCGTGAGTGTCTGGAACGTGCCTCTCGATCCGGGCACCTCCGTCCACGACTCGATGCCTGCTACCAAGGCGTGGGTCGAGGACTACTGCGAGGCATCAGGCAACACACCGTGCACAGGGATCGGAGATCGCGCCGTCGAGCTGTGCCTCGAAAGGCGGGACTGCCATCCCGGTCTGCTGGTGCCGTTCCAGGACAACGTCCAGGCCTTCTTCAGCGGCGGCATCTACGACGCCGACGCGGTGACCGTCGTCACCGTGTGGAGGGCCCAGTCAGCCCCGGCAACCACGCCGTACGGCGGTTCCCAGCGTCTCCTCGAAGGCTTCTTGTCGACCATGAGGGTCTGGCCTGCATCGACGCAATGGTTCGAACGCCACTGACACACCCCGACCGCCCGACGATGCCGCGTGCTACGGCGGGCGTCTTAGCCGCGAAGGACGTTGCGTCCAAAGCGCAGGCTAATGCCGCCCTGCGTGCTCGCGGCAGCT
Source organism: uncultured Actinomycetota bacterium (assembly GCA_963849765.1). Taxonomy (GTDB): domain Bacteria; phylum Actinomycetota; class Actinomycetes; order Propionibacteriales; family Nocardioidaceae; genus Nocardioides. Next base: position 120,745 of record CAWKIP010000018.1, read on the forward strand.
GCACGCTGATGCCGCTCAGCGTGCGCGACTTGCCGACTTGCGTGCATGGCAGACTCCCGGCGTGGAGTCTCCCGCTCGTCGCGACTGGCTCACGTTGGTGAGCATGGTTGACTCCTGGGCGCAGTCGGCTGCGGCGGGTGGCGACGACTTCGTAGTGACGCTCGCGGACGGACGAACCGTCACCGTCGTGATGACGCTGGACGACCTAGATGACATGTACGTGGCCTTCGGCGGCCTAGATGACATCGCTGCGTACGTCACCGACCGCCTAGCGGCGATGCCCGCCGAGTTCGGGTTTCTCGTGTATCGGCAGTACGACCTAGAAGCCCAGCGCCGACCGTGAGCTGCCCCCGGAACCAGAGGAACCCAAGGTGACGGGTGGCAAGTGGTACGCCTACGACCCTCGCACTGGACGCGAGACGCCCTACCCCTACATCCCGGACGACGACCCCGAGCACGGACACTGAGACCTCCCGCTACTGGCGCACGGCGTGCTCGCGGAGCAGCAAGTGAAAACACCGCTCGAAGCGCGTCCTTCTCGGGCCAGCGGGTACTGGTCATGTGCGTGCCCGTCGAGTCTTGCCTCCGGGTGAGACACGCTCACACCCGCTGGTGCGAGCGCGGCGGGCACGCCCTCTGTCTGCACGCGGCTGGCCCTGCCGTGATGAGATGACCTGCATGGGGCAGGAGCTGGCCATTCGTCTGGCTCGCCGCGACGAGGTCTCGGCCCTGCCGCTCACGCAAGTGGCCGAGACAGGCGATGGTGCGGCACCTCTGAGCGGCGGCACGCGGCGTTCAGAAGAGGCGGTCAGTCGGGTCGTCGAGGCCGCGCAGGGCGTCGTAGTCGACCAGCGCACAGGTGATGCCCCGGTCGCCGGCGAGCACCCGCGCCTGCGGCTTGATCTCCTGCGCGGCGAAGATCCCGCGGACCGGCGCCAGCAACGGGTCGCGGTTGAGCAGCTCGAGGTAGCGGGTGAGCTGCTCGACGCCGTCGATCTCACCGCGGCGCTTGATCTCGACCGCGATGCTCACCCCGTCTGCGTCGCGGCACATCAGGTCGACGGGACCGATGGCGGTGGGGTACTCCCGTCGTACCAGTGAAAGACCGGGCAGCAGCGTGCCCGGGTGCTCGGCGAGGAGCTCCTGGAGGTGCTTCTCGACGCCGTCCTTCTGCAGGCCGGGGTCGATGCCGAGGTCGTGGTTGGAGTCGTGGTGAATCTCCTCGATGAGGATCCGCAGGGTGTCCGGCGCCGCGCCCTTGACGGCCTTGGCCGTCACCGTCCACTCGACGGCGCCGTCCTCCGTCGTACCCTCACGGACCGTGCACGGCGGCGACATCCAGTTGAGCGGCTTGTAGCTGCCGCCGTCGGAGTGCACGAGCACCGAGCCGTCCGCCTTGATCATCAGCACCCGGGTCGCCATGGGGAGGTGGGCGGTGAGGCGGCCGGCGTAATCGACCTGGCAGCGCGCGACGACGAGTCTCACGCCGCCCGAGGCTACCGTGGCCGCGAGGCCCGCCGCGGGCCAGCCTGTCTCGCATAGTTACCAGCGGGTACGAAACGCTTCTGATTTTGCGACACTGCGTGCATGACGCTGACCAACGAGCAGATCTTCGGCACCTTGGTGCTGCCGTACCTGAACCACGCGGTGCGCATGTACGAGGCGTCGTACGCCTCCAGTGGCGACATCGACGCCGCGATGCAGTTCGGCTGCGGCTACCCGAAGGGCCCGCTGACCGTGATCGACGAGCTCGGCGCTGCCACCGTGCGCGACCAGCTTGCTGCCCGGTACGCCGAGACCGGCGACCACCTGCACCAGCCGGCCGAGCTCCTGGAGAAGCTGGCCACTGAAGGCAAGACCTTCGCCGAGGAGGGAGCCGGCTCCGAGAGCGCCGCTCCGGAGCTCAAGCAGGAGATCCGCAAGGTCGGCGTGGTCGGCACCGGCACCATGGCGTCGGGCATCGCCCAGGTCTTCGCGCAGGCCGGGTACGACGTCGTGTTCGTGGGCCGTGGCGAGGACAAGATCGCCGGCGTCATCTCCTTCATCGACAAGGGGCTGTCCAAGCTCATCGAGAAGGGCAAGCTCGACGAGGACGCCAAGGCCAACGTGCTCGACCGGCTGACCGGCTCGACCGAGCGCGAGGCGCTCGGCGACGTCGACATCGTGGTCGAGGCGATCGCCGAGGACCTCGACATCAAGACGCAGCTCTACAAGGACCTCGACCGCATCTGCAAGCCCGGCGCGATCCTGGCGACGACCACGTCGTCGCTGCCGATCACCAGGCTCGGCGAGGCGACCAACCGCCCCGAGTCGGTCATCGGCATGCACTTCTTCAACCCGGCCACGATCATGAAGCTGGTCGAGGTCGTCACCACGGCCGACACGGCCGCCGACGTCAACGAGACCGTGCTCGCGCTCTGCGCCAACGTCGGCAAGGTCGCCGTCTCGTGCAGCGACCGGTCCGGCTTCATCGTGAACTGCCTGCTCTTCCCCTACCTCAACGACGCGGTCACGCTTCTCGAGTCGGGCGCCGCCTCGATGGACGAGATCAACGAGGCGATCAAGGAGCAGGCCGGCTTCCCGATGGGACCGTTCCAGCTGCTCGACGTGGTCGGCAACGACGTCTCGTTGGCCATCCAGCAGGAGCTCTTCGCGGAGTTCAAGGAGCCGGGCTTCGCGCCGGCCGCGCTGCTCGAGCAGAAGGTCGCCGAGGGTGCGCTGGGTCGCAAGACCGGCAAGGGCTTCCACGACTATTCCTGATTTCTCAGCGCGACCCTTCGTGACGCCGGTCCTTCGGATGAGGAAGAGGACGAGGACGCGGGCTACGACGAGCCGGAGGACGAGTACGACGAGGAAGAGTCGGACGAGGCCGAGGGCGAGGCCGAGGACGCCCCCGAGGACGAGTACGACGAGGAAGAGGACGACTCGGAGGAGCCCGAGGAGGAGCCCGAGGAGGAGCCCGAGGAGGAGCCCGAGGAGAAACCCAAGGCACGTCGGCCGCGTCGGTCCTCGACCCGGAGCTCGAGCTCACGGTCCGAGAAGGCTCCGGCCAAGAGGGGGAGCAACGCCGCGAAGAAGAGCTCGCCCCCTGCGAAGAAGACTGCCGCCAAGAAGTCGTCCTCCAGTTCCGGCACCGCCAAGAAGACGAGCAGCAGCGCGGCGAAGAAGACCTCGTCGCCGGCCAAGAAGACGGCTGCCAAGAAGACTCCTGCCAAGAAGACCGCCGCGAAGAAGGCACCCGCGAGCAAGAGCACTGCGAAGAAGGCGCCGGCCAAGAAGTCCACGAGCTCGCGGACCGCCAAGAAGACGTCTTCGCGGTCGAGCCGATCCAAGTCGGGGAGCTGAGCTGCAATGGCGGAGACCAAGAGCGAACCCTTGGACAAGCTCAAGGACGCGTCATCGGAGTTGTTGAAGACGGTTGGCGACAGGGTCATGAGCACTGTCACCGATAAGGTCGGCGGCTTGACCGACAAGTTCGAGGGCATCGCCGACGGAGGCCCGATCGGCAAGGCGGCCAGCAAGGGGGCGGAGGCCGCGTCCGACGGCAAGTCGCCGGCTCTGGGGGCTCTCAAGGGAGTCGCGTCCGGCATCAAGGACAAGGTCACCGGCGGCGGCAGCAGTGGTGGTGGCGGCGGTTCGAAGGCCACGAAGTCCACCAATATCATCGAGTCAATCGATGTCGGCGTACCGATCTCGGTCGCCTACAACCAGTGGACCGAGTTCGGCGCGTTCCCGAGCTTCATGAAGAAGGTCGAGAGCGTCGACGCCGAGGAGGACAACAAGCTGGAGTTCAAGGCCCAGATCTTCCTGTCCCACCGGACGTGGGAGGCAACCGTCCTCGAACAGGTGCCGGACGAGCGGATCGTCTGGCGGTCGAAGGGCGAGAAGGGCCATGTCGACGGCGCGGTCACCTTCCACGAGCTCGGCCCCAACCTCACCCGGATCCTGGTGGTCCTGGAGTACTACCCGCAGGGGCTGTTCGAGAAGACCGGCAACCTCTGGCGGGCCCAGGGCCGCCGCGCCCGCGCTGAGCTCAGGCACTTCCGCCGCCACGTCATGACCCGGACCATCCTCGAGCCCGATGACATCGAAGGCTGGCGCGGAGTGATCGAGGACGGCGAGGTCGTCAAGTCCCACGACGAAGTCGTCGAGGAGGAGGAGCAGGAGCAGCCCGACGACGGCGACGAGGGCGAGAGGGCGAAGAGCCCGAGGACGAGTACGACGAGGAAGAGCCCGAGGACGAGGAAGAGCCTGCGGACGAGTACGACGAGGAAGAGCCCGAGGACGAGGACGACGAGTCCTGAGGACGAGGACGTGCCCGAGGACGAGTACGCCGAGGAGGAGCCCGAGGAGGAAGGGGAGTCCGAGGACGAGTACGCCGAGGAGGAGCCCGAGGACGAGGAGGAGCCCGAGGACGAGTACGCCGAGGAGGAGCCCGAGGACGAGGCCGAGGAGGAGCCCGAGGACGAGTACGCCGAGGAGGAGCCCGAGGACGAGGAGGAGCCCGAGGACGAGTACGCCGAGGAGGAGCCCGAGGACGAGGAGGAGCCCGAGGACGAGGAGGAGCCCGAGGACGAGGAGGAGCCCGAGGACGAGTACGCCGACGAGGAGCCGAGGAAGAAGAGCCGGAGGAAAAGCCTCGGTCGCGTCGACGTCGCAGCGCTTGATCCGGTACCAGACCTCAGCCATCCCATTCCACGAGAGGAAACTCCCATGACCACTCAGACCTTGTCCCGCCGCAGCGGTGGCGGATACCTCGACCGTCCGGCCCCGAGCGGCCTCGCCGACGTCATCGAGATCATTCTCGACAAGGGCATCGTGATCGATGCCTACGTCCGCGTCTCACTGGTGGGCATCGAGCTGCTCACGATCGACGCCCGCATCGTCATCGCCAGCGTTGACACCTATCTCCGGTTCGCCGAGGCCACGAATCGGCTGGACCTGATCGAGCACGGAGGCGGCAAGCCGCTCGACGAGTTCATCGGCAACATGCAGGAGAGCGGCGCCGGCCGAAAGGTCAAGGGCGCGGTCTCGGGTGCCAAGAAGGCGCTGACCGGAAAGAACGACGACGACGATGACGACGAGGAGTCGCGCCGCCCGGTCAAGCGGTCATCGCGTCGGCGGACTGAGAACGCGTGACGGGCTCCGCCGTGACGGAGCGCGACGTCCAGCGCGACACGGGTTGTCTCGTGTACGCGGTGGTGCGCGCGGGGAAGCGCGACACGCTCCCCCCGGAAGGGGTCGACGGCGCAGCCTGTTCGCCTCGTCGCCCACGGTTCGGTGGCCGCGGTTGTCAACGAGATCGCGCTCGAGCGCCCTCCGGGGCGTCGGGCTGACCTCATGGCGTACAGCCGCGTCGTCGACGGCCTGCTGGCGCACGGGGTCGTCGTGCCCGTCCAGTTCGGATCCGTGCTACCCGACGAGCAGAGTGTTGTCGAGGAGTTGCTCGCCCCCAATGCGCGGTACTTCTCGGACCTCCTCGACGAGCTTGCCGGACGTGCGCAGTTCAACGTGCGGGCCACCTATCACGGTGACGTCCCGCTGGCAGAGATCGTGGCCGCCGACCCCTTGGTGGCTGATCTGCACGCGCGCACCCGCGGCAAGCCCGAAGATGCGGTCTTCGCCGAACGGTTGCGCCTCGGCGAGCTCGTAGCCCAGGCGATGGACGAGAAGCGGGACCTCGACGCGACGACTCTCTGTGATGCGATCGTCCCGCTGACCGACGCTCACAAGCTGACCATGGGGTCGGGGCTGGAGGTCGTCCTCGACCTCAACGTCCTGGTCGACGACGACCGGCGAGCGGAGTTCGAGGAGCGGTTGGAAGACCTGGCAGAGGCCGTCCACGAGCGCATGCGACTTCGCCTGGTGGGACCAGTCGCCCCCTACGACTTCGTGGGGGAGCTGTCATGGGCCTGATCACCGGCCTGCTGGGCTTACCTCTCGCGCCCCTTCGAGGGACCGTCGCCATTGCGGACCAGATCCGCAAGCAAGCCGAAGAGCAGTACTACGACCCAGTCGCGATCCGCGCGCAGCTCGAAGAGGTCGACCGGCAACGCGCCGCGGGCCTGCTGACCGAGGACGAAGCGGTCGGCTGGGAGGACGAGCTCGTCGATCGATTGATGGTCGGGCGCGACCGACTCAGGGAGGACTGACCGTGGCCACCGAGAAGAAGGCAACCCCGCGCAAGAGCGCTTCCGCGCGGAAGACTGCGTCGGCACAGAAGACGGGGTCATCCACGAAGAAGGCCTCCTCGACGAAGAAGCACCGCGAAGAAGCTCACCGGCGAAGAAGGACTCACCGGCGAAGAAGGACTCACCGGCGAAGAAGTCGTCCCGCGCCCGCAGCGGCGCCGCTCGTCAGGCGTCAGCGCCGCGGGCCGAGGCTCGACCGAAGCCCTCGGCCGGGCGCGTGGCTGAGAGGGCCGCCGAACAGCTGCTCGACCTCACGGGCAAGGACCCGGAGGGAGTGACCGGTCTCGAGCGCACGGAGGACGGGTGGACGGTTCTGGTCGACGTGGTCGAGCTGCGTCGCGTGCCCAACACCACCGACGTCTTGGCGACCTACGAGGTCGAGGTCGACACCAGCGGAGACCTTGAGGGCTATCGACGTGTTCGACGTTTCGTCCGTGGCTCGGCCGGCGGGGAATGACGATGAGCGAGTTCGAATCAGTTCCCGAACGGCGCTACTCAGGTCCGATGGGTCAGGGCGCCGCGAGACCGCAGCCGGCGAACCTGGCCGACATCCTCGAGCGGGTGCTCGACAAGGGCATCATCATCGCTGGTGACATCCGCGTGAACCTGCTCGACATCGAGCTGCTCACGATCAAGATCCGCCTTCTGATCGTGTCCGTCGACAAGGCGCAGGAGATGGGGATCGACTGGTGGCGCAACGATCCGATGTTGTCGACGAGCGAGAACGCGCTGGCTGAGGAGAACCGTGCCCTCCGCGAGCGGATCGAGGCGCTCGAGGCCGGGTCGGGAGACGGCGAGCCGAGCGGTCGAGAGGCCCGAGAGGAGTCCCGACGTGGGTGAGTCGGCACGCTACATCTACGCGATCACGCGTGGTTCGAACCCCGACCCCCTCTCCGACGTGGTCGGGCTGGAGGGGCACCGTGTAGAGGTGGTTGACCACCGGGGGCTGATGGCCGTCGTGAGCGACGTCGACCTTGACGAGTACGGCGAGGAGCCGCTCCGGGCGAACCTCGAGCGTCTCGAGTGGCTGGAGGAGGTGGCCCGGGTCCACGACTCCGTGATCCACGCCGTGACTGCCATTGGCCCCACCGCTCCATTGAGGCTTGCCACGATCTGCCTCGATGACGGGGGTGTACGCCGGCGACTGGACGAATGGTTCTTCGCGCTCGAGCAGATCCTCGACCGCGTCGAGGGCAGGATGGAATGGAGCGTCAAGGTGTTCGCTCCCGAGGAGCGAGTACCGACCGCGGTCGCGGCCGGGGGGCATCTCGGGGGCGCCGAGTACCTGAGAACGCAAACGTGCCGCCACCGAAGCGCGTGCCGCAGCCGAGGAGGTCGCCGCCCGAGTGGGCGACGAGGTCCATGACGCGCTGTCGTCGGTGTCCGTGGCGAGCCGGCGGCTTCACCCGCAGGACCCGCGTCTGACCGGCCGACCGGGCACGATGCTGCTCAACGGCGCGTACCTGATCGATACCGACATCGGCGAGGCTTTCGAGGCCCGGGTAGCGGCACTGGCCGAGTCGAACCCGTCGGTGGAGATCAGTTGCGCGGGGCCGTGGCCGCCGTACTCCTTCGCGATGTTGGAGCAGCGATGAGTGCGACAGTTGAAGAACGAGCTCCCGCACCCGCCGCCGAGGTCCGTCCTGTGGGCCAGATCGCTCTGGTGGACCTGCTGGACCGGCTGCTGGGGACTGGTGTGGTCCTTGCCGGGGACATCGTCATCTCACTCTCGGGCGTCGATCTGGTGCAGGTTCGCCTGCACGCCCTGATCACCACGATCCGTGCGGACATGGTGGAGCCCCGATGACAGACGCGCCGAGATTGCTGCCTCAGCGGCTGGAGACCGACGCGGAGTCGGTGGAGCGAGACCTCTTCAAGCTCGTGCTCACCATCATCGAGCTCGTCCGACAGCTGATGGAGAAGCAGGCTCTTCGCCGCGTCGACGAGGGCGACCTGACCGACGAGCAGATAGAGGCGCTCGGCACCGGACTGATGCACTTGGAGCAGGCCATGGAAGACCTGAAGGCGCGCTACGACCTGACGACCGCGGATCTCAACATCGACCTCGGGCCCCTGGGGAGCCTGCTGTCGTCATGAGACTCCGGCACGCGTCGCTCGCGCAAGAAGGTCAGCCGACCAACAGCAGTTCGGGACACATGTGACCACAGGAGGAAAGATGACCCCCGAGGAATGGCAGGAACAGCAGCAGGTGATCCGCGACAGGTTCGTGGAGAGTCTCATCGAACGGGTCTCGGGAGATCCCTACCCGTCCACCACGATGCTCGACCTCATCGAGCAGTCGATGGGGCTGAACCACGTCGAGCAATACGCACAGGCGCTGATGGACAAGATCGAGCAGGACCAGTTCCCGAGTCTCGCCTTGATGGATCGGGTCCGGGCGTTGCTGTGACCCTTGCGCTGGGCCGGCTCCTCGGTCAGAACCGGCGCGGAGAGCAGCTGTAGCCGGAGTGGTAGGTGCCGCGACCGTCGAGCTTCCGCCGCGCCAGCCGCTGGGCCTTCTTCGGGCCGTAGGCCCGACCGACCGTCCACTGGACGACCCGGTCGCGGCGGATCCGCCAGGCGACCGCGACGCACCCGTTCTGGACGACGGAGTCGCGCTTGCCGGGTGGCACGCACGCGCGCGCGTGCCCCGCGTTGACCGGGCGCTGCCGGCAGTGCCTGAGCGCCGACGACATCGCGCCCGCCTTGGTGCCCCAGTTGAACTTCTGGGTCCAGCCGCTTCGGTGGGTCTGCGGGTTGAAGGAGATCGCGGTCCAGCAGCGCGGGAGGCAGCCAGGGGCGCGCGCGCTCACCTCGGTCGTCGTCCGGTCGGACGTGATCGACGTGGCGGGCGCCGCCAGGAAGGGTGCCGCTGAGCAGGAAGGCAGCGGCCACCGCAAGGGCGGCGCGGACGAACAGAGCGGATCGCAAGACTTCTCCCCAGGGAGTCGATGGCAAGACCAGGGTCCATCTTGACTCATGTCCGGAAGGCGCGGGCCATTTGGCCAGGTGTTTCGTCGTCCGGACAGCCTGAGAGACTGACGCCCGTGCCGCTCCACACCACGTCGTACGGCGACCACGGCAGCCGGATCGTCTTCTGCCACGGTCTGTTCGGGCAGGGCCGCAACTGGACCCAGCACGCGAAGGCGCTGGCCGCCGACCACCGCGTGCTGCTGGTCGACATGCCGGACCACGGCCGGTCGCCGTGGAGCGAGCGGATCGACTTCATCGCGGCCGCGGAGCAGGTCGCGGAGCTGTTGAGCGCGGACGACCCGGTCGCGCTGGTCGGTCACTCGATGGGCGGCAAGATCGCGATGGTGCTCGCGCTGCGGCACCCCGAGCTCGTCGATCGGCTCTGCATCGTCGACGTGGCGCCGGTGGCCTACGAGCACGCGTCGGAGTTCGTGCGCTACATCGACGCGATGCTGGCGATCGACCTGACGACGTTGGCGGACCGTGGCGAGGCCGATCGGGCGCTGCAGGAGGCGGTGCCGGACGACGTCGTCCGTGGCTTCCTCCTGCAGAACCTCCGCCGCGAGGGCGACGAATGGCGCTGGCAGCCCAACCTCGAGCTGTTGCGCGAGGAGATCGACGAGGTCGGTGGCTGGCCGGCGGAGTCGCTCGACGAGACCTCGTCGTACGACGGACCGGTGCTGTGGATCGGCGGCTCGGAGTCCCGTTACGTGCAGGACGACTACGCCGCGGCGATGGAGCGCTACTTCCCGCGCGTCCGCCGGGTCACCATCAAGGGCGCCGGGCACTGGGTGCACTCGGAGCAGCCGGCGGTCTTCCTCGAGGTGCTGCGGCGCTTCGTGAACTGAAGGGTGTTGCGCCGCTTGATCAGGGGTAGACGCCTGCCTCGTGAACACCATTACGCGAACTCTTCGTTCCTTTGCCCTCATGGCCATCGCCTCTGTCATTGCTCTGTCGACCGCGCTCGTGCTGACCCCTGCGAGCTCGAGTGCGGCCGTGCCCACGGACCAGCAGCGGCAGGGCCGCAACTACTACGGCGCCATCGCCATCAGCGTCGACCAGGCCTGGGCCGTGCGCTACGACTACCGGACCAAGCGAGGCGCGCGCCAGGCCGCGCTCCGGAAGTGCCGGGACGTCTCCAACTACCCCGGGCGCTGCGTGGTGTCCGTGTGGGTCCGCAACGGCTGCGCCGCGACGGCGGTCAAGGTCAACGCGGACGGTTTCGTCACGCGCTACGCGTCGGGTTACGCACGCACCCCGCGACGGGCCAAGGCCATCGCGCTGAGCCGGCTGAGCCGGCCGCGGAAGATCCTCGCCTGGGTCTGCACCACTCGCTGACCGGAAACGCCGATCAGGTCGCGGCCTGCCGTGCGCGGTAGGCCGCGACTGCATTTCTGTTGCCGCACGCGGTCGAGCAGAACCGCCTGGACCGATTGCGGGACAGGTCGAGCACCAGTCCCTCACAGTCGTCGTCCGCGCAGATGCCGAGCCGCGACAGCTCGTCGGCCCGGATCACGTCGATCATCGCCATCGCGGTCTCGACGATGATCCGGTCGGCGAGCGGCTGGTCGTTGGCGATCGCGTGGAGGTGCCAGTCGAACCCGTCGTGACGGGAGAGCTGGGGGAGTGCCTTCGCCTGGAAGAGCATGTCGTTGACGAGCGTGGCGGCGTGGTCGCGGTCGCTGGTCATCAGCTCTCGCAGCTGCGGCAGTATCGCCCGGACGGCGTCCACCTCGGCCTGGTCACCGTCGTGGCGGCCGGTGTAGCCGAAGTCGGACAGGAACTCGTCGAGCTCGTCGGGACTGGTCAGCGTGACCGGCTCGAGGTCGGAGTTGACCAGGGTCACTGCCGACTGGAGAGCCATCGCGGTGTCATGAGCAAATACCACGTTGACAGGTTACCGCACCCGTCGGTAGTGTCATGTGTCATGACGACGTTGACTCATGACGCACCCGTGGCGGTTCCGCCGCGGGCCGCGACCGGGCTCACGGTCGCGCTGCTGTCTGCAGTCTCGTTCGGAGCTGTCGGGTGCGCTGGCCTCGCCGCTGCTCGACGCCGGGTGGAGCGCAGGCGCCGTGGTCCTGGTCCGGATCGGCGCCGGCGCGCTCGTCGTACTCCCGTTCGGTGTGGCAGCGTTGCGCGGTCGGTGGGACCTGCTGTGGCGCAACCTCCCGATGGTCGTGATGTACGGCCTGATCGCGGTCGCAGGTGCACAGTTCTGCTACTTCTCCGCCTGCAGCACCTCGATGTCGGCCCGGCGCTGCTCATCGAGTTCACCGCTCCCGCCGCAGTCGTGGTCTGGCTGTGGCTCCGTCACGGCCAACGCCCCGGCAGGCTGACGCTCGCGGGCGCCGCGCGTGGCCGGCTTCGGTCTGCTGCTCGTGCTCGACGTGTTCGCCGGCTTCGGCCTGCACGCGGGCGGCGTCGCCTGGGCGCTCGGCGCGATGGTCGGATGCGCGACGTACTTCGTCGTGTCCGGCGACGACTCCAACGGGCTGCCGCCGATGGCGCTCGCTGCCGGTGGGCTCGTGGTCGGCGGAGTCGCGCTCGGGGCCTGCTCGGGCTGCTCGGCGTGCTCCCGATGGAGGCCGAGCACCGCAACGGTCGAGTACGCCGGCGTCGACGTCGACTGGTGGGTGCCGCTGGTGCTGCTCGGCGTGGTGACCGCTGCGCTGTCCTACGTCTCCGGCATCGCCGCCGCCCGGATCCTCGGCTCGCGGCTGGCGTCGTTCGTGGCGCTGTCGGAGGTCGTGGCCGGCGTGCTGTGGGCGTGGCTGCTCCTCGGTGAGCTGCCCGGTCTGCTGCAGCTGGTCGGCGGCCTGCTGGTCCTGGCCGGCGTCGTCGGGGTCAAGCTCGGCGAGAAATCTGCGGTCGGGGTGCAACAGATCCCTGTCTGACGGCGTGAGTCGTGCGTGGATGTGGGGGTGACCGAGCGCAGCGCTGCTGCTGAGCCCGGCTTCGACTCGTGGGTCGAGGCGCGGGTCGCGGCGCTGCTGCGGTTCGCCTACCTCGTGACCGGGTCGCAGCAGGCGGCCGAGGACGCCGTGCAATCGGCGCTGGTCAGCGCCTGCGAGAAGTGGTCCCGCGTGAGCCGGCGCGACGATCCCGACGCCTACGTGCGCCGGATGGTCGTCAACGCGCACATCTCGGCGTGGCGGCGGAGCGGGCGTCGGGAGTCGCCCGTCGCGGAGGTGCGGGACGCGACCGCCGCTGATCCGGCGCAGCTGGTCGTCGAGCAGGACGCCGTGTGGCGGATGTGTGCCTCGCTGCCGCCGCAGCAGCGAGCCGCGGTGGTGCTGCGGTTCTACGAGGACCTGGAGTACGGCGAGATCGCGGCGATCCTCGGCGTCGCCGAACCCACGGCGCGCTCCCATGTCCACCGGGCGCTCACGGCACTCCGTCGTGAGCTGGGCAGCGGGCTTGACGGTGGGGAGGACGCGTGATGGACGAGCAGGAGCTGGAGCAGGCCCTCAGGGCGGGCCTGGAGCGGCGGGCGGACGACGCCGACGTGACCGCGCCGGTCGTGGCCCGCGCCCGGGCCGAGGTGAGCCGGCGGCGCCGTACCCGCTGTGGCGTGGTGGGCGCCGCGGCCGCCGTGGTGCTCGTCGTCGGCGGGATCGCAGTCGCGACCAGTCGGGGCGGCGACGACGCGCGAGCCCCAGCTTCCCGTCGCGGACGACACCCCCACGACGGACGGCGCAGCCGCCGGCACGTGCGGGGAGTGGCGCACCGAGTACTGGGGCGGCGTCGCGGTCGACGTCCCCGCCGATTGGGGGTACGGCGGCGCGCCGGTCGAGTCGGGCGGCGACATCGTTGCCTGCTATCCGGAGGCGATGGTCGGTGCCGACGGCAGCCGCCTCCGGCAGTCCGGGCGACCGGGCTGGGTCGGTCGCCCGATCGTCGGTGACCGACGTCTGCGCCCTGTATCCGTGGCTGGAGAACTCTCCGGAGGAGGAGCCCGACCGCGCCGTACGTGTGGCTGGGCGCTGCGGTCGGGCCCGGGGTCGTCGAGTACGGCAACGGGATGTCGAGGAGACGGTCGAGGTCGAGGGCGTCACGGTGACCGTTGCCACCGACGACGCCGGGCTGCGGGAGGAGATCCTCGCCTCTGCGCGGGAAGAGAGCGTCTGTCCTCCGAGGCTGCGACGCATTGCCGGCGCGGCGACTGAGAACGCGATCGAGGGCATGGGTGACTTCCGTGAAGGCGACGTGTGCGCCTACCGGCGAAGGACTGCCGGCATACGCGTTGACCTACGCGGCAGACGCTCGACGAGCGAGCGATGGACGCGACCTCGGCGGCACTCGAGACGCGCCGGCTGGTCGGGACGCGACAGCATGCCGAGTCAGACGAGTTCGTCGTGTCTCCAGGGCACCTACAACGACCCTAGTCGTCGACAAGAGGACCTATGGCTGCACTGGGACGCCGTGTTCGGACGGGCTGCGGACGGTCGACACCGGGCCGCCGTACTTCGAGCGTCGGAACAAGATCGCGAGCATGACCGCTGCGATGGTCGAGCCCTGGGCCCACAACGGCATCCCGGCCGTGGTCTACGGGCCGACCGGTGGCAAGGGCGCGATGATCGACTCGTTCATCGGACTCCTCGGCTGACGGTCGGGCAGGTGTAGAGCGTGACGACGAAGTGCCGGTCGCTCGTGACCGGCTCCGAGCGACACCCGAGAGTGCGCAACCGGTCCGCGGACCGTTCGGGGCGGGTGCCGAAGACGAGGATCCGGAGCTCGGCCACGTCGATCAGCTTGATCGTCGAGGTGTCCCGGTTGCCGGCGAAGAACGGCATCGGCGTCTGGTCGGCAGACGCGGACAGGTCGTCGATGCCCTCGAAGTCGTCGGGATAGGCGGCGGGGATGCTGCGGGCCTTCGGCACGGTGAAGTAGACCGCGTCGGGGTCCTGGGCCTCGACGGTCGCTGCGAGCCGGCGCAGGTTGTCGGGCTTCGCGTCGGGCGCGCGCTGCGAGACCAGGATCGGCGCGACCACCGCGAGCCCGGCCACGGCGGCGACGGCGGGGGTCCACTTCGGCAGGGAGAACGCGCCGACGGTCGCAGCGATCGCGTACGCCGGGACGGCGAACGTGACGTAGCGCGGGTGCATGCCGCCGTCGGCGACCGCGGCGCACACGACGGCGACGACCGTCGGGAGGCCGGCCCAGAGCGCGAGCACGGAGGGCAGCCAGCGGCGGCCCTTCTTCCAGAGCTGGCGGATGCCCAGCACGAAGAACACCAACAGCCCGACCAGGAAGACCCAGCGGACCCAGTCCGGGTCCGCGGACTGGCCGCTCGTGAGCTGGTTGAGGAGCATCTTCTCCCACGGGTAGTTGGTGTCGACCAGCCAGGACACCTGGTCGCGCTGGCTCCAGGCGATCAGCCCGAGGGGGACGCCGACGACGGCGGTGCCGATCGCGGTCAGCGTCCACGGCACCCGCCCCTTCGGGACAACCGACCATCACCGCGATGCCGTGGCCGATGATCAGCAGGACGAGGTAGAGGTGCCAGCAGCAGGCGAACAGGCAGACCACGCCGTAGAGCACCCAGTCCCGAGGCCGCTTGCGGTGTCGGCAGGCGTTCTCGAGCGCGAGCGTGGCGAGTACGGCGAACGCGGCGGACCAGGCGTAGCTGCGGCCGTCGAGCGCGGTCCACGCGAGCCCCGGGACGATGCCGGTGACGAAGCCGGCAGCGGTCGCGACGAGGAGCCGCTGGTGCCGCGCCACCAGCAGCACGGTCGCCGCTGCGGTGACCCCGACCCCGAGCGCGCTGAAGGCCCGGACCGCCTCGATCGAGTCACCCGTGAACCAGGTCCACCCGCGCAGCACCATGTAGTAGATGCCGTGCACCGCGTCGACCTCGCGGAGCACGGGCCAGGTGTCGCCGAACGGGCGGTGCAGGAGGTTGAGGGTGACCGCTTCGTCGTACCAGATGGTCGGCCGGCCGGCGCCCAGCAGGCCCAGCCCGGTCGCGAACACCCCGGCCAGCAGGGCTGCGATGCGCCGGTTCCGGCTGCTACCGATCTCCGGTTGCGGTACGCCGCTACGCGGGCGCGCTGACGGCACCGGCGACGGTCGTACGACCGCTCGTCTGCGGTTGCGCAGGCGCCTTGCCATCACGCCCCCCTTGGTGCTGGTCACGACAGCGCCATCGGTCGACCAGCTAACGCTGGTCCTGCTGTTTCACCACGACTTCTCGGATGACCAGCAGGACCGCTGCCGCAGCGGGGATCGCCAGCAGCGCTCCGACGACCCCGAGCAGGGCAGTGCCGACCAGTGCCGCGATCACGATCACGGCACCGGGGAGATCGACGGTGCGGCCCATGACCCGCGGATAGATCACGTAGTTCTCGACCTGCTGGTAGATCACGTAGAAGATCACCGCCGCGATGCCGCTCTTGACGTCGGTCGCGAACGCGATCGCGCAGACCACGACCGCGCCGATCGTGGCGCCGATCATCGGGATCACGTCGAGAATGGCGACCACGAAGGCGAGCGCGACGGCGTACTCCCTGACCTCGGTGAACCAGAGGAAGATCAGCGAGGAGATGCCGGCGCAGAGGGCGACCACGAAGGCGCCGGAGACGTAGCCACCGATGTTGTGGATGATCTTGTCGCCCAGCTTGGTGACCCGCTCACGGCGTGAGGCCGGCGCCAGCCGGTAGACCGCGTGGGTGGTGGTGTTGAGCGACGCCAGGAAGTAGAGCGTCAGTACCAGGATGATGAAGCGCGTTGAAGAGCGCCGAGATGATCTTCAGGCCGAAGCCGAGCGCGCCGCCGAACAAGGTGGAGATGAAGTCGCCGTTGGTGACGAAGTCCTTGGCCTTGTCGACGATCTCGTACTCTTCGTTGAGATCCTGGACCTGCCTGTTCCTCTGGAGCTCGTCGAACCACATCGGCGCGTTGTCGGTCAGCAGCCGGATCTGGTCGGCGATGACCGGAACGATCGCGACGATGAACAGCGCGAGTGTGGCGAGCGCCGCGATGATGACCAGCGCGCACGCGAACGAGCGCCGGATCCCGCGCCGCTCGAGGAACTCGACCGAGGGGTTGAGGCCGGCGGCGAGGAAGAACGCGACGACCACGAGCAGCAGGACCGAGCCGATCCCGATCAGCGCCTGGAACAGCCAGTACGCCAGGAGCAGGCCGAGACCGCCCACGAAGCCGACGTAGAACGGCGACCTGTGGTCGAACGGCGGGCCCGGCTCGCCGTACGGCTGGGGTACGGCGGCCGCGCCGTCAGCGAGGGTCTGTTCCCCGATCGGCGGGTCCTGCTGGCCGGCAGCGGATGCGTTGCCCTCCCCCTGGACGGCGTCCCGCCGCCGGCCGAAACTCAACTCTGTTCCTCGGCGTCGTTCTCGTCGAACCCGGCGACGAGGTCGGCCAGCGACGCCAGCTGCGCCGTGATCGCGGCCTTGCGCTTCGACACCCGCTCCAGGTCGGCCCGGGTCGCGGCCAGCTGGCGCTGCGCGTCGGCCTCGCCGCTGGCGGTGATCGAGTCGGCCTGGGTCCGTGCGGAGGCCACGATCTGCTCGGCCTCGCGACGCGCCCTGCTGAGCAGCGCCTCGGACTCGGACTGCGCGGCCGCGCGGTTCTCGGCCGCCTGACGGGAAGCCTCGGCGGCCCGCTGCTCTGCGGCGGCCGAGCGCTGCTCGGCCTCGTCGACCAGCTTGCGGGTCTCGGCGACGGCGGCGTTGTGGTGGTCGGTCGCCTCCCGGGCGAGCCGCTCCTTCTCCACCGCGAGCATCCGGCGGGCCTCCTGGACCTCGCGGTCGGCACCGGCGCGTGCCTGCTCGATCTCGCGCTGCACGGCGCTGCGCAGCTCGCTGGCCTCCTGTTGTGACGCCAGCCGGAGCTGGTCGGCCTCGCGCTTGGCGGACGCCAGCTCGTCGGCGGCGGTGCTCCGGGCCAGGGCGAGCTCCTGCTCGGCGTTGGCGAGCAGCCGCTCGCGGTTCTCCTCGAGCTCGCGCAGCTGCACGGCCCGCATGTCCTCGGCCTCGCGCGCGGCCTCGGCGCGGATCGCCTTGGCGTCGCGGGTGGCCTGGTCGCGGATCTCGGCGGCGTCGCGCTCGGCGCCTCCGCGGATCACGTCGGTCTCCTCCTCGGCCAGCCGGAGCATGGCACTCGCCCGGCCCCCCAGCCCGGCGTAGGAAGGGTTGTCCGTCTCGGCGAGCTCGGCCTTCGCTGCCTCCAGCGCGGCCTCGAGCTCGATCACCCGCTGCTCCGACTCGGTCAGGCTCGCCCCCAACGAAGCCTTCTCGCTCGCGAGCTGCCGGATCTGCGCATCGACCGCCGCCTGGTCGTAGCCGCCGCGGCGGACCACGGGCAGGGCTGCCATCGACGCCCCCGGAGCGCTGGTGGGCGCAGACTTGGGGGGCGCAGAGGGCGCGGGCTGCGCCGGCTGGGTGGGGGCGGACGTGGTCACGGGCATCACCTGAGTCGTCTCGTTATCGGGGGTGGGTGACTTCGACGCCGACTCGGGAGGGCCACTACCGGGTTCGTTGTCGAAGATCGAAAGACCTTGGTCGCTCATGCGGGGAAAGCTCCCTTTGCGGTCGAGGTGAACGAGGTCCGGACCATGATCCCTGATCCGTTCCGGAATCCCCACCCCCGGTCCGCGCATTTCGGACGAACTCGTCGCGGATCAGGCTCAGTGGGCGGCCACCGCGGTCGGCGGGGCAGTGTCGGGGAGGCCCAGTGCGACCTGCAGGTCGGCGTACAGCGCCTCGGCGCCCGAGTAGCGCCGCATCGGGTCCTTGCTCAGCGCCAGCCGCAGCACCCGGTTGGTGGCCAGCGTCAACGGCTCCCGGCCGGGCAGCTGGGGGACCGGCTGGGTCCGGTGCGCCTCGCGCACCGCGTCGATCGTCGCCCCGGTGAACGGCGCGTCGCCGGTCGCCGCCGTCCAGAGCAGGCAGCCGAGCGCGTAGACGTCGGCTGCGGGCGTCGGGGCCGACAGCGGCTCAGGAGGGGCGTACGCCGGGTCCAGCCCGATCGCGCGGGTCGGCGGCGTCAGCACGGCCGGCGGCAGGGAGCCCTCCGGGCGGAGGAGTACGGCGCCCGGGCGGATCTCGCCGTGCACGCCCCCGGGCGGCGGGTTGTCCGCGAGCGCGCGAGCGATTCCGGAGACCGCCTCGACCGCGGTCCGGAGCGGCAGGGGCCCGGCCGCGCGCAGGTGCTGGCCGAGATCGGTCCCGACGGGCAGGGGTGGCGGTGGGACGCCAGGAGCGCGCGGCGGTGGTGGCGGCGGGATCGATGCCGGCAGCGGGGGACCGTCGGGGACCAGGTGGGCTGCGCCCTCCCGGAAGCCGTGGCGCTCCCACCACCTGCGCATCGGGCCGGGAGCCCACCAGTTGAGGCGGCCGAGCAGCGCCATGGCCGCGGGCACCATCATCGCGCGGACGATGGTCGCGTCGACGATCAGCGCCACCACCATGCCGACACCGAGCATCTTCATCAGCACGATGTCACCGGTCGCGAACGCGCCGATCACGACACCGAGCAGCAGCGCGGCGGAGGTGATGATCCGACCGGTCGACTGGACCCCGCTCGAGACCGACAGCACGTGGTCACCGGTGGCGTCCCAGCGCTCCCGCACGCGGGAGAGGAGGAAGACCTCATAGTCCATCGACAGGCCGAACAGGATCGCCAGCATCAGGATCGGGGTGGTGACCTCGAGGTACCCGGGCGACGTGAAGCCCAGCAGCGCCGGAAAGGTGGCCGTCGTTGAAGATCCAGGTGACGACGCCGAACGACGCGATGATCGAGAAGGAGTTCATCACGATCGCCTTGATCGGCAGCACCAGCGAGCCGAACGCGATGAAGAGCAGCACCATCATCACCGCGAGGACGATCACGCCCATCAGCGGCAGCTTGCCGTGCACCGAGGAGATCAGGTCGACCGTGTCGGCGGTCGGGCCGCCGACGAGTGCCGTCCCGGTGTCCGGCTCGACGTCCCGCAGGTCCTTGACGATGTCCTGGGAGCCCTCTGACTGAATGTTGCCGTCCCACACGACCCGGACCAGCGCGGCGCCGCCCTCCTCGTCGATGACCGCGACCTGGCGGACGCCGGCGACGTCCTCGGCGTCGGCGACGTACGACGCGACGGTGGCGGCATCGGCGTCCTGCAGTACGGCGGTCGCGAAGGACGTCTCCGGACCGAACTCCAGCAGCTTCTCGGCCGCGATCCGGGAGGGGGCGTCCTCCGGAAGGATCCGGTGGTCGATCCCGCCCCACCTCGCGCCGAGGAACGGCGACGCCACCACGAGCAGGAACACCGCCGTGACGGCGAGGACGGCGATCGGGTGCCGCATCACGCCGCGGGCGAGGCGTGGCCCACCGGCCGTCGTCGCCGGCCGGCTCGGGCATGTCCCACTTCCGGCGCCACGGCAGTCGGCCCGCAGTCGATCCGCCGCCCGAGGAGCACCAGGATCGCCGGGCAGCACCGTGATCGCGGCCACCATCGCGATCAGGACCGCGGCGATGCCGCCGTACCCCATGCTCCGGAGGAAGACCTGGGGGAACACCAGCAGGCTCGACATCGACGCGGCCACGACCAGCCCCGAGAACATCACCGTTCGGCCGGCGGTGGCGAGCGTGCGCGCGACCGCGGCCCGCGGCGCTCGCGGGATCGTCGGGCGGTAGCAGCGCGAGCTCCTCGCGGAACCGGCTCACGATGAAGAGGGAGTAGTCGACCGCCAGTCCGATGCCGAGCAGCGAGATGACGTTGATCGAGAACATGGAGACGTCGGTGAACAGCGTGAGCAGTCGCATCATCGCGATCGAGGTGAGCAGCGCGATGATGCCGAGCAGCGCTGGCATCGCCGCCGCGGTCAGGCTGCCGAAGATGAGCAGCGCGAGCAGCACGACCAGGGGCAGCGAGAGCAGCTCCGCCTGCTTGAGGTCCTCCTCGGTGATGACGTTGACGTCGGCGTGCGCCGGGAAGAGCCCGGCCAGGTCGGTCTCCAGCCCGTCGGCGTGGAGCATCGGCTCGATCTCGTCGTAGCTGATGATCTGCTCGTTGTCCGTGTCGCCGGCGAGCGAGATGTGGACCTGGGCCGCGTGCCCGTCCGGCGGTGACCAGTCCGGCATCCGCCGGGACGGCGTAGTACGGCACCACCCGCACGACCTCGGGTACGGTCGAGGTCGGCGACCACGGACTGCACCGACTCTCGGAACTCGGGCTGGTCCGCGGTGAGGTCGTCGCTGGAGTAGATCGCGACCACGTCGGGCGCGTGGTTGCCGAAGAGCTCCCGCTCGGCCGCCGCCGCCGGTAGCCCTCGGCATCGGGGTCATCGAAGCCGCCGCGGCTGAGAGAGTCGAACACGCCGGCGCCGTAGACCGCTGCGATCACGACGACCAGCACCGCGACAGCCAGGACCAGCCGGGCATGCCGCCCGACGATCCCGGCCCAGCGGTCGATCACGACCGCAATCTAGTTGCCTTTGTGCGTCAGACGCCGCGGAACAGGTTGATCTTGTCGATGTGCTGCTCGCGCATCTCGGTGTTGAGCACGCCGAGTCCCTCCTCGGGGGACAGCGCGAGGACGCCGACCTTGCCCTGGTGGAGGTTGTGGTGGACGTCGAGCGCGGCCTGGCCGACGTCCTCGAGGCGGTAGGTGCGCGACAGGGTCGGGTGGATCTTGCCCTGCGCGATCAGCCGGTTGGCCTCCCACGACTCGCGGTAGTTGGCGAAGTGGCTGGAGATGATCTTCTTGAGGTTCATCCACAGGTAGCGGTTGTCGTACTCGTGCATGTAGCCCGAGGTCGAGGCGCAGGTGGTGATGGTGCCGCCCTTGCGGGTCACGAACACGCTCGCGCCGAAGGTCTCGCGGCCGGGGTGCTCGAAGACGATGTCGATGTCCTCGCCGCCGGTCAGCTCGCGGATGGCCTTGCCCAGGCGCAGCCACTCCTTCGGGTTCTGCGCGGTGCCCTCCTCGTTCCAGAACTTGAAGTCCATCTCGGAGCGGTTGATGACCTTGTCGGCGCCCATGTTGCGCACGATCTGGGCCTTCTCCTCGTTCGAGACCACGCAGACCGGGTTGGCGCCGCCGTTGAGGGCGTACTGGGTCGCGAAGCCGCCGAGGCCGCCGGAGGCGCCCCAGATCAGGACGTTGTCGCCCTGCTTCATGTTGCCGCCGTTGGCCGAGACGAGCTGGCGGTAGGCGGTGCAGTTGACCAGGCCGGGAGAGGCGGCCTCTTCCCAGGTGAGGTGCTCGGGCTTGGGCATCAGCTGGTTGGCCTTGACCATCGCGACGTCGGCGAGGCCGCCGAAGTTGGTCTCGAATCCCCAGATCCGCTGGGAGGGGTCGAGCATCGTGTCGTTGTGGCCGTCGGGGGCCTCCAGCTCCACCGACAGGCAGTGCGCGACGACGCGGTCGCCCGGCTTCCACTTGGTGACGCCGGGGCCGGTGGCCAGCACGACGCCGGACAGGTCGGAGCCGACGATGTGGTAGTCGAGGTTGTGGCGGGCGCCGAGCTCGGACTCGCGGCCGTAGCGCTCGAGGAAGCCGAAGGTGGAGACCGGCTCGAAGATCGAGGTCCACACGGTGTTGTAGTTGATCGCCGAGGCCATCACCGCGACGAACGCCTCACCAGGACCGAGCTCCGGGAGCGGTACGTCGTCGATGTGCAGCGACTTGCGCGGGTCCTTCTCCTTCGAGGCCATGCCCTCGAACATGTCGGCCTCGTCCTTGTGCACCGTCACTGCCCGATAGGACTCGGGCAGGTCGAGGTTGGCGAAGTCCTCCGCGGACGTGTCGCCGGCAAGGATGGCGTCGAGAATGTGCTGCACGGGATCGATCTCCTGCGTCGTTGTGGTCGTATCAAGCGGCCAGAGCGAAAGATACCGGTCGGTAACCTACGGATCAGCACCTTGTGAGGGTCATCTCATCCGCCGCTGGCCGCGAGCATGGGCCACGATAGGCCGGTGACGACGCAGCCGGGTCGACCGTCCACGTCGCCCGGCGCGACCGACGGCCGGTGGGAGTTCTGGGTCGACCGTGGCGGCACGTTCACCGACGTGGTCGCAAGGGGCGCCGACGGCGAGCTGCACGTCGCAAAGGTCCTCTCCGAGGCGCGGGGCCGTCGGACCGACTCGGTGATCGCGGGCATCCGCGGCGTCCTCGGTGTCGGCCAGGGGGCGCACCGCTGCCCGTCGACCGGATCGCGTCGGTCAGGGTCGGTACGACGGTCGCGACGAACGCGTTGCTCGAGCGCACCGGCGAGCGCACCGCTCTCGCCATCACCCGGGGCTTCGGGGACGCACTGCGCATCGGCTACCAGAACCGACCCCGGATCTTCGCGCGCCACATCGTCCTCCCGGAGCTGCTCTACGAGAGCGTCATCGAGGTGGACGAGCGGGTCGACCGCCGACGGCGAGGTGCTCGTCCCTCTCGACGAGGCCGCATTCGCCGACGACCTGCAGCGGGTCCACGACGTGGGCATCCGGTCGATCGCAGTCGTCCTCGTCCACGGATACCGACACCCGGACCACGAGCAGGCGGTCGCCAGCATCGCTCGTGAGATCGGGTTCTCCCAGGTGTCGGTGTCGCACCAGGTCAGTCCGCTGATCAAGCTGGTCGCCCGCGGCGACACGACGGTCGTCGACGCCTACCTGTCGCCGCTGCTGGACCGATACGTCGGCCAGCTCGCGGAGGAGCTGCCAGGGGGTCGACCTGCGCTTCATGCAGTCCAACGGCGGCCTGACCGACGCCCGCCACTTCCGGGGTCGCGGACGCGATCCGTCCGGACCGGCCGGCGGGGTCGTCGGCATGGCCCGGAGCTCGGAGCGGGCGGGGTACCCCCGGGTCGTGGGCTTCGACATGGGTGGCACGTCGACCGATGTCTCGCACTACGCCGGCGAGCTCGAGCGGGACCTGGAGACGGAGGTCGCCGGCGTCCGGATGCGCGCTCCGATGATGAGCATCCACACCGTCGCCGCCGGCGGGGGATCGGTCCTGCGCTTCGACGGCACGCGGTACCGGGTCGGGCCCGACTCGGCGGGCGCCGACCCCGGTCCTGCCTGCTACCGCCTGGGCGGCCCGCTCGCAGTCACCGACGCGAACGTCCTGCTCGGGCGGATCCAGCCCGACCACTTCCCGCGGGCGTTCGGCCCGGCGGGCGACCTGCCCATCTCGCGTCGACGTGGTCCGCACGGCGTTCGCCGCGCTCGCCGAGGAGATCGGGCACGGCGACCGGCCACGCACCGACGCCGGAGAAGGTCGCGGCCGGGTTCCGGCAGGTCGCGGTGGCCAACATGGCGAACGCGATCAGCGGATCTCGGTCGAGCGCGGCTACGACGTCAGCGAGTACGCCCTGGCCACGTTCGGTGGCGCCGGCGGCCAGCACGCGTGCGCGGTGGCGGACGCGTTGGGCATCCGGACGGTCCTGGTCGACCGGCTCGCCGGCGTGCTGTCGGCCTACGGCATCGGCCAGGCGGACGCCGTGGCGATGCCGAGCGGTCCGTCGAGGAGCCGCTCACCAAGGAGGTGCTTCGGTCCTCGACGGCGTCTGTCGACGGGCTCGACGCCGACGCCCGCGAGCGAGCTGCACGCGGAGGGCGTGCCGGAGGATCGGATCCGCGCGACCGCCAAGGTCCTGCTGAAGTACGACGGCACCGACACCTCCGTCGCTGTCGCCCGCGGTCCGGTCGGGCGGATGGTGGACGAGTTCGAGCGGACCTACCGCCGCCGGTTCGCCTTCCTGATGCCGGACCGCCGGCTGGTGGTCGAGGCGGTCTCGGTCGAGCTCGTGGGCGCGAGCGGTGGCCACCGGGACGTCGCCGTACCGATGCTTGGCACCGGGGCGCGGAGCGCCGCGGTCCCGATGTTCGTCGACGACGCCGGCGCGACGTCGACTCTGTCCAGCGCCACGACCTGCGGCCGGGCCAGCGCGTCGGGGGCCGGCCCTGGTCGTGGACGGCAACAGTACGACCGTCGTGGAGGAGGGATGGCGCGCGGTCATGGAGGACGAGGGCCGACTGGTGCTGACCCGCGAAGCAGGTCAAGACCCCGGCGGGGACCGTGACGCAGCGAGGTCGACCCGGTGCGGCTGGAGATCTTCAACAACCTGTTCATGGCGATCGCCGAGCAGATGGGCGCCCGGCTCCAGAGCACGGCGCAGTCGGTCAACATCAAGGAGCGGCTCGACTTCTCGTGCGCGGTGTTCGACGCCGGGGCGACGGCTGATCGCCAACGCACCGCACATCCCGGTCCATCTCGGCTCGATGGGCGACAGCGTCCGGACGGTGATCGAGCAGCACGCCGACCAGGTCCGCCCCGGTGACGTCTTCGCCCTGAACAACCCCTACCGGGGCGGAACCCACCTCCCCGACATCACCGTCGTCACCCCGGTCTTCGACCCGGCCGGCGGTGAGATCTGGTTCTACGTCGCCTCGCGAGGTCACCACGCGGACATCGGCGGCCTGACGCCCGGGTCGATGCCGCCGTTCAGCACGCGGGTCGAGGAGGAAGGCGTGGTCATCGACGACTGGCGCCTGGTGCAAGCCGGCCGCTTCCGTGACCGCGAGACCCTGGGGATGCTGACCGCCGCCCGGTTCCCCGCCCGGAACCCGCAGGCCAACCTGGCCGACCTCCGGGCCCAGGTCGCCGCCAACGAGAAGGGCGTCGCCGAGCTGCTCGGCATGGTCGACCACTTCGGGCTCGACGTCGTCCGCGCCTACATGGGCCACGTGCGGGCCAACGCCGGCGAGGCGGTACGTCGCGTCATCGACAGCCTCGATGACGGGAGCTACGACTACGAGCTGGACTCCGGGGCGCGGATCAAGGTCGCCATCCGGGTCGACCGTGGGCGCCGTACTGCCCGGCTCGACTTCACCGGCACCTCACCGCAGCTGCCGGGCAACTTCAACGCGCCGTCGTCGGTGGTCCGGGCGGCCGTGCTGTATGTCTTCCGCACGCTTGGTCGACGACGAGATCCCACTGAACGACGGGTGCCTGGAGCCGCTGGAGATCGTGATCCCCGAGGGCTCGATGCTTGCTCCGACCTCCCCGGCCGCTGTCGTCGCGGGGAACGTCGAGACGTCCCAGGCGATCACGGGTGCGCTGTACGGCGCCCTCGGGGTGCAGGCGGAGGGATCGGGGACGATGAACAACCTGACCTTCGGCGACGACCGGCACCAGTACTACGAGACGCTCGCGAGCGGCTCGGGCGCAGGCGACGGCTTCGACGGCACGGACGTCGTCCAGACCCACATGACGAATTCACGGCTCACCGATCCGGAGGTGCTCGAATGGCGGTTCCCGGTGCTCGTTGAGGAGCACTCGATCCGGCCGGGTAGCGGCGGCCACGGCAGGTGGAACGGCGGCAATGGTGCGGTCCGGCGCATCCGGTTCACCGAACCGATGTCGGTGTCACTGCTGTCGGGGCACCGTCGGGTGCCACCGTACGGCGCCGCCGGCGGCGGGCCGGGCGACCTCGGGCGTCAGTGGGTCGAGCGCGCCGACGGGGGCCGCACCGAGCTAGGCGGGTGCGACTCGACCGACGTGGCCCGAGGTGACGTGGTCGTGATCGAGACGCCGGGTGGGGGCGGCTACGGGGAGCCCGCGCCTCAGTGATCCTCGGCGGACGGCTCCACCAGCTCGACCAGCACCCCGCCGGCGTCCTTGGGGTGGATGAAGTTGACCCGGCTGTTCGACGTACCGCGCTTCGGCTCGTCGTACAGCAGCCGCAGGCCGCGCTCGCGCAGCGTCGTGCAGACCGCGTCGATGTCGGCGACCCGGTAGGCCAGCTGCTGGAGACCCGGGCCGCTGCGGTCGAGGAACTTGCCGATCGTGGAGTCGGGGGAGAGCGGCGCCAGCAGCTGGATCATGGGGTCCAGCGTCGTCACCCGCTGCGTTGATGGAGACCATCGCCTCGCGGACGCCCTGCTCCTCGTTCGTCTCCTCGTGCACGACCGTCATGCCGTACGTCTCGGTGTAGAACGCCATCGCCTCGTCGAGGTCGGGCACCGCGATGCCGACGTGGTCGATGGCGGTGAAGAGGTGCTGCACGTCGCTCAGGCTCATGCGGTCATTCTGCCGATCGTCCGCTGTGACGCGTGCCTCATCCCACGCCGACTGAGACCGCTCGCCCGCGCTCCGGGGCCGCGAGTACAGTCACCAAGGTTCACCCGGTTCGTCTTCACGGAGGAAGAATGTCCGACAACCCCAGCGTCATCGTCGCCGGCGCACGTACGCCGATCGGTCGCCTTCTCGGCGGTCTCAAGTCGCTGTCCGCGGCCGATCTCGGCGCGGTCGCCATCAAGGGCGCCCTCGAGAAGGCCGGGGTCTCGGGCGACCAGGTCGACTACGTGATCATGGGCCAGGTCATCCTGGCCGGCGCCGGCCAGAACCCCGCTCGCGGCGCGAGCACGGGCGCCGGCATCCCGATGAACGTCCCCACCATGACGATCAACAAGGTCTGCCTCTCCGGCCTCAACGCGATCGCCCTGGCCGACCAGCTGGTCCGCGCCGGCGAGGTCGACATCGTGGTCGCGGGCGGCATGGAGTCGATGACCCAGGCACCCCACCTGCTGCCGAGCTCGCGCGAGGGCTTCAAGTACGGCGACACGACGCTCGTCGACTCGATGGCCTACGACGCGCTCTACGACCAGTTCACCAAGCAGGCGATGATCAGCCTCACCGACTCCTGCAACGCGGCGACCGACAACTTCACCCGTGAGGAGCAGGACGCCTTCGCGGCCGAGTCGCACCAGCGCGCGGCCGCTGCGCAGAAGAACGGCGTGTTCGACGAGGAGATCGTGCCGGTGACCATCGCGTCCCGCCGCGGCGACACCGTCGTCAGCGAGGACGAGGGCGTCCGCGCCGACACCACCGTCGAGTCGCTCGCCGGCCTCCGTCCGGTCTCCAAGGACGGCACCATCACGGCCGGCTCGGCCTCGCAGATCTCCGACGGCGCCTGCGCCGTCGTCGTGATGAGCAAGGCCAAGGCCGAGGAGCTCGGTCTCGACTACCTCGCCGAGATCGGTGCGCACGGCATGGTTGCCGGGCCCGACTCGAGCCTGCAGCTCCAGCCCGCCGCGGCGACCGCCAAGGCGCTGGAGAAGGAAGGCATCTCCGCCGCCGACCTCGACCTCGTCGAGTTCAACGAGGCTTTCGCGGCCGTCGGCATCGCGTCGGCCAAGGAGCTCGGCATCCCCTCGGACAAGGTCAACGTCAACGGCGGCGCGATCGCGCTCGGCCACCCGGTCGGCATGTCCGGCGCCCGCGTCGTCCTCCACCTCGCGCTCGAGCTCAAGCGCCGCGGCGGCGGCACCGGTGCGGCCGCACTGTGCGGTGGCGGCGGCCAGGGCGACGCACTGATCGTGCGTGTCCCGCAAAGCTGAATCACCTGACGAGCTGGTCGCCCGGGCCCGCGAAGGCGAGGCCCGGGCGATCGGCCGTTTGATCTCCCAGGTCGAGGACGGATCACCGCTGCTCCGCGACGTGATGGCGGCGCTGGCGCCGTACGCCGGCGGTCTCAACGGTGGGGCGCACATCGTCGGCCTGACCGGCTCGCCGGGTGTGGGCAAGTCCACCTCGACCAATGCCCTGGTCTCCGAGCTGCGGCGCCGCGAGCTGCGGGTCGGGGTGCTCGCGGTCGACCCGTCGTCGCCGTACTCCGGCGGCGCCCTGCTCGGCGACCGGATCCGGATGTCCGAGCACGCGACCGACCCCGGCGTCTTCATCCGGTCCATGGCCGCCCGCGGTCACCTCGGCGGGGTCTCGCGGGCGACCCCGCAGGCGCTGCGGGTGCTCGACGCCGCCGGCTGCGACGTGATCCTGGTCGAGACCGTCGGCGTCGGGCAGAGCGAGGTCGAGATCGCGCGGCTCGCCGACACCACGATCGTGTTGGTCGCACCCGGGATGGGCGACGGCATCCAGGCCGCCAAGGCCGGGATCCTCGAGATCGGCGACGTCTACGTGGTCAACAAGGCCGATCGCGACGGCGCCGACCAGGTGCGCCGCGAGCTCCGCTCGATGCTCGCGCTCGCCGAGCGGCCCGAAGGTGGCTGGCGGCCGCCGGTGCTCAAGACCGTCGCGTCCGAGGGACAGGGCGCCGCCGAGGTGGTCGACGCGATCGACGAGCACCGCGCCTGGGCGCAGGAGAGCGGTGAGCTCGCGCGACGGCGCGTACGACGCGCGCGCAACGAGATCGAGGCGATCGCGCTGACGGCGTTGCGGGAGCGCTGGGGCTCGGTCGACTCCGGCAACCGGCTCGACGAGCTCGCGAGCTCGGTGGTCGACGGCGAGTCCGATCCCTACGCGGCAGCGGACGCGCTCCTCGGCGACTGAGCCGTCACGGCGGACCGGGTGACGCGGCGATGGTCACGGTCGCGGCCCGACCGATCCTGGCGTTGACCGCCCGCACGACCTCCACGCGGAACGTCTCGGCGGGCTCGTCCACCGCGTCGGCTCGCAGCGTCACCGGCAGCGTCACTGTCGGTCTCGCCCGGCGCGAGCACGAACGTCTGCCGGGTGATCACGAAGTCCGTGCCGTCGGCGGTCTCGGCGAAGGTCCGCAGCACGACCTGGATCTCCTTGCCACTCGCCCGCGACAGGCGGAAGGTGACCGGTACGACGGCGTCAGCAGGCGGTTCGTCCACGACCAGGTCGGCGCCGCGGATCAGCGGCGCCGGGTCGCGGTCGCGGATCCGGGCGATGGCGAGCTCGCGCCCCAGCTCGAGGCCCCGCGGCCGGGCGATCCGTACGGCGAAGGACTCCTCGGGCTCGTCCTTGCCATCGCGCAGCACGTCGATCGGCACCCGCACCCGCAGCCGGCCGGCGGGCACCGCGACCCGGCGGGCGATCCGTACGACGTCGCTGCCGACCCGGCCGCTGCGCGACACCGTGCGCAGCCGGACCGAGGTGGTGCGGCCCGGTGGCTTGGACAGCCGGATCGTCGCGATCGCGCGCCGGCCCTCGGCGGCGTCGGTCACCGACACCGACACCCGCGGCGTCGGGAAGCCCGGCCGCCCGCGCTCGTCCAGGGCGGTGAAGCAGAATCCGCGCCGGCGCGCACCCCGGACGACTGCGGGCACCGCCGCGATCGAGATGGAGGAGCGGCGGATGCCGTCGTGCTGGAGGACGATGTTGGCGCCGGGCTCGAGCTGAGCGAGGATCCGGGCCGCGATCTCGGCCGACGTCCCCGACTCCCAGTCGCGCGGGTCGACGCTCCACAGGACCGGGATCAGCCCGGCGTCGCGGATGCCTTCGCGCGCGGCCGCGTCGAGCGCGCCGTACGGCGGCCGCATCAGGCCGGTCGGGTGCGTCCCCGCCTGCCGCAGCGCCCGCTCGGTCGCGCGCAGCGACGCGTGACCTGGGCCGCCGACTGCCGGGTCATGTCGATGTGCGCCCAGGAGTGGTTGGCGACGAGGAAGCCGGCGCGCTCCACCGACGCCGCGAGCCGCGGGGCGGCCGCCACCCGCTGGCCGACCATGAAGAACGTCGCCGGGACCTTCTGGTTGCGGAGGATCCGGACCAGGTCGTCGGTCGGGCCGCTTGCCGGACCGTCGTCGAAGGTCAGCGCGATCCGCCCGTTGCAGCCGCCGCGGGCGTCGGCGGAGGCGGCCGTGGCCGGGCCCGTGCCGGGCGCGGTGAGCGGCGCCAGGAGGAGCCCGATCACGCCGAGGAGCGCGGCGGCGCGGGTCGCACGGGACACGGGCTGAGGATCGCACGCAACGGGCTGGAAGGATGGGGATTGTGAGAGACGTCGTCATCCTCGGTTCGACCGGGTCGATCGGCACCCAGGCGCTCGACATCGTGCGCGCCAACCCGGACCGGTTCCGGGTCGTCGGACTCACGGCTGGGGGCGGCAACCGCGAGCTGTTCGAGCGGCAGGTGGCGGAGGTCACCGCACGCCACCCCGAGGCCTACTCAGGTCTGGGCGAGGAAGCATCGGTCGAGGCGGCGCAGCTGCCCTGTGACGTCGTACTCAACGGCATCACCGGTGCGGTCGGTCTCCGGCCGACCCTGGCCGCGCTCGACGCCGGTCGCACCCTCGCGCTGGCCAACAAGGAGTCCCTCATCATCGGCGGCCCGCTCGTGAAGCAGCGCGCTCAGCCGGGCCAGATCGTCCCCGTCGACAGCGAGCACAGCGCGATCGCCCAGAGCCTGCGCGGCGGCCGCAGCGACGAGGTACGACGCCTCGTGCTCACCGCGAGCGGAGGCCCCTTCCGCGGCCGCACCCGTGCCGACCTCGACGCCGTCACGCCGGAGCAGGCGCTCGCCCACCCCAACTTCGCGATGGGCCGCGTGATCACCACCAACTCGGCGACCCTGGTCAACAAGGGCCTCGAGGTGATCGAGGCCCACCTGCTCTTCGACGTGCCGTTCGACCGGATCGACGTGGTCGTCCACCCGCAGCAGCTCATCCACTCGATGGTCGAGTTCGTCGACGGCGCGGTCGTGGCCCAGATCGGCCTCCCGACCATGCTGGTCCCGATCGCGCTCGGGATGGCCTGGCCCGATCGGGTGCCGGACGCCGAGACGCCGGTGGACTGGACCAAGGCCGCGGACTGGCGCTTCGAGCCGCTCGACGATGTGGCGTTCCCGGCCGTCGTGCTCGCGCGGGAGGCCGGCAGCCGCGGGAGCACCGCGCCGGCGGTCTACAACGCCGCCAACGAGGTGTGCGTCGACGCGTTCCACGAGGGCCGGCTCCCGTTCCCCGGCATCGTCGACGTCATCGCCAGCGTGCTTGCCGACCACGACGTACCCTCGGGGGAGCAGCTCACGCTCGACGACGTCCTCGCCGCGGACGCGTGGGCGCGCGAAGCCGCCGCTCGCACCATCGGATCGATCTGAGGACCCTCAACCAGCGATGACCGCCGTCCTGCTCTACACCCTCGGGGTGCTCATCTTCGTCGTCGCGATCCTGGTCTCGATCGGCCTCCACGAGTTCGGCCACATGATCCCCGCCAAGAAGTTCGGCGGGAAGGTCACCCAGTACTTCATCGGCTTCGGCCCCACCGTGTGGAGCAAGCAGATCGGCGAGACGGAGTACGGCGTCAAGGCGGTCCCGCTCGGTGGCTACGTCAAGATCGTCGGGATGCTGCCGCCGGCCGCCGAGGACCTCGCCGACGAGATCACCTACGACGCCCAGGGCAACCAGGTCACCCGGGTGCGCAAGTCCAACACGGGCATGTTCACGCAGCTGATCTCCGACGCCCGCGCCGCGGAGTGGGAGCTGGTCGGCCCCGACGACGCCGATCGGTTGTTCTACAAGATGTCGTCCTGGAAGAAGGTCGTCGTCATGGCGGGCGGCCCGTCGGTCAACCTGCTCATCGCGTTCGGCATCTTCGCCGCGGTCTTCGCCACCTGGGGCAACGTCGCCGACCAGGCCGCCAACACCACGATCGAGGAGGTCCAGGCGTGCGTCGTCCCGGCGGAGGAGGCCGGCCGGGTCTGCACGGAGAAGGAGATCCGGGAGCAGCCGACACCGGCCTACGAGGTCGGCCTGGAGGTGGGCGACCGGATCGTCTCCTTCAACGGCGTGGAGATCGATGACTGGGACCAGGTCCAGCAGCTGATCCGCGACAACGACGACGGCAAGGCCGTGATCGTGGTCGAGCGCGACGGCGAGCAGAAGCGGTTCGTCACCGAGACCACGGTCACCCCCAGGTTCCTCAGCAGCGACGCGGAGGAGCCGGAGCCCGTCGGGTTCCTCGGTGTCCGGCCGGAGTCGCACGCGACCACCGGCGGTCCGCTCTACACGATCGAGCAGATGGGCGGCATGACCGTCGACGTCGTCAAGGCGCTCGGCACCCTCCCGATGAAGGTGTTCGACGTCGGCCAGGCGATCTTCGGGCTCGAGGAGCGCGACCCCGCCGGACCGGTCAGCATCGTCGGCGGCGGCCGGTTGGCCGGCGAGGTCGCGTCGCACGAGGAGATCCACGTCGACGAGAAGATGATCTCGCTGCTGATGCTGATCGCCGGCTTCAACTTCTTCATCGGCATGTTCAACTTCGTGCCGCTGCTGCCGCTCGACGGCGGCCACATCGCCAGCGCGCTCTGGGAGGGCCTGCGCCGCGGGCTCGCCCGGCTGCGCGGCCGCCCCGACCCGGGCTACGTCGACGCCGCCAAGCTTCTCCCCGTGGCCTACGTCGTCGCGTCGGCGATGCTGATCATGGGCATCGTGCTGATCGTGGGCGACCTCGTCGTACCGGTCCACCTCGACGGCAGCTGATCGATGCCGCACTGACCTCTGGATGACGCTCGAGACAAGTCCCGGAAGTACCCTGGAGCCATGACTGCCATTGGCCTCGGTATGCCCACTGCGCCCCCGCCGGTGCTGGCTCCTCGCCGCAAGACCCGGCAGATCCAGGTGGGCAAGGTCGGCGTCGGCAGCGACCACCCGATCTCGGTCCAGTCCATGACGACGACGCTGACCGCCGACGTCAACAGCACGCTGCAGCAGATCGCGGAGCTGACCGCGTCCGGCTGTGACATCGTCCGGGTCGCGTGCCCGAGCCAGGACGACGCCGAGGCCCTCCCCGAGATCGCCCAGCACAGCCAGATCCCGGTCATCGCCGACATCCACTTCCAGCCGAAGTACGTCTTCGCCGCGATCGACGCCGGCTGCGCCGCCGTCCGGGTGAACCCGGGCAACATCCGTAAGTTCGACGACCAGGTCAAGGAGATCGCCGCGGCTGCCAAGGACCGCGGCACCTCGATCCGGATCGGCGTCAACGCCGGTTCGCTGGACCCGCGACTCCTCGAGAAGTACGGCAAGGCCACGCCCGAGGCGCTCGTCGAGTCAGCGGTCTGGGAGGCCTCGCTCTTCGAGGAGCACGACTTCCACGACTTCAAGATCTCGGTCAAGCACAACGACCCGGTCGTCATGGTGCGGGCCTACGAGCTGCTCGCCGAGCAGGGCGACTGGCCGCTGCACCTCGGCGTCACCGAGGCCGGCCCCGCCTTCCAGGGCACGATCAAGTCGGCGACCGCGTTCGGCGCGCTGTTGTCCCGGGGGATCGGCGACACCATCCGGGTCTCGCTCTCGGCGCCGCCGGTCGAGGAGGTCAAGGTCGGCCTCCAGATCCTGCAGTCGCTCAACCTGCGCGAGCGGAAGCTCGAGATCGTCTCCTGCCCGAGCTGTGGCCGCGCCCAGGTCGACGTCTACACACTGGCGGAGCAGGTCACCGCGGGGCTCGAGGGCATGGAGGTCCCGCTCCGGGTCGCCGTGATGGGGTGCGTCGTCAACGGCCCGGGTGAGGCCCGCGAGGCGGACCTCGGCGTCGCGTCCGGCAACGGCAAGGGTCAGATCTTCGTCAAGGGCGAGGTGATCAAGACCGTGCCCGAGTCGCAGATCGTCGAGACCCTCATCGAGGAGGCCCTGCGGATCGCCGAGTCGATGGAGCCCGTCGAGGGCGCGGAGCCCTCGGTCACCATCTCCTGACCCGGCAGGTCCAGGTCAGCGCCAGGCCTTGGCGTAGTCGACCGTGTACGTCGCGGGCAGCGGCGTGCGACAGACAGCGTTGACGCGGTCGCCGTGCCGACCCCCATGTTCAGGATCATGCTGAGCGGGTGGTCGAACGGCTGCGGTCACGAGCGGGCTTCCGGTCCGGGTCCGCTGGAAGCAGAGCGCGCCGTCGATGAAGGAAGCTGTCGACGGTGGTGAAGCAGGTCTGCTCGGTGCGGAACCCGGTGATCGCCGTCTGCTGGGTCATCCACTTCGTCGTGTCGAGCCTCTGCCGGCCGAAGTTGTCGACGAACGAGCAGGTCCAGGTGCCGCCGCCCTGCTTGGCGATCAGCGGCCCGCACTTGTCGCGCCCGACCGCGCGGCCGCCACGTCGTACGACGGCTCGGCCGCCGTGGGCACGGCGAGGCCCCGCGGCCGCCAGGAGGACAACGCTGATGAGCACGCGTCGCAGACGCGCTGTGGATCGCCCCGCGACCAGATCCGAGAATCCTCAGCCGGTGGCGGATGCCTCCCACATCGCGGCGACGTGACGCACGTCGGTCCCGCAGCAGCCGCCGAGCACCTCGACGTTGGGGAAGGCCGCGAGCAACGGCCGCTGGTCGGCCGCGAGCCGGACCGGGTCGCCGTCGTCGAGCTCCTCCGCCGCGTCGAGCTCGGCGTGGCTCATCGTGGACGCGTTGACCCGGAGCCGCCGACCCGCTGCTGCCAGGCGCCGTCGTCGAGCGCGTGCGCGATGTGCGTGGGATGGGCGCAGTTGATGATGAAGTACGACGGCGCGGCCGCTGCGTCGACAGCGGCGATCGCCGCCGCGAGGGTGCTGCCGTCGGGGAGCCGCCCGTCGGTCTCCACGGTGAACCCGATGACGACGGGCAGGCCGACCTCGGCCGCCGCCTGGGCGATCCCGATGCCTTCTCCGACATCGGTGAGCGTGAGCACGGTGGCGCGGTGGGCGCCGGCGGCGGCGAACGCCGCCAGCTGGGGACGGTGGTAGTCGGCTGCCGCGGCCGGGTCGACGCCGCCCGCGGTGAGGTAGCCGTCGCCGCGGGGGCCGAGGATCCCGCCGACCTGCCACCCGACCAGCTCGTCGTCGTACTCCTGCGCGAGCCGGGTCAGCATCTCGACGGAGTCCTGGTTCACGCGGTCGAGCGCGGCCGCGTCGTACCCGAGGGCGGTGGCGTGGTCCGGGTTCGCCCGCCAGGTCGGCGTCTCGAGCAGCACCGACGTTTCCGCCCGCACGGCGAGCTCGACATAGGCGGAGTAGTAGCTGCGCAGCGCGTCCCTGCCCTCGTCGGAGTCGAGGAGGGGGAACGCCGCGAACTCCGGCAGGTCGATCCCGCGGTTGAAGATCAGGTCGGTCTCGAGACCGCCGTCGGTCAGGAGGCTCTGGGCCATCGGTGTTCCTTCCTCAGTGCCACGCCTTCGCATAGTCCACGGTGAACGTCGCCGGCAGCCGGGTCTCCGACGTCACCGGGTTGGTCCCGCCGATGATGCCGACCCCCATGTTGAGGATGATCCCGAACGGGTGGTCGAACGGTTGTGGCGCGACCAGGGGAGGTGCGGGCGTCCATCTCCGCTCGTAACAAGCCCGTCCGTCGATGAAGAACCGCATGCTCGTGGGCAGCCCACTCGACGGCGTAGGTGTGGAACATGCTCACGTTGGTCACCCGGCAGTGCCAGCCGGAGTCGCCGTGCATGCTCGTGGTCGTGGCCGAGGGGAGTCCGCAGGGGACACCGTGAGGAACACGCCGGCGAGAACCGCCGCGAGCAAGAGGCGTCGACCGCGTGGACTCACTGAGTTCATCCGATCTGACAAGGAGGGAGTGAGCGAACTCTAGCCCGGACGGAGGGTCCTCGCAGTGACCTCGACGTCGTAGGCTCAGCCCCGTGCTGACGACCCGCCACGGTGTGCGTGTCCTCGCGGCGGCCGACCTGGACGAGTTCCTGGCGCTCGCCAACCAGGACCCGGTCGTCAACGTGTTCGCGATCCACCGTGCCCAGACCACCAGCCTCGAGCCGCGCTGGCTCGGCGGCGAGATGTGGGGTCGCTTCGACGGCGGCCGGCTGGTCGCTGCCTGCC
Source organism: uncultured Actinomycetota bacterium (assembly GCA_963849765.1). Lineage (GTDB taxonomy): Bacteria > Actinomycetota > Actinomycetes > Propionibacteriales > Nocardioidaceae > Nocardioides. Next base: position 156,399 of record CAWKIP010000018.1, read on the forward strand.
ACGTGGCCGCCAACCTGGTGCCCGTGCAGGCGGGTCCCGAGGACGCGGTGGCGTTCGCGGAGCGCGCGCTCGCGCGCCGTCGTACGGCATCGACGATCGTCGGGCCGCAGGACGCCGTGGTGCCGTTCTGGGACTGCGTCCGCGAGACCTGGGGCAGGCCGCGAGACGCGCGCTGGGACCAGCGGCACCTGGTCATCGACGGCAGCCCGCAGGTGGCGCCGGACCCCGAGGTCCGGGTGACGGCACGGACCGACCTCGACGCGCTCTATCCCGCCTGCGTGGCGATGTACACCGAAGAGGTCGGGGTCTCGCCCGAGATCGGGGGCGGGTCCGAGCTCTACCGGACCCGGGTCCTGCAGCTGATCAGCCGCGGGTGGTCCTTCGCCCGCTTCGACCGCGGGGAGCTCGTCTTCAAGGCCGAGGTGGCCTGCGCGACGCCCGACGCCGCGCAGATCCAAGGGGTGTGGGTTCCGCCGCACCGCCGCGGTGAGGGCCTTGCCGTTGCCGGGATGGCCGCGGTCGTCTCGCTCGTCCGCGACCGGATCTCACCCGCTGTCTCGCTCTACGTCAACGAGTGGAACGCGCCTGCCCGCCGGGCCTACGAGAGCGTCGGCTTCCGGGAGACCGCCCGGTTCGCCACCGTCATGTTCTGAGGCTCGACCGAGCAGTACGCGCGAGCCCGGGCCGTCGCACCGACGGTCACTGACCGTCAGCAGCGTTCGCGCGGCCGGGGCGCGCCGCGCACCGGATCGCGCGCGTCGCGTGCGGGCGACGCTTCGACGTCGGTTCTCGTCGGCAATCGCGATCAGCCGCTGCGACCGTGGCCGATGCCGTGCAGCGCGGCATCGACGCCGATGCTGACGCTGACAGGTCGTACGGCGTCGCCGGGCCCGATCTCGCTGCGGGACAGGGTGTCGCGCAGCCGACCCTCGGCGGCCTCGAGCGTCCGCCGTCGTGCGCGCCGGCGAACGCGACGGCGAACTCGTCGCCGCCGAGCCGGCCGACGACGGTCGCCGGGCCGTAGCTCTGCCGGAGCGCCGCCGCTGGCCGCGACCAGGGTGCGGTCGCCCGACTCGTGCCCGAGATCGTCGTTGATCTCCGAGGCCGTCGACGTCGGCGACGACAGATGGACGGTGCGCGCGTCACGCCGCGCCTCGTCGAGCGGCAGCCACCTGGCGCGGCGAAGCCGCGTCGGTTCAGCGCGCTGGTCAGTGCGTCCTGGCGCGACAGCCGGTCAGCGCCTGCTCCCGGAGCCGGCGCTCGGTGACGTCGCGGATGATCACCAGGGTCAGGTCGCCGTCGAGGAACTGGTGGGAGAACTCGACCACGCGCGGGGTGCCGTCCTTGCGGACGATGACGTTGTCGTAGATGCCCTCGATGTTGGCGGCCACCTCGTGCTCCATGCGCCGGCGGACTCCGTCCGGGTCGACCAGCGAGAGGGTCACCGAGGTCTGGCCGAGCAGCTCGGCGCGGCCGTAGCCGGTGAGCTCGCAGAAGGAGTCGCTGACCTCGAGGTACTCGCCCTCACGGGTGCACAGCACGACCGCGTCGAAGGACCGCCGCAAGATGGTGGCGAACAGGTCCTGGAAGGACTCGTAGGGCTCCTCGGCGCGAAGGTCGGCGAGCTCGGGCTCACCGTCGCGCACCCGGCGGGCGCGCTCGCGCCAGGTCAGGGTCCGTCCGCCGTCGGCCATCAGGCGAGCGTAAGGCTCCGCCGCGGGCCAGGAACTGGTTTCCGGCGCGCGGACCCACCCGCCTACCCTGTGGCCATGATCTCCCGGATGTCGACCTTGTTCGTCCGCACTCTTCGCGAGGATCCCGCGGACGCCGAGGTCCCGAGCCACCGGCTGCTGGTCCGGGCCGGCTACATCCGGCGCAACGCCCCGGGCATCTACACCTGGCTCCCGCTCGGTCTGCGGGTGCTGCGGCGGATCGAGTCGGTCGTCCGCGAGGAGATGGACGCCATCGGCGCGCAGGAGGTGTCCTTCCCCGCGCTGCTGCCGCGCGAGCCCTACGAGGCGACCCACCGGTGGACCGAGTACGGCCCCAACATCTTCCGGCTCAAGGACCGCAAGGACGCCGACTACCTCCTCGGGCCGACCCACGAGGAGATGTTCACGCTCCTGGTGAAGGACCTCTACAGCTCCTACAAGGACCTGCCGCTCTCGATCTACCAGATCCAGACGAAGTACCGCGACGAGGCGCGGCCCCGCGCCGGCCTGCTGCGCGGCCGCGAGTTCACCATGAAGGACTCCTACTCCTTCGACATCGACGACGCCGGGCTCGACGCCAGCTACGAGGCGCACCGCCGGGCCTACATCCGGATCTTCGACCGGCTCGGCTTCGAGTACGTCATCGTCAAGGCGACCTCGGGCGCGATGGGCGGCTCGAAGTCCGAGGAGTTCCTCGCCAAGGCCGACGTCGGCGAGGACACCTACGTCCGCTGCACCAACTGCGACTACGCCGCGAACGTCGAGGCGGTCGAGGTGCGAGCGCCGGAGGCGGTCCCGTACGACGACGCGCCCGCCGCCCACGCCGAGGCGACGCCGGACACGCCGACCATCGCGACCCTGGTCGACCACCTCAACCAGGCCTTCCCGCGTGCCGACCGACCCTGGGCCGCTGCGGACACGCTCAAGAACGTCCTGGTGCTGCTGATCCACCCCGACGGCACGAAGGAGCCGCTGGCCATCGGCCTGCCCGGCGACCGCGACGTCGACCTCAAGCGCCTCAGCGGGCAGCTCGAGCCGCTCGAGGTCGAGCCGATGGACGACGTCGAGCTCAAGAAGCACCCCGACCTGGTCAAGGGCTACATCGGGCCCGAGGTCCTCGGCAGCGAGGGCAAGAGCGGCATCCGCTTCCTCGTCGACCCGCGGATCGTGACGGGCACCCGCTGGGTGACCGGCGCGAACGTCGACGGCAGCCACGTCATCGACCTGGTCGCGGGTCGCGACTTCACGCCGGACGGCACGATCGAGGCTGCGAACGTGGTCGACGGCGACCACTGCCCGCGGTGCTGGCTGGGTGAGGGCGGCACGCTCGAGTCGGCACGCGGCATCGAGATGGGCCACATCTTCCAGCTCGGGCGCAAGTACGCAGACGCGCTCGGCCTCCAAGTCCTCGACGAGAACGGCAAGCTGGTCACCGTCACGATGGGGTCCTACGGCATCGGTCCGTCGCGTGGGGTCGCGGCGATCGCCGAGAACACCCTCGACGAGATCGGCTTGTGCTGGCCGCGCAACGTCTCGCCGTACGACGTCCACGTCGTCGCGGCCGGCAAGGACGAGGCAGTCTTCGCCGCAGCCGAGCGGCTGGTCGAGGACCTGGCCGCGCGGGGGCTCGACGTGCTCTACGACGACCGGGTCGGCAAGGTCAGCCCCGGCGTGAAGTTCAAGGACGCCGAGATGATCGGCGTGCCCACGATCGTCACGGTCGGCCGAGGCGTCACCGACGGGGTCATCGAGGTCAAGGACCGCCGCTCGGGCGAGCGCACGGAGGTGCCCGTCGGTGAGGCGGCCGACTACCTGGTCGGAGTCGTCCGAGCGTGATCGACGCTGTCATCTTCGACTGGGGCGGCACTCTCACCCGCTGGCACGACATCGACTTCCACGCCGAGTCGCTCGCACTCGCGGCCGCCGTTGTCGCAACGCCGAGCCAGGAGGACGACCGCCACCTCCACGCGAGGCGGCTGCACGGGGCTGGCGAAGCCGTGTGGGGCAGGAGTCGCGATCATCAGCAGAGCGCGACGATCGCCGACCTCTTCGACGAGGCCGGGCTCCAGCACGATCCGGACCTGCTGACCGCGTACTACGAGTTCTGGGTGCCCCACACCGAGACGGATCCCGACGTACGGCCGCTGTGGGAGTGGTTGCGGGCCGAGGGGATCAAGGTCGGTGTCCTCTCCAACACGATCTGGCCGCGGGAGTGGCACGTCGGGTTCTTCGAGCGCGACGGCGTCGCCGGACTGATCGACGGCGACGTCTACACCAGCGAGATCCCGTGGACGAAGCCGTCGCCGAAGGCGTTCGCGGCGGCGATCGAGGCGGTCGGCGTGAGCGACCCGGCCCGCTGCGTGTACGTCGGCGACCGGCTCTTCGACGACGTCTGGGGGGCCCACAACGCCGGCCTGCGGGCGATCCACATCCCGCACTCCGCCATCCCGCCCGAGCAGAAGGGCCACACCGAGGGCGAGCCGGACGCCGTCGCGCACCGGCTGTCCGACATCCCCGACCTGATCAGCGACTGGCGCTGACACAACCGGATCCAGGTGGATCTTGCGCAATTCGGTGACTTGCGCCGGAGGATGCTCGGGAATGCTCGCCCAACCAGGGCGAACTTGAACTCGGGAGCCACACCGATGCGCACCACCAAGCTGCTCGCCCTCGCCCTCGTGCGTGGGAGCCTCCTCGCTCAACGTCGCCCTCGCCGCCCCGGCGCAGGCCGTTCCCGCTCCTGATCGCGGCGGCAGCGCCTGCGTCCACGGTGACGGAGGAGCCTCGGCCCGTGGCGGCCACGGAGCCGATCACCGCGCGATCTCCGCCAAGGAGCAGCGCGCGATCGCCCGGCAGACGCAAGGCGCGGCTGCAGGCGAAGGGTGTGACCCGGGCCGAGCTGCGCAGTACCAGCGTCTCCGTGCCGGTCTACGTGCACGTGATGGCGGCCGAGGACGGCGCCGGCAACGTGTCCAACAAGGTGATCGCGCGGCAGATCGCGGTCCTCAACAACACCTTCGGCGGGCGGTGAGTCGTCCACCGCCGCCGACACCGGCTTCTCCTTCACCCTGGCGGGCACCGACCGCTACTTCAACGACACCTGGCACAAGGACCGCTCGAGCGCGAACTATCGCGCGGCGACCCGCCGGGGCGGCGCCAATGCGCTCAACATCTGGTTGGTCGACTTCAAGCTGCTCGGGGTCGCCACCTTCCCCTGGGACTACGAGAAGAACGGCGACATCGACGGCATCCGCGTGCACTACGCCTCACTGCCGGGCGGCAGCTTCGCCAACTACAACAAGGGCGAGACCGCGACCCACGAGGCCGGGCACTGGTTCGGGCTCTACCACACGTTCCAGGGCGGCTGCACGGCGCTGAACGACGAGGTCACCGACACTCCCGCGCAGAGCAGCCCGACCAACGGCTGCCCGGTGGGCCGCGACTCCTGCTCGCTCCCCGGCCTCGACCCGATCCACAACTACATGGACTACAGCTACGACACCTGCTACACCGAGTTCACCTCCGGGCAGACCTCGCGTGCGCAGTCGATGTGGGCCGCCTACCGCGGCTGAGGAGCCTGCGCTCGACCGCTGCACCTTTGCAGGTTCATGCACTGCACTTTTATGAGGATCGAAGGAGCGGGCACTCCGACCGATGTTCGTTGCATGATTGTGCACAGCAGTTGGTGAGCCCCACCTCATCGGTGCTACGTGACCGTTGTCCCCGGTCATATGCGGTTCGCGACCCCGAACTTCGGGGGACGTCTCGGGAGTCTCCCGGAGTCGAGGTCGCGAACCGCTCGGTCTTTTTATGGCGCGAGCGTGTCGCAGACGGTGCTTGTCGCCAAGGCCTCGCAAGCTCGGCCTCGCCGCCTGCGCACCGTGGCGGCTTCGCCGCCGGTGCGACACGCTGCCGCGCCGCAGTCGAAGTGGTCTGCAGTTGCTTGCGCGCCGTCGACGTGTCGCGCCGCTGCGCTGCCTACAGCCCGGGCAGGCGCTCCGGCTTCCCGCCGAAGCTGAGCTCACGCAGGGCGGTGTCGAGCAGCACGTCGATCGCCCACTTCCGGTCCTCGTCGCTCGTGGACGCGACCAGGAAGGCGTACGTCGCCGCGCACGCGCGCTCCAGCTCGAGAGCCCGGTCGGAGACCGCGGTGGGCGTCGAGAGGTCCGCGGGCAGGTCGTAGCCCGGCTCGGCCGCCACCGGCTCGCGGCCGGCGGACTCGATGAGCGCGATCAGCCGGTCCCGGCGCGCGCGGTGGGTCACGTAGGCATCGGTGATCTCGGCGTAGAGAGTCGGGGCCTCCGACTGGGAGGTCTGGCCGCCCAGTGCGCCGTACACGAAGACGGCGGCGTGCTCGGCCGCCAGAGCCGTCTGGAGGGCGTCGGTGGGGGCGCTCATGTCGCGACCGCCCGCTCCTGCGCGATCGCCGCGGCCATCGACGCGAACACCTGCGCGAGCGCGCCGCTCTCGGCCTCGACCGCCGCCCGGACCAGCCGTTGCTGGAGCTTCTCCTCCGCGCGCAGCAACCGCGCTCGCGCCGTCTCGGCGCTGCCCTTGACCTCGCCGTCCTCGACGTCATCGGGCTGGCTCAGCTCGTCGAGGTGCGCGCGATGCAGCGCGGACAGGCGTCGGGCGAGCGGCCGCAGCTGCGGGACCGATGCGCCGGTCGCCACGGCCAAGGTCAGCGCGCTCGTGACCTGGCCACCGACCTTCTCCACGAGATCGCTGTCGGCGTCGACGGCCGGAGCGGTGGGGTCGTCGTCGGCCGCGCGGGCGGTGCCGTCGGCCCCGGTGGAACCGCAGCCGGAGGCGACCAGCAAGGTGGCACCTGCTGCCGCGCCACCGGTCAGGAGGGCGCGCCTGGAAGCACGGGCGGGGCGGGGCACCCGGTGAGGTTACAGCCGGTATCGTGGCTGGAGTTACTCAGTTCGGCCGCAGCACCACAATCAGCTTCGCCACAACAGGACACGGGGGTCTCACCCAATGAGCTCGAGCCAGCGCCCCGGGGCAGACGCGACCGTCACGGCCGTGTCGTCGGCCGTGATCGGCCCGCTGCAGGAGCTCGGGCTCGACCTGGAGGCGGTGGAGCTGACGCCCGCCGGCAAGCGTCGGGTGCTGCGCATCGCGGTCGACAAGGACGGCGGCGTCTCCCTCGACGACGTCGCCGCCGCCACCCGCGCGATCAACGAGGTCATCGACGAGTCCGACGCGATGGGGGAGCACCCTTACACGCTCGAGGTGACCTCCCGTGGAGTCGACCGGCCGCTCACCGAGCCCCGTCACTGGCGCCGCAACCGGTCCCGGCTGGTCAAGGTGACACTGGCCGACGGCACGTCGGTGACCGGTCGGGTCGGTGACTCCGACGAGGAGCAGGTCTCCCTCGACGTCGACGGCACCGCCCACGCGGTGACCTACGCGGACGTGAAGAAGGCGCTGGTGCAGATCGAGTTCAACCGGAAGGACCAGGACTGATGGACATCGACCTGAGCATCTTGCGAATGCTGGAGCGCGAGAAGGAGATCAAGTTCGACGTCCTCGTCGAGGCGATCGAGCAGGCACTGCTGACGGCGTACCACAAGACGCCGGGCGCCCAGGAGCACGCGCGCGTCGAGCTGGACCGCAAGAGCGGGCACGTCACGGTGCACGCTGCGGAGCTCGACGAGGAGGGCAACACGATCGGGGAGTACGACGACACACCCGACGGGTTCGGACGGATCGCGGCGACCACGGCGAAGCAGATCATGCTGCAGCGGCTGCGCGACGCCGAGGACGAGATCAAGTACGGCGAGTTCTCCGGCAAGGAGGGCGACATCATCTCGGGCGTGATCCAGCAGGGTCGCAACCCCGACGACGTGCTCGTCGACCTCGGCAAGATCGAGGCGCTGCTGCCGGCCAGCGAGCGGGTCCCCGGCGAGGACTACCGGCACGGCACCCGCATCAAGTGCCTGGTCATCTCGGTCCGCAAGGGCATGCGCGGACCGCAGATCACGCTGTCGCGGTCACACCCCAACCTGGTCAAGAAGCTGTTCGCGCTCGAGGTCCCGGAGATCGCCGACGGCACCGTCGACATCGCCGCGATCGCCCGGGAGGCCGGCCACCGCACGAAGATGGCGGTCCGGTCGACGGTCAGCGGGGTCAACGCCAAGGGCGCCTGCATCGGCCCGATGGGCCAGCGGGTGCGCTCGGTGATGTCCGAGCTGCACGGCGAGAAGATCGACATCGTCGACTGGTCCGACGACCCCTCGGAGCTCGTCGCGCACGCGCTGTCGCCCGCCCAGGTCAGCTCGGTCACGGTCGTCGACCCCGACACCAAGTCGGCGCGGGTCGTCGTACCGGACTTCCAGCTCTCGCTCGCGATCGGCAAGGAAGGTCAGAACGCCCGGCTCGCCGCGCGGCTGACCGGGTGGCGGATCGATATTCACTCGGACGAAGAGGGCGCGTAGCGCCGCCAGGCCCAGGCATCACCGTCGATGGTGACCGCTCATGGATTCCAGGCTAGAGGGAACCTCTCCGGCGCGAGCGCCGTCGTACCCGCATGAGGTTCGCGCCCGCTGCTGTCGCCGTCCTGTCCTGCGGCATGCTCGTCGCTTGCGGCAACGAGCCCTACGAGGACGGGCTGCCGCAGGCGGTGCCGGACGATGGCAGACCGAGCACCTCAGGGCGAGCTCTCGGTCGACTTCCCGACTCTCCTCGTCACTGACGATGACGAAGCACTGGTGCTGATGCTCTCGGACGACGGTGTGCTGCAGTCGCACGTGTCGAAGGGCGGGGCGGCGTTCGAGGCGGGGGAGCCGCTCGACCTCGGCGAGGAGTACGCGGCGCTGGGGGACGCCGTACGCCTCGGCGACGGGAGCTGGTTCGCGCTCGGCAACGCCGGGGCGCTCGAAGTCGACGGCGACAAGGAGTTCACCTACGACCCGCTGGCATTGCGCAGCGATGACGGCCTGACCTGGGAGCGGGTCGAGGTCACCGGCTTCAGCGACGCCATGGAGATCAGCGACCTCGAGGCCGTCGACGGCCGGATCGTGGCCGTCGGCAGCTACCGGACGCTCGCCGATCCCAGCCGCGGCGGCTTCGAGGCCCGGGCGTGGACGAGCGACGACGGCCGGTCGTTCGAGGAGGTACGGCTGCCGGACGTGCCCGACTACCAGGGGTACGACGACGAGTCGTACGCCGGCGACGTCGTCACCGTCGACGGCGACCTCCTGGCGTCGGGGCGGATCGACGACACCGCCGTGCTGTGGCGATCGGCGGACGCCGGCGCGACCTGGTCACGGATGGACGTGCCGCTGCTGCGCGACGTCTACACGATCGCGGGGCTCGGTGCCGTGGGATCGACCGTGGTGGCCAACGCCGTCGGTCTCGACGTGCAGGCGATCCGCTCCGACGACGGCGGCGCGACGTGGGAACAGGTGGCGGCGCTGCCGGTCGACGACGAGACCGAGGGCTGGGCGCCGCTGTGGAGTGGCGCGGACCGGTTCTTCACCTTGACCGGCGTCGACGACACCAGCTGGTCGGAGCCCGAGGTCTGCTACGCAGACCTCGACCAGTGCAGCTACGAGCGCCAGCCCGAGCCACGCGTCGATCACCAGCGACGACGGCGCGTCGTGGTCATCGCGTCGCCCTGCCCGTCGAGAGCGAGATCGACACCGTCGCCGGCACCGACGACGGCCGATTCCTGGTGATGGCCGCCGAGCGCGGCGGCGTCGCGGTGCACACCTGGCCGGCCGGCGTCGACCTGCCGGAGGCTCCCGATCCCGAGGTGCCGGAGACCGTCGAGCTGGTGACGGTCCCCGAGGGCGAGGAACCGGAGGTGGGCGTCCGCTACCACGCGCCGATCTACGTGCACTGCGGCGCGGACTGGCTCTGGTTCGGCGACGCGACGTGGCGGCGAACCGATGACGGGCCGGGCGTCGAGACCGGCGCCGGCGAGAGCGCGCCGGACGGCTGGCCGTTGGTCGAGCAGCAGCAGACCGTCTACGGCTACGCGACCGTCCGTGCGGACGGGACGCTCGAGTACAGCACCGAGGACGGCACCGTCATCGCGACCTACGAGCGCCGGGGCGGCGCTCCCGGCTGCGACTGAACGGTCGACTGTCGGTCAGGTCGACCAGCCGCTGATCTCGCGCACCGTCAGCGACGGCACCAGGTGGTCGTCGTCGCCGGTCGACCACGCGGGGAAGTCGAAGACGGCCAGCATCAGCTGCATCGGGTACGTCGGCGGCCGCGCGCAGCGTCGTACGACCTGGTCATCGACGGTGAAGACCGCCTCGTCCGCGTCCCAGTCCATCGCGTAGGTGTGCGGCTCGGAGACGTCGACGGCGACCCGGGGCGCGGCGAAGTCGTCCACCAGCGCGGGGTCGCGGAACGGCTTGATGCCGACCCCCACCTCGGCCGAGGGGTCCGCCGCCGGGCCCAGCGCGCGGCCGAACACCTCGAACACGCAGAGCTCTCCGCACTGCAGCTGCTCCGGGTCGTCCTCGAACCCGCTGAGCCAGAGCGCCGCCATCGACCGGGGCGAGAGGGACATCGAGGCGGTGATCGCGACGCGGCCGGACCTGGGGAGCCACCCCTCGAGCCGGGGCTGCTCCTCGCGGACCGTCAGGTCGGGCCGGAACCGCTGCTGGCCGTACGGCGACCCGACCGGGCCCGACCAGCTGCCCGACTGGATGCCCGACACCCGCAACGGCGGGTCGTGGTCGTCCGGGCACCACAAGGGATGGTCGACCGGCACGTCGAGCACCAGACCGGCACCGTCGAGGCGGTAGCTCGCTGCCGTCGCCGCCCGGGACGACCACGCGGGCAGGTAGTGGGGGAACCACACGGACGTGTCGAGGGTGGGACCGGTGAAGCGGTCCGAGAAGGGACGGCCCATGCACCGACGGTAAGCCCGAATCGGGGTGCACCGACGCTGCCGGTTCGGATTCCGTGCCGCACAACAGGTAAGGTTGTCTGTTGGTGGCTGGCCAACGGAATATCTCGACGCCGCCGGACGATTCCCTCCTGGAGGGGCCGGTCCGGACCTGCATCGGATGCCGGAAGCGGGCCACCAAGAGCGAGTTGTTGCGAGTGATCGCCGGCTCGGACGCGCACGGCCTCGCGGCCGTCGTACCCGATCCCGACGGCACCGCACCCGGGAGGGGAGCACACCTGCACCCCACCTCGGGGTGTTACGACCTCGCGGTACGCCGGAAAGCCTTCTCCCGAGCCCTGCGGCTCCGTGAGGGTGGGCTGTCCAGCGCACCGGTGGGTGACTACCTCGACTCGCGCCAGCAACCAGCCGAAAATCCAGCATGACCGACCGAAAGAGACTGGAGCAGCAGCTCATGAGCACTCGATGAGTACCTCGCGATGAGCCAGTTCGTTCTGCAACATCCAAATACGGTCTGAGACACACCTGACAAGGGTCTTGGGCCAGAAGGAGAGACGTGGCCAAGACCCGAGTTTCCGAACTCGCGAAGAAGTACGGCATCCCCAGCAAGGAAGCGCTGGAGAAGCTTGGTGCTATCGGCGAGTTCGCCAAGACAGCTTCCTCGAGCGTCGAGCTGCCCGCCGTCAAGAAGTTCGAGGACACCTACGGTGCCGAGCTCCTGGCGCGGATGAAGCCTGCTGCCGAGGCCCCCGCCGAGCCGGCGGCCAAGAAGTCCGCGGCCCCCAAGCCCGGTCCCAAGCCGAAGGCGGCCCCTGAGCCCCCGTCAGCGGAGCCTGCCGCTCCGGTCGAGGAGCCCGCCGCTGCCGCGCCCGCGCCCGCCGCGCCGGAGGTCGTCGAGCCTCCCGCGGCCCCCGAGGAGACGGAGCCGACCGCGACGCCCGCGGAGGCCCCGAAGCCTGGTGCGCCCAAGGCGCCGACCCCGAAGGCGCCCGCGCCCCGGCCGGTCGGCAAGCCGAGCGGCACCCCGCGTCCGGGCAACAACCCGTTCGCCCCCAGTCAGGGCATGGGACGTCGTCCCGCGCCGCCGCCGCGTGAGGGCGAGGCCGGACCTGCTGGTCCGCGTCCGCCGGCCGGTCCGGGTCGCCCGGGCATGCCGCGCCCCAACCCGGCGATGATGCCGAAGAACCCGGCCACGTTCGGTCAGGGTCCTGCGGGTCGTGGCGCCCGGTCGCGGCGGTCCGGGCGGCCCCGGTGGCCCCGGTGGCCCCGGTGGCGCCCGTGGTGGTGCCCCGAGCCGCGGTGGCGTCGGCGCCGGTGCGCCCGGTCGTGGCGGCCCCGGTGGCGCGCCCGGTCGTGGCGGTCCCGGTGGTGGACCAGGCGGATTCGGTCCCAGCGGAGGCGGTCGCCCCGGTGGCGGTCGTCCCGGCCAGCGTGGCCAGACCCAGGGTGCCTTCGGTCGTCCGGGCGGTCCCGCCCGTCGCGGCCGCAAGTCGAAGCGCGCGCGTCGCCAGGAGTTCGAGGCCATGGAGGCCCCGACGATCGGCGGCATGCGGGTCCGCAAGGGCAACGGCGAGACGGTCCGTCTCGCCCGTGGGTCCTCGCTGACCGACTTCGCCGACAAGATCGGCGTCGACGCGGCTTCGCTCGTGCAGATGCTCTTCCACCTCGGCGAGATGGTGACGGCGACCGAGTCGGTCAACGACGCGACGCTCGAGCTGCTCGCCGACGAGCTCAACTACACCGTCGAGATCGTGTCCCCGGAGGACGAGGACCGCGAGCTGCTCGAGTCGTTCGACCTCGAGTTCGGTGCCGACGAGGGTGACGAGGGCGACCTGGTCATCCGGCCGCCGGTCGTGACCGTCATGGGTCACGTCGACCACGGAAAGACCAAGCTGCTCGACGCGCTCCGCGGCGCCAACGTCGTCGCGGGCGAGGCAGGTGGCATCACCCAGCACATCGGTGCCTACCAGGTCCACACCGAGGTCGACGGCAACGACCGTCGGATCAGCTTCATCGACACCCCCGGTCACGAGGCGTTCACCGCCATGCGTGCTCGTGGATCGCAGTCCTCGGACATCGCGATCCTCGTGGTCGCGGCCGACGACGGCGTGATGCCGCAGACGGTCGAGGCGCTCAACCACGCCAAGGCCGCCGGTGTCCCGATCGTGGTCGCGGTCAACAAGATCGACAAGGAGGACGCGGACCCGACCAAGGTCCGTGGCCAGCTGACCGAGTACGGCCTGGTGCCCGAGGAGTACGGCGGCGACGCGATGTTCGTCGACGTCTCGGCCAAGGCCGGAACCAACCTCGACAAGCTGCTCGAGGCAGTCGTCCTCACGGCAGACGCTTCCCTGGACCTGCGGGCCAACCCCTCGCAGGACGCCCAGGGCCTCGTGGTCGAGGCACACCTCGACCGCGGTCGCGGCCCGGTGGCGACGATCCTGGTCCAGCGCGGCACCCTGCGAGTGGGCGACTCGATCGTCGCCGGACCGGCCTACGGCCGCGTGCGGGCGATGCTCGACGAGCACGGCGAGGAGCTCGAGCAGGCCGACCCCGGTCGTCCGGCGATGGTGCTCGGTCTGTCGGCAGTGCCCGGCGCCGGTCAGAACTTCATCGTGGTCGAGGACGACCGGATGGCGCGTCAGATCGCGGAGAAGCGGGAAGCGCGCGAGCGCGCCGCCCTCCAGGCCAAGCGGCGCGTCCGTCGTACCCTCGAGGACTTCATGGCCTCCATGGAGAAGGGCGAGAGCCAGGAGCTCAACCTCATCCTCAAGGGCGACGTGTCCGGTTCGGTCGAGGCGCTCGAGGATGCCCTCGCCGCGCTGGAGGTCGGCGACGAGGTCTCGCTGCGAGTCATCGACCGCGGTGTCGGTGCGATCACCGAGGCCAACGTCAACCTGGCCGCTGCTTCGGACGCGATCATCATCGGCTTCAACGTCCGGGCCCAGGGCAAGGCATCCGAGCTCGCCGACCGCGAGGGCGTGGAGATCAAGTACTACTCGATCATCTACAACGCCATCGAGGAGATCGAGGCGGCGCTCAAGGGCATGCTCAAGCCCGAGTTCGAGGAGTCGACCCTCGGCGCAGGCGGAGATCCGCGCGATCTTCCGCTCGTCGAAGATCGGCAACATCGCGGGCTGCATGGTCATCGGCGGCGTCATCCGGCGCAACGCCAAGGTGCGCGTGCTCCGTGACGGTGCCGTGGTCGCCGACAACCTCGACCTGGCCTCGCTCAAGCGGGAGAAGGACGACGCGTCGGAGGTCCGGGAGGGCTTCGAGTGCGGTCTCGTGCTCAAGAACTACCAGGACATCAAGGAAGGCGACATCGTCGAAGCCTTCGAGATGAAGGAGATTCCGCGGGGCTAGTCGCTCTGCGTCGCGACGCCGCCCGACCCGTTGCGGGTCGGGCGGCGCAGCCGATGGAAATGCTGATAGGAACTGAGAATGACCAACCCGCGGGTCCGCAAGATCGCCGACCGGATCCAGGTGATCGTCGCCGAGATGCTCGAGCGACGGATCAAGGACCCGCGGCTCGGGTTCATCACCGTGACCGACGTCCGCCTCTCCGGCGACAGCCAGCACGCCACGATCTACTACACCGTCCTGGGCGAGGACGCCGAGCGAGAAGCCACTGCGGTCGCGCTCGAGTCCGCCAAGGGGGTGCTGCGGTCCGAGGTCGGGAAGCAGCTCGGGATGCGCCTGGTGCCGACCCTGGCGTTCCAGCCGGACGTCATCCCGGAGAGCGCCCGCCATCTCGACGAGGTGCTGGCGAAGGCCCGCGAGGCCGATGCCGCGGTGGCCGCCGCCCGCGAGGGTGCCCAGCCCGCCGGCGAGCTCGACCCGTACAAGAAGCCGCGCGAGATCGCCGACGACCTCGACGAGGACGACGACGCCTAGTGGCTGAGTCGTGCCTGGTCATCGTCGACAAGCCGGCGGGGATGACAGTCCACGACGTCGTCGCGCGGGTACGCCGCTCGCCGGCACCCGCAAGGTGGGGCATGCCGGCACCCTCGACCCGATGGCCACCGGCGTGCTGGTGCTGGGCGTCGAGCGCGCCACCCGGCTGCTCGGGCACCTGATGCTCACCGAGAAGGCGTATGACGCCACGGTCCGGCTGGGCGTCTCGACGGTCACCGACGATGCCGAGGGTGAGGTCACTTCGACGGCTCCGGCCGCGCATCAGTGCGGAGCAGACGTCCGCGCCGCGCTGACCGCGTTTCGTCGGCGACATCGAGCAGGTCCCGACCGCGGTGTCGGCGATCAAGGTCGACGGCAAGCGCTCCTACCGAGGGTGCGCGCGGGCGAAGAGGTCGAGCTCGCGCCGCGGCGCGTCACGATCGAGTGCCGATCGAGGCGGGCAGCTGCCGCGGTGGAAGGTGACTGTCCTCGACGTCGAGATCCGGATTGCCTGCTCCAGCGGCACCTACATCAGAGCCATCGCGCGCGACCTGGGCGCCGCTCTCGGCGTCGGCGGGCACCTCACCGCACTGCGGCGGACCGCGGTCGGGCCCTTCACCGTCGGACGCGCGGACCCTCGACCCGACCACGGAGGAGTTCTCGTGACCTCGATGGCGGACGCGGCCCGCGCCGCGTTCCCGTCGTACGACCTCGATGCGGAGCAGGCGCAGGAGGTCCGCTTCGGCCGCGCGCTCCCGCTCGAGATCGACGCCCTGACCGCGGTCTTCGCGCCCGACGGCGAGTTCCTGGCGCTCTACCGGCCCGAAGGCGGCCGGGCCCGTGCAGCCGCCGTGTTCGTCGGCTGACAGGTCTGCTACCGATACATCGGGTGGCGATGTATCGTTGCGAACGTGACCGAGCAGGCGATGTACATCCTGGCGAGCCTGGCGCGGGGCGAGTGCCATGGCTACGGCATCGCCCGCGACGCCGACGAGCTGTCCGGCGGACGGGTCCGGCTGACCGCCGGCACCCTCTACGGAGCGCTCAACCGGTTGTCCGATGACGGGCTCGTCGAGCCCGCGGGTGAGCGCGATGTCCAGGGCCGGCGCCGCCGCTACTACCGGCTGACCGCAGCGGGTGAGGTGGCGCTCGCCGGGGAGGTGGAGCGGATGCGCTCGACCGCCGCTGCCCTCGGCGCTCGTCTGGCGTCCACGCGCACCGCTCCGGGGCTGGCATGAGGCGGCGGGTCCTGGAGATGACGCTGCTCGCCTACCCCCGACAGGTCCGCCGGCGCGACGGCGAGCATCTCCTCGGCCTCGCCCTCGAGCTGGCGGACCGTCACGGGGCGGCCCGAGAGGCGTTCGGCTTGCTGCGGGGAGGGCTGGCCGAGCGGCGCCGGCACGGCCGGACCCGGCGCGCCGTGGCCGGGGTGGTCGCTGTCACCGCGCTCGTCCTGGCCGGACTGACGTGGACGGCGACGGCGCAGGGCGGGCGCGTCGAGGAGGATGTGTTCTCCTGCGCAGCGCAGTGCGCCGACACCGAGGCCGAGGTCGACTCCAAGGTCCGGGAGGGCTGGACCTGCACGGAACACCGCGGGCCGGCCGCCGTCAGCTGGCGATGCACCCGCGACTGAGGTGGGCGATCGCGGCCGTCGTGGCGACCCTGCTGCTCTCGTCGTGCGAGTCTGACAAGCCGCCGCCCGAGAAGGAGGCGGAGCGGGCCGACGTGCTCCACGCGTCCGACGTACCCGATGGTTCGAGCGGCAGCCTGGTTGCTGTCGTCGACGGCGAGATCGTGGCCTGTCGCGGCTGGGGCGAGTCCGAGCACGAGACCGACGCCCCGGCAGGGTGCGACACCGTCTACGACATCGGGTCGGTGACCAAGCAGTTCACCGCTGCGGCCGTGGTCAAGCTGCGGATGCAGGGTCGACTGCGATTGACCGACTCACTCAGTGACTACTTCGCCGGCGTACCGAGGGACAAGCGCGGGATCACCGTCCGCCACCTGCTCACCCACACCGCGGGCCTCGTGGACGCGCTCGGCGACGACTACGACCCGTTGACGCGGCGGGCCATGATCACCGATGCGCTGGCGTCCGAGCTGAGAACGAAGCCTGGCGCTCGCTACCACTACTCGAACCTCGGCTACAGCCTCTTGGCCGCGATCATCGAGGAAGCCTCCGGCATGGGATACGAGGAGTATCTGGTGAAGGAGCTGTTCACGCCGGTCGGGATGACGCAGACCGGCTACGTGGTGCCGGACTGGGATGCGGCGGACGTGGCCGTCGAGTACGACGAAGGGGACCGCTCCCACGGCCGGCCGTTCGATCATCCCTGGGCCGCGGACGGGCCGTACTGGAACCTCCGCGGCAACGGCGGGATCCTCTCCACCGCCCACGACATGGGCCAATGGCTTCTCGCGCTGGAGGGCGATCGTGTTCTGGACGAGGACGCGAAGGCGGAGCTGTTCCGCCCGCGCGTGCTGGAGGAGCCCGGCGGAGAAACCCGGTACGCCTTCGGGTGGGTGGTCGCGGAGACACCGCTCGGGACGGTGGACTGGCACAACGGTGGCAACGGTTGGTCCTATGCCGAGATCGCCCGGCTGCCGGGCAGTCGCGCCGGGCTCTTCTGGGTCACCAACCACTTCCGCAGCGCGGCCGGCGGATGGAACTTCGACAGGCTCCGTCCGTCGCTCACCGAACGAGTTGCGAAGAGGCTGGTCGACGGGGACTGAACCCTCCGGTCGGGGAGGTCAGTAGTCTGCTCGCCGTGGCTGTGTGGCGCTCGTTCGAAGAGGTACCCGACGACCTCGGACGGACAGTCGTGACCGTCGGCAACTTCGACGGGATGCACCTCGGGCACCAGCACGTCGTACAACGGACCCGCGAGGTCGCGGAGGAGATCGGCGTCGACACCGTCGTCGCGGTCACCTTCGATCCGCACCCGATCGCCGTGCTCCGGCCCGAGCACGCCCCGCCCACGCTGACGACGATCGACGAGCGGCTCCGCCTGCTGGGTGAGGCGGGAGTCGACGCGGTCCTGGTCATCCCGTTCTCCCGGGAGATCGCGGCGTGGTCGCCGCAGGAGTTCATCGACCGGGTCCTGGTCGGCGCGCTGCACGCGAAGGCGGTCGTGGTCGGTGCGAACTTCCGTTTCGGCAACCGGGCGCGGGGCGACCGCCAGACCCTGCGCGAGGCCGGCGCCGAGCAGGACTTCGTGCTCGAGGCGGTCGAGCTCGACGGCGGACCGCAGGTGTGGTCGTCGACGTACGTCCGCACCTGCCTCGCCGCCGGCGACGTCGCCGGCGCTGCCGAGGCGCTCGGCCGCCCGTTCGTCACTCGCGGTGTCGTGATCGAGGGCGACAAACGCGGTCGCGACCTCGGCTTCCCCACGGCCAACGTGCCGGTGGTTCCTGGCGCGGCGGCGCCCGCGGACGGCGTGTACGCCGGGTGGCTGCGCCGCCTCGACGGCGCCGACGGGGGAGTGAAGCACCCGACAGCCATCAGCGTCGGCACCAATCCGACGTTCGACGGACTGCGCGACCGCCGGGTCGAGGGCTACGTGCTCGACCGCACCGACCTCGACCTCTACGGGGTCGAGGTCGAGGTGGAGTTCGTCGAACGGATCAGGGGGATGGTGCGGTTCGACGGCATCGAGCCCTCCTGGTCGCCATCGCCGGCGACGTCGTGCGGACCCGCGAGATTCTCGGCGGATGAGGAGCCGGCATGCCCGCACGTGAGCCGCTCGACCCTGCCGAGCTGTGGTTCGTCGCCCACGGACTGCCCTACTTCGTCGACTCCTACCGCGCCAAGGTCGCGGCCGGGCTGCGGCGGGGCCGGATCGCGGTCGTGGTGCTGGTCGCCGTCGTGATCGGGGCCGTCGTCGGCGTGATCACGGCCATCCCGCTCAGCGCGGCGGCGGGGATCGGGGCCGCGCTCAGCGCGGCCGGCGTGGTGCTGGCGGTGTACGCCGTCGTCACGCTGCGCGCCTGGCTGATCGTCGGATGGGCGATCCGACGCACGTTCCGCTCGCTCGGGCTGCTGCTTCCGCTGGTGACCCGGGCGCTGCCGCTGCTGCTGCTCTTCATCACCTTCCTCTTCATCAACGCCGAGGTGTGGCAGGTGTCCGCGGCGCTCGACGGGGGCGTGCTGTGGGTGACGGTCATGCTCTTCGCCGGTGTGGCCGTGGGCTTCCTGCTCACGCGGCTTCCCGAGGAGCTCGACTCCGTCGACGACGAGGTCGACAGCCGGGAGCTTCTCGACGCCTGCCGGGGTACGCCGCTGGAGGCGGCGGCCGAGGCGATCGCCGGCCGGGTGGAGCGGGTCGGCGCGGTCGACGCCGAGGTGACCGGACTGCAGAAGGTCAACCTGGTGCTGGTCCTGCTCGTCTCGCAGGCGGTCCAGGTGCTGCTGCTCGCGCTGGCAGTCTTCGCGTTCTTCATCGTGTTCGGCGTGGTTGCCATGGACCCAGGTGTGGTCGCGTCGTGGACCGGCGGGCCGTTGCACCCGGTCGTCTCCTCGATGGGCGCCTGGGACGGTGACCGGCTGAGCCGCGAGCTGGTGCAGGTGTCGGTGTTCCTGGCCGCCTTCAGCGGCCTCTACTTCACCGTGTACGCCGTCACCGACGACCTCTACCGCAAGCAGTTCTTCACCAGCGTGATCCGCGAGCTGGAGCGCGCAGTCAGCGCCCGGGTGGCCTACCGGTCGCTGAAGGACGGTGCTGACCGCGGGAACGCCACCGACCGTGTGGAATGACAGTCCGCACCCAGGTCCGCCACCCCGTCACCGTGGTCTGACGCGGAGGACCTACGCGACCGTCACCGGTACGCCGGACAGCGCGGCGTTGCCCGACGCGTCGAGCCGCTCGGGGTCGGTGAGGTCGTTGATCGAGATGCCGGCGACCTGGTCGGCCACGCCGAGCCGGACGCCGGTGCGCTGGTGGCCGTAGCCGTGAGGGAGCGAGACCACCCCGGGCATCATCTCCTCGGTCGCCTGCACGTCCACCTTGACCGACCCGACCCGTGACGTCACCGTCACCAGCGCGCCGTCCGTCAACCCGCGGGCGGCGAGGTCGTCGGGGTGCATCAGCAGCTGGTGCCGCGGCCGGCCCTTCGTGAGCCGGGTCGTGTTGTGCATCCAGGAGTTGCAGTCGCGCTGGTGACGGCGACCGATGAGCACCAGCTCGCCGTCGCCCGGCAGCTCCTGGCCACGCAACCTCTCGAGGTCGCCGACCACGAGCGCCGGCGCGGCCTGGATCCGCTTGTCCTAGGTGTTCAGTCGCCCGGGCAGCTGACCCGACCGCAGGGGACCGATGTCGACGCCCTCCGGGTGCTTCCGGAGCTGGGTGATGGTGACGCCGGACCGACCGGTGCGGAGCAGCGTCGCGATGATGAAGGTGGGGCTGAGCGCGAGGCGGGCGGACTTCCTGAGCCTCCGCCCGAGCGCCGGCTTCTGCCGCAGCCGCCGGGTCACCCGGGCGTTGATCTCGCGGAAGATCTCCCAGTCGTGCCGCTGGTCGCGGCTCTTCGGGAACACCGCGGGCGTGAACCGCGCGGTGTCGCGCACCGCGAGCAGGTGGAAGACCAGGTCGTAGTGGTCGCGCTCGAGATGGCTCGTCGGCGGCAGGATCACGTCGGCCCGACGGGTGGTCTCGTTGATGTAGAAGTCCACGGCCGCGTAGAAGTCGAGGCCCTCGATCGCCCGGTCGAGCGCCGCGCCGTCAGGCGTCGACAGCACCGGGTTGCCGGAGAGGGTGAGCAGCGCCCGCACCTGGCCGTCGCCCGGCGTCTCGATCTCCTCACGCAGCACCGAGACCGGGAGCTCCCCGGCGAACTCGGGCGCCTGCCGGACCCGCGACCGGTGCTTGTCGAAGTGCCCACGGCCGAGCAGCCCGCGCCCGATCGCGTCGATGGCGGGGGAGGTGAGCAGGGTGCCGCCGACGCGGTCGGTGTTGCCGGTGACCAGGTTGAGCAGCTGGACCGCCCACTGGCAGACCAGGCCGAACTCCTGCGTCGACACACCGATCCGCCCGTACGCCGCAGCGCCGTCGGCAGCGGCGAACTCCCGCGCGACCTGGGTGATCACGTCGGCCGGCACACCGCTGGCGCGCTCGGCGGCCTCGGGGGTGAAGTCGGCGATCAGCCGCTCGACCTCGGCCAGGCCGTCGACGTACGACGGCGGCGCCGTGAGGCCCTCGACGAAGATCGTGCGCAGCATCGCGAGCAGCACCCACGCGTCGGTGCCGGGCCGGATGAAGTGGTGCTCGGAGGCGACCTTGGCGGTCTCGGTGCGGCGCGGGTCGAAGACGACCATCCGGCCGCCGCGGCCGTCGAGCTCGCGCAACCGCCCCGGGAAGTCCGGCACGGTCATCAGCGAGCCGTTCGAGGCCATCGGGTTGGCGCCGAAGACGAGGAAGTACGACGTCCGGTCGATGTCCGGCACCGGGAGCAGCAGCTGGTGACCGTAGAGCAGGTTGCCGATGAGCTGGTGGGGGAGCTGGTCGACCGACGTGGCGCTGAACTTGTTGCGGGTGCGGAAGGACTGCACCATCGCCACGCCATGCGTCATCGCGCCGAGGCTGTGGACGTTGGGGTTGCCGAGGTAGATCCCGAGCGCGTCCTTGCCGTGCTCGTTGATCGCCGTCGCGATCCCGTCGGCCACCAGGTCGAACGCCTCGTCCCAGCCGATCTCGGTCCACTCACCGGTCGTCCGGTCGCGCCGGACCGGACGGCGCAACCGGTCCGGGTCGGCGTGGATGTCGCCGATCGCCACGCCCTTCGGACAGATGTGGCCGCGGGAGAGCGGATCGTCGGGGTTGCCCCGGACACCGGTCACCCTGCCGTCGTCGATGGTCAGCTCGAGGCCACAGATGGCTTCGCACAGGTTGCAGGCGGCCAGGCGCTTGTCCATAGCGGCATCCTTTCGCGGGACGCGGACGGGCGCCACCATGCCCGGGGTCATGGCCCTAGGAGCCTCTAGAGCCGGAGCCAGGTCAGCACGGCTCGCACGCGACGGTGGTCGTCGGTGCCGAGCGGCAGGTCGAGCTTGGTGAAGATGCCGTTGATGTGCTTGGCGACGGCCTTCTCCGTGACGACGAGCCGCTCCGCGATGGCCGCGTTGGAGCGTCCCTGCGCCATCAGCGCCAGCACCTCGCGCTCGCGGGCGCTGAGCCGGTCGACCGGCTGCTGCCGGGCCATGACCGTCGCGACCACCTCGGGGTCGAGGACGGTGCCGCCCGCGACGACGCGCTGGAGGCCTTCGACGAACTCCGTCACGTCGGAGACCCGGTTCTTGAGCAGGTAGCCCACGGAGCCCTCGCCGCTCGCGAGCAGCTCGCGCGCGTAGAGGTGCTCGACGTACTGCGAGAGCACCATCACCGGGAAGCCCGGGCGCCGGCTGCGGACGGCGATGGCCGCGCGCAGCCCCTCGTCGGTCTGCGTCGGCGGAAGCCGTACGTCGAGCACGGCCGCCTCGACGTCCGGGTCGCTCAGTGCGGCGTCGAGGTCGGCGGCGTTGTCGACGGCGGCAGCGACGGTGAATCCGTGGCTCTCGAGGAGCTGGGTGAGGCCGGCACGGAGGAGGGCGTGGTCCTCGGCGAGGACAAGGCGCACGGGACCTCCAGGGTGACGATCGTCGGCCCTCCGACCGGGCTCGAGACCATCATGGTGCCGTCGAAGGTCCGGAGTCGCCTCATTACCCCCGTCATGCCGGTGCCGCCGGTCGGGTCGGCGCCCCCACGTCCGTCGTCGCCGACCTCCACGCGCAGCACGCCGTCGGCGTGCTCGATCCGGATCCACCCGTTCTCGGCGGCGGCGTGCTTGCCCACGTTGGCCAGGCACTCGGCCACCGCGAAGTAGACCGCGGACTCGACGGGAGGGGACAGCCGCCCGTCGATCGACGCCTCGACCCGGACCGGGACCGCCATGTCCAGCGCCAGCGCCTGCGCGGCGCCGACGAGGCCGCGGTCGGCCAGCACCGGGGGATGGATGCCCCGCACGACCGAGCGCAGCTCGGCGAGCGCCGTGTCGGTCGTGTCGCGGGCGTCGCCGACCAGCCTGCGCGCGCCGTCCGGGTCGCGGTCGAACATCTCGTCGGCCATGCCGAGGCTCAGCGAGAGGGCGACCAGCCGCGCCTGCGCGCCGTCGTGCAGGTCGCGCTCGAGCCGCCGCAGCTCGGCCGCCGAGTGGTCGACGGCGTCGGCGCGGGTCTCGGTCAGCTGCTCGACCCGGCGCTCGAGGCGCTCGGTGACGCCGGGGGAGAGCAGCCACTGGTCGGCGGCGGACCGCAACCGCATCAGCGGGCCGACCGCGTAGTACCAGATCCAGAAGGTGACGACCCCGAGCAGCAGCACCACCACGGTCAGCGAGATCACGAAGCCGAGCGTCATCGCCACCAGCATCCAGCCGAGGTCGCGCCAGGTCATCGGGTCGGTAGCCACCACCCGGAGCCGGTTGAGGGCCGGCCGCCCCGCCAGCGGGACGTACGGCGCCGGCAGCGTCCGGTCGAGCACCCTCGCCGCCATCCGGCGGTGGCCGTTGGCCAGCCAGCGGGTCGCCGGCACGGCGACCGCGAGGAACAGCGCACCGACCCACACGATCATCAGCACCCCGCCGACGACCCAGAACGTGAACAGCACGACCAGCGGCACGAAGGACACCACCTGAGCGGCGGCGAACAGCGTGAGCCGGAGCCGGTCGGGTCGTTGCGGGTGGTCGGGCATCGCACCATCCTCCCCGACCCGGCCCCGGGAAGCGGTGGTGCAGGCACCACCTCTCGCCGGGGTGTCAGCGCTCCTGCCGTAGGTGTCTCCGATCGCGAGTCTGGAGGTCCCCACAGAACTCGACGAAAGGATCGTCATGTCTCCCAACCCGTTGACCTCCGTGTCCATGCGCGCCGCACGCTGGAGCGCGACCCACCCGTGGCGGGCGATCTTCGGCTGGCTCGCGCTGGTCGTGGTGGCCGTCGGCCTGGCCGCCACCGTCTCCACCGAGGAGGCCTCCGATGCCGACTACCGGCTCGGTGAGTCCGGCGTCGCCGAGAAGTGGGTGCACGAGGCCCACCTGGATTCGCCGTCGTCCGAAGAGGTCCTGGTGACTGCCGACGGCGGCGCACTCGACCAGGCGCAGGCCGACGAGGCCGCCGCCCAGCTGGCGCGCACGGTTCGCCCACTTCCGGGAGTGACCGAGGTGTCCGAGGCCCAGTGGAGCCCGGACCGTACGGCGATGCTGATCTCGATCCAGCTGGCGAAGGACCATGACGACGCCGACCCGATCGTCGCCGCCGTCGACGACGTCCGGGCGGACTTCCCGGGCCTCGACATCCGCCAGACCGGTGACCTCACGCTCGACGCCGCCATCGACGACCGGGTCGCCGCCGACCTCTCCTCGGCCGAGGTGATCAGCCTGCCGATCACGCTGCTGCTGATGCTGCTCGCGTTCGGCGCCCTGATCGCAGCCGGGATCCCGGTGCTGCTCGCCGCCACCAGCGTCGCCGCGACCATCGGCATCATCGCCCCGCTCTCCCACCTGGTGCCCGCGGAGTCGACCGTCACCAGCATGATCGTGCTGATCGGGATGGCCGTGGGTGTCGACTACTCGCTCTTCTACCTCAAGCGCGAGCGTGAGGAACGTGCTCGCGGACGCAGCACCCTCGACGCCGTCGAGATCGCCGCCCAGACCTCGGGCCACTCGATCCTCGTGTCCGGCGGCGCAGTGATCGCCGCGATGGCCGGACTGTTCCTGATGACCGACACGACGTTCAACAGCCTGGCCGTCGGCTCCATCCTCGTGGTCGCGATCGCGGTGCTGGGCTCGATCACCGTGCTCCCCGCCCTCCTGGCCAAGCTCGGCCGCTGGGTGGACCGGCCGCGCGTACCGCTGCTGTGGCGGTTCAACCGCCGACTGAGCAATCAATTGGGCCAGGGGGGCATCAGCCGCCGGCTGCTCGGGCCGGTGCTCCGGCACCCGGTTGTCGCCTTGCTGCTCGGCGGCGCCGTCGTGGCCGTCCTCGCGGTGCCCGCGCTGGGCATGAAGACCCACTCGAGCAATCTCGACACGCTGCCGGGGGACATCGCCGAGGTGCAGACGATCAGGGACGTCATCGAGGAGTTCCCCTCGGAAGGCCCGATCGCACGGGTCGTGGTCCGGGCAGGCGCGAGTGACCAGGCCGAGGTCGCGACGCAGCTCGACGACCTGAGCCGGGAAGCGGTCGCGTCGGGGATGTTCCGGCAGCCGAGCTCGCCGGTCGAGGTCTCGGCCGACGGTCGTACGTCGATCCTCGAGCTGGCCATGCCGTTCGAGGAGTCCGACGAGCAGGTCGACGAGGCGATCCGGCTGCTCCGTGGCGACCTCGTGCCGGCGTCCGTCGACCTCCCGGGCTCCGACGTCGCGGTGGGCGGAGACCCCGCCGAGTCGCTCGACTCGCAGGACCGGATGTCTGACCGGCTGCCGCTGGTGATCGCGTTCGTGCTCCTGCTGACCTTCCTGATGATGGTCTTCGCCTTCAAGAGCGTGCCGATCGCGTTGATCTCGACCGTTCTCAACCTCGCGTCGGTGGCCGTGGCGTTCGGGCTGATGACGCTGGTGTTCCAGCACGGCATGGGGGAGTCGCTGCTCGACTTCACCAGCCCTGGCTTCGTCATCGACTGGATCCCGCTGTTCGTCCTCGTGGTCCTCGTCGGCCTGTCGATGGACTACCACGTGTTCGTCGTGAGCCGGATCCGCGAGCACGTCGAGCGCGGCCTGCCCGCCCGGCTGGCAGTCCAGAGGGGCGTGTCGGAGACGGCCGGTGTGATCACCAGCGCCGCCGCCGTGATGGTGTCGGTGTTCGCGATCTTCGCGACACTGAGCATGCTGGAGATGAAGATGATGGGCGTCGGCCTCTCCGCCGCCATCCTGCTCGACGCGACCCTGGTCCGGCTGGTGATCCTGCCCGCCGCGCTGGCTCTGCTCGGCGAGCGGGCATGGTGGCCGCGCCGGCGGCGTCAGCCGCAGGGCGAGCTGGTGGTGGAGACGGACCAGGCGTTCACGATGGCCGGTCGTTGACGAGGCGCTGAGAGCGAAGGGTGGTACGCGATGTCGGTCCCGGTGGTCCTCGACTGCGACACCGGGACCGACGACGCGGTCGCGATCATGGTCGCCGCGTTGCACCCCGACCTCGAGCTGCTCGGTGTGACGACCGTGTGGGGCAACCACGACGTCCGCCACACGACCGACAACTCGCTGCGGGTGCTCGACCTGGTCGGCCGCGGCGGGGTCGGCGGGGTCGGAGTGCACCCGGGGTGCAACGGCCCGGTCCGGCCGCGGCTGGAGGAGCTGCCGAGCGGACGCGCGGACCTGCCTCCCACGCTGGCGATCCCCCCGCCGTCGGCGGTCGCCGGCAGCCCCGCGGTCGAGTGGTTGGTCGAGACGCTCCGGGCCGCGACCCGTCACCGTCGTGGTCGTCCCCACTGGCCCGCTGACCAACCTCGCCGCGGCTCTCGCTGCCGATCCGGGCATCGTCGGGGCGGTCGACCGGTTGATCGTCCTCGGCGGTTCGCACCGCGAGCGGGGTGTCACGCCGTACGCCGAGCGCAACGTGTGGTGCGACCCGGAGGCCGCGCACGACGTACTCACCGCCGGCTTCCGGGACGTCCTCCTCGTCACCATGGATGCGACCTTCTCGGCACCGCTCACCGCGGCCGACACCGAGCGGCTCCGCGGCGTCGGAACGGTCGCCGCGAGCACGGCGGCCGACTTCGTCGACGCCCGGATCGACTGGTACCGCCGGGACCCGGCGATGGCCGCTCTCGGAGCGGCGCCGCTGCACGACCCGCTGGCGGTCGCCTGCCTGCTCGACCCTGCCGTCGTGGAGGTCGGGGCCGCCTCGGTCACGGTCGAGCGGACCGACCCGACGACGTACGGCGCCACTCGCTTCTCCTTCGCCGGTGGGCAGGCTGTCGGCGCGCCCGTGATGGTCGCTCTGAGAGCCGATCACGACCGGTTCCTGGACGTGCTGTGCACGGCGCTGGACGCCGGTCCCGCGATTGGGTGATGTTCACCACCGCTGTTAGCCTTGACCGTTGCCGTTTGACGGCCGCGGATCCAGAGTGCCCCGGTGGAAATGCCCGGGCGCGCCGCGCAACGAACCGGAAGGACCCTTAACAAGCATGGCTATTGGTACCGACGCGGAGACCAAGAAGAAGATCATCTCCGAGTACGCCACCACTGAGGGCGACACCGGTTCGCCCGAGGTGCAGATCGCGCTGCTGAGCCACCGGATCAGTCACCTGACCGACCACCTCAAGCAGCACAAGCACGACCACCACAGCCGCCGTGGGCTGCTGCTCCTCGTGGGCCAGCGCCGCCGGCTGCTCAACTACTTGAAGAAGACCGAGATCGAGCGCTACCGCTCGATCGTGGAGCGCCTCGGCCTCCGCCGATAAGTCTTACGTGTTGGGATCCACCGCTTCGGTGGGTCCCTTCGCTACATTGCGGCAGGACCCAACGGGGTCCGCCCAGCACAACTGAAAACCAAACCACAGGAGCGATCCGCGTCAACCACGGTCCCGATCCTCGGTAGTGGCACTCAGGGCCCCAAGAACACAGCGTCCTGCATGCCTCGATCGAAGATCGGATCGAAAGACGCGGGCGTCGCGGATCGCACCGCGAACGAGAGAGTCAAACGTTGACTGAACCCGTCATCTCCGCCGTCGAGACCGTTATTGACAACGGCAAGTTCGGCACCCGTACCGTCAAGTTCGAGACCGGGCTGCTTGCCCGTCAGGCCGCCGGTTCGGTGACCGCCTACCTCGACGACGACACCATGCTGCTGTCGGCGACCACCGCCGGCAAGCACCCGAAGGACCACTTCGACTTCTTCCCCCTGACGATCGACGTCGAGGAGCGGATGTACGCCGCGGGCCAGATCCCCGGCTCGTTCTTCCGGTCCGAGGGCCGGCCGGGCGAGGACGCGATCCTCACCTGCCGCCTCATCGACCGGCCGCTGCGCCCGACCTTCAAGAAGGGTCTGCGCAACGAGGTCCAGGTCGTCATCACCGTCCTGGCCCTCAACCCGGACGTCCCCTACGACGTGCTCGCGATCAACGCCGCGTCGCTGTCGACCCAGCTCTCCGGCCTGCCGTTCTCCGGCCCGGTCGGCGGTGTGCGGGTCGCGCTGATCGACGGCCAGTGGGTCGCGTTCCCGACCCACAGCCAGCTCGAGAAGGCTGTCTTCGACATGGTCGTCGCCGGCCGTGTCACCGACTCCGGCGACGTCGCGATCATGATGGTCGAGGCCGAGGCCACCGAGTCGGCCTGGACCCTGGTCCAGGACGGCGTCCAGGCGCCGACCGAGGAGGTCGTCGCCGGCGGTCTCGACGCGGCCAAGCCGTTCATCAAGCAGCTGGTCGAGGCCCAGGCGGAGCTCGCCAAGGAGGCCGCGAAGCCGGTCCAGGAGTTCCCGGTCTTCCTCGACTACGAGGACGACGTCTTCACCGCCGTCGAGTCTGCGATCAAGGCCGACCTGGCCGCCGCGATGAAGATCGCGGACAAGCAGGAGCGCAACGACCGCACCGACGAGCTCAAGGACCAGGTCCTGGCTGACCTCGGCCCGCAGTTCGAGGGTCGCGAGAAGGAGATCGGCGCGGCGTTCCGCTCGGTCAACAAGTCGCTGGTCCGCGAGAGCATCCTGCGCGACAAGGTCCGCATCGACGGCCGTGGCCTCGCCGACATCCGTCCGTTGCACGCCGAGGTCGGCCTGCTCCCGCGGGTGCACGGCTCGGCGCTGTTCGAGCGCGGCGAGACCCAGATCCTGGGTGTCACCACGCTGGACATGCTGAAGATGGAGCAGCAGCTCGACACGCTCTCCCCGGAGAAGCACCGCCGCTACATGCACAAGTACGTCTTCCCGCCGTTCTCCACCGGTGAGACCGGCCGCGTCGGCTCGCCGAAGCGGCGCGAGGTCGGCCACGGTGCACTGGCCCGTCGGGCCCTGCTCCCCGTGCTGCCTTCGCGGGAGGAGTTCCCCTACGCCATCCGCCAGCTCTCCGAGGCGATGAGCTCCAACGGCTCCACCTCGATGGGCTCGGTCTGCGCCTCGACGATGTCGCTGCTGCAGGCGGGCGTCCCGCTGAAGGCCGCCGTCGCGGGCATCGCGATGGGCCTGGTCTCCGGTGACCTGGACGGTGAGACGCAGTACGTCGCGCTCACCGACATCCTCGGTGCCGAGGACGCGTTCGGCGACATGGACTTCAAGGTCGCCGGCACCCGGGAGTTCGTCACCGCACTCCAGCTCGACACCAAGCTGGACGGCATCCCGGCCGAGGTCCTCGCTGCTGCGCTGACCCAGGCCAAGGACGCCCGGATCGCGATCCTGGACGTCATGGCCGAGGCCATCGACGAGCCCGAGGAGATGTCGCTCTACGCCCCGCGGATCATCACGATCAGGGTGCCGGTCGACAAGATCGGCGAGGTCATCGGGCCCAAGGGCAAGGTGATCAACCAGATCCAGGACGACACCGGCGCGACGCTGTCCATCGAGGACGACGGCACCGTCTACATCGGTGCGACCAACGGCGAGGCCGCTGAGGCGGCCAAGGCCGCGGTCAACGCCATCGCCAACCCGACCATGCCCGAGGTCGGCGAGCGCTACCTCGGCACGGTCGTCAAGACGACCAACTTCGGTGCGTTCGTCTCGCTCATGCCCGGCAAGGACGGCCTGCTGCACATCAGCAAGCTGCGTGACCTCGCCGGCGGCAAGCGGGTCGAGAGCGTCGAGGACGTCGTCTCGGTCGGTCAGAAGATCCAGGTGCAGATCGCCGAGATCGACGACCGCGGCAAGCTCTCGCTGGTCCCGGTGGTCGAGGAGGCGGCTCCGGCACGACTCCGACGCCTCCGAGGACTCGGAGTGACTCTTAAGTGAGTGAGTTCCTCACGACGGCCGGCCAGCGCACTGCTGGCCGGCCGTCGGCACTCCCGAGTGCCTCAGCGGGGCGCGCGTCGACCAGCACCCTCGAGACGGTCCGCGACGCCGACGGTCACGTGACTTCGCAAGTACGACGAACGATCCTGCCCTCCGGTCTGCGGATCGTCACCGAGCAGATGGCAGGCGCCCGGTCGGCCTCGATCGGCGTCTGGATCGGCGTCGGCTCCCGCGACGAGACCGCGACGACCCACGGGGCGTCGCACTTCCTCGAGCACCTGCTCTTCAAGGGCACCGACGAGCGGTCGGCGCTCGACATCTCGATCGCCCTCGACGCCGTCGGCGGGGAGTTCAACGCGTTCACCGCGAAGGAGTACACCTGCTTCCACGCGCGGGTCCTCGGTGAGGACCTGCCGCTGGCGGTCGACGTGCTCGGCGACATGATCACCGGGTCGCTGCTCGAGGCGCACGACGTCGACGCCGAGCGCGACGTCATCCTCGACGAGATCGCGATGCACGAGGACGACCCCGACGACGTCGTACAGAACCTGCTCGCCGAGCTGGCGTGGGGGAGCGGACCGCTCGGCCGCCCGATCGCCGGGACGATCGGCTCGATCGAGGTCATGACGCGCGCCCAGATCCAGCGCTTCTACCGCAAGCACTACCGCCCGGGAAACATGGTCGTGTCGGTGGCCGGCGCGGTCGAGCACGGCGACGTCGTCAAGGCCGTACGCCGCTTCTTCGGCCGCCACGGCTTCCTCGCCGAGGCCGCCGAGCCGGTCGGCCCGCGGGCGAGCCGCCGGCACCCACGGATCAGCGGCCGCGAGGGTCGGATCTCCCGGCCGTTCGAGCAGGTCAACCTGGTGCTGGCCGCGGAGGGCGTGGCGCGTGACGACGACCGTCGGTTCGCGCTCGGTGTCCTCAACACGGCACTCGGTGGCGGCACGTCGAGCCGGCTCTTCCAGGAGGTGCGCGAGCACCGCGGCCTGGCCTACTCCGTCTACTCCTTCGCCAGCCACTACGCCGACTCCGGGCTCGTGGGCGTCGCCGTGGGCTGCCTCCCGGACCGGCTCGACGAGGTGCTCGAGGTGGTGCGGGTCGAGCTGTCCCGGATCGCCGCCCACGGCATCACCGCGGAGGAGCTCGCCCGCGGCAAGGGCCAGCTGGTCGGCGGACTCGTGCTCGGGCTCGAGGACAGTGCGTCCCGGATGATGCGCCTCGGCAAGGCCGAGCTCGTCTACGCCGACGTGCTCGGTATCGACGAGGTGATGGCGCGGATCGACGGGGTCACCCTCGACGACGTCCGCTCCGTGGCACAGGACGTGTTCGGGCGGCCCGAGCTGCTGGCCGTCGTCGGGCCGTAGTCACGGTCCCAGGCTGAGCGCCCGCCGACACAGCGCAGATTTCAGACGCGGCTCGCTTCGCTCGCGAGGGCGAAATTTCCGCCGGGTCGGCTACTGCGGCATGGCTCGCTCCGCTCGCTGCCGCCTGGGGCACGGGTTCGCTGTCGGCTCACCGGCGCCCGATGATCCCGACGACGGGCGGCTTGTCCGACGTCGCGATGTAGACGCGGAAGCCGCCCTGGGTGAGCGCCTCGGCGGTCTTGGAGATGATGTCCGGCACCTGCTCGGGCCGGCTCGTGTCGAAGAACAGGTTGACCGAGCCGCCGGGGAGGACCCGCTCGTGCAGGAGCGCGACCTCGTCCTTGCAGTCGCGCACCCAGAACAGGTTGACGTCGAAGGCGAAGACCTTGGTCAGCCGCTTCACCGGCACCCGGAGCGTGGCGAGGTCGATCTGACGCACCGTCAGCTTGCCGGCCTCGATGTGCGCGGCGCACCGCTGCTTGGTGCGATCGACGCCCGCCTCGGATCGATCGATCGCGAACATCCTGCCGCGGCCCTCGAGCCGTCGACAGATCAGGTCCGCCGCCTGCCCCGAGCCACAGCCGATCTCGAGGACGTGGTCCTGGGGCTGCACGTCGATGAAGTCCACCGCCCACCGCAGCCGCGGGGGGATCGTCTGCACCGCCATGGGCCCAGCCTGCCAGAACTCGCACTCATTGCGCGGGACCGACAGGGCTCCGAGATGCGTAAGCACTAGGTTGGACGCCGTGGAGAGCAGTCAGATCCGGGTCGGTGTGCTGGGTTCCCGCGGCAAGGTGGGGTCCGAGGTGTGCACGGCGGTCGAGGCCGCTGCCGATCTCGAGCTGGTGGCCGCGGTCGACCAGGACGACCCGATCGACAAGCTCGTGACCTCGGACGCCCAGGTGGTCGTCGACTTCACCCACCCCGACGTCGTGATGGACAACCTCGAGTTCTGCATCGACCACGGCATCCACGCCGTGGTCGGCACCACGGGCTTCGATCAGGGGCGGCTGGACATCCTCGGGTCCTGGCTCGGGCGGCGCGACCCGGCGACCGGAGTGCTGATCGCCCCGAACTTCTCGATCGGCGCCATCCTGATGATGCGCTTCGCCGCACAGGCCGCGCCGTTCTACGAGTCGGTCGAGATCGTGGAGCTGCACCACCCCAACAAGGCGGACGCGCCGAGCGGCACCGCACGCCGTACGGCGGAGCTGGTGGCCGCCGCCCGGCGCGAGGCCGGCTGCCCGCCCGTGCCGGACGCGACGTCGACGGCCCTCGACGGCGCTCGCGGCGCGGTGGTCGACGGCATCCACGTCCACGGCCTGCGGATCCGCGGCCTGGTTGCGCACCAGGAGGTCGTGCTCGGTGGCGTCGGGGAGACCCTGACCATCCGCCACGACTCGCTCGACCGGGTGTCGTTCACGCCCGGCGTGCTCACCGGAGTCCGCCAGATCGCCGCGCACCCCGGGCTCACCGTCGGCCTGGAGCACTTCCTCGACCTGCATTGAGCTGCGCGAGCGTGTCGCAGATCGCGCGGCACCGCCGGACCATCGCTGCGCTCGGCCCACGGGCGCCGCACGATGCGGCTTCGCCGCTGAGCGCCACGCTGCCGCGTTGGCGATCTGCAGGTTTGTGCGGTGCACGAACGTGCACCGGCCGTTCCTGGCCTGACGAACGCCGAGGTCTCGCCCAGGCAGCACGATCCCCGTGTCGTCGATCCAAGGAGCAGAACCTTCTCGGTCCGGCAGCGGCCACCGCCGCTGCAGCCGCATTGGCCACCCTCGTCCTCGGCCTCCCGTCCGGTGCGGCCAGCGCGCCGACCCCCGCCGCCAAGCCGAACGGCGACCGCGTCGCCGAGAAGGCCATCGCCTCGCTCAAGGAGCACCCCCTCGTCGCGCGCGCGACGCCCGGCCAGGAGTTCAAGGCCACGGCGACGATCCGCGACGCCAACGGAAGCACGCACGTGCGCCTGCAGCGGACCTACCGGGGGCTGCCGGTCATCGGCGGCGACCTCGTCGTCCACCAGGGCCCCGACGCGCTCTGGGACGGCGCGAGCCAGACGCTCGCGGCTCCGGTGCGCCTCTCCGTCCGTCCGACGGTCGGCAAGGACCGCGCCGAGCGCGCCGTCACGACCAAGGACCGGACGACCAGGGACATCCGCAAGCTCCGGGTGGACGGCAGCCCGCGCCTCGTCGTGGAAGCCATCGCCGGCGCGCCCCGCCTCGCCTGGGAGTTCACGAGCGGCGGCCGTCACACCGACGGCACCCCCAGCCGGTTGCTGACCTACGTCGACGCCCGCACCGGCAAGGTCATCCGCCGCGCCGAGCAGATCCAGACGACCGACGGGTCGGGCCAGTCGCTCTACGGCGGCACGGTCAACCTCCAGGTGACGCCGTCCGGCACGTCGTACCTGCTCAAGGACCCGACCCGGGGCAACACCTACACGACCGACTTCGGCAACAAGACCGACAGCCTCCTCTGCCAGCTGTTCGGGTCGGGCTGCAAGGCCGGCACGATGTTCACCAGCACCGACACGCTCTTCGGCAACGGGTCCACCAGCAACCGGGAGTCCGCGGGCGTGGACGCCCAGTACGGCACGAACATGACCTGGGACTACTACAAGCTCGTGCACGGCCGCAACGGCATCTTCGGCAACGGCACCGGCTCGTACAACCGGGTCCACTACGGCAACGGCTACGTCAACGCGTTCTGGGACGGCACCAAGATGACGTACGGCGACGGCGACGGGGTGGAGTTCGGTCCGCTGGTCTCG
The DNA here is from genome assembly GCA_963849765.1 of uncultured Actinomycetota bacterium. Lineage (GTDB taxonomy): Bacteria > Actinomycetota > Actinomycetes > Propionibacteriales > Nocardioidaceae > Nocardioides. The sequence goes on from CAWKIP010000018.1 coordinate 189,913, forward strand.
CTCGACGTCGCCGGGCACGAGATGTCGCACGGCGTCACGGAGAACACGGCCGGCCTGACCTACTCGGGTGAGTCCGGTGGCCTCAACGAGGCGACGTCCGACATCTTCGGCACGATGGTGGAGTTCTACGCGGCGAACACCAACGACCCGGGTGACTACTACATCGGCGAGGAGTTCGACCTGGCGTCGCACTCCGGCTTCCGGCGGATGGACAACCCGGCTCTCGACGGCAGCTCGCACTCCTGCTGGAGCACCTCGACCAAGAACGTCGACGTGCACTACTCGTCCGGCGTCGGCAACCACTTCTTCTACCTGCTCGCCGAGGGCTCTGGCCAGAAGACGATCGGTGGCAAGGTCCACAACTCGCCGACGTGCAACGGCTCGACGATCACCGGCATCGGCCGCGCCGACGCCGAGAAGATCTGGTTCCGGGCGCTCACGGTCTACATGACCTCCGGCACCACCTACGCGCAGGCGCGCACCGCGACCCTCAGCGCTGCCACCGACCTGTTCGGCGCGAGCAGCAACCAGCGGGCCGTGGTGGCCGCCGCCTGGAGCGCGGTCAACGTGAACTGACCCAGCCCGTGTCGAGGAGTGCGTCGGACCTCAATCCGGCGCACTCCTAGGGTGGGCGCATGAGTGCGAGCCGCTGGGCCCGCCGGCTGGAGCAGGCGTGGGACGGAGTTCGGCTGCGGCGGGCCGGCACCCGAGACGCCCGGTGACCTGCGGATCGAGCTGTACGTCGGCCACGGCAGTGACCAAGGGGTGGTGGCGCGCGGACGGGTCGTCGACGACCCGCCTCCTTCCGAAGCGGTGGAGGGCGAGGGCGTCGGCGCCGCCGTACGCCGTACCGTTCGGCACTTCCTGACCGACGACCTGCCGGGCGTACCCCTGCGCGTCACCGTCGCGGGCACCTCGTCGAGACCGCCACCGACGCCGACGGCTACTTCCAGGTGCGCCTGCAGCCAGACCCTGGCCGGCTCATCGCCCCGTGGACCAGCGGGACCGTCGAGCTCGCCGAGGAGTATCGCGGCGTCACGGACCCGATGGTCACACGCCGCTCGAGGTACTGGTCCCGGGCCGACGCCGCGGCGTTCGGGGTCATCTCGGACGTCGACGACACGATCCTCGAGACCGGCGTCCAGCGCGTAGGGCGGATGATCCGGCAGACGTTCACCGGGTCCGCCCTCACCCGGACGCCCTTCCCGGGAGCGGCGGAGCTGTACCGCGACCTCGCCGTCGGCATCAACCCGGTCTTCTACGTCTCGTCCAGCCCCTGGAACCTGCACAGCTTCCTGATGGCGTTCATCCGACACCGCGAGTTCCCGGTGGGGCCGCTGCTGCTCCGCGACCTGCTCGGCACCGCTGCCGGGCGTGAGCAGAAGCACGCTCGCATCCAGGAGATCCTCGACCTCCATCCTCGGCTGCGGTTCGTCCTGCTCGGTGACTCAGGGGAGAAGGATCCCGAGATCTACGCGGCCGTCGTCGGGCAGAACCCGGGCCGGATCATTGCGATCTACATCCGCGAGGTGCGACTCGACCCGGGCGACGGTCGCGTCGAGGAGGTCTCGGGAACCTGGACCGAGGACGTGCCCTTCGTGCTCGCGGCAGACACCGACGCCGTACGCCGGCACGCTGTCACGCTCGGTCTCCTCTGACGGGCCGCCCCTCACCGCGGTGTTGGGCAACCACCGTGGCCGGCGCGCTGCTCACTTCTTGACCGCGTCCTTCACATTGTCGCCAGCCTTCTTCAGCTTCGCCTTCGACTGCTTGCGCTTTCCCTTGTTCTTGAGCGGCTTGTCGCCGCGCACCTCGCCGCCGGCCTCCTTGGCCTTCCCGCCTACGTTCTCGGCCTCGTGCTTGGCCTTGTCCCCGATGCCCATGACCTCTCTCCCTCCCTTGAGTCTCGGACCGAGACCGCGTTTCGATCTCGCCGGACACCAGTCCTGTGCCCAAAGTCCGGCGTCGCATTCGGCCGCTTTGCGCGAAGGTCAGTCAGGGTTCGTCCTGCCGAGAGCCGCGGCCCGACCGAAGACGTTGTCGAGCATCGACTCCGTCAGTCGGCCCGTGAAGGTGTTCTGCTGGCTGGGGTGGAAACAGCCGAGCAGGGTCGCGGAGCGCCCGTCGCCCACGAGGGTCGTCTCGACGCCGTGACCGAATCGCGGTTTGGGCCGAGCAATCTGCCAGCCGAGGGCGGCGTACGACCTCAGCGTCGCGTCCCAGCCGTAGCCGCCGAGCGCCACCACCACCCGGACGTGCTGCGCGAGCAGGTCGAGCTCTGCCTCGATCCACGGTGAGCATGCGTCGCGCTCGGCGGTCGTCGGCTTGTTCTGCGGTGGAGCGCACCGGACGGTCGCGACCATCCGGGTGTCGATGAGGGCGAGGCCGTCGGTCGGCGTGCAGGCTGGTGCCCTGCGTGGCCAGACCGACGCGGTGCATGGACGCGAACAGCCAGTCCCCGCTGCGATCGCCCGTGAACAGTCGGCCGGTGCGGTTCGCGCCGTTCGCCGCGGGGGCGAGGCCGACCACCAGGATGCTCGGTGCAGGCGAGCCGAAGCCGGGGACCGGCCGGCCCCAGTACGGCTGGTCGGCGTACGACGCGCGCTTGGCGCGCGCCACGTGCTCGCGCCAGCGAACCAGCCGCGGGCACGCGTGGCAGACGCTGATCCGGGCGTCGAGGTCGTCGAGGCCAACGCCACGGGCGAGGCGGCGTACCTGCGTGGGTGTCCGCGCGACCGGGGTCTCCTGGGTGGCCGGGTCACCGGGCCAGCCACTGCCCGGGGGAACCGGCGAGGGGAACGGTTCGCCGGTCGCCGGGTGCGGCAGGAGGTCGTCGCTCATGCGCCCCATCCTTCAGGGTTCGGGTGGCTGCGCTAGCCGATCGCAGTGTGGAGCCGGACCTGCTTGACCGTCCCGGCCCCGGACTCGTCCTCGAGCTCGCGGCTGGCACCGTCGGGCGCCCAGCCGGCGCTGGTCAGGAACGCCCGCGCGGCATCGTCGGTGCTGTCGAGCCAGCAGATGACGCGGGTGAAGCGGTCGGCCACGAGCGTGTCGACCGCCGCCTGGAGCAGACGTGAGCCATGGCCCTGCCGGGTTTCGTCGGGATCGACGGTGAACTCGCGGAGCTCGCCGTCGACGGCGGGGTCGGTGTCGGGGTCCGTCGCCGGCCCGGTGAGCGCGAAGCCGACCACCCGGACGCGCTCGAGCGCCACGAGCGCACGATGGCGTGCCTCCGGCGGGCGGGTCAGCGACGCATGCCAGGCGGCGGCGTGGGTCTCGGGGTCGAGGCCGCGCTCGGCGAGCAGGCTCGGCAGGAGTACGTCGTACCGGTGCTGCCAGGCGCGCAGCTGGACAGCGGCGATGGCGGCGGCGTCCTGGGCCCACGCAACGCGGACGGAGACGTCGGAGGTGGGCATGGTCGCCATCCTCGCAGGGCCCTTTTCCCGGGCTGGATAGGGTCGTCGGCATGGAGATCCGCAACCTCGGTGCGAGCGGCCTGAAGATCTCGGCCATCGCCTACGGCAACTGGCTCACCCACGGTTCCCAGGTCGAGGAGGACGCAGCGCTCGCCTGCGTCCGGCAGGCACTCGACGAGGGCATCACGACGTTCGACACCGCCGACGTCTACGCCAACACCGCCGCCGAGAGCGTCCTCGGCAAGGCGCTGGCGGGGGAGCGGCGGGAGGGCCTGGAGATCTTCACGAAGGTCTTCTGGCCGACCGGGCCGGGCGCCCACAACGACAAGGGCCTGGGGCGCAAGCACATCCTGGAGTCGATCGACGGCTCGCTGCGCCGCCTGGGCACCGACTACGTCGATCTCTACCAGGCGCACCGCTACGACCACGGCACCCCGCTGGAGGAGACGATGGTGGCGTTCGCCGACGTCGTCCGGTCCGGCAAGGCGCTCTACATCGGCGTCTCGGAGTGGCGGGCCGAGGAGATCCGCGCCGCCGCCGAGCTGGCCCGCGAGCTGCGGGTCCCACTGATCTCCAACCAGCCGCAGTACTCCCTGCTCTGGCGGGTGATCGAGCCCGAGGTGGTGCCGACCTGCCGTGAGCTCGGGATGGGGCAGATCGTCTGGTCGCCGATCGCGCAGGGCGTGCTGACCGGCAAGTACCTCCCCGGTCAGGCGCCGCCGGCCGGCTCGCGCGCCACCGATGACAAGGGCGGCGCCGACATGATCTCGCGGTGGCTCGAGGACGACGTCCTGGAGCGGGTGCAGCAGCTGCGCCCGATCGCGGACGGCGTCGGGCTGAGCCTGGCCCAGCTCGCCGTGGCCTGGGTGCTGCAGAACGACAACGTCTCCGCGGCGATCATCGGCGCCTCGCGACCCGAGCAGGTCACCGAGAACGTCAAGGCAGCGGGCGTCGAGCTCGACGAGGCGACCCTCAAGGCCATCGACGACGTCGTCGGGCCGGTCGTCATCGCCGACCCGGCACTCACCAAGTCGCCGCGGCTCTAGCGGTACTCCTCCGGGAGGTCCTGGCCGATCTTGACCTTGGCCTTGGGCATCCGCATGAACTTCATCTGCAGCGACCGGATGATGGCGTAGTAGGTCGTGCCCTTGAGCGACTCGTTCGGGAACCGGCGGGTGAGCTCCTTGCGGAGCCGGAACCGCAGCACCACCATGTCGACGATCACGAAGAGGAACGTCGCCATCATGACCAGGTAGCTCGCCGACACCAGTGACGGGTTGCCGGAGTAGCCGAGGATCATCGTGACGACGAGCAGCGGGATCAGCAGCTCGACGATGCTGAACCGGCTGTCGACGTAGTCGCGGACGAACCGCCGCACGGGCCCCTTGTCGCGGGGGAGCAGGTACTTCTCGTCGCCGGTCTTCATCGCCTCGCGGATGGTGCGACTGTTCTCGGACTTCACCTGACGCGCCCGGGCGGCCATCTCCTTGCGGTTGCGCGGCGCCCGCGCCCTGGCCTTCGCCAGCGCCTCGGCCTCCTTGCGCGTCGGCGTGGGGCGCCCCTTGCCGCCGGGCTTGACCTCGACGACCTCGGCTTCGGCTTCTGACTTGGTACGACGGAACAGGCTCATGGGTCCCAAAATTCTTCTCAGTCTTCTCGTCAGTCTCGGTGGCTCTTGCCGGGCAGGTCGAGCATCCGCTGCAGCGCGACCAGCGCTTCCTGCTCGGTCTGCGGGTCGACCTCGATCCGGTTGACGACCACGCCCTCGGCCAGCGACTCCATCGCCCACACGAAGTGGGGGAGGTCGATCCGGTTCATGGTCGAGCAGTAGCAGACGTTGCGGTCGAGGAACATGATGTTCTTGTCCGGGTGGGCGTTGGCCAACCGCTGCACCAGGTTGAGCTCGGTGCCGATCGCCCAGCTGGTGCCGGCCGGAGCGGCCTCGATCGTCTTGATGATGTATTCGGTCGACCCGACGTAGTCGGCCTTGAGCACCACCTCGTGCTGGCACTCCGGGTGGACGATCACGTTGAGGTCGTCGACCTTGGCGCGCAGGGCGTCGATGACGTCGGCCGAGAAGCGGCCGTGCACCGAGCAGTGGCCCTTCCAGAGGATCATCTTCGCGTCGCGCAGCTCCTCCACCGTGAGCCCGCCGTTGGGCTTGTGCGGGTTCCACACGACGCAGTCGTCGAGGGTGAGGCCGAGCTTGAGGACCGCGGTGTTGCGGCCCAGGTGCTGGTCGGGCAGGAACAGGACCTTGGTGCCGCTGTCAGCGTTGCCGGCGCCCTTCTGCTCGAACGCCCAGTCGAGCGCCACCTCGGCGTTGGACGACGTACAGACGATGCCGCCGTTGCGTCCGCAGAAGGCCTTGATCGCGGCCGTGGAGTTCATGTAGGTGACCGGGACGACCTGGTCCTGGACGCCGGCCGCGGCCATCGCCTCCCACGCGGTCTCGACCTGCGCGATCCGCGCCATGTCGGCCATCGAGCAGCCGGCGGCGAGGTCGGGGAGGATCACCTGCTGCTGCGGGCCGGTGAGGATGTCGGCCGACTCGGCCATGAAGTGCACGCCGCAGAAGACGATGTACTCGGCCTCGGGCCGCGCCGCGGCGTCACGGGCGAGCTTGAACGAGTCGCCGGTCACGTCGGCGAACTGGATCACCTCGTCGCGCTGGTAGTGGTGGCCGAGGACGAACACCTTGTCGCCCAGCGCCTCCTTGGCCGCTCGCGCCCGCGCGACGAGGTCGGGGTCGGAGGCCGCCGGCAGATCGCCCGGGCACTCGACACCACGCTCGGAGAGCTTGTCGGTGCCGCGGCCGAGCGGCAGCAGCGGGAGGTCGACGGTGGTCATGGTCGAATCCTATTCCGCGCCCGGGCGGGCGCCGATTCGCGGCTGGATGTGGGCTACAGCAGCGCACCGTTGTGAATGTACGGCGCCGGCAGCGCCATGCCACGCACACCGAGATATCCGGACTGGGCCAGCTCGAGCCCGGCGGTCAGCGCGACATCGATCGCCCACTGGTTCGCGGCGGTCACGTGCGGCACGAGGTACTCCCCGCGGGCATCGGCCAGGCACGCCCAGAGCAGCGATCGAGCGGTGGCCTCGTCGGTCGCCGCCAGTACGGCGAGCCGGGCGCCATCGGTGTAGGCGAACCCGCTCCCGGTCGCCGTCTCGGCCACGAGCGGGCGGGCCATCTCGGCCAGCGCTTCGTGATCGGTGCCGTGCCCACCGCCGCGGAGGTCCCGGGCGATCGCGTCCATCATCGCGAGGTCGCCGGGCCGGCCTTCTCTCACGCCGCCGGTCGCCCGAGCTGCTGCCGGTCGACCGTGCCCCGCAGGAACATCTGCGGGTGCAGCGCGAACCCCGCCCTCCAGTAGCGCCGGATGGCCCGCGGGTCGACTGACGCCGACAACAGCCCAGCGGTGCAGTGCGCGCCGTACGACTCCGCTGCCTCCAGCACCCGGCGGCCGACGCCGGCGCCCTGGAGCTGCGGGCGGACGGCGTACGTCGCCAGGCACCAGACCTGCTCGCGCACGAACGACGTCGCAAAGCCGACGACGCCGGACTCGTCCTCGGCGACCCAGCACCCGCCGGCATCGTGCTCGAGGAACCGGAGGGTCCGGGAGATCCAGGTCGCGGAGTGCTCCGGTGTCCTCCGCTCCGGTGCGGGCCAGTCGCGGGGGTAGCGTGCGTTGGTCGAGCTCGAAGAACGCGTCGTCGCTGATCTGCTCCGCGACCGGGACGTCGGCGGCCAGCATCGGGCGGATCTCGACGGCGGCCACGACCCGAGCCTAGGCATCGGCGAGGATGAGTCGCATGCGGATATTGGTGGCGCCGGACAAGTTCGCCGGAACACTGAGCGCAGTCGAGGCGGCGGAGGCGATCGCCACGGGGTGGCGACGGCAGGCGCCCGACGACGAGATCGACCTCGCGCCGATGTCGGACGGCGGCCCCGGTTTCGTCGACGTGCTCAACGCCGCGCTCGGCGGCGAGCTGCTCGTCGAGTCGGTCTCCGGCCCGTTCGACGAGACCGTCCCGGCGACGGTGCTGCTCGTCGGCGACACGGCGTACGTCGAGAGCGCGCAGGCGTGCGGGAGCCAGCTGACCGGCGGGGAGCGGGCCGAGCACGCGGGCACTGCCGGGGTCGGCGAGCTCGTCGCCGCGGCGATCGATGCCGGCGCCCGCACCGTGATCGTCGGACTGGGCGGCAGCGGCACGAACGACGGAGGCGCCGGGATGCTGGGCGCCCTGGGAGCCACCGCCGACGTACCCCTGGACCGCGGCGTGCTCGGCATCAACGGAGTGCGCCACGTCGACCTCGAACGGCTCGGCGTCGTGCGACGGAGACCCGAGCTGGTCGCCGCCACCGACGTCGACAGCCCGCTGACCGGCCTGTTCGGTGCGACCCGGACCTTCGGGCGCAGAAGGGGATCGTCGAGGAGCGGATGCCGCTCATCGACGGCGTCCTCGAGGGTTTCGCCGCGGTCACCGACTTCCGGACCTCGCTGGAGAAGGGTGCCGGGGCGGCCGGCGGGCTCGGCTTCGGGCTGTTCCTGCTCGGTGCCGAGCGCGAGGCCGGGATCGAGCTGGTCGCGCGGGCCGTCGGCCTCGCGCGACCGCGCCCGGCAGGCGGACCTCGTCATCACCGGGCGAGGGCGCCTTCGACTACAGCAGCCGCGCCGGGAAGGTGCCGGCAGGTGTCGCCGCGCATCGCCTCCGAGGCGCTGCGGCCCTGCATCGCGCTCGCCGGCAAGGTGCTCGTCGGATCGCGCGAGATGCGAGCGCTCGGCATGGACTCGGCGTACTCGATCGTCGATCTCGTCGGTGAGGACGCGGCGTTCGCGGACGCGGCGGGATCGCTGGCGCTGCTCGCGCAGCGGGTCGCCCGGACCTGGTCGGGCTCAGTCGCCAACCAGAACATGTTCTAGATTCGGCGCATGCAGACCACCGTCGTACTGGCCGAGGCGCCGTTCACCGAGTCCGACCACGAGTTCAGGTTCACCGAGGTCGAGATCGACGACCCGCGGCCCGACGAGGTGCTGGTCCGGGTCGTGGCGACCGGCCTGTGCCACACCGACCTGACCGTGCCGACCATGCTGCCCGCCGAGATGTTCCCGACCGTGATGGGGCACGAGGGGGCCGGCGTCGTGGAGGCGGTCGGCGCGGAGGTGAGCGGGATCGAGGTCGGCGACCACGTCGTCATGAGCTTCCGGTCGTGCCGTGCATGTGGGCCGTGCGAGGCGGGCGACGTGGGGTACTGCGAGCAGCACATCCTGCTCAACTACATGGGCATGCGGCCCGACGGCTCGACGACGATGCGCCGCGGCGACGCGACCGTGTTCGGGTCGTTCTTCGGCCAGTCCAGCTTCGCGCGGCACGCCCTGGCGTACGCCGACAACTGCGTCGTCGTGCCCAAGGACCTCGATCTGGCGCTACTGGCGCCGTTCGGCTGCGGGTTCCAGACGGGGGCGGGCACCGTGCTCAACGTGCTGCGCCCGACCGCCGACGAGAGCCTGGTCGTCTTCGGCGCCGGCGCGGTCGGCCTCGCTGCCATCGCCGCCGCGTGCGGCGCGGGTGTCGGGACGGTGATCGCCGTCGACCCGGTGGCCGCCCGCCGCCAGCTGGCCGAGGGGTACGGCGCCCGCGCGCTCGACCCGGCCGAAGTCGACCGGGTCCCCGAGCTGACCGGTGGCGGGGCGTCGTACGCCATCGACACCACGGCGATCGCGGCGGTCGTGCAGCAGGCCCAGCACTCGCTGCGCTCCCGCGGGACGCTGGTCGCGCTCGGACTGGGGGCACCGGAGTACCCGATCGACGCGATCGACCTGCTGCAGTCGGGGAAGATCGTCCGGTCGTCGGTCGAGGGCGATTCCGATCCGCTGCAGATGATCCCGGAGCTCATCCGCAGGCGGGCGGAAGGGGCGTTCGACGTCGATCAGCTCGTGACGTCGTACCCGTTCGACCGGATCGCGGACGCGATCGCGGACACTGCTGCCGGCAAGGTCGTGAAGGCGGTCCTCACCTGGTGAGCCGCGACAACCCCGCGTCAACGTGGGGAATAACCCCGGGTGTGCGACCATTGGAACTGTCGACAACGACCTGAACTTTGTCTGGAGTGAGCATGAGCGACCAGTGCGGATGCGGCGGCCACGGCCACAGCCACGGCACCGAAGCAGCCCCCGCGACGAGCACGGCGACTGGGACGAGCACGGCGACCGCGACGGTTGCCGCCCCGGTGATCGTGGACCGTCGTGAGGACCAGATCAACCTGAGCCCGGTGGCCGCGAGCAAGGTCAAGAGCCTCCTCGAGCAGGAGGGTCGCGACGACCTGTCGCTGCGGATCTCCGTGCAGCCCGGCGGTTGCAGCGGTCTGCGCTACCAGCTCTTCTTCGACGAGCGCACCCTCGACGGTGACGTCGTCACCGACTTCGACGGCGTCGCGGTCGTCGTCGACCGGATGAGCGTCCCCTACCTCAACGGCGCGGTCATCGACTTCGTCGACTCGATCGAGAAGCAGGGCTTCACGATCGACAACCCCAACGCGACCGGATCCTGCGCGTGCGGCGACAGCTTCCACTGATCCCCGAGGCACACGAACGCCCCTGCCGGTCGGCAGGTGGCGTTCGAACTCGTTTCGGTCAGTCCAGGTGAAGGTGCAGCGCGTTGGCGAGCCGCTGGGCCGCCTCGGAGATCTGGATGTCCTTCTTCGGGATCTCGCGCGGGAACTCGTCGAAGTGGATGCTGGGAGCGGTCTCGGTGACCTTCTGGGCGGCGCGCACCAGTCGGCGGTTGACGGCTTCACAGTCGGCCCGCAGCTGAGCAGGAGTCCCGATCTCCTCATAGGGGGTCATGGCGTCGACGGTATGGGCTACTGGCAGGTAGACCCAGCGGTACCGGCCGGTAGTGTTCCGTGTCGTGACTGACGCCACCGGCTCCCTGCTCATCGCGGGTTCCATCGCCACCGACCACCTGATGACGTTCGAGGGCAAGTTCTCCGACTCGCTCGTCGTCGAACAGCTCGACAAGCTCTCGGTGAGCTTCCTCGTCCACGATCTCGAGGTACGACGCGGCGGCTGCGCGGGCAACATCTCGTTCGGGCTCGGCGTCCTCGGCGTGCGCCCGGTGCTCGTCGGCGCGGTCGGCGAGGACTTCGCGGACTACCGGTCGTGGCTCGAGCGGCACGGCGTCGACTGCGACCACATCCACGTGTCACCGACGCGGCACACCGCCCGCTTCGTGTGCACCAACGACTCGACGCACGCCCAGATCGCGTCGTTCTACCCCGGCGCGATGAGCGAGGCGCGGGAGATCGAGCTCAAGCCGATCGTCGACACGGTCGGCGAGCCGGCGTACGTCCTGGTCGGGCCGGACGACCCCGAGGGCATGCTCCGCCACACCGAGGAGTGCCGCCAGCGCGGCTACAAGTTCGTCGCCGACCCGTCGCAGCAGCTCGCGTTCGGCGACGGCGACCTGATCCGCCAGCTGATCGACGGCGCGGACATCCTCATCACCAACGAGTACGAGTCTCACATCGTCGAGAAGAAGACCGGGTGGACCGCCGACGACATCCAGGCGCGGGTCGGCCTGCTGGTGACCACCCTGGGCGCCGACGGCGTGCGCATCGTGGGCAACGACCAGGAGCTGATCGAGGTGCCGGCCTGCAAGGACGTCACCCCGGTGGAGCCGACCGGCGTCGGCGACGCGTTCCGGGCAGGCTTCCTCGCCGCGCTCGGCTGGGGCCTCAGCCTCGAGCGCGCAGCGCAGGTCGGTTGCGTGCTCGCCGCCTACGTCGTCGAGACCGTCGGCCCGCAGGAGTACTCGTTCACTCCGGCCGAGTTCGTCGACCGGCTCCGGACGTCGTACGGCGACGAGGCGGCCGACGAGGTCGGCAAGAACATCAACTGAGGAAGATCAGCTGAGGCGTCTCACGACGAAGCGGGGGACCCCGTCGTCGGCGAGCTCCTCGCCGACGTACTCCTGACCGCGCATCCGGCACCAGGCCGCGCACGTCGTGCCGCGCGGCCGGGTCGTCGGCGACGATCGCCAGCAGCTCGCCGACGGCGATGCCGGGGAGCGCCTTGGCGAGCTCGATGATCGGCCCCGGGCAGACCTGACCGCGGCAGTCGATCTCGGTCATCTCCGCGCTCACAGAGCCTCGATCCCCGCCCGGATCTCCGTGACCACCTCGGTGAGGGCCGCGCAGAACTCCTCGATCTCGTCATCGGTGGTGTCCCGGCGCAGCGACACCCGGACGTTGCCGTGCGTCAGCGCGCCCATCGCCGCGAGGACGTGGCTCGGCTCGAGCGTCGACGCGGTGCAGGCCGAGCCGCTGGCCACGCCGAAGCCCCGTCGGTCGAGGCCGGCGACCATCTCGTCGCCGCTCGCGTAGAGGACCGAGAACGTCACCAGGTGGGGGAGCCGGTCGACCGGGTCGCCGACGACCTCGGTGTCCGGGAGGGCGGACGCGCAGGCCCGGATCCGGTCGACCTGGCGGTGCTGGCGGGCGGCGGTCTCGTCGCGCTCGGCGAGCACGGCCTGCAGAGCGGCCGCTGCGGCCAGCGCGGCCGGCACCGAGGCCTCGCCGCCGAGATGGTCGAGGCCGTCGTCGCCGGGGAACGGCGTGGTCCAACGGGCGGAGCGTCGTACGACGAGCAGGCCGACGCCGCTCGGACCTCCCCACTTGTGCGCGGACGCTGCGAGCGCGGACCACCGCGTGGGCAGGGGTAGCCGCCCGACCGACGCGGCGGCATCGACGAACAGCGGCACGCCGTCGGGAAGGTCGAGCTCGTCGACCGGCTGGACCGTGCCGACCTCCTGGTTGGCCGCCTGCAGGGCGACGACGGCGACGCCGGGGCGCCGCGCGGCCTCCGTCATCAGGGGCAGGTCCACGCGGCCGGCGACGTCGACGGGGACCGCCACGTGAGCGGGGGAGGGCTGCCAGGTCACCGCATGCAGGACCGAGGAGTGTTCGACCGCGCTGTGCACGATCCCGTCGCCGGACCGGGCCTTCACCAGGCCCAACAGCCCGCGGTGGACCGCGTCGGTGCCCGAGCTGGTGAAGCCCACCTCGTCGGCGTGCACACCCAGGCACTCCGCGACGACCGCGCGGGCGTTGTCGAGGAGCAGCCGCGCTTCACGCCCCGCCCGGTGGAGCCGGCGCGGGTCGGCGTAGCCCCGCTCGAGCGCGGCCACCAGCGTCTCCCGCGCGGCCGGGTGCAGGGGCTCCGCCGACGCCGTGTCGAGGTAGCCGCGGGCGCTGGTCACGGTGTCCAATCTAGACGGCCGTCTGGTAGCCGCCACGTTTCAGACCCTGTGCTCTCAGAACGGCTTGGTTCCGATAGTGTTCTCACGAGTTGTGACCGTCGAGAGGAAGGCTCGTTCGTGGGCTTGAGGCACCCCGAGCGCACGGGTGGAACGGCCCGGCGCCTGCGCCGTGCAGCCGTGCTGGCCGGCGTCGTCGTACTCGCACTGGCGCTGACCGGCTGCTCTGACGACACCGAGGCGGGCCGGCTCGGCATGCCGAGCCCGGTGACGGAGCAGGGGCAGGACAACCTGCACCTGTGGCAGGGCGCATGGATCGCCGCGCTGGCGACGGGCGTCGTCACCTGGGCACTCATCCTCGGTGCGGCCTGGTACTTCCGGCGTCGCAGCGACGACGAGATCCCGGTCCAGACCCGCTACAACCTGCCGGTCGAGATCTTCTACACGATCTTCCCGATCATCATGGTGGTCGTGTTCTTCTCGCACACGGTGCGGGTGCAGAACACCATGCTCGAGATGGTCGACGACCCCGACGTGACGGTGAAGGTCGTCGGCCAGAAGTGGCAGTGGACCTTCAACTACCCCGACTCGGTCGACACACCCGACGGCACCAACGTCTTCGTGGCCGGCACCGGCTCGGACATGCCCAAGCTCGTGCTCCCGGTCGACAGCATCGTCCAGTTCGACCTCTACAGCCCGGACGTGATCCACGACTTCGGCGTCCCGGCGTTCGCGATGCGGATGGACGTCGTCCCCGGCCGCGACAACAAGTTCCAGGTGACCACGACCGAGACCGGCACCTTCGCGGGCAAGTGCTTCGAGCTGTGCGGTGCCTACCACTCGCGGATGCTGTTCGAGGTGGAGATCGTCACCCAGGACGAGTACGACGCCTACCTCGCCGAGCTTGCGAGCGACCCCGACCACGTGAGCGAAGAGCCCGTGGTGGGCGGCAGCTACTCCGAGACTCCGGTCCTCGAGGACCTGAACGAGACCACTGAGGAGGGCGAGTGACCGCCACCGCCGCCCGCTCCGCGGAGCTCTCCGAGCGCAAGCCGCTCGGCCAGCTGCTGGTGCGGGTCATGACCACGACCGATCACAAGGTGATCGGCAACCTCTACTTCGTCACCGCCATGTTGTGGTTCGTGGCGGCGGGCATCATGGCCCTCCTCATCCGGTCCGAGCTGGCCTATCCGGGCAGCCAGGTCGTCAACGAGGAGACCTACAACCAGCTGTTCACGATGCACGGCACGATCATGCTGCTGCTGTTCGCCACGCCGCTGTTCTTCGCCTTCGGCAACGCGGTCATGCCGCTGCAGATCGGCTCTCCCGACGTCGCGTTCCCGCGGCTCAACATGTTCAGCTACTGGCTCTACCTCTTCGGCGGCATCACCGCTGGAGCCGGCTTCCTGACCCCGGACGGCGCGGCATCCTTCGGCTGGTTCGCCTACACGCCACTGTCCGACGCGGTCAACAGTCCCGGCGTCGGTGGTGACCTGTGGATCATGGGTCTGTGGATGGCGGGCCTCGGCACCATCCTCGGCGCGGTCAACTTCATCACCACCATCATCTGCATGCGTGCCCCCGGCATGACCATGTTCCGGATGTCGATGTTCACCTGGACGGTGCTCATCACGAGCCTGCTGGTGCTGATCGCGTTCCCGGTCCTCGCGGGTGCGCTGCTGTCGCTCGAGGCCGACCGCCAGATCGGCGCCCACGTGTTCGATCCGTCCCACGGCGGCGCGATCCTCTGGCAACACCTGTTCTGGTTCTTCGGGCACCCCGAGGTCTACATCATCGCGCTGCCGTTCTTCGGCATCATCTCCGAGATCCTGCCGGTCTTCAGCCGCAAGCCGCTGTTCGGCTACATCGGCCTCGTGGGCGCGACGATGGGGATCGCGATCCTGTCCGTGGCCGTGTGGGCGCACCACATGTTCGTCACAGGAGCCGTCAATCTGCCGTTCTTCTCCGGCATGACGTTCCTGATCGCGGTCCCGACAGGCGTGAAATTCTTCAACTGGATCGGCACCATGTGGGGTGGATCGGTTCGCTTGGACACGCCCATGCTGTGGTCGGTCGGGTTCCTCACGACGTTCCTGTTCGGTGGGTTGACCGGCGTCATCCTGGCCAGTCCGCCGCTCGACTTCCACGTCTCCGACTCCTACTTCGTGGTGGCGCACTTCCACTACGTCGTCTTCGGGACCGTGGTGTTCGCGATGTTCGCCGGCTTCTACTTCTGGTGGCCGAAGCTGACCGGCAAGATGCTCGACGAGCGGCTCGGGAAGATCCACTTCTGGCTGCTGTTCATCGGCTTCCACACCACGTTCCTCGTCCAGCACTGGCTCGGCATCGAGGGCATGCCGCGGCGGTACGCCGACTACCTGCCGGGCGACGGCTTCACCGTCCTCAACCAGGTGTCGACGATCGGCGCGTTCATCCTCGCCTCCTCGATGCTGCCGTTCATGTACAACGTCTGGATCACGCGCAAGTCGCCCGACGTCGGTGTCGACGACCCGTGGGGCTGGGGTCGCTCGCTCGAGTGGGCCACGAGCTGCCCGCCGCCGCGCCACAACTTCCACAGCCTCCCGCGGATCCGCTCGGAGTCGCCGGCCTTCGACCTGCACCACCCCGAGATCGCTGCGATCGAGCTCGACGCCAACCCGGCCGAGGCGACCGACCAGGTCGTCGACGCGCCGGACGCGCGCGGGCGCGAAGAGCACCTCGCGCAGCAGAAGGCGAAGAAGGACGCCGGCGATCCTGACAGCCACAGCTTCCGCCACGACGACACGGAGGACGAGGTCTGATGAGGGTCGAGGCCTGGCTGTTCGGCATCACCACCGTCTTCCTGGTGCTGGTGACGCCGGCGTACTGGTTGATCACCGACGCCGCCACCGAGTGCAACGCGGATCCGGGCGTCTCCTGCGCCGACTGGACCGGCACGTCCGCGCTGGTGATGACCACGCTGCTGACCGCGATGGTGACCCTCTACCTGGGTTTCCACGCCAAGCGGATGGACGCCCGACCGGAGGACCGCACCGACGGCGAGATCGCCGACGGGGCGGGTGAGCTCGGGTTCTTCCCGCCGTACTCCTGGTGGCCGTTCTGGTGCGCCTGCACCCTCGGTCTCATCGTGCTCGCCCTGGCGATGCTCCAGTGGTGGCTGATGGTGCTCGGCATGGCGCTCGGCGTCCTGGCCCTCTCGGGCTGGATTTTCGAGTACTACCGCGGAGAGCACGCGCACTAGCCCTGATGGCGCGAGCGGCCGCGTCGCGGACGGCGGGCCGAGGTGCGGGCTGCGGCTCACGGTTGCCTCCGCGACGCGTGATTTACCCAACGTCGTGGATGGCGTTTGTGGGTTGGGGCGCGGGTTACCCTCTTTTGGCGGCCTTCTGTCGCCCCCACGCCCACCTCGCAGAAAGACTTCCATCAGCATGCATGCCCTGCCGACCCACCGCGTTCGACCCGCGACCCATCGCGGCCTCGCAGCGCTGGCCGTCACCGCCTTGCTGTTGAGCGGGTGCAGCGCGGCCGAGGACGCCATGTCCTCGGCTGGCGTCGGTGACGACGACGCCGCGTCGGAGACGACGAGCGCCGCCCCGGAGGCCGACCCGGCCAAGCTCAAGGTGAGCGTCAAGAAGGGTGCGACCAACGTCCCGGTCGACGAGGTGCTGTCGGTGACGGCGAAGAACGCCACGCTGACGAAGGTCACCGTGACCCAGGCGGCCGGAGAGCTGCCCGGCACCCTCTCGGCCGACAACCTCCACTGGGTCGCCGACGACCGGCTCGAGCCCGGCGTCACCTACACGGTGAAGTCGGTCGCCAAGGGCGCCGACGGCGAGCCCGTGCGCAGCACGTCCAGCTTCACCACCGAGGCACTCAGCCTCGACCAGCAGACCTATCCGTCGGTGGCGCCGCTCGACGGCGAGACCGTCGGCGCCGGCATGCCGGTGGTCGTGACGTTCGACATCCCGGTCACCGACCAGGCGGCCTTCGAGCGCAACATGCACGTGACCACCACCCCGGCCCAGCAGGGCACCTGGCACTGGGTCAGCTCGACCGAGGTCCACTACCGGCCGAAGAAGTACTGGCAGGCCGGCACGGACATCCACGTCGACATCGACATCAACGGCGTCGATGCGGGCGGCGGGATCTACGGCCAGGAGGATCGCGAGCTCGACTTCAGCGTCGGCGACGTCCACGTCTACAAGGTCAACGCGCAGACCCACCAGATGAAGGTCTACTCCAACGGATCGCTGCTGCGCACCATCCCGATCACGACAGGGGAGCAGCCGGCGTTCACCACGCGCTCGGGCATCAAGGTGATCCTCGAGAAGTTCGACAGCAAGCGGATGAACTCCGAGACCGTCGGCATCACCGGTCCCGACGCCTACGACATCGACGACGTCCAGTGGGCGATGCGGGTGACCTACTCCGGTGAGTTCATCCACGCCGCTCCGTGGTCGGTGGGCTCCCAGGGCAACGCCAACGTGTCCCACGGCTGCACCGGCATGAGCACCGACAACGCCGCCTGGCTCTACGCGATGACGCTGCGCGGCGACATCGTCGAGTACACCGGCACCGACCGGCCGATGGAGCCGGACAACGGCTACGGCGACTGGAACATCGACTGGTCGACCTACAAGGATGGTTCCGCGGTCTGACCCGCGTCCAGCAAGACGAAGGCCCGCCCCCTCTGACAGGGGGCGGGCCTTCGTCGTACCGACTCAGTGGTCCGAGGTCGGGCCGTGCTTGTTGGGGCCGGTCGAGATCTGGTGCTCCAGCTCGTGCAGCTCGTGCTCGGCGTGGTGCTGCGCCTCGTGCAGCTCCTCGGCGGTCGGCTTCTGCACGTTGTCGGCGTACATGACCTCCGACAGCTTGCTCCGGACCTTGTTGGCCACCTCGGCGACCTTGCCGCCAGGAGCGGCAACGCCCGCCTCGTCGGCCGCGCCGTTGGAGGAGTAGACCTCCTCCCGGTCGCGAGCCGCCGTGAGCACGTAGGCCGTGCTCTCGCTGACCGGCAGGTGCTTCTCGGAGTAACCACCATCGGGCGAGCGAACGATGACGCCCGTCTCGTAGCCGTGCAGCAGCTTGCCGTCGTCCTGCCTCTGGAGCGAGATGCACCAGCGGCGGGCGATGATGAAGGCGATGATCGGTCCGATGATCACCGCGCCGCGCAGGAAGTAGGTGATCTGGTTGATGCTCAGGTGCAGCTTGATCGCGATGATGTCGTTGCCACCCGCGGCCCAGGAGAGGCCGTAGAAGGTGATCAGCGCGGCCATGATCGCTGTCCGGGTCGGAGCGTTGCGCGGCCGCTGGAGCAGGTGGTGCTCGCGCTTGTCGCCGGTGATCCACGCCTCGAGGAACGGCAGCGCGATCAGCACCATCAGCATCAGCGGCGGCATCAGCAAGACGGGCAGCAAGATGTTCCAGGAGACCGTGAAGCCCCACAGGTGGGTCTCCCACGCCGGGATGATCCGGAGCAGGCCGTCGGGCCAGCCCATGTACCAGTCCGGCTGCGAGCCCGCGGTCACCTTGGACGGGTCGTAAGGACCGAACTTCCACACCGGGTTGAGCGTGAACAAGCCGCCGAGCAGCGTGGTCACGCCGAACACGATGAAGAAGAAGCCGCCGGCCTTGGCCATGTAGATGGGCATCAGCGGGGGACCGACGACGTTCTCCTCGGTCTTGCCGGGCCCGGGCCACTGCGTGTGCTTGTGGTAGACGACCAGGATCAGGTGGAACGTGATCAGCGCCAGCAGGATGCCGGGGATCAACAGGATGTGCATGGCGTAGAAGCGCGGGATGATCTGGTCGCCCGGGAACTCGCCGCCGAAGAGGAAGAACGACATGTAGCTGCCGACGACCGGGCTGGCCTTCATGAAGCCGTCTGCCGCCCGGACGCCGGTGCCGGAGAGCAGGTCGTCGGGGAGCGAGTAGCCGGTGAAGCCCTCGATGGTGCCCAGCAGCAGCAGAGTGCAGCCGATGATCCAGTTGATCTCGCGCGGCTTGCGGAAGGCGCCGGTGAGGTAGACGCGGAGCAGGTGGATCATCATCGCGGCGATGAAGATCATCGCGGACCAGTGGTGCATCTGCCGCATGAGCAGCCCACCGCGGACGTCGAACGAGATCTCCAGGGTCGACGCCATCGCCCGCGACATGTGGACGCCGCGCAGCGGGTCGTAGGAGCCGGTGTACTGGACCTCGGTCATGCTCGGGTCGAAGAACAGCGTGAGGAACACGCCGGTGAGCAGCAGGACGACGAAGCTCCAGAGCGCGATCTCACCCAGCATGA
Source organism: uncultured Actinomycetota bacterium (assembly GCA_963849765.1). Taxonomy (GTDB): domain Bacteria; phylum Actinomycetota; class Actinomycetes; order Propionibacteriales; family Nocardioidaceae; genus Nocardioides. Next base: position 208,879 of record CAWKIP010000018.1, read on the forward strand.
AGGACCAGTGGTCCGGGAACACCTTGCGCAGCGACATGCCCTTCGTCGCCTTGGCGAGGCCGAGCCGGTCGTCGGCCCACGTGGCGACGGCGCCGGCGGCCTTGGCGCTCCGCTTCGGAGTCGCCGGCTCGGTGCCGTTCGTCGATGCGACGTCAGCGCTCTTCATCGTCATTCACCTTCCCAAAAGCGGTCGCGGTCGTAGTCGCGCTCCCAGAAGCTCGGTCCGACCGGCTCGGTGAAGTCGCTCTGCGCGACCAGGTAGCCCTGCTCGTCGATCTCGATCGGCAGCTGCGGAAGCGGCCGGCCGGCCGGGCCGAAGAGGACCCTGCCGGAGTCGGCCATGTCGAACGTCGACTGGTGGCACGGGCAGAGCAGGTGGTGGGTGGTGCGCTCGTTCAGGGAGATCGGGCAGCCGACGTGGGTGCAGATCTTGGAGTACGCCACGATCCCGTTGACGTCCCAGTCCTCGCGTCCCTTGCCCGGCTTGATGTCGCCCGGCTCCATCCGCAGCAGGATCAGCGACGCCTTGCTCTTGTGCGTCTGGAGGGCAGAGCCCTCGACGTCTGCGGGATCGACGTAGTAGCGCTCAGGGTTGAACAGCACCTCGGGCTGGGCGTTGACGAGGTCGCCGATCTCGAGGTCCGAGGCGAGGATCGGGGTGCCGATGGCGTCCCGGGAGATCCGCATCTTCGGGACGACGATCTCGACCTCCTCGCCGTCCTCGATGACCTTGATCGTCCGGCCGCCCTGGCCCCAGATCGTGTACTCGAGCTTGTCGCCCGGCAGCGTGCCGAGGTCGCGGAGCAGGACCACGGCGGGAACGCCGAGCAGGGCGAGGGAGCCGAGGGCGGACCCGACGATCAGCGGCCGGCGGGCGATGCCGGTCTCCTCGAAGCCGGTCTTGAGGTCGTCGAGCGCCCGGACGCGGTCGACCTCCTCGGAGTAGGCCGGGTGGCGCATCTCGACGAGCTCGTGGTCGCCCATCAGCTTGCGGGCCCAGTGGATGATCGCGACGCCGATGAAGAGCATCGACATGCCGAGGGTGAGTCCGAGCGCGACCGTGGAGGCGCCGAGACCGCCGACGACGTGCCAGTTGTCGCCGACGTCGAAAGTGAAGTAGGAGACGGCGAACAGCACGGTGCAGATCGCCGAGAGGCCGAACAGCGCGGCCACCTGACGCTCGGCGCGCTTCTCCTTCGCGGGGTCGACGTCGGTCGGCCGCGGCAGGTGCTCGGGCATCCCCGGGTTGGCGATCGGCTCGTCAGGGACGAGCTCGCCGCCGTGGTGGTCGTCGGCCGGCTCGATGTTGCCGTGAGAGTCGGTCACGCGTCAGCCCCGTCCTTCTTCTTGTTCGTGCGGGTCGTCTGCGCCGCGATCCACACGGCGAACCCGACCAGGAGGCCCATCCCGACCAGCCAGGCGATCAGGCCCTCGCTCACGGGGCCGAGGCCGCCGAGGGTGAAGCCGCCGTAGTTCGGTTGCTCGTCAAGGGTTTCCAGGTAGGCGATGACCGCCTTCTTGTCGTCCGGCGGGATGTTGCCGTCCGAGAACGTGTCCATCGACTGCGGACCGGTCAGCATCGCCTGGTAGATGTGCCTGGGTTCGACGCCGCGGATCTTCGGGGCGTAGCCGCCGCGCGGCATGGCGCCGCCGGAGCCCTCGAAGTTGTGGCAGGCCGTGCAGTTGGCGAGGAAGATCTGGCCACCGCGCACGACGTACTCGTCGAACTCCTCGTCGGACAGGGTGCTCGTGTCGTACAGCTCGGTGTCGGGGATCGCCGGCCCGGTGCCGAGGCTGGCGACGTACGCCGCGAGCGCGGCGATCTCGTCGTCGGTGTAGACGACCTCCTTGCGGGGCGCCTGGTTGCCCGGCGTCGCCATCGGCATCCGGCCGGTGCCGACCTGGAAGTCGACCGCAGCCGCTCCGACGTCGGTCAGCGCGGGGCCGTACTGGTCGCCATCCTGGGTGAGGACGCCCTCGCCGTTCTGGCCGTGGCAGAACGCGCAGCCGACGATGAAGAGCTCGCGACCCTCCTCGACCAGCTCGTCCTGGCTCGTGGTCGAGTCGGCCTGGGCGGGCGCGAACGCGGCGTACAGCCCGCCGGTCAGCAGCAGCCCGAGCAGGAGTACGACGAGGCCGGCGATCGGTCCGCGACGGTGCCGCGAGAGGCGGCCGGCGGAGCGGTTCAGGAGGCGCACATTCAGTCCTTGCGGGTCAGGGACGGACAACTCTTGTAACTCTTGTACTCAGTCTTCGTCGGCGATGTCACGGCTGTCACTGTCACGCCCGTCACTGCACCAGGTAGATCGTGGCGAACAGGCCGATCCACACCACGTCGACGAAGTGCCAGTAGTAGGAGACGACGATCGCGCTGACCGCCTGCTCATGGGTGAAGCGCTTGGCGAGATAGGTCCGGCCGAGGACGAACAGGAACGCGATCAGACCGCCGGTCACGTGGATGCCGTGGAAGCCAGTGGTCAGGTAGAACATCGTGCCGTAGCCGTCGTGGGGGATGGTGACGCCCTCGTGCATGAGCTCGGCGTACTCCAGCGCCTGCCCGCCGATGAACATGGCGCCCATGATGTAGGTGAGGATGAACCACTCGCGAAGGCCCCAGCCGCCGACGTTGAGCAGGGAGCCCTTGCGGCTGACCTGGCCGCGCTCGGCGGCGAACACGCCCAGCTGGCAGGTGAACGACGACAGCACCAGGATCGTGGTGTTGATCGACGCGAACGGCACGTTGAGCAGGTCGGTGTTCTCGGCCCACATGTCCGGGCTCACCGAGCGGATCGTGAAGTACGACGCGAACAGGGCCGCGAAGAACATCAGCTCGCTCGAGAGCCAGATGATGGTGCCGACGGCGACCATGCTGGGTCGGTCGTGCTGGCCGTGCAGTCGCGAGGCCGGAAGAGATGCCGTTGCTGTGGTCGCCACGGGGTCATTATGTCGATAGTGGGCCCCGGCGTCTTCTCCACCCCCAGGAAACGGACGGGGTGTCGCGAGGTCGTACCGTCAGTACGTGGACCAGCTCTCCTGGGCGACCCTCGTGACCGAGTGGACACTCGCGCCGTTGCCGCTCGTGGTGACGGTGTGGTCCGTCGGTCTGTACGCCCTCGGAGTGCGGGCGCTGCGCAAGCGCGGGGACCGGTGGCCGGTCGGCCGGTCGATCGCCTGGGGCTTCGGGATGCTGGCCTTCTACCTCGCGACGTCGTCGGGGATCGCCGCCTACGACACGGTGCTCCTGAGCGTGCACATGGCCCAGCACATGGTGCTGTCGATGGTGGTGCCGCTGTCGCTCGCGCTGGGCGCGCCGGTGACCCTGGCGCTGCGGACCCTGCCGAAGCCGCCACGGAGGTGGCTGCTCGCCGTACTCCACTCGCGCGTCGCCAAGGTGCTGACGTTCCCGCCGCTGACGTTCCTCCTGTACGTCATCTCGCCGTGGGCGCTCTACTTCAGCGGCTGGTACGACGCCTCGCTGTCGAACGCCTACGTGCACGAGCTGATGCACGTGCACCTGGTCGTCGTCGGCGCCCTGTTCTTCTGGCCGATCGTCGGCGTCGACCCGCTGCCCGGGCGGGTGGCCTACCCGTTCCGGGTGCTGCTGACCGTGCTCACGCTGCCGTTCCACGCGTTCCTCGGGGTCACGATCATGGGACAGACCGCGCTGATCGGTGGCGACCACTACCCGTCCCTCCACGACGGCCCGATGGGGGCGTGGCTGCCCGACCCACGTGCGGACCAGGAGCTGGCCGGCGGGATCCTGTGGGGCGCGGGCGACCTCGTCGGGCTGGTCTTCTTCGTCGTCCTCTTCGCGCAATGGGTGCGCGCGTCGATGAAGGAGGCCGAGCGCGAGGACCGGCGCCTGGACCGCCTGGAGCGAGCCCGTCGGTCGAGGAGGTCGTCAGCGACCGTCACGAGACCTCACCAAGTAGCATTCCGCCGGTGACCGACACCAAGGCACTCAAGGTCCTCGTCTACAGCGACGACGTGCACACCCGCGAGCAGGTGATCCTGGCGCTGGGACGTCGCCCCCACCCGGACCTGCCCGAGGTGGAGTACGTCGAGGTCGCGACCGAGCCGGTCGTCATCCAGAACATGGACGCCGGCCACATCGACCTCGCGATCCTCGACGGCGAGGCGGTCCCGGCCGGTGGCATGGGCATCGCCAAGCAGCTCAAGGACGAGATCTACCACTGCCCGCCGCTGCTGGTGCTGACCGGCCGCCCGCAGGACGCGTGGCTCGCGACCTGGTCGCGCGCCGACGCCGCGGTGCCGCACCCGATCGACCCGATCCAGCTCGCCGAAGCGGTCATCTCGCTGCTGCGGTCGCGCGTCCCGGCCTAGCCCGGTGAGCACCGCGGCCGGTCACAGCTGGCCGGAGGTCCTCAGCGCGCTGGTCGCCGGCACCGAGCTGACCTCCGCGCAGGTTGCGTGGGCGACCGGCGAGATCCTCGCCGGCGAGGCCACCGACGCCCAGATCGCCGGCTTCGCCGTCGCGCTGCGGGCCAAGGGTGAGACCGTCGACGAGGTCACCGGCCTGGTCGACGCGATGTACGCCGCCGCCACGCCGATCAAGGTCGACGGCCGGCTGCTCGACGTCGTCGGCACCGGGGGCGACCGCTCGATGTCGGTCAACATCTCCACCATGGCCGCGATCGTGGCGGCCGGCGCGGGAGCCAAGGTGGTCAAGCACGGCAACGTGTCGGCCAGCTCCCAGTCGGGCTCGGCCGACGTGCTGCGCGTGCTCGGCATCCGGCTCGACCTCCCTCCGGAGCGGGTGGCCGCCGTCGCGGAGGAGGCCGGCATCACGTTCTGCTTCGCCAAGACCTTCCACTCGGCCCTCCGGTTCGCCGGTCCGGCGCGCAGCGAGCTCGGCATCGGTACGACGTTCAACATGCTCGGCCCGCTCACCAACCCGGCCCACGCCCAGGCCCGCGCGGTCGGCTGCGCCGACCCACGGGTCGCCCCCGTGATGGCGGGCGTGCTCGCCGCCCGGGGTGTCGATGCCTGGGTCTTCCGGGGCGACGACGGCCTCGACGAGCTCACGACGACCACGACCTCTGCGGTGTGGGTCGCCCACGACGGGGCGGTCACCAGCACCTCGGTCGACCCGGGCGCACTCGGCCTGCCGCGCGCGGACAGGGACGCGCTGCGCGGCGGGGACGCCGAGCACAACGCGGCCGTCGTACGCCGCCTGCTGGCGGGGGAGACCGGACCGGTGCGCGACGCCGTACTCCTCAACGCGGGAGCGGGCCTGGCCGTCTACGACGCGCCCGGCGCCGACGTGCACGAATCACTCGCCGCGGGCATCGCCCGGGCCGCCGAGGCGATCGACTCCGGTGCCGCTCAGACGACACTCGACCGCTGGGTGGCGGCGGCTTCGGCCTAGGCCTAGGCCGGCACGCCTTCGGTCTCGTCGAGGTCGAGCACGAAGCTGGGACCGTCCGGCCGGAAGCCGATCCGGTCGTAGTAGGGCGCGACGATCTCCGGCGAGGTCACGACGTGCGCGTAGCCCCGGCTCCGGAGCAGGTCGCTGCGGCGCCAGACGAACTCGCCGGGAGTGAAGTCGCGGTACCGGGGCGTGACGTAGTCGAGCTTGATCCGTGCGATGTCGCCGTCGCGCTCGACGACGACCACGCCGACCGTCTCGTCACCCTTCGCGATGACGAACGCCTCCTGGCCCGGGAGGGCACGCCCCGCGAACGTCGGCTGGTGCTGCTTGATGTCGTCGGCGTGGGTGTCGAGCACGTGGCGGAGGTACTGGTCGTCCAGGCCGACCTCGATCACCTCGAACGACGCCGCGTCGTGCCGCTGCCGGCGGAGCTGCACGATGAACCAGAGGTTGATCGCGCTGGTCACCGCGTTGAGAGCGACCATCGGCCAGACGCCGACGAACGCGTTGAAGACGATCAGCACGCCTCCGGCGACCAGGTTGAGCGTGCGGAAGCGGAGGACCCGCTGCTGGAGCAGCGAGTAGACGAGCAGCGCGCTCCCGCCCCAGCCGAGCGCATCGAGCCAGATGTCGGCGAGCAACGTGTTCACCCACGGATTTTACGGCCGTCGGGCCGCCGTACCCGAATCCACGCGACGTCGCTCGCTAGTCCGAACGGACTAGCGAGGTCTGCCTGACCGCCGCTCCCGACGGGTGTCCGGGTTCCTTTACTCTCGCGGCGGGAGTCGGCCCGACCAAGGGCGGAGGGAGCTCCCTGGGACAACGCACCGGAGGGGTTTTCGTGACGTCGCACCGTGGGGTGCTGCCCGTGCTGGGGGCAGTGGTCATCAGTTTCTTGGCCGTGCTGGGATCGGCGACGGACGCGGTCGCCGCACCGCCGGACCCGACCACGCCGCTCCACCTGCCGGCCGGGGTGACGGCGACCGTCAGCGGCAGCGGCGCCGTGAGCAGCGAGCCCTTCAACGACTTCCCGTCCGAGGGGGACAGCTACTACGTGCTGAGCACGGGCGCAGCGGGATCGGTCTTCCCCGCATCGCCCGACCCGGACGCCCAGCTGAGCACCGACCGGGGTGACGACGGCGTCGCGGACTCGTCGACCCTCACCCTGACCGTCGACGACACGACCGGCGCCGGCTGCCTCTTCGTCGACTTCGCCCTGGGGACCGAGGAGCCGGTCCACACCTACACCTACTCGGTCGACAAGCCGGGCGACAGCCTGAGCATCCAGCGGGACGGCATCCCGACCGAGTACGCGATGAACGCCGGCTGGGGCTACTTCTCCCAGGCGACGAAGCCCGCGGCGCCCAAGCCCTACACCGCCAACGCCGTCGACTACTGGCACCACCCCGGCGACCCGCAGGACCCGATCCCCGGAACGGCGGAGGAGCCGTGGCTGGCCGAGGCGACCGCGCTCAACAACGTGACGACCCGGGACACCGCCCGAGTGCCGCTCGAGTTCTTCGGAGGCACGGACGAGGTCATCAGGATCACGGTGGCCGACTTCGCCAACGGCGATCTGGACTCGGTCGCGCTGCTGGACGACGTGCGTCTCGGCTCGAACTGTGCCGCGGGCACCGGCGTCGAGCCGAACCCGGTCCACCAGGGCGGCGTCATCGCCGGCATCCGGGGAGTCGGCAACGCGGTCGTCTACGACCCGATCCCCACGACCGACTCGGTCGAGCGGTACGACAGCCCGGGCAACGGCTGGCGCTCCCCTTCGGGCGTCCCGGTCGAGCTGCGCTTCCGGTGGTACCGGACCTTCGAGGGCAACTCGTTCGTGGGCAACATGGCCGCCTGGGAACCGATCCCCGACGCCGACCGGCAGGCCTACGTGCCGACCGCGGTCGACTACGGGAAGGTCCTCATCTGCCTGGTCACCGGTGTCGTCGACGGTCGCCGCTACGAGACGTTCCCGTCGACCGGTGAGTCCGGCACGTGGTACGTCACCACCAAGATCGCCTACGGCACCTTCGCCGAGGGCGAGGCCCCGACGATCACGGGAGTGTCCGGTCGTCCGCCGCTCGTCGGCGACACCCTGAGCGCCCAGGTCGGCCACACGGTGCCGCGGGAGGACTCGTGGGGCTGGCGCTGGTTCGCCGACGGTTCCAGGATCTCCGGCGCGACCGCGCAGACGCTGACGTTGACGGCCGCACAGGCCGGGAAGACGATCACCGTGGAGGCGACCGCGAAGCGGATCAACTTCACCGACCGGCCCTTCCTCAGCGAGCCCTTCGGCCCGATCGGGTTGCAGGAGTGGACGGACACCGACATCCCGACGATCGTCGCGGACGGGGTCCCCGAGTACGGCGACACGCTGACGGCAGACCCGGGCACCGACTGGTCGCCGACCCCCGATCGCTACAGCTACCAGTGGAAGCGCAATGGCAGCGTGGTCTCGGGCGCGACGTACGCGGACTACACCGTTCGCGCCGAGGACGTCGGGTCCTCGATGACGGTCGTGGTGACCGGCGTGAAGCCAGGGTTCCAGGCGGAACCCCAGGAGAGTCCTGCAGTCACCATCCTGGGCGCCACCATGCCTGGGGCGACGCCGATCGTGACCGGCACCCCGCAGGTCGGCCAGAAGCTCACCGGCACGGTGACCGACTGGGACCCGACCGGATCGACGCTGACCTTCGCCTGGTACGTCGGCGGCACGCTCGCGACGGAAGGGTCCGCCAACTTCGTGGTGCCCGCCACCGCGATCGGCAAGACGGTCGTGCTCAAGGTGACCGGCCGCAGGTCGGGCTACACGACGCGGACGATCGAGAGCGCGCCGACGGCCGCCGTCGTGCCCGGCGTGCTGACGTCGGCGCGGCCGACGATCCGCGGCTTGGCGAAGGTCGGACAGACGCTCGTCGCCAGCCCCGGCTACTGGGGACCGACCGGCGTCAAGCTCGCCTACCGCTGGAAGATCGGCACCAACCTGGTGACCGGCCCCAAGGGCGGCCAGCAGACGTTCGTGATCCCCCGGACGGCCAGGGGCAAGCGGATCTCCGTCGTGCTGACAGGGACGCTGGCCGGCTACACGACCGTCAAGAAGACGAGCGCGCCGACCGCCAAGGTCACTCGCTGAGGCGCGGCGTTCTCCCTCAGTCCAGGCCGAGGGAGAACGCCGACTCCAGGTCGTGCTTGGAGTAGGCGCGGAACGCGATGTGGGTCTCGGTGCCGACGACGCCGGGCACCTTGTTGAGCTGCTCCGCCACCACCTCCGCGACCTCCTCGTGCCGGCGGACGCGCACGAGCGCGATCAGGTCGATCTGTCCCGTCACCGAGTAGACCTCACTGACTCCGTCGAGCGCGGCGATCGCTTCGGCGACCTCGGGGATCCGGGCGACGTCGGCCTTCACGAACACGATGGCGGTGATCATCTGCCAAGAATATGTGCAGCAGCCTAGGCCGACCGTGCCGCCCCGCGGACCGGGCAGGTCCACTCGCCCTCGATCTCGACCAGCCTGACCCCGGGCAGCTCGAGCCAGCGCAGGATCCGTCTCGGACTCCTCGGCGGTCGCGGCAGGGATCGGGCCCACGCTCGGGACGACCGTCTCTGCCGAGGCCCGGAGCTGCTCGACGTACGCCCGGGCGTCGACGCCGCTGGGGATCACGCCCGCGGCCGCCAGCCGGCCGTGGCGGACCACGTGGACCGACCACCGGCCGTCGTCGTCGCGACGGGTGGCGACCACCTCCGGGCACCGCGTGAGCGACGTGAGCCGCTGCGTCCGTGCCGCGGCGCGCACGAACGACGCCAGCCGGTCGCGGTGGACGCCGGCCTCCTCGAAGCGCTCCTGCTCGGCGAGGGCCGCCATCTTGTCGTTGACCAGCTCGACGACGTCGTCCGGATGCCGCAGCAGGGCATCGCGCAGCTGGCGGACCACCGCTGCATAGGTGCCTGCGTCGACGCTGCCGTCGCACGGCGAGAGGCATCGGCCGAGCTCGGCGAGGACACACGCGGAGCGGGACGGGTGACGTCCGAACTTGTCCGAGCACTGCCGGATCGGGAACGTCTCGTGGAGCGCCGCGAGACAGCTCTCGGCGGCGGAACGGGAGGAGAACGGGCCGAGGTAGTCGGCGTCGTCATCGAGGACCCGTTTGACCAGGGAGAGCCGCGGCCACGGCTCGCGGGTCAGCTTGATGAACGTGACCTTCTCGGGAAAGCGCGAACGTCGGTTGTAGCTCGGCTTGTGCTCCGCGATCAGGCGCAGCTCCCGGACCTCGGCCTCGAGCGGGGTCGCGCACTCGATGCCGGTGACCGACGACGCGAGCCCCACCATCTCGCCGATCCGGGTCCGCGTCTCGGACGCGGTGAAGTAGGAGCGCACCCGTTTGCGCAGGTCCTTGGACGTGCCGACGTAGAGCACCCGGGACTGGTCGTCGCAGAAGAGGTAGACGCCGGGCGCGTGGGGGAGCCGGTCGGCGAGGTGGCGCTTGCGCCGCTGGGCGGACGCCACCTTGGACGAGTAGGTCTGCAGCTCCTCGAGGGTGTGGACACCGAGGCTGCCGAGCCGCTCCATGCAGCCGTGGAGCACGTCGACCGTCGCGCGAGCGTCGGCGAGCGCGCGGTGGTTGGGAGTGGTGCCCGACCGGAACACGCGGGCCAGCGACGAGAGCTTGTGGTTGGGCGCCTCGTCGCGGGTGACCACCCGGCGCGCGAGCTTGACCGTGTCGAGGACCTCGAAGTCGGGCCACGGGAGGTCCTGCTGGCGCGTGAAGTGGCGCAGGAAGCCGACGTCGAAGCCGGCGTTGTGGGCCACCAGCACCGAGCCGCGAGCGAACTCCAGGAACGACGGGAGCGCGGAGCTGATCGGCGGCGCGTCGGCGACCATGCTGTTGGTGATGCCGGTGAGGACCGCGATGAAGGCCGGGATCGAGGTGTGCGGGTTGACGAGGGTCTGGAACTCGCCGAGCACCTCGCCGCCGCGGACCTTGACGGCGCCGATCTCGGTGATCATGTCGCCGTCGCCGACCGAGCCGCCGGTGGTCTCCAGGTCGACCACGCAGAACGTGACGTCGCGCAGCGGCCGCCCGAGCTCGTCGAAGCTGCGCTGGTCCTCCCATCGGCTCCGGACGGGTGCGGTGGTCATGTCCTCGACGGTAGGAGGAACCTCCGACACGAACCGGGAGGCGCGCGAGCGAAGCGACGGTGGTCGAGGAACCCCTCGGTGGTCGAGGAGGTCGCTCTGGCGACCGTCTCGAGACCCGACTGTCTCGAGACCTAGGATCTTGGCGTGATCGACCTCCCGGACCCGAGCCAGCGTTGGCGTTGCGCCGGCTGCGGCAACCTGACCAGGTTCGACGTGACCCGGAACCGCCGGACGACCGAGTTCTGGCACTTCGACCTCGCCGGCGAGCACACGGTCGACGACACCGAGGTACTGGCGGAGACCGTCGAGGCGGTGCGCTGCCGGTGGTGCGGGCGGGACGACGCCATCGAGATCGTCGCTCGCAGCGACACCTGACCGCTCTTGTGCTCTTGTCGGGGGTCCTGTCACCGTCGCTCCATGACGACGAGGATCGACTGCGACACCTGCCTGGTCCGCGGCTTGGCGTGCCACGACTGTGTGGTCACCGTGCTGCTCGGACCGCCGCCGGAGCTGACCATCGACGACGAGGAGCTGCGGGCGCTCGACGTGCTCGCCGACGAGGGGCTGGTCCCGCGGCTTCGGCTGGTGCAACCGGTCGACGGCCCCGAGGTGGAGTCGGCCTGAGTGACAGGTGTGACGGATGTGACGATCCCTCAGCGATCTTGACCTTTCACACGGCGAGCCGGGGTTTGGCGAGCCCCGCCAGCCGGTCTAGGCTGCTCGCTCAGGTGTCCGTGGAAGTGGGTCAACCGACCCGCGCGGGCGCTGCGTCGAGTTCGGTGTCGCCTGAGCAGTTGGGGGCACCGGAGCCGGGGACCCACACCACCCTGGGGTGAATCCCGTACAAGGCGCGGCCGTGCACACGGTCGTGAGGAGTGCGGGTAGGGCAAGTCGTGCCCGAACCCGTCAGCTCACCCGGTAGGCGTACGACAACAAAGAGGGGACCGCCAGCACGTGCTGAACGGCCGCAAACGCTTTGCCACTGCATTGAGCGCACTCGCGCTCGCCGGGTCCGTCGCACTGACGGTCAACGGTTCCGCACCCGCCCAGGCCGAGCCCGACATCGACGACGTGCGCGCACGCGTCGACCGGCTCTTCCAGGAGGCGGAGCAGGCGCAGGAGCGCTACAACGACGCCAAGCTCGAGCTCGTGGAGCTCAACGACGAGCTCGACTCCCTCCAGTCCGACGAGGTCCGCCAGGGCGACGAGGTCGCCCAGGTCCGGTCGGACGTCCGTGACTCCGTGATCCGCCAGTTCCAGGGTCAGAACCTGGGTCCGGCGACCCAGCTCCTCAACGCCGACGAGGACGCCTTCGTCAACCAGCTGTCGACGTTCACGACCGTCAGCGACCTGCAGGACTCCCTGCTCGCTGACTACAACGATCAGCTCAAGGCCTACGCGATCCGTCGCAAGGAGACGTCCGAGCGTCGCGACCAGGTCGCCGACATCGAGGCCGAGCTCCAGGACGAGAAGCAGACCGTCGACGCCAAGCTGGACGAGGCGGAGGACCTGCTCGACGAGCTCGAGGCCGAGGAGCGCGCTGCGATCCTGTCCCGCGACAGCGACGTCCGCGCCCCGTCGTCCGTGCCGGCCGAAGGTCGTGCCGCGGCCGCGGTGCAGTACGCCATGGCCCAGGTCGGTGACGCCTACGTCTACGGCGCGGCCGGTCCCAGCGCGTTCGACTGCTCCGGCCTGACGATGATGGCCTGGGCCCAGGCCGGCGTCTCGCTCCCGCACTCCTCGAGCGCGCAGTTCAGCACCGGCCCGCACATCTCCGAGAGCCAGCTGATGCCGGGCGACCTGGTGTTCTACTACAGCCCGATCAGCCACGTCGGCATGTACATCGGCAACGGCCTGATCGTGCACGCGGCCAACCCGGGCGCCGGCGTCCTGGTGAGCGACCTGCACTACATGCCGTACGTCGGTGCGGTCCGTCCGGGCTGACTCTGCCGACGTAGCCGTGCGTGCCGTCCTGCTCGCGGGAGCGCTGCTCGCGGCCGGCCTGCTCGACCGGCTGCCAGGACGACGAGCCGTACGTCGCACCGACGCCCACCGCGTCGACCGACGCCGTCGAGCCGGCGGGCAGCCACCCGCACGCTGGACGAGCTCGAGCGCGCACTGCGCCGCCAGGACGACGCTGCGGCGGCCTCGCTCGGCGCCGACAACGCCTCGCGCGCCCTGCTCCGGTCGGTGGCGAGGACGGCGGAGGCGCTCGACCTCGCGGACGTGACCTTCACCTACCTGACGGAGAACGGGCAGGTCGCGCGCGACGGCACCTGGACGGCCGCGGTCGCGACCACGTGGCGGATCGCCGGCTTCGACGAGCGGTCGGCGCGGGCGGACGTCGAGTTCGCTTTCGCCGACGGTGGCCGGCACATCCGGGCGATCGGCGGGGGAGTCGGCCGGAGCCCGGTCTGGCTCGGTGGCGCAACGACCGTCCGTCGTACGGACGATGTCGTGGTGCTGGTCGCCGACGGAGCCGTGCCGGTCCGTCCGCTCGTCGACATGAGCGAGCAGGCACTGGTCGTCGCGCGGCGGGTGCTCGGCAGTCGTGCCGAGCGGCTGGTCGTGGAGGTGCCGGCGTCCAGCGAGGCCCTGCACGCCGCCCTCGGCGAACCGGACGGGAGCTACGACTCGATCGTGGCGGTCACCTCGTCGGCCGACGGTGCCAACGTGCCCGGCACACCCGTCCACGTCTTCATCAACCCCGACCTCTATCGCGGCCAGGGGCCGGTGGCCGCGCAGGTGGTGCTCAGCCACGAGGCGGTCCACGCGATCACCGCGACGTCGACGACCACGGGCGTCGAGAACTGGCTGCTCGAGGGTTTCGCCGACTACGTGGCGCTCCGCGACGTCGACCTCCCGCTGTCGGACACCGCGAGCCAGATCATCGCGCAGGTGCAGAGCGACGGCGTCCCGGACGCGTTGCCGAGCCGGCTCGACCTCGACACGAGCGCGCCGCAGCTCGGCGCCGCCTACGAGGCATCGTGGTTGGTCTGCGTGACACTGGCGGAGCACGGTGGAGAGGAGGCCCTGGTGGCGTTCTACGAGGCGGTCCTGGGTGGCGCCGACCTGGAGGACGAGCTCCGCAAGCACTTCGGCTGGACGGTCGAGGACCTCACCCGCGCCTGGCAGGACAAGCTCAGGTCCGTCTCCAGCGTCGGTGGTTGAGGTGCAGGCACCGGCAAGCCACGCAGCCACCAAGGGCGGATCGCACTCGGTACTACGCTGATCGGTCTCGCGCTGTTCGTGCTGCTCGCGACCTGGTTGGTGCCGTGGGACCCGGTCCCGGGCGGGACGCCCGATCCGGTCCCGGCGGACTCGGTCTTCACCGCGGACCAGATCCAGCGGGCCGAGGACTACACGCGCTGGGCGCGGGTGTGGGGATGGAGCTCGCTGGCGGTGTCGCTCGGCGTCGCCTGCTGGCTCGGCTTCAGCGCCAGGGGTCGCCGCCTGGCCGAGCCGGATGCCTGGTCGGTGGTGGGTGCAGGTGATCCTCGCCGTGGCCGCACTCGAGGTGATCGGCCGGCTCGTGACCCTGCCGCTGGCCATCGCGCAGCGGAAGCTCCAGCTCGACGTCGGGCTCAGCACCTCGTCGTGGCCTGCGTGGGTGTTCGACCTGGTGAAGGGCGAGCTGGTCGGCATCGTGTCGACGTCGATCGCGGTCATCGCCCTGGTCGGGATCGCCCGCCGATGGCCGCGCGTCTGGCCGGCCGTCGCCGGGGGAGTGCTGGCGGTCTTCGTGTTCGCCGGGCTCGTTCGTCTACCCGCTCCTGGTCGAGCCGCTCTTCAACTCCTTCACGCCGCTCGAGGACGGGCCGTTGCGGACCCAGATCCTCGAGCTCGCCGCCGAGGAGGGCGTGGAGGTCGACGACGTCCTGGTGGCCGACGCGTCGCGTCGTACGACGACGCTCAACGCCTACGTGTCCGGCTACGGCGGCACCCGCCGGGTCGTCGTCTACGACACCCTCGTCGACGATCTCTCGGACCAGCAGGCCCTGTCGGTCGTCGCCCATGAGCTTGCGCACGCCCGCAACGACGACGTGCTCACCGGCACGTCCCTCGGCGCCGCCGGCGCTCTGGTCGGCGTCGGCCTGCTCGGCCTGCTGGCCGGGGTGGCGGAGCGGCGCGGGTGGCCCAAGGTGGGCGAGGTCGGCGCGGTGCCGATGATCCTCGCTCTCGCGGCCATCGCCGCGGTGTTGGCGAGCCCCGTCCAGAACGGCATCAGTCGGCAGATCGAGACCCGTGCCGATGTCGACGCACTGGGGGCGACGAACGCCCCCCAGCCATTCGTCGCCCTCCAGCGTCGGCTCGCCATCAAGTCTCTTGCCGATCCGAACCCGCCCGCGTGGTCGCAGTGGTGGTTCGGCTCACATCCCACCGTCCTCGAACGGATCGCGATCGCGCGGGGGATCGAGCCGAAATGACCGAAGGCCGCACGCCTGTGGGCGTGCGGCCTTCGACATGGATCCGGTTGGATCAGATCTGGCCGGCGACCGAGGTGAAGAGGTCGCTGAGCGCGGTGCCGAACAGGGCGGCGCCGACAGCCATGACGATCGCGATCAGCGCGACCAGGAGGCCGTACTCAACGGCGGACGCGCCCCGCTCCTCGTCGCGGTGGGCGTTGAGCAGAAGCTGCAGGTACTGGATCATTGGTTTCTCCCTCAGTTGAAGTGTCCCCGGGGAGTGAACCCCGATGTGAGAAGTCTTCCGTCTGGGACGGCCGGTGTGATCGGCACTTCGTCTCGTCCCGGGTGGTCCGGATTGACTAGTGCCGGGGGCTAGAAGACGTTGGAATACATGTCCGAGACGAGGCTGCCGAACAGCGCGACGACGACGGCGACGACGACGACGATCGCCGAGATCATGACGCCGTACTCGACGGCGGACCCGCCGTCCTCCGGTCGGCGCGAGCGCCGGCTGCGGTGCTGCATCAGTGGCCTCCGGTGTGGCATGGCAGTTGTGGAGCAGTCGTGGTGCGGAAGTACGAAGGCCGCACGCCCAGCGGACGTGCGGCCTTCGACTTGTGCTCCGGGTCAGATCAGAGCTGGCCGGCGACCGAGGTGAAGAGGTCGCTGAGCGCGGTGCCGAACAGGGCGGCGCCGACAGCCATGACGATCGCGATCAGCGCGACCAGGAGGCCGTACTCAACGGCGGACGCGCCCCGCTCCTCGTCGCGGTGGGCGTTGAGCAGAAGCTGCAGGTACTGGATCATTGGATTTCTCCCTCAGTTGAAGTGTCCCCGGGGAGCGATCCCCGATGGAGAAATCTTTCCGCGAGGGCGGCCACCGGCGGATCGGGAGTTCGACTCGTCCGTGGTAGTTCCTTGTGACTACCGGTGGCGGACCTGGTCGGGAGGTGCTATCGCGCCGACGGCTGCACCGTCGACAGCAGCCCGATGCGCATCGCCGTGACCAGGGCCTGGGCGCGGTTGGCGGCGCCGAGCTTCTGGTAGATCCGCGCGATGTGGGACTTCGTGGTCGACTCCGACAGGTACAGCTTGCCGCCGATCGCAGCGGCGTTGAGTCCCTCGGCCAGCAGCAGGAGTACGTCGTGCTCGCGGTCGGTCAAGGACGTCACCTCGCCGGACCGGCGGCGCATCATCGCCCCCACCAGGCCGGCGCACACGAACGCCTTCGGCGAGACGGCGGCGTGCCGGGCGGCCTTGATCACCTCGGTCGCCGGCGCGTCCTTGCCGACGAAGCCGGACGCGCCTGCTTGCATCGCGGCGAAGATCTGGTCGTCGCCGGAGTGCATCGTCAGCACGATCAGGCCGGTCGTGTCGCTCTTCTTGCGGACGGTCCGGACGATGTCCAGCCCGGTGCCGTCCTGCGAGCTGGAGGTCGGCGACGACGACCATCGGTTGCAGCCGTTCGTACGCCGTGATCGCCTCCGCCACGCTGCCCGCGGTGCCGACGACGTTCATGTCGTCCTCGAGGTCCAGCACGGCGCCGAGTCCGCTGCGGATCAGCTCGTGGTCGTCTACCAGCAGGATCGTGATGTTGTCGCTCATCGTGCTTCCTTACTCAGGGTTCGTTCGGGGGCCTGGGCAGGTCCACCGGGTGCACGGAGCACGACCGAGACTGTCAGTCCGCGACTTGCGTTGTCGCGAACCGTCAGCTGGGCTCCGATCAGCTTTGCGCGTTCGCGCATGATCTTCAGTCCGTGTGAGTCGGCACGACCGCCTTGCAGGCCGACGCCGTCGTCGGCGATCGTGATCCGGGCGTCCGGCGCATAGACCTGGCAGCGCACGTCGATCGCCGTCGCCCGCGCGTGCTTGACCGCGTTGTTCAGTGCTTCCTGGGCGATCCGGAAGAGCTCGGCCTCGACCTCGGGCCGGAGCCGGGTGGGCTGCTCGTCGAGCCGCACCCGGATCGGGATCCCGGACGCCTCGGAGAGGTGCCGGGCGACGGCGCTGATCGCGGCGCCGAGGCTTTCGTTCTCGCCGATGCTGGTGCGCAGGTTCATCACCGAGCGCCGTACCTCGGCGACGACCTTGGTCACCCGGTCCCGGAGCATGGCGAACTGCTTCGCCTGCTTCTCGTTGGCCGGCTGCGCGGCGAGGGCGTCGACGAGGTAGCCGAGCGAGGCGATGTCCTGGGCGACGCCGTCGTGCATCTCGCGTGCCAGCCGTTGCCGCTCGTCGGCGGTGGCCACGTCCCGGAAGTGCGAGAACAGCAAAGCCGTGTCGAACTTGACCGCGCTCGTCGCGAGTGCGGCCTTCAGCTCCTCGAACGGCGGGTCGCCGCCCCGAACCGCTTCCCGACCGGGGCGGAGCCCGGCGACGATCGCGGCGTCCCCGGCCGCGAACGCGAAGCCCTGGCCGGCCGTCACCGGCTCACCACGCGCCCAGGCATCGGTCGCCAGCTTTTCGCACGCGTCCGCATCCGCCTGGTCGAGATCCGTGCTCGAGGCGACCGGGGCGAGGGCATCGCCACGAGGCACGTAGAGCGCGATCGCGCGGGTGGGCAGCAGGTCGCCCGCGACGCCCAGCATCTCGCCGCCGATCGCCGAGACGTCGAGGCCGGAGCTGAGGTCGCCGGAGAGCTCGATGAGCTGCTTGATCAGGTGCTGCGCGTCGCGGTACGGCGCCAGCGGGTCGAGGCTCGGGCGATCGGAGTTGAAGGTCACGCTGGCGACCAGGCTCAGGCCGACGCCGACCATCGTCCAGGAGAAGATCGAGAGACCCTGCTCCCGCGTGAGCTCGTCCTGCCGCCACATCAGTCCGATACCGACCACGGTGACGAGCTGGAAGGTCACGGTGCGGACCATCGGACGCAAGCCCTCGGCGGCGGTGGCGTAGAGCGGCGGGACGACCAGCGCGGCCAGGATCGCCGGGGTGGACTGCATGCCGAGGGCGCAGATGACGCCGACCGCGACCGCCTCGACGGGCGGCGAGAGGGCCAGCTCCAGGTCGCGACGGGTGACCGTGAGGGCTTGGTAGAGCCAGAGGACGGCGAGGGCGAGCAGCGCCCACAGGGCTCCCGGGTCCCGGTACCACAACGCGGGCGCACCGATGGCGAGCAGCGCGAACAGGCGCGCTGCTGCAACGACCGCGAACGATTGACCGGTGGGCATGTCTCCGCTGAGCTGTTGTGGGTGATCAGCCGAACTGGCTGATCACACTGATGATCGCAGGTCCCATGACGACCGTCATCAGACACGGCAGGACGCAGAGGATCAGCGGGATCATGATCTTGACGGGCACCTGTTGGGCGCGCTTCTCGGCGTGCTGGCGTCGCTTGACCCGCATTTCGTTGGATTGGACCCGGAGGACCTGGGAGATCGAGATGCCGAAGGAGTCGGCCTGCACCATCGCACCGACGAACGTCTTCAGGTCGTCGACGTTCGTGCGCTCGGCCAGGCCGCGCAGGGCTTCCGAGCGGCCCTTGCCGAGCTGCATCTCCCGGAGGACCCGGGAGAACTCCTCGGCGAGCGGACCGCCGGTGTTGCGGGCCACCTGCTGCACGGCGGCGTCGAAGCCGAGACCGGCCTCCACGCTGATCGTCAGCAGGTCGACGGCATCGGCCAGCGTGCGTCGTACCTCCTCGGACCTGTCGTGGGCCTTCTGGTAGAGCCAGAGGTCCGGTACGACGAACCCGATCAGGGCGCCGCCGGCACCCAGCGCGAGGTAGATGAGCGGGTTGGCCGAGATGAGCAGCGCGTAGGCGATGCCGCACATGGCGAGCACCACGGCCGCCATCACCTTGAGCGCGACGATCCGGTCGACGGACAGGTCCCTCGGGTTGCCGGCGAGGTCGAGCTTGTGACGGATCCGCTCCGCCTTGTCGGCGCCGGTCAGCCGCCGACCCAGCCCCAGTGCGCGCGCCTGCAGCGGTTCGAGCACGCGGTCGGCGAACGGGACCTCGAGGTCCTCCGTCAGCGACGAAGGATTCGACGACATCTGCTCGAGGCTCGCGATCGACCGCTCGAGACCGCTGTCGGACGTGGTCCGCACGAGCGCGACGCTCATCACCACGATCGCCGAGGCGAAGAGGATGACGGCAAGGAACAGGACCATGATCAGATCTCCACCTTCACGAGACGGCTCATCCAGAAGATCCCGACACACAGCCAGAACGTCGCCCCGACGAGCATGATCAGGCCGAGCGCGCTACTGAAGAGCGGCTCGATGTAGCCGGGGTTGGTGAAGCTGAGGAACAGGAGGAACCCGGGCGGCAGGCAGGCCAGGATGATCGCGGACAGCTTGCCCTCGGCAGCGAGTGCCCCGACCTGGCGCCGGAGGTACTCACGCTCGCGCATGGTCGCAGCCACGGTGGTGAGCAGCTCGGACAGGTTGCCACCGACCTGACGCTGGATCCGGATGGCCATCACGACCCAGGCGAAGTCCTTGCTGTTGAACCGCTCGGCGACCCCGTCGAAGGCGTCCTCGATCTCGAGTCCGATCCGGTTCTCGACGAGCACGCGCTTGAACTCCGACGCGATCGGCTCCTGCCCCTCGTTGACGACGGTGTCGACGGACTGGGCCAGCGACAAGCCGGCGGCCAGCGAGCCGGACATCAGCTGCAGCGTCTCGGGCAGGCAGGTGTTGAACTTGCTGCGACGTCGGTTTGCCTGGAAGGAGAGGACGAACCGGGGCGCGAAGAAGCCGATGACGACGAACAGGATGCCGACGACCAGGCTGCCGCCGCCGATCAGCAAGCCCAACAGGCCGGAGGCGATGACGACCCCGACGTGGAGGAGCAGCCACTCGGACGACTTGAAGCTGCTGCCGGCAGCAGCCAGTCGCGTGTCCAGCTTCTGCTCGAGCCCCTTGTTGCGATCGAGCACGCCGGCCGCTGCCGCCTTGGCGTGGTCGAGCATGGGCTCGGACGCGTGTCTTGTCGTCCTGCTTGTGCGGAGCCGTTGCTGCCGGTGTACGCCGTCACCCGGTCGGCCAGGGTCATCGGCTGCTGCTTGGCGGGCACCAGCAGCACGGCCGCCGTGACCAGTCCGATGCCGAACACCAGGATGCCGGCGTACAGCGCCCACTCCGGAACCTGCAGGCCTTCGTCAGGATTGATCGGCTCGCTCGACGGGCCGGTCGCATCGTCGGGGGCGTCCTGGATCTTCACGAACGCGCTGGCGACGAGGTCGGCCTCCGGCGTCGGAAGCGTGATGGTGACCGTCGCCTCCTCGGCGTCGAAGCCGTCGGGCAGG
This sequence comes from uncultured Actinomycetota bacterium, assembly GCA_963849765.1. Taxonomy (GTDB): domain Bacteria; phylum Actinomycetota; class Actinomycetes; order Propionibacteriales; family Nocardioidaceae; genus Nocardioides. Next base: position 229,069 of record CAWKIP010000018.1, read on the forward strand.
GGCGCGGTGACCAGGATCTGGTCGGCCAGCACCTCGGCCTCGGCTGCGAACGCCTCGCCGAGCGCCTCGCCCGTCGACTCGATGACCGTGCCCTGACCGGCGGCAGCCATGTCGCTGAGCGCGGCGGTCGCCTTGGGCTTGTTCTCCTGGTCCAGCGAGACGACGTCGACGAGGGTCGCGGTGGACTCGATGGCGGACGTGACATCCGCGAGGCTGGTCGACTTGCCGGTGTCGGCGCCGTCGGAGAGCACCAGCACCGAGCGCTGACCGTCCTCGCCGGCCAGGTCGACGGCGGCCAGGACGCCGTCGTACAGCAGCGTCCCCTTGTTGAGCTCCAGCCCATCGACGACGATCTTGGCCGCGGCCCGGTCGGTGGTCGGCTCGAGAGCCGTCGAGACCTCGCCGTCGAAGGTGATGATGCCGACCGCGACGTCCGACGGGACGTTGTCGAGGAAGGTGAGGGCGGCGTCCTTTGCCGCCTCGAACCTCCCGTTGCGGGCCATCGAGTCGCTGGTGTCCATCGCGAGCACCGTCGTGCGCTGCACGGTGGAGTCGGTCCCGGTCGACGTCGCGGTCGCGTCGAGGTCGTCGCCGTCCAAGGAGCCGGTGACACCGTCGAGGTCGACGTCGGCACCCGGGGGCACGCTGACCAGGACCCGCAGGCCGTCGTCGGTCGTCTCGACGTGCGCGATCGACGGGTCCTCGTCGGCGGCCCAGGCGGTCGACGGAGCGAGGACGACGACGATCGCCGCCACCGCCGCCAGGAGGTAGCGCCTCATGGCCGGTCCAGCCGGAAGAGAGCGGGGTCGACGGCGACGTTGGCGTAGGCGAGCTTCTCCACGAACTTCGGCCGCAGGCCGGTGCTGCGGAGCCGGCCGAGCACCCGGCCGTTCTCGTCGAAACCGGGCGAGTTGTCGAAGACGAAGACGTCCTGGAGGGTGATCACGTCGCCCTCCATCCGCTCGACCTCGGTGATGTGCGTGATCCGCCGCGAGCCGTCCTTGAACCGGGACTGGTGGACGATCAGGTCGACGGCCGAGGACACCTGCTCGCGGATCGCCCGCATCGGCAGGTCCATGCCCGCCATCAGGACCATCGTCTCCATGCGCGCGAGGGTGTCGCGCGGACCGTTGGAGTGCAGGGTGCAGATCGAGCCGTCGTGACCGGTGTTCATCGCTTGCAACATGTCGAGGGCGGAGGCGTCGCGGACCTCGCCGACGACGATGCGGTCAGGACGCATGCGGAGGCTGTTCTTCACGAGGTCACGGATGCTGACCGCGCCCTTGCCCTCGATGTTCGCCGGGCGGGACTCCAGTCGTACGACGTGGTCCTGGTGCAGCTGCAGCTCGGCCGCGTCCTCGATGGTCACGATCCGCTCGTCGGACGGGATGAACGACGACAGCACGTTGAGGGTCGTCGTCTTCCCGGCGCCGGTCCCGCCGGACACGATGATGTTGAGCCGGCCACGGACGCAGGCGTCGAGGAAGGCCGCGGTCTGCGGGCTGAGCGAACCGAAGGTGATCAGGTCGTCGACCGTCAGCGGGTCGGTCGCGAACTTCCGGATGGTCAGGGCAGATCCGTCGATCGACAGCGGCGGCACGATCGCGTTGACACGGCTGCCGTCGGGGAGCCGCGCGTCCACCATCGGGCTGGACTCGTCGACGCGCCGACCGATACGCGACACGATCTTGTCGATCGTGCGCCGCAGGTGGGCCTCGTCCGCGAAGTGGGCGTCGGCCTTCGTCAGCCGACCGGACTTCTCCAGCCAGACGTCGTTGTAGCCGTTGACCATGACCTCGGAGACCTCGGGGTCGCGGAGGTACGGGTCGATCGGGCCGTAGCCGAGGATGTCGTCGCTGATCTCCTGGGTGATCCGGGCGCGGTCGCTGTTGCTGAGCGGGCGGTCCTGGGCTCCCAACACCTCCGCCAGCGCGGTGCGCACCCGCTGGTCGAGCTCGGCCTGGTCCATGTCCGCGTCGTACAGGTGCGGGCCGAGCTCCTTGAGCAGCTCGGCGTGGACGCTCGTCTTGAGCTCCTCGATCCGGTCGGACTCCTGGTTGGCGAGAGCACGTCGCTGGGCCGAGCGGTTGTCCGACGAATGGGCGGACGCCGCCGTGCGCTGGGACAGGGGTCCCGCCGCCATGGGTGCCGCCTTGGCCGGCGCTGCCGGCGCTGCCGGCGCCGCGCGGCGCTGCCGGCGCGGCCGGCGCTGCCGGCGCCGCGGTCGTCGCGGTCGCCGCGGTCGCCGCGGTCACCAGCTCCTCGGCGAGGACGGGACCATCCGGCCGCTTCGGGTCGCTGGGGTCGGGTTCGCCTGCGTGCTTGCCCTGCGCCTCCCGGCGGGCGGCCTCGAGGCGTTCGGAAAGACTCGACATGGTCAGCTCCTTCCGCGACGGAACCGGCCGCGCGACTTGAGCGGCAGGCTCGTGCGAGTCGAGGACGACCGCTGGCGATGCGATCGGCTCTCCGGTGACGGCCGCGGCCAGCTCGTTGTAGGCGCGGCTCGCGGGGTGGTTCGGCTGTGCCGTCACGATCGGCGTGCCGGCGTTGGTCATCGCGACGATGTCCATCGCGCTCTGGAGCTGCGCGGAGACCGGCATCCCGAGGATGTTCTCGACCTTGTCGACGCCGATTCCGACCTCGGCGTCCGCGCGGTTGAGGAACAGGTGCCGGTGACCGCGGGCGATGTTGAGCATGTCCATCGTCTCGAGCGCGACCTTCACGTTCTTGAGCGTCGGTACGTCGAGGGTCGCGACGACGACGCACTCGTCGGTCTCGTCGAGAGCGGTCAGGGTCGCATCGTCGAAGGACGGTGACGTGTCGACGACGATGAAGTCGAACCCGTCGCGCAGCGCCCGCAGGATCCGGGAGATCAGCAGCGGCGTCACCCGCTCGCGCACGTCGGGGTGAGCCGGCGCGGCGAGCACGTTGAGCGAGTCCTCGTGGCGGGTCAGCAGTCCCTCGATCATGGCCAGGTCGATCGAGTCCTCGGACCCGACGGCCTGCTCGATCGAGTGGGTCGGGAACAGCTGCATGGTGATCGCGATATCGCCGAAGGCGAGGTCCAGGTCGACCAGGCAGACCTTGCGCGCGCCCTTGTCGGCGAGCGCCAGCGCCAGGTTGACCGACGACGTCGTCTTGCCGACGCCGCCCTTGGGCGAGAACACCGTCACGATCCGGCCCAACTGCCGAGCGCCGCCCGGCCCGCGGAGGGCGAGGTAGAGCTGGTGGGCCCGCTCGACCGCCTTGGTCAGCCCCTTCTCGTCGTCGGACGCGACGACGTCGCGGACGCCGGCGTGCATCGCCCGGGTCAGCGCATCGGTGTCGAAGCCCTCGCGGAGCAGGACCACGCTGACCGTGGGCTTGGCGATCCGGAGGTCCTCGGCATAGGAGAGCGCGAGGTCCAGGGGCAGCGACGGACCGAGCGCGACGACGTACTCATCGCTGTGCTGGTCCAGCCAGACATACATCCGGTCGGCGGCCGCGACGGCATGAGAGCCGGCAGGCATCGCCCGGAGCAGCGACGGGACGACCGCACCGTCGGTCTCGACGAGGACAGGCATCGCTAGTTTCCCTTGTCCTTGTCGACGACCGTGTCGATGGTGGTGCCGTCGCCGGCCGAGTCGACCTCGCTGGCGTCGTTGAGAAGCGCTGCCGTCAGCTCGCCGGCCTTCTCGGCGAAGCGGACCCGCTGGGCGTCCCGCTGCGACACCGCGATGGTGAGCAGCTGCTGGATCTCCTCCTCGCTCTGCGCGTTGGCTGCATCGTCGGCGGAGGCGTCCTCGTTGCCGCCGCCCGAGAGCGACGTCGTGGTCCCGGCGGCGAGGAGCGTGACCCGGTCGAGGAGCACGGTCGTGAGAATCGGCTCCTGTGTGGTGCGGTCGATGTCGGTCCAGATGATCGCGACCTCGGCGCCCGGCGCCAGGAACTTGCCGACGCGGCCGTCGTCCTTCACCAGGATCGAGATCGCCAGCTTGCCCTCGGGGATCGGCAGCGTGGTCTCGCGCCTCGACGTCGAACGCGCCACCGAACTTGTCCGGGATCAGCTGCTCGCCCGGGTAGACGGTGGTGAGCGCGACCGAGCCCTCGAACCCGTCGGACTCGTCCCCGGCCCCGTCAAGCACCTGGCCCTCGGCCACGTCGGACGAGCTCGAACTTCCCGCTCTCGAGGGCATCGTCGAAGCTCTCACCCGGGTTGATCTTCTTGTTGGCGACCAACACCTCGACGGTGTCGAACTTCTCCGCGGCGCGCGTGTCGGCGCCCTTCGCGTAGACAAAGACGAGTGCTACGCCGAGCACCGCGATGACCGCGGCGACGACCAGCAGCAACTTTCGACGGTCCATTAAAGAGCCCTCCCGCTCCCATGCCGGGGGGCGCGGCACGGCGCTGCGCAGTCTCCCGGTTTGTGTCCCCGCCCGGTGGCACCCTCCCTTTGGCAGCACCGAGCGATCGGAGGCTATCGAGGAAAACTCGGTATCAGTAAGCGAAATCGCGAAGCCGAACCGAACGTCATCGGGTCCTAGTCACATCGGGTCAGGCACTGATCCGAACGAACCACCTGATCGCCGGATCCGGCATCCGGTACGGTCGCGTCAGACCTCGTAGAGTGCGGCGATCTCGTCCCGGCACTCGCGCATGACGACGTTGCGCTTGAGCTTGAGGCTGGGGGTCAGCTGACCACCCTCCTCGGTCCAGTCGTAGGGGAGGATCTCGAACTTCCGGATGGCCTCCGCCTTCGACACCGCCTGGTTCGCGTCGTCGATGGCCTCCTGGACGGCCTGTCGCAAGTCGGCGTCGCGGGCCAGCTTCTCGACGCTCCCGCCCTTGCCGTGCTGCTCGGCCCAGGCGGGGAGGGCCTCGGCGTCGATCGTGACCAGCGCCGCGATGAACGGCTGACCGTCGCCGACGACCAGGCACTGGCTGACCAGCGCGTGCGCGCGGACGCGGTCCTCGAGCACCGCGGGCGCGACGTTCTTGCCGCCGGCGGTCACCAGGATCTCCTTCTTCCGACCCGTGATCCGGACGAAGCCCTCGTCGTCGACCTCGCCGACGTCGCCGGTGTGGAACCAGCCGTCGGCATCGATCGCCTCTGCGGTGGCCTCCGGGTTGGCCCAGTAGCCGGAGAACACCTGGCCGCCCTTGAACACGATCTCGCCGTCGTCGGTGACCCGGACCGCGGTACCGGGCAGCGGCCGACCGACGGTGCCGATCTTGAGCGCGTCGGGCAGGTTGACCGTGAGTGCGGCCGTGGTCTCGGTGAGCCCGTAGCCCTCCAGCACGGTGAGCCCGATGCCGCGGTAGAAGTGGCCCAGCCGGTCGCCGAGGGGCGCGCCGCCGGACACGGCGAACTCACAACGGCCACCCAGGGCGTCGCGGAGCTTGGCGTAGACGAGCCGCGAGAACGCGGCGTGCTGGGCGCGCACGCGCAAGGGAACGCGACCCGCGTCGAGCCCGCGGGAGTAGGCGATCGCGGTGTCGGCCGCCCGGTCGAAGATCTTGCCCCGCCCGTCGGCCGTGGCGTTCTGCGACGCGGTGTTGAAGACCTTCTCGAAGACCCGTGGCACCGCCAGGATGAACGTCGGCTGGAAGCTCTGCAGCTGGGGGAGCAGGTGCTTGATGTCCGCACTGTGGCCCAGCCGGGTACGCGACTTCACGGCGCCGACCTGGATGATCCGCGCGAACACGTGCGCGAGCGGCAGGAACAGCAGGGTCGACGCGCCCTCGGCCTCGAACAGCTGCTCCAGCTCTGCGACGGCGACGGTCAGCTCGGTCTGGAAGTTGTCGTGGGTGAGCATGCAGCCCTTGGGGCGGCCGGTCGTCCCCGACGTGTAGATCAAGGTGGCGAGATCGCCCGGCTGCGCCGTCGTACGACGCTTCTCCAGCTCGTCGTCGCCGACGTCCTCGCCGAGTCGCGTGAGGACGCGGACGGCGTTGTCACCGAACGACCAGACGTGGTGGAGCTGGTCCAGGTCGCGCCTGACGGCTGTGATCTTCGCGACGTGCCCGGTGTCCTCGGCCACCACGGCCTTCGCGCCGGAGTCGCTCAGGATCCAGGCGATCTGCTCCTCCGACGAGCTCTCGTAGATCGGCACGGTGACGGCGCCGGCGAACCAGATGGCGTAGTCGAGAAGGGTCCACTCGTAGCGGGTCCGGGAGACGATCCCGATCCGGTCTCCGGCCTCGATCCCCGCTGCGACCAGGCCTTTTGCGACTCCGCTGACCTCTTTGAGGAACTCCGCCGCGGTGACGTCCTCCCAGGCCTCGACACCTTCCGAGGGCCGGCTGAAGACGACGTCGTCGGGTGCCTCAGCGGCATTGCGGACCACGTCGTCGGTGAGGTTCCCGGTGGTCGGAATGCTGTCGGATTCTGGAGTGGAGTACTCGCGCAAGCTGGATCCTCCTCGTAGAGACCGCACGGCAGGTTACCGCCGCGCAGGGGTACCCCGCTTCTCCGGTAGCCTGCGGTTCATGGCTGAGCAGACGTCCTCGTCGATCCTCGTCGACGCCCCCGCAGCGGACGTGATGGCTGTCATCGCCGACTTCCCGGCCTACCCCACGTGGGCGAAGGGCGTCACCGTCGCCGACGTCAAGGCGTCGTTCGACGACGCCGACCCCGCGGCGCACGGTCGCGCCCAGCAGGTCTACTTCGCGCTCGACGTACCGCCGATCAAGGACGAGTACACGCTCTCCTACACCTGGGACGGCGACCGCCAGGTCACCTGGACGCTCGTGCAGGGCAAGATGCTGCGCTCGCTGGACGGCGCCTACATCCTCGACGAGACGGCGCCGGGCCGGACCGAGGTGACCTACCGGCTCGCCCTCGACGTCTCGATCCCGCTCATCGGCATGCTCAAGCGCAAGGGCGAGAAGATCCTGATCGACACCGCGTTGAAGGGTCTCAAGAAGCGCGTCGAGTCGGGCGCCTGATCGCCCTGCAGGCCCTGCGGAGCTCTCCCGTGCGCATCGTCCTCTTCACCGGCAAGGGCGGTGTCGGCAAGTCGACCGTGGCTGCCGGCACGGCCGCACTGGCCGCGGCCGGCGGGCTCCGGACGCTGGTGCTGTCCACCGACGCCGCGCACTCGCTCGCCGATGCGTACGGCGCATCCGGCCAGGTGCACGCGGAGCCGACCGAGATCGCCGAGCGGCTCTTCGTCCACCAGGTCGACGCCCAGCTCCGGTTCCAGCAGTCGTGGGCCGACATCCAGCGCTACCTCCTGTCCGTGCTGGACGCCGCGGGCATGGACCCGGTCGCGGCCGAGGAGATGACCGTGATCCCCGGGGCGGAGGAGGTGCTGGCACTGCTCGAGCTGCGCCTGCACGCCCGCTCCGGCCGGTGGGACGTGATCGTGGTCGACTGCGCACCGACCGCCGAGACGCTCCGGTTGCTCGCGCTCCCCGAGGCCCTCGGCTGGTACATGGAGCGGCTGCTCCCGATCCAGCGTCGGCTCGTCAAGGCGCTCCGGCCGGTGCTCAACCGGGCCGCCGGGGTGCCGATGCCGGGCGACACCGTCTTCGACGCGATCACCCGGCTGCACGCCGAGCTCGACGAGGTGCACGAGCTGCTCGCGGGTCCCGATGCCTCGGTCCGGCTGGTGCTCACCCCCGAGAACGTCGTACTGGCCGAGGCGCGACGCGCCTACACGAGCCTGTCGCTCTTCGGCTACCGCGTCGACGGCGTCGTGGCCAACCGGGTGTTCCCGGACGGCGACGGCGACGCCTGGCGGGCCGGTTGGGTCGACGCGCAGCAGACCGTGCTCAAGGAGGTCGAGCAGTCGTTCGCCGGGTTGCCCGTCTGGCGCTCGGAGTACCAGTCCGGCGAACCGGTCGGCGTACCGGCGCTGAGCGAGCTGGCGCGACAGCTGTACGGCGACGACGACCCCCTCGTCCATCCCGACGGCGACGGCCCGTTCCGGGTGGCGCGTGACACCAACGGCGACGCGGTGCTCCACCTGGCGCTACCGTTCGTCACCCGTGCCGAGGTCGACCTGGCCCGGAACGGCGACGAGCTCGTCGTCACCGTCGGGTCGTCCCGCCGGCTGCTCACCCTGCCGGCCGGGCTGGCGCGGCTCCGGGTGGCCGGTGCCCGGGTGGACGGCGGCGAGCTGCAGGTCCGGTTCCGTGAGCCGGACGCGACGGCGACCACGACGAGGGAGGCGGCGACATGAGTGAACCGGAGGACCCGACCGAGCCGTCGGACCCGACCGACCGCCGAGCCGCCAGAGCCGCCCGAGCAGTCAGAGATCGGCACCGTCGGCGAGGAGGCGCTGAAGCTGTTCGGCGCGCTCGCCGACATGGCGCGTCAGCAGGGAGCGGACGTCGGCGGCGGTCTCGGCGGTCTGGCCGACCAGGCCGCGTCGCTGGCGCAGGAGGTCAACGACCACATCGCGACCGGCAGCGCGGAGTGCCGCTACTGCCCGGTCTGCCGGGTCGTCCACGCCGTACGCGAGACCTCGCCCGAGGTGAAGACCCACCTGCTCACGGCGGCGACCTCGCTGCTGCAGGCCGCCGCGGGCATCCTCGAGACCGTGCCGCCTCCGGACCAGGGTGCCTCGCAGCGCGGCCCCGCGGTCGAGCACATCGACCTCGACGACGAGGGTCCGGGCGGCGACCGATGACGGTCAACCTCACCTGCGGGATCGACATCGGCGGCACCAAGATCGCCGGTGCGGTGGTCGATGGCGACGGCGAGGTCCTCGAAGAGGCGCGCGTCGAGTCGCCGGCCACCGACCCTGAGGCGATCGAGGCCGCGGTCGCCGGCCTGGTCGCGCGGCTGGCTGCCCGGCACTCGGTCACGGCAGTCGGCGTCGGCGCCGCTGGCTACATCGACGCCGACCGCTCCACCGTCCTGTTCGCGCCCAACATCGCCTGGCGCGACGAGCCCCTCGGCCGGGATCTCTCGCGGCTCACCGGGCTGCCGGTCACCATCGAGAACGACGCCAACGCCGCCGCATGGGGCGAGTTCCGCTACGGCGCGGGCCGCGACGTCGACGACCAGCTGATGATCACGGTCGGCACGGGCGTCGGTGGTGGTGTCATCGCCGGTGGCCGGCTGCTGCGTGGTGGGTACGGCGTCGCCGGGGAGATCGGTCACCTCTGCGTGGTGCCGGACGGCCGACAGTGCGGGTGCGGCAACCGCGGCTGCTTCGAGCAGTACGGATCCGGCTCGGCACTGGTCCGTGCGGCCCGCGAGGCCGCCGTCGGCCCGTCGTTGCTGGCCCGGGACCTGCTCGAACGCGCGGGCGGCGACCCGGCCGGGATCACCGGCCCGCTGATCACCGCTGCGGCCCAGGACGGCGACCGGTTCGCGATCGAGCAGCTCCGGTCGCTCGGCCAGTGGCTCGGCCACGGCATCGCCTCCCTCGTCGCGGTGCTCGACCCGGCCGTGATCGTGATCGGCGGCGGCGTCAGCGAGGCGGGCGACCTGTTGCTCGACCCGATCCGCGACACCTTCGCCAACACGCTCACCGGACGCGGCTACCGGCCGCAGGCGGAGATACGACCGGCCGTGCTCGGCAACCGGGCCGGCATGATCGGCGCCGCCGACCTCGCGCGGACCTAGGGACGCCACGGTGCACGTCGGGGTCGATGTCGGCGGGACGAAGGTGCTCGCCGTCGAGCTGGCCGGCGAGGGCGGTGACCTGGTCGTCGCGTCCTCCGCACAGGTACCGATGCCCGGTCGGTCAGCGTCCGACGCCGAGGTCGAGGAGGCGGTGGCGCAGGCGGCGCTCGAGGTCGCCGCCGGCCGACCCCTGTCCGGGGTGGGAGTGTCCGCCGCCGGGCTGGTCGACCGCGCGGGCGAGCGCGTCCGGTTCGCCGCCCACCTGCCGTGGCGGGACGCGCCGGTGCGCGACCGGCTCGCGGAGCGGATCGGCGTGCCCGTCGTACTCGACAACGACGCGAACTGCGCCGCGCACGCCGAGCTCGTCGCCGGCGCCCTCCGCGGCGTCTCGTCGGCGCTGCTCGTCACTGTCGGCACCGGCATCGGTGGCGCGGTGGTCCTCGACGGCAAGGTGGTGCGCGGCGCCAACGGCATGGCGGGGGAGTTCGGGCACGTCCAGGTGGTCCCGAACGGACTCGTCTGCGAGTGCGGCCTCCGGGGCTGCTGGGAGCAGTACTGCAGCGGCCGCGCGCTCGAACGGGTCATGCGGGTCGCTCTCGGTTCGCACCTCGACGGCCCCGAGGTGGCCGCCCTCGCCCGGGACGGACATCCGGTGGCGCGGCAGGCGTTCGCGACCGTCGGCACCTGGCTGGGCGTCGGGATCGCCGGGCTGGTCTCCGCCCTCGACCCGGAGGCGGTGGTCGTGGGCGGGGGAGTCTCCGCGGTCGGCGACCTGCTGCTCGAGCCGGCCCGCCGTGGCCTCCTCAGCTCGCTCCAGGCCACCACCTACCGCGAGATTCCGCCGCTGGTGCCGACCCGGTTCGGGCCCGAGGCGGGCGCGGTCGGGGCCGCGCTGCTGTCCGCCGAGTCCCGGCCGGGCCTAGCCGGGTCTAGCCGGGTCTAGAGGACGGCGCCGTCGTCCCAGGGGTCACGCGGCTCGTCGGACATCCGCAGGACCAGGTAGCCGAACCCGCCGATGAAGCCGGTCGCGAGCAGCAGACCGAACCAGGCCGGCACGCTGATCCCGGCCACGATGCAGAGCAGCACGAGGGTCGGTACGCCGAAGACGCCGGTCCAGGCGAGCAGCCGGTCGACCGGCGGGCGGGGGATGGGCGGCGGCGTCGGCGGCACGAACTCGTCGTCCGGGTCGACCTGGTCGCGCACGGTCGGCTCTTCGAGGTCCTCGGGCTCGGGCCGCGCGGGCGCGTCGGACCTCGGCGCATCGTCCTCGGGTTCGAGGGCGATCCGTTCACCGAAGTTGTCGACGATCTCCTGCCACTCCCGCTCCCGCTCGCGGGCCAGGTCGGCCGGCTCCGGTTCGTCGTCGCGGACCATGTCCCCAGCGTACGGCGGCAGCGCAATCCGGCGCGCGGCGCTAATCGGCCGCGGTGACCCGGGCGACGAACTCGGCCGACCGCTTGAAGATCGTCTCGGCGTCGTTGTCGAGCGTGGCCACGTGGTAGGAGTCCGGCAGGGGCACCACCTCGACGTCGGTGGAGGAGATCGCGCCGAGGATGATCGGCTGTGAAGCGTCGTCCACCACGTGGTCCTCCGCTGACCGGAAGTAGATCAGCGGAGCGGTGATCTTCGGCAGGTCGGCGATCAGCGGGCGCCAGGCCTGGACGAACGAGTGGATCGCCTTGAGCGGCGTGCGGGTGTAGCCGTGTTCCTCGGAGCCGGGCTTCTTGATGTCGTTGGCGAGGCCGGCGACCGACGGGACCAGGTGCTTCAGCAGGCCCATCACCTTCGCGTCGAGCCGCTTGGTCGCGACCGCCGGGTTCACCACCATCACGCCGGCGATCTTGTCGGCGTGGTCGGCCGCGAGCCGCAGCACCAGGGCGCCGCCCATCGACAACCCGCCGACCACGACGACGTCGTGGTCGGCGACGACCTCGTCGAACGCCGCGCTGAGGGCGCCGTACCAGTCGTCCCAGCGCTTCGTGTTGAGGTCCTGCCACGTCGTGGCGTGACCGGGTAGCAGGGGGATGCGGACGCCGTACCCGCTCTCGGCGAGGGCGCGGCCCCACGGCCGCATCGAGACCGGCGACCCGGTGAATCCGTGGCTCAGCAGCACGCCGATCCGACGGCCGCCGGTCAGCTCGGGGCGGGCGGCGATCGTCAGCGGCTCGTACTCGGGGTGGCTGCTCATGCCGCGATTCTGCACCAGTGTTGGTACGGCGACCGGAGGCACTAGTCTTTGGGCGTCGGTCGCGGGGAAAGGGTGCGTGGGGTGTTCTACTGGTTCCTCAAGTTCATCGCGCTCGGTCCGGTGTTGAAGCTGGTGTTCCGCCCGCGCGCCGACGGCGTCGAGAACGTCCCGACCGAGGGCCCGGCGATCCTCGCCAGCAACCACCTGTCCTACGCCGACTGGCTCTTCATGCCGCTCGTCGTGCCGCGCAAGGTGAGCTTCGTGGCCAAGGCGGAGTACTTCACCAGCCCCGGGATCAAGGGCTGGCTGCAGAAGACGTTCTTCAGCGGCACCGGCAACATCCCGATCGACCGGGCCGGCGCCGACGCCGCGGCCGGCGCCCTGCTCTCGGCCAAGCGCGTCCTCGGCCAGGGCGAGCTGTTCGGGATCTATCCCGAGGGCACCCGGTCCCACGACGGCCGGCTCTACCGCGGCAAGACGGGCATCGCCCGCCTCGCGCTCGAGACCGGTGTCCCGGTCATCCCGGTCGCCGTCGTCGGCACCGACGTCGTGGCGCCGCCGGGCAAGAAGTTCGGCCGGTGGACCCGCCCGCACGTCCGCTTCGGCAAGCCGCTCGACTTCTCCCGCTACGCCGGCCTGGAGAACGACCGCTTCATCCTGCGGTCGATCACCGACGAGATCATGTACGAGATCATGCGGCTCTCGGGCCAGGAGTACGTCGACATGTACGCCACCCGCGCCAAGGAGGAGTCCAAGAAGAGCGACTCCGCGAAGGGCGACGAGCAGCGGAAGCCAGCTGCGTAGCACCGTGACCGGCTCCGGTACGTCGGTCCGCGCGGTGGTCGCGGTCGAGAACCGGATGTTCCGCGCGCTCGCGGTGCTGCGCGTCGTCGTACTCGTCAACGCGGTGGGGCTGATCGCCTACCGCAACAACTACGACCACCCGGTCGCCGGCTGGTGCTGTGTCGCGGTGATGATCGGCTGGACGGCCTACGCGATCGTCACCTACGCCAAGCCGGCCCGGCGCACGGTGCGGCTGACCGTCGCCGACCTCGGCATCGCGGTCGGCCTGCTGGTGGCGACCCCGTACGTCAAGGGCGAGTGGTTCAACGCCACCATCCCGGGCTTCTGGATCATGGGGGCGCTGCTGGCCTGGGCGGTGCGGTACGGCTGGCGGGGCGGCCTGGTCGCCGCCGTGGTCCTCGGGGGCACCGACCGGCTGATCCGCTCCGACTTCGACCAGGGCAACTACGGCTACGTGTTCCTGATCGTGCTCGGCGGGCCGATCGTGGGCTACCTCGTCGAGTCGCTCCAGCAGATGGCCGCCGAGCGGGACCTGGCCGAGCGGGAGGCCGCGGCGGCCACCGAACGCGCCCGGCTGGCGCGGGTCGTGCACGACGGCGTGCTGCAGGTGCTGGCCCTGGTCCAGCGCCGCGGTTCGGAGCTCGGGGGTGAGGCCGCCGAGCTCGGCCGGCTGGCGGGGGAGCAGGAGCAGGCGTTGCGGTCCCTGATCCGCACGCAGGACCGGGTGACCGCCGCCGACCGGTCCGGTGGACAGGACCTGGCGGCGGCGCTCGGCGAGCTCGCACCCCGGCCGGGCGTCGAGGTCGCGCTGCCCGGCGGCCCGGTCGACCTGCCGGCTCCGGTCGTGGCCGAGCTGGTGGCGGTGGTCGGCGCGTGTCTCGACAACGTGACGCGCCACGTCGGTGACGGGTCGCCTGCCTGGGTGCTGCTCGAGGACCTCGGCGACCGGGTCGCGGTCTCGGTGCGGGACGAGGGCGGCGGTATCCCCGCGGGCCGCCTCGACGCCGCGCGCGCCGAGGGCCGGCTGGGTGTCAGCGAGTCGATCGAGGGACGGATCCGCGACCTGGGCGGTACGGCGACGCTCAGCACCGGCGAGTTCGGCACCGAGTGGGAGCTCGTCGTACCCCGGACTGCGGAGCCCTCATGACGATCCACACCGGCCACCCGTTCGCCGACCCCGACCCGGACCCGGCCCGCCGGCTGCGCGGACGGATCGGCGGCGGGGTGACCTTGTGGACCGCGGGCGAGGACGCGAGCCGGGCCGGCCTCACCGTGACCTCGCTGATGGTCGCGCTCGGTCCGGCCCCGGGCCTGCTGGCCCTGCTCGACCCGGACAGCGACCTGCTCGCCGAGCTGCGTGACAGCGGCCGAGCGGTCGTCCAGCTGCTCACCTGGGACGACCGGCAGCTCGCCGAGGCGTTCGCCGGCACCGCCCCCGCGCCCGGCGGGCCGTTCCGTCAGGCGGAGTTCGTCGCGACGCCGTACGGACCGCTGCTCGCGCGGGCGACCACCCATGCGCTGGTCTCGCTGGCCGGCGAGCGCGAGGTCGGTTGGTCGGTCGAGGTCGAGGTCGCCCTCGACTCGATCACGCTCGGCGACGCCGACCCGCCGCTGCTGCACCGTCGCGGCCGGTTCGTGACGCTGCCTGAGTAAGGTCACCGTCCATGGAGGCGGAGGCTCGGCTGCGGGTGATGGTCGTCGACGACCACCCGATGTGGCGCGATGCGGTCGCCAACGACCTCGAGGCGGCCGGGCTGGAGGTCGTGGCCACGGCTGCCACCGGCACCGAGGCGATCAACCGGTTCCGCGCCACGCGCCCGCAGGTCGTCGTCCTCGACCTGCAGATCCCGCCGCCCACCGGCGTCGAGGTGACGGCGACGGTCCTCCAGGAGGATCCGTCCGCGCGGGTGCTGATCCTGTCGGCGTCGGGCGAGCAGGACGACGTGCTGGAGGCGGTCAAGGCCGGTGCGACCGGCTACCTGGTCAAGTCGGCATCGCGCGACGAGCTGATCGCGGCGGTGCGGAGGGTCGGTGTCGGCGACAGCGTCTTCACGCCCGGGCTGGCCGGCCTGGTGCTCGGCGAGTTCCGACGGATGGCGCAGGACCCCGGCCCGGAGATGCCCCCGGGGGAGCAGCTCACCGAGCGCGAGACGGAAGTGCTCAAGATGGTCGCCAAGGGCATGTCCTACAAGCAGATCGCCGAACGGCTGGTGCTCTCGCACCGCACGGTCCAGAACCACGTGCAGAACACCCTGCGCAAGCTCCAGCTCCACAACCGGGTCGAGCTGACCCGCTATGCGATCGAGCAGGGTCTGGATGAGTGACGAGCTGCTCGAGATCGCCGACGAGCTCTACGCGCTGCCGCCGGGGGAGTTCACCGCGGCGCGGGACGCCAAGGCGAAGGAGCTCAAGGGCACCGACCTCGCTGGTGCGGTGAAGGCGCTCAAGAAGCCGGGCATCGCCGCCTGGGTCGTCAACCTGCTGGTGCGCCGCGAGTCCGGTCAGGTCGACCAGCTGCTGAGCGTCGGCGCCGCGCTCCGGGATGCCCAGGCCGCCATGTCCGCCGGTGAGCTCCGTGCGCTGACCAAGCAGCGGCGGCAGGTCACGGCCGCGGTCACGCAGCAGGCGCGCCACCTCGCCGCCGAGGCCGGGCACAAGGTCACCCAGTCGGTTGCCGACCAGGTGGAGGCGACGCTGACCGCGGCGATGGTCGATGCCGACTGCGGACGGGCGGTCCGGAGCGGGCTGCTGGTCGCGCCCCTGCAGACCACCGGCCTCGACGCGGTCGGGGAGGCGGCGCTCGCCGCTGCCCTCGCACTGCCGGAGGCCCTCGGCTTCTCGGCGACCGCGCGGGAGGCCCCGGAGCCCGGTCCGCCTTCCCTGCACGTGGTGCCGGACCCGGACGCGGCGGCCAAGGCGAGGGCCGCAGTCGCGGAGCGTCTCGACCAGGCCGCGGCGTCGTACGACGAAGCCGACGCGGCTCACGCGGAGGCCGTGGCCGACGTCGACCGGCTGTCGGCCCGGTCGCTCCAGCTGCAGGCCGAGATCGACGAGCTGCGGCGCCGGCTCGCCGACATCGAGTCCGAGCTCGACGAGGTCGATGACGAGCTGGGCGACGCGGAGGACGTCCGGGACGAGGCGGCGGCCGCGCTGCGGACCGCGACGGCCGAGCGGGATGCGGCTCAGGCGGCTCTCGACAAGATGAAGTAGTCACTTCGGCCCAGAGTCACATCGCCCAGGGAAACTGGCACTTGTCGGCGTTGCAATGCCTGATAAGTGCAGGAATCCCCGGTCGACCGGGGATTCCTGCAGCAGCCGCTAGACCCCCGACCCCCGGACGACGCGGAGGACCCGCTCGTCGATCCAGCTGAGGTCGGCCGCGACGCGCATCTCGTAGTTCTCCGTGCCGACCCAGTCGCGGAACTCGCGATGGCCGGCGGCGGTGGCGAACGCCTCGAGCTCCGCGCGCAGCTCGTCGTCGACGGTGACCTTCTGCTCGTCCGTCGAGGCGGTGAGGTAGAGGTCGTTGAGGTCGAGGAGACGCGCCAGCTCGTCGATCGGCGTCGTGTGGTCATCGACCCGGAGGTCGACGGCGACGTCGTCGAGGCCGCCGTACCCGGCGCCCTCCTTGACCACCAGGATCGCTGCGGACTGCCGGCCACGCTTGTCGCCGCCCGCGGCATCGCCCGCGGCGAGGGCAGCGAGCAGCCGGTCGGCGAGCGGCGCGTCGGCGTCGCTACCGAGCCACGCCTCCTCCATCGCGTCGACGACCTCGGCTCCGGCCAGGCAGTTGCCCTGGATCGCGTAGCCGTCACCGGTCACGCCACCGGCCCAGGAGATGCACTCCTGCCCGGTGTGGGACGCGGCGCCGCCGTCCATGTCGACGATGCCGACCTGGCGATGCAGGCGCCCTTCGTCCTCCTCGAGCAGTCGCTGGAGGGCGACCGGCGCGGTCGCGCCCTCGTCGAGGTGGGCCAGCGCGAGGCCCTTGTAGGCCACGTTGGCGTCGGCCTGGGTGGCGACGGCGCCGACACCGGCGACTGCCGCAGGCACGGCCGAGCCGACGGCCAGGAACTTCGAGGCGACGGCCACCCCCCACGACTCAGCGTCGGCGGATCGGGCCACAATCGAGAAGGTCATGGTGCTCACCGTAGCGAGAGATCGGCCGTGACCGGAGCCCCGCGGGGACGCTAGGCTCGAATCCCTTGAACGTTCCAACTGAAGGAGTCGGCATGCGTGTCGGAGTCCTGACCGGTGGCGGCGACTGCCCCGGCCTCAACGCCGTCATCCGCGCTGTCGTGCGCAAGGGCGTGAAGCAGCACGGCTTCGAGTTCGTCGGCTTCCGCGACGGCTGGCGCGGCCCGATGGAGGGGGTCACGATGCCGCTCGGCATCGAGCAGTGCCGCGGGATCCTGCCGCGCGGTGGCACCATCCTCGGCTCGTCGCGCACCAACCCCTTCAAGGTCGACGGGGGCGTGCAGCGGATCAAGGACAACCTCGCCGCCGACGGCGTCGACGCGTTGGTGGCGATCGGTGGCGAGGACACCCTCGGCGTCGCCACCAAGCTCGCCGACCTGGGCGTCAACGTCGTCGGCGTGCCGAAGACGATCGACAACGACCTGTCGGGCACCGACTTCACCTTCGGCTTCGACACCGCGGTCAACATCGCGACCGAGGCGATCGACCGGCTGCACACCACCGCGGAGTCGCACCACCGGGTGCTCGTCGTCGAGGTGATGGGCCGGCACGCCGGGTGGATCGCGCTGCACGCCGGCATCGCCGGCGGCGCCAGCACGGTGCTCATCCCCGAGCAGCCGTTCGACATCGACGAGGTCTGCGCGCTGGTGCAGAAGCGGTTCGAGTCCCGGTTCGCCCCGATCGTCGTCGTCTCGGAGGGTGCGGTGCCGCGCGACGGCAGCGGGATGACCCTGCAGAGCGGCGAGCTCGACGCGTTCGGCCACGTGCGCCTCGGCGGCATCGGCGACCGGCTGGCCAAGGAGATCGAGCAGCGCACCGGCGCGGAGTCGCGCGCCGTCGTACTCGGCCACGTGCAGCGGGGTGGCACGCCCTCCGCGTTCGACCGGTGGCTCGCCACGCGCTTCGGACTCCAGGCGATCGGCGCCGTCGCTGACGGCGAGTTCGGCGTGATGGTCGCCCTGCGGGGCAAGGACATCGTCCGGGTGCCGCTGATCGAGGGCACCGGTGAGCTCAAGCTGGTCACCCCGGAGGAGTACGCCGAAGCCCAGGTCTTCTTCGGGCTAGATCCGTCGTTCGACGGATGACAGTGGACCGGTCGCGGTCCACACTCGCCTTGTGTTCGCAGTGCGTGCTCCCCATGCGTTCGACGGTTCCCGCTTCCTCGAGGGCGGCGCGACGGTCCTGGTCGAGGACGGCCGGATCGTGGGCGTCGAGGCGGCCGACTTCCCGGTGCCCGACGGGTGCGAGGTGTCGTCGTACGACGGCACGCTGATGCCCGGCCTCGTCGACGCCCACGTGCACCTGGTCGCCGATGCGAGCCCCGGATCGCTCGAACGGGTCGGTGCGGCCTCTGCCCGAGGAGGTCGACGCCGAGATCGAACGATCGCTGGCCGCGCAAGCGGCGCACGGCGTGACGACCGTCCTCGACCTCGGAGATCGTGACTACCGGACGCTGGCGTTCCGCGACCGCGCGACGCCGGGGCAGCCGCGCATCCGTCGCCGCCGGCCCGCCGATCACGACCCCCGGCGGGCACTGCCACTTCCTGGGCTGCACTGCGGCGACCCACGACGAGCTGCGGGCGGCGGTCGCGGACCACCACGAGCGCGGTGTCGACGTGATCAAGGTGATGGCGAGTGGCGGCTTCCTGACGGCTGGCACGGACATGTTCGGCGCCCAGTTCCCCGCCGCGGACCTACGGGTGATCGTCGACGCCGCACACGAGGTCGGCCTCCGGGTCCTGGCGCACGCCCACTCGGTCGCCGGGATCGAGGCCGCCCTGGCCGGCGGAGTGGACGGGATCGAGCACTTCAGCGGCATCGCGCCGGAGCGGCCCCGGGCTCACCGACGACCTGCTCGACCGCGTCGCCGCGGCCGGTGTCGTGGTCGACCCGACGATGGGCTTCGACCAGACCCTCATCCCGCACATGCCACCGCCTCCACCGCAGGTCGCCGAGACCATGGCGGCGCTGGGCATGGACTTCCCGACGATGCTGGCGCAGCGCTTCGTCGACCTCGGCCGGATGCGGGCGCACGGTGTTCGCGTCGTACCCGGTGTCGACGCCGGCGCGATGCCGCTCAAGGCACACGGCAACGCGTGGATCGCGGTCACCGACCTGGTCACGGGCGGCTACCCGGTCGAGGAGGCGCTGGCCGCCGGCACCTCCGGTGCGGCCGACGCGTGCGGTGTCGGCGACGTGACCGGCCGCCTGGCCGCCGGGTACGACGCCGACCTGCTCGTCGCCGACGGGGACCTGGCGGCCGACCCCGCCGGTCTCGGCCGGCCCCAGGCCGTCCTGGTCCGGGGAGTCCTGGTCTGAACCTCCGCGGAATCGGGCACTACCCGGGTACGCGTCCTGCCATGGGGTAGGGCTCGACCCTGGAGGTTCTCGGATGACCGTCTCGACCTCGGGCGAACAAGCGCCGGCCAGCGAGCAGCAGCCCCAGCTGAAGCGGGTGATGGGGCCGTGGCTCCTGCTGCTGTTCATCGTGGGGGACATCCTCGGAGCCGGCGTCTACGCCGTCACGGGTCAGATGGCCGGCTACGTCGGCGGCGTGCTGTGGCTCCCGTTCCTCCTCGCCTTCGTGGTCGCCGTCCTGACCGCGTTCTCCTACCTGGAGCTCGTCACCAAGTACCCGGCCGCGGCCGGGGCGGCGCTCTACACGCACAAGGCGTTCGGGATCCACTTCCTCACGTTCATCGTGACGTTCGCCGTCGCCTGCTCGGGCATCACCAGCGCCTCGACGTCCTCGGCCACCCTCGCCCAGAACTTCTTCGCCGGCCTGGAGATCAACGGCTGGATGGACATCCCCGGGACCGGCGGTCCAACGGCAGTCGCCATGGGCTTCATCCTGCTGCTCGCGCTGATCAACCTGCGTGGCGTGGGCGAGAGCGTGAAGTTCAACGTGGTGCTGACCATCGTCGAGATGACCGCGCTGACCATCGTGATCGGTGTCGGTTTCGCCGTGGTCGCCCAGGGTGAGCCGACATGGGCGAGCTGGTGCGGTTCAACGACTACCAGGACATGGGGCTCCTGTTCGCGGTCACCGCGGCGACCTCGATCGCGTTCTTCGCGATGGTCGGCTTCGAGGACTCGGTGAACATGGTCGAGGAGACCAAGGAGCCGGAGCGGATCTTCCCGCGCACCATGTTCATCGGTCTCGGCATCGCCGCCCTCCTCTACATCCTGGTGGCCATCTCGGTGGTCAGCGTCCTCTCGGAGTCGCAGCTCGAGAGCATCTACGAGTCCGAGGGCGCGGCGCTGGTCGAGGTGGTCCACATCGGCTCGCCCGACTTCCCGATCGACAAGGTCTTCCCGTTCCTCGCCGTCTTCGCCGTGGCCAACACGGCGCTCATCAACATGCTGATGGCGAGCCGGCTGATCTACGGGATGGCCAGGCAGCGGGTGCTTCCGAAGCAGCTCGGCAGTGTGCTGCCCGGCAGGCGCACGCCGTGGGCCGCGATCCTGGCCTCGACCGCTCCTCGCGCTGGGGCTGATCTGGTACGTCACCAGCGACCCGGACAGCAACATCGTCGCGAACCTCAGCAGCACCACCGCGCTGCTGCTGCTCTGCGTGTTCGCCCTCGTCAACGTCGCCTGCCTGGTTCTGAAGCGCAAGCGCAGCCGATCACGAGAAGAGCTTCTTCACCGCGCCGATGGCAGTGCCTCCCGTGGCGGCGGTCCTGTGCATCTACCTGGCCGGGCCGTGGGTCGACCGCGACGGGATCGTCTACAAGATCGCCGGCGGTCTGATGCTGGCCATCGGCGTCGGTGCTCTGGGTCGTGACCTGGCTCATCAACCGCGTGGTCAACAAGGACGACGAGCCCCGAGGTTCGCCGACATCGAGCACATGGACATCGACCCCACCGACGACCCGAGGTAGCCCGAAACCCGACAGGTCTGGTGGCGTCCGCCGCGACGTGTCACTGTTTCCGGATGGATGTTCTGCACCTGCAGTTCTCCGAGCTTCGTGTCCCGTTGAAGATGACCTTCCGGCACGCGTCGGCCGCACGCACGCACGGCGAGAGCCTGTGGGTCGAGGCGTCGCGCGGTGGGCTGCGCGGGTACGGCGAGGGCTGCCCGAGACCGTACGTGACGGGCGAGACCCGGGAGTCGGTCCGGGCCTGGCTCGGTGACCGCGCCGCGCAGATCGCGGCGGAGTGCGACTCCCTGGACGACCTTCGCGCGTTGGACGGTCGCGCACGAGGACGAGATCGACAGCTCGCCATCGGCGTGGTGTGCCGTCGAGATGGCGCTGCTCGACCTGTTCGCCCAGGAGCAGGAGACCAGTGTCGAAGGTCTGCTCGGGCTCAAGGCACCGGGCGGGCCGCATCGCTACAGCGCGGTGCTCGGCAACGACGAGCGGTGGAAGACCAGGTTCCTCATCGACCAGTACTGCATCCTCGGCCTCACCGACTTCAAGGTGAAGCTCGGTGGGGACCTGGAGGTCGATCAGCAGAAGCTTGCTGACATCGCCGAGCTGGCCGCGTCGCACGGAGTCGAGGCGTGGCGCGTCCGAGTCGATGCCAACAACCTCTGGGCGGATGCGCCCGGGGATGCGCTCGGCTACCTGAAGGCACTCGATGCACCCCTGTTCGGCATCGAGGAACCAGTGGCTCCGCGGGATGCTCAGACCCAGAGCGCGATCACTGTCGAGCTCGGCGTACCGATCATCCTCGACGAGAGCCTCTGCACCATGGCCGACCTCGAGCGGTACGACGACCTCCCCGGCTCGTACATCGCCAACCTGAAGGTGTCGCGGGTCGGCGGCGTACTCCGTGCGTTGCGCCTCGTCGACGCGATCAACCAGCGCGGATGGCCGCTCATCGTCGGAGCCCACGTCGGGGAGACCTCGGTGCTCACGCGGGCGGCGATGCTCGTTGCTGCGCAGGCCGACGATCTGGCCGCTCAGGAAGGAGCGTTCGGCTCGCGCCTGATCGAACGCGAACCGGTCACGCCCAGCCTGCGCTGGGGACGTGGCGGCCGGCTCGACCTCAGCCGCCTGTACGCGGAGGTGACGGCGGAGGGTCTTCAGGTCACGCCGCCCGAGGTATGGCGCCGCGGGTGGGGCACGACCGGTCGCGCGCCGCGCACGTCATGGCCGGAGCGGGAGAACCTGGCGGTCCAGTCCATGTCGGACGGGTACGACATCCACTACCGGCTGTGGGGGCCCGAGCAGGCTGATGATGTCGTGGTCGTGCTGCACGGCGGGATGAGTCACTCGCTGTGGCAGCGCCCGCTTGCCGAGGCCATCTGCGCGCAGTCGGACTACGCCGTGTTCGCGCCCGATCGACGCGGGTGCGGGCGTAACGAAGGTCGAGGCGACCTCGGCAGTGCCGACCGGACGATCGTCGACGTCGAGGAGCACCTGCGGTTCCTGGCCGAGCGTTACACGAGGGTGCACCTCGCCGGCTGGTGCCAGGGCGCGCAGTACGCCGCCGTGGCGGCCCAGCACCTCCAGGACGAGGAGTGGCTCTCCAGCCTGCTGCTCGTCACACCCGGGCTGTTCTGGAATGCCCGCTTCCGCTCGGTGATCGACATGACCGAGCGGGTGGTGGAGCACCTGCTGACCCACTTCGATCTCGGTCCCGGTCGCGACGAGTCGTTCGTCCCCGTCCCGCTGCAGGCAACGGACTTCACGCTCGCGCCCGAGGGGCTGGACTTCATCGACGCCGATGACCTCAAGACGACCGAGCTCACGCTGAAGTCCGTGGTGGTGATGGACGAGGTCCAGGAGCGTTCGTGGGAGGCGATCCTCGGTGTCCGGTTGCCGATGTTCGCCCTGACGGCCACGGGCGACCGCATCGTCGACAACGCGAAGGTTCGCGCCTGGATCGCGCCGGTGCTCGAGCAGGCCCCTACGAGCCGCCTCGTCGAGGTGGACACCGGTCACGCCGTGCAGTTCGAGCGTGCGGACGAGCTGGCGACGGAGCTGGTCACCTTCATCAGGTCGTGTACGGCAACCGCCTAGCCAGCACCTTGGCGATGTTGCGCCACACCTGGGCTTGATCTGCCCCGCTCGACAGCCGCGTGAGAGCTGTCTGGCTCAGGAGCAGCACGCGCGTGTCGTCGCCGGCCGCCACGATGTCGACGGTCCGCGGCCGGTCGAGGACGAGCGCGATCTCTCCGAAGAGCTCGCCCTCACCCAGCATCCGAACCACGCGCTCCTCGGCCTTGACCTCCACGACACCGTCGAGCACGAAGCCAAGGAACCGGCCGCCGTCTCCTGCGGCGATGACGACGTCGCCGTCGGTGCAATTCACCTCCAACGCGTTGCGAAGCAGCTCGGCGCGGCCCTTGTCGCTCAGGCCGTCGGTGAGCCATGCGTGGACCTCGGGCGCACCACCGTGGCGTCCTCGTCGTCGCTCTCGTAGAACGCGACGCCGGGGTCGATCCGACCCTCGCGCGCCTCCAGCTCCCGGTACCAGAGCGTGGCCTCGGTCGGCAGTGGCGCGCCGCGCGGCCAGCTCCCTCAGCATCGGCACTCCGACCGCGTTCGAAGTGCTCACGGTCGTGGTGCACGAGGACCATCGGGACCCGGAATCCACCCTGCGAGCTCTGGTGCACCGAGCCCATCGGTCGGAAGCCGAGCCGCAGGTACGTGGCGTACAGACCGGGTTCGCAGCTCTGGAGGCTGATCAGCAGTCCCTGCGCCACCGAGTCGTGGTAGAGCTCGCGCATGATCACGTACGACGCGAGGGTGCTCCGGTGGGAGCGCAGCATGGCGAACCGGGTGAGGACCTGGGTGCGGTCCAGGAGCTCCGGCGCGAGCTTGTCGATCTGGTACTCGTCGCGGCTGGACGGGAGCGTCGCGATCTGTGCCGCAGGCGTCGAGCGGATGCAGCCGACGATCCGGTCGTCCGCGGTGTCGCGTACGGCGAAGAGCAGGTCGTCGACATCGACGTCGGCGAATGCCGCCGACTCCAGCACGCTGCTGCCCTTGACCCGCTTCAGCTCGACCCTGCGGACCTCGTCCAGCACCTGCATGCACTCGTCCCGGTCCGCGGCGGACTCGACACGGAAGCCGACGTACCTTCCACGCAGCACGTCGAACTGCTGCTTGAGCGAGCGCAACTTGCTCACCTTCGGCAGGCTAGTCCAGTCCGAGGGGTTCATCGAGGGCGCGGCTCAACTGCCCATGGTGGGTCACTGAATCGGCAGGTCAACACCGGGCGCCGTACCCTTGACCGGTGACCCTTCGAGACGGCTCGTCCCTCGCCTCCTCAGGACAAGCGCAGATCCCGACCCTTGAGCAGTTGCACGCACTCGGTGCCGCGCAGCAGCCGACGTACGACGACCCGGCCGCGCGTGGCTGCCGCCGTCGCCCGGCTGCGGACCATGCCGCCGCTGGTGTTTGCGGGCGAGTGCGACGACCTCAAGGCCAAGATCGCCGCGGCGAGCCGAGGAGAGGCGTTCATCCTCCAGGGCGGCGACTGCGCGGAGACGTTCGACGGCGCCACCGCCGACAACGTCCGCAACAAGCTGCGGGTGCTGCTGCAGATGGCGGTCGTGCTGACCTACGCCGCCTCCGTGCCGGTCGTGAAGGTCGGGCCGGCTCGCCGGCCAGTACGCCAAGCCGCGCTCGTCCGACAAGGAGACGCGCGACGGCGTCACCCTGCCTGCCTACCGCGGTGACGCGGTCAACGGGTTCGACTTCACGCCGGAGTCGCGGCGCCCCGACCCGCAGCGGCTGGTCGACGTCTACCACTCGTCCGCGTCGACGCTGAACCTGGTGCGCGCGTTCACCACCGGTGGCTACGCCGACCTGCGCCAGGTGCACACCTGGAACTCCGAGTTCGTCCGCAACAGCCCCGTCGGCCAGCACTACGAGGCGATGGCGGCCGAGATCGACCGGGCGCTCACGTTCATGCAGGCGATCGGCGCCGGCGATCCCGACGAGTTCCACCGGGTCGACTTCTACTCCTCGCACGAGGCGCTGCTGCTCGAGTACGAGCACGCGATGACCCGGATCGACTCCCGCACCCAGAACCCCTACAACGTCTCCGGCGCACATGGTCTGGATCGGCGAGCGGACCCGCCAGCTCGACGGCGCGCACGTGGAGTACTTCAGCCACATCAGGAACCCGATCGGGTGCAAGCTCGGTCCGACGGCGACCGCTGACGAGGCGCTGGCGCTCGCGGCGAAGCTGAACCCGACCAACGAGCCGGGCCGACTGACCTTCATCACGCGCTTCGGTGCCAGCCGGATCCGCGAGGGTCTGCCGCACCTGGTGGAGAAGGTCACTGCCGAGGGTGTCGACGTCGCCTGGGTCTGCGACGCCATGCACGGCAACACCTTCGAGACCTCCAACGGCTACAAGACCCGGCGGTTCGAGGACGTCCTCGACGAGGTGCAGGGCTTCTTCGACGTGCACCGCGCGCTCGGCACGACCCCCGCCGGCATCCTGGTGGAGAACACCGGCGACGACGTCACCGAGATCATCGGTGGCGGCGAGGAGCTGGACGAGCTGGGTCTTGCCCACCGCTACGAGTCGGTCGTGGACCCGCGTCTCAACCGCGTGCAGTCGCTGGAGATGGCATTCCTTGTCGCGGAGATGCTGCGTCGGGCCTGAGAACGGTCCTATGGTGATCGGGTGCGCATCCGATCGTTTCTCGCGCCCGTGGGTCTCGGTGCCGCGGCACTGATCACGGCCGCTCTGGTGGGTGCCCCTGCGGCCGTGGGCGGCGGGTCGACGATCGTCGCGTCCGGCTTCAGCTTCACGCCCGCGAACACCACGGTGAGCCAGGGGACGTCGGTCACCTGGTCGTTCCAGGGCGGCACTCATACGACCACTTCGAATCAGGGCTTCTGGAACAGTGGTTCCCAGTCGACCGGCTCCTTCGGCCAGGGCATGCCGTCCTCGGGCAAGTTCCCCTACCACTGCACCTTCCACGAGGCGCAGGGCATGAAGGGCAGCATCGCCGTACCCCTCAAGGCGAGCGGCACTGCCGGCAGCGGCTGGACGCTTCGCTGGTCCAAGTCACCGGTCGCCGGCGGCCGTGCGTTCGACGTCCAGTTCCGCCGCCAGGGCACCACGACGTGGCGCTCGTTCCGCGACAACACCACTGCGGCCACCGGGCTGTTCAACCCCAACCGGTCCGCCACCTATCAGCTCCGCGCGCGCACCATCAACACCGCGAGCAACCCGGACAAGAACTCGGGCTGGTCGCCGGTCATCGCCCGCCAGATCTCGTGATCGATCTCCGCAGCGACACGGTCACCCGGCCGAGCGAGGCGATGCGCGCTGCCATGGCCCGGGCCGAGGTCGGCGACGACGTGTACGGCGAGGACCCGACCGTCCGGAGGCTCGAGGAGCGCATCGCGTCGCTGCTCGGGCACGAGGCGGCGCTGTTCACCCCGACCGGGTCGATGGCCAACGTGCTCGCGGTCGGCCTGGTCGTCGCACCGGGCCAGGAGGTCCTGTGCGAGGCACGCGCGCACATCGCCCGCGCCGAGCTCGGCGCGCACGGCGCGGTCTCCGGGGTGACGATGCGCACCTGGTCGCACCCGCGCGGCCAGGTCGACCTGACGGCCATCGAGGACCTGTTCGCTCCCGACCTCGGCCCGTTCTTCGTCCGCACCGCGGCGATCTCGGTCGAGAACACCCACAACTTCGCCGGGGGAGCGGTCCTGCCGCTCGCCGACCTGAAGGCCCTCCGCGCCTTCGCGGACTCGCAAGGCGCTGCCGTCCACCTGGACGGCGCGCGGATCTGGAACGCCCACGTCGCGACCGGCGTCGCGCTCGAGGAGTACGGCGCCGCGGCCGATGTCGTGGGCGTGTGCCTGTCGAAGGGGCTGGGCGCGCCGGTCGGCTCGCTGCTCGTGGGCCCGGCCGACCTGGTCGCCGAGGGCCGGGTGCGACGCAAGCGGCTGGGCGGCGGGATGCGGCAGGTCGGCGTACTCGCTGCCGCGGGGCTGCATGCCCTCGACCACCATCTCGAACGCCTCGCCGACGACCACGCCCACGCCCGGTTGCTGGCCGAGGCCTGCGGCGTCGATCCCGCGACCGTGGACACCAACATCGTCGCCTTCGAGCGCCCGGACGCCGCCGCGTTCGTCGCCGCCGCCCGGGACGCCGGCGTGCTCGCCGGCGCGGTCGGGGCGCGGACGGTGCGGCTGGTGACGCACCTCGATGTCAGCCGGGCCGATGCCGAGGCGGCCGCAAAGGCGCTGGCCGGCCTCTGACGCTAGGACTGCGCGCCGGAATCGTCGGTCGACGAGGTCGCTCTGCGACGCCGTCCAGCGCTGGTCGAGGAGGCCGCGACCGCCGTTGGTCGAGGAGGTCGCGACGACCGTTGGTCGAGGAGGTCGCGACTGCCGTTGGTCGAGGAGGTCGCGACTGCCGTTGGTCGAGGAGGTCGCGACTGCCGTTGGTCGAGGAGGTCGCGACTGCCGTTGGTCGAGGAGGTCGCGACTGCCGTTGGTCGAGGAGGTCGCGACTGCCGTTGGTCGAGGAGGTCGCGACGACCGTTGGTCGAGGAGGTCGCGACGACCGTTGGTCGAGGAGGTCGCGACGACCGTTGGTCGAGGAGGTCGCTCTGCGACCGTCACGAGACCCCTCTGCCAGCCGCTTGCGGTCCGCTCTGGGCTGGGTCCCCTGTTTACGAGGGACGTGGTTGCTCGCCGTCGTTGGTTACGGCGCTGTCCCTACGGCCCTGCCCGGGCGCAGCGTTGTCTGAGGTGCTCGCTGTGGTTGCGGTCGTGGCGTGAAGACCACCTTTCGTGCACAACGACTTGATCGAGAAGCCCTTGTCCACAGGCGGGCTCTGGGTGTTTGGTTGTGTCGGATGTTCCATATTGAATAGGTCTCATGGATCTCGGGACCGCACCGCTCTTCGACCTCACCGCCCCGGCGGACGAGGTCGGCGAGCCGGTTGCGCCGACGCGATCCGCAAGAGCTGCTCGCCAGCATCCAGCAGCGCCGCTCGGTCATCACCGACCAGGAGATCGCCACCGTCCGCGAGATCGCCGAATGGGCCGCCGAGCACGTCGTCGACGACGAGGCGAACGCCGCGACGATCATCGAGCGTGGCCTGGACACCGGTCTCCCACTCGCCGGACCCGGCGCACCGCTGATCTCCGACTTCGCCGTCATGGAGCTCAGTGCCCTGCTCGGCCGGTCGCTGGACTCGGGCGGCAACTACGTCGGGCAGGTCATCGAGCTCGCCCACCGGCTCCCCAGGCTCTGGGCCCGGTTGCTGGATGGTGAGGTGCCGGTGTGGAAGGCGCTGCGGATCGCCGACTCCACCCGCCACCTTCCCCTCGAGGCCGCGGGGTTCGTGGACCGGCAACTCGCCCCCTACGCGCACGGCTGCAGCTGGGCCCAGGTCGACCGGCTCGTCGAAGAAGCACTGGTCAGGTTCGACCCCGCAGCGGCCGAAGAACGACGCCGAGACGCCCAGGACCACCGCCACGTCGACCTCGGCCTGGACCAGGTGGGCTATGACGGCATCGCCCACGGCACCACCGCCCTCGACATCGCCGACGCCGTCGACCTGGAACAAGCCATCGCCCGCCGCGCCAAGCTCAACGGGCAGCTCGGCGACACCGACTCCCTGACCGTGCGCCGTGCGAAGGCGCTCGGCGAGATCGCCCGTGAGGACCTGATCCTCGACCTGGAGGTCGCCGACCCGGAGACCGGGGAGATCACCAGGACCGTCCCCGGTCGCAGGACCGAGCTCATCCTCCACCTCTCCGCGACCGACCAGACCGTGGGGAGGTTCGGGAACAGCCGCACCCCGATCTCGGTGGAGCAGATCAAGCAATGCCTCGGCCTCGCGAACACGACGGTGATCGTCCGCCCGGTCATCGACCTCGCGGGCCACCAGCCGGTCGACTCCTACGAGATCCCCGACCGGATCGCCCGGCAGGTCACCCTGCGGGACCATCACTGCGTCTTCCCCAGTTGCACCCGGCCAGCCGAACGCTGCGACCTCGACCACATCAGCCCCACGGCGAGGGCGGGGCGACGTGTCCGTGCAACCTCGCGCCCCTGTGCCGAGGCCACCACCGGCTCAAGACCGCCGGCCACGCCTCCTACCGGATGCTCACACCCGGCACCTACCACTGGACCCTGCCGTCCGGGACCTACCTGGTCGACCCCACCGGCACCTCACCCGCTCACCGGGGCGCGCCCGACCCGGAGGAGTAGCTACCCAGCCCCGAACCCCGCCACCGGAGATCCAACGGCGGGCCATAGGCACGCCTTGGTCCCTGCCCGAGGCTCAGAGCGACTTCGCGTAGAGGAGACCCGGCGCGGAGAAGTACCCGTCGGCGTCCACCTCGGCAACCTGGCCGCCGTGATCTCGATCCCAGTGAGCACCTCAGCCATCGCCAGGCCCACGGCCAGCGGCCGTCGGTCCAATCGTCCTCGTCCTCTTCCTCGTCCAGGTCGACCCAGGTCTGGTCGAAGCAGCGGACGCATCTCGGCTGCGGACGGTCTCCGAGTCTTCCTCGTAGACGTATTCGTCGTTGTCGTAGAGCAGTTGACCGTCCCGGGCGCACCAAACCGGTGGTGCAGCAACTTGGATGTTGGACCGCACCACGAGCTGCGGCGCCGCCGGGTGCCCGGGACACCTCGACGAGCGCGGCGTTGAGTCGGATCGCCGTAGCCGGTGATCCTCGATCGCGAGGACGCCCCAGGGCAGGGTCATCAGTGCCCAGCCGGTCGATTTGGCCGTCGCCGTCCCACGGGTCGCGCGCTGGTGACCGTGGGCGCAACGGTAGGTGTCTCACCCACCGATCCGTGCGCAACCGCCGGGTTCCGCTCTATCCCGAGCCGATGATCTCCACGTCGCTGATCGCGGTGTAGTCCCGCCCGTCCGGCCCTGCGCCGGGATCGGTGACCGCCATGATCCGCAGCTCGATCGTGGTGGTCTCGACCGCGTCGACATCGACGGTCTGCAGGTCCCGGACCTCGCCGAGCTCCTGCGTCACCTCGGTGCCGTCGTCGAACGCCCAGGTGACCATCTCGATGCGGCGGTTGCCGGCGTACCAGTCGTGCGGCGGGTCCTTCTTCGCGTAGCCGTTGATCAGCCCGACCTCGGTGACGGTGACGGCGCTGTCGAACGTGAACGTCACCACCGAGCCGGAGCCGTCGCCCGCCATCCGCCAGCTGGTGCGCGGGTCGGCGTCGAGCATGTTGTCGGCCTTGAACGTGACCGGGTTGCCGGCTTCGTCGACGCTGGCCGGCGCGGAACCAGGGACCGCGACGTCGGCCGGCCGCAGGGCGCTCTTGGGGCCGCCCTCGTCGCTGGCGTCGCCGCGCTGGTCGTCCTGGTCGCTTCGAGTGGGCTCGTCGGCGTCGTCGTCGCCCGACTGCGCGATCAGCAGCACGCCGCCACCGATGACGACGAGGACCGCGAGGACGAGCAGGCCGATGAGCCACGGCAGGACCGACCGGCGGGAGGGCGGCGGCGCGACGTCGTACGACCCGAGGTCGTACGACGCGACGGCGGTGTGGGTCGCCGGCGCTGGCTCGGCCGGGGGCTGATCCGCCCGCACGGTGTCGGCGAACAGCGGGTAGCGCGCGGACGGCGGCGGCGGTCCGGTCAGCGGGCGGCGGTTCGGCCGGCGGGGACACGGGGTCGGCCGAGGCGTCGATGCGGGCGGGTCCGCGGTCGGGACCGGCACGCGGGTACCGCAATTGGTGCAGTACCTGCCCACGACGAGCTGGTGACCGCAGTTCGTGCAGAACCTCGTGACCTGGTCCAAGGAGCCCCTCCATTTCGCGAGAGGACACTAACCCGGAGGGCTCCCAGGTGCCGCTTCGGCGGGACCGCGGCCGACCAGCGGCGGGATCTGCCGGACCGCCTGCGCCAGCGCGCGCAGCTCCGGACCGTGGAGCGCCTGCGGGCCGTCGCAGAGCGCGACCTCGGGATCGGGGTGGACGTCCACGATGATGCCGTCGGCGCCGACCCCGATCGCCGCGCGGGCCAGCGGGACCACCAGGTCCTTGCGGCCGGCGGCGTGCGACGGGTCGACGATGATCGGCAGGTGGCTCGCCGCCTGGACGACCGGGACCGCCGAGATGTCGAGGGTGTTGCGGGTGGCCGGCTCGAAGGTCCGGATGCCGCGTTCGCACAGCACGATGTCGAGGTTGCCCCGCTGGGCGACGTACTCCGCCGCCATCAGCCACTCCTCGATCGTCGCGGTCATCCCGCGCTTGAGGAGGACCGGCTTGCTGGACTCGCCGACCGCCTGCAGCAGGCCGAAGTTCGCCATGTTGCGGGTGCCGATCTGCAGCATGTCCGCCTGCTCGGCGACCTCGGCGACGTCGCGGGCGTCGACGACCTCGGTGACGATCGGCAGGCCGACGGCCTCGCCGACGGAGGCGAGGATGTCGAGGCCGCGCTTGCCCAACCCCTGGAAGGCGTACGGCGACGTCCGCGGCTTGTAGGCACCACCGCGCAGCACCGACGCACCCGCGGCCTTGGCCATGGTGGCCGCCTCGAGAGTCTGCTCGGGGGTCTCGACGGCGCACGGCCCGGCGATGAACGTGAACGTGGACGGGCCGATCGGCACCTGGCGGCCGGGCTTGCCGATCCAGACCGTCGACCGGTCCGGGTGGTGCTGGCGGCTGACCAGCTTGTAGGGGTCGGAGATCCGGTGCACGGCGGCGACGCCGCGCAAGGTGCGCAGGTTCAGGCCGTGGAAGCTGTCGACGTCTCCGACCAGACCGATGATCGTCCGGTCGACGCCCTGGGAGACGAAGGCCGTGCCGCCGACGGCCTCGACCTTCTCGACAACGTGCGCAACGTCTTCCGGCGTTGCGTCCGGTGCCATGACCACGACCATGCTCCCGAGCGTAGGCGCGGGGTCCCAGCGCCCGACGCCGGGAATCAGGATCCGGACGTCGGAGCCAGCGCTCAGACGACGTAGAGGGTGATCGTGCTGCCCTTCTCGGCCATGCTCCCCGAGGGCGGGTCGGTCGAGTAGGCGCGCTCGCCGGTGAAGTAGACCGGGGCGTGCTCGATCTTGACCTCGAACCCGAGATCCTCGAGCTCCTCGACCGCTTCGTCCGTCGGCTCGTAGAACACCGCCGGGACCTCGATCAGCTCCGGGCCGTCCGACACGACGAAGTCGACCTTGTCGCCCTTGAACAGGGTGCCGCCGGTCGGCTCGTGGCTGATCACGTCTCCCTCGGCGATCGTGTCGCTGTTCTCGTGGCCGACGACGTTGACCTCGAGACCGCGCGCCTCCAGCTTGGCCTGCGCCTCCTCGAAGCTCTTGCCGACCCAGTCGCCGACCTTGAGCGGCTCCCGGCCCAGGCTCACCACGAGGTTGACGACGGCGTTGACCGGCAGGTCGTCGCCCTTCTTCGAGCCGTACGCCGGGTCGGTGCTGATGACCTTGCCCTTCGACACGACCTCGGAGTAGTCCTCCTTGACCTTGCCGACCACGAGCTTGAGGTCGGTCAGCTTGTCGGTCGCCTCGTCGAGCGTGAGTCCGCGCAGCTTGGGAAGGTCGTGGACCTCCTCGCCCAGGGACAGGGTGACCGTCACGGCGTCGCCCGGCAGGATCCGCTCGCCGGGGCCGGGGTCGCTGTCGACGACATCGCCCTTGTCGACGCTGGTGGAGTAGACGGCGTCGGCGTACTCGACCTCGAGCCCTGCGTCCTCGATCTTCTCCACCGCGTCGGCCTGCGCGAGTCCGACCACGCTGGGCGCGTTCGTGTACCGGGCCCATCCGTACCAGTACGCGCCGCCGCCGATGGCCGCAGCCACGATCGCACCAAGCACGAGGAGTACGACGCCGCGCCGGCGCCGCCGCGGTCGGGCCGGTCGCGGCGCCACCGGTGTCGGGGCGGGGCGGGGAAGGGGGAGTGCGCCTGGGCGGTGGCGGAGGGAGGACGGTCTCGAGCTTGGTCGTGCCCTCGTGCTGCCCCTCGTCCCACAGCTCGCGGATCGGCTCGGGCATCGTGTCCGTGGTCTCGACGCGCGCCGCCGTCGGCAGCAGGTCGGCGACCAGGTCGTCGTCCTCGCGGACGCCGTGGTGCAGCGCATGGGTGACCCGGTGGACGTGGTGGAGGAGCACACCGGCGTCGGCCGGGCGCTGCGACCGGTCACGGGTCGTTGCCCGCGCGACCAGCGCGTCGACGTACGCCGGCAGCTCCGGCACCTCGGCCGACGGCGCCGGCACGTCCTCGTGCACGTGCTTGTAGGCGACCGCGATCGGCGACTCGCCCTGGTGGGGCTTGTGGCCGGTCAGCAGCTCGTAGAGGACCACGCCGGCTGCGTAGACGTCGGCCCGCGCGTCGGCCCTGCCGTCGACCACGAGCTCGGGTGCGAGGTAGGAGACGGTGCCGATGAGCACGCCGCCGGTAGCGGTGTGCTGGGTCTCGGCATTGACCGCTCGGGCCAGGCCGAAGTCGGCGACCTTGATCCGGCCGTCGTCGGCGATGAGCACGTTCTCGGGCTTCACGTCGCGGTGGATCAGGCCGCTGCGGTGCGCCGACGCCAGTGCGGAGAGCACGGGGTCGAGGATCGCCAGCGCCTTCTCGGGCGACATCGGTGCTTCCTTGGCGATGGTGTCGCGCAGCGTGTGGCCCGGCACCAGCTCCATGGCGAGGAAGACGGTGCCGCTGTCCTCGCCCTGGTCGTAGACCGCGACCACGTTCGGATGCGAGAGCCGCGCGGCGGCCCGGGCCTCCCGCACGAACCGGGCCGCGAACTGCTCGTCGCCCGAGGTCGCGTCGCCGAGGCCGGCGTGCATGATCTTGATCGCGACCGCGCGGTCGAGCCGGGTGTCGTGGGCCTCGTAGACCGACGCCATGCCGCCCCGGGCGATGCGGGGGCCGATCCGGTAGCGGCCGTCGAGCAGCCGCCCGACCTGAGGGTCTGCGTCACCGGTCGCCGCGGACGCGACGGTGCGCGGGCTGACGCCGCGATCGTGCGTGTCCTCGTGCACAGCGACCCTCCTGTGCAGATATGTCGGGCTCCGGAGGGGAAGATCCGGAGCCCACAGGATACGTGGGGGCCTCCACCTGCCCCGGCAACCACGCCGGGACTGGACCGCGGCCCGGCGGCTGGAATGATGACCGTCATGAGCGACTCCGCACCCCGGCTGGCCGACCACGACCTCGCCGCGCTCGTCGACGAATGGCTCGACTGGGACGCCGCCGGCGAGCTGCTGCAGGTGACGCCGGCGAAGGTCCGCACCATGGTCCGCGACCACCAGCTGGCCGCAGCCGTGCCGGCGCCGGGCCGCGCGCCGATGGTCCCCGCGCTGTTCATCGACGACGAAGGACTGCCGGTCAAGGGTCTCCCCGGACTGCTGACCCTGATGCACGACTCCGGGTTCGACGACCGCGAGTGCATCGCGTGGATCTTCCTCGACGCCGAGCTGCCCGGCCGGCCGATCGACGCGCTGCGCGAGAACCGCGGCACCGAGGTCAAGCGCCGCGCCCAAGCACTGGCGTTCTGAGGATCAGGCGTGGCCTTGTCGGGACCCGCGAAGACGGCCACCCGGCTGATCTCCACCGTGGTCGTCGCCGCGCTCGCCGCGGTGGTGTGGTGGATCCAGGCCGGGTCGGACAGTGACCCGCCGGCGGACGATCCAACGCGATCGGTGTCGCCGAGCACGCCGGAGACCGACGACGTCAGCGGCCTTCCGTACGTCGCCCTGGCCGACCTGCCGCCGGAAGCAGCGGACGTGGTCGCGCTGATCGATCAGGGCGGTCCGTTCCCCTACGACGAGGACGGATCGACATTCGGCAACTTCGAGGGGTTGCTTCCGGACCGGGAAGACGGCTATTACCGGGAGTACACAGTGGAGACGCCCGGGTCGGAAGACCGTGGTGCCCGTCGGATCGTCGGCGGCGCCGAGGGCGAGCTCTACTGGACCGAAGACCACTACGAGTCGTTCGAGGTGATCCGGAGATGATCCAGGTAGTCAGCCAAGTCAAGGGGCCGGCATGAGCGGCCTCGCAGGAGTTCTGGCGGGCCGGCACGACGCCGGCGTCCACCGCTGGCACAGCGCCCTCCATGTCCCAGACGTCCAGCACGCGGTCGAGCACGCGGGCTGGACGTTCGGCTATGTGGACGGCGTCGCGCTGGAGAGCAAGAAGGAGATCCTCGGCGCGATCGGCGACGCGCTCTCCTTCCCCGACCACTACGGCGGCAACCTCGACGCGCTGCGCGACTGCCTCCGTGACCTCCCCAAGAACACCGTGCTGCTGTGGGACGGCTGGGGGAGTCTCGCCCGGGCCAAGCCGGACGCCTTCGAGAAGGTCTGTCGGGTCCTCGGCAAGCAGGCCGACGGCGAGCCGATGCTCGAGGTGCTGCTCCGGGGCCCCGGTCCGGACGACACCGGGATCACGTCCCTCGACTGAGCCCAGCGGCGCGCGCGCCCGTCAGAGGGCGCGTCGGGTGGCGGCGGCCGCCAGCCCTTCGAGTACGGCGCACGCGTGCTCGTCGAGCCCGACCGCGGTCCGGGCGTCGGCGAGCGCCGTGACCGCGTGCTGCGCGAGCTCGGTCGATCATCGCCTCGACCCGTGCGTGCGCGCCGGAGCGGTCGATGATGCCGCGCAGCTCGGCGACCTCGTCCGCGCCCAGGGCGGTGCCGAGCGCGCCGTCGAGGCGGGCGGCGTCGGCGGCCGGGGCGGCCTCGAGCGCGAGTGCGACCAGCACGGTGCGCTTGCCCTCGACCAGGTCGTCGCCCGCCGGCTTGCCCGTCGTCGCCGGGTCGCCGAAGACGCCGAGCAGGTCGTCGCGCAGCTGGAAGGCCTCGCCGAGGGGGAGGCCGAAGCCGGACAGCGCGGCGAGCGTCGGCCGCGGCGGCACCGGCCAGCGCGGCGCCGACGTGGAGCGGCCGCTCGATCGAGTACTTCGCCGACTTGTAGCGCAGCACGGTCATCGCGTCGTCGACCGACGCGCGGCCGCGCGCCTGCACCGACACGTCGAGGAACTGGCCGGCGATGACCTCCGACCGGCAGCTGTCGAAGATCTCGAGCGCCGGTCCGACCCGGTCCCAGGGCATGCCGCACCGGCGGAGCAGCTCGTCGGACCAGGACAGCAGGAGGTCACCGAGCAGGATCGCCGCGGCCGCGCCGTACTGCTCCGGGTCGCCCGGCCAGGCCTGCTCCTGGTGGAGGGCGGCGAAGCCGCGGTGCGAGGCGGGTCGGCCGCGACGGGTGTCGGACGCGTCCATCAGGTCGTCGTGGACGAGCGCGCTGGCGTGGAGGAGCTCGAGGGAGGCGGCGGCACGGAGGATCGCGCGGTCGTCGTACTCCTCCCGCGCGGCAGCGCGGAAGCCCCAGTAGCAGAACGCGGCGCGGAACCGCTTGCCGCCGCTGACCGCCGCCCGTCCCTCGGCGACCAGGCGGGCCGCGTCGTCGCCGAGCGGTGCCAGCCGGTCGGCCTGTTCGTCGAGGAAGCCGTCGATCGTCGACTGGAGGTCGGCGCGGAACCGCTCCTGGTCGCTCTGGTCCCACGCCTGCCCGGTCACGGGCCCGACTCTAGAGAGCGGCCACAGAGTGGCGACGATCGGGCCTGGATGGCCGGTGCCACCTACACTCCCGCACATGACTACCGGTCGTGGCCGCTCCCTCGGCGACATCCTCCGCCAGGGGGATCACTCCTTCTCGTTCGAGTTCTTCCCGCCGAAGGACGAGGCCGGCGAGGAGCAGCTGTGGAACGCGATCCGCGCGCTGGAGCCCTACCGCCCGACGTTCGTCTCCGTGACGTACGGCGCCGGCGGCAGCACCCGTGACAAGACGGTGGCCATCACCGGCCGGATCGCGCGCGAGACCTCGATGGTGCCGATGGCGCACCTGACCTGCGTCGGCCACACCCGCGAGGAGCTCGAGGCGATCCTCGACTCCTACGTCGCGGAAGGTGTCTTCCACGTGATGGCGCTGCGCGGCGACCCGCGCGAGGGACCCAGCGCCGAATGGACACCGACCGAGGGCGGGCTCAACTACGCGCTCGAGCTCGTCGAGCTCGCCCGGACGCGCGGCGACTTCCGGATCGGTGTCGCGGCGTTCCCCGAGGGGCACCCCGGCGCCGAGTCGCTCGACGTCGACGCCGACCGGCTGGTGGCGAAGGCCGACGCCGGCGCGGAGTTCGCGGTCACCCAGATGTTCTTCCGGGCCGAGGACTACTTCGGGCTGGTCGAGCGGGTGCGCGCCCGCGGCGTCGACATCCCGATCCTGCCCGGCATCATGCCGATCCTGAACCTCAACGCGATCCGTCGGCAGGGCGAGCTGATCGGCACGTCCGTGCCCGAGGAGATCGTCGCCCGGCTCACCGCGGCCGGTCCCGACCCGGCCGCCGTCCGCGCCGAGGGCATCAAGCTGGCCGCCGAGCTGTGCGAGGAGCTCCTCGACGGCGGCGCGCCCGGCCTGCACTTCTACACGCTGAACCGGTCGAAGGCGACGCTCGAGATCTTCGAAGCCCTCCGGATCACGGTCTAACTGGCCGAGCGCGTCGCGACGTGCGCACCGCCCGGTCCTCGCACGCTCGGCCCAGGGGCTGCCGCACCGTGCGGCTTCGCCGCCGTGCGACACGCTGCCGGCCGCGCAGTCGGGGTTGGCTCGGTCAGCGCTCGAGGCGGCTACTTGGCAGGTCCGATCGCCTGCGCGACCAGCGCGGCGGACTGGACCACGAACGGCACACCCGCGCCCGGCGCGGCGTGCGCGCCGGCGGCGTACACACCGGCGATCGGCGTGTGCGGGCCGAGGCGGTAGCGGACCGTGCCGCGGCCCTGCCACAGGACGCCGCAGGGCGACCCGTGCCACTGCTCGACCAGGTCTCGCGGCGACAGGTCGACGCGGGTGACGACCTGCTCGCGGATGTCGATCTTGTGGCGCGCGAGGGCCTCGAGGATGTCCTCGGCCAGCTTGCCGCGGCCGTGCAGGGTCCAGGCCGTGCCACCCTCGGGGGCGCCGCCGCCGGTGCGGATGGTGATCATCGGATCCGCGTGCAGCACCAGCTCGGCCGGCACGTCGGGGACGTCGCCCTCGAGGCCGACGTGGGCGACCACGGGCGGGAGCGCCGGCATCGTGCGCTCGACGACCGGGGCGAGCGCCGGCAGCCGACGGGGATCGATCGCCACCACGACCGCGTCGACGTCGATCTCGCCGCTCTCGACCGACACCGCGGCCACCCGGCCCTCGCGGACGACGAGGTCGCGCGCCGCCGTACCGGTCAGCACGGTGACGCCGCGCGTCTCGAGGCGAGCGGTCAGCAGGTCGACGATCCGGGCCATCCCGCCAGGGACCGTCCACGCGCCGAAGCACTGCTCCAGGTAGTTGGTGACTCCCGCCCACGCCGGCACGTTGCGCAGGTCGTGGCCCTCGGCCACCGCGCGGTATCCGCCGACCAGGCCGAGCCGGTCGTCGCGGAAGTCGCGGCGCAGTCGCTTGTGCAGCGTCTCGCGGGTGTTGAAGAGCGAGTCGAGATCCTTCGGTACGTCGCGCGGGTCCCACGGCACCTCGACGTAGTTGGTGCGCAGCACCTCCCAGACGGGCGCGTAGGTGTCGACGTGGCGCACCCACGCCTCGCCCAGGCCGGGCCCGAGCTCGTCGAACGCGGCGAGCTGAGCGGCCCGGGAGCCGCCGGGCACGCGCACCGACGTGCGGTCCTCGAACCGGTGCTCGGTGATCACGTCGAGCGGCTCCAGCTCGCCGCCGAGCTCGGTCTCGAGCGGGCGGCCGGACTTGCGGAACAGGTCCCGCAGGGCAGCGGGGAGCAGGGTCGACGTCGCCGAGCCGTCCCAGGTGTAGCCGTCCTCGCTGACCGCCCCCAGCGCTCCGCCCAGCGTGGTTGCGGCCTCGACGAGCACGACCTGGTGCCCGGCCTTGGCCAGCCGGGCCGCGGACGCGAGCCCGGCGAGCCCGCCTCCGATGACGACGATCCTCATCACTCGACGTCGATCGCGCTGGCGCCGGTCAGGAGCAGGAGCTCGTCGTACGTCGTCGAGAACACCGCGGCCGGGTGCCCGGCCGCGGCCCACACGACGTCGTACCGCTGGAGCCAGGAGTCGAGGTACGTCGGCACCGGCGCCGGGTGGCCGATCGGCGAGACGCCGCCGATCACCTGGCCGGTGTGCTCCCGCACGAACTCGGGCGACGCCCGTCGCAGCTTCGAGACGCCGACGCCCGCGGCTGTCTTCTGGGTGTCGACGCGGTGGGCCCCCGAGGTGAGGATGAGGACCGGCGAGCCGTCGGCGTCGAACAGCAGGCTGTTGGCGATCGCCCCGACCTCGCAGCCGAGCGCTTCCGCTGCGAGTGCGGCCGTGTGGACGGCATCGGGCAGAATGACGATCTCGCCAGCACCGCCGCGTCGTGCGTGCTCGGCGCGGAACCGGCTGATCGAGGGATGGTCGGCCGACATGGGTGTGACCCTAGAGGACGGGCCGACGTGGTGCCGCCGGGGTAACGGGAGCGTCGAGGAGAACGAATGGAGAAGCGACCGGCAGCGATCGACCTGGCGTCGTGGCTGCTGTGGCTCCAGGTCGCCTCCGGCCTCGTGGTCTCCGTGCTCGTCGTGGTCTTCCGCGAGGACCTCGAGGAGGCCTGGTCGCCCGGCAGCAGCGGCGACAGCACGGTGCAGCCGCTCGACTTCGTGCCGGTCATCCTGGTCCTCTACGTCGTCGTTGCCGTGACGACGCTGACCCTGATCCCGATGCTGCGGGCCGGCCACAACTGGGCGCGCCACGCGCTGGCGGGGATCGAGGTGAGCATCCTGCTCGCGACGCTCGCGACCGCGCGGACGATGCCCCCGCCGCTCTTCCGCGGGCTGATCATCGTGGCGGCTGTCATGAGCGCGGTCACCCTGGTGTTCCTCTGGCACCCGGAGTCCCGCCGCCACTGCCGCGACCCGGCCGACCTCGACGAGGCCGACGCCCTGTCCTGACGCGCACCCGATCGCAGGCCTTGACCTCGTGTCGGGGGAGCGGTGTACCTTGGTCTTGTTCGAACAGATGTTCGAACAAGACCTGAGGAGTCAGCCATGGCCAGCGAGCAGCACCTGCACCCCGACCACCTGCCCGCCACCACTCACTCCTACCTCCTGCGTGCGGCGGAATCCCTGAGCGAGGCCGTCGGCTCCCGCGACGTCGCAGAGCGCTACGCCTGCGCCCACGTGGCCGCGCTGCGCGCTGCCGCTGCTCTGCTGGCCGCCCGCGCGCGGCCGGCACCGGCTCGCCGCCGCCGGCAGAAGAACGCGTGGGTCCTGCTGACCGAGGTCGCGCCCGAGCTGGGGGAGTGGGCGTCCTTCTTCGCCGCCGGCGCGGCCAAGCGTGCCGCGGCCGAGTCCGGCTCGACCCGGGCGGTCACCGAGCGCGACGCCGACGACCTGGTCCGCGATGCCGATCGGTTCCTCGCCGTGATCGAGCAGGCCCTCGGTCTGACCCCGCACGTCCCGCTCGGCGACCAGCTCGCCGGGCGCGCCGCGGGCTGAGGATCCCGACAGCACCGTCGCCACTAGTGTTGCCGCCATGGTCTCCCCAGAAGAATCTGGCCGAGAAGCAAGAGTCTGGCAGGGCGCGGCCCGGGGAGCGTCCGGGCTCGGTTCGCACCGCCGTGGTCTGGGACGCGCTCGGGCCGGTGCTGTCCGGTGCACCGTGCGACGTGGTCGACGTCGGCGGCGGCACCGGGGGCTTCGCCGTCCGGGTCGCACAAGCGGGGCACCGCGTCACCGTCGTCGACCCGAGTCCCGACGCGCTGGCCTCCCTCGACCGCCGGGCCCGGGAGATCGGCGTCGAGGTCGCCGGCCACCAGGGCGACGTCTCCGGTCTCCTCGATGTCGTCGGGCCCGACAGCGCCGACCTCGTGCTCTGCCACGGGCTGCTCGAGGTCGTCGACGCGGGCGAGGCGCTGGCCACGATCCGCACGGTGCTGCGGCCCGGCGGCACCGTCAGCATCCTGGTCGCCCAGCAACACGCGGCGGTCGTCGCCCGGGCGATGGCCGGCCACCTCCACCAGGCGCTGGCGCTGCTCGAGGGCGACGAGCCGGGCGAGTGGGCCGGCCGGAGCGCCCGCCCCACGCGCAGGTTCACCGCGGCCGAGCTCGGCTCGCTGGTCGAGCAGGCGGGCTTCGCGGTCTCTGCCGTCCACGCCGTCCGGGTCTTCACCGACCTGGTCCCGGGCTCGCTGCTCGACCAGGAGCCGGGCGCTGCGGCAGCCCTCGTCGACCTGGAGCGTGCGGTCGCCGAGCGCCCGGAGTACCTCCCGCTCGCGACCCAGATCCACCTGCTGCCGCTGACCGTCTGCAGGCGGCCCATTCTTGGTCGGCGCAGTGACCGCGCCGCACCTGCTCCACGTCGACATGGACGCGTTCTACGCGTCGGTGGCGATCCGTGACCGGCCGGAGCTCCACGACGTACCGGTCGTCGTCGGCGGCGGCCATCGCGGAGTCGTGCTCTCGGCCAACTACCCGGCGCGGAGGTACGGCATCCGCTCGGGCATGTCCGGCGGCGAGGCCCGCCGACTCTGTCCGCGGCTGGTCGAGGTGCCCCCTGACTTCGACGTGCTCCGTCCGGTGTCCAAGGCGATCATGGAGACCTTCCGCGGCTTCAGCCCGGTGGTCGAGGTGATGTCCCTCGACGAGGCGTTCCTCGACGTCCGCGGCGCCGCCCGACTTTTCGGACCGCCCGAGGTGATCGCCGAGCGGATCCGCTCGCGGGTCCGCGCCGAGCACGGGATCACCTGCTCGGTCGGCATCGCCGCCGCGATCTCCGTCGCCAAGCTGGCCAGCAGGCGGGCCAAGCCCGACGGCGTGCTCGCGATCCCGCCCGAGCGGTTCGTCGACGTCGTCCACCCGCTCGACGTCGGCGAGCTCTACGGCGTCGGCGAGGCGACCCGCCAGCGGCTGCACCGGATCGGCCTGATCACCGTCGGCGACGTCGCCCGGGTGCCGGTCGCCGAGCTGCGGCGGATGGTCGGCGGCCACCTCGGCGGGCACCTCCACGCGCTGGCCTGGGGTGCGGATCGGAGCGAGCTGTCGCCCGGTGGGGCAGGGACGTTCGGGTTCGGCGAGGGGGTCCCCGAGGGCAGCATGGGCTCGCAGCACACGCTCGCGGCCGACACCCGCGACCGCGATCGGCTCGCGCGTGAGCTGCTCCGGCTGTCGGCCCGGGTGACGGCGCGGCTCCGAGCAGCGGACAAGGTCGGCCGCACCGTCGCGATCACGATCCGGTGGGGCGACTTCCGCACCATCTCCCGGTCGCGGACGCTGCCCGAGCCGACCGACGTCACCCACGACGTCTACGAGGCGGCCGTGCTCCTGCTCGACTCCGTGTTCCCGCTGCGGATGGCGGTGCGGCTGGTGGGCGTCCGGGTCGAGGGACTCCGGCCACGACGCGAGATCGGGGGGCGACAGCTCGCGATCGGTGAACCAGACCCCGGGTGGCCCGACGCCGACCGCGCCATCGATCGGGCGACGGACCGGTTCGGCCCCTCCGCCGTACGCCGGGGAAGCCTCCTGTGATACCTAAGACCGAGACAGGCACCCGATGACTGGTCCGTCCGGGCGGTGGGTACTCAACCGTTCGAACACACCTTGAGGAATTGCCCTGGACGGCCTACCGGTCGACGCGGAGCCTGCCTACACTGAAGATTCAGAACTTCGACGCCTGTCGTCGACCGCATCCGTGGAGGAAACCGGTGCCACTCTCCGAAGAGGAGTTGCGACTGCTCGAGCAGATGGAGCGCGCGCTCGTCGAAGAGGACCCGAAATTCGCCTCGACCCTCCGTGGTACGACGCTTCGCCAGGCGGCTCGCCGCCGCGCACTGCTCGCCGGGTTCGTCTTCGCGATCGGCATCGCGGTCCTGATGGGCGGCGCGATCAGCGGCTTGTGGCAGATCGGGATCGTCGGGTTCGTGATCATGCTGGGCTCCGCGACGATCGGGCTCAGTGCGGTGCGCGGGCAGGGGATGAGCGCCCAGCAGAAGTCCGGCGCCGACCCGGTCCCGACGGCACATCCCTCCGGCTTCGGCGTCATCGACGGTGGCCGTTCGCGCGGCCGCCGCCACCCCAAGGCCAGGACCTCCGGCTCCTTCATGGAGCGCGTCGAGGAGCGGTGGCGCCGCCGCAAGGGCGGCCGGGGCTACTGAGTTTGAATGGCGCGAGCGTGTCGCAGATCGCTGCGACACCGCCCGGACCCTCGCAAGCTCGGCCCGCGGGCGTCGCAGCGTGCGGCTTCGCCGCGGTGCGACACGCTGCCGCGCGCGCAGTTGACGCGGTCAGGGGTTGCGGCTGCCTGGCGTCTCACCGGCGGCATCGCGCCGACGCACGCAGTTGGCGGGCGTCAGACCTCGACCAGGTCGTCGCGGTTGGCGCGATCTGCCGGCGTCCGCTGCCACACCGAGCGCGGCAGCCACCGGGCCCGCAGGGCGACACGTCTCGTGACGCCGGCCTCCAGGGAGGCGCAGCAGGTCCGGACGTCGTCGGCCAAGCCCGCCGGGACGGGCGACCCCGGCCGGGCGTAGCGAGCGCGCTCCAGGGCCGCGACCAGACGCTCCAGCGCCGCGGCCGCCTCCGGATCGGCATCCGGCCCGGTGCGCGGACGCTCGGGGCGGCCTGAACTGTCGAGGTCGGTCCGGTCGCCGAGGTGGTCGACCAGGACCCGGCCCACCTCCTGGGGTGACCGCCCGGGGGGCCAGGGAAGCTCGAGGTCGACCGCGGTCGCGCGCAGCTCGTCCCAGAGGTCCTCGGGCGTCCCGGCCAGTCGTCGGGCGCGGGCGCGTCCACGGAGGAAGCGCGGAGTCAGCGCGAGAGCGCCGATGACGACGAGCACCAGCAGTGCGAGCCCGACCCGCAGCAGCACCACTGCCCAGTCGATTCCGTCGTCGGCGCCACTCCCGTCGGCGGCCGCCTCCTCGGGCGCGGCCGTCTCCGTTTCCTCGGGCTCGATCCGTCGGGATGTCGTCGCTCGGCCCGGATCCTGTCGGGTTGCTCGTGGTCTCCGTCGGCTGTGAGACGTCCACCGGCACCGTCGAGTAGTTGGGCGCCTCCTCTGCGCGAGCCGACGGGGTGGGCTCGAACCGCACCCAGCCGGCGTCCTCGAAGTAGAGCTCCGGCCAGGCATGGAGGTCGTAGGAGCTGTACTCGAAGTTGCCGTTGCCCAGGTCGTCCGGCTGCGAGGAAGCCGATGGCCACCCGGGCCGGGATGCTGACCATCCGCGCCATCACGGCCATCGCGGACGCGAACTGCTCGCAGTAGCCGATGCGACCGCCGGGAGTGGTGTCGCTGAGGAACGTCTCGAAGGCGTTGCCGCCGATGCCGGCGGGTGCCTTCTCCAGGCTGTACTCGAAGTTCTCGCGGAAGAAGGCCTGCAGCAGCAGCGCCGCCTCGTAGTCCGACTGTGCGCCGTCCGTCGCCGCGAGCGCCAGGTTGCGCACGAGCGAGGGCAGGCCGCCGGGGATCTCGAGGAACTCGTCGTCGACCGCGTTGGGCGCGGAGTCCTGGAAGAACTCGCCGTCGGTGCCGTAGTCGGGGTCGATGCCCTGGACGGACCACTCGAGATCCTCGGTCGTCAGGTCGTCGGGCACGGCGAGGAAGTCCATGGTGTCGTCGTCGAACCGCCAGTCGCCCTCGGCCTCGACCGCCGAGGCCGGGTACTGGGTCGGCAGCCACCATGACTCGAAGTCGTCGTTGGCCTCGAACTGG
Source organism: uncultured Actinomycetota bacterium (assembly GCA_963849765.1). Lineage (GTDB taxonomy): Bacteria > Actinomycetota > Actinomycetes > Propionibacteriales > Nocardioidaceae > Nocardioides. Next base: position 273,432 of record CAWKIP010000018.1, read on the forward strand.
TAGTCGTAGACGTTCCGCGGTACGGCGGAGGAGAGCCCCTCGGGCGCGGGTAGTGCCCCGGTCGCGGTGTTGTCGTCGGCGACCTCGCGGTCCCCGCTGCTCCACTCCACTCCCGTGAACCGGTTGAGCACGGCGACCCGGAGGTAGTCCGGGGTCGGATCGTTGGTGCGGAACCTGATCAGCGGGATGTCGTCCTCGCGTTCGAGGTCCGCCCGCAGGTCGGCCCGCGGGTTGCGGATCTCGATGTTGTCGTCGCCGTCACCGGGGCCGAACCCGAGCAGGTCGAGGTTGAGCACGGGGACGAACGGAGGGAGCAGCACAGCGACCACGGTCGCGGTCACGCCGATCCGGCCGGCTCCGACTCGCACCGCGTCGGCCACCGGGTTGGCCTCGACCCACGGGTTCGCCTCGTCAGGTCCGAGGGGCCGGCCCCACTTGAGCAGGTGGTCGCGGCTGTCGAGGTGGAGCAACGCGAGGAAGCCCGAGGAGGCGAGGACGAAGGCGACCAGGCCCGGGCCCGACTGGACCAGGCCGGCCGGGACGGAGTAGATCGCCAGCAGCGCGAGGCCGGCGATCGGGACCCGCCGCAGCGTGCAGGCGAGGAAGTCGACGAGCACCAGGAAGAACGCGCCGCCGACGATGAGGAGCGGCGCGACCGACGGCACGTTGGCCTGGATCGGCGCTGCGTAGGTCTGGGCCGAGTCCATCGCCAGCTCGAGCGAGCGCGCGATCTCGTCGCCGGTGGCACCGAACGGGAGCGGGCCGCCACCGAGCTCGCTGCTGACCATCGCGAGGGCGAGCGCTGCCTGGACCGCGACGGTCACGATGGCCGGGCTGCCGAGCCACCGGAGCACGGCGCCGGCGGCGCCGATGACGATGGCCGTGACGGCGAGCGGTGCGAGGTAGGAGCCGGAGTCGGTCAGGAATCCGCGCCACGCCATCAGCGCGGCCCACGTCGTGCCGGCGGCGATCAGCGAGACGAGGAGGGTGTAGCCGAAGGACTGCCCGCTCTTCATCGGTCGCCCCTGGTGCTGGCGAGGCCGGCCGCTGCCGCCGCGCGGCCGGAGGCGCGACCGAGGTCGCGCCAGGCCGAGTCCAGTCGGTCACGCGGGCCGACCGTCACCGCTCGCCACCCGAGCGCGGCGACGGTCGGTGCGGGGTCGTCGCGCTCGGAGGCCCGGCGACCGGACCACTGGTCGACGTCGAGCACCATCGCCAGCGCCGTACCGGCGTCGTGCCGGATCTGGCGCAGGGCGATGCTGTCGGACTGCTCGAGGCCGCCGAACACGGCAACCACCAGGCCGCCGCGGGTCTGGTCGCCCGTCCAGCCGACGTCGAAGTCCGCCTTGTGGGTCGTCGTGACAAGAGCAAGCCGTTCGAGGACAGCGGTCGACGTCTCGTCCGCGCCGGACCCGTCGGCCAGCACGAGACGTACGGCGTAGCCGTGCTGGTCGAGGTGGATCACGAGGGACGCGGCGGCGACCACCGCGAACTCGAAGCTGGACCCCAGACCCTGTCCGCGGTGGGACCGGAGCCGGTTGTCGAGCAGCACCGTCGCCCGGGCCTCCCACGGCTGCTCCTCGCGGCGCACCATCAGCTCGCCCACCCGTGCGGAGCTGCGCCAGTGGACGCGCCGCAGCTCGTCGCCGCGCCGGTACTCGCGGACGCTGACGTCCTCGGCCGAGCCGGCGGCGAACGCCTGCGGCCGGTGCTCGCCCGAGCCGCTCCAGCCGCCCATCACCGGGATCCGCGGCAGGACCACGGTGCGAGGGGTGACGACCAACGGGGCGACGCCGGGGACCATCCGGCGGAGCTCGATCAGGCCGAACGGGTCGGCGATGCGGATCGTGAGCGGGCCGATCTCGAACCGCCCGCGCACGTCCGAGCGCACCTGGTAGCTCACCCGCCGGTGCCACTGCCGGGCGATGCCCTGCAGCACGAAGCGCGGCCGGGTGCCGAGGGCATAGGGCACCTGGTCCTCGACCAGGATCGCGCCGGCACTCGACCGGCCCGCATTGTGCAGCTCGAGGTCGATCCGCGCCGGCTGGCCGGCCGAGACGAGGCGCGGATGCACCGACCGGGTCGAGGAGAGCGCGTAGCGCCGACGCCCGATGACGAACGCCGACACCAGGGGAAGCGTGACGACCAGTACGCCGATCCGCGTCAGCGTGGTCTGCCCGAGGAGCACGGCGCAGCAGATCGCGGTGATGCCGGCCGCGAGGAACGCGCGGCCACGGAGCGTCAGACCTGCCAGTCCGTCACGCATCGCCTTGCCTCATGTCGCGCCGGGCCGGCCGTCAGGAGCGGATCTCGGGGACCGGCACCTGCGCCGCGATCCCCTCGAGGATCGCGCCGGTGCCGCGACCGCCCACGGCCGCCTCTGCGCTCGGCAGCAGCCGGTGCGCGAGCACCGGGTGCACCAGGGAGCGGACGTCGTCGGGAAGCACGTAGTCGCGCTGGTGGAGGGCGGCGTACGCCTTGGCGGCCCGCACCAGGTGGAGGGTCGCCCGCGGTGAGGCGCCGAGCAGCAGCTCGGCGTGGTCGCGGGTGGCCGCGGTCAGGGAGACGGCGTAGCGCTGGACCGCCTCGGAGACGTGGACGTGGCCGACGATCGCGCAGAGCTTGCGGAGCTCGGCGCTGTCGGTGACCGGCTCGAGGTCGTCGAGCGGGTTGAGCTGGGTGTGCGAGTTGAGCATCGCGATCTCGGCCGCCGGCACCGGGTAGCCGATCGACACCCGGGCCATGAACCGGTCCCGCTGTGCCTCGGGCAGCGCGTAGGTGCCCTCCATCTCGACCGGGTTCTGGGTCGCGATCACCATGAACGGCGCCTCGAGGTGGTAGGTGACGTTGTCGACGGTCACCTGCCGCTCCTCCATGCACTCGAGCAGTGCCGACTGCGTCTTGGGCGAGGCGCGGTTGATCTCGTCGCCGATCACGATGTTCGCGAAGACCCCGCCGGGCCGGAACTCGAACTCGCGGGTCTGCTGGTTGTAGACCGAGACGCCGGTGACGTCGGACGGCAGCAGGTCGGGCGTGAACTGGATCCGGCGCACCGTCGAGTCGATGCTCCGCGCCAGCGACTTGCTGAGCATCGTCTTGCCGACGCCCGGGACGTCCTCGAGCAACAGGTGGCCCTCGGCCAGCAGCACGACGAGCGCCGCCGAGACGACCTCGCTCTTGCCCTCGATGACGTGCTCGATGTTGGCGCGGATCCGACCGGCCACGCGGGCGACGGTTGCTACGTCGGCTCCGGTGGGTGGGTGCGGCTGCTCAGTGGTCGGCGGCTCCACGTGCTGGTCTCCCGTCTCTTGCGCGCCCGTCCAGCGTAAGGGCGCGCGGTAGGGCAAAGGTACGGCGCCGGAGCAACCTAACCCGCCGAAACGGCCCGAGAGGTCACGGAGCGGTCACGCGTTCGCATCGACCCGTCGTGGAGCAACACACCGCGAAGTGGTTGACGGTGGGGGAAAGTGGAGTAAGGTGGGGGAAAGTGGAGGAAGTAGGAGGTGCCCGATGCTCTTCATGGGCACCTACACCCCGAAGTTGGACGAGAAGGGGCGCCTCTTCCTCCCGGCGAAGTTCAGGGATCGACTGTCGGAGGGGCTCGTGGTGACGCAGGGTCAGGAGAACTGCCTCGTCGTCTGGCCGTCCGACGTGTTCGAGAAGGAGGCCGATCGCGCAGCGTCCCGGCCGATGACCAACCGCGCGGCACGCCGTTACGCACGGGTGCTGTTCGCGGGTGGCGACGAGGGCACTCCCGACAAGCAGGGCCGGATCGGCATCCCGGCCCACCTGCGGGACTACGCCGCACTGGAGCGCGACGTCGTGGTGATCGGCGTGCGCGACCGACTGGAGATCTGGAACCCCGACCGCTGGCGCGAGTTCCAGGAAGACGCGATGGGCGACTTCGTGGACCTCGACGAGGACGACGACGACGACTGATCCGCTCAGGGTCGCTCGGCCCGGCCAGCTCAGGCGAGCACAACTCCATAGCGATCCGCAGGACGAGGTCTCTGGCCCGCTCCCGCTGCCTTCTGGGGCACCTTCCCCGGCACCAGACGGCGCCCGGGAGCGGGCGGGGGACCTGGCCCTGCGGATCGTTCAGACACAGAGGTCTTTCAGCAGTTTCGTTTCTCGCGGGCAGGGTCAGGGGGTCGAACCGATGAGCGTGATCAGCGCGAGTGCAGCCGGGACACCCGGCATCGCAGCCGAGGCGAGAGAGCCGCGGGTGCGCGAGCTGGCTCGGGACGCCGTGACGTTGATGGTGTTCTCGGCCGGCGTCTCCCTCTCCGTCTTCCTCGTCGTCCTGCTCGCCTTCTGGTTGGGCCGCTGAGGGCCACACGGCGATGACGACTCCCCGACACGTCCCGGTGCTCCTCGACCGGGTCGTGGCGCTCCTGACACCTGCGCTCGACCACAGCGACGCCGTCCTGGTCGACGCGACGCTCGGCCTCGGTGGCCACAGCGAGGCCGTCCTCGCCCGGTGCGAGCTGGCCCGCGTGGTCGGCATCGACCGCGACCCCCGCGCGCTCGAGCTCAGCCGCGAGCGGCTCGCGCCGTACGGCGACCGCTTCACGGCAGTGCACGCGGTGTACGACGAGATCCCCGACGTGCTCGCCGACCTCGGCCTGTCCGAGGTGGACGGCGTGCTCTTCGACCTCGGCGTCTCGTCGATGCAGCTGGACCTGCCCGAACGGGGGTTCGCGTACGCCGTCGACGCGCCCCTCGACATGCGGATGGACGCGACGGGCACAGGGCACGGCCCGACCGCGGCCGACGTCCTGAACACCTACGACGCCGCCGAGCTGACCCGCGTCCTGAGGGAGTACGGCGAGGAGCGGCTGGCCAAGCGGATCGCGGCCGCGATCGTGCGCGAGCGGGCCCGCGAGCCGTTCACCACCTCGGGCCGCCTGGTCGCCCTCCTCTACGACGTCATCCCGGCGCCGGCCCGCCGTACCGGTGGCCACCCCGCCAAGCGCACCTTCCAGGCGCTGCGGATGGAGGTCAACGACGAGCTCCGGGTGCTGCGAGCGGGCGATGCCGGCGGCAATCGACGCGATCGGCGTCGGCGGCCGGGTGGTCGTCGAGTCCTACCACTCGCTCGAGGACCGGCTGGTGAAGCGCGCGTTCACCGCCGCCAGCCGCAGCGACGTACCGGAGGACCTGCCGTTCGTCCCCGAGGGCCACGAGCCGGCGCTCCGGCTCGTGACCCGCGGCGCCGAGCAGGCCAACGCCGACGAGATCGCCGAGAACCCCCGCGCCGCGTCCGTGCGGCTCCGCGCCATCGAACGAGTACGACCCCGAGCCGGCAAGGGAGCCGCATGACATGAGCAGCACCGCAGCCCAGGTCCGCGCGCGGCTCCCGCGGATCGCCGAGGTCGCCGTCAGGCGCGCCCGGCTCACGGTCGTCCCGCGGCCGCGGACCCGGCCGCGCGCCCCGCGGGTGCCGTTCGTGACCCTCGTCAGCCTCATCCTGCTCGGCGGCGTCGTCGGGCTGCTGATGTTCAACACCTCGATGCAGCAGGCGTCCTTCCGCGCGGCCGCGCTCGAGCAGCAGGTCGACGACCTGACGGCTCAGGAGGAGGCGCTCGACGTGGAGCTCCAAGGGCTGCGCGACCCGCAGCGGATCGCATCCGAGGCGCAGCAGATGGACATGGTCCTGCCGGCCGGCGGACCCCTGGTGATCGACCAGGCCACCGGCAAGGTCCTCGGCGACGCGGGCCAGACGGTGCTCCCGGGATTCCAGCTGCCGCAGACCGTCCCCGGTCCGGGGCGGCCGGCGTCGCTCGACCCGGACCCGGTCATCGTCCGCGACCGGGCCAACGACCGGGCCGCCGACCGGGCCAGCGACCGCAATGGCGAACGCGACGGCGCGCCCAACGGAGAACGTCGGCGCTAGCCGCCTAGGTTTTGGATGTGACCGGACCGAGCCGACCCCGTACGGCCCGTAGTCCGCTGCGCGCGTCGCCGCAGCTGCGGCTCAAGGTCGGGTTCGTCTTCATCGCGATGGTGCTGTCGGTCTTCGCGGCCCGCTTGGTGCAGCTGCAGGGCGTCGACCCCGACGAGTACGCCGAGATGGCGGCCGCCGAGGGATCCATCGACGTGATCCTCCCGGCAACCCGCGGCGAGATCCTCGACCGCAACGGCGAACCGCTCGCGGAGTCGATCGACGGCCGGATGATCGTCGCCGACCCGAGCTTGACGAGCGACGACGCTCCCGAGCTCGCGACCTTCCTCGCCAAGCGCCTCGACCTCGACTACGTCCGCGTGCTCGAGCGGCTCCGGGTGGAGGACAGCCAGTTCCAGTACATCGCCCGGCAGGTGCCCACCCGGCTCGCGACCGACGTGGTCGCGGACGCCGAGGCGGAAGGCTTCGTCGGCCTCTTCATGCAGCGCGACCCGGTGCGGATCTATCCGTACGGCGAGGTCGCGGCCAACATCGTCGGCTTCCTCGGCACCCCGCGCCGGGACGGTTCGGCCCGCCCCCTGGCCGGGCTCGAGGACTCGTTCGACGACTACCTCTCCGGTGTGGACGGCGAGGCCCGCTACGAGATGGGCGCGGGCGCCCAGATCCCGCTCGGCGACAACACGGTCAGCCCCGCCATCGACGGTTCCGACCTCAACCTCACCATCGACAGCGACCTGCAGTACTACACGCAGCGGGTCCTGCAGCAGACCGTCGAGGGCTCGCACGCCGAGTCCGGGATCGCGGTCATCATGGACAGCCGCACCGGCGAGATCCTCGCCCTGGCCGACTATCCGACGTACGACGCCAGCGAGCCGCAGGAGTGGCCGAAGTCGCGCTACAAGTCGAGCGCGCTGACCGACGTCTACGAGCCCGGCTCGACGGAGAAGGTGCTCACCCTCAGCGCGGTGATCGACGCCGGTCTCGGCAGGCCGCGCCAGCAGTACGTCGTACCCGGCGTCCTCAACCGGCAGGACCGGCCGATCCACGACCACTGGGTGCACGGCATCGAGCACCTCACCCTGGCCGGCATCCTCGCCAAGTCGTCGAACATCGGCACCGTGCTCGCCGCCGACGAGTTCGACCCCGGGGTGCTGCGGTCCTACTTGAAGGCGTTCGGCTACGGCAAGGAGACCGGGATCGGCCTCAACGGCGAGACCAAGGGCCTGCTGCCCGAGGGTGCGGCGTGGACCGACCAGGTCGACGACCGGATCGCGTTCGGGCAGTCGCTCTCGATCAACGCGATCCAGATGGTCGCGGCGGTCAATGCGGTCGCCAACGACGGCGTCCGGATCGACCCCAGCTTGATCGACGGCAGCGCCACCCTGGACGACGGCACGGAGGTCGGCACCGACCAGGCCGACGAGCGCCGGGTGATCAGCACCGAGGCGGCGCGGCAGACTGCACTGATGATGGAAAGAGTGCTCGACCCGGTCGACGGCGTCGCACCGCTGGCCGGCGTCCCCGGCTACCGGATCGCAGGCAAGACCGGCACCGCGCAGCGGGTCGTCGACAGTTGCGGCTGCTACGACGGCAGCCACACCGCGTCGTTCGTCGGGTTCGGTCCGACCGACGACCCCCGGTTCACCGTCTACGTGGTGATCCACGACTCCCGCACCGGTGGCGGTGGCGCGGTCGCCGGACCGGCGTTCGCCAAGCTGATGAGCCACGCCCTCCGGCGGTACGGCGTACCGCCGACCGGGACCCGTGCCTCGCAGCTCCCCGTCGAGTGGTGACGACTCCCTGATGGACGCAGGGACCGCCCGACCCCAGCACCCGACCGCGCTGTCCTTCGACGACGTCGTCGCCCTGGTCCGGGAGCAGAGCGATGCTCGCGTCGTGGGCGGGGGCGCGACGGTCACCGGCATCACCCTCGACTCACGCCGGGTGCTGCCGGGCGATGTCTACGCCGCGCTCCCGGGGGCACGTGCCCACGGCATCGACTTCGTCGACCAGGCGGCAGCGGCGGGGGCCAGCATGGTGCTGACGGACGAGTCGGGCGCGGCCGCCGTACCTCCCGGCCTGCCGGCGGTCGTCGTCGCCCGGCCGCGCGCGGTGCTCGGCGCCGTGTCGGCAGGCATCTACGGCGATCCGGCGCGGGCGATGCGGATGATCGGCGTGACCGGCACCCAGGGCAAGACGACCGTGACCCGGCTGCTCGACGGCGGCCTCGGCGCGGCCGGCATCACCTCTGCGGTCGTCGGCACGGTCGGCACCCGGATCGCGGGCACCGACCTGAAGACCGCGCTCACCACCCCGGAGGCGCCGGACCTGCACGGGCTGTTCGCGCTGATGCGGGAGCAGGGCGTCGAGTGTTGCGCGATCGAGGTGTCGAGCCACGCTCTGGTGCTCGGTCGCGTCGACGGCGTGGTGTTCGACGTCGCCGTCTTCACCAACCTCGGGCGCGACCACCTCGACTTCCACACCGACGTCGACGAATACTTCGCGGCCAAGGCCACGCTGTTCACGCCCGCGCGGGCGCGGTTCGGGCTGGTCAACGTCGACGACGAGTACGGCCGTCGGTTGGTCGCCACGACGACCATTCCCGTCCGCACGATGTCCACGCGCGGTCGCGATGCCGACTGGTCCGTGGCCGACGTCGACCTCGGACCGGAAGGATCGATGTTCACGATCCGCGGGCCGGGTGGCCTCGCGCTGCCGGCCTCGGTCGCGCTGCCCGGCGACTTCAACGTCGCCAACGCGCTGTCGGCGGTCGCCGCGGCGGTCGAGGCCGGGCTCGATCCCGGGGCCGTGGTCGCCGGGATCGGTGCCGTCGGGGGAGTCCCGGGGCGGTTGGAGCGGGTCCCCGACGACGGACGGCGGGCTTCGCGGTCTACGTCGACTACGCCCACAAGCCGGACGCGCTCACGGCGGTGCTCGGCACGCTGCGGCCGGTGACCGCGGGCCGGCTGATCGTCGTCATCGGCGCGGGGGGCGACCGCGACCGCGGCAAGCGGCCGGTGATGGGCGCGATCGCCGCTGCCGGTGCGGACCTGCTCATCGTGACCGACGACAACCCGCGCACCGAGGCGCCGGAGGCGATCCGGGCGGAGGTGCTGGCGGGCGTGGACGACGTCGAGGTCCCTCGAAGGGCCGAGGTGCGCGAGATCGGTGACCGACGGGCGGCCATCGCCGCCGCTCTCGAGGCCGCCGGACCGGGCGACGTCGTACTCATTGCCGGCAAGGGGCACGAGACCGGCCAGGAGATCGCGGGTGTGGTGCACCCGTTCGACGACCGCGAGGTCGTCCGCGAGCTGCTCCGCGGAGACCCCTCATGATCCCGATGCGGCTCGACGAGATCGCCGCCGTCGTCGACGGTGATGTCCACGGCGACCCGGCGGTGATGGTGACCGGCGCTGCCTACGTCGACAACCGAACGCCCGTCCCTGCCGGGCTGTTCGTCGCGATCGTGGGGGAGCGGGTCGACGGCCATGAGTACGCCGCCGGCGCGCATGCCGTGCTCGGCAGCCGGCCGACGGTCGCGCCGACCGTCGTGGTCGCCGACCCGGTGGTTGCGCTGGGCCGGCTCGCCCGGCACGTCGTCGACCGGACGCCCGCCACGGTGCTGGCGTTGACCGGTTCGGTCGGCAAGACCGGCACCAAGGACTACCTCGCGAGCGTGCTCGAGCGACTCGCCGGCCCCGAGCGGGTGATCGCGACCGAGGGCAACGGCAACAACGAGATCGGGGTTCCGCTCACCGTCCTCCGCGCCGGCGCGGCGACCGACTACCTCGTCGTCGAGATGGGCGCGCGAGGCATCGGCCACATCGCCTACCTGTGCGACATCGCACCGCCCCGGATCGCCGCTGCCCTCAACGTCGGCACCGCGCACGTCGGCGAGTTCGGTGGCCGCGAGCAGATCGCGCTGGCCAAGGGCGAGATCGTCGAAGCGTTGCCGGCCGAGGGCGCGGCGGTGCTCAACGCCGACGACCCACTCGTGGCCGCGATGGCGTCGCGGACGAAGGCACGGGTGGTGACGTTCGGCCGCGGCGGCGCGGTGCAGTACGACGCACTGGAGCTCGACGCCCTGGGCCGCCCGGGGTTCATGCTCGTCCACGGAGACGAGGCGCACCCTGTCCAGCTGCTCCAGACGGGCGCACACCAGGCGCAGAACGCGACCGCAGCAGCCGCGATGGCCGTCGCCGCCGGCTTCCCGCTCGCCGACGTCGCCGCGGCGCTGTCCGAGGTCACCGCCGCGTCCCGCTGGCGGATGGAGGTGCACGAGCGTCCCGACGGGATGGTCGTCGTCAACGACGCCTACAACGCCAACCCCGACTCGATGCGCGCCGCGCTCGAGGCGCTGGTCGCGATCGGGCGGGCGCGCGGGCGCCGTACCGTCGCCGTGCTGGGACAGATGCTGGAGCTCGGCACCGAGCACGAGGCCGGCCACCGGTCGGTCGGTGCCGACGCCGTCCGGCTCGGGGTCGACGTCGTCGTCGTGGTCGGCGAACCGGCAGCCCCGATCGCCGACGCGATCGCCGCTGCGGACGCTCCGGTCGTGATCAGGACCGAGGGGCGCGACGAGGCACTGGCCTGGGTGCGGCAGAATGCCGGTCCGGAGGACGTCGTCCTCGTGAAGGCGTCCCGGGGGGCGGCGCTCGAATGGGTTGCCGAGCGGCTGCTGGGTGACGTGAACGACGTGTGTGAGAGGACACCGGCGTGCTAGCGATCCTGCTCGGCGGAGGCATCGCCCTGCTGATCTCGCTGCTCGGCACGAGGGTCGCGATCCGCGTCTTCACGCGCTGGGGCTACGGCCAGGAGATCCGCGACGACGGGCCGACCAGCCACCACACGAAGCGCGGCACGCCCACCATGGGCGGCGTCGTGATCATCGCCGCCGTGGTGCTCGGCTACGGCCTGGCCAAGCTGCTCACCGCTGACGCCCCGAGCGCCTCGGCTCTGCTCCTGCTCTTCCTCTTCGTCGGCATGGGACTGGTCGGCTTCCTCGACGACTTCATCAAGATCTCCAAGCAGCGCAGCCTCGGGCTCCGGAGCAAGGCCAAGATGATCGGCCAGACCGTCATCGCCCTGGCCTTCGGCGTCCTCGCGCTGGCGCCGTGGCTCGAGGACGAGAACGGCCGGACTCCGGCGTCCGAGAAGGTCTCCTTCCTGCGGGAGATCGAGTGGCTGGCCCTCCCGATGGTGCTCGCACTGGTGCTGATCTGGCTTCTCGTCACCGGCTTCAGCAACGCGGTCAACCTCACCGACGGCCTCGACGGCCTGGCCGCCGGCGCGAGCGTGATGGTCTTCGGCGCCTACACGCTCGTGAACATCTGGCAGAACAACCAGTTCTGCCAGGAGGACCCGGGCGCCGGCTGCTACAACGTCCGAGATCCGCTCGACCTCGCCATCATCGCCGCGGCGATCACCGGGGCGTGCTTCGGCTTCCTCTGGTGGAACGCCTCGCCGGCGCGGATCTTCATGGGCGACACCGGCTCGCTGTCGCTCGGTGGCGGCCTCGCGGGCCTGGCGATCCTCACCCGCACCGAGCTGCTGCTGGTCATCCTCGGCGGCCTGTTCGTGCTGATCACGGCCTCGGTGATGCTCCAGGTCAGCTGGTTCAAGGTGACGAAGAAGTTCACCGGCGTCGGCAAGCGGGTGTTCCGGATGGCGCCGCTCCAGCACCACTTCGAGCTGCTCGGATGGGAGCAGGTGACGATCGTGATCCGGTTCTGGATCATCACCGGCCTGTTCGTCGCGACCGGGTTGGGCGTGTTCTACGCCGAGTGGGTGGCGAGGCTTTGAGAGTCGCTGGAGCCGGCAGCGCAGTGCCTCTCGACGCCGACTTCGGGCTTGCGGCGTCGTCGGGCTGGCTGGAAAAGCAGCATCGACGCAGCTAGCGCGCGGGTGCCGGGTTGCGACCGAGATCGGGTTGCGGGTCGAACCTCGGTCTCAGGTCGCGCTAGGCTGGCACCCTGATGCCGGTGCAGCGCGACCTAAGGCACGTCTCCCGGTTCAAATTCGGCGCTGGGCTCGATCCGCATGAGCACTCGACGGAGCAGATCAGTGACCGACGTACTCGACCCTGGGCCGCAAGGACTCCTGGCAGGGCGTGCGCGCGGTCGTCGCGGGCTTCGGCGCGAGCGGCGTAGCCGCCGTCGACAACCTCACTGCACCTCGGTGCGACGTGATCGCGGTGGCCGACGCGATCAGCGCGAAGCCCAGCCGAGAAGGCCGAGCTGCTCGAGGTCCTCGGCGCCCGGGTCCGGCTCCACGCGGGCGCGACCGACCGCTGCCCGACGACGTCGACGTCGTCGTCACCTCCCCGGGGTTCCGGCCGGACGCGCCGCTGCTGGCGCAGGCGCGGGAGCGCGGCATCCCCGTCTGGGGCGAGGTCGAGCTCGCCTGGCGGCTGCGCGACCCCGAGCACCCGGCCCCCTGGCTCTGCGTCACGGGCACCAACGGCAAGACCACGACCGTGCAGATGCTCGACTCGATCCTGCGCGCGGCCGGGCTGCGCAGCGTCGCCGCCGGCAACGTCGGACTGCCGCTCACCGAGGCGGTCATGGACCCCGAGCCGTACGACGTGATCGCGGTCGAGCTCTCGAGCTTCCAGCTCCACTACGTGTCGACGATGGCCGCCGAGGCGGCCGCCGTGCTCAACTTCGCCGAGGACCACCTCGACTGGTACGACGGTGAGTCCGGCATGGACGGCTACGCGCGCGACAAGGGCCGGATCTACCACGGTGTCGAGCGGGCCTGCGTCTACAACGTCGCGGACCCGACGACCGAGCAGCTGGTCCGCGAGGCGGACGTGGTCGAGGGCGCGCGAGCGATCGGCTTCACCCTCGGCATCCCCTCGGTGGGCATGGTCGGCGTCGTCGAGGACATCCTCGTGGACCGGGCGTTCATCGACGAGCGGCAGAGCAGTGCCGCCGAGCTGTGCGCGATCTCCGACCTCGCCTCGCCCGCGCCCCACTTCATCGCCAACGCCCTCGCGGCCGCGGCACTGGCCCGGGCGCACGGCATCAGCCAGGCCGCCGTACGCGACGGCCTGCGGGCGTTCCGTCCCGATGGTCACCGCATCGCCGTGGTCGCCGAGCACGCCGGCGTCACCTGGGTCGACGACTCCAAGGCCACCAACCCGCACGCCGCGCAGTCGTCGCTGGCGGCCTACGACCCGGTGGTGTGGGTGGCGGGCGGCCTGGCGAAGGGTGCGACCTTCGACGAGCTCGTGCGGCAGGTCGGCGGGCGGCTGCGCAGCGTCGTACTCATCGGACGCGACCGCGCGGTGATCGCGGAGGCGCTTGCGCGACACGCGCCGGATGTGCCGGTGATCGAGGTGACCGCCGGAGAGACTGGCGCGGTAGACGGGGCTGACCTGATGGGACGCGTCGTCGGGGCGGCGGCCGCGGCCGCACAACCCGGAGACACCGTGCTGTTGGCGCCGGGATGCGCCTCGATGGACCAGTTCACCGACTACGCCGCACGGGGTGACGCCTTCGCAGCAGCGGTCCGAGCGGCAATAGCCACCGAATAGATCTTGGCTAAGCCGGACGAGACTCAGCCGAATTTGAGGGGAGGGTCGTCGCCATCACCGCCGCGCTCCCCGATTCTCGCGATGGATCCCGGCTGTCGTTCCTCCGGAACGGTCGCGGCACGACGTGGATGTCGGCCGCTCCGCGACGCGATGGCCCGCCCGCTGACCAACTACTACCTGCTGCTCGGCTCGATCGCGCTGCTGCTCACCATCGGCCTGCTGATGGTGCTGAGCTCGTCCAGCGTCGAGGCCTACGAGGTCTACGGCGACTCCTACGCCATCGTGAAGCGGCAGCTGATGTGGGTCGCCATCGGCGTGCCGCTCGCGTGGCTCGCGTCCCGGGTCTCGCTCAAGTGGGTCCGCAGCCTCGCCTATCCCGCGTTCTCGGTGTCGCTGATCCTCCTTCTCGCCACCGCGAAGTTCGGCGTCGAGATCTACGGCAACAAGAACTGGCTCGCGCTCGGGCCCGTGCAGATCCAGCCGTCCGAGATCGCCAAGCTCGCGATCATCATCTGGGCGGCGCACATCTACGCCAACAAGGACCGCCGGCTCGGCAACCTGCACCAGATGATGGTTCCCGTCGTCCCTGGCATGGTGCTCGCGACCGGACTCGTGATCGTCGGGCGGGACCTCGGCACCGCGCTGGTGTTCTGCGCGATCCTGATCGGCATGCTCTGGGTGGTCGGGGCACCGGCCCGGCTGTTCGTGATGTGCCTCAGCGTGGTCAGCGTGCTGGCCCTCGGCCTGGCCGCGACCTCCCCCGAGCGACTCGACCGGATCACGACGTTCGTCGATCCGTTCAAGGACTACCACGGCACCGGCTGGCAGCCCGCCCACGGCCTCTACGCGATGGCGAGCGGCGGCATCTTCGGTGAGGGCATCGGCGCGAGCCGGCAGAAGTGGGGCACCCTGCCCGAGGCCCACACCGACTTCATCTTCGCGGTCCTCGGCGAGGAGCTCGGCCTGGTCGGCACGCTGCTCGTGATCGGTCTCTTCCTCGCCATCGCCTACGCGACGCTGCGGATCGCCCTGCAGACCAAGGATCCGTTCGTCCGCTACTGCAGCTTCGGCATCGTGATCTGGCTGCTCGGCCAGATGATGATCAACGTCGGCATGGTGCTGGCGCTGCTGCCGGTCATCGGGATCCCGCTGCCGCTGGTCTCGTACGGCGGCTCGAGCCTGCTGCCGACGCTGATCGCGCTCGGGCTCGTGGTCGGCTTCGCCCGCCGCGAGCCCGCGGCCGCCCGCGCGCTCGCCCAGCGGCGTCGTACCCGTGCGGTCGGGCCCCGCCCCAGGACCGCCGGCCTGTCGGCCCGTCGGTAGCCTCACCATCAAATGAAGGTCCTGCTCGCCGGCGGCGGTACCGCCGGCCACACCTCGCCCCTTCTCGCCACGGCCGACGCCCTGGTGCGGCTCGACCCGGCGACCGAGATCACCTGCCTCGGCACGCCCCGCGGCCTGGAGAACACCGTGGTGCCGGCGGCCGGGTACCCGCTCGAGCTGATCCCGCCGGTCCCGCTGCCGCGACGCCCCAACAAGGACCTGGCGATGGTGCCGTCCCGGTTGCGCGGCGCGGTCAAGGCGACCTACGACGTGCTCGACCGGGTGCAGCCCGACGTCATCGTCGGCTACGGCGGCTACGTCTCGGTGCCTGCCTACCTCGCCGCCCGTCGCCGCAAGCTGCCGCTGGTGATCCACGAGCAGAACGCACTGCCGGGCATCGGCAACAAGCTGGGCGCACGGTTCGCCGAGCGGGTCGCCGTCAGCTTTCCCGACACCCCGCTGAAGAACGCCGAGTACGTCGGCCTGCCCCTGCGGCGGATGATCTCGCAGCTGGACCGGGCGGCGCTGCGCGCCGAGGCCCGCGCGTTCTTCGGGCTCGACCCCGACCTGCCCACGCTCGTCGTCACCGGCGGGTCGCAGGGCGCTTGGAAGCTCAACCGCGCGGTCACCCGTGCCTCCGCCGCGCTCGGCACCAGTGGCGTCCAGGTGCTCCACGTGATCGGCGCGCGCGGCAAGGAGGACCCGGAGTGGGTCGAGCCGGTCGAGACCGGTACGCCGTACCTCGTGCTGCCGTTCGTCGACCGGATGGACTACGCGCTCGCCGCCGCGGACCTGATGGTGTGCCGGGCGGGGGCCAACAGCGTGGTCGAGGCGGCCGCCACCGGCGTGCCGACGATCTTCGTGCCGCTCGCCTACGGCAACGGTGAGCAGGTGCACAACGCCCGCCCCGTCGTGGATGCGGGCGGGGCGCTGATGGCCGACGAGGCCGCGTTCACCGCCGACTACGTCGCCGACACCGTGCCGACGCTGGCGAAGGACCCTGTCCGGCTGGCCGCCATGGGAGCCGCGGCATCTGGCCTGGTGCCGGCCGACGCCGACGACCGGCTGGCCCGGATCGTCGCCGAGACGGCGGCACGATGAGACTCCCCATCCCCGACGAGATCCCTGCCGCGGAGCAGCTCGGCCGGGTGCACTTCGTCGGGATCGGTGGTGCCGCCCTCTCGGGGATCGCCCGCCTGATGGCGCGCCGCGGCGTACCGGTCACCGGCAGTGACGACAACGACACCCCGTTCCTCGCCCAGCTGCGTGAGCTCGACGTCCCGTGCCACCTGGGCTACGACGCGTCCCACGTCGGCGAGGCCGACACCGTGGTGGTGACGACGGCCGCGCGAGAGGACAACCCTGAGGTGCTCGAAGCGCGGCGCCGCGGGCTGACCCTGCTCCCGCGCTCGGCCGGCCTGAAGGCCGTCATGGACGGCCAGCAGGTGCTCGCCGTCGCCGGCACCCACGGCAAGACCACGACCACCTCGCTGCTGACGGTGGCGTTGATCGCGGCCGGCGCGGACCCGTCGTACGCCGTCGGCGGGGTGCTCACCGCGACCGGTCGCAACGCCGACCTCGGTGCCGGCCCGTACTTCGTCGCCGAGGCCGACGAGAGCGACGGCGCCTTCCTGGTCTACGACACGTACGGCGCGATCGTGCTCAACGTCGAGGCCGACCACCTGGACATCTGGGGCACCGAGGCGGCCTACGCCGCGGCGTTCGACGAGTTCGCGGACGGTCTCGACCCCGCGGGTCCGTTGGTCATCGGCATCGACGATCCCGGCGGCGCGCGGCCTGGCCCGGCGCTCGCGCGAGCGTGGTCGGCCGGTGATCACCGTCGGGCGTCGACGAGGACGCCTCGCTGCGGGCGGTGGATCTCGAGGTCGTCGACGGCATCACGTCGTTCGACGTCGTGCCGGGTGAGGACCGGACCGGCAGGCCGCCGCTCGCGCGGATCTCGCTCCAGATCCCGGGCCGGCACTACGTGCTGGACGCGCTCGCCGCCTTCGCACTCGGCGTCGAGCTGGGCTACGACGCCGGTCGGCTCGCCGAGGGACTCGGTTCCTTCGTCGGCACCGGCCGCCGGATGGAGCTCAAGAGCGTGGTCGGTGACGGCCCGGAGCAGGTGCGGGTCTACGACAGCTATGCGCACCACCCGAGCGAGATCCGGGGCGACCTCGAGGCTGCGCGGTCGGTGGCCGGTGACGGACGGCTGGTCGTGTGCTTCCAACCGCACCTGGTGTCCCGCACCCGGATCTTCGGCGCCGAGATGGGAGCCGCGCTCGGCGCGGCCGACGAGGTCGTGGTGCTGGACGTCTACGTCGCTCGCGAGGACCCCGACCCGTCGGTCACGGGAGCGGTGGTCGCGGCCGCCGTACCCCTGCCCGCGGAGCGGGTGGCCTTCGTCGCCGACCGGAGCGAGGCCCTCGCGGTCCTGCTCGACCGGGTGCGCCCGGGTGATGTGGTGCTGACCCTCGGGGCCGGTGACGTGACGGCGCTGGCACCGCAGCTGGTGGCGGCGCTGCAGGAGCGGGCCGGTGGCTGAGCGCTCCATCCAGGACCGCAGCCGTCGCCGGTTCGCCCGCCGGCAGTGGACGCGACGGTGGCTGACCTGGCGCCCGATCCTCACGGTCGTCCTCGTGGTCGGCGTGATCGGCTTCGCCGTCTACGGCCTCTACTTCTCGACCTGGCTGCGGGTCGAGGCCGCCGAGGTCAGCGGGACGTCCCAGCTCTCCCAGGCCGAGGTCCTGGACGCGGCGGAGCTGCCGGTCGACGACGCCATGATCACGGTCGACCTCGGCGAGATCGAAGCCCGGGTCGAGGCCCGGCTGACCGCCGTGAAGTCGGTCGAGGCCTCGCGCCAGTGGCCGCACGACATCAAGATCGAGATCGAGGAGTGGCAGCCGCTCGCCGTCGTCATCGAGGGCTCCTCCTTCTCCTTCCTCGCCGAGAGCGGTGACACGTTCACCTTCGCGCAGATGCCGAAGCAGGCACCGACGTCGCTGCCCGAGGTCCGGGTCGGCTCCCAGGCCGACCGGCTGGCGCTCGAGGAGGCGGCCGCTGTCGTGGCCAGCCTGGACGACGCGGTGACGCGCCGGGTCGACCACATCGAGGTCGAGACCGCGGACCAGATCCTGCTCGTGCTGCGGGACGGACGCGAGGTCACCTGGGGGAGCGCGGACCAGTCCGACGAGAAGGCCGCGGTACTGCTCAACCTGCTCGAGGCCCGGCCGGACGCGCAGGCGTACGACGTCAGCGTGCCGAGCCTGCCGGCCACGCGATAACACGCGATTTCCCGGATCTGACGATCCTGCTGCGGCGTGTCTCCCGGGCAGCGGAGTCCGCCGTCCCTACTGTCATGGACACCGAGAGGTTGACATAACTATAACCCTCAGGATGAGGGTAAGGGTTCCGGGGCTGAAAGGGGAAACGGCGTGGCTGCTGCACAGAACTACCTGGCCATCATCAAGGTCGTAGGCATCGGTGGCGGCGGGGTCAACGCCGTCAACCGGATGATCGAGGTCGGACTCAAGGGCGTCGAGTTCATCGCGATCAACACTGACGCGCAGGCGCTGCTGATGAGCGACGCCGACGTCAAGCTCGACATCGGACGCGAGCTGACCCGCGGGCTTGGGCGCCGGCGCCAACCCCGACGTGGGCGGCCGCGCGGCCGAGGACCACGCCGAGGAGATCGAGGAGGTCCTCAAGGGGGCCGACATGGTCTTCGTCACCGCCGGCGAGGGCGGCGGCACGGGCACCGGCGGCGCACCGGTCGTGGCGCGGATGGCCCGATCGCTCGGCGCCCTGACCATCGGCGTCGTCACCCGCCCGTTCTCCTTCGAGGGTGCGCGGCGCAAGAAGGCGGCCGACGAGGGCATCGAGCGGCTCCGCGAGGAGGTCGACACCCTCATCGTGATCCCCAACGACCGGCTGCTGCAGATCTCCGACCGCAACGTGTCCGTCATGGACGCCTTCCGCCAGGCCGACCAGGTGCTGCTGCAAGGTGTCTCCGGCATCACCGACCTGATCACCACTCCTGGCCTGATCAACGTCGACTTCGCCGACGTCAAGGCAGTCATGAGCAACGCCGGCTCGGCGCTGATGGGCATCGGTTCCGCCCGAGGCGAGGACCGCGCGCTGGCGGCTGCCGAGATGGCGGTGAGCAGCCCGCTGCTCGAGGCGTCGATCGACGGTGCGCACGGAGTGCTCCTCTCGGTCGCCGGTGGCTCCGACCTCGGCATCTTCGAGATCAGCCAGGCCGCCGGCATGGTGGCCGACGCCGTGCACCCGGAGGCCAACATCATCTTCGGCGCGATCATCGACGACGCGCTCGGGGACGAGGTCCGGATCACGGTCATCGCCGCGGGCTTCGACGGAGGCACTCCGCCGAAGCGGCGTGAGCGGCCGGCTGCCCGTCCGCAGCAGACCCAGGAAGAGGTGCGCGCGGCCGTCGCGAGCCGCCGCGAGTCCGAGCCGGCTGCCGCGGAGCAGGCCCGGCCAAGCAGGAGGCGCCCGCAGAGCAGCAGGCTGCCGTCCCCGTCGGTGCGCGACAGCAGGCGGTGCCCGTGCAGTACGACGACGACGAGCTGGACGTGCCGGACTTCCTGAAGTGACGCGTGTTCGCATTCCGTGACAGCTGCACCTTCGGCCCGGACTCCACTGATGGGGTCCGGGTCGAGGTCGCGTTCACGGACGCCTCGCTCGACCTCCAGGACGAGAAGGAGCGCTTCGCAGCCTCCCTCGCTGCGGTTGTCGAGGCGACCGGCGTGCCGTTCGCGCGGCTGCGCCAGGTGCACGGGGACGAGGTCGTGCAGGTCGTCGATCCGCCGTCCGGCTCGCGCGACGACGTACCGGACGCCGACGCGCTGGTGACCACGCGCCGGGGGCTCGGCCTCATGGTCCGGGTGGCCGACTGCGTCCCCGTCCTGCTCGCCGATCCCGAAGCCGGCGTCATCGGCGCCGTGCACGCCGGCCGGCTCGGCATGACCCTGGACGTCGTGGGCCGGACCGTCGAACGGATGCGGGCACTTGGCGCCGACCGGGTCCGCGGCTGGATCGGACCCCACGTGTGTGGTCGCTGCTACGAGGTGCCGGAGGCGATGCGCAGCGTGGTCGCCGCCGTCGTCCCTGCCGCGATGTCGGAGACGTCCTGGGGCACTCCGGCGCTCGACCTCGGCGCCGGAGTGGAGTCGCAGCTGGCTGCCGTGGGCGTCTCCGTGACGCACGTCGGACGGTGCACCCTCGAGGACGAGCAGCTCCACTCCTACCGCCGCGACGGCGGCGACGCCGGACGGTTCGCCGGACTGGTGTGGATCGGCATGACCGTCGACCGACCCGCGCGCAGGTCGCTGAGCAACCTCGCCGCCGTACGACGAACGGATCGCCACCGCGTGCGCCGAGGCCGGCCGGAGCCCCGACGAGGTCACGCTCGTCGTCATCACCAAGTACTTCCCGGCCTCCGACGTCCGGCTGCTCGCCGACCTCGGTGTCACCGACGTCGGCGAGAACCGCCACCAGGAGGCCGAGGCCAAGCACCAGGAGTGCGCCGACCTGCGTCGACAAGGTGGCCCGGAACTGCGGTGGCACTTCGTCGGCGGCCTGCAGAGCAACAAGGCGGCGGCGGTGGCGGCGTACGCCGACGTCGTGCACTCCGTCGACCGGGCCAAGCTCGTCACCCGGCTCGACGCCGGCGCCCACGACCGCTCACACCCGATCGACGTGCTGCTCCAGGTCAGCCTCGACCCGCCCGACCGGGCCGGCCGGGCGGGCGCGGACCCGGCCGATCTGCCCGAGCTGGCCGCGGCCGTGGAGGCCGCCGGGATGCTGCGGCTCCGCGGCCTGATGGCGGTCGCCCCGCTCGGGGAGGACCCCGCCGCGGCGTTCGCCCGGCTGTCCGACGTACGACGTGACCTCCTCGCCGATCACCCCTCCGCCGACTGGTTGTCGGCCGGGATGAGCGCCGATCTGGAGGCCGCGATCAAGGCCGGCGCGACACACGTGCGCGTCGGCACCGCGGTCCTCGGTTCGAGGCCCTCGGTCCAGTAATGTCCACAACAAGCCATGCAGCGTCCCTCCCGGGGCGCACGCTGATGAAGACAAGGCGGAGGCAACAGCCATGAGCGGTGCGATGCGCAGGATCGGTGAATACCTCGGCCTGCTCGAGGACACCGGTTACGACGAGTTCGACGGCGACGGGTACGACACCCAGGACGCCGCTCCTGCTCGCGAGGCCCGTCCGGATCGAGCGCCGCGAACGCGCTCCGCGTCGGTGGCCGACATCAACGAGCGTCGGCGCCCGACCGCTGCCCCCGCCGTCGGCGTGGTGGCCGAGCTGTCGCGGATCACGACCCTGCACCCGAGCACCTACAACGAGGCGCGCGCAGTGGGGGAGCAGTACCGCGACGGCACTCCGGTGATCATGAACCTCTCGGAGATGAACGACGCGGACGCCAAGCGGCTCGTCGACTTCGCCGCCGGCCTGATCTTCGCCACCCGCGGCAGCATCGAGCGGGTGACCAACAAGGTGTTCCTGCTCTCGCCGCCCAACGTCACGGTTGCCGCAGCCGACAAGCAGCGGATCGCCGAAGGCGGCTTCTTCAACCAGAGCTGAGTTGGATTGCGCGAGCGTGTCGCGGATCGTGCGGCGCCGCACGGGCCCCTCGCTTCGCTCGGCCCGCGGGCGCCGCACGATGCGGGCTTCGCCCGCTACGCGACACGCTGCCGCGCCGCAGTTGACGCGGTCAGGGGTTACGGCTGCTTGGCGGCACGCGGTTGGCGCGCGAGCGGCGGTTGCACGCGCGGCCACGCACGGTTGGCGGCACAGGGTCGGCACGCGGTGGCACGCGGCGGCTGCCTTGGCTGCTTGGCGGCACACGGCGGCTGGTTGCCCGGTGGACTGGCGTTGGGGGCTCACCCATAGGATCACCGCAGTCCCATCAGTCCACTGCTAGGAACGTCTTTGTCGCTCGCTGGCCAGATCATCGAGGGTGTCCTCTGGACCTTCATCGGGCTGCTCTGGATCCGGTTCATCGTCGACTGGGTGCAGGTCTTCGCCCGGTCGTGGGAGCCGCACGGAGTGCTGCTCGTGCTGCTCGAGATCGTCTACTCGATCACCGATCCGCCGATCAAGGCGCTCGGGCGCATCGTGAAACCGATCCGGATCGGGAACTTCGCGCTCGATCTGAGCTTCATCCTGGTGATGATCTTGGCTTACGTGGCGCTCGCCGTTAACCGCCAGATCTTCTTGGCGTGAGTCGCCGAGTCTCAGTTGTCGCTGGTCAGGCGCTATTGTTCGCGGGACAGTTAAGTAACAGTCTCAAAGATAGGTGAGGTCATGCCGCTGACGCCCGAGGACGTGAGCAACAAGCGCTTTACCCCCGTCCGGCTCCGCGAGGGCTATGACATGGGTGAAGTCGACCAGTTCCTCGACGAGGTGGAGGCCGAGCTCGCTCGCCTGACCGCCGAGAACGACGAACTTCGGGCGAAGCTTGCTGCGGCCCAGTCGGGCTCGCCGTCGTTCGAGCCCGCGCCGACCCAGCTCACCGCGGTGCAGGAGGCCCCCGTTCCCGAGGCGTCCGGCGCCCGTTGCCGAGCCGCCCGCTCCCGCGGTCGTCGCTCCGGTCGAGGTCCCCGCCGCTGGCGTCGAGACGATCCGGGTCGAGACCGTCCCCGAGGCGTCCAACGCAGCGGCCCGACTGCTCGAGATCGCGACGCGCAACGCCGACGAGCTGGTCGAGGACGCGAAGAACGAAGCCGACCGCATCGTGGGCGAGGCCCGCACCAAGGCCGAGCGGCTCGAGAACGAGTCCAAGGGCAAGGCGGACCGCATGGAGTCCGACGCCCGCAGCCGGTCCGAGATGCTCGACTCCGAGACGGCCGAGCGTCGTACCCAGCTCTTCTCCGACCTGGAGAAGGAGCGCGACAAGCTCAGCGTCGAGGTCGAGAACCTGCGCTCGTTCGAGCGCGAGTACCGCTCGCGGCTCAAGAGCTACTTCACCCAGCAGCTCGAGTCGCTGCAGACCCCGGGTGACACGGTCGCTCCGACCGATGAGTCCCCGGCGCCCAAGCGGCTCCGGTCCATCCTCGGCGAGGAGGAGCGCTGACCTGACGGTCGCGTTCACACGCATCGGCAACGGCCGGCCCGCACCGCGGGTCGGCCGTTGTCATTTCTCCGGCATGCCCATATCGCGGAGTGGCACCTTGGTGCAGAACGTTGCAGCGGCTACCCTCCGTGCAGCCCGTGGCCAACGCCCGCGGGCGATACGGTCCGGAGGAGGCCCGAGCATGGCCCGCACCACGAAGAAGTCGTTGGCAGGGCGCACGGTGTCCGCGGCCGGCAAGATGATCGGTCGCCGCCGCCCCGCTGAGGCCGCGAAGAAGGCGGCACCGGCGAAGAAGGCGGCACCGGCCAAGAAGGCCGCGCCCGCGAAGAAGGCCGCGCCCGCGAAGAAGGCCGCGCCGGCGAAGAAGGCCGCGCCGGCGAAGAAGGCCGCACCGGCCAAGAAGGCCGCACCGGCCAAGAAGGCCGCGCCGGCCAAGAAGGCCGCACCGGCCAAGAAGGCCGCACCGGCCAAGAAGGCCGCACCGGCCAAGAAGGCCGCACCGGCCAAGAAGGCCGCACCGGCCAAGAAGGCCGCGCCCGCCAAGAAGGCCGCGCCCGCCAAGAAGGCAGCGCCGGCCAAGAAGGCCGCACCCGCCAAGAAGGCCGCGCCCGCCAAGAAGGCCGCGCCCGCCAAGAAGGCAGCGCCGGCCAAGAAGGCCGCACCGGCCAAGAAGGCCGCGCCCTCCCGGAAGTCGGGGGCCGCCACGCTCGTCGTCCTCGAGGGTGAGGAGGCCTGGTCCAAGGCCGAGCTGGCAGAGGTGCTCGCCGAGCTCCACGAGCAACGCGAGCACAGCGGACAGATCGTGGCCGAGCAGGAGGAGGACCTCTCCGGCCTCCTGCGCGACGCCGGCGACGGGGCCGGCCAGGACCAGGCGGACCTCGGAGCGACGAGCTTCGAGCGCGACCACGAGCTCACCGTTCTCAACCACGAGCGGGAGAAGCTGGCCCAGATCGACCGTGCTCTCGTGCGCATCCAGGACGGCACCTACGGGGTGTGCGAGTCGTGTGGCAATGCGATCGGCAAGATGCGGTTGATGGCGTTTCCGCGTGCCACACTGTGCATGACATGCAAGCAGCGCGAGGAACGTCGGTAGACAGCAGCGACAGCGGCTCTACCGACCAGCGGCGGACCGTGCTGAGCAGTCGTCGCGGGTGGACCGTCTTCGCGGTCGTCGCGACCGTGCTCTACATCGCCGACCAGGTCTCCAAGCGCGCTGCCGTCGAACACCTCGCCGGCCGTGACGACGTCCGGGTCGTCGGCGAATTCCTCCAGCTGCACCTGACCCGCAACCCTGGTGCGGCGTTCTCCCTCGGCACGGGCTTCACCGTCGGGCTGTCCTGCCTCGCGGTCGTGGCGACGATCGTCGTGCTCGGCGTCAGCCGGAAGGTGGTCGACCCGATCTGGGCGGCAGGTCTCGGCGCCCTGCTGGCCGGCATCGCCGGCAACCTCACCGACCGGATGCTCCGCGACCCCGGCCCGTTCCGCGGTCACGTCATCGACTTCCTCCAGCTGCCCAACTGGCCGATCTTCAACATCGCCGACATCTCGATCAACGTCGGCGCGGGCCTGATCCTGCTGCAGGTGTTCCGGGGCATCCGGATCGACGGCACCCGGCATGCTGACGACGAGCCCGCCGACGCAGAGCCGTCGGACCCGGGTCCGACGGAGGACGACGCGTGAGCAGCAGCATCGATCACCGGAGTCTCCGGGTTCCGGACGGACTCGAAGGGGAGCGGATCGACGTCGCGATGGCGCAGCTCTTCGGGTTGTCCCGGTCGCGAGCGGCCGAGCTGATCGCTGACGGCCGGGTGCGGCTCGACGGTGCCGACGTCAGCAAGAGCGAACGGGTCCTGCCGGGAGCGCTGCTCGACGTCGAGATCCCGGCCGAGGCGGACCCGCTCGAGATCGTCCCCGAGATCGTCGAGGGCATCAAGATCATCCACGACGACCCAGCCATCGTCGTGATCGACAAGCCGGTCGGCGTCGCCGTACACCCTTCGCCGGGTTGGCGCGGACCGACCGTGGTCGGGCACCTGGCCGGGGCCGGTTTCCGGATCTCGACCTCGGGCGCCAAGGAGCGCGAGGGCATCGTGCAGCGACTCGACGTCGGCACGTCAGGCGTGATGGTGATCGCGAAGTCCGAGCAGGCCTACTCCGTCTTGAAGAACGCCTTCCGGCAGCGGACGGTCGACAAGACCTACCACGCGCTCGTGCAGGGCCACCCCGATCCGTTGTCGGGCACGGTCGACGCACCGATCGGGCGGCATCCTGGCGCGGACTACAAGTTCGCGGTCATGGACGGCGGGCGGGCGAGCGTCACCCACTACGAGACCCTCGAGGCGCACCGGTTCGCGAGCCTGCTCGAGGTGCACCTCGAGACCGGCCGCACCCACCAGATCCGCGTGCACATGGCGGCGCTGCGGCACCCCTGCGTGGGCGACCTGACGTACGGCGCCGACCCGGTGCTCGCCAAGAGGCTCGGCCTCACCCGGCAGTGGCTGCACGCCGTACGCCTCGGGTTCGAGCACCCCGAGTCGGGTGACTACGTCGAGTACGAGTGCGGCTACCCCGACGACCTCCAGCACGCAGTTGACGTCATCCGTGACAGCGACTGACGCAGCGCTGACCATCCGGCCGGCCACCACCGAGGACCTGTCGGCGATGGCCGACGTGTTCATCGCCGCGCGGGCCGCGGCCGTCCCGGCGATGCCGCCGTCGATCCACCCTCCGCACGAGGTGCACGCGTTCTACGCCGGCCTGGACGTCCTCGGGGGCGAGCGGGAAGGCTGGGTGGCCGAGGACGGCCGCGGCATCGTTGCCTTCGCCGAGCTCAAGGGCGACTGGCTCGACGACCTCTACGTCCGTCCGGACGCGCAGGGGGAGGGAATCGGCTCGGCGCTGCTCGACGTGGCGAAGTCGGTCCGGCCCGAGGGCTTCTCGCTGTGGGTGTTCGAGTCCAACACGCCCGCGCGGGCCTTCTACGCCCGACGCGGGCTCGTCGAGCGGGAGCACACCGACGGCTCCGGCAACGAGGAACGTGCGCCGGACCTCCGGATGGAGTGGCCCGGCCCCACGCCACCCTCCTCGCCCGCGTAGGTCAGGTCGCCGTCTCCCAGAGGCCGACGAGGTTGCCCTCGGTGTCGGTGAAGTACGCCGCGAAGCCCATCTCGCCGACCGCCTCCTTGCCGCGGCCGATCAACCCGCCCGACGCCTCGACGCTCGCGAGGGCGGCGTCGATGTCGGGGACGTCGATGACGACGACCGGGCCGGTGAAGCCGTCCTCCCGCTGGAACATGCCGCCGTTGATGAAGCCGGGCTCGGTCGGTCCCGTCTCGGGGTCGGACGGGCCGGTGGAGACGATCGTGTAGTCCATCTCCGGCATCGGCATGACCTGCCAGCCGAAGACGTTGCTGTAGAACTCGCGGGCCCGGTCCCCGTCGTCGAAGGGGATCTCGAAGTGGACGATCTTGCCGGTCATGGGGTTGCTCCGTTTCTGTCGGTGGGTCTCTCTAGTCTGCTCCCGTCGGTCGCGTAGGCTGATGCCCTTCCCCGACCCATCCTGTTCAGGACCTCCGTCCACGATCGTCTGAGGAGCCTTCAGCACCGATGGCAACCGCCGGGGACTTCGTCCATCTGCACGTCCACACCGAGTACTCCACGTTGGACGGTGCGTCGTTGCTCGACGGACTCTTCGCGCGGGTGAGCGACCTCGGCATGTCGTCGATCGCGATGACCGACCACGGCAACCTGCACGGGGCCTACGACTTCTACTCCAAGGCCAAGAAGCACGACATCCGCCCGATCATCGGCATCGAGGCCTACCTCACTCCGCAGACCGACCGCTCGGAGCGCCGCCGGGTCAAGTGGGGCAAGGGCGACATGGCCGAGGAGGGCGGCGACGACGTCGCGGGCGGCGGCGCCTACACCCACATGACGATGTGGGCCGAGACGACCGAGGGCATGCACAACCTGTTCCGCCTCTCGTCCCGGTCGAGCCTCGAGGGCTTCTTCTACAAGCCGCGGGCCGACCGCGACCTGCTCCACAGCTATGCCAAGGGCCTGATCGCGACGACCGGTTGCCCCTCGGGCGAGATCCAGACCCGGCTCCGCCTGGGGCAGTACGACGAAGCCCGCCGCTCGGCCGCCGAGTTCCAGGAGATCTTCGGCAAGGACAGCTTCTTCCTCGAGCTGATGGACCACGGGATCGACATCGAGAAGCGGGTCCGTGACGACCTGCTGCGGCTCGGCAAGGACCTCGGCATCCCGCCGGTCGCGACCAACGACTCCCACTACAACAACCCCGAGGACGCGGGCGCCCACGATGCCCTGATCTGCGTCGCGTCCGGCAAGAGACTGTCGGACACCAACCGGCTCAAGTTCGACGGCGGCGGCTACTACATCAAGTCCGCGGCCGAGATGCGTGAGCTGTGGGCCGACCGGTTCGGGATGCCGGAGGCCTGCGACAACACCCTGCTCATCGCGGAGCGGTGCGACGTCGAGTTCACCGAGTCGACCGGCGGCTACATGGCCCGCGCCGACGTGCCGGCCGGCGAGACCGAGGAGTCGTGGTTCGTCAAGGAGGTGTGGCGCGGGATCGAGTCGCGCTACCCCGGCGAGCGACTGACGGCTGACGTCAAGCAGCGGGTCGACATGGAGCTCGGCATCATCGCGAGCAAGGGCTATTGCGGCTACTACCTGGTGGTCGCCGACTTCATCAACTGGGCCAAGGACAACGGCATCCGGGTCGGTCCCGGCCGTGGCTCCGGCGCCGGTTCGATCGCGGCCTACGCCCTGCGGATCACCGACCTCTGCCCGCTGGAGCACGGCCTCTTCTTCGAGCGGTTCCTCAACCCCGAGCGACCGTCGATGCCCGACTTCGACATCGACTTCGACGACCACCGTCGTGGCGAGGTCATCGCCTACGTCACCGCGAAGTACGGCGCCGACCGGGTCGCGCAGATCGCCACGTTCGGCCGCCTCAAGTCGAAGGCCGCGATCAAGGACGCCGCCCGGGTGCTCGACTACGGCTTCGCCGTCAGCGACCGGATCACCAAGGCGCTCCCGCCGGACGTCATGGGCAAGGGCGTTCCGCTCAAGGAGATCTTCAACCCCGAGCACAAGCGCTACGGCGACGGCGCCGAGTTCCGCGCGCTCTACGAGCAGGACACCGACGTCCGCACGATCTACCAGACGGCGATCGGCCTCGAGGGCCAGATCCGCAACTGGGGCGTGCACGCCGCGGGCGTGATCATGTCCAGCGAGCCGCTGATCGACATCGTGCCGATCATGGCCCGTCCGCAGGACGGTGCCATCATCACCCAGCTCGACTACCCGATGTGCGAAGCGCTCGGGCTGGTCAAGATGGACTTCCTGGGTCTCTCCAACCTCCACACGCTCGACGACGCCCTGGTCAACATCAAGGCCAACCGCGGCGAGGAGGTCGTGCTCGAGGAGCTGCCGTTCGACGACCGCGCGACCTACGAGCTGATGGGCCGCGGCGACACCCTCGGCGTGTTCCAGCTCGATGGTGGCGGCATGCGGGCGCTGCTGCGCTCGATGCTCCCCGACCAGTTCGCCGACATCACCGCGGTGAGCGCGCTCTACCGGCCGGGTCCGATGGGCGCCGACTCCCACAACAAGTACGCCCGCCGCAAGAACGGCCGCGAGCCGATCGTGCCGATCCACCCGGCGCTCGCCGACGCCCTCGAGTCCGTCCTGGGAGAGACCTACGGCCTGATCGTCTACCAGGAGCAGGTCATGGCGATCGCGCAGGTGCTCGCCGGCTTCTCCCTGGGCGCCGCAGACAACATGCGGCGCGCGATGGGCAAGAAGAAGAAGCGAGGAGCTCGACAAGCAGTACGCCGGCTTCGAGGCCGGCATGCTCGAGCGCGGCTACCCCCAGGACGCGGTCAAGACGGTCTGGGACATCCTGGTCCCCTTCGCCGACTACGCCTTCAACAAGTCGCACTCGGCGGCGTACGGCGTCATCACCTACTGGACCGCCTACCTCAAGGCCAACTACCCGACCGAGTACATGGCGGCGCTCCTCACCTCGGTGAAGAACGACAAGGACAAGATGGCGATCTACCTCAACGAGTGTCGCCGGATGAAGATCGCGGTGCTGCCACCCGACGTCAACGAGTCCGCCCAGAACTTCACCGCCGTCGGCAACGACATCCGATTCGGCCTGACGGCCGTGCGCAACGTCGGCTCCAACGTGGTGGACAAGATCGTCGAGGCGCGCTCGACGCAGGGGCGGTTCGAGGACTTCAACGACTTCATGGAGAAGGTGCCGCTGCTGGTGTGCAACAAGCGCCTCATCGACTCGCTGGCCCGCGCCGGGGCCTTCGACGACATGAAGCACAAGCGCCGTGCGATCGTGCAGGTGCACGAGGACGCGGTCGATCGGTTCGTCGACGCCAAGCGCAACACCGACGGCGGCCAGGACTCCATGTTCGACCTGCTCGACGCCGGTGACGTGGGGTCGGCCGGCACCCGGGTCGAGGTCCCCGACCACCTCGACGAGTGGGACAAGACCACGCTGCTCGGCCACGAACGCGAGATGCTCGGCCTCTACGTGTCCGACCACCCGTTGCTCGGCCTGGAGCATGTCCTCGCCAACAGCGCCGACTGCACGGTTGGCGACCTGCTCTCCGACACCGAGGGCGCGACCTGGCCCGACCAGGCCAACGTGACCATCAGCGGCCTGGTGACGTCGGTGCAGCGCAAGATCACCAAGAAGGGCGACCCCTGGGCGATGGTCACCATCGAGGACCTCGAGGGTGCGATCGAGGTGCTGCTGTTCCCGAGCGCCTACCAGCTCGCGAGCCCGCTGCTGGTCCCCGACGCGATCCTCACCGTGCGGGGACGGCTCTCGCGCAGCAAGGAGCAGCCCGAGCTGCACGGCCAGGAGGTGAGCCGACCCGACCTCGAGACCGGCTCCGACGGCCCGGTCGTGATCAGCCTCCCGTCGACCCGGTGCACCGCCCCGGTCATCGCCCAGCTCAAGGACGTCCTCGGCACCCACCCGGGGCTCACCGAGGTTCAGCTCCGGCTGCTGACCCGCGACGCCACCAAGCTGATGCGGCTCGACGACGGACTCCGCGTCTCGCCGAGCCCGGCCCTGTTCGCCGACCTCAAGCAACTGCTCGGGCCCGGGTGCCTGACAGGATGACGGGGTGGTGACCGAACAAGAGATCGTCCCAGCGCCCGCCGAGACTGCCGAGGACCGGCGCCCGCCGTGGCGCGCGATCTCGGTGGTGGCAGGCGCGGTGGTCCTGGCTGCCGGCGGTCTCGGAGCCCTCGGCGGCTGGCTCTGGTACCAGTGGTGGGGCCCGCCCAACTCGGGGGAGATCTACGACACCTCGGCGTGGGGTCCGCGCTGGTTCGACCTCACCGACCAGGGCCTGGCCCACCAGTTCGACGGCCCGGCTCAGTACACCGTGATCGCCCTCGGGTTCGGAGCCCTGCTCGGGATCCTCGCTGCTGTGCTCGGTCGGCGGCAGGCGGTCGCGGCGATGATCGCCCTCGTGGTCGGCAGCGCGCTCGCGGCGTACGTCTCCTGGCTGGTGGGGACCACGCTGAGCCCGCCCGACCCGCAGAAGTACGCGACCGCTGAGAACGTCTGCCAGGAGGAGCCCTGCAAGCAGTACCTCGCGGCGATCGAGGTGAGCGGGTGGACACCCTTCCTGTGCTGGCCGCTGGCGGCGCTCGGCGCGTTCTCAGTCACGATCGTCGTGATGTCGTGGTTCGGGACCACCAAGACGATGCTCGGCGAGCTCGAGCCGCTCGTGGCACACCCGACCCCGGTCAAGGAGTCGGACGACCGACAGGCGCCGTGACCGCTGCGGTCACGCTGACCAGGTCCGCGGGAGCGAGCTCGACCTCCAGTCCGCGGCGACCCGCTGACACGAAGACCGTCGGGTGGTCGAGGGCGGTCACGTCGACGACGGTCGGGTGCGCACGCTTCTGGCCGATCGGCGAGATGCCGCCGACGACGTAACCGGTCGACCGCTCCGCTGCCTTCGGGTCCGCCATCGACGCCTTCCGGCCACCGACGGCCCGGGCGAGCGCCTTGAGGTCCAGCTGTCCCGACACCGGCACCACGGCGACGGTGAGGGCGCCGTCGACGTCGGCGAGGAGGGTCTTGAAGACCCGGTCGGCGGTGATCCCGAGCGCGGCCGCCGCCTCCTCGCCGTACGACTCGGACCGGGGGTCGTGGGCGTAGTCGTGCACCGTGAACGCGATCGCGGCCGCGCTCAACGCGGTCATCGCCGGCGTGCCACCGGCCTGCTGCTTCTTGGCCATTGCGTCAGTTGGGTGACCAACGGGTGCGCGCCATCTCCGTGGCCGGCAGCGAGGTGATCACGTTCATGGCGCGCAGCTCGCCGCGCAGCAGCTCGGTGGTCAGCACCAGCCGCTCCTCGGCGTCGGACGCCTCGAGCAGCTGTTGGCGCTCGGCCATCGGCAGCGGGGCGCAGGCCGCGAGCACCCAGGAGAGATACATCGGGTCGGTCGGCAGCGAGCCCTGGTAGGGGTCGGCGGAGATCTCGCTCAACGCCAGGCGGTACGCCGTGAAGGTGGCGCGGGCATACTCGACGAGCTCGGCGGGCACCGTGACGCCGGGCTCGGGCAGCTCGTCGACCTCTCCCATCGGGAACAGGTCGCCGCGCTCGAGCCGGTCGAGCCGGATCCGGTCGCGGCCGATCGCGACGATGTCGAACGTGCCGTCGGGGCGCGCCTCCGCCTCAGCCAGCTGGAGCCGGACGCCGACGCGGAACAGCGACTGGGCGCCGTGGTCGCCGACCTCGTAGCCCTCGCGGATCGCCACGGAGCCGAACAACCGGTCCGCCGGGTCCTCGATGCGCAGCAGGTGGTGCATGAGGGCGCGGTAGCGGTCCTCGAAGACGTGCAGCGGCACGGTGACGCCCGGGAACACCACGCTGTTCAGCGGGAACATCGGGAGCCGCTCTGTCACGCGTCAAACCTAGCCGTCCGAAGGGCGGCTATCCGGCAAGCACGTCGAGGATCGCGTCCATGACGACCTCCGGCTGGTCCTCGTGGATGTTGTGGCCGGTGTCCTCGACCTCGATCACACTGCCGTCGGGCCGACTCGGCTGCCAACTCCTTGTTGCCGTTCGTCCAGGCTTCCTGCGCCACCGCGGCGTAGCTGCGGGGAAGCCCGACCCGGGCGGCCGGAAAGGAGCCTGGAGCACGACGACCGGGCGGTCTCCGAAAAGCGGCCCGGGTTTGTCGAGCTGCTCGATCACTTCCTGGTCGGACGCGGCGACGAGGAGGTGCTCGCTGTTCTGGGTCGGGTCGGTGGGGAACTCGGTCAGGAACTGCCGCTCCTCCATCAGCGCGGCCGACTCGTTCGGCTTCTCCGGCGGCAGCGCCGCGAGCTGGGCAGTCCTCGAGCGTGGTGTCCACGGGTCGATGAAGCACCACGCCGGCGACCCGCTCCGGTGCCTGGCTCGCAAGGCCGATCGCGGGAAGGGAGCCGAGGGAGTGGGCGACCAGGACGAGCGGCTCGTTCAGGTCGGTGCCGTCGAGCAGCGCCACCAGGTCCGCCACCTGGTCCTTGGTGGTGCGACGGTCCTCCGGTGGTACCTCGCTGCTGCCGACCCCGGCGCGGTCGTACGCGCAGAGGTGGTGGCCGTCGAGAGCGAACTGGGTGGCCATGGTAGTCCCAGTACGACGCGTCGGGCCCTGCCCGGAGATGAGGAGGACGGTCGACTCGCCGTCGACCGGCTCGCCCCAGCAGCGCAGGTAGATCGACCGGCCGCCGACGTCGACGTTGAGATCGGTCCTGGACCACGTCGTCGACCGAAGCGGTGGGGGCGTCGAGGAGGCGTGATGCGGTCGCCTGCGACGTCCTGCGTCTCCTGCGACGACGGAGCCTTGTCGTCGTCCTCGTCTCCGGCGCATCCCGCTCATCAGGAAGGCGGCCGAAGCGGCGATCCAGACGGCGAGAAGGGCTCCGCGGTGCCATGCCTCCACGGTGCTCTCGCCGCGAGCAGGGTGCGCAACGGTGCCAGCACGTGATCGCACTCACGTGCTGGCACCGACGCAGTGCCTACAGCTTCCAGCGGACCAGCTTGCCGGCGGGGCCGGCGCGCAGCTCCTGGTCCCGGGGGGCGAACTGGGTCTGCCGCTGCTTGAACCCGAGCCCGGACAGCACGTTGACCGTGGCGTAGAGGTAGCCGTCGGAGATCTCCAGCGCTGCCGGCTGGTTGACCGTCGCGAACGGCTGCGGTGCCCCGCCACCGGCCGGGATCCGCAGGATCACGCCCGGGAAGAGCATCGCAACGTACATGTCGCCGTTGCGGTCGACCGCGAGTCCGGTCGCGGCGAACAGACCGTGGAACACCTCCGTCGTCGTACCGGTCTCGGGGTTGATCCTGAAGATGCCGCCTGCGTCGGGGAACTCACCGGCGAGCGTCGTCACGTAGAGCCTGCCGTGAGGACCGACCTCGACGTCGGTCGGCACCGGCTCGGCCAAGAAGGTCTCGCCGATGGTGCAGTCCGGCAGCCCGTACTGGCCGGCGACGTCGGCCGTCACCTCGGCCGGGATCGGCGGGAGCAGGGACAGCACCTTGACCTTGTGGTCCGCCACCGACCAGATGACGTTGGACGCCGCGTCGGCGACGTACGTCGTACCGCCGATCTTCGCCGTCGCGTAGGGGTGGGACTCGATGACGCCGGTGTGGACGACCGGTCCGAAGGTGCTGGTGTCGATCTGGTCGGCGCAGGCCTGGTCCAGGCCGACGAAGCCGTACTCGACGTCGGCGTCGGGGTTGCGGTTCGTCTCGGCGCGGCCGAGGTTGCCGATCCGCTGGATCTCGCCGTCCCTGATCGTCTTGACCGACGACCTGGCCAGGTCGGGGGTCGACTCGCCGGTGACGACGAAGGTCAGGGTGCGGCCGCGGCGGGAAAGACCGCCCAGCTCCGCCGCGGGGGCCGAGGCCACCTCCCTGGTCCGATGGCCGGGCTCGATCCGGAGGATCGGGCCGCCGAAGTTCTGGGACACGAACGAGACGCCCTCCTTGTTCACAGCAAGGCTGAGCGGGGCGACCAGGTGCCGAGCGAGGACGGTCGGCGCTGGAGCCTCCTGGGCTTCGGCCGGTGTCGACGGCAATGCGCCGGCGGAGACGGCAAGAGCCGCGGCCGAGGCCAGGAGTGCAGTGAGCCGAGTGCGGGTGGTGGATTTCATCGCTCGCCTTCCACAGGGAGGGGTGGGTAGGTCCCGAGACGGTCCGGCCATCTTGGGTCGTAGAATCGTGACCGCGTGCTGAAACCGGAAATTCCGTGCGCAGGGGTGATAACAGCGAGTCAGCCGCGCAGCCACGCGAGAACGGCGCGGACCCGGCGGTGCTCGTCGGGCGTCTGGTGCAGGTCGAGCTTGGCCAGGATGCGGGCGACGTGGCTCTCCACGGTCTTCGTCTCGATCACCAGCCGTTCGCCGATGCCGGCGTTGGAAAGGCCTTGCGCCATCAGCTCGAGCACGGTGCGCTCGCGCTCGCTGAGCCGCTCGAGCTGCGCGGCCAGCGACTGCCGCCCGAGAAGGTGCGCGATGACGTCGGGGTCCATCACGGTGCCGCCGGCGTGGACGGTCTGCAGCGCTCCGACGAGTACGGCGACATCGACGACCCGGTCCTTGAGCAGGTAACCGAAACCCTGGGGCGAGTCTCGGGCGAGGTCGGTGACGTAGCGGCTCTCGAGCGACTGGGACAACAGCAGGATGCCGAGCGCGGGATGCCGGGCCCGGAGGTCGACGGCGGCCTTCGCGCCCTCGTTCGTGAAGGTCGGTGGCATCTTGATGTCCACGACGGCCACGTCAGGCGCGACCTCGTCGACGAGTGCGGTGAGCGTCTCCGCGTCCTCCGCGGTGCCGACGACCTCGATCCCTGCCTCGGACAGCAGCCGCGTCAGACCCTGCCGGAGGAGCCCGGAGTCGTCGGCGATCACGACCCGCACGGCAGCGTCACCTCCACGACCGTGCCCTGGGCGCCGGAGCGGACGCGCAGGGTGCCTTCGGCAGACTCCACCCGGTCGTGCAGGCCGCGCAGACCCGACCCCGAGGGGTCGGCGTTGCCTCGGCCGTCGTCGCAGATCGCGAGCCGGAGCTCGCCGTCGTGGTGCGAGCTGGCCACCGTGATCCGGCTCGCCCCGGCGTGCTTGTGAGCGTTGGTGACCGCCTCCGCGACGACCAGCCACGCGGTGAACTCGGTCGCCGGGTCGAGCCGGGTGCTGTCGACGTCCACCTCGATCGGCACGGGGGAGCGGCGGGCGAGGTCGTCGACGACCCCGGACAGGCCGCCGTCGGTGAGCGCGGCGGGGTGGAGGCCGTTCGCGAGCGCCGCAGCTCCTGCGCCGCGCTGCGTGCGGCGTCGGCGCCCTCGGTCAAGGCGTCCCGCATCGCGCTCCGGGTCGCCGTTGAGCTGCGCGGCCTGCAGCTCGAACGCAGCGCCAGCAGCGTCTGCTGTGCGCCGTCGTGCAGGTCGCGCTCGATGCGGCGTCGCTCCTCGCGTTGCGCCTGCGACAGTCGCCGACGGGAGGCGGCGATCTCGCCGAGCCGGCGCTCGAGCTCGGCGCGGAGGCGGACGTTGTCGAGCTCGGCGGCCGCGATCGCGGCCGCCGCGGGCGACAGCTGTGGCGTCGACCCGATCGGGGTCGAACCCGATCCGGGCGACGACCCGGCCGGCGCGGGTCACCTCGAGCTCGCCGGCCGCGTGCTGCGCCGGTCGCGCCGGCCTCGTCCACCCAGTCCCCGTCCGGCGTCGGGTAGCCGATCGTCAGCGACGGGTCGCCCAGGGCCGAACGCAGCAGCGCCGTGAGGTCGACGCCGGCCTCGTCCCGGGCGAGGCCGCGCCGACCACGGTGCGCGCCGCGTCGTAGGCCCGCTGGTTGAACCGGCGGTCGATCCGGTCCTGCAGGCCACGGCGCAGCGGCCCGGCGATGAGCGCTGCGGCGACGGCACCGATGGTCGCCGTGGCGACCGGGGAAGGCGACCCGCCGGGGACGAGACGAGCGCCGAACCAAACGATGCCGACATAGACCGCGACCAGGACGACCGAGAGCAGCGAGTAGGTGAGCGTGGTCGAGACGACCCGCTCGACGTCGTACAGCCGGTAGCGCAGCACCGACAGCCCGGCGGCCATGGGGATCAGGGTGACGAATCCTGCAGTCGCGGCGACCTGGAGAGCTCGGAGGTCGGCGTACGACGCGACGAACGCGGCGACGACGAACGCGGGGAGCGGCACCACGACCAAGGCCAACCACAGCAGCTGTCGGCGGGCGTCCCCTCCGCGCGCCGGAACCGCAGCACGAGCGAGACGCCACCGAGGACCAGGCAACCGGCGACGACGAGGAGAAAGAGGTAGGCCGCCCACGCGGCGGCCGGGTTGAGGGCGGCCACGGCGAAGGGGTTGTCGGCGAGCGGATAGTCGTCGAGCTTCGCGTCGCTGACGATGCAAGCAGCCAGAGTCGCGATGCACGCGCCGACTGCGACCCGACCCACCCAGCGCCATCGGGACGACAAGAAGGTCCCGGTCGGCGTGAGCAGCAGGATGAGGGTGACCAGGGTGAACCACGGGATGAACATCTTGTCGCCGATGAAACCCGCGAGGTCGCCGCCGCCGACCCGACTCGGCGTGACGACGTTCGCAAGGGAGTACCACTGGTCGATCGGACCAGCTGACGAGAATCGCGCCGGACAAGCCGAGGAACAGCCAGCCGACCGGGTTGTCCGGCTGCTGGACCGCCACCACGGCGCCGACGCCCGCCGCGACGACGATCGCCGCGGCCAGCGGCCACACGGTCGGCTCGAGGATCGTGTCGACCTCGTCGG
Organism: uncultured Actinomycetota bacterium; assembly: GCA_963849765.1. GTDB lineage: Bacteria > Actinomycetota > Actinomycetes > Propionibacteriales > Nocardioidaceae > Nocardioides. Next base: position 310,151 of record CAWKIP010000018.1, read on the forward strand.
CGTAGCCGTTGCGGACGAGCCAGACGTCGACGGCACAGGTCGCTGCGAGTGATCGCGCCCTGGAGCGCCAGGACGCCGACGGCCAGCCTTCGTGCGGCCCGCGTGGTCATGGCGTTCATCGTGGCAGGGATCGGTCGGGCCGGCGTCAGGGTTGACACGCAATCCAGGACGGGTGGCGGCTCCGACGCGCCTGCCGCCCCTCGGGAAGAACGCTGGTGCCTGGCAAACAGCTTCCCGAAAGGACTCGCCATGACCCAGACCACCACGCCCGTCCAGGCGTCCACCACTGCCACTGCTGCTGCTGCTCCGGGCAGCCCGCGTCGCCGTACCCTCGTCGCCCTCGCGGGGACGATCTTCGTCCTGTACGTCGTCTTCATGGCGACCGGAAAGGACCTCGGTTACGACGCGAAGCTCGCGGACATCACCGACCACTACGAGGGCATGAGCCAGACCGCCACCCGCGTCGGCGCCTATGCCGCGATGGCGTTCGCCGCCGTTGTCCTGTTCTTCGGAGCCGCCTTCCGCAGCGCCCTCCGGGGCGCCGGTCGCACCTGGCTCGCAGACGTCGTCCTCCTCGGGTTCGGCGCCTTGGCCGCGACGCTGGCCTCGTGGGTCGTCATCGACGTCGCCCTGTGGGAGGCCGTCGACTACGGCGACGAGTCCGCGATCCGCGCGCTGGTCACGATCAGCGACGCCGGCTTCCTGCCTCTGATGACCAGCATGATCGCCATCTACGTCGGCGCCGGCCTGGCCGGACTGACCACGAAGAGCCTCCCGAAGTGGCTCGCCGTCGCGTCGGTGGTCGTGGGTGTGCTCGCACCGCTCGGCCCGCTCGGGTTCATCGGCGCGATGCTGCTGCCGATCTGGCTGCATCGCGGTCGCTCTCACGGTGCGCCTGGAGCCGTCCGCCTGACGTCGAGGACGCCGGAGTGAGGGACATGCGACCGTAGAATCGGTCGCATGTCCCTCATCCGTCGCATCGACCTGCGCGGGGCGGACGCTGCATCGTCAGCGGCCGACTACCGCGCAGCCGTGCCCCGCGCCGACTTCGACGTCGAAGCCGCGGTGCCGGCGGTGCATGCGATCTGCGAGGAGGTCCGCACCGGCGGGATCGACGCGATCCGCGACCTCGGCGAGCGTTTCGACGGGGTGCGGGTCGAGGACATCCGGGTCACCCCGGAGGCGCTGGCGTCGGCACTCGACCAGCTCGACCCGGACATCCGGGCCGGCCTCGAGGAGTCGATCCGCCGGCTGCGCGCGACCTGTGCCGCAGAGCTCGAGCAGGATGCCGTCACGGACTTCGGCGCCGGCGCCCGCGTGACCCACCGCAAGGTGCCGGTCGGCCGGGTCGGGCTCTACGTGCCCGGTGGGTTGGCGCCGCTCGTGTCGAGCGTGCTGATGAACGTCGTGCCTGCGCAGATCGCGGGCGTCGAGTCGATCGCGCTGGCCAGCCCGCCGCAGAAGAGCTTCGGCGGCGCGGTGCACCCGACGATCCTGGCGGCGTGCGCGCTGCTCGGCGTCGAGGAGGTCTATGCCGTCGGAGGCGCGCAGGCGATCGCCATGTTCGCCTACGGCGTCGAGGACACCGACGTGAAGGTCGACAGGTCGATCTCGTGACCGGGCCGGGCAACATCTACGTCGTCACGGCCAAGCGGATCCTCAAGGGCCTGGTCGGCATCGACTCCGAGGCCGGACCGACCGAGATCGCGATCCTTGCCGACGAGACCGCCGACGCGGCGTACGTCGCAGCCGACCTGATCAGCCAGGCCGAGCACGACCCGCTCGCGGCCGCAGTGCTCGTGACCACGTCCGAAGCACTCGCCGACGACGTGGACGCCGAGCTCGACAAGCAGGTCTCGGCCACCAAGCACGTCGACCGGATCCGCACCTCCCTGGGCGGGCCGCAGTCGGGCATCGTCTTCGTGCGCGACCTGGAGCAGGGGCTCGCGGTCGTCGATGCGTACGCCGCCGAGCACCTCGAGATCCACACGGCCGACGCGGCGTCGTACGCCGCCCGGGTGCGCAACGCCGGCGCGATCTTCGTCGGCCCCTACGCGCCGGTCAGCCTCGGCGACTACTGCGCGGGCTCCAACCACGTGCTGCCCACCGGCGGCTGCGCCTGTCACTCGTCGGGACTGTCGGTCCGCGCGTTCACCAAGTCGGTGCACGTCGTCGAGTACTCCCGCGAAGGGCTCGGCGAGGTCGCCGACCACGTCGTGACGCTGGCCGAGGCCGAGGACCTGCCCGGCCACGGTGCGGCGGTCAGGGTGCGGTTCGAGTGACCTGGCCGCCGATCCGCCCCGAGCTCGCCGGGATCGAGCCGTACGGGGCGCCACAGCTCCCTGTCGACCTGGTGCCCGTCCAGCTCAACGTCAACGAGAACCCCTACGGGCCCTCGGACGAGTGCGTCGCCGACATCGCTGCGTCCGCGGCGGACGCGGCGCGCACGCTCAACCGCTACCCCGACCGCGAGTTCGTCGCGTTGCGCACCGCCCTGGCGTCGTACCTCTCGCGCGACGTGGCCGGCGAGATCGCGCCGGAGCAGGTGTGGGCGGCCAACGGGTCCAACGAGGTCATGCTGCAGCTGCTGCAGGCGTTCGGCGGCCCGGGGCGTACGGCGCTGAGCTTCGCGCCGACGTACTCGATGTATCCGGAGTACGCCCGCGACACGATGACGGAGTGGGTCGCGGGGCGACGTGAGGACGACTTCTCGCTCGACCTCGACCGCGCCCGCGCCCTGATCGAGGAGGTCCGGCCGCACGTCGTACTGCTGCCGAGCCCCAACAACCCGACCGGCACCGCACTGCCGCCGGAGGCCGTGGCCGCCCTCTGCGCGGCCGTGGGGGACTCTGCTGAATCAGGGGGAGGCGTCGTCGTCGTCGACGAGGCGTACGGCGAGTTCCGGCGCGCCGGCGTACCGAGCGCCCTCGAGCTGCTGCCGACGCACCGCAACCTGGTGGTCACCCGCACGATGAGCAAGGCGTTCGCCGCCGCCGGGCTGCGGCTCGGCTACCTCGCGGCCGACCCGGCGATCTGCGACGCGATCCGGGTGGTGCGGCTGCCCTACCACCTGTCCGCGGTCACCCAGGCGAGCGCGCTGGCGGCGCTCCGGCACGCTCCCGAGCTGCTCGGCAACGTCGACCAGCTGCGGGCCCAGCGCGACAAGACGGTGGCCTGGCTGCGGGACCAGGGACACCAGGTCGCCGACAGCGACGCCAATTTCTGCTTGTTCGGCACCTTCCGGGATCGTCATGCTGTGTGGCAGGGACTGCTCGACCGGGGCGTGCTGATCCGGGAGACCGGTCCCGAAGGCTGGCTGCGGGTGTCCATCGGGACACCTGAGGAGATGGCGGCGTTCGAGGACGCCCTCGTCGAAGTGATGAAGGAGATGGCATGAGCCGTACCGCTTCCCCCAGAATTGGACGCATCGAGCGGCAGACGAGCGAGTCCAAGGTCGTCGTCGAGGTCAACCTCGACGGCACGGGGCGCCACGACGTGTCCACCGGCGTCGGCTTCTACGACCACATGCTCATCTCGTTCGCCCGGCACTCGCTGGTCGACCTGACCGTCGAGACCTCCGGCGACACCCACATCGACGCCCACCACACGGTCGAGGACACCGCGATCGTGCTCGGCCAGGCGCTGCGTGAGGCGCTCGGCGACAAGGCCGGCATCCGCCGCTTCGGCGACGCCACCGTGCCGCTCGACGAGGCGCTCGTGCAGGCCGTCGTCGACGTGTCCGGCCGTCCCTACTGCGTGCACACCGGCGAGCCCGAGGGCCAGGAGTACGTCGCGCTCGGCGGCGGTGGCGACAACGTGCCCTACCTCGGTTCGCTGACCCGCCACGTCTTCGAGACCGTCGCGTTCCACGCGCACCTCGCGCTGCACGTGCGGGTGCTCGCCGGTCGCGAGCCGCACCACATCGTGGAGACGCAGTTCAAGGCGTTCGCCCGGGCGTTCCGCGACGCGATCGCGATCGACCCGCGGGAGACGGGGATCCCCTCCACCAAGGGTGCCCTGTGAGCGAGTGCCGCCGGTTGACGCGCGACGCGCAACCCAAGCCTCGCGCCCGAGGCAGCCGTGACGTGCCACCGTCGTGGTTGTCCTCGACTACGGGTCGGGCAACCTTCGCTCCGCCGTGCGCGCGGTCGAGCGGGCGGGCGCGGCGGTCACGCTGACGTCCGACCTGGATCTGGCGCAGGAGGCCGACGGGCTGCTGGTGCCGGGTGTCGGCGCCTACGCGGCCTGCATGAAAGGACTTCGCGCGATCCGCGGCGAGCGGGTGATCGCGCGCCGGCTCGCGGGCGGCCGGCCGGTGCTGGGCATCTGCGTCGGCATGCAGATCCTCTTCGAGCGCGGGATCGAGCACGGTGTCGAGACGGAGGGCTGCGGAGAGTGGCCGGGCGTCGTCGAGCGCCTCCAGGCGCCGATCGTCCCGCACATGGGTTGGAACACGGTCGAGGTCCCGGACGGGTCGCGGCTCTTCGCCGGGTATCGAGGGCGAGCGCTTCTACTTCGTGCACTCCTACGGCGTGCGGAAGTGGACGCTCGTCACCAACGACCGCACGCCGGACAAGTACCAGCCGCGGGTGATCTGGGCCGAGCACGGAGGCGACCGCTTCGTCGCGGCCGTGGAGAACGGCCCGCTCTGCGCGACCCAGTTCCACCCCGAGAAGTCAGGTGACGCCGGTGCCGAACTGCTGCGGAACTGGGTGAGGAGTATCTAGGTTGGCCGGGTGGCCGACCTCGACATGAACCAGATCATCCACGCCGCCGTACGACGTGACCTGGCGCGGACGGAGGCCGCCCTCCGGTCGCTGTCCGATGGTGACGCCGATCGGGCCGTGGGGTTGCAGCGCGCCTGGGCTGCCCTGTGGGGGCAGCTGCGCCATCACCATGAGCAGGAGGACGAGCACGTCTGGCCCTACGTGCGGACGCTGGCGGTGGTGGATCCCGCCGTCGTCGACGCGATGGAGTCCGAGCACCACGCGATGGCCGCGGCGTGCGAAGCGGCGACCGCGGCGATCGACACGGTCGCGGCCGATCCCACCGCGACCCACGCGGCCGCCGCTGCGGACGCGGTCGCCGAGGCGGCCCGGATCACCGACGCCCATCTGGAGCACGAGGAGCGGGCCATCACTCCGGTGATCCAGGAGCGGATGGAGACGCCGGAGTGGAAGGCGATCGAGGCAGAGTTCCGGAAGGGCAGGCCCCGTCCAGGGCGGGCAGTTCCTCGCGTGGCTGCAGGACGGCGGGGACCCCGAGGTGCTGGCGGCTCTGCGGTCCACGATCCCGCCGCCGGTCCTGTTCATCCTCAGCCGCGGTTTCGGTCGGTCGTATCACCGCAACGTCGCTCCCGTCTGGAGGTGACCGGGAGTCCTTAGGATTCCGGGGTGAGCGACTACCTCGAACTCCTTCCCGCCGTCGACATCAAGGGCGGCCAGGCCGTCCAGCTGGTCCAGGGCGTCGACGGGTCCGAGAAGCGGTTCGGTGACCCCATCGAGGCCGCGCTGCGCTGGCAGGAGGCCGGCGCCGAGTGGATCCACCTGGTCGACCTGGACGCGGCGTTCGGGCACGGCAACAACCGCGCGCTCCAGGCCGAGATCGTCGGCAAGCTCGACATCCAGGTCGAGATGAGCGGCGGCATCCGCGACGACGAGTCGCTGGAGGCGGCGATGGCTACCGGCTGCCGGCGGGTCAACATCGGCACCGCTGCGCTCGAGCAGCCGGAGTGGTGCGCCCGGGCGATCGCGACGTACGGCGACCGGGTGGCCGTCGGGCTCGACGTACGCGGCCGGACGCTCGCCGCGCGCGGGTGGACCCAGGAGGGTGGCGACCTCTACGAGACCCTCGCGCGACTCGACGGCGAGGGCTGCGCCCGCTACGTCGTCACCGACGTCAACAAGGACGGGATGCTGCAGGGCCCCAACCTCCAGCTGCTGCGCGACGTCTGCGACGCCACCGACCGTCCGGTGGTGGCGTCCGGCGGCGTGACGACCCTCGACGACATCCGCGCGCTGATGGAGCTCGTGCCCGTCGGCGTCGAGGGCGCGATCGCCGGCACCGCCCTCTACACCGGGCAGTTCACGCTGGAGGACGCCCTCGCGCTGACCCTGCCGGCCGTGGGTCGATGAGGGGCGGGCGATGAGCCTCGCGGTCCGGGTGATCCCGTGTCTCGACGTCGACGCCGGGCGCGTGGTCAAGGGCATCAACTTCAAGGAGCTGCGCGACGCCGGTGACCCGGTCGAGCTGGCCCGCACCTACGACGCCGAAGGCGCCGACGAGCTGACCTTCCTCGACATCTCGGCCTCGCACGAGGGGCGGGCGACGACGCTCGAGATGGTGTCGGCCACCGCCGAGCAGGTCTTCATCCCGCTCACGGTCGGGGGCGGCATCCGCAGCGTCGACGACGTCGACACGCATGCTCCGCGCCGGCGCGGACAAGATCGCCGTCAACACCGCGGCGATCCACCGACCCGAGCTGGTCGCCGAGATCGCCGACCGGTTCGGCAACCAGGTGCTGGTGCTCTCGGTCGACGCCCGACGGGCCACCGGGACGGACTCGGGCTTCGAGGTGACCACGCACGGAGGACGGAAGTCAGCCGGGCTGGACGCGATCGCGTGGGCGGTGCGGGCCGCCGAGCTCGGCGCGGGGGAGATCCTGCTCAACGCGATGGACGCCGACGGCACCACCGCCGGGTTCGACCTCGAGCTGATCCGGGCGGTGCGCAGCGAGGTGACGATCCCGGTCATCGCCTCCGGCGGCGCGGGCGCGGTGGAGCACTTCCCGCCCGCGGTCGAGGCGGGCGCGGACGCCGTACTCGCTGCGACCGTCTTCCACTTCGGCACCCTGCGGATCGCCGACGTCAAGCAGACGCTCGGCGAGCGCCGGCTACGCGGTGCGCTGACATCCGTCACGCGCCCCGCCGCCCCGATACTGCGGGGTCATGAAGGTGTACTTCGCCGGTAGCGCGCTCGTCTGGACGCCTGAACGCACCTGGAACGCGGACGTGACCGCAGCGCTGCGTGCCGACGGGCACGAGGTGTACGGCTGCCGCAGGAGAAGAAGTCCGGGCTGGACGCCGCGGTTGCATCTTCGCGGCCGACAGGGCCGGGATCGACGGGGCCGACGGCCTGGTCGCAATCATGGACGGGACCCGCCCCGGACGCGGGCACCTGTTGGGAGGTCGGGGTACGCGTTCTCCTCGTGGTCAAGCAAGCCCTCAACGCGGAAGCCGATCGTGCTCGTGCGTACCGACTTCCGCGCCCTGGCGGGCGACGCCGGCGAGTACAGCCCGATGCTCACGCAGGCGGCCACGATCCGAGCCTCGAGCGTAGCGCTGGTCGACCTGCTCGGCAAGCCGATCGCCGAAGGCGAGCGCGCTTTGCGTCGCGACCGCGCAATGGGGCACACCGGATGTGCGGTCCGCCTCGACGTGCGCGGATGCGTGGTCGGCGGGCCGCCGAAGGCTCATGACCGAGATGGGTTGGAAGTCGGTGGGCGTGCTCGAGCTCACGGCGCTGCCCAGCATCGGCGCGGAGCGCTGGGTGCCCTGGGTCCGGGAGGCTGACGTACTGCTGGTCGATGGAGGGGACGCGACGACCTGTGCCACGGATGCGCGAGTCCGGTCTCGCCGAGCTCTTGCCGTCGCTGCCTGACACGGTCTGGGTGGGTGTGAGCGCCGGAAGCATGGTGATGACGCCGCGGGTCGGTGCCGACTTCGTTGCCTGGCGGTCGGCGCTGGATGATCGCACTCTCGGGGTTGTGGATTTCTCCGACCACCGAGGTCGTGACCGCGATCCTGGAGGCACTCGCACGCATCCAGGCCGGTGCCAGCGCGTAGGCGCCAACGATCAGATGCCGAGCCGTGCTTCCTGCAGCTGGCTGACGCGCTCGTCGGGACCTTCGAACGTGAGTCCGTAGGTCTCCTGCCGGCCGTAGAGGAACAGCACGATCTCCGACGGCAGGCCGGCGATGACGACCGGGTCGGAGCCGGCGCGGAGGTTGGCCTTCGCGCCGGTGTCGGTACGACGGACCAGGACCGGTACGCCGGCCGGACGGATCAGGCCCTTCCCGGAGACCCGCGCCACCTTCCAGAGCGCGTCCTGCTCGTCGGTCTCGAGCGTGCGCGGCTTCCAGCCGTCGACAGCGCGGCGGACGTCCTCGTGGTGCACGAAGTACTCGGCGGTGTTGAGCGCGGCGTCGACGCCGGGCAGCGCCATCGGGTTCCGAGCCTTGCGGACCTTCCCGACCAGCTTGTCGAACGGCTTCTTGGCCTGCCGCTCGGTCTCCTTGTCGGTGATCGACGCCAGCGGCGGCACGACGATGCCGACGGAGAGCGGGCTGTTCTCGCGCACGACCAGGTGCGCCATCAGGTCGCGCACCTTCCAGTCGCCGCACAAGGTCGGTGCATCCGGACCCGTGTCGAGGGCGAGATCACAGAGTCGGTCACGTTCAGCGCGCGCGAAGGACGTCATGACCGCCAGGATTGCACGACCGACGTGAAGGCAAGGACGCGGCCGTTGCGGGAATAGGCTGCACCCTTCGCCCGGTTGCGACCGGGGACGGACAGGAGCAGGACCGAAGTGACGGACGAGCGGCAGAGTGGCGCCGGTACGACGGGCGCCGGCTTCGCCGTACTCTGGGTCGCCATCAAGCGCGAGCCCTGGATCTTCGGGGTCTCGACGATCGGCAGCCTGCTGTTCGGAGCGTTGACCGTCGCCGACGCCTGGGTGCTCGGCTGGTCGACCGACAACGTCGTGCTGCCCGCGTTCCGCGACGGGGAGATCGGCTCGGAGATGCTCTGGGCCGTCCTCGGACTCTTCATGGGCGTCGCGATCCTGCGGGCGGTCGGGATCGTCGCCCGCCGGCTCGGCGCCGGCGTCATGCAGTACCGGATGCAGGCCCGCACCCGCCGGGCCGTCACCCGGCAGTACCTCTCGCTCCCGATGGAGTGGCACCAGCGCCACCCCACCGGTGAGCTGCTCTCCAACGCCAACTCCGACGTCGAGGCGGCCTGGGGTCCGATCGCGCCGCTTCCGATGGCGGTCGGCACCGTCGCGATGATGGTGATCGCGGTCGTCCAGATGCTGTTCGCCGACCTGGTGCTCGCCGTCGTCGGCCTCCTCGTCTTCCCGCTGGTGATCGCGACCAACGTCGTCTATCAGCGGCTCGCGCAGGGTTGGGCGACCCGCGCCCAGGAGCTCCGCGCCGAGCTCAGCGAGATCGCCCACGAGTCGTTCGACGGCGCGATGGTGGTCAAGACGCTCGGCCGCGAACCGGAGGAGACCGCCCGGTTCCGCGCCAAGGCCACCGAGCTGCGCGACGTCAACATCAAGGTCGGCCGGATCCGGGCCGCGTTCGACCCGACTCTCGCCGCGCTCCCCAACATCGCGGTCCTCGTCGTCCTGGTGATCGGCGTGCACCGCGTCCTGTCCGGCGCCACCGACGCGGGTGACGTGGTGACGGTCGCCTACCTGCTGACCATCGTCTCGTTCCCGATCCGGTCGATCGGCTGGCTGTTGGGTGAGTTCCCGCGCAGCGTCGTGGGCTACCGCCGCGTCGACGCGGTGCTGCGGGCCAAGGGCGCGATGGAGTACGGCGACGCACTCGCGCCGACCGGAGCCGGCGGCGCGCGGCTCGACGTTGACGGCCTGCGCTACGGCTACCAGCCGGACCGTCCGCTGCTGCGCGACGTGACCTTCGCCGTCGAGCCCGGGCGGACGGTCGCGCTGGTCGGGGCCACCGCGTCCGGCAAGAGCACGCTCACCAACCTGCTGACCCGCCTGGTCGACGTCGACGACGGCGCCATCCGGATCGACGACATCGACCTGCGCGACCTGGCCCGCGGTGCGCTGGCCGAGGTGCTCTCGGTGGTGCCGCAGACGGCGTTCCTGTTCGACGACACCGTGCGGGGCAACGTCACCCTGGGCGCCGACCTGCCCGACGAGGACGTGTGGGCCGCGCTCCGGACTGCCCAGGCCGACGGCTTCGTCGCCGCCCTTCCCGACGGCCTCGACACGCGGCTCGGCGAGCGGGGCACCTCGCTGTCCGGCGGCCAGCGGCAGCGGATCTCGCTCGCCCGGGCACTGGTACGCCGGCCGCGGCTCTTGGTGCTCGACGACGCCACGTCCGCCGTCGATCCCGAGGTCGAGGCGCGGATCCTGGCCGGGCTCAGGTCTCGAGACGATCGCAGAGCGACCTCCTCGACCACCGAAAGCCCGGAGGGCGACACGACGCTCGTCGTCGTCGCCTACCGCAAGGCGACGATCGGCCTCGCCGACGAGGTGCTCTACCTCTCCGACGGAGCGATCGTCGATCGCGGACCCCACGACGAGCTGGTGGCCCGCAACGACGACTACGCCCGGTTGGTCAACGCCTACGAGCAGCAGGACCACGCGCTCGGCGAGCCGGAGGAGGTGTCCGCGCCGTGAGCGCCGTGACCCCCACAAGGCCCGCCGGCACGCAGATGGACACCGGCGAGGACATCGGCGGCTGGGAGACGATCCGCCGCGGTGTCGGACACTCGCCCGAGCTGGTCGACGGCATCGGCAAGACCCTGGCGCTCGCCGTCCTCGCGTCGGTCGGCCAGATCGTCGTACCCATCGCCGTGCAGCAGACCATCGACCGTGGGCTGCGCGGATCCGACGGACCGGACGCGACCTTCACCACCTGGCTGGCGCTGGCCGCCGGGGTCGCGATCATCGTGACCAGCTGGGCGGCGTACGCCATGACGGCGCGCCTCTTCTCCACCTCCGAGCGCGGGCTCGCCACCCTGCGGGTCAAGGCGTTCCGCCACGTCCACGACCTGCCGCTGCTGACCCAGAACACCGAGCGCCGCGGCGCGCTGGTCTCGCGGGTGACGAGCGACGTCGACCAGGTCAGTCAGTTCCTGGTGTTCGGCGGTCTGCTGTTCATCGTCAGCATCGGCCAGATCCTGGTCGCGACCGTGCTGATGGTGATCTACAGCTGGCAGCTGGCGCTGGTCGTGTGGGTCTGCTTCGCGCCGCTCTTCCTCAGCCTGCGCTACTTCCAGCGCAAGCTGTCGGCCGCCTACGCGACGGTACGACGCCAGGTCGCCGCGCTGCTCTCCGCCATCTCCGAGCCCGTGGTCGGTGCCGCGGTGGTGCGCTCCTACGCGGTCGAGGCGCGGACCCAGGAGCGCATCGACACGGCCGTCGCCGCCCACCAGGCGGCGTCGACGCGAGCCCAGGGCTTCACCGCGTTCTCGTTCTCGCTCGGCGGGATCTCCGCGGGCCTGGCCAACGCCGGCGTGCTGATCGTCGGCATCTGGCTCGGCCAGGGCCTGCTCGGGGCCGAGGACATCACCGCCGGAGAGGTGCTCGCGTTCGCGTTCATCGTGACCCTCTTCGTCGGGCCCGTGCAGTTCGGCACCCAGGTCCTCACCGACGCGCAGAACGCGATCGCCGGCTGGCGCCGCGTGATCGGCATCCTCGACACCCCGGCCGACCTGGTCGACCCCGGCGCCGACGGCCAGGTGCTGCCCGCGGGTGCGCTGGACGTCGCGTTCGAGGACGTCGGCTTCTCCTATCCGGGCGGGCCGCCGGTGCTGCGCGACATCGAGCTCGACATCCCCGCCGGCCGGCGGATGGCGGTGGTCGGCGAGACCGGTTCGGGCAAGTCGACGCTGGCCAAGCTGCTGACCCGGCTGATGGATCCCACCGAGGGGCGGGTGCTGCTCGACGGGGTCGACGTCCGCGACATCACCGAGACCTCGCTGCGGTCCAGCGTGGTGCTGGTGCCGCAGGAGGGCTTCCTCTTCGACGACACCCTGGCCGCGAACGCACGCTACGGACGGCTCGACGCGACCGACGACCAGATCGTCGCCGCAGCCGCAGAGCTGGGCCTGGGCGACTGGCTCGCGGGCCTTCCCGACGGACTGGCCACCCGGGTCGGTCAGCGCGGCGAGTCCTTGTCGGCGGGGGAGCGGCAGCTGGTCGCGCTGCTCCGCGCGCAGCTCGCCGATCCCGACCTGCTGGTGCTCGACGAGGCGACGAGCGCGGTCGACCCCGAGCTCGAGACCCGCATCGGCCGGGCGCTCGACCGGCTGATGTCCGGCCGGACCTCGGTCACCATCGCGCACCGGATGTCCACGGCCGAGGCCGCGGACGAGGTCGTCGTCGTCGACCGCGGGCGGATCGTGCAGCGTGGACCCCACGCCGAGCTGGTCCGTGAGGCCGGTTCGGTCTATGCCGGACTGCACGCGTCCTGGATGGCGCAGCAGGGCTGAGGTCCGAGCGTCCGGGGCGGGCGAGCTTGCGAGCCCGAACCGGCCGGCGCGAGGAGATTGAGGAGGGTCGGCGCGCACCGACGCGCCAGCGGCGGGACGCGCGAGCCGTCTCGAAATCAACAGCCCGGATAATGGCCGCGTGACTTCCCTCGATCCCGCCATCGCCGCCCGGCTCTCGCGCAACGACGCGGGCCTGTTGCCCGCGATCGTGCAGCAGCACGACAGCGGTGAGGTGCTGATGCTCGCGTGGATGGACGACGAGGCGCTGCACCGCAGCCTCAGCACCGGGCGCGCGACGTACTGGAGCCGTTCGCGCCAGGAGTACTGGGTCAAGGGTGAGACCTCGGGCAACCGGCAGCACGTGAAGGAGATCCGGATCGACTGCGACGGCGACACCCTCCTGGTCAAGGTCGACCAGGAGGGTCCGGCGTGCCACACGGGGACGCGGACCTGCTTCGACGACGGAGTGCTCGCGTGAACGAGCGCCGTACGTTCGGCCCGGTCGTCCTCGTCGGCCTCGCTGCGACGGGCCTCGCGGCGTACGCCGGCCATCAGCCGATGTTGCGCGTGTCGACCGACGACCTCCGCGAGTTCGGTGCGCTGTCCACGGCCGGCCTCGGTTCGGCCGAGGTGAGCTTCCCGCTCGCCGGAGCGCTGGCGCTGGTCGCGCTGGCGGCTTGGGGGATCGTGCTGGTCACGCGCGGCCGGTTCCGCCAGGCGATGGCCGCGGTGGCAGCGATCGGAGCCGCAGGCATGTTGGCCACCCTTGTCGTCGGCGGCTTCGTCCAGGACGACGACGCGGCGGAGGACGTTGCCAATCAGCTGGGGCTCCCGGCCTTGGCCGACCTGCTTCCGATCGACCCGACGCCGTCCTTCTGGGTGGCTCTCATCGCGGCGACCGTGTCGACCGCGGCCGCGGTGGCCGCGGTGAGGCTGGCGCCCGGGTGGCCCGAGATGGGCAGTCGGTACGACGCCCCGGCGACCCACGAGCCCAAGACGTCCGACGTCCCTGCCGAGGAGCGCACCAGCCTCGACCTCTGGAAGTCGATGGACGAGGGCGAGGACCCGACGGACCGCTAGGGCCGGGCTGTCCCACTAGAATCACCGCGAACCCGAACCGAGGAGCGCCTGCATGTCTGACAACCACGGCAACACCCCTGCGGCCTGGACCACCGTCGTCGTGGCGCTGGTCGGCTTCGTCGTGGGCGGCGTCGGCCTGATGCTCGACCCGATCAGCATGGTGTTGTTCTGGATCGGCGTGGCCATCGTGGTGGCCTCGGCCCCCGTGTTCGTCGCCATGGACAAGGCCGGCCTGCACCAGACCGGGCACTGACCGCGGGCGGATGCCGTGACGACCGCGCCCCCGACACCTCCCGGCCACCTGGTGGTCGCGCGAGGTGACGCGCGGCCCCGTTGGCGCAAGCTCGTGCTGCCGGGCGCGGTGGCGGGCACTCTCGTCACGGCAGCCGTTGCCCTCCACGTCCGCGACCCGCACGCCCAGGGGTCATGGGGGATCTGCCCGACGAAGGCGGTCCTCGGCATCGAGTGCCCGGGCTGCGGCGGTCTGCGGGCCGTCAACGACCTGACCAACCTGCAGCTCGTCGACGCGATCTCGAGCAACCTGGTGTTCGTTGCGGCAATCCCCGTGCTCGCCTACGTCTTCGCGCGATGGAGCATGGGGCGCTGGCGCGGACAGGCCTGGGACCCGTCGGAACGCGCCATGAACTTGTCGGGGCTGACGCTCGTGGTCGTGCTGACCGTGTTCACGGTGCTGAGGAACGTGCCGGCGGGAGCCTGGCTGGCGCCGTAGCGGCTCCCCGCCGGGCACGTTCCCCTACGGCGATCAGCCGTAGTAGCCGTCGAACCCGCCGGCGATGACGAGGATCCAGTAGAGCAGCGAGAACGCGATGCCCACCGCGCCGAGGATCAGGCCGGCCATCGCCAGCCCGGCGCCCTTCTTGGCGCCGTTGGACTCGTTGATCTCCTTGCGGCCGAGGAAGCCGAGGATCACGGCGGCGATGCCGAAGATGAAGCTTCCGCAGCAGACGATGCTGAGGATGCCGGTGACGAGCGAGATGATCGCCATCACCGAGGTGCTCTGGGCCTGGCCGCCGCCGAAGCCGGGGCCGGGTGCGCCGTACCCGCCACCGGGCGGGGGACCGCCGTACCCACCGCCATTGCCGCCGGGCGGCGGCGGAGGCGGACTGCCGTATGCGGGAGGTTCGTAGCTCACAGGTGGTGCCCCTTCGGGACGGGCCCGGGCACCTCCCGGGCGAGGGCAAAGACAATAGCCGCACTCGGGCCGGATGCCGGGCAATGTCGGGGCGGCAAGGGCCGCGTGGGAGACTGGATGCCCGCTGATCGGACGGTTTCCGGTCGGGAAATCGTGAGTCACGGAGGCGCAATGTCGGTGCTCGACGACATCGTCGCCGGCGTCCGCGAGGACCTCGCCTCCCGCGAGGCCGCGGTGCCTGCGGCCGAGCTGCGCGCACTGCTGGCCGATGCTCCGGCACCCCGCGACCCGATGCCCCACTTCCGGCGGAGCGGGTCGAGCGTGATCGCCGAGGTCAAGCGGCGCAGCCCCAGCAAGGGCGACCTCGCCGACATCCCCGACCCGGCCGCGCTGGCCCAGGAGTACGCCGCCGGCGGTGCCGCCGCGATCAGCGTGCTCACCGAGCAGCGCCGGTTCGGAGGCAGCCTCGACGACCTCCGCGCGGTGCGGGCCGCGGTCGACGTACCCCTGCTGCGCAAGGACTTCATCGTCACCGACTACCAGCTGCTCGAGGCCCGGGCGGCCGGCGCCGACCTGGCGCTGCTGATCGTCGCCGCGCTGTCCGATGCCGAGCTGCAAGGCCTCTACGACACGGCCCGTGAGCTGGGGCTGACGGTGCTGGTCGAGGTCCACGACGAGGCCGAGACCGAGCGCGCGGTCGCGCTCGGCGCCGAGCTGATCGGTGTCAACGCCCGCAACCTCAAGACGCTCGAGATCGACCCGGACGCGTTCGCGCGGCTCGCGCCGCTCGTCCCCGCCGACCGGGTCCTCGTGGCCGAGTCGGGCATCAGCGGGACCACCGACGTGAAGCGCTACGTCGCCGAGGGGGCGCGGGTCGTGCTCGTGGGCGAGGCGCTGGTGGCGAAGGTATCGGTGCGCCGCGCGAGGCGGTCGCCGCGATGACGGGAGTCGAGGCGTGACCCAGTACGACGCCGACCAGCACGGATGGTTCGGTGGCACCGGCAGCTTCGGCGGCCGGTTCATGCCGGAGGCCTTGATCGCGGCGCTCGACGAGCTCGACATCGCCTGGCAGAAGGCGATGGTCGACCCGACGTTCCTCCAGGAGTTCGAGGGACTGCTGCAGAACTACGCCGGTGTCCCGAGCATGCTCTACGACGCGCACCGGCTCTCCGAGCACGCCGGCGCCCGGATCCTGCTCAAGCGGGAGGACCTCAACCACACCGGCGCCCACAAGATCCGCAACGTGCTCGGCCAGGCGCTGCTGACCAAGCGGATGGGCAAGACCCGCGTGATCGCCGAGACCGGGGCCGGCCAGCACGGTGTCGCCTCGGCCACCGCCGCGGCCTACCTTGGGCTCGACTGCACCGTCTACATGGGCGAGGTCGACACCGAGCGCCAGGCGCTGAACGTCGCCCGGATGCAGCTGCTCGGCGCCGAGGTGATCCCGGTCAAGAGCGGGTCGCGAACGCTCAAGGACGCGATCAACGAGGCGCTCCGGGACTGGGTCGCGAGCGTCGACCACACCGCCTACCTCTTCGGTACGGCGGCCGGCCCCCACCCGTTCCCCAGCCTGGTCCTGAGCTTCGTGCGCGGCATCGGCGACGAGGCGCGCCGCCAGTGCCTCGACCTCACCGGCCGGCTGCCCGACGCGATCACCGCCTGCGTCGGCGGCGGGTCCAACGCGATCGGCCTGTTCGCCGGCTTCCTGGACGACCCGGAGGTCGCGATCTACGGCTTCGAGGCGGGTGGCGACGGCGTCGAGACCGGTCGGCACGCGGCCACGATCTTCGCCGGCAGCATCGGCGTGCTGCACGGCTCGCGCACCTACGTGCTGCAGGACGACGATGGCCAGACGGTCGAGTCGCACTCGATCTCCGCGGGCCTCGACTACCCGGGTGTCGGACCGCAGCACGCTGCGCTCGCGGCGAGCGGGCGGGCGTCGTACCTCCCGGTGACCGACGCCGAGGCGATGGACGCGATGGCGCTCCTCGCCCGCACCGAGGGCATCATCCCGGCGATCGAGTCGGCGCACGCGATCGCCGGCACGCTCCAGGTCGCCAAGGAGCGGCAGGGGCAGACGCTGCTGGTCAACCTGTCCGGCCGGGGCGACAAGGACATGGGCACAGCGCTCGACTACTTCGGTCTGGGGAACGCCGGGCCGTCGCCGGTCTCGGAGGAGGGCGAGGAGGCATGAATACCCCACAGAGTTCTTCTCCTCCGCTTCGCTCCCCCGAACAACTCCGCGGGGACCCCAAAAGCGTGAGCACGAGCGTGAGCGTCGCCTACGAGAAGGCCCGCGCCGACGGCCGTGCGGCCCTGGTCGGCTACCTGCCCGCCGGCTTCCCGACCGTCGACGGCGCGATCGCCGCGCTGCGGACCATGGTCGAGGCCGGCTGCGACGTCATCGAGATCGGCCTGCCCTACAGCGATCCGGTCATGGACGGCCCGACCATCCAGGCGGCCGCACAGCAGGCGCTCGACGCCGGAGTGCGGACCAGCGACGTGCTCCGCACCGTCGAGGCGGTCGCGGCAACCGGCATCCCGACGCTGGTGATGACCTACTGGAACCCGATCGAGCGGTACGGCGTGGAGCGCTTCGCGCAGAGTCTGTACGACGCCGGCGGCGCCGGCCTGATCACGCCGGACCTGACGCCCGACTTCGCGCCCGAGTGGATCGCGGCCGCCGACGCCCGGGACCTGGACAAGGTGTTCCTCGTCGCACCGTCCTCGACCGACGAGCGGATCGCGATGACCACGGCTGCCTGCCGGGGCTTCGTCTACGCCACTGCCGTCATGGGCGTCACCGGCGCCCGCGACTCGACCAGTGACCTCGCCGGACCGCTGGTGCGGCGGACCAAACGTGCGATCGAGACTGCTTCACCGGGGGCACCCGGGCTTCCGGTCGGCGTCGGCCTCGGCGTCAGCAACGGGGCCCAGGCCGCGGAGGTGGCGTCGTACGCCGACGGCGTGATCGTCGGATCGGCGTTCGTGCGCGCGCTGCTCGACCACCCGGGTGACCTCGAGGCCGGCCGCCGCGCGCTGGTGACGCTGACCGAGGACCTGGCCGGGGGAGTGCGCGGGTAGATGCGTGGCGTCGCCGTCGGCCTCGTCGCCGTGCTGGTCAGCCTGGTCTCCGCCTGCGGCGGGGACGAGGAGTTCACCGGTGCCCGGCTCGACCAGCCCTACGCCGCCCCGACGGTGGAGCTGACCGACACCGACGGAGCGCCGTACTCCCTGGCGGACGACACCGACAAGCCGATGACCCTGGTCTTCTTCGGCTACACGCACTGCCCGGACCTGTGTCCGATGGTGATGAACAACGTCGCCGCCGGCCTCAACCGGCTCGACGACGACGACCGCGAACAGGTCGACCTGGTGTTCGTCACGACGGACCCGGCGCGCGACGACGCAGCCGTGCTGCGGGACTACCTCGACGGCTACGGCGAGGGCTTCATCGGCCTCACCGGAGAGCTCCGCGACATCGTTGCGGCCGGTGAGCCGCTCCACCTGTACGTCAGCGACGGCAAGAAGCTGCCGGGTGGTGGTTACGATCTCGGCGGGCACTCGACCTATGTGCTCGGGATCGACGAAGAGGCCGAGGCCGTGGTCGTCTGGAACCAGGAGACGTCTGCCGTCGAGTTCGCGAACGACATCCACACCCTGCTGTCCGAGGACTGACCTGTGCTCCCAGAACTGTTCAACACTGAGCTGATCCCTACGTTGATCTTCACGATCCCCAGCCCGTCCGACGGTGTCTGGAACCTCGGCCCGGTGCCGATCCGTGGCTACGCGCTGTGCATCATCCTCGGCATCGTCGCCGCGATCTGGATCGGCGAGCGCCGCTGGGTCGCTCGCGGTGGCAGGGCGGGCGACGTACAGGACATCGCGATCTGGGCGGTGCCGTTCGGCATCGTCGGCGCGCGGCTCTACCACGTGGCCACCGACTGGGAGCGCTACTTCGGCGACGGGGAGAACCCGGTCACCGCGCTCTACGTCTGGCGCGGCGGCCTCGGGATCTGGGGCGGCGTCGCGCTCGGCGCCGTCGGCGCCTACCTCGGGTGCCGCGCCAAGGGCATCCGGTTCCTGCCGATGGTCGACACCCTCGCCCCCGGTGTGCTGGTGGCGCAGGCGATCGGGCGGTGGGGCAACTGGTTCAACCAGGAGCTCTACGGCCGGCCGACGGACCTGCCCTGGGGCTTGGAGATCGACAGCGACCACTGGCCGACCGAGTGCGACTATCCGAAGGGATCGGGCACCTGCACGTTCGAGCCGGGTACGACGTTCCACCCCACGTTCCTCTACGAGTGCCTCTGGAACCTGGCCGCGTTCGTCCTCGTGATCTGGCTGGAGCGCCGGTTCCGGCTGGGCTACGGGCGGGTGATGGCGGTCTACGTGATGGCCTACACCGCCGGCCGGGGCTGGATCGAGTACCTCCGGATCGACGACGTCCAGCTCGAGAACGTCTCGGGCTCCGGTTCAACGTGTGGACCTCGATCGTGCTGTTCATCGCGGCGGCGATCTACTTCGTCATCTCCGCCCGACGGCACCCAGGTCGTGAGGAGTCGGTCTACCTCGACGGGCGGGGTCCCGAACCCGCGGCCGAGGAGCCCGACGAGGAGTCGGGCGAGGGGTCGGACGAGGACGTCGGACGAGGAGTCGGAGGACGTGCCCGAGGACGGGACCGATGCTGCCGAGGACGCCGATCCGCAGGACGAATCCAGCGACGACGCGCCGGTCGCCGGGAAGGTGTCCACCGACGACTGACGCGTGTCGTCGTCATGTCACCCGGTGGTAACCTGAGGGCTCCGCCGCGTGGGCCAGAGACGTCCCTTGCGCCCCACCTTCTGTGGACCTGCCTCGGGGCAGACCCCCAGACGAAGACGACGGGAGAACACTGGTGCCTTACTCGCACGCGTTCCCGCCGCCCGAGGGTCTCTATGACCCGCGCAACGAGCACGACGCCTGTGGCGTTGCCTTCGTAGCGACGATGACGGGGGAGGCCAGCCACGACATCGTGGCCAAGGCCCTCACCGCACTGCGCAACCTGGACCACCGGGGTGCGGCTGGTGCCGAGATCAACTCGGGCGACGGCGCCGGCATCCTGATGCAGGTCCCCGACGCCTTCCTGCGCGAGGTCGTCCGCGAAGCGGGATTCGAGCTGCCCGAGCGCCGGTGCTACGCCGTCGGCACCGCGTTCCTGCCCGGCGACGACGAGCAGGTCGCCAAGACCCGTCGCCGGATCGAGGAGATCGCGGCCGAGGAGGGCCTCGACGTCGTCGGCTGGCGGGACGTGCCGGTCAACCCCGACATCCTCGGCACCATGGCGGCGAGCGTGATGCCGACGTTCAGCCAGGTCTTCGTCCAGGGCGCCGGCCAGCGCCTGACCGGCATGGCGCTGGAGCGACGCGCCTTCTGCCTGCGCAAGCGCGCCGAGCACGAGACCGATGTCTACTTCCCGTCGCTGTCGGCGCGCACCCTGATCTACAAGGGCATGCTCACGACCGACCAGCTCGACAACTTCTTCCCCGACCTGGTCGACGAGCGGATGGCCTCGGCCCTCGCCGTGGTGCACTCGCGCTTCTCGACCAACACGTTCCCGAGCTGGCCGCTCTCGCACCCGTTCCGCTTCATCGCCCACAACGGCGAGATCAACACGGTCATGGGCAACCGCAACTGGATGCGGGCCCGTGAGGCGCTGCTCACCAACGACGTGATTCCCGGCGACCTGGAGCGGCTCTACCCGATCTGCACCCAGGGCGCTTCCGACTCGGCGTCGTTCGACGAGGTGCTCGAGCTGCTCCACATGGGCGGCCGCAGCCTGCCCCACTCGGTGCTGATGATGATCCCCGAGGCGTGGGAGAACCACACCGAGATGGAGGAGAAGCGGCGCGACTTCTACCGCTTCCACTCCGCCCTCATGGAGCCCTGGGACGGCCCGGCGTGCGTCGTGTTCACCGACGGCACGCAGATCGGCGCCGTGCTCGACCGCAACGGCCTCCGCCCGTCGCGCTTCTGGGTCACCGACGACGGCCTCGTCGTCCTGGCGTCCGAGGTCGGCGTTCTCGACATCGACCCGGCCACCGTCGTCCGCAAGGGACGGCTCCAGCCCGGGAAGATGTTCCTCGTCGACACCGACGACCACCGGATCATCGAGGACGAGGAGATCAAGGCGGAGCTCGCGGAGGAGCACCCCTACGGTGAGTGGCTGCACGCCGGCCTGATCCACCTCGACGACATCCCCGACCGCGAGCACATCGTGCACACGCACGCGTCGGTCACCCGCCGCCAGCAGGTCTTCGGCTACACCGAGGAGGAGCTGCGCATCCTGCTCACGCCGATGGCCAACACCGGTGGCGAGGCGCTCGGCTCGATGGGCACGGACACGCCGATCGCGGCACTCAGCGACAAGCCGCGGCTGCTCTTCGACTACTTCAGCCAGCTGTTCGCCCAGGTCACCAACCCGCCGCTCGACGCGATCCGCGAGGAGCTGGTGACCAGCCTCAACGGCACCATCGGTCCCGAGGCCAACCTGCTCGAGCCGACGCCCGCGTCGTGCCGCCAGGTCGTGCTGCCGTTCCCCGTCATCTCCAACGACGACCTGGCGAAGATCCGCCACATCAACCGCGACGGCGACATGCCGGGCTTCATCACCCACGTGTCGCGCGGCCTCTACCCCGTCGACGGCGGGGGAGCGGCGATGGCGAAGCGGCTCGACGAGATCTGCCAGGAGGTCAGCGAGGCGATCGCCGGCGGCGCCCGCGTCATCGTGCTGTCCGACCGGCACTCGACCGCCGACCTGGCACCGATCCCGTCCCTGCTGCTGACCGGCGCGGTCCACCACCACCTGGTGCGCGAGAAGACCCGCACCCAGGTCGGCCTGCTGATCGAGGCCGGCGACGTCCGCGAGGTGCACCACGTCGCGCTGCTCGTCGGCTACGGCGCGGCCGCGATCAACCCCTATCTCGCGATGGAGTCGGTCGAGGACCTCGCCCGGGAGGGCTACTACGTCAAGGTCGACCAGGAGCAGGCCGTCGCCAACCTGATCAAGGCGCTCGGCAAGGGCGTCCTGAAGGTGATGAGCAAGATCGGCGTCTCGACGGTCGCCTCCTACACGGGTGCCCAGATCTTCGAGTGCATCGGTCTGTCGCAGGCCGTGGTCGACAAGTACTTCACCGGCACCACCTCGAAGCTCGGCGGCGTCGAGCTCGACACGATCGCGGAGGAGGTCGCCCGGCGGCACGCCACGGCGTACCCCCGTGGTGGCATCGCGCCCGCGCACCGCGAGCTGGAGATCGGTGGCGAGTACCAGTGGCGTCGCGAGGGCGAGCCGCACCTCTTCAACCCGGAGACGGTGTTCCGCCTGCAGCACGCGACCCGCACCGGTCGCTACGACATCTTCAAGCAGTACACGCAGGCGGTCGACGACCAGTCCGAGAAGCTGATGACCCTGCGCGGGCTCTTCCGGTTCAAGGACCCGGCGGAGCTCGGCCGGGCGCCGATCTCGATCGACGAGGTCGAGCCGGTCTCCGAGATCGTCAAGCGGTTCTCGACCGGCGCCATGTCCTACGGCTCCATCAGCAGCGAGGCGCACGAGACCCTCGCGATCGCCATGAACAAGCTGGGCGCGAAGTCCAACACCGGTGAGGGCGGCGAGGACCCCGACCGCCTCTACGACCCGGAGCGCCGCAGCTCGATCAAGCAGGTGGCGTCCGGCCGCTTCGGCGTGACGTCCGAGTACCTCACCAACTCCGACGACATCCAGATCAAGATGGCGCAGGGCGCGAAGCCCGGCGAGGGCGGCCAGCTGCCCGGCAACAAGGTCTACCCGTGGGTGGCCAAGACCCGGCACTCGACGCCGGGTGTGGGCCTGATCAGCCCGCCGCCGCACCACGACATCTACTCGATCGAGGACCTGGCGCAGCTGATCCACGACCTCAAGAACGCCAACCCGAGCGCCCGCGTCCACGTGAAGCTGGTGTCCGAGGTGGGCGTCGGCACGGTTGCTGCGGGCGTCTCGAAGGCGCACGCGGACGTCGTACTCATCTCCGGCCACGACGGCGGCACCGGCGCGTCGCCCGCTGACGTCGCTCAAGCACGCCGGCGGTCCGTGGGAGCTCGGCCTCGCCGAGACGCAGCAGACGCTGCTGCTCAACGGCCTGCGCGACCGGATCGTGGTCCAGACCGACGGCCAGCTCAAGACCGGCCGAGACGTCGTCGTCGCCGCGCTGCTCGGCGCCGAGGAGTTCGGCTTCGCCACCGCGCCACTGGTCGTGTCGGGCTGCATCCTGATGCGGGTCTGCCACCTCGACACCTGCCCGGTCGGCGTCGCCACCCAGAACCCGGTCCTGCGATCGCGCTACACCGGCAAGGCCGAGCACGTCGTGAACTTCTTCGAGTTCATCGCCGAGGAGGTGCGTGAGCTGCTCGCGTCGCTGGGCTACCGCAGCCTCGACGAGGCGATCGGTCAGGTCGCAGGCGCTCGACACCCTGGACGCGCAGCGGCACTGGAAGGCCTCCGGGCTCGACCTGTCGCCGATCCTGCACCAGGTCCGCGTCGCCGACACGCACTTCCCCGACCAGGACATGCGCAACACCGGCACGCAGGACCACGGCCTGGAGAAGTCGCTCGACGTCACCGAGCTGCTCCCGATCGCGGCCGCCGCCATCGAGAGCGGCGAGCCGGTGCGGGCGCAGTTCGCGATCCGCAACGTCAACCGCACCGTCGGCACCATCCTCGGCCACGAGGTGACGAAGAAGTACGGCGGCGAAGGCCTGCCCGACGACACCATCGACATCACGTTCGTCGGGTCGGCCGGTCAGTCGTTCGGGGCGTTCGTGCCGCGTGGAGTCACGCTGCGGCTCGAGGGCGATGCCAACGACTACGTGGGCAAGGGCCTCTCCGGTGGCCGGATCGCGATCCGGCCCGACCGCTCCGCGCCGTTCAAGGCCGACGAGCACATCATCGCCGGCAACACGATCGCCTACGGCGCCACGTCGGGCGAGATCCTGATCCGCGGCGGGGTCGGCGAGCGCTGCTGCGTCCGCAACTCCGGCGCCACGGTCGTCACCGAGGGCGTGGGCGACCACGGGTGCGAGTACATGACCGGCGGCAAGGTCGCCGTCCTCGGCAAGATCGGGCGCAACTTCGCGGCCGGCATGTCGGGCGGCGTCGCCTGGGTGCTCGACCTCAAGGAGTTCCGCGTCAACCGCGAGCTCGTCGAGCTCGGCCCGGTCGGCGAGGTGCACGAGGACGTGCTCCACGGCATGGTGAAGCGCCACTTCGAGGAGACCGGTTCCGAGGTCGCCGAGGAGCTGCTGGCCGACTGGCCGACCGCGCTCACCCGGTTCACCGAGGTCATGCCGCGCGACTTCCGGATCGTGCTCGAGGCCAAGGCGAAGGCCGAGGCCGACGGGCTCGACGAGGACGGCGTGGCCAACGCGATGATGGAGAGTCTCCATGGCTGACCCGAAGGGATTCCTCAAGGCCGACCGTCGAGGTCGCCGAGCGTCGCCCGGTCGAGGAGCGGGTCAACGACTGGCAGGAGGTCTACCCCGGTGGGGCGGGCCGTGCGCTGCTGCCGATCATCGTCGAGCAGGCCGGACGCTGCATGGACTGCGGCATCCCGTTCTGCCACCAGGGCTGCCCGCTCGGCAACATCATCCCGGAGTGGAACGACCTGGTCTGGCGCAACGACTGGCAGGCCGCGATCGAGCGGCTGCACGCGACCAACAACTTCCCGGAGTTCACCGGTCGCCTGTGCCCGGCTCCCTGCGAGACGGCGTGCGTGCTCGGCATCAACCAGCCGGCGGTGACGATCAAGAACGTCGAGGTCTCGATCATCGACAAGGCGTGGGAGTCGGGCTACGTCTCTCCGCAGCCGCCCGAGTGGCTGTCGGGCAAGACGGTCGCCGTCGTCGGGTCCGGCCCGGCGGGCCTCGCGGCCGCCCAGCAGCTGACCCGCGCCGGCCACACCGTGGCCGTCTACGAGCGTGAGGACAAGCCGGGTGGGCTGCTCCGCTACGGCATCCCCGAGTTCAAGATGGAGAAGCAGCACCTCGACCGCCGGCTCGAGCAGATGAAGCGCGAGGGCACGGTGTTCCGCTCCGGTGTCGAGGTCGGCGCCGGCGACCTGACGGGGCGCGCTCTCAAGGACCGGTACGACGCCGTGGTGCTCGCCATCGGCGCGACCGTGCCGCGCGACCTGCCGGTGCCCGGCCGTGAGCTCAAGGGCATCCACCAGGCGATGGAGTTCCTGCCGCAGTCCAACCGGGTCGCGCTCGGCGAGTAGTGCCGTCGAGGACCAGATCCGCGCCGACGGCAAGCACGTCGTGATCATCGGCGGCGGTGACACCGGCGCCGACTGCCTCGGCACGTCGACGCGTCAGGGCGCGGCCTCGATCACGCAGCTCGAGATCCTTCCCGAACCGCCGACCGACCGTCCTGAGGGCCAGCCGTGGCCGACGTACCCGATGATCTTCCGGGTCTCCTCGGCGCACGAGGAGATGGGTGAGCGGGTCTACTCCGTCTCGACCAAGCAGTTCCTCGGCGACGACGACGGCAACGTCCGGGCGCTGCAGCTGGTCGACGTGAAGTTCGAGGGTGGTCAGCTGGTCGAGATCGAGGGCACCGAGCGCGAGATCCCGGCGGACCTGGTCCTGTTCGCGATGGGCTTCCTGGGTCCCGAGGGACCGGGCCTGGTCGAGCAGCTGGGCGTCGAGCTCGACAACCGGAGCAACGTGGTCCGGGACGGGGCGTACATGTCCTCGGTGCCGGGTGTCTTCGTCGCCGGTGACGCCGGCCGCGGCCAGTCGCTCATCGTGTGGGCGATCGCCGAGGGCCGGGCTGCTGCCGCCGCCGTCGACAAGTACCTCACCGGCTCGACCACGCTGCCGGTGCCGATCCCGCCGACCGAGCGGCCCGTCGTCGTCTGACGGCGGACACGGCGGGTTGGATCGTTCCAGGTCCCACTAGGCTGATCCCGTGCGGAGAGCCAAGATCGTGTGCACGCTGGGGCCAGCGACCAATTCGGAACGCCGGATCCGTGAGCTCGTCTATGCCGGGATGGACGTCGCCCGGCTCAACATGAGCCACGGCAGCCACGCCGACCACGCCGACGTCTACCGGCTGGTGCGGGAGGCGTCGGACGCGAGTGGCCGCGGGGTGGGCATCTTCGCCGACCTCCAGGGCCCGAAGATCCGGCTGGAGCGGTTCAGCCGGCGGCCCGGTACAGCTGCGCCGCAGCCAGCGGTGGACGATCACCACCCGCGACGTCGACGGCAACGCCGAGATCTGCGGTACGACGTACAAGGGCCTGCCCGGCGACGTCGGCCCGGGCGACCCGATCCTCATCGACGACGGCAAGGTCCGGCTGCGCGTGGTGTCGGTGACCGACACCGACGTCGAGACCGAGGTGCTCGTCGGCGGTCAGGTGAGCAACAACAAGGGCATCAACCTGCCGGGCGTGGCAGTGTCCGTGCCTGCGCTCTCCGACAAGGACGCCGAGGACCTGCGGTTCGCGTTGAAGCTCGGCGTCGACTACATCGCCCTCAGCTTCGTGCGCAACGCCGAGCGACGCCGAGGACGTCCGCAAGATCATGCGCGAGGAGGGGATCTTCCTCCCGGTCATCGCGAAGATCGAGAAGCCGCAGGCGATCGACAACCTCGACGAGATCGTCGAGGCGTTCGACGGCTTCATGGTCGCTCGCGGCGACCTCGGCGTGGAGTGCCCGCTGGAGGAGGTCCCGTTCCTGCAGAAGAAGGTCATCGTCGCGGCGCGGCGCAACGCCAAGCCGGTGATCGTCGCGACCCAGATGCTCGAGTCGATGGTCAACAACCCTGCTCCGACGCGGGCCGAGGCGAGCGACGTCGCCAACGCCGTGCTCGACGGCGCCGACGCGGTGATGCTGTCCGGCGAGACCAGCGTGGGGGAGCACCCGATCCACACCGTCGAGACGATGGCCCGCATCATCGCCGCGACCGAGAACCACGCACTCGTCGACGACACGTTCAGCCGGTTCGGCCGGATCGACTGGGACCCGCACACCCGCGCCGGCATCGTCACCAAGGCCGCCGAGGAGGTCGCGCAGCGGGTCGACGCCAAGTACGATCGTCGCGTTCACCCAGTCCGGCGACTCGGCCCGGCGCCTCGCCCGGCTGCGCAGCGGGATCCCCGTGCTGGCCTTCACCCCGGAGTCGCGATGCCGTTCGCAGCTCTCGCTCACGCTGGGGCGTCGAGGCGTTCCAGACCGTCACCGTCGAGCACACCGACGAGATGGTGCGCCAGGTCGACGAGGAGCTGCTCCGCATCGGGCGGGTCAAGGAGGGCGACCTCGTCGTGATCGTCGCCGGCAGCCCGCCCGGCATCCCCGGCTCGACCAACGCCCTGCGCATCCACCGGATGGGCGACGCGATCAACGAGGTCGCCCCGGCGTACCGCGCGCAGCTGACGCTCGAGGTCGGCCGGTTGCCGGACCGCTGAAGAGCGACACCGGTCGCTCCTGCGGCACGCCATCGACCACGATGTCGACGAGCTCGTTGTAGACGCCACCGGTCGACGATCCGTGCGACCGCGGGAGAATGGCGCGGCGTAGGACCACGCGATGTTGTCGCCGCCGGCAACTCCGGGCAGCTCCAGTACTCCTCGGCGAACCCCTTGTCGAAGGGCACTCGCTCTTGTTCGACAGTCCGGACGAGCACGTCGAGCCGGACGTCCTCGCGCGGCAGGTAGGACCGCGTCGGCAGGTCGGTCTCGAACAGGAGCACGGGGGAGTGGCTGTCAGCGAGGACGGTGCCCTCCAGCGACACCTCGACGTGCCGCGAGCTCGGCAGCGCCTCGACCCGCTTGTGCGGGTCGCGTGGATGCGAGATGACCTCGTCGTCCTCCTCGAGCCACCGGTCGATCACGCCGGGCTGCCAGCTCACGACGATCCGGTCGCTGATCGCCGGGTCGTCGCGGACCCACGCCGCGTGCTCGATCACCCGGTCCTCGACCACGACGTCGTACCACTCCACGACCGGGCCCTTGGCCGTGTAGAACGAGCGGCCGGTCGGCGCCGCCTCAGACGGCCGGAGCAGGTCGGTGCGTACGTCGTCGCGCCGGAAGGCGTATCCCGGCACCGGGAACCTCTCCTCCCAGAACAGGAGAGCGTCGCGGGTGTCGACGATCGGCGTCTCGCCGACGTACCCCCGGACCCACTTGTCGGTGGCCTCGGTTCGGATGCCCATCCCGGCAGCGTAGCCCGAAGCCGACAGTGCCCCGGGTGGGATTCGAACCCACACTGGACGGTGTTTGAGACCGCTTCCTCTGCCGTTGGGATACCGGGGCGACAGCATCGGAAACCGTAACGGATGGCGCCCTGCCGCACCGCACGCGGTCCGCCGCACCCAGGCCGGGGACATCTGGCTGACATCACCGCCCGATAGCCTTTGCGCGTGACCGAGCCGCCCGCGCCCCGCACCGTCGTCATCGCCGAGGACGAGGTCCTGATCCGGATGGACCTCGCCGAGATGCTCGCCGAGGAGGGGTACGACGTCGTCGGCCAGGCCGGTGACGGCGCCAAGGCGATCGAGCTCGCCGAGGAGCTGCGTCCCGACCTGGTGATCCTCGACGTGAAGATGCCGGTGCTCGACGGCATCGCCGCGGCCGAGCAGATCGCCGGCCAGCGGATCGCGCCGGTCGTCATCCTGACCGCGTTCACCCAGCGCGACCTCGTCGAGCGTGCCCGCGACGCCGGCGCGATGGCCTACCTGGTCAAGCCGTTCACCCAGTCGGACCTGGTGCCGGCGATCGAGATGGCGGTCAGCCGGTTCGCCGAGCTAGCCGAGCTCGAGGCCGAGGTGGCCGACCTGACCGAGCGGCTGGAGACCCGCAAGGCGGTCGAGCGGGCCAAGAGCATCCTGCAGGAGCAGCTCGCGCTGACCGAGCCCGAGGCGTTCCGCTGGATCCAGAAGACCGCGATGGACCTGCGCCTCTCGATGCGCCAGGTCGCCGAGGGCGTCGTCGCGCACGGCCCCGGCATCGCCGACGGCCCCCGTGATGCGGCGACCCGCGACCGCGTCCGGGGGGTCACGACTGGAGTTCCCGACCCCAGGCTCTAGACTGCCGTGAGCTCCGGCCGGGTGCCGGAAGTGCAGGCGGACCCACAGAAGTGTCGCACGTCGCGTCCCTGAGCGGAGGGCGCTCCGAGGGCTGCTGTCCTCGTCTGGCCCTGCTGCTCGCCCGCTCCTCCTGCTGCTCTCCAGCGGCTCCGCCGACGCGAGCCACGCTTGTCTGCCGCAGCGACGAGACCGCCTGCATCGCCGGCACCATCGACACGGCGCGGAGCATCCAGGGCATCGACGTGACCGATCACGCCCATCACTGACCAGAGCGACGCGACGTCACGCCGGAGCCCCAGACGACCGAGGCGACGGCAAGTTCTCCTTCGCGGTCACCGAGCCGGGCGACTACCTGGTCGAGCGTCGACGCGGACACCCTGCCCAAGGGCTCGAGCTCGCCGCCGAGCGAAGCGCTGCGCGGTCCACGGCGCGCTCGTGGTCGAACGGCGTCGGCGCTCGGCAAGAGCTAGCTGCCACGCTCACCGTCCGCGCGGCCGACTTCGACGACGCCGAGCAAGGTCGACGAGTTCCTCCAGACCAGCGTCAACGGCATCCGGCTCGGTCTGCTGCTGGCCCTGGCAGCGTCGGCCTCTCCCTGATCTACGGCACCACCGGCCTCGCGAACTTCGCGCACGCCGAGCAGGTGACCCTGGGCGGCATGCTCGGCTACCGGCTGGTCAACCAGCACGGCGGGCTCGCCTCTGGCTCGGCGGCGTGCTGGTGTCGTGATTCTCTGTGCGTTCAGCGGCTGGCTCCAGGACCGCATCCTGTGGCAACCGCTACGACGGCGAGGGCTGGGCCTGACCCAGCTGATGATCGTGACGATCGGCCTCTCGCTGGCACTCCAGTACACCTTCCAGTACCTCGTCGGCGCCCGTACCGTCCGCGTCGTCGTCGGAAACCCGACGGTGCAGGACTTCGGCTCGGTCCGGATCACCAACCAGTCACTGGTCGCGATGGGGATCGCCATCGTGGTGCTGGCCATGCGTCGGCTACGCCCTGCTGCGCACCCGCATCGGCCGGGCCACCCGCGCGGTCTCCGACAACCCGGCGCTGGCCCAGGCCTCCGGCATCGACACCGACAAGGTGATCCGCCTGGTGTGGACGGTCGCCATGGCGCTGGCCGGCCTCTCCGGCCTCCTCTACGCGCTGGTCACCAACGGCATCAAGTGGGACACCGGCCTGCAGATCCTGCTGCTGCTCTTCGCCGCGGTGACCCTGGGCGGCCTCGGCACGGCGTTCGGCGCACTGGTCGGCTCGCTGGTCATCGGGCTCGTCGTCGAGCTGTCGCCCGTGCTCGGGATGCCCGGTGACTTCAAGTACGCCACCGCGCTGCTGATCCTGATCCTGCTCCTGCTGGTGCGGCCCCAGGGCCTGCTCGGCAAGGCCCAGCGGGTCGGGTAGGAGGACGGACGACCACATGGACGACATCCAGGGCATCCTCAACGCGATGATCCGCGAGCGCGCTCTCGCCGCAGACCGCCGCGGTCGCGATCGCGGTCATCGGCCTCAACATCCACTTCGGCTACACCGGCCTGCTCAACATCGGCCAGTCGGCTTCATGCTGCTCGGCGCCTACGGCTTCGCGATCTCGATCACGCAGGGCTTGCCGCTGTTGGTCGCGATCCTCGTCGGGCTGGTCGCCGCCGGCGTGTTCGCGCTGGTGCTCGGCGTCCCCACCCTGAAGCTGCGTGGTGACTACCTGGCGATCGTCACCATCTCGGCGGCAGAGATCGTCAGATACGTCGGCAGTCGGCGCGACGGCGTTCACCGGGTGCCCAGGGCATCCCCGGCAGCCAGTACCGCAGGCCCTTCGCGGACCTGTCCTTCTTCGGCAGCGGCACCACCTGCTCGTTCAACTACACCGACGTGGCGACGGCGCGTGGGTCCGGGTGCTGGCTGGATCGCATCATCGTGGCATCGCTGCCGACTACATGCCGGTCGACGCGGCGCCGCGCGCCGATCGGGGCTGGTCGTGATCCTCGTCTGTTCTTCCTCGCTCCGGTACCAACCAGACACCGGCGTCAACGGCTGGTGGGTGCGTCGTCGCCTGGTCCTGGTCGCGTCAGCTCATCGTCGTCCTGCTGGTCCGCAGCCCCTGGGGGCGTCGCTCCGCGGCGTCCGGGAGGACGAGGACGCGATGCGCAGCCTCGGCAAGAACGTCTTCGCGATCAAGATGCAGGCGCTGGTCATCGGCGGTCTGTTCGGTGCGATCGGCGGCATGCTCTACGTGCTGCCACGACCGTGCAGCCCGACTCGCTGGGCCGCTCGCTGACGTTCTTCTGCTACACCGCGCTGCTGCTCGGAGGCGCGGCGACGATCTTGGGCCCGGTGCTCGGCTCGGTCCTCTTCTTCGTGGGCGATCCTGCGTCACGGCGGGTCGCCGACACCTACGTGCCCGACGCTTACCATCGAACACCCAGCAGACCAGCCAGTTCGCCTTCATCGTCGTCGGCGTCGCGCTGATGCTGCTGGTGATCTTCAGACCACAAGGCATCCTGGGCGACAAGAGGGAGCTGCGGTTCAATGTCTGAGCCACAGCTCCGGGTCGACGCCCGGTCGACGTCCGGGTCGCCGATCTCTCCGACAAGAAGGCCCGCGTCGCGCTGATGTCGGGCGTCGGCCGAGGAGCCCGGTGCCGCCAAGCCCGACCCGATCCTCAAGGTCGACAACGTCGTTCGCGCAGTTCGGCGGCATCACCGCCGTCGACGTCGGGCACCTCGAGGTGCAGCGCGGCATCATCACCGCTCTGATCGGTCCCAACGGTGCCGGCAAGACGACGTTCTTCAACCTGATCACCGGCTTCGACAGGCCGTCGTCCGGCAGGGGCGCACTGGACCTTCGACGGCCGCACGCATCGGCCGACCTCGGCCTCCCGGGTCGCCCGCGCCGGCATGGTCCGCACCTTCCAGCTCACCAAGGCGCTCAGCCGGATGACGGTGCTGGACAACATGATGCTGGGCGCGCAGGACCAGGCCGGCGAGAACCTCCTCAGTCAGCTGGCTGAAGCCGATCTGGGCGCGCCAGGAGCAGGAGATCGAGGCGAAGGCGCTCGAGCTGCTCGACCGGTTCAAGCTGCTGGAGAAGAAGGACGACTACGCCGGCAGCCTGTCCGGCGGCCAGCGCAAGCTGCTCGAGATGGCGCGGGCGCTGATGAGCGACCCGAAGATGATCATGCTCGACGAGCCGATGGCGGGGGTGAACCCCGCGCTGACCCAGTCGCTGCTGGGGCACATCCAGGCGCTGCGTGACGAGGGCATGACAGTGCTCTTCGTCGAGCACGACATGCACGTCGTCCGCCACATCTCCGACTGGGTCGTGGTGATGGCCGAGGGCAGGATCGTCGCCGAGGGCGCGGCCGGCAGCGTGATGGCGAACCAGGCCGTGATCGACGCCTACCTCGGCGCCCACCACGACACCGACCTCGGCGACGACGCGCTGCTCGACGGCACGAGCAGCTCGCCGGCCAGTCGGCGCGGAAGACGTCGAGAGCGAGGAGGCAGGTCATGACGAACGCTGACAACGGCAGGCCCGCGGTCGCTCGAGGCCAAGGACGTCGTCGCCGGCTACCTGCCGGGCGTCAACATCCTCAACGGCTGCAGCCTGGTCGCCTACCCCGGCGAGATGATCGGCATCATCGGCCCCAACGGCGCCGGCAAGTCGACCCTGCTCAAGGCCATGTTCGGCCTGGTGAAGGTCCACTCGGGCACGGTGACGCTCGGCGAGCGAGGACATCACCGACCCCCGGGCGAACCGGTTGGTGGAGCTGGGCGTCGGCTTCGTGCCCCAGAACAACAACGTGTTCCCGACGCTGACCATCGAGGAGAACCTGCGGATGGGGCTGTTCCTGCGCCCCAAGAAGCTGCCGCGCAGCGGCTCGCACGAACTGGGACCTGTTCCCGGTGCTGCACGACCGCCGCAGCCAGCGGGCCGGCGCCCTTTCCGGCGGTGAGCGCCAGTCGCTGGCGATGGCCCGGGCGCTGATGATGGAGCCGTCCGTGCTGCTGCTCGACGAGCCGTCGGCCGGGCTTTCGCCGGTGCGGCAGGACGAGACCTTCATCCGCACCCGCCGGATCAACAAGACCGGCGTCTGCGTGGTGATGGTCGAGCAGAACGCCCGCCGCTGCCTGCAGATCTGCGACCGCGGCTACGTCCTCGACCAGGGCCGGGACGCCTACACGGCACCGGCCGGGAGCTCGCGAACGACCCCAAGGTCATCGAGCTCTACCTGGGCACGTTGGCCGAGGACGTCGAGGGCGAGTCCGCCTGAGCTCGACTGTCGGAATGCCAGTCCTCCGAAACTGACGATGCCCCGGGCCAGAGGCCCGGGGCATCGTCGTTGTTGTTGCGGACGATCAGCCGCTGACGCCCTCGACGGAGTCGATGAGCTTCGGAGCGTTCTGGTCGTCGTACTCGTAGATTCCGATGAACGCCGACGACGGGTCGTTGTTCTCGTTCAGCGGGCCGATGCCCGACGGACCCTGGTACGCGATCTCCTCGCCGTCGGCGAGCAGGTCGGCGCACTCGGCGAACGTCGCGCACTCCGTGCCACCCGACGCACCCGACACCGCGGCCAGGTTCTCCTGGACCGCCGTCGACTCGTTCGAGCCACCCTTGATCGCCGCGAGGGCGGCCAGCACGGTGGCGTCGTAGGACTCAGCGGCGTACGAGTAGTCCGAGAGGGCTGCGCCCTCGAACTCCTCGCTCCACGAGCTCGCCCGCTCCTTGAAGTCGCCCGGTGCGTCAGCGCCGGGGATGGTGCCCTTGGCACCCTCGAGCGTGCCCGGGTCGAACGCGTCGCCCCAGTCGGAGGTGTTTCCGTCGGTCATGTAGACCTTCGACATGTCCCAGCCCTGCGCGGCGAGCTCGGGCACGATCGCGCCGGTCTCGTCGAACGCCAGGATGACGATCGCGTCCGGGTTGGCTGCGAGCACCGAGGTCACCTCGGACGAGAACGTCGTCTGTCCGGGCGGGAACTCCTGGCCCTCACCCTTGCCGCCGTAGACGACCTCGCCACCGGCGCCCTCGTAGGCAGTCTGGACGAAGTCGCGCAGACCGGTGCCGTAGGCGTCGTTGAAGACCAGGAACCCGATCTTCTGGTGGCCGTCCTGAGCGATCAGCGAGCCGAGCGCGCTGCCCTGGACGCTGTCCTCGGGGGCGGTGCGGAAGTAGTAGTCGCTGTATCCGCTCAGCTCGGCAGCGGTGTTGGCGGGCGAGATCTGGGTGATCTGCGCCTCCGTCAGTGTGTCGACGAAGCCGAGGGACACGCTGGACGACGCGGCGCCGATGACGACCGACGGGTCCTTGCCCACGAGCTCTCGCGCGCTCTGACGCGACACCGACAAGTCGTTCGAGTCGCCCGAGTCGAGGATGTTGTGGCACGCGTCGGCGCCGTTGACGCCGCCGGCCGCGTTGATGTCAGAGACGGCGAGGCCGACTCCGGCGATCTCCGGGGGGCCGAGGAAGGCCAGCGAACCGGTCAGCGGCAGGATGCCGCCGGCGTAGAAGTTCTCCGCGGACGACGCGCCCCCGTCGCACTCCGTATTGGTCAGCGGCGCCGCGTCGGCGGTGCTGCTGGGGTCGTCGCCCGAGTCGGTGTCGTCGTCGTCGCCGTCATCGCCACACGCCGTGAGCGCGAGGCCGAGAACAGCGCCACCGGCGATGAGCCTGAGCCAGGGGCGGTTGTTGGATCGAATCACTCTGCGAACCTTTCTGTCATGTGCAGCGACGTGCACAGGGGGCTACTCCCGGCTGTTCAGGCAGGGAGCGGCTTGGGACACCGTAGGCCGCTTGCCCCCCGCAAGACGGGAGGAACGAGTGTTTTGACCAAACCGTTACGTCGTCCACCGGCCGGGTGACGCCCGAGCAGGGCCGAGCGTAGGGTGAGCCCCGACCAGGAGGGGGTAAGCGATGGCTCGGCCCAGACTCACGCCCAGGATCGCCCGCCGTGAAGACGCACCGGAGCTCGCCGAGCTGTGGAGCGACGTGCTGCGGCGCGTCGACCGCTCCGAGCAGATCGCCGATCTCGAGGTCGTGATCAAGGGCGCGGCCGCGTCGCCCGAGGAGCGCTTCATCGTCGTCGAGTACGACGGTCACGTCGCCGGCAGCGTCTTCCTGCGCCTCTCCACGGTGTCGCCGATCAACCTCGAGCCGTGCGTGCAGTCGATCCAGCCGCGCGTCTTCGACCAGTACCGGAGGCGCGGCGTCGGGCGGACCCTGATGGAGGCCGCGGTCGCCTTCGCCGAGGAGAACGGCGTGTGCCATGTGACGACCGCGGTGCCGGCGACGGCCCGCGACGCCAACCGGTTCATGGCGCGGATCGCGCTGGCGCCGGCAGCCACCTTCCGGATCGCGCCGACCTCCGTCGTACGAAGCCGGCTGACGCCGTCCGCGCCCGCCGGACACGCGCGCAGCGCGCCACGTGTGCTGGTCGCGCGCCGCAACCAGCGCAGGGCGCGGGCGCAGTCGGAGGTGCCGCTCCCCGACTGACCAGCGCCGACTGGTCAGCGAGGGTCGATGAGCGCGCAGGTGATGCGCGAGGTGCA
Organism: uncultured Actinomycetota bacterium; assembly: GCA_963849765.1. GTDB lineage: Bacteria > Actinomycetota > Actinomycetes > Propionibacteriales > Nocardioidaceae > Nocardioides. Next base: position 345,278 of record CAWKIP010000018.1, read on the forward strand.
CACCCGCTTGCCGCGCTCGTCGACGATCACGATCTCGTAGGCCGCACTGGTGCGGCCGAGGTGGATCGCCGTCGCGGTGCCGGTGACGATGCCCGAGGTCGCGGCTCGGTGGTGCGTGGCGTTGATGTCCACGCCGACCGGGACCTTCCCGTACTGCTCGGCGTGGACCGCGGATCCCATCGAACCCAGCGTCTCGGCGAGTGCCACCGACGCGCCGCCGTGGAGCAACCCGAAGGGCTGGGTGTTGCCCTCGACCGGCATGGTGCCGACGAGTTCGTTCGGCGGAGATCTCGATGAGCTGGACGCCGAGCTTCTCGTTGAGCGCGCCCATGTGGCCCGGACGTTGGCGGTCATGGCCCCCATTCTGCTGTCGGTGGCGATGGCTAGAGTCGTCGGGTGCCTGAGTCTTCCGACGTGCGCCCGCGCCTGCTGCTCCTCGACGGCCACTCGCTGGCCTACCGCGCGTTCTTCGCCCTCCCGGTCGAGAACTTCTCGACCGGCGACGGCCAGCACACCAACGCGGTCTACGGGTTCACCTCGATGCTGGTCAACGTGCTCCGCGACGAGCAGCCCACCCACGCCGCGGTCGCGTTCGACCTCTCGCGCCAGACCTTCCGACTCGCCGAGTACTCCGAGTACAAGGCGAAGCGCAACAAGACCCCGACCGAGTTCAGCAGCCAGCTCCCGCTCATCGAGCGGGTGCTCGACACCTTCTCGATCCCGCACCTCACGGCCGAGGGCTACGAGGCCGACGACATCATCGCGAGCCTGGTCACCCAGGCGCTCGCCGACGAGACGGCCGACATGGAGGTCCTGATCCTCACCGGCGATCGCGACTCGATCCAGCTGGTGACCGAGCGGTCGACGGTGCTCTACCCGATGCGCGGTGTGTCCGACCTGGCGCGGATGACTCCCGCGTTCGTCGAGGACAAGTACGGCGTGCCGCCCGAGCGCTATCCCGAGCTCGCGGCGATCGTCGGCGAGACCTCCGACAACCTCCCGGGCGTGCCGGGGGTCGGCCAGGGCTACGCCGCCAAGTGGCTCAACACCTACGACGGCCTCGACAACGTCATCGCCCACGCCGACGAGATCACCGGCAAGAAGGGCGAGTCGCTGCGGGAGCACCTCGGTGACGTGATCCGCAACCGCCGGCTCAACGCGCTGGTGACCGACCTCGACCTCGGCGTCCGGCCGTCGGAGCTCGCGCTCCAGCCGTGGGACCGGCAGGCCGCGCTGACCCTCTTCGACGAGCTCGAGTTCCGTGGCGAGCTCCGCACCCGCACCATCGAGACGCTCGCCGGTGAGGAGCCGATCGAGGAAGGCGGCTTCGAGCTGGCCGGCCGCACCCTCGGTGACGGCGAGGTCACTGCGTTCCTCGACGGGCTGGGCGACCAGGTGGTCGGCCTCCACGTCCGCGGGAGCTGGGCGGCCGGCACGGGAGCGACGGAAGGCATCGGGTTCGCGGTGGCCGACGGGCAGGCGGCGTACGTCGACGTGGCCGGCCTCGGCCCCGACGACGAGTCGGCGCTGGCCGGTTGGCTTGCCGACCCGACCCGCCCGAAGGTCCTCCACGACGCCAAGGGCCCCGAGCTCGCGCTCGCTGCGCACGGGTGGGTGCTCGCAGGGGTCGTGAGCGACACCGCCCTCACGGCGTACCTCGCCCGTCCCGACCAGCGCTCCTACGACCTCGCCGACCTGACCCTGCGCTACCTGCGCCGCGAGCTCAAGGGGGAGTCCGACAGCGACCAGGGCGCGCTCTTCGACGATGGCGCTGCCGACGCTGCCTCGACGGCGATGCTCTACGCCCGCGCGGTGATCGACCTGTCGACCGCGTTGGAGGGCGAGCTCGAGCGGGCCGGGGGATCGCGGTTGCTGACCGAGGTCGAGCTGCCGCTCGTGCAGCTGCTGGCCCGGATGGAGCAGACCGGCATCGCGATCGACCTCGACCACCTGACGTCGCTCGAGGAGCACTTCGGCGACGAGGTGCGCAATGCGGCCGACGAGGCGTTCGCGGTGATCGGCAAGGAGATCAACCTCGGCTCGCCGAAGCAGCTTCAGGTCGTGCTCTTCGACGAGCTCGGCATGCCCAAGACCAAGCGCACCAAGACCGGCTACACCACCGACGCCGACGCGCTCCAGGGGCTCTACGTCAAGACCGAGCATCCCTTCCTGCTGCACCTGCTGCGGCATCGCGACGTGAGCCGGCTCCGCCAGACCATCGAGGGGCTGCTCAAGACGGTGCAGCCCGACGGCCGGATCCACACGACGTTCAACCAGATGATCGCCGCGACCGGGCGCCTGTCGAGCACCGATCCCAACCTCCAGAACATCCCCGTCCGCACGGAGGAGGGCCGCCGGATCCGTGAGGGCTTCGTCGTCGGCGCCGGCTTCGAGTCGCTGATGACCGCCGACTACAGCCAGATCGAGATGCGGATCATGGCGCACCTGTCGGAGGACAAGCTGCTGATCGAGGCGTTCCGATCCGGCCACGACTTCCACTCGATCACCGCCTCCCGCGTGTTCGACGTCCCGGCCGAGGACGTCACCAGCGAGATGCGCGCGAAGATCAAGGCGATGAACTACGGGCTCGCCTACGGCCTGTCCGCGTTCGGCCTGTCGCAGCAGCTCGGCATCGAGCCGGGCGAGGCACGGGGCCTGATGGACGAGTACTTCGAGACGTTCGGCGGGATCCGCGACTACCTCGGCGGTGTCGTCGACGAGGCGCGGCGCACCGGCTTCACCGAGACGATCATGGGCCGTCGTCGCTACCTCCCCGACCTCACCAGCGACAACCGCATGCGGCGCGAGATGGCCGAGCGGATGGCGCTCAACGCTCCGATCCAGGGTTCTGCCGCCGACCTGATCAAGGTCGCGATGCTGCACACACAGCAGGCGATCGACGACCAGGGCCTCCAGTCACGGATGCTGCTCCAGGTGCACGACGAGCTCGTGTTCGAGGTGGCGCCGGGCGAGCGCGACGCCCTCGAGACGGTCGTCCGCGAGCGGATGGGCGGCGCGGCCGATCTGGCCGTCCCGCTCGACGTGTCCGTTGGCACCGGCGCGAGCTGGCACGAGGCCGCGCACTAGCGTCGGATCGGCTACTTGCGACCGGTGACGATCACACCGCGCGCGGCGGGTGCGTTGGCGCAGGCTTGGGTGTCGTCGGGGAGTAGTCGGCCACGGTGATCACGGTGATCCGCTCCACGCCGGCCGGGCCCCGTCTTACACAGGCGACCTTTCGAACGCGAAGCAGGTGGCCAGCCATGGGACGCGCTCGACGCGGTCGCAGACGACCGGTCCGCGTCCAGCCCGCTCTCGGACGCAGGCTCCGGTGCGGGTCCTGTCCGGCGCCGGTGAACCCCTCCGTGAAGTCTCTCGACGCCAGGCGGCGGTCCATCACCTGAGGCGGGCCGTGAACACCAGTTGGCCGTGCGGCGTCAGCGAGGCCGGCTTGTCAAGACGGATCGTGCATGGCCGTCCTCGGCATGGGCCGTCGGTGCGAACAGCACCGTGAGCCAGCGCCAGTCCGCAGTACGACCACAAACTTCTGCAGCATGGCGTGCCTCTCCAGCGGAAGGTCCATCCTCCCACCGGCGGCACTTCGCGGCGAGGAAAGTCCCGCCGCAGCAGCGGCGGACGCAGAGCGCCTACGTCTGGAGGGTCGCGATGCCCTTCTTGCTCCGGAACACCTGCAGCGCGACGAGCAGTACGACGACCACCAGCGTCCACGATCGCGACCGTCACGGCCAGCTCGGTCACGGTGCTGCTGAGTGCGCCGAGGACGACCAGCGCGATCACGCCGAGCGTGACGATGTACTTCGTCCAGCGACCACGCTTGGCGAGGCCGGCGTAGACGAGCAGCTGGAGCACGGACAGCAGGCCGCCGATGGTGGCGAAGAGCCAGAGCCGGTCCTGCACGTCGGCGTAGTCGTCGCCGCCGATGAAGACCAGCGCGAGGTCGCTGAGGACGTAGGTGCCGGCGACGCAGGCCACGCCGAGGCCGGTCAGGAACGCCAGGCCGCGCATCAGCGCGGCCCGGCTCTCGCTGGCGGTGGACATCGACGGGAACAGGATGACGACCGCGAACTGCGGCAGGAACAGGACCGCCTTCGTGACGATCAGGCCGCCGGCATAGAGGCCGGCCTGGTGGTCGTCGAGGACGTTGCGGGCGACGACGACGTCGAGGTTGGAGAGAGCGACGAACGCGAGCAGCGCGACCGAGCTGGCGTAGGTCTCGCGGCGGACGTCGCGGCGGACATCGCGGTCGTGCTCGGAGACGATGGCGTCGTGGGCGCGGTTGCGGAGCGCCCAGCTGCCGATCAGCACGGGCAGCCACGAGGCGGCGAGTACGCCGACCATCGCGCTCGTCTCGGTGGGGGAGATGGCGAGCGCGACGCCACCGACCAGCACCCGGGGGACGCCGACGGAGAGGTACATCAGGCTGAGCGAGAGCCAACGGCGCTCGCCCTGGAGCACGCCGGCCTGGCCGCCCATGACGGTGACCGGCACGACGCAGAGCCCGAGGAGGACCGCGGGCAGCAGCCCGTCGAGGCGCAGCAGCCACCAGACCGCCGGCGAAGCAGCGACGGCGAGCAGTCCGAGGAGGAGGGCTGCGCGCCAGGTGGTGGTGAGCACGGTCTGCTCGATCGCGGCGACGTCCTCGGGGGCGGAGGCGATCCGGCGGGCGGCGGTGGCCTGCAGTCCGAGCTGGACGACGGACAGCACCATCAGCAGCGCCATCATGCCCGCGACCGCGCCGTACTGGCTCGGGCCGAGCAGCCGCGCCGCGACCATCTGGAACGCGTAGGTGCCGATGTTCATGACCGCCATCGCGATCGCGATGCCGGCGCTGCCACGGAGCACCTTGAGCATGCGCGAGCCGCCGGCCGAGGGGGATTCGGCGTCCCCGGGCTGCGTTCGGTCGACGGTGCTCGTCACGCTCCGAGCGTAGACGGCCACCACGTGCCCCATACAGTGACCAGCGCCCCTTAGCCGGCAGCGTGTCGGGAGGCGGTGCCGCCCGTCACCTGCGGCGAGTCGACAGCGCCCTGCCAAAACCGGGCGGAGCCGCCGGAGACACGCTCGGCCAATCTGGGGAGAGGAGGATCGGATGGGGGAGACGAAGGACGGCGCCGCAACCGGGGCGGCGATCGCGTCGTGCCTCTACGTCCTCATCGCCTTCTTCATGCTCATCCAGCAGCCCGGCAAGGCGACGTACGACACCCGGGCCGAGCTGACCGAGCGGCCGGGGAGCTTTCTCTCCGGGGCGTTCACGCTCTGGCACCCGGAGTCGAACCTCGGCGAGTTCCAGAACCAGGCCTACGGTTACCTGTTCCCGCAGGGCACCTGGTTCGTCGTCACCGACACGCTGTCGGTGTCCCCATGGATCAGCCAGCGTCTCTGGTCGGCCCTGATCCTGATCGTCGCCTGCGAGGGTGCTCGCCGGGTCGGGCGCGCGATCGGGTTGAGCAGCCTTCCCGCGCTCCTCGCGGGGGTGGTGTTCGCGTTCTCTCCGCGCCTGCTCGGCACCGTTGCTGTCCAGACCGGCGAGTCGCTGCCGGGGGCGGTGATGCCGTGGCTGGTGCTCGCCGTACTGCTGCACCTGCAAGGGCGGTTGTCGCCGCTCCGGACGGCCGTCCTCAGCGGGGCGGCCGTCGTCTGCATGGGCGGGGTCAACGCGGTCGAGACGGCGGCCTGCCTGCCCCTTGCGATGATCCTCGTCGTCTGGGGCGTGACCCGGAAGCTCACCAGCATCCGCTTCGCGGCCGGCTGGTTCGCGGCGGTCGGCGCCGGCTGCGTGTGGTGGGCGCTGCCCCTGCTGGTGCTCGCGCGCTTCGCGCCGCCGTTCTACGAGTACGTCGAGAGCGCGCAGGACACGACCGCGCTCGTCGGCTGGTCGGAAGCAACTCGGGGCGACTCCTCGTGGATCGCCTACCTGGTGTCGGGGGACCAGCCGTGGTGGCCTGCGGCTTTCCACCTCGCCACCGACCCGGTCCTGATCGCGGTTGCGGCCGTCGTCGCCGGGACCGGCCTGGTCGGGCTGACCCTCTTCGACAGCGCGATCAAGCGACCGCTGATGCTGGCCGTCGTGCTCGGACTCGGGTGCCTGACGATCGCGCACGGCGGTCCCGCCGGGGCGCCGGCGGCCGACATGGTGCGCGACCTGCTCGACGGCGCGCTCCAGATCTTCCGCAACGTGCACAAGATCGACCCGGTGGTCCGGCTGCCGATCGCGATCGGTTTCGGCTGTGCGGTCGCTCGTGGGGCGCAGCTGCTCGTCGAGCGCGCGCCACGGCTCCGTACGGCGGAGCACCTGCTCCTGCTCGCACCGCTGCTGGTGGTCCTGGTCCTCGGCCGGCCCTACCTCCAGGGCGACGCCCGGACGCCGGGCTGGGACGAGTTCCCGTCGTACTGGCAGGAGACCCGGTCCTACCTGGCCGAGCACGCTCCCGGCGGCGTCGACGGCGGCCGGGCGCTGGTCGTCCCCGGATCGCGGTTCGCCCAGCACGAGTGGGGATGGACGCTCGACGAGCCGCTGGGGATCCTCGGCGACGCGCCGATGGTCAGCCGCAGCCAGGTCCCGCTGATCCCGGGGGAGTCGATCCGCTACCTCTCCGCCCTCGACCAGCTGATCGCGACCGGCCGCGCGACCGAGGCGCTGGTCGGTCAGCTCGCCCGCGCCGGGATCACCCACGTCGTACTCCGTCGCGACCTGCTGCGCAGCGTCACCGGGTCTCCGCACCCCGGAGCGGCGGCGGTCTCGCTCTCGCGGGCCGGTCTCGAGCGGGTGGCCGGATTCGGCCGCGGCACCGACGGCGCGGCGCAGGTCGAGGTGTTCGAGGTGCCCGGCCAGCTGCCGTTGCTGCGGGCGACGCCGGTCGACGACGTGCTCACCGTCCGCGGGGCCGCGGAGAGCGTGCTCGCCGTCGAGGGCGGCGGACTCGTCGGGCGCCAGGTCCCGACCGTGCTCGAGGGCGAGCCGGGCTGGGACCGGGTGGCGTCGGTGGTGACCGACAGCAACCAGCGGCGCGAGCGCGCGTTCGGCAACAACGACGAATCGCTGTCCGCGGTGATGACGGCGTCCGAGCCGTGGCGGATCGATCGGAGGGCGCACGACTTCCCCGCCGGGCCCGGCGGCCAGGTCGTCGCTGAGTACGACGGACTCGAGTCGGTCACCGCCTCCTCCGCCCAGGGCTACGCGGACAACTACGGACCGGTGCTCGTCCAGGCCGGACCGGCGGCAGCGATCGACGGTGACATCGACACCCAGTGGGTCAGCTCGCTCGCCGGCGAACCCGAGGAGCAGTGGCTCCGGCTCGACTTCGACGCGCCACGACCGGTCGAGGAGGTGACGGTCACCCCGGTGGCGGACGACCCGGCGATCGTGCCGATCCGGACGCTCGAGGTCGTCGCCGGCTCGCAGCGGGTGCGGGTCGACGTCAACACCTCGGGCGCGCCCGCCGTGGTCCAGCTCGACGGCAGCGAGGTCGACCGCGTCGAGGTGCGTGTGATCGCCGCGGCGACCGCCGACCGCGGTGCCCGGGTCGGGCTGCGGGAGGTCGAGGTCGACGGGCTGACGCCGGACCGGACGCTGGCCCTCCCCGGCATCGTTCCCGCCTCCGCGGCGTGGGCCTTCAGTACGACGCCCGGCCGCCGCGCCTGCTTCGTCGTCGTCGGCGCCCCGGACTGCGACGTCATGAGGATCCGCTCCTCCGAGGAGAAGTCCGGCCTCGACCGCAGCTTCGTGCTCGACGGCCCGCAGGACGTCACCGTCACCGGGCACGTGGTCGCGCGCAGCACCACCGAGGCGGCCAGGCTGCTCGACCTGGTCCAGCGCCGGCCACCGATCACCGCGTCGTCGACGTACGGCCAGGACCCGCGGGTCGCGCCGCGGTTCGCGTACGACGGACAGCCGACCACGGCGTGGGTCTCCGACGACGGCGATCTCTACCCGACCCTGACCTTCCGGTGGAGGAAGCCGCGGACCGTGACCGGGATGACGGTCACCTCCGGCGCGCAGGCGCCGGTGGGCGCCGTGGTGACGGCGAACGGGCGCACCGAGCGGGTCGCGATCACCGGCGACACCGCGGTGGCGCTCAGGCCGATCGAGACCCGTCGCCTGCAGGTGCGGTTCGAGAAGGCGCCCGACGCTGCGCACGTCGTCGTGCCCGAGATCGTGCTCACCGGACCCAACGTGACGCGGCCACTGGTGCCGTCGACCCCGACCGGCGCGATCTGCGGGCTCGGCCCGGTGCTCTACATCGACGGTCAGGAGGTCGCGACCCGGGTGACCGGCACGATGGCCGACGTCATCAACGGCAGTCCGCTCGAGCTCGAGGCGTGCGACAAGGAGACCGGCGACCTCGCCGAGATCGACCTCGGCGAGGGCGAGCACCGGCTGCACGCTGCGCCGACCGCGGCGTTCGAGGTGATCGACCTGCTGGCCAGCGAAGGCGACCCGCAGGGGTTCCCCTCGCAACGGCAGGTCAAGCATCGAGCGCTGGGGCGGATCGGAGCGGACCGCGGAGGTCGGAGCCGGCGAGGAGGCACTGCTCTCGGTGCCGGAGAACTTCAACGACGGCTGGGTGGCCGAGGTCGACGGCGAGGAGCTCACGCCGGTGCGGGTCGACGGCTGGCAGCAGGGCTGGGTGCTCCCGGCAGGCGAGCAGGTCACCGTCGAGCTGCGCTACCGCCCGGAGGCGACGTACGACGTGATCCTGCCGTTCGGGCTGGTCGTGAGCGGAGCGTTCCTGCTCGGCGCGCTCGCGATCGCGCTGGCCGCGCCTCGTCGCCCGGCTGCGCGGGCGACGCCCGGAACCGGCTCCCGACGTCGTCTGGCCGGCAGTCGAACCAACGGACCGTGTGGTGTGGGCCGTCGCGATCGGCGCCGCGCTGGTGCTGCTCGGGCCGGTCGCGGCGATCGGTGTCCTCGCAGGAGCGTTGGGCCGCCGGTTGTCGACTGCGGTGGTCAGCATCGGTGGCGGGCTGATCGTGCTGTCGGGCCTGCTCGACGCGCTCGGGAGACCGGAGGCGTTCGAGACGCCCGCCGACATGCACCGCCGCGCTCGGCGTCGGGCTGCTGGCCGGCCTGGTGCTCGGGCTGCCGCGGCGCCGTACGCCGGCGCCACCTGCGGACGGGGCCACGGCATGAAGTGCTGGCGTGGTGCCCAGGGCGCGGCCGCGATCGGGGTGATCGTGGTGATGCTGGTCGTGCGCGGCCGGCTGCTGGCCGGCTCCTACTTCAACCAGGACGACTTCTACATGACCGGGCGGGCCTACCGGTCCGACCTCACGTGGGAGTTCCTGGTCCGCGACATCGCCGGCCACGTCAACCCGCTCCAACAGCTGACCTATGGCTGGTCGCGCACCACGCGCCGTTCGACTGGCCGGTCGTCGCCGCGGCGATCCTGGCGGTCGACATCGCGGCCGCGGCCGTGATGGTGTGGCTGGTGCTGTACCCGGCTGCTGGATGAGCAGTGGGCGCGCGTGGTCGCTGCTCGCCGTGTTCGCCTGGGCGCCGATGACCCTCGATGCCGACGCTGTGGTGGAGCGCGGCGATGTGCCTGTGGCCGCACGTGCTCTGCTCGCTCGCTCGCGATCTGGTTGCTGGTGCGCTGGCGCCAGGGCGACGGTCGCGCGTGGGTCAACGCCGTCGGCATCGTGCTGGTGACCGCGATCGCGCTGCTGTGGCACGAGCGGGCGGTACTGATCGTGCCGCTGGTGTTCGGGGTCGCGGTGGCGCTGGCCGACGAGGCACGCGGGTGGCGGCGGCTGACCGCCGCGCTGAGCAGGTTCCGCTGGCTGTGGCTCGGGATGGCGGGCGCAGTGGTGGCCTTCCTCGTCGTCCACGGGATGCTCACCGATGTCGAGGGCGGCGGTGGCACGGCGCGTCAGCAGGCCGAGGTGTCGTGGTCGTTCATCGGCAGGAGCGTGGTGCCGGGGCTGGTCGGCGGCCCGTGGGACGGCCGCACGCTCGGCGGCGCGGTGGTGCCGGCCACCTGGGTCACGGTCGCGAGCATGGTGCTCGTCGTCGCGGTGGTCGGACTGCTGCTCTGGCGCGGCGGACCGGCCCGCCGGTGGGGCCTGGCCGTGCTGGTCGGCTACGTCGCAGCCGACCTCGCGCTGCTGCTCGCCGGCCGCTCGGGCTTCGGGCAGATCATCGGTCTCGACCCGCGGTACTCCTCCGACACGCTGCACGCCGCCGTCGTCTGCGTCGCGCTGTGCCTCCGCGGCGCGTCCTGGCCGGCACTGACCACGAAGCGCATCCGCGTGCTGGTGGTCGGCGGCCTGCTGGCGTCGTACGGCGTCGCCTCGGCGTTCGGTACGGCGCTGCTCGTGCCGCACTTCCAGAACACGCAGGACCGGGACTTCGTCACCAACCTCCGGGACGACCTGGCCGCCGACCCGACCCAGGTCATCGTCGACGGCCCGGCGCCCGAAGAGCTGGTCCTGCCGCTGGTCGGCGACGACAACCGCTACTCCGTCATCTTCGGCCCGCTGCCCGAGCTGCCCGCCTTCGACGAGCCGTCGGCGCGCCTCCGGGTGCTGGGTCCGGACGGGCGGCTCCAGCCGGTCGAGCTGGCGGGCTCGGTGCCGAGCGTCCCCGGTCCGGACGACGACTGCGGCTACGCCGTGTCGACGATCCCCCAGGACGTGGAGCTCGCGGTGCCGGTCGACGGCCGGCTGCTGCTCCGCATCCGCTACTTCACGGGTGCTGAGGCCACCGTCCGGGTGCGGGTCGAGGACTGGACCGACGACTTCCTCGCCCGGCGCGGACCCAACGAGGTGTGGCTGGTGCTCCCTGACCTCCCCGGTGCCGTGACCGACCTCGAGCTGGTCGGCGACGGCCGGGCCGAGGTCTGTGTCACCGACGTCGACGTGGGCCTCCCGGAGACCCCATGAGCCGGCCCAGCCGCGCGACGCTCATCGACCTGGCCGTGAGTACGGCGCTCGCGCTCGCCGTGTTCGGCCCGCTGCTGGTCGGCCCTGGCTACTGGCTGTTCGGCGACATGGTCTTCGTGCCCGAGCAGCCGTGGAAGCCGGCCTGGCTCGGCCTCGACGGCGCGCTGCCCCGCGCCGTCCCGATGGACGCCCTGGTCTCGGTCGTGACCCAGGTCGTGCCCGGCAGCTGGGTCCAGCGGGGACTTCTCGTCGGCGGGTTCCTGCTCGGCGGCGTCGGCATCGGGCGGGTCGTCCGCGAGCACGCCTGGTACGCCCGCGCTGCCGCGATCACCCTGCTGTTGTGGAACCCCTGGGTCTACGAACGGCTGCTCATCGGCCAGTGGGCGATCCTGCTCGGCTACCTGGCGCTGCCCTGGGTCGTCCTCGCGGCGCGCCGGCTCCGTGACGAGCCGCGCCGGGGCTGGGCCGAGGCGGCGATCGCGGTCACCGTGGCGGCCGTCTGCAGCCCGTCGAGCGGGGTGATGGCCGTGGCGGTGCTTGCCGTGCTCGGCACCACCCGCGACCGCCGTACCTGGCTGGCCACCGCGGCGGTCGGCGTGCTCGGCAACCTGACCTGGCTGGTGCCGGCGCTGACCGCGGACGCGGCGCGGGTGTCGGCCGACGGCGTGTTCGACGGGTTCGCGGCGCGGGCCGAGTCGGGCGCCGGGCTGCTGGCGAGCCTGGCCTCGCTCGGCGGCATCTGGAAGACGTCCATCCTGCCCGAGGCCCGCACCAGCACCGTCCTCGTCGTGCTCTCGTGCCTCCTCACCGTCGCCGCGCTGGCCGGCCTGCGGCGTGCGGCGCGCGACCACCCGGGGGAGTGGGGCCGGCTGGCCGGGCTAGGCATAGGAGCGCTGGTCGTGGCGGCCGTGCCCGCCCTCTCGGGCGGCGCCGAGGCGCTCGAGGACCTGGCGGGGCGTCTCCCAGGACTCGCCCTGCTCCGGGACTCGCACCGGTTCCTCGCCCCGCTCGGTGTCGTCCTGGCGGTCGGCGCTGCCGGGGCAGCGACCGCGGTCCGCGAACGGGTCCGGCCGGGCCGGGGGGCGCTGTGGTCCGTCGTCGGTCTGATCGTCGCCGCACCGGTGCTGCTGCTCCCGGCACTCGCGTGGGGTGCCAACGGCGAGCTGGAGCGTTCGTCGTACCCCGCCGAGTGGGACGAGGTCGCCGCGCTGCTCGGGGACGACCCCGGCCGCATCGTCGTACTCCCGTGGGCGGGGACCTACCGCGGCTACGACTGGAACCACCGCCGCGCGGTGCTCGACCCGGCGCCGCGGTACTTCCCCGGCGAGGTGCTGGTCGACGACCGGGTCCTCCTCGACGACGTCGTCGTCCCGGCCGAGGACCCCCGGGTGGAGGAGGTACGGCGCGCGCTGGCTGCCGATGATCCGACCGCCGCCCTGGCGGCGCTGGACGTGCACTGGGTGCTGGTCGAGAAGGGCCGGATCACTGACGTGCCGGAGGGCGAGGTGGTCCACGACGGGGACGAGCTGACCCTGGTCGAGATCTCCCCCGCGAGCTCGTCGGCGCAAGTCGGCCGCGGGGCCGATATCGGATCCGGGACAATTGTCCTGATCGTTATAGGGCACTCCGCCTCTGTGGTTTTGCTTTTGGCTGGTGGGACCATCAGAATCCGACATGAGGGAGACGCTCGTCACTAGAGTGACGAACGTCTGACGACCTGGCTCATCGTCCAGGTCGGGGTCTTTGGGAGGGGACCTTTCGAATGAACTTCATCATTTCTATGATCGTTGGCGCGCTGGCGTCAGGTGCCGTGCTCGTCGGTGGCGTCCAGGCCTACCAGAGCGGGACCGACCAGAAGCCCGTCAGCAAGAGCGAGCTCTACACCTACTCGAGCGAGTAGTCAGCACGGCCGACCGCAGCTGGGAGCACGCGGGAGGCCGGTTCCACGACACGCCCCGGGAGCGGGGCGAGTCACGATGCTGACGGCTTGGGAGGGTCCGGATGCTTCAGATAGTCATTCCTGCGTACAACGAGGAGCTGCGGCTGCCGCGGACGCTGCGTGCGCTGCGCCGGTTCGTCACCGACCGTCGAACCATGTTCGGCGCGGTCGACGTGCTGGTGGTCGACAACGGCAGCACCGACCGCACCGCTGAGGTCGCGCACGCTGCCGACAGCCCGGCCATGCCGGTGCGCGTCGTGCGCTGCGAGCGCCGCGGCAAGGGCGCCGCGGTCCGCGCCGGGCTGCTCGCCAGCGACGCCGACCTGGTCGCCTTCATGGACGCCGACGGCGCTACCGACCTCACGGCCCTCGACGCGGCCTGGCACCGTTTCCACTCCGGCGCGGACGTCGTGATCGGCTCCCGCGGGCTCGACGGATCCGTTGCCGAGGTCCGCAGCTGCCGCACCCGCACCGCGGGTGCCGCCTGCTACCGCAGGCTCGCCCGCCGGCTGGTGCCGGGCGTGGCCGACACCCAGTGCGGCTTCAAGGTGATCCGCGGTGAGCTGGCTCGCAGCGTCGCCGAGGACCTCGTCGCCCCCGGGTTCTCCTTCGACGTCGAGCTCCTCGTCCGGCTGCAGGCAGCCGGCGCCCGCATCGACGAGATCCCCGTGACCTGGACCGACGTACCCGGGTCCACCTTCGTGCCGGCCCGCCACGGTGCCGGCGCCTTCGCCGAGCTCGCCGCGATCGCGTGGCGCACGCGACAGCTCGGCGCCCCTGCCACCGGCAGGGCGACCAGTCGGAGCGCGTTCGCAGTCCCCCATGCCGCTGCCCGCCCCTGTCGCCCTGCCGGTCGCACTGGCCGTCCCGGCCGCTGCGTCGTTGCTCGGTGAGGCCTGAGATGACGACCGCGCCCGCCACGATGGGGTCGACCCCACTCGCCGGACGGCGGGTGGCGATCGTCAATTGGCGCGACCCCGAGCACTCGCTCGCCGGCGGGTCGGAGATCTACGCCTGGGAGTTCGCCCGTGCTCTGCACGAGGGCGGGGCCGAGGTGGAGTTCCTCACGGCCCGCGAGCCCGGCCAGGAGGCGACGACGGTCCGCGACGGGATCGTCGTACGACGTCGCGGCGGAGCGCTCTCGTTCTACCTGCACACCGCGCTCCGGCTGCTGGCCCGGCGGCGCCGGGTCGACGCCGTGATCGATCCGTCGTGCGGCCTGCCGTCCTTCGCTCCGCTGTTCCTGCGCCGGCGTACTCCTGTGCTGCTGGTGATGCACCACGTCCACCAGGACCAGTTCAGGACCCATTTCCCCGCGCCCGTCGCGGCGTTCGGGCGGTGGCTCGAGCGGGTCGTGATGCCGCTGGTCTACCGCCGACGCCGCGTCGTCGCAGTCTCCAGGTCGACCGCAGACGAGATGCGCCGACAGCTCGGCTGGACCGGGCCGGTCGGCCTGCTCGCCAACGGCGCGGACCTGCCCCCACTCGGCACCGGCAACCCTGCGGCCAAGGACCCCGACCGGGTCGCGGTGCTCGGCCGGCTCGTCGCCCACAAGCGGGTCGACCTCGTGATCCGCGCGGTCGATGCGCTGCGCACGGAGTACCCGCGACTGCAGCTGGACATCATCGGGAAGGGGCCGGAGCGGCTCGCGCTCGAGGGCCTGGCCGCCCGGCTCGGGCTCGCGCACCGGGTGAACTTCCACGGATTCGTCGACGACGACGCCAAAGCGGCGCTCCTCGCCCGTGCCTCCGTCCACGTCTGTGCGTCCGACGCCGAGGGTTGGGGACAGGCGGTGATCGATGCCGCCGGCTACGGCGTACCGACCGTCGCCCGCGACGTCCCCGGTCTCCGCGACTCGATCCGATCCGGCGAGTCCGGGTGGCTGGTGCCCGACAGCGACGACCTCGAGGAGGTCGGTCGCCGGCTGACGGCGCAGCTGCGCGAAGCACTGGCCGAGGCCGAGGCGCCGGTCGACCGCGCCCTGCGGTTCCAGGCCTGCCAGGCCTGGGCCCACCAGTTCGACTGGTCGGAGATGCGCCGACAGGCGCTCGCCGTGGTCATCAGCGAGCTGCACAACAGCCAGGAAACAACTCGTCCGGCGAGCACCGTGCCCGCCGTACAACATCGCCCGCGAGAAGAACGCGTGGCCGTCATGGGAGGTACGACATGCGTCGAATGAGTGGACCGGTTCTCGTCGGGCTGGGGGTGTTCCTCATCGTGGCTGCGGCCATGGTGCGGTTCTACGCCCTCCCGGCGCTCACCAAGGTTCCTGCGGGCTACAACAGCACGACCTATCTGGAGGCCACCGGCGCCCAGATCTTCAACTCCGACCCCGAGGTGCTCGCGGCCGAGACCCACGACCTGGCGATCACGTCGGAGACCCGTGAGGACGCCAGCGCAGATGCTCCTGACGGCGTCGTCGTCTGGGTCAACGCCACGACCATCGACAAGGCCACCGG
The DNA here is from genome assembly GCA_963849765.1 of uncultured Actinomycetota bacterium. Taxonomy (GTDB): domain Bacteria; phylum Actinomycetota; class Actinomycetes; order Propionibacteriales; family Nocardioidaceae; genus Nocardioides. The sequence continues at coordinate 360,578 of CAWKIP010000018.1, forward strand.
CGGCTCCTTCCAGCTCTCCACCGAGCGGGTTGCGTTCGACGAGTCGGACGGCACCGGCGTCGAATGCGACACCTGTGACACCTGGATCGCCGAGTCCGACGGCGAAACCGTCGAAGAAGTGCCGACGGTGTTCGAGGGTCAGATCTACAAGTTCCCGTTCGACACCGAGCGCAAGTCCTACGACGTGTGGGACGGTCCGACCGGCGAGGCCGTGGAGGCGACGTACGAGGGTGAGGAGTCGATCCAGGGCACGACCGTCTACAAGTTCGTGCAGGTCATCGAGCCCACCGTGATCGACACCCGCGAGGTCCCGGGCTCCGTCTTCGGATCCGAGGAGGCGTCGGTGCAGGCCGAGATGGTCTACGCGATGACGCGCACCTTCTACGTCGAGCCCGTGACCGGCGCGCCGCTGCACCGGATCGAGGAGCGCGACCAGACGCTGGTCTACGACGGCCAGAGCGTGCCGGCGTTCGTCGGAACCGTGCAGTACACCGACGACCAGGTCGACGAGAACGTCGACGAGGTCGCCCTCAAGTCGGCGCTCCTCGGCGGGTCGCAGATCCTGTTCCCGGTCATCCTCGTGCTGCTCGGACTCGGGCTGCTCGGCCTCGGTCTGGTCCTCAACCGGCGGCTGTCGAACGATGTCGACGACAAGACCCACCAGGACAAGCCGTTGGTCACGGCCTGACGCGAACGCACCGACCTCCCAGGAGGGGGCGGGCGGGCTGGAAGCCTCGCGCTTAACCCAGCCTGCCCCCGACGGCCTCGAGCAGCCGCTCGAGGCCGTCGGCGTTCCAGTCGGCCGCACGTGCCCGCAGGGTGAGGACGGTGCGGCCGCGGTGCCCGACGGCGCCGAGCGAGATCCCGGTACCTCCGGCGGTGACCGGGTGGAACACCAGCCGCTCCACGTGCGGTGCGGTCACCTCGCCGAGGTGGGAGACGAGCAGCGTCGACCCGAGCCGCCGCGCCAGCAGCCGCATCGCGGCCGCGGCCGCGCGGTCGACAGCGCCTGAACCAGTGACCGGCGGCCGCTCGACCGGTGCTTCCCGCAGTGCTCGCTCGACACCGGACAGGTCGTGCCGCTCGACGTCGCGCAGCCGGAGCAGGACACTGCGGTCCTCGATCGCGCCGTCGGCCTCCGGGTCGCGGGTGGCGCCGACCGCCACCGCGACGTGCGGCCCGGCGCCACGGTCGGTCAGTGCCCCGGCGGCGGCGTGCACGATCTCGGCGGTGCGGAACGAGCCGGGCAGCTCGACCTCGACCATCACGTCGCCGGTGGTCGGCCCGATCAGCCCGCCGTCGGCGTTGCGGGGTGATCCGGGCGGGCGGACGGAACGCGGCCTCGGCGAGCCGCCGCGCCACGGTGCCGACGTACCCGTGTCCGGCCGGGCGATCGGCCACGCCGCGGGCCGACGACGTCACCGGGCCGTGACCGCGCTGCTCGAGGATGCGCAACAGCCCGAGGCCGTCGACGGAGCTGTGGTGGGCCGACACCACGAGGTCGTGGCCGGCCACGCCGATGAGGACGGGCTCGGGGTCGGGTTCGACCAGCGCCCGGCGCAGCTCGTCGGTCGACGCCGCGGAGCGAACGCCGCCGTCGGCTGACGGCGGGTCCGGCAGCGTCGCCGTCAGCAGGATCCGCCACCCGATCGTCGGGTCAGCGACCCATCGGTCCGGTTGTCGGGCGGTCACGGCTTGCGCGCCGAGACCACCAGGCTGACCCCGGGAAGGCGTCGCAGCGGCAGGACGCGTTCGAGCGCGACCGCGGTCCGCAGCCCCGCGTTGAGCACCGGGTGCACCGGCTCCATCTCGCTCTCGGCCTCGCTCCGCTTGCGCCGTCGCGCCCGCACGACCGGCCGCAGCAGCACGTTCCACGACCACAGGTCGACGATCTCGAGACCGGCGCCGGACACGACGGTCGCGAGCTGCTCCCGCTCGTAGCGGCGGAAGTGCCCGAGGGCGACGTCGTGGCCGCTCCACAGCTTCATGCTGCACGGCACGGCGATCAGCGCCCGGCCACCGGGTCGCAGCACCCGGGCGGTCTCGCGCGCCACGGCACCGTCGTCCTCGATGTGCTCCCACACGTCGGTCGACATGACGAGGTCGAAGGTGGCGTCGGCGAAGGGCAGCGCGGTGGCGTCACCGCGGACGACGTCCAGGTCGCGGGAGGCGGCGATCTCCACACCGGCGGAGGAGTACTCCAGGCCGGTCACCGACCAGCCGAGGTCCCGCAGCACCGCCGTGTTGCCGCCGCCCGCGCAGCCGACGTCCAGGGCGCGCCCGGCCGGCCACTGCGACGCCGTACGGCGCACCATCGCCCGGCGTTCGGCGTACCACCAGTGCCGTTGCTCGAGCGCCGCCGACTTGGCGATCTCCCCGTCATCCACGACCGCGACTCTAGTGGGCCCTAGTGGTGCAGCCGGTCTGCTCCGAAGATCGCCGTGCCCGGGGTCACCCGGCCGCGGACCGCGGACCACCCGCCCCACAGCCGTTCGTGGTCGGCCGGCCACTCGGGCTCCAGCAGGGTCGTCAGCCGGAATCCGCCGGCGGCGAGCAGACCGACCCAGTCGCCGAGGGTGCGGTGGTGCTCGACGTACGCGATGACGCCGGTGGAGTCGTCGACCTCGACGTACGGCGTCCGGTCCCAGTACGACTGGCTCGCCGTCAGCCCCTCCTCGGTGGGGTCGTCCGGGAACATCCACCGCGTCGGGTGGGTGATCGAGAAGGCGAACCGACCGCCGGGGCGCAGCACCCGGGCCGTCTCCGCGAGGGCCTGCTCGATGTCGGCCACGAACTGGAGGGCGCCGAAGGCGCAGAAGACGACGTCGAAGCTCGCGGCCGCGAACGGGAGCGCGGTCGCGGTGCCCCGCACGCTCGGCACCGCGATGCCGGAGGCCTCGTCGATGCGCCGGGAGTGCTGGAGCTGGCGGTGCGAGAGGTCGAGGCCGTAGGCCCGGCCACCCTGGCTGCGGATCCACCGCGAGCACTGGCCGGCGCCGGAGCCGACCTCGAGCACGTCCCGGTCGGCGAGCGGGCCGAGGATGCCGGCCTCGGTCTCGGTCAGCCCCTCCGGACCCCACACGAAACCGACGTCGCCGAGGAAGTCCCCGTGGGTCGCCTGGTACTCGTCGGCGTACCGGTCCCAGTCCGGGCCGTTGGCCTTGCGAGACTCCTCCTCGGACACGGCGCGCCGATGGGCGGTCACCGGGGGATGGGGCCAGTGCTCCTGCCTCGGGTCGCCAGCCTGCTCCACGCGGGAGAGGGTACGCCCGCGAGTTGGACTCCTGCCCACGCACCCGCGTACGCTGGATGAGTCTGCGGTCTCCCGACCGCGGTCGTTCCATGCCCTCGATATCTGCCCATCCAAGGACTGTCCCTACTTATGACGAGCACCATCTCGACCCCGCTGGCCAGCCGATACGACGACAACGCCCCTCAGGTGGCAGTCAACGACATCGGCTCGGAGGCGGACTTCCTGGCCGCGATCGACCAGACCATCAAGTACTTCAACGACGGTGACATCGTGGATGGCACCATCGTCAAGGTCGACCGGGACGAGGTCCTGCTCGACATCGGCTACAAGACCGAGGGCGTCATCCCCTCGCGTGAGCTCTCGATCAAGCACGACGTCGACCCGTCCGAGGTCGTCTCGGTCGGCGACAAGGTCGAGGCCCTGGTCCTCCAGAAGGAGGACAAGGAGGGTCGCCTGATCCTGTCCAAGAAGCGCGCCCAGTACGAGCGCGCCTGGGGCACGATCGAGGAGATCAAGGAAGCCGACGGCGTCGTCGAGGGCACCGTGATCGAGGTCGTCAAGGGCGGCCTGATCATCGACATCGGCCTCCGCGGCTTCCTCCCGGCCTCGCTGGTGGAGATGCGCCGCGTGCGCGACCTGCAGCCGTACGTCGGTCAGACCCTCGAGGCGAAGATCATCGAGCTCGACAAGAACCGCAACAACGTGGTCCTGTCGCGCCGTGCCTGGCTCGAGCAGACCCAGTCCGAGGTTCGCCACGGCTTCCTGACCCAGCTCCAGAAGGGCCAGATCCGCAAGGGTGTCGTGTCCTCGATCGTCAACTTCGGTGCGTTCGTGGACCTCGGCGGCGTCGACGGCCTCGTGCACGTCTCGGAGCTGTCGTGGAAGCACATCGACCACCCGTCCGAGGTCGTCACCGTCGGTGACGAGGTCACCGTCGAGGTTCTCGACGTCGACATGGACCGCGAGCGGGTCTCGCTGTCGCTCAAGGCGACGCAGGAAGACCCCTGGCAGCACTTCGCCCGCACCCACCAGATCGGTCAGATCGTGCCCGGCAAGGTCACCAAGCTGGTGCCGTTCGGCTCGTTCGTCCGGGTCGAGGAGGGCATCGAGGGCCTGGTCCACATCTCCGAGCTGGCCGAGCGCCACGTGGAGATCCCGGAGCAGGTCGTCCAGGTCAACGACGACGTCATGGTCAAGATCATCGACATCGACCTCGAGCGTCGCCGGATCTCGCTGTCGCTGAAGCAGGCCAACGAGAACCCCGCCGCGTCCGACGTCGAGGAGTTCGACCCGACCCTCTACGGCATGCCGGCGACCTACGACGACGCAGGCAACTACGTCTACCCCGACGGCTTCGACCCGGAGACCGGCGAGTGGCTCGAGGGCTTCGAGGACCAGCGCGCGGTCTGGGAGGACCAGTACGCCAAGGCGCACGCCCGCTGGGAGGCGCACGTCAAGCAGCAGGCCGAGGCCAAGCAGGCCGAGATCGAGGCCGGCGAGGCGACGACGTACTCCTCCGGCGCCGAGGACGTGGCCGAGGACGAGGACGCGGGCGGCTCGCTCGCCTCGGACGAGGCGCTCCAGGCGCTTCGCGAGAAGCTGACCGGCGGCTGCGCCTGATCGCGCAGCGCATCCTGCAACGCAGCAACGGCCCCCACGTCGATGACGTGGGGGCCGTTTGCGTTGTGTGCTGCTAGGCGGCGGGAGGAAGGAAGGTCGGGTCCACGGCGGGAACTCGGGGGCGGCAGCGGACCGCGGTCGTCGTGTCGGATCGTGTGCACCGTGGCGGCGACGCCGGCCACGATCAGGAGGAGGATGAAGTAGGTCATGGCAGTAAGTCTGCCTCGGAGGATATCCTGCCACCAGTGGCAGAAATGCCGTAGTCCGTTGATTTTCTGCCATCGAGATGTCAGAGTGGCCGCATGCTGACCAATGTGGCGGTTCTCGCCTATGAGGGCGTGGCTCCCTTCGAGCTCGGCGTGCTGTGTGAGGCGTTCGGTCTCGACCGCACCGCGCACGGCGTCCCGAGGCTCGAGTTCGCCGTCTGCGCCAACACCCGGGAGCCGATCCCGACCTCGATGGGCTTCTCCCTGATGGTCGACGAAGGCCTGGAACGGGTGCGGGACGCCGACCTGGTGGCGGTGCCTGCACTGCCGCGGGGCAAGACGCCGCCCGAGCCGGTGCTCGACGCGATCCGGGAGGCCTACGACCGGGGTGCGCGGATCCTGTCGGTCTGCAGCGGCGCCTTCGCCCTCGGCGCCGCCGGCCTGCTCGACGGCAGGGAGTGCACGACGCACTGGATGTACACCGAGGAGCTGCAGCGCCTCTTCCCCCTCGCCAAGGTCGTGCCCGAGGTGTTGTACGTCGACACCGGCCAGGTCGTGACCAGCGCCGGTACGGCGGCCGGGCTCGACGCCTGCCTGCACATCTGGCGGCAGGAGTACGGCGCAGCCGTCGCGAGCATGGTCGCCCGCCGCGCCGTCGTACCCCCGCACCGCGACGGGGGCCAGGCGCAGTTCATCGCCCGCGCGGTGCCCGCCTGCGACGCCGACACCCTGGGACCGCTGCTCACCTGGATCCTCGAGAACCTCGCCGAGGACCACAGCGTCGACTCGCTCGCGCGGCGGGCGCTGATGTCCCCCCGCACGTTCGCCCGGCGGTTCCGCGACGAGACCGGCACCACCCCGCACAGCTGGCTGACGACACAACGGGTCGCGGCTGCCGAGGAGCTGCTCGAGACGACCGAGCAGCCGGTCGAGTGGATCGCGACCGAGGTCGGCTTCGGCAACGCGGCCGCGCTCCGGCACCACTTCCAGCGGGTGCGTGGGGTGAGCCCGCTGCAGTACCGGCGCACGTTCTGCCCGGCGCCCGCCGAGGCGACCGCCTGAGAGGTCATCCCAGCTCGGTGCGGCGGACCTTGCCGGTCAGCGTGCGCGGGAGGTCGTCGCGGAAGACGTAGGTCTTCGGCCGTTTCGGCGGCGCCAGGTGGCTGCGGGCGTACGACGCCAGCGCGGCCTCGTCCGCCTCGCCCACGACCGCCGCGCAGACCCGCTCGCCCCAGGCGGGGTCGGGGACGCCGTACACGGCGATGTCGGCGACGCCCGGGCACTCGCCGAGGACCTGCTCCACCTCGGCCGGGTAGACGTTGACGCCGCCGCTGATGATGAGGTCCTCGCGCCGCCCGTCGAGGTAGACGTAGCCGTCGGGGTCGATCCGTCCGTGGTCGCCGACGGTGAACGCCGGCCCCTGCTCGGTCTCCCGCCACGCAGCGGCGGTCTTGTCCGGGTCGCCGTAGTAGCTGAACCGGGCGTGCTCGGGGACGACGCACCACAGGGTCCCGTCCGGGTCCGCGGTCAGCAGCCGGCCGGGCCGGGCACGCCCGACGGTGCCGGGGCGCTCGAGCCACTCCTCGCTCCGGCAGGCGGTGAACTGGCCCTCGGTCGAGCCGTAGAACTCCCACGTCGACCCGCTCGGGAACAGCTCGATCAGCCGTCGCTTCACATCGGTCGGGCAGGGCGCGCCCGCGTGGGCGACCAGCCGGAACGACGACAGGTCGGGCACCCCCGCCCCGGCGTCGAGGCGCGCGTCCCAGTGCGCGAAGAGCCGCTGGAGGTGGGTCGGGACGCAGAACATCGTGGTCGGCCGTTCCTGCTCGATCGCTGCGGTCACGGCAGCGGGGTCGAAGGGTCCCGGGATCACGACACGGCCGCCGGCGAGCACGGTCCCCATCGCGAACCGGAGCGGGGCCGAGTGGTAGAGCGGGCTCAGCACCAGGTTGACGTCGTCGGACCGGAATCCCCACAGCTCGCGCTCCTCCGCGACGAGAGCCGCGGCCGCGTCCTCGTCGAGGAGGCCCGACCACACTCCCTTGGGCGTGCCGGTGGTCCCGCTGGTGCAGTGCATCGGCCGGCCCTGCGGGAGCCCACGCGGCGGGAGGGTCGCGGCGAGGTCGGCCAGCGCCTGCTCGTCCTCGACGACCAGCGTCGCGTCGAGGCCGGACAGGATCCGTGCCCGTTCGGCCGGGGTGAGCCGCGGATCGAGCGGGATGGGGAAGACGCCCGCCGTCAACAGCCGGAGTACGACGTCGAGGTACGCGTGCGACCCGGGGACCAGCAGGGCCACCCGGCTGCCGGCCGGAACACGCATCGCCACAGGGCCACAGTAGGGTCCGCTTGTGCGCGTCGGACTGACCGGGGGAGTCGCCTCAGGCAAGAGCTCGGTGTCGAGCATCCTGCGAGAGCTCGGTGCGGTGGTGATCGACGCCGACCAGCTGGCACGCGAGGTGGTCGCGAAGGGAACGCCCGGCCTGGAGCGTGTGGTCGAGGCTTTCGGTCCGGAGGTGCTCACCGCGGACGGCGAGCTGGACCGGCCCAAGGTCGGGTCGATCGTGTTCGCCGACGAGGACCAGCGGCGGGTGCTCGAGTCGATCGTCCACCCGCTGGTGTTCGAGCGGATCGTCGCCCTCGAGGAGGCGGCGAGTGAGGCCGACGTCGTCGTGCACGACATCCCGCTCCTCGCCGAGTCCGGACGAGCGGACACGTTCGACGCGGTGATCGTCGTCGACGCCCCCGCCGAGGTCCAGATCGAGCGGATGGTGCGCGACCGGGGATGGACCCGTGAGGACGCCGAGGCCCGGATCGCCGCTCAGGCCGAGCCGGGAGGACCGGCGGGCCATCGCGACGTACGTCATCGACAACACCGGGACGCTCGACGACCTCCGTCAACGGGTGACGGAGGTCGTCGGAGGACGTATGCGCGGCTCAGGCAGCTAGGTCGGGGTCGCCCAGCCGGCGGAGCTTCTGCAGTGCCTCGCGCTCGAGCTGGCGCACCCGCTCGGCCGAGATGCCGTGCTTCGCGCCGATGTCGGCGAGCTTGTGCTGGCGTCCGTCCACCAGGCCGTAGCGCGACCGGATGATGTCGGCGGCCCGCTCGTCGAGCTGGCCGACCAGGCTGTTGAGCCGGTCGCGGGCCTCGGTGTCGAGGACCGTCAGGTCGGGCCCCGGAGAGGTCTCCTGCGCCATCAGGTCACCCAGCGAGGTGTCGCCGTCCTCGTCGACGGGGGTGTCGAGGCTGACGTGCTCGCGACCCCACGACATCAGGTCGAGCACCCGGTCGAGGTCCATGCCGAGCTCGACGGCGATCTCCTTGGGCTCCGGGTCGCGGCCCAGCTGGCGCTCCAGGGTACGGCGGGCGCCGCCGACCTGGTTGAGCTCCTCGACCACGTGCACGGGCAGTCGTACGACGCGCGCCTGCTGCGCGATGCCGCGGGTGATCGCCTGCCGGACCCACCAGGTCGCGTAGGTGGAGAACTTGTAGCCCTTCGCGTAGTCGAACTTCTCGACGGCGCGGATCAGGCCGGTGTTGCCCTCCTGGATCAGGTCGAGCATCGGCATCTGGGCGCGGCCGTACTTGCGGGCGATCGAGACGACCAGCCGCAGGTTGGCGTTGATGAACTCCTGGGTGGCCTTCTGCCCCTCCTCGGCCAGCCACTCGAGCTCTTCCTGGCTGGCGCGCTTGGGTGCCCCGCCCTTGGCCCGGGCGATGCGGCCCTGGTCGAGGAGGTTCTGGGCGAAGAGCCCGGCCTCGATGGTCTTGGCGAGCTCGACCTCACGGGCTGCGTCGAGCAGGGGGGTACGAGCGATCTCGTCGAGGTAGAGGCCGACGCTGTCGCGGCCCTCGATCTCACGGCCGGTCGACGGCTTCGGGCGCGCTGGCCTTCTCGCGGTCCCAGCCTGCTTGGCCACCACTGAAGCTGTCATCGCGACCCTCCTTCGCGTACGGGTGTCGTCCCGACACCTGTACTTCGTCTCCAACGCATCTTCGGATTGCGGTGTTCCCTGGGGGCACCCGAAGAGTGCTCTCGATCAGTCAGACGTCCCAGCGGGCCGGAGAGTTGCCGCGATTCGGAACTCTCAGGGACTTCTCAGTGATCAACCCTGAGGAGACGGAGGGGTACCCACGTCCGCGAGGCCCATCCGGTCGAGGATCCAGGCCAGCGAGAAGGCCCGATCGTGCCAGGCGCGGTAGCGCCCGGAGACGCCTCCGTGGCCGGCAGCCATCTCGGTGCGGAGCAGTACGTCGGTGGCCGGTGCGGTCGCCCGCAGCCGGGCGACCCACTTCGCGGGCTCGACGTAGAGCACGCGGGTGTCGTTGAGGGAGGTCTCGGCAAGGATCGGCGGGTAGGGCTGGTCGACGACGTTGTCGTACGGCGCGTACGACGCGATCAGGTCGTAGGCGGCCGGATCCCCCTCGGGGTTGCCCCACTCGTCGTACTCGGTGACCGTCAGCGGGAGGCTCGCGTCGAGCATCGTGCTGAGCGTGTCGACGAACGGGACCCCCGCGAGGATCCCGCCGAACGCCTCGGGCGCCTGGTTGGCGACCGCGCCCATCAGCAGTCCGCCCGCGCTCGCGCCCTCGGCGATGATCCGGTCGGGCGTGGTCCAACCGGTCGCGACCAGGTGGCGGGCGCACGCGATGAAGTCGTCGAAGGAGTGCTGCTTGCGCGCGAGCTTCCCGTCGTCGTACCAGTGCCGGCCGAGCTCGCCGCCGCCGCGGACGTGCGCGATCGCGAACGCCGCGCCGCGGTCGAGCAGGGACAGCCGCGCGACGGAGAAGTAGGGGTCGATCGACACCTCGTAGGCGCCGTAGCCGTAGAGCAGCAGCGGCACCGGTCCAGCGCCGTCCGAGCTGCCCCTGGCGTCCTTGCGCACCACGAGCGAGATCGGGACCTGGGCGCCGTCCGGAGCGGCCGCCCACAGCCGGTGCTCCTCGTAGTCGCCCGGCTCGTAGCCGCCGAGGACCGGTGCCTGCTTGAGCAGGGTGCGCTCGCGGGTGCGCACGTCGAGGTCGTAGACCGAGGCCGGCTCGATCATGCTGGTCATGCCGACCCGGACCGTCGGCTGCTCGAACGTCGGGTTGCCGCCCGCACCGGAGGTCGCGAGCTCCCCGGGGAACTCCACCAACCAGTCGTCGGCCACACCGTCCGGACCGAGGTCGAGGATCCGGACCCGCGGCAGGCCGCCGCTGCGCTGTTGCACGACGAGGTGGGTCGCGTACGCGTCGACGTCCTCGAGCCGTACGGCGAGGTCGTGCGCCAGCAGCGGGACCCAGTCCGCCCGGCCGGTGGGCCGCGGGGGAGCGGTGGCGAGCTCGAACTCGGGGCCGGCCGCGTTGTGGAGCACGAGGAACGTGTCCTCGCCGGCGATCACGGCGTGCTCGAGGGAGTACTCGACCCCCTCCTCGCGCTCGGCGAAGCACCACGGCTCCGAGGTCGGGTCGGCCGCATCGAGGACGTGGTACTCGGACGTGTTCTTGGACGCCGCCGCGACGACGACGTAGCGGCGGCTGCGGGTGCGACCGACACCGACGTAGAACCGACCGTCCGGCTCGTGGAAGACCAGCTCGTCGTCGGCCTGCTCGGTGCCCAGGCGGTGGCGCCACACCTTGTCGGCGCGCCACGTCTCGTCGACGGTCGAGTAGTAGAAGTGGTCGGGCGTCGCACCCCACGTGACCCCGCCGAGGACGCCGGTCAGCTCGTCGTCGAGCAGGTCGCCGGTGGCCAGGTCCTTCACCCGCACGGTGTAGCGCTCGTCGCCGACCACGTCGGTCGCATAGGCGAGGAGCCGGTCGTCGGGGCTGATCGAGGAGCCGCCGAGGGAGAAGAACTCGTGGCCGTCCGCGAGGGCGTCGAGGTCGAGCAGCACCTCCTCGCCCGGCAGCGCCGGCTCGTCGGGTCGCGCGGCCTCGGCCGGGCGCGGGGGAGCCCAGCTGGCGGGATCGACGACAGGCACGCGGCAGCTGGCGCCGTACTGGCGGCCCTCGAAGGAGCGCCCGTAGTACCAGTAGCCGCGGACCCGGGTCGGCACCGACAGATCGGTCTCGAGGGTGCGCGACTTGATCTCGTCGAAGATCTGCTGCCGCAGGTCGGCCAGGTGCGCGGTGCGGGCCTGGGTGTGGTCGTTCTCGGCCTCCAGGTAGGCGATCACCTCGGGGTCGTCCTTGGCCCGGAGCCATTCGTAGTCGTCGGTGCGGGACCTGCCGTGGTGGGTGGAGGTCGCGGGCCGGCGAGCGGCGATCGGGGCCGACAAATCAGTGTGGTGTGCGGACACGTCGGTCACCGTATCCGGCGGTTCGCGATCCACAGGCACCGGTGGATTTCCTGTGGAGTTCGGCCGTTTCCTGTGGAGGAACTACGGCCAGCTTGTGGAGGAGCCTGTGGGACTCGAAGAATGTCGAAATACTTCGCGAAAAAGCCTTGTGCGGGTGCTCCGCCGCAGCGTAGAACTCTCCCTACCGAAACGGATCGCAAGGCCTCCGGGCCAGGCGAGAAGGATCGGGGAGTCGGACGGAAGTCCTCTCTTACCCGCGGGGCAACCTGCGGGCGTCGACCCCGGTGGTGGGTCTGGCGGAGAGGTCGGAAGTTCGGGTCGATGCGGGAGCCACCGCAGCCGGTCAAACCGCGGGCCTCCTGATGCTCATACCATCAAGAGGCCCGCGTCCTATTTTTGCTCGGGCGAGCGTGTCGCCGTGCCTCATGGTGCCGCATCGCGATGACGTGAGCGCGTCCGCCGCATTGCGTGCGGGTTACGGATCTGTCTCTGGGTCGGCGGTCGCCGGCCGCCAGCGGTTCAGTGCGCTGTCGTCGACCGCGAACGAGCGAACCGGGCCGGGTGGTGTCTCGGCGGTCTCGAAGCGGACCGTCACCACGCCCTTGCCGGCGCCCCACACCCAGCCCCGGCCGTGCTCGTCGTGGACGACGTCCATGCCGGGCCGGAACCCTCCGGTCGGGTCAGCAGGCGGTGGTACGGCGGCCCCGGCCCGGTCGGGCTCCGGGGCCGGCGTCGGCCCCGGCTGCTGTGTCTGCGCCTGGGTCGTCCTCGTCCTCGGGTCCGAAGAGCTCCTCCTGCACCCAGTCGGCGAGGCCGGAGACGCCGACGCCGAGGAGACGGACGCCTCCGGAGGTGTCGAGGTCCTCGAGCAGCCGACGGGCCTGCCGTCCGATCACGGCCTCGTCGTCGGTCGGCGACGGGAGGGTCGTCGAGCGGTTGAGGGTCGTGAAGTCGTAGAGGCGGACCTTGATCGTGACGGTGCGACCGGACATCGCGTTCTTGCGCAGCCGCCGGGCCACGTCGGCGGCCTGTCGGGTCAGCAGGCTCTCCATCAGCTTGCGGTCGGTGAGGTCCTGCTCGTAGGTGCCCTCGACGCTGACCGACTTCGTCTCGCGCTCCGCCTCGACCTGGCGGTCGTCGCGGGCGAACGCGAGGTCGTGGAGCACGTGCCCGTGCGCCTTCCCGAGGATCCGCACCAGCTCGTCCTCGCTGAGCTGCTGGAGGTCGGCGATCGTGTGCGCTCCGACCCGGCGCAGGCGCTCGACCGTGGCCGGACCGACGCCGGGGATGACCGACACGTGCATCGGCCGGAGCAGGTCGAGCTCGGTGCCGGGCGCGACCACCACGAGCCCGTCCGGCTTGTCGAGGTCGCTCGCCACCTTGGCGACGAACTTCGAGCTGGCCACGCCCACCGACGCGGTCAGTCCGCCGGTGACCTCGTGCACGCGGTCACGGAGGTCCTCGGCGAACGCGGTCACCGTCGCCACCTCGAGGTCGGGAAGGTCGGCCCGGGCAAGGTCGACGAAGGCCTCGTCGAGCGAGAGCGGCTCGACGAGCGGCGAGCAGGAGCGCAGCAGCCCCATCACCGCCGCACTGGTCGAGCGGTACGCCTCGAACCGTCCCGACAGGTAGGCGGCATGAGGGCAGCGGGCGCGGGCCTCCCGGGTCGACATCGCGGAGCGGACGCCGTACGCCCTCGCCTCGTAGGACGCCGTGGACACCACGCCGCGGTTGCCGACCCCGCCCACGACGACCGGCTTGCCCCGCAGCGACGGCTTGTCGCGCTGCTCGACCGCCGCGAAGAACGCGTCGAGGTCCAGGTGGAGGACCGAGGCCTGCGCGCGCACGCGTGAACCGTACGACGCGCCGCCTACCGTCCCCGCACGTGCGTGCGACACGCCCCGTCCACAGCGGCCGGCGGCAGGACGACCGTTCGTCGGAGCGGCGGCCGACGGTGGAGCCATGACCTCGTCTCCGATGACCCTTCACGTCCGATGCACCGAAGACCTGATCGCCGCGGCGCCCCTCGTCCTCGGGTTCCAGCCCGCCGACTCCGTCGTCATGCTGACCGCCGAGGGCGACCACGTCTTCCACGCTCGCACCAGCCTGCCGACCCGGGCCGATCCGGCCGCGGCCGCGACCGACGTCGCCGCGAAGCTGCTCGGTCCGGCCGTTCGCAACGGCATCCGGCGCGTCGTGTTCCTGTTCTTCAGCGCCGACGAGCGCGTGGTGCGTCGCGTCTGGGCCGCACTGCGGCGCGGCTGCGAGCGGTCGCGGCTGCGGATCGTCGACGCGGTCCGCGTCGACGACCGGCGCTACTACCCCTTGTTCGGCGACAAGGTCCTGCGCGAGGTGGGGATCGACTACGACGTCGCCGGGCATCCGTTCGCCGCCCAGGCCGTGCTGCAGGGGATCGTCGTCGAGAAGGACAGGGAGGCTGTGGTCGCGAGCGTCGCGCCCGATCGCGGCGCGCAGGAGTCGGTCGAGGCGGCGCTCGCACACCGCGGTCTGACGTCGGTCGCGCCGCCGCGCACCGGTGCCGACCGGCGCAGCTGGGGCGAGTGGCTCCAGCGGATCGTCGGGCGGCACACCGCGCACGAGACGTTCGCGACCGACGACGAGCTCGCCCGGATGGGTTGGTGCCTGCAGGACGTCCGCGTCCGCGACGCGGCCTGGGCGCTGATCCGACGACCGGATGCCGAGCGCCACCAGGTGTTCTGGGCCGATGCGGTGCGGCGGATGCCCGAGGCCCTGGTGCCGCCGCCGGCGGCACTGCTCGGGTGGGCCGCGTGGCAGGCAGGGCACGGGGCGCTGGCCTGGATCGCGATCGACCGTTGTCGTGCGGTCGACCCGGACTACGGCATGGCCACGATCCTCGCCGGCTGCCTCGATCAGGCCGTTCCGCCCGACTCCGTTGCCTGCGACTTCGCGTGGGATGAGGGGCTGCCGGCCTGAAACATGGCTACTGTCGGTCCATGGGCGAGGAGGTCGACGCACAAGAGTTCACCGGCGCTGATCGGACACGGCACCGCGAGAAGGTGCGGCGCTGCCTCGACGTGTTCGCCCGGATGCTCAGTGAGGCGGCGTTCGACACCGACGACCCGATGACCGGGCTCGAGGTCGAGCTCAACCTGGTCGACGACGCGGGCGACCCGGCCCTCCGCAACGCCGAGGCGCTCGAGGCGATCGCCAACCCGGAGTTCCAGACCGAGCTCGGGCAGTTCAACATCGAGATGAACTCGCCGCCCGCGACGCTGCACGACGGCGGGCTGACCGGGTTCGAGCAGGGGCTCCGGCGGAGCCTCAACGAGGCCGAGCGCCGCTCGTCGGCCGTCGGCGCGCACCTGGTGATGATCGGCATCCTGCCGACCCTGACCGACGCCCACCTGTCGATCGACGCGATCAGCAGCAACCCGCGCTACCGGCTGCTGAGCGACCAGGTGCTGAACGCGCGTGGCGAGGACATCAGCATCGACATCCGCGGCGGCACCGACCTGCTGCGCACGACCGCGGACTCGATCCTTCCCGAGGCGGCGTGCACGAGCACGCAGTTCCACGTGCAGACGCCGCCCGAGCGGTTCGCGGCGTACTGGAACGCATCGCAAGCCATCGCCGGTGTGCAGCTCGCGCTCGGCGCGAACTCGCCGTACCTCCTCGGCAAGGAGCTCTGGCGCGAGACCCGGGTCCCGCTGTTCGAGCAGGCGACCGACACCCGCAGCGAGGAGCTGAAGGCGCAAGGAGTGCGGCCCCGGGTGTGGTTCGGGGAGCGTTGGATCACGTCGGTCTTCGACCTGTTCGAGGAGAACGTCCGCTACTTCCCGGCGCTGCTGCCGGTCACCGCCGACGAGGACCCGCTGACCGTCCTCGAAGCCGGAGGGACGCCGAACCTGTCCGAGCTGCGGCTCCACAACGGCACCATCTACCGCTGGAACCGCCCGGTCTACGACATCGCAGGTGGGCGGCCCCACCTCCGCGTCGAGAACCGCATGCTCGCCGCCGGTCCGACGGTCGTCGACATCGTCGCCAACGCGGCGTTCTACTTCGGGCTGGTGCGGTCGCTCGCCGAGAGCGATCGGCCGCTGTGGTCGCAGATGTCGTTCAGCGCGGCCGAGGAGAACTTCCACGTGGCGGCGCGCGACGGCATCGACGCGGAGGTCTACTGGCCCGGCGTCGGACGGGTGCGCGCCACCGAGCTGGTGCTGCGCCGGCTGCTCTCCGCTGGCCTACGACGGGCTGGCGGCCTGGGGGGTCGAACGCTCGGTTGCGGAGCACTACCTCGGGATCATCGAGAGCCGCTGCCTGGGCGGCACCAACGGCGCGGAGTGGTTCGTCCGGCAGATGGCCGTGCGCGACGACATGGACCGGTACGACGCGATCCGGGAGGTGCTCGCCGTCTACCGCGAGGGCATGCACGCCAACGCTCCCGTGCACACCTGGTAGCGCAGCAGCCAGCCGGGGAGCACGGTCAGCCTGCGGCCCGGCCGGCAGCGTGTCGGAGACACGCTCGGCCAATTCAACGCTGTCGGATCCGCTTCCAGGTGCGGCACACCCCGGTGCGCGGATCGTGCCAGCTGCGCCGGGTGACGATCACCAGCCCGACGGCGAGCCCGAGCTCGGCGCCGGCGGCGTGCACCGCGGCGGACCAGGCGCCGTCGACGTCGTGGGGAGCGGTGTCGCCGCGCCGGGTGAGCCACAGCAGCGGGACCACGCCCTTCTCGACGGCCGGCCGGAGCATGGCCTCGATGATGTCGGTGCGCACGGCGTGGTCGAGCGGCGACGGGATCTCGAACCGCCGGGAGCGGACGCCCGGTACGCCGACGTGGAGAGCCGGCGGGAAGACCTTGCGGCGCTCGGCCAGCGCGTGGTCGACGACGGCTCGGCGCAGCAGCTGCTGCACCGTCCGGTCCACGGGCTCCCGGAGCCCGCCCGCGCCGTCGTACCCCATGCGCGGCAGCCTGCCCGATCGAGCAGCGCTCCGGGTCCCTCCTCCACAGCATTGGATGGGCCGAGCGCGTCTCCGGCGACGCCGCCGATACTTGACCAGCCGTCGTCGGCTTGCGGCAGGCGACCGGCGGCGCCGCCTCCCGCCGCGCTGCCGGCAAGCCCGCTCAGGCGCGGATGCTCGCGTTGATCCGCGCTGCCTGCCGGTTGAGGTGGTCGCGCTCGGCGAGGTTCGGCGCCGCCCGGGCGGCGTCTGCGTAGAGGCGGGCGGCGGTCACCGGGTCGCCGTCGCGTTCGTGGAGGTACGCCGAGACGGCGGTGTAGCGGGGGAGGGACGCGTCGAGCTCGGCCAGTGCCGCCAGACCCGCGCGCGCACCGTCGGCCTCTCCGACCGCGACCGCCCGGTTGAGGCGCGCGATCGGGCTGTCCGTGATCCGCACCAGCTCGTCGTACCACTCGACGATCTGGACCCAGTCGGTCTCGTCGGCGCGCTGGGCGTCGGCGTGGAGGGCTGCGATCGCGGCCTGTGCCTGGAACTCGCCGAGAGAGTCGCGGGCGAGGGCCCGCTGCAGGATCTCGACGCCTTCGGCGATGAGCGTGGTGTCCCACCGGCTCCGGTCCTGCTCGGCGAGCGGCACCAGACTGCCGTCGGCCCGGGTCCGCGCGGGTCGGCGGGCGTGGTGCAGCAGCATGAGGGCGAGCAGGCCGGACACCTCCGGGTGGTCGATCCGGTCCGCGAGCTCACGCGTCAGCCGGATCGCCTCGGCCGCCAGGTCGATGTCGCCCGAGTACCCCTCGTTGAAGACCAGGTAGAGCACCCGGACGACGGTGGCGACGTCACCGGTCTGGTCGAACCGGACGTCCGCGACCGTCCGCTTGGCGCGGCTGATCCGCTGACCCATCGTCGCCTCCGGCACCAGGTAGGCCGCAGCGATCTGCCGGGTCGTGAGGCCGCCCACCGCACGGAGGGTCAGGGCCACGGCTGAGGCAGGCGTCAGCGAGGGGTGCGCGCAGAGGAAGTAGAGCTGGAGCGTGTCGTCCACTGCCGAGCCCGCGTCTGGCAGTGGCTCGGACTCGACCCGCTCCTCGCGCCGGCGCCGGGACGCCTCCGCCCGGGTGGCGTCGATGAACTTGCGCCAGGCGACCTTGACCAACCAGGGCTTCGGATCGCGTGGCGGGTCGTCCGGCCACACCCGCATCGCCTCGAGGAGGCCCTCCTGCACGGCATCCTCGGCCGCCGCGAAGTCGGCTCCGCGGCGGACCAGGATGCCGATGACGCTCGGGGTGAGGGAACGCAGCAGCGCCCAGTCATCCGAGGGATCCACCGAGCGTCACTCCGTGACGGTGGGAGGGTCGGCCAGGAACGGCCGGACCTCCAGCCACTCGTGGATCGGCTTCCCGCCGGCGCCGGGCGCGGCGGACAGCTCGCCAGCGAGCTCGACAGCCCGGTCGTAGCTGTCGACGTCGATCACGTACCAGCCGGCGATCAGGTCCTTGGTCTCGGCGAACGGGCCGTCGGTGACGGGCGGACGGCCCTCGCCGCCGTACTGAACGAAGGTGCCCTCCGGGGAGAGCGCCTGCCCGTCGACGAACTCACCCGTCGTCTCGAGCCGGGCGGCGAAGTCGCGCATGAACTGGATGTGGTCCGAGATCTCCTCGGGGGTCCACTGGTCCATGGGCACGCCGTTCACCGGCTCCGGTGCGCCTCGGTAGTGCTTCAGCAGCAGGTACTTGGCCATGTGGTTTCTCCTTGGTGAGGTGCGGCTGTGCGTGCCGCGGTCGAGGAGGAGACGGAGCCGCGTCGCTGTTCTCGACATCGCAGCGACAGTTTCCCTCGGCAATTTCCTCGGATCGATTTCCTCGGTCAGTTGTCGGTCGGCGCCGGGAAGTGGTCGCGCAGGGTGAAGGCGTACGGCGACGGACCCCGACGTCGCAGGTGACGGACCCGGTCCTCGGCCTCGTCCGTCGTCGGCTCGTGGCCGGTCGGCAGCCACCAGCAGGCGGTGTAGGCCTCGTCCATCTGCTCGAACCAGCGGCGTCGCTGGCGGAGCACGGCGCGGTGCTCGTCGCCGTACACGAAAGCCGAGAGGTGGTCGAGGCTCTGCCACACGGACATGTTCACGATCACGCCCGCGCTGGTGCCCGCGTCCCACTCGAACGCCTCGATCGACGTGGCGTTCCCGTCCTCGTCCTGGAGCCGCCAGACGAATCCCGGTGCGGCGTCGGCGACGGCGTTGACCGGGTCCAGCGCGGCCATGAAGTCCGCCAGCTCGGGCGACTCCATGGGCGCGACCAGCCGGGCAATGTTGACCTGCGCCAGGTGGAACGTCACCTGCGGCAGTCTGGCAAGCGGTCCGGCCGGGTTCAAGCGCTCGTCTAGGGCGTGGCTCCTTATCCCGCGGCGTCGCGAGCGGTGTTTCCGGCCGATCTGGCAAGGCGGCGGAGCGAAGTCGTGCTCGTCCGCCCAACGAGCGACGCCAAACGCAGCCAGATCGAGTCGAAAACGACGCGCAGCAGGCGCGAGATAGGGAGACACGCCCTAGGGTGGCGCGCATGGCGACCGTCGTGACCGGGTACGTCCCGAAGCCGGAAGGCGACGCGGCCCTGCTGGCCGGGATCGAGGAGGCGCGGCGCCGTGATGCGCGACTTGTCGTCGTCCACGCGAAGACCGACCAGGGCGCGGAGCCGGCCTACCTCACCGAGGTGCGCGGCCTGCTCGCGGATTCTGGCGTGGACCACGAGCTCCGGGTGCTCGAGAGCGGCCACGACGCGTCGGACCAGCTGGTCGACCTGGCCGAGGAGGTCGCCGCCGACCTGATCGTGATCGGGCTGCGGCGCCGGTCGCCGGTCGGCAAGCTGATCCTCGGCTCCAACGCGCAGCGGGTCCTGCTCGACGCGCCGTGCCCGGTGCTCACCGTCAAGCCGGAGCACGGAGCGGCATTGAGCGCGACAGACCCTGGCCCGCTGGTCGACGCCGACGAGCTGGCCGGGCTGCTGGGCACGGTGACCCTGCTCGACGTCCGCTACCGGATGGCCGGCGGGCCATGGGGACCCGAGGAGTACGCCGCCGGGCACCTGCCGGGTGCGTCGTACGTCGACCTGGACACCGCTCTGGCCGCGCCGCCGGGTGCCGGTGGACGGCACCCGTTGCCGGAGACCGCGGTCTTCGAGGCGGCCATGCGCAACGCCGGCGTCTCCGACGACCGGCCGGTGGTCGTCTACGACGACTGGGCCGGCCAAGCCGCCGCGCGTTGCTGGTGGCTGCTGCGCTACCACGGCCACCAGGACGTGCGGGTGCTCGACGGCGGCTGGTCGGCCTGGACGGCGGCCGGGCTGCCCGTCGAGACCGGTTCCGGCGCTCCGGTGGCCCCGGGCACCTTCTCCGCGGCGCCCGGTGCCCTGCCGGTCGTGACGGCGGCCGACGTGCGCTCGGTCGACGTCGTCGTCGACGCCCGCGCGGCCGTGCGCTACCGCGGCGAGACCGAGCCGATCGACCCGGTGGCCGGCCGGATCCCCGGCGCGGTCAACGTGCCGACGGCGCTGAACCTCACCGACGACGACCGGTTCCGGCCCGCCGGAGAGCTCCGTGACCTCTACGCAGCGGTCGGCGCGACGGCCGGCGCCTCGGTGGCGGCGTACTGCGGCTCGGGCGTGACCGCGGCGCACGACGTGCTGGCGCTCGAGATCGCCGGCGTCAGGGCGGCGCTCTACCCGGGCAGCTGGAGCGAGTGGATCGTCGACCCGACCCGGCCGGTCGCTACCGGCTGAGCGAAGCGACGGTGGCCGCGGAGGTCGCGCTGGCGACCGTCGCGACCTACCAGTGCACGCCCGGGAACAGCCGGGCCATCAGCATCTGCTCGGACTCCCGGCCACCCGGCTCGATGGGGCCGGCGTCCGCGACCGCGGCTGCGGCCGGTGCGGCATCGGGAGCGGCGTCGGAGGGTCCGGCCTTCGCCTTGGCGGCAGCGCTGTCGGGGAACACCTTGTAGGCGACGTTGAGGATCCGGAACGCCGCCTTCGGGGCGAACGTGTGCGCGACCGCCCCGGCGTTGCCGGCGAGGGTGTTGATCTCGTGGGGCTTCTCCACCATCGCCTTGACCACGAGGTCCGCGGCCTGGGCGGGGGAGAGGGTCGGGAACTTGTCGTACATCTTGGTCGGCGCGATCATCGGCGTCCGCACCAGCGGCATGTGGATGTTGGTGAACGTGATGCCGTGCCCGACGACCTCGGAGGCGACCACGTTGCTCCAGGCGTCGAGCGCGGCCTTGGAGGCGACGTACGCCGAGAACCGCGGCGGGTTGGTCTGGACCCCGATCGACGAGATGTTGACGATGTGGCCGGACTTCTGGTCGTGCATCTTCGGCATCAGGCCGATGAGCAGCCGGATCGCGCCGAAGTAGTTGAGCTGCATGGTGCGCTCGAAGTCGTGGAACCGGTCGTGCGACAGCCGGAGCGAGCGCCGGATCGACCGGCCGGCGTTGTTGACGACGAAGTCGACCGTCGGCAGCTCGGTCGACAGCCGCTCGCAGAGGTCGTCGATCGCCCTCAGGTCCGACAGGTCGCAGGGGAAGACGTGGGCCTGGCCGCCGCGGAGCTCGATCGTCGCCTTCGTCTCCTCGAGCTTGTCCTTGCCGCGTGCGACGAGCACCGGGATGCCGCCGGCCTGGGCGACCTTGAGCGCGGTGACCTTGCCGATGCCGGAGGAGGCGCCGGTGATGACGACGTGCTTGCCCTTGAGGGCACTGCGGGTCCGCTTGTCCCGGCCGGTGCTGTCGTCGAGGTTCTCCTCCCAGTAGCCCCACAGCGTGCGCGCGTAGGACTCGAGGTCCGGGACCGCGATCCCGCTGCCGGCCAGCGCCTTCTCCGTGATCTTCGAGTCGAACACGGAGGGGAAGGACGTGTGCCCGACGACCTCGGCGGGGATGCCGAGCCGGCCGAGGGTCTGGTCGAGCAGGACCTGCGCCGGCATCGTACGGACCACTGCGCTGAACAGGCTGGTGGGCCGCAGCGACAGCGGGAGCAGCCGGGTCGCGCCACCGGTGAGGTTGCGGTCGATCGGAGTGGCGAACTTCGGCGCACCCGCGGCTGAGCAGAAGGCGTTGATCATCTCGACCACGGACTGCGGCTCGGGGTTGACCAGGTGGAAGGCCTCGCCGTCGCGGTCGGGCAGGTGGGCGATGTGGTCCATCGCCTTGGCGACGTAGTCGACCGGGACCAGGTTGGTGTCACCCAGGTCGGCGCCGACGAGCGGCAGCCACGAGGGCAGGTTGTCGCGCAGCCGCTTGATGAGCGGGAAGAAGTAGTAGGGGCCGTCGATCTTGTCCATCGCGCCCGTCTCGGAGTCGCCGACGACGATGGCGGGACGGTAGACGCGCCACGGGACGGTCGACTCCTCGCGGACGATCTTCTCCGACTCGTACTTCGTCCGGTGGTACGCCGACGGCAGCGGCTGGCCCTCGTCGAACATGGTCTCGTCGAACCGGCCGTGGTAGTCGCCTGCCGCCGCGACCGAGGAGACCTGGTGGAAGCGGCCCACCTGGAGCGCGGCCGCCAGCTCGAGCGCGTAGCGGGTGCCCTGGACGTTCATCGCGTCGTTGGTGGCGTCGTCGGCGGTCATGTCGTAGATCGCCGCGAGGTGGAAGAAGTGGTCGACCTTCCCGGCGTGCTCGGCGATCCACCCGGGATCCACACCGAGGCCGGGCTCGCCGAGGTCGCCGATGACGGGGACGACCCGGTTGGAGCCTGATCCGCGCGTCCACTGCTGGATCATCGTCTCCATGCGGGAGAGCGACGACGCCCGGACGAGCACGAAGATCGGGCCCTCGCGGTGGTCGACGAGTTCACTGACGAGGTGACGACCGATGAAGCCGGTGGCGCCGGTCACGAAGGAGGACATGCGGGCAGAGTACGCCGGATGGGTCGCGGTCGTCTTTCGTCTCGCGGGGTCTCGATACGCGCTGCGCGCGACTTCGCGAGCTCAGTCGCGCGGCGCTACTCGACCTTCTCGCAGCAGTGACTCTGCGCTGTCGCGCAGCGTCACTCGCTCGAACCGCCGAACATGATCTCGTCCCAGCTCGGCACCGACGCCCGGCCGCGCTTCTTGGAGACGGGACGGCGGTGGTGCGGGGCTTCGACCTCGGCGGCCTCGGCGGTCGCCTCGGCCGGCTCGGGCTCGACGTCGGCCGACGTGTCGCGCAGCGGGTCGTCGTAGATCGGGGTCGGGGTCTCCTCGCCGACCAGGTCGAGCGCGTCGTCGCCGAGCGGCAGCTCGTCGGAGGAGACCGCCGCCAGGCGCCGCTGCCGGGCCTGCTGGAGGTCGTCGAGGTGCTGGGCGGCCTCGGACATGTCAGCGACGAGGTCGCCGACCAGCCACCGGGCGTCGTCGTTGTCGGTGGTGACGTAGTTGCCCGGCACGTCGTAGGTGAACCGCGCCGTACCCGATCGCTGGGCCGTCTCGAACGTGCCGGCGACCTCCCAGCGGCCGTCGTCGCGACGGAACGCGTCCCAGGAGATGTCGTCGGCCTTGGCCGGCACGGTCGACAGGTGGGAGCTGACGGCGTCGCGGAGCACCCGGGTGCCGGAGGCGGCATCGCCGGCGGGTCGACGGAGCGACGACTTCTGGGCACGCGCCGCGACGTGCTCGCGCTCTCCCAGCACCGGCCCCACGAACGGCATGATCGCCTCGACGGTGGTCTGCGCAGACGTGGCCACGGCCTCGGGCGTCTCACCGGCCCGGATCCGGGTCTGGATCTCACGGGGGCGCAGAGTGCTCGTCATCTTGATCTCCAACTGGCCGATGCGGGTGGTCTCACCGCGGAGCGCGGCACGCAGAGCAGGGGTGATCTCGAGGGTGAACTCCTCGCCCTGCCGACCAACCAGGAGGAGGCACCGGCCGTCGGCGCTGACTCCTGCGAGATCGAGGTGCGCCATGCTCCGTCCTTCCGGACCCGTTGCCGGGCCCGCCATGCTCCTGGGTGGATGTACTCCGGTGCGCGCCGAGACTACGCCCGGGAACGGTCGGGATCCGGTTCCGTCTCCGGCGTGGCGATCTGTCGACTTTTCTGTGGCGACGGGGCGGGCATCCGGGTGGCGAGGGCGGCAGCGAGCGCGAGCACGCCGCCACCGAACGAGACCAGGTACGCCGCCGACGCGCCGGACGCCTCGATCACGACGCCGGCGAGGGCGGCGCCCGGCGCCAGCCCGAGGGCGATCCCGGTCTGGAGGAGCATCATGCCCTCGGTCAGACGGGCCGGTGGCAGCACCTGCTCGGCGAGCGACATGGCGGCGATGAGCGTCGGCGAGATGGCGAAGCCGCCGATCAGCAGCACCAGACCCATGAGGGGGATCGAGGGCACCAGAGCCAGCGGCGCCATCGCGGCCGCCATGCCGAGCGCACCCCAGCGCAGCCGGACCAGCGGCCCCTGGCGCCACGAGATCGCGCCCGAGATCAGGCCGGCGACCAGGCTGCCGAGTGCCCACAGCGCGAGCAGGAAGCCGGCAGCGCCCTGCTGGCCCTCCTCCTCGGAGAACGCCACGGTGCTGACCTCGGCGGCGCCGAACAGGACGCCGAGGGCGAAGGTCAGCACGGCGAGCGCACCGATGGCGAGCCACGGCATGCGCGGTCGTTGGGTGCCGGCGGCGGGAGCGGGGTGGACCGGCGGCTCCGTGGAGCGGAGGCCGGCGAAGACGTAGGTGCCGAGGAGCCCGAACGTGAGCGCCGCGCTGAGGCCGGCGACCGGGTGCACGGCCGTGGCCAGCATCGTGACGATGATCGGCCCGAGCAGGAAGACGGACTCGTCCGCGACCGCCTCGAAGGAGAAGGCGGTGTGCAGGCGGCTCGGGTCGTCCTTGAGGCAGTGCGCCCAGCGCGCACGCGAGCAGGCGCCGACCGAAGGCAGTGCGCCACCGGCGACGACGGCGAGGGCGTACGTCGTCCAGACCGGCCACTCCGCCGTCAGTGACAGCATCGTGGCGGCCAGGCCGACGCCCCAGAGCGTGATCAGCAGCGGCAGCACCCGGGCCTGCCCGTGCCGGTCGAGCAGTCGGCCCTGGGGCACCGCGAACACCGCGCTCGCGACCAGCGCTGTTGCCGAGACCGCGCCGGCGAACGCGTAGGAGCCGGTCTCGTGCTCGGCCAGCAGCACGATGCCGAGGCCCTCCATCGAGATCGGCAGCCGAGCGACCAGGCCGGTCAGGCTGAACATCGCAGTCGCCGGTGTGAAGATCCGACGGTAGGGGGCTAGGGCAGACGCGAACATGACGTGTCGATGCTCCTCCCTACGATGGCCGGGTGACGAATCCCCGGACGCCGGCGACTTCTCCGTACGACGCCCTGCTGGTGCTGAGCTTCGGCGGGCCGGAGGGGCCCGACGACGTCGTACCGTTTCTCGAGAACGTCACCCGCGGACGCGGCATTCCACGCGAGCGGCTCGCCGAGGTCGGGCAGCACTACTTCATGTTCGGCGGCAGGTCGCCGATCAACGACCAGAACAAGGCGCTGATCGCGGCCCTCGAGGCCGACCTGGCGGCGACCGGGGTCGACCTGCCGGTCTACTGGGGCAACCGCAACTGGGAGCCGTACCTGGTCGACACGGTCCGGCAGATGGCCGCCGACGGCCGTCGGCGGGTCGCCTGCGTCGCGACCAGCGCCTACTCGTCGTGGTCGAGCTGCCGCCAGTACCGCGACAACATCGAGGACGCCGTCGCCGCCGTCCCTGACGCTCCACAGATCGACAAGGTGCGCTGGTTCGCCTTCCACCCCGGCTTCGTCGCTGCCGTGGTGGACCGGACGATCGAGGCGATCGAGGAGCTGCCACCCGAGCTCCGGGACGAGGCCCGCCTGGTGTTCGTCACCCACTCGATCCCGACGAAGATGAACGACGAGAGCGGGCCCGACGGTGGCGCCTACCTGGCCCAGCACCTCGACGTCGCGGCCGCCGTCGCGGAGCGGGTCACCGCGATCACCGAACGCGTCCGTGACCACGAGCTCGTCTTCTGCTCGCGCAGCGGGTCACCGCACACGCCGTGGCTGGAGCCCGACGTCAACGACCGGCTCGAGGAGCTTGCGGCCGGCGGCGTGCGCGCCGTCGTGCTGATCCCCGTGGGGTTCGTCTCGGACCACATGGAGGTGGTCTACGACCTCGACACGGAGGCCCTGGCCACCGCGGAGCGGCTGGGCATGGCGGCCCGCCGTGCCGGGACCGCCGGCGTCGACCCCCGCTTCGTGGCCGCGCTGCGTGAGCTCGCGCTGGACCAGCCCATCGAACCCTGCCCGCGCGCACTGCTGCCTGCCGCGCACCTCGGCATGAATACCCCGCGGAAAAACGTGAGGGTGCTGCCGCAGGACCTGGCGGAGCTGGCGCTGCCGGTCGCCCGGGAGGCCGCTGCGCTGATCGGTGAGTACGGCGCCCGCGGGGTGGACGTGGCCGACACCAAGTCCAGCGACGTCGACATCGTCACCTCGCGGACCGGGCGGCCGAGGAGCTGATCCGGGCCCGGCTGCTCGCCGCCCGCCCCGACGACTCGGTCCTCGGCGAGGAGGGCGACGACGTGGTCGGCTCGACGGGCGTGCGCTGGATCGTCGACCCGATCGACGGCACCGTCAACTTCCTCTACGGGCTGCTGGAGTTCTCGGTCTCGATCGCCGCCGAGGTCGACGGCGAGGTCGTGGCCGGCGTCGTGCTGGACGCGGCCAAGGACCGGGCCTACGTCGGGTACGTCGATCCCGCCCTGCCGGGCGGCGGCTCGGCGACCCGGGACGGCCGGCGGCTGAGCGTCCGCGGGCCGGCGCCGATGGGACAGCGGCTGATCGCGACCGGCTTCTCCTACAGCGCCGAGAAGCGCGCCGTCCAGGCCGCTGCCACGGCCCGGCTGCTGCCCCTCGTGCGCGACATCCGGCGGCACGGGTCGTGCGCGCTGGAGCTGTCGCACGTGGCCGAGGGCGCCCTCGACGGCTACCTCGAAGAGGGCGTGAACCTCTGGGACTACGCCGCCGGCGGACTCATCGCGCGACTGGCCGGCGCGCGGCTCGTCGTACTCCCGGGAGCCGGTGGCACCGACCTGGTCGTGTGTGGTCCGGATCACGGCTTCGACGAGCTGGTCGACCTCGCCAGGAGCTCCGGTTTCACGAGGGAATAGCCTGCGTTCCCGCGCTGTTCCGACGACTCCGATGGACCCGAGGTATCGCTGGGCTCGGGGATAGTGCACAATCTGCCGCGCCGATCAGAACTTTGCAGGTCCGGGGCAGGGAGGACCGATCGACGGCGACCGAGGAGGAGGCAGCGTCATGGCGACCGATTACGACGCACCGCGCAA
Organism: uncultured Actinomycetota bacterium; assembly: GCA_963849765.1. Classification (GTDB taxonomy): domain Bacteria; phylum Actinomycetota; class Actinomycetes; order Propionibacteriales; family Nocardioidaceae; genus Nocardioides. The sequence continues at coordinate 387,194 of CAWKIP010000018.1, forward strand.
GAACGAGGACGAGCAGTCCGAAGAGAGCATCGAAGAGCTCAAGGCGCGCCGCCACGACAAGAACTCGGGCAAGGTCGACGAGGACGAGGCCGAGGCCGCGGAGTCGTTCGAGCTGCCCGGGGCAGACCTCTCCCACGAGGAGCTGGCCGTCGAGGTGAAGCCCAAGCAGGAGGACGAGTTCACCTGCATGAGCTGCTTCCTGGTGCACCACCGCTCACAGCTGGCCGACGCCAAGAAGATGATCTGCCGCGATTGCGCGTGACGGCTACTGGCCGTCTCTGACGGAGCTGCGGGGGCAGCTTGCCCGTCGACTTGACGTAGTAGTTGGCGGCACGGCGCTGGGCGTACATCTTGGCCAGCGCCACGACGGCGCCGGTCACCGCGGCCCACGTCACGGCCTCCCAGATGTCGATGTCGGGGTCGGCGGGGTTCTCCGGCGGCTTCTTGCCGGTGCTGACCTGCCAGGACTTGTCGACCGCCTTCCGCGCAGCCGCGGCACTGCCGAGTGACGCCACCAGCGAGAACATCGACCACATTCTGGAACTGTCGTCCTTTGACATGGGACGAGCCTATCGAGTCCCGTCGCTAGCCGGAACGGGGCAGGGCAGTCAGTGCGTCCGCCAACGCCTCGGGGTGGCGGGAGCTGACCAGCCAGTACGGCGTCGGGTCGGCCGGGTCGACCACCTCGACCTTGACCGCCCGGTGGAGGTAAGGCCGCAGCAACAGGAAGGCCCGCGCGTCCGCGTCGCGGCCCGCGACCAGTCGGGTCTGCTCGGCGTCGAGGGCAGCGACCTCGCCGACGTGCTCGGCCTCGATCCGGGCCCGCCCGGCCTGGAACCAGCCGTCGCTCACGATCACCCGGGCGTCGCCGTACCAGAAGAGCGCGAGCGCCAGCAGTGCCAGCGCGACCGCCGTCACGACCCACGCGGTCGGCCCCGGGACGGCGACGACGACGGTCAGCCAGAGGGTGGCGACGAGCATGGTGCCCTGTGCCCACCAGCGCAGGGGTACGGCGAGACGCTCGTCGTACTCCGGTCCGCTGGTCACGGGAGGAAGGATCCCATCCGACCTCCCCGGGCGCCTCTATAGGGTCGGTGCGTGCCACAGGACCACGACGCCGCAGCCGACCTGGAGATCCCGGTCACCCAGCTGGATCCCGACCTCCCGCTCCCGTCCTACGCCCACCCGGGCGACGCCGGCGCCGACCTGGTGTCGACGGTCGACGTCGTGCTCGCCCCGGGCGAGCGGATGGTGGTGCCGACCGGCGTCGCGATCGCCCTCCCCGAGGGCTACGTCGCGCTCGTGCACCCGCGCAGCGGACTCGCCGCCCGCCACGGGCTGTCGATCGTCAACACCCCGGGGACCATCGACGCCGGCTACCGCGGCGAGATCAAGGTGCTGCTCATCAACCACGACCCCGTCGAGCCGATCGTGCTCAGCCGCGGCGACCGGATCGCGCAGCTGGTCGTCCAGCGCTTCGAGCGGGCCCGGTTCGTCGCTGTTGTCGACCTTCCCGACAGTGCTCGTGGCACCGGCGGCTACGGTTCTACTGGAGGCTTCGGCCCTCCGAATCAGCAGTGAAGGAGAGCAGCCAGTGAGGTTCCGTCGAAAGTCCGACGAGACCGACCTCGACACCGCACCCGATGCGGACGTCGACGAGGTCGCGGACGACGTTGTCGAGGCATCGCCGGAGGCGGACGAGACGGGTCCCTACGACGCCGACGAGCTCCCGGAGGACGGCGTCGCCCGGGTCGACCTCGGTGCACTTCTGGTGGCTCCGGCCGAGGGACGCGACCTGCGGGTCCAGGTCGACGAGAAGTCCGGCGCGGTGAAGTCGGTGGTGCTCGCCGGCAAGGACGGCGCGGTCGAGCTGCGGGCCTACGCGGCTCCCCGCAACGGCGACCTGTGGAGCGAGGTGCGCCCGCAGATCGCGGCCGACGCCGCACGTCGCGGCGGCACCGCGACCGAGCAGGACGGACCGTTCGGCACCGAGCTCTACTGTGAGATCCAGGTCAAGGCCGCCGACGGCAAGGTCGGCAACCAGACGTCCCGGGTCGTCGGCTTCAACGGGCCCCGGTGGCTGCTGCGAGCGACGTTCCTCGGCCTGCCGGCGCGTGATCCCGACGCCCTGGCGCAGTGGAGCACGGCGGTGACCAGCGTCGCCGTACGACGTGGTCCCCAGGCGATGCCGGTGGGGGAGCCGCTGCCGCTCAGCCTCCCCGACGACATCCGCGAGGCCCAGGCCGCTCAGGCCGCGAAGGCCGCCGCGGCGGCCGACGAGCAGTCCGGAGCCTGAGGCCGCACGTGGCGACGAAGAGCCGGTTGCGGCGCACGATCAGCCGGTGGGCCAACCCCGCCGAGGCTGACGCACGCGACTTGCGGAAGACGTTCGCCGGCGACGGCGTCGTCACCATCGCGGACGCGCCGAGCCGCACACCGGTCCAGCTCCGTGGCCGCCTGCGGACGGTCACCCTGCGTCCGCGCGGCGGCGTACCCGCGCTCGAGGCCGAGCTCTACGACGGGACCGAGACCCTCACCCTGATCTGGCTCGGGCGCCGCCGGATCGCCGGCATCGGCCCGGGCCGGGCGATCGAGGTGTCGGGCCGGATCGGCGAGCACGACGGACAGCGGGTTCTCTACAACCCGCGCTACGAGCTCCTGTGAGCGAGCTGCGCGGCCGGATCTGGCCTGGACCTGAAAGCGGCCTGTCAACTGAAGGCTCGCGCGCGAGCGAACGAAACCAGTTCAACCTGTGAGCCGGGAGGATCAGGCGGTGACGAAGCCAGGGAGCGAGCACGAGGACCACTCGCTCACGACCGAGGCCGCTGAGAAGATCGGCGTCGACACCGTCGAGGCGCTGGTCCGGCACCAGCTGGCCTCCTCGCTCGGCGGCAAGCGCGGCATGCTCGAGGCGGCGATCCCCGGGATCGTGTTCAGCGCGGTCTGGCTGCCGACGAAGGAGCTCCAGGCGGCCCTGATCGCGAGCCTGGCGATCGCAGCGCTGGCGCTCGTCGTACGACTCCTGCAGAAGAGCTCGACGCAGTACGTCTTCAACGCCATCTTCGGGATCGGCATCGGCTGGGTGTTCGTGCGCTGGGCGGAGTCGTCGGGAGGGTCGGAGTCCGACCAGGCCCTGGCGTTCTTCCTGCCCGGCATCCTGCTCAGCCTCGGATACACCGTCGTCTTCGGCACGTCCTGCCTGGTCGGCTGGCCGGTGCTCGGGTTCATGCTCGGCGCCGCGACCGAGGACCCGATCGGCTGGCACAGGAACAAGCAGGTCGTGAAGCTCTGCACCCGCCTCACCTGGGTGATGCTGATCCCGGGCGCGATCGGGGTGCTCGGCCAGGGCCCGATCTGGTTGCTCGGCCACTACGGCACGATCGACCCGGACGTCGCCGTGGTGATCATCCTCGTGCTGCGCACCGGCCTCGGCTGGGCGCTCCGGATCGGGTCCTGGGCGCTGATGGTCTGGCTGCTCGCCCGCAACGCGACCCCGATCGAGGGCGCCGCGTCTCGAAACCAGCCGGAGCCGGATCCGAGCTGACGGTCAGGTCGGGTGGTTGGTCGGCGCGAGCAGGTGCTCGAGCTCGTCCTCGGCCTCGGCCGGTACGACGAGCAGCAGCTCGTCGCCCGCCTCCACGGGCTGCTCGGGTGTCGGCACGTAGACCTGTCCGTCGCGCAGGATGGTGACCAGCGCGCAGTTGTCGGGGAGCGGGATCAGCCCGGCCGCCTTGCCGACGTACGGCGAGTCCGCGGGCAGGGTCATCTCGACCAGGTTGGCGTTGCCCTGGCGGAACGTGAACAGCCGCACCAGGTCACCGACGGTGACCGCCTCCTCGACCAGCGCGGTGATGATCCGCGGGGTCGACACGTTGACGTCGACGCCCCAGGCCTCGGTGAAGAGCCACTCGTTGTTGGGGTGGTTGACCCGGCCGACCGTGCGCGGCACGCCGAACTCGGTCTTGGCGAGCAGCGAGGTGACCAGGTTGGCCTTGTCGTCGCCGGTCGCGGCGATGACGACGTCGCACTTGTCGAGCCGGGCTTCCTCGAGGGACGAGAGCTCGCAGCTGTCGGCCAGCAGCCACTCGGCGTCCGGCACCCGCTCCGGGCGGATCGACGTGGGCGACTTGTCGATGAGCAGCACCTCGTGGCCGTTCTCGATCAGCTCGGCGGCGATCGATCGGCCCACGGCGCCGGCACCGGCGATGGCGACCCTCATGTCAGTCCCTTCCCGCACATGTCCTAGTCCCGGTGCTCCGGGCCGGCCTCGAGCACGTCGTAGGCGTGGCCGGCGTTCTCCTCGCGGATGACGACGTGGAGCAGGTCGCCCTCCTGGACGACGCTGTCGCGGGTGGGCAGCATGCCCTCGCCGAGACGGTCGATCCAGGCGACCCGGGCGCGGGCCTGGTCCTGGAACGCGCCGACCGTCGAGCCGACCCAGGTCTCGGGCACCATCATGTGGTCCATCCGGATGGTGCCGGAGGGGTCGCGGAAGTCGGGCTCGGCGCCCGCCGGCAGCAGCCGGCGCAGGACCTGGTCAGCGGTCCACTTGACCGTGGCCACCGTCGTGATGCCGAGCCGCTGGTAGACCTCGGCGCGGCCGGGGTCGTAGATCCGGGCCACGACCTGCTGGATGCCGAACGTCTCCCGCGCGACGCGGGCCGCGATGATGTTGGAGTTGTCGCCGCTGGACACGGCGGCGAACGCGTCCGCGCGCCGGATGCCGGCCTTCTCCAGGACCTGCTGGTCGAAGCCCATGCCGGCGACCTTGTCGCCGTTGAAGCCGGGCCCGAGCCTGCGGAACGCGTCCGGCGCGCTGTCGATGACGGCCACGGTGTGGTTGCGGTCCTCCAGGCTGCGGGCGAGGGTCGAACCGACGCGGCCGCAGCCCATGATCACGACGTGCACAGTTGAACGCTATAGCAGCGGCGGGCGGTTGGTGGGCACCGCCCGCCTAAGCACCCAACGCCCGGGCGACGAGCACCTGGCGACTCGGTGCACCGGTCTTGGCGAGCAGCGCCTTCAGGTGGTCCTCGGCCGTCGTGCGCGCGATGACGAGCAGATCGGCAACCTGGCGGGAGTCGAGCCCGTGCGCCGCGAGGCCGAGCACCTGGGTCTCTCGCGGGGAGAGCCCGTGGACCCTGGCGAACAGGTCGGTGCGCTCGTCCACGGTCGACGGCGCGATCGCGACGGCGATGTCTTCGCCGAGTCGGGCTGCGCGCACGGTGACCCATCGGTTGCCGCCGAGGTGGACCCGGGCGGACGGCTCGAAGGACCAACGCCCCGCCTCCACGGCGATCAGCGCGGCGCCGGCGTTGTAGGCGGCGGCAGGGATCGGCGGCATCGGCTCGTCGGGCGGCAGCAGCTGGAGCAGGGCGGCGGCCGCGGCGTCGGTCTGGCCGCGGACCCGCAGGTCGGGGTCGAGTACGACGACCCCCGGCTCGATCTGCGCCAGGTCGCCCGATGTGGCCCGGAAGGTGCGGGCGGCAGCCGTCCTGATGCCGAGAGTGATGGCCGGGGCCAGCCGTTCGAGGAGCGCCAGATCGCCGGCGTCGTACGTCCCACTGGTCCGCCACAGCTCGAGGAAGCCCCAACGGCCGTACCGGTCCTCGAGGCTGACGAACAAGGTGTCGGTCACGCCGAGGTGGGCGAGCCAGGCATGCCATCCCGGGCGGTCGTCGGCGAAGTGGAGGTACCGGTGACGCAGCAGGTCGGGAAGCTCGTCCCACGGCAGCATCGGAACCGTTGCGTGCGGGGAGCTGCCGACACCGGTGACCGGATCGCTCAGTGCGAAGACGTGTCCGTCGAACGACAGCCGATCGGCGAGGAGCGCAACCAGCCGCTCCCGGAGCTGGCGGTCGGTGAGGTCCTGGGAGCAGACGGTCTCGACCCGGACGAGCAGGTCCACGCTGCCAGGGTAGGGCCGGCGGGCGGTTCGCAGATCCCCGACCTCGGGGATGTTCGCCGGGACGGGCAACGACGACGCTGACGGCATGACCACTTTGCACATCGACAACACCGTCCACGACTACGACACCTGGAAGGAGGCGTTCGACCGCTACGAAGCCTTCCGGAAGGAGCGCGGCGTGCGGTCCTACCGGATCGCCCGCGACGCGACCGACCCCCAGCGGGTGTTCGTCGACCTCGACTTCGACGACGCCGCGGCCGCCGTCGACTTCAGTGGCGCCCTGCAGAAGATCTGGGCGACCCCGCTCTCCCAGCAGCAGATCGTTCGTCACGTCGATCCGATCGTCCTCGACGTCGTGGTGCGCCAGACGCTCTGATCGCGCGGCCATGCCCTAACGTTGTCGCCCGTGGGTGTCGGCGACGTCTCGAAGCGGATTCTGCTCGGGCGCAAGCTCAGGAGCGCTCAGCTGGGGGAGACACTGCTTCCCAAGCGGATCGCGCTTCCGGTGTTCGCCAGCGACGCCTTGTCCTCCGTGGCCTACGCCCCGGACGAGGTCTTCATCATGCTGGCGATCGCCGGGGCCTCGGCGTACGTCTGGTCGTGGAAGATCGCGATCGCCGTCGCCCTGGTGATGGCCGCCGTGATCGCGTCGTACCGCCAGACGGTGCACGCGTATCCGTCCGGCGGCGGCGACTACGAGGTCGCCACCGTCAACCTCGGCCGGACGGCCGGCACGACGGTCGCCAGCGCGCTGCTGATCGACTACGTGCTCACCGTCGCGGTGTCGATCTCCTCGGGCGCGCAGTACGCCGCTGCCGCGATCCCCGCCTTCAGCGGCCACGAGGTCGTCGTCGCAGTCGTCATGGTCCTGGGCCTGATGGCGATGAACCTCCGCGGCATCAAGGAGTCCGGGGGGTTCTTCGCGATCCCGACCTACCTGTTCATGGTCGCGATCCTCGGCATGTGCCTCTACGGGTTCATCCAGATGGCAACAGGGTCGCTGCCGGACGTCGAGAGCGCAGACCTCGAGATCCGACCGGACGAAGGCTGGGAGCAGCCGCTCACGACCATCGGGCTGCTGTTCCTCCTGGCCCGTGCGTTCTCGTCCGGCTGCGCCGCGCTGACCGGTGTCGAGGCGATCTCCAACGGCGTACCGGCCTTCCAACGGCCGAAGAGCAAGAACGCCGCTACCACCCTGCTGCTGCTCGGGATGATCGCGATCACGATGATGGTGAGCGTCATCGTGCTCGCCAAGCAGATGGGTATCCGGTACGTCGACCCCCACCACCTCGACAAGCTGACCCGCGACGGAGAGCCCCTGGGCGACGACTTCGACCAGCACACGGTGATCGCCCAGATCGCCCGCGCGATCTTCGACGACTTCAGCCCTGGTTTCTACTTCGTCGTCACGGTCACGGGCGTGATCCTGGTGCTCGCGGCGAACACCGCGTTCAACGGTTTCCCCGTGCTCGGGTCGATCCTGGCCAAGGACGGCTACGCGCCGCGGGCGCTCGGCTCTCGTGGAGACCGGCTCGCCTACAGCAACGGCATCGTGTTCCTCGCCGCGATGGCGATCGCCTTCATCGTGGCGTTCGATGCGGAGACGACGAAGCTGATCCAGCTCTACATCGTCGGTGTGTTCGTCTCGTTCAACCTCAGCCAGCTCGGCATGATCCGGCACTGGACCCGGGCGCTCGCGACCGAGCGCGACCCAGCGTTGCGGCGGCGCATGTTCAACTCCCGGATCATCAACACGGTCGGGCTCACCTTCACCGCGGTCGTGCTGGTCGTCGTGCTGATCACGAAGTTCCTCGCCGGCGCCTGGATCACGATTCTCGCAATGGGGTTCTTCTTCGTGCTCATGCGTGCGATCAAGGCCCACTACAACTCGGTCGAGCTCGAGCTCGCGGCCGACGAGACCGACAACGCGCTCCCGACCCGGGTGCACGCCATCGTGCTGGTCTCCAAGCTGCACAAGCCGACCCTGCGTGCTCTGGCCTTCGCCAAGGCCAGCCGTCCCAACTCGCTCGAGGGCGTCTACGTCTCGATCGACAACGCCGACACCGCACGGTTGCTGGAGGAGTGGGACCAGCGCATCACCGGTGTCCCCCTCAAGGTCCTGCACTCGCCGTACCGCGAGGTGGTCAAGCCGATCGTCGAGTACGCCATCGCGATCCGGGGCGCCAACCCGCGGTCGGTCGTCGCCGTCTACATCCCGGAGTACGTCGTCGGGCGCTGGTGGGAACAGCTGCTCCACAACCAGACCGCCCTCCGGCTCAAGGGCCGGCTGCTCTTCACGCCTGGGGTCATGGTCACGTCGGTGCCCTACCAGCTCCGGTCCTCGCAGGTCGCGCGTGAGCGCGAGGAGCGCGAGGAGGCCCGGGAGCGGCTGGGCAGGGGCAAGGGCAAGGACCGGCAGGTCCAGTGAGCCGCCCGCGCCGCCCGCGGGTCCGGCAGCAGCGCGGCCAGTCGCACGTCGGTGAGCGGTACGAGGCCGAGGTGGGGCCGGTCGCGCACGGCGGGCACTGCGTCGTACGCCTTCCGTTGCCCGACGGTGACCGGGTCGTCTTCGTGCGGCATGCGTTGCCGGGGGAGCGGGTCGTGGTCGAGATCACCGAGGGCACCGAGGGAGACCGGTTCTGGCGCGGCGACGCGGTGGAGGTGCTCGAGGCGTCACCGGACCGGGTCTCCGCGCCGTGCCCGTACGCCGGGCCGGGGCTCTGCGGAGGTTGCGACTTCCAGCACGTCTCGTTGGCCGCGCAGCGCGGGCTGAAGGCGCAGGTCGTGCGCGAGCAGCTGAGCCGGCTGGCGCGGCTGGACGTGGACGTCGTGGTCGAGCCGGTGCCGGGAGACAGGGACGGCCTGGGCTGGCGGACCCGGCAGCGCTACGTCCCGCTGCCCGGCGGCCGGCAGGGCATGCGCAAGCACCGGTCGCACGACGTCATCCCGGTGGAGCGCTGCCTGCTCGAAGCCACGGAGGGCCCGTCGTACGACGTCCGCGGTGCCTCGTTCGCGGTCTCCGACGGCGGCTTCTGGCAGGTGCACCCCGGTGCGCCGGAGGCGCTGGTCTCCGCCGTGCTCGATGCTCTTGCGCCGCAGCCGGGGGAGTCGGCGCTCGACCTCTACGCCGGCGTCGGCCTGTTCAGCCGGTTCCTGCTCGACGCCGTCGGTCCGGGCGGCCGGGTCTGCGCGGTCGAGGGGGACGCGGCCGCCGTCCGGCTGGCCCGGCGCAACTGCCCCGGGCTTCGGACGACGGCCGGGGACGTCGGCGCGGTGCTGGCGACGGAGTACGACGCACCGTTCGACCTCGTGGTGCTCGACCCGCCGCGGGCGGGCGCGAAGCGGAAGGTCGTCGAGCAGGTCGTCGACCGCCGGCCGCGCGCCGTCGCGTACGTCGCCTGCGACCCCGCCGCCCTTGCCCGCGACGTCGCGATCTTCGCCGAGCACGGCTACGGGCTGACCAGCCTCCGTGCGTTCGACCTGTTCCCGATGACCCACCACGTGGAGTGCGTGGCGCTGCTGGAGCCGGTCACTTGCCGGGCCGGTCTGGGTGAGTGGGCTGACCCGTACGCGCTGCTCGCCCTCGCCGGGGCTGCAAGCTGGTCTGCCGAAGCCCTCGACCTCGACCACGGTGGCGTCACTGACCTTCAGCAGGATCACGTCGTTGTCGATGTCGCCGCAGTGGTGGCCGAACGCCCACGCGAGCGTGACCTGGACCGGGTGGCCTGCTTCGACGATCAGGTGCTCGCTTGCCCGTTCCCGTTCGTCGTGTCGTCGACGGTCTCGACAGGAGCGACGTTCCCGTGGTCGAGGAGCGTGACCTGGGGGAACCCCTTGACCACGCAGGGCGCCGCGTCGGGCGCCAGCTTCGAGGGTCGCGGTGAGGTAGTGTCGTGCCTGCGGCCGTCGACAGCCTTCGCTCGCCGGCGACGAGGTCGTCCGCCCCGCACGGAGGCGGGTTCGGGCGACGGGACAGACGTCGATCCGCTCGATGTGGATGTGCTCGAGGTCGGGTTGTCAGAGGGCGCTGGGTCGACCGCAGAGTCGCCGGCAGTCAGGGCGAAGGCCCCGCCCGCGACCACGGCGACGGCGGCTGCTGCCGCGGCGCGGAACCAGCCAGCGCCGACGGCCGGTGGAGGCGGGCGCCGGCTGGAAGGGTGCCGGAAGCTGCATCCCGCCACCGGGCGCCGTACTCGTTGAGGCGCTGGTCCATCCGCTCGTCGAGCAGGTCGCGGCCGGTCGGGTCAGTCATCGTCGTCTCCGATCTGAGCGCGCAGCGCGGCCCGGGCCTGGTGGAGGGTGGCGCGGACCGTGCCCGGCGCGCAGCCCATGACCTCGGCGATCGCGGCCACGTCGAGGTCCACGAAGTAGTAGAGGTCGACCGCCTCCCGTTGCCGAGGCGGCAGCGCGCGGACGCGCGCGCTCGAGGTCGACGTCAGGATCGTGCTGGAGTGCCGCGCCGTCGAAGGCCGCCAGCTCGAGGTGGTCGCGACGGCGGGTCCGATGGCGGCTGCCGCGGTCGCGCACGATGGCGATCAGCCAGGGCAGGGGAGCGCCGCGTCTCTCGTCGTACGTCGACCAGCGCCGCCAGGCACGCACGAGCGACTCCTGGACCACGTCGTCGGCGTCGGCGGTCCCGACGAGGCGGACGGCGTACCGGTGCAGCACGGTGACGTGAGGGCGCGCCCAGGCGTCGAAGTCGTCGGGGGTCTCCCCGCTCCTCGCCATGAGTCCTCCGGCCGTGGGTGCGTCCACGAAGGGTCTACACCGACAGCCACTCGTTCCGCTTAGTCGTGCGCCGGCTCAGCGCAGCGGGAGCGTGATGTTGCGCGGGCTGAGCTCGCCCTTGATGACGTCGAAGAAGCCCGCGGAGTACGGCGTGCCGCCGTTCCACTCGTGGGTGGTGACCAAGACCTCGTAGCGACCGGCCGGGAGCTCGACCTCGTAGCTGCCGTCCTCGCCGATCGGCGCCCGGTAGTCGTCGGGCTCGCCGGCGAACTCGATCTGCCCGGACGTGACGAACTGGCCGGTCCCCAGGTCCGGGCCGTCGTTCAGCGTGATGATGCCGCTGACCGTGCCGAGCTCGGCCCTCGGATCGACGTAGGTGAACGGTCCGAACCGAACCGCGGGCCGGCCCTCGCCCGGGCTGCAGGAGGTCGCTCCGAAGCCGCGGATCTCCACGTTGAGGCCGGGTCCGACCAGGAGTCGGATGGCGTCGTTGACGGTCGGGCCGCAGTAGTGCGAGACGGCCCAGCTGAGGGCCACCCGCACGGTGCGGTCCGGCAGGACCGTGAGCTCCTGCGGGCTCCCGAGGTTGTCGTCGGGGGTGGTGGCGACGCCGGCGGGAACGCCGTTGGTGAGCACGATGACGCCCGGGTAGCCGTCGACCGAGCACGGCTCGGCACCGGGTGCGAGCTCCAAGGTCGCGGTCAGGTACGTCGTACCGGCCGCCGCCTCGGTCTCCTGTGCACCCGCGACGAGGTCGCCGCGACCGCACACGTTCGGCGCGAGCGACACCGCCGACGACAGCCAGCCCGGTTCGTCGTCGGAGTCGGACCCGACGACCCGGCTGGCGAAGAACAGGACGCTGACGACCAGCACCACGACCGTCGTCGCCGCGGCGGCGACCCGGTCCCGACGCCGTTGCCGGGCCGGTGGGCCGGGCAACGGCGCCGGAGGTGGCTGGTCGAGGTCGAGCACAGTGATCTCCGGTCGTGGGTGGCTACGACTGGTCTACACCCGACGACCACAGATCAGGGCCCTGCAGCCGCCCGTGCCGGTCAGCGAACGACCTCGTAGACGAGCTTCTGCACGCCGTTGGCGTAGGCCTTGCTGTCGACCACGGCCAGCTTCTGCTTGTCGGGCGACGAGTCGCTGAAGAGCCGCTTGCCCGAGCCGAGGACGATCGGGAAGACCAGCAGGTGGTAGCGGTCGACCAGGCCCGCGGCGGCGAGCGACTGCGCCAGCCGGCTGCTGGCGTGGACCGAGATCGGCCCGCCGTCGGTCTCCTTGAGGGCGGCGACCTCGTCCATGGTCCGCAGGATCGTGATGTCGCCCCAGTTGTCGACCAGGTCGTCCTCGCTGAGGGTGGAGGACACGACGTACTTCGGGATCGCGTTGTAGCGCGGGAAGTCGTCGGTCATCGACGGCCAGACCGGGGCGAACAGGTCGTAGCTGACCCGGCCGAGCAGCAGGGCGCCGGCCTCCTCCTGCTCCTGCGCCTTCAGCTCGTAGGCCTCGGGCAGGAAGTCGACGTCCTTGAACGACCAGCCGGCGTGGGGGTGTCCATCGTCGCCGCCGGGCGAGTCGATGACGCCGTCGAGGGTGATGAACTCGGTGACGTACAGCGTGCGCATGGTTTCTCCTTGGGTGCGGGTTGCATTTACCCCACCACGAACGGCGTCGCCCGGAAACGACACGTACCTGACGTAGATGTCGGAATTCCTGCCAAATGCGACAGGTAGGTCAGGTACGACGTCTAGCGGCGCGCGGCGTAGATCCGGCGTACGACGTCCTCGATGTCGGGCTCCTCGACGGTGAGGTCCAGCACCTCCGCGCGTTCGCTGACGGCGGCCAGCACCTTGGCGGCGGTGGTCGCCTCGGCGTCGAACGCGAGCCGCTGGCGCAGGCCGTGGCCCTCGGAGCCGAGGTGGTGGGTGCCCTCGATGCCGGTCAGGTCGTCGATGGCCTCGGCGAGGTCGACGACCAGGACCCGCTCGGCCCCGACGGTCCGGGAGAGGCCGGGAAGGTCGCCGTCATAGGCCAGCCGGCCACGGTCGATGACGAGGATCCGGTCGCACAGCCGCTCGACGTCGCCCATGTCGTGGGTGGTGAGCAGCAGGGTGGTGCCGTGGGTCTGGCGCTCGGCCACCAGGAACTCGCGGAGCCGCTGCTTCGACAGCACGTCGAGCCCGATCGTCGGCTCGTCCAGGATCACCAGGCGCGGGGAGTGGAGCAGCGCCGCAGCGAGCTCGGCCCGCATCCGCTGCCCGAGGGACAGCTGCCGCACCGGGGTCGCCAGGAACTCCGCCATCTCCAGCCGCTCGACGAGCTCGTCGGTACGCGCCTTCTCCGCATCGGAGGAGAGGTCGTGGATCGCCGCGAGGATCCGGAAGGACTCCCGGACCGGCAGGTCCCACCACAGCTGGGACCGCTGGCCGAACACCACACCGACCTGCCGGGCGAGCCGCCGCCGGTCCTGTACGGGCCGCAGTCCGCAGGTCGACACCGAGCCGCGGGTCGGCACCAGGATCCCGGTCAGCATCTTGATCGTCGTCGACTTCCCGGCGCCGTTGGCGCCGATGTAGCCGACCGCCTCGCCGGGCTCGATCCGCAGCGACAGGTCGTCGACGGCCACGACGGTGCGCCGGTGCAGCCCGTCGCGGACCCGGAACTCCCGGGTCAGGCCACTCGTCTCGATGATCGGCTCTGTCGTCAGGGCGTTGGTCATCCGCCGCCTCCTTGGTAGTGCCGCACGCCGAAGCGCCAGCTCACGAGTGCCAGCAGCCAGGTCCACGCCGCAGCGATGGGCGCGCACCAGCCGACCCAGTCGGGCAGCCCGTACGGCGGCTCGATGCCCAGCAGCCACAGCGCCGGCAGGAAGCCGGTGAACGCCATCGGGAAGAAGAAGCCGAAGACCGCCCACAACGGCCGGTTCCAGACCGAGGCGGGCTGGGTTGCCGCGTAGCGGCCGCCGTACACGAACGCGTTGGTCGTCTCGAAGCCCTCGATGAGGAAGAACTGCGCGCCGCCCGCCCACACGAACATCCCCGCGAACATGGCGTAGCCGCTGACGATCGCGAGCACCAGCAGCAGTACGTGCGCCGGGCTCCACGCGATGTCGTTGACGACGAGGCCGGCCGCCAGCGCGACCGCGCCGACCGCGGCCCGCGCGAGCCGTCGCAGGGAGATGTCGCTGGTGATGAGCTGCAGCAGCAGCGGCTGGGGGCGGAGGTAGAAGACCTCGAGGGTGCCGGCGCGGAGGTACGTCGGCAGGTTGTCGCAGTGCCCGAACGACATGTCGGCCAGGGAGAAGCACATGATCGGCCAGCCCGAACACCAGCAGGATCTGGGCGAAGTCGAGGCCGCCCAGCTCGACCACGTTGTGGAAGAGCACCCAGATCTCGGCGAGCTCGATGACGCCGACCAGCATCGAGCTGGCGAGGTCGAGCACGAAGCTGGCCCGGTAGGAGCTCTGCGAGCGCGCCCGGGACGCGAGCACCGCCCGGTACGGGCGTAGCCGCGTCCGGAGGGCTCCGGCGACACCGACGTCAGCCACCCTGCACCTCCAGGTGCCGGCGGCCGGCCCGGGTCAGCAGCTGGCCGACGAGACCCACGCCGACCAGCCAGGCCACCTGGACCACGAGCAGCACCAGGGACTCGGAGACGTCGACGCGGCCGGAGATGATGTCCACCGGATACATCATCATCGACGGGAACGGCGTCGCCTGGGCGACCGTCTCCAGCCACTGCGGGAAGATCCAGATCGGGACGAAGAGCCCCGCGAGGAAACCCGAGACGACCATGTAGAGGATCTGCAGGCCGCGGGTCTCGACCAGCCAGAAGCCCGGCGCGGCCACCATCAGGTAGACGGTCGCCGCCGCGATCGCGATGCCGAGCACGATGCTGACGGCACCGAGGACATAGGCCAGGGGATCGTCGGGCAGTGCCATCCCGACCACCAGCCCGCCGATCAGCACCGACGGGATGCCGCGGGGGATCAGGTTGAACAGCGACTTGCCGACCTCGGTCGTGATGGCAGCGGCCTGCACGTCGAGCGGCCGCAGGAAGTCGACCGCGACGTCGCCGTCCTTGATCCGGTCGGCGATGTCGATCCGGCCGAACAGGTTGACGGACCCGAGCAGCCCCTGCGAGACCCAGATGTAGGTGCTCATCAGCGCGACGTCGTACCCCTGCAGCTCGCCGCCGGCGGCCCGCACGGTCGCGAACAGGATCGCCACCTTGAGGAGGCCGAAAGTGGTGTTGGCGACCAGGCCGCCGAACGCGGCGAGGAGGTAGGCCGACTGTCGCCGGAAGCCGGCTACGAGGATGCGCCAGTAGACCCGGATCGTCGCACGCATGAGGAACAGCAACCTAGGCTTGCCTTCAAGTCGACTTCAAGTCCTACTGTCATGAGCATGAGCATGGAGTCGATCGCGTGGAACCAGATGTACCGGCGGATGAGCGCGCCGGACGAGCGGCGCGCATTCACCGCCGCGACGGCTCGCCGGATCCTCGAGTTCGCGCGGCCGCACCGGCGCAAGCTGATCGGCTTCATCGTCCTCAGCGTTGCGGGCGCGGCGCTCGCAGTGGCGACGCCGGTCCTGGCCGGCCGGGTGGTCGACGCGATCGTCGCCGGGTCCGAGCCGCGGGTCGTCGTGCTGCTGGCGCTGGTGATCGCCGGCGTCGCCGTGCTGGACGCGGCGATGGGACTGGTCACCCGGTGGCTCTCGTCGAGCATCGGTGAGGCGCTGATCCTGGACCTGCGGACGGCCGTGTTCGATCACGTCCAGCGGATGCCCATCGCCTTCTTCACCCGGACCCGGACCGGCGCGCTGGTCAGTCGTCTCAACAACGACGTGATCGGCGCCCAGCGGGCCTTCAGCAGCACCCTGTCCGGAGTGGTCGGGAACCTCGTGATGCTCGTCCTCACCCTGGTGGTGATGCTCGGCATCTCGTGGCGGGTGACGCTCCTGGCCATGGTGCTGCTTCCCGTCTTCGTCGTCCCGGCGCGCCGGATGGGCAACCGGCTCGCCGGCATCCAGCGCGAGGCGGCCGATCACAACGCCGCGATGGGCAGCCAGATGACCGAGCGCTTCTCGGCACCCGGTGCGACCCTGGTCAAGCTGTTCGGCCGGCCGGACCAGGAGTCCGCCGAGTTCGCGGCCCGAGCCCGGCGGGTGGCGCAGATCGGCGTCCGGACCGCCCTGGTGCAGACGACCTTCGTGACCGCTCTCACCCTGGTGTCCGCGCTCGCGGTGGCCCTGGTCTACGGCCTCGGCGGCTACTACGCCCTGACCGGCGGGCTCGACGCCGGCGATGTCGTCGCGCTGTCGCTGCTGCTGACCCGGCTCTACGGTCCGCTCACCGCCCTCGCCAGCGCACGGGTCGAGGTGATGGCGGCGCTGGTGAGCTTCGAGCGGGTCTTCGAGGTGCTCGACCTCGAGCCGCTGATCCAGGACCGACCGGGTGCCCGGGACGTGCCGGCGGGGCCGGTGGCCGTGGAGCTCGACGAGGTGCGGTTCTCCTACCCGTCGGCGGACCGGGTCTCGCTCGCGTCCCTCGAGGAGGTGGCGACGCTCGACGCGCGCGGCGGTGAGGAGGTCCTCCACGGGGTGACGCTGCGGGCGGAGCCGGGCCAGGTGATCGCGCTCGTCGGCTCGTCAGGCGCCGGGAAGTCCACGATCGCGCAGCTGGTGTCCCGGCTGTACGACGTCGACGCGGGCGCCGTACGCCTCGCCGGCGTCGACGTGCGGGACCTTTCCGCGGCGGCGATCCGAGATGCGGTCGGCATGGTGACCCAGGACGGGCACCTCTTCCACGACTCGATCCGCGGCAACCTGTTGTTCGCGCGGCCGGAAGCGACGGAGGAAGAGGTGTGGGACGCACTGGAGCGGGCCCGCCTCGCCGACCTCGTGCGGGCGCTGCCGGACGGCCTCGCCACGGTCGTGGGTGAGCGGGGCTATCGGCTCTCCGGGGGCGAGCGGCAGCGGTTGACCATCGCCCGGCTGCTGCTGAAGCGACCGCGGGTGGTCGTCCTCGACGAGGCGACGGCGTCCCTCGACTCCACCTCCGAGGCGGCGGTGCAGGCGGCGCTCTCCGAGGTGCTCGCCGGACGAACCGCCCTCGTCATCGCGCACCGGCTCTCGACGATCCGCACCGCCGACCTCATCCTGGTGGTCGAGGACGGGCAGATCGTCGAGCGGGGGACTCACGCCGAGCTGCTGGCGGCCGGCGGCCGCTACGAGGAGCTCTACCGCAACGCAGTTCGCGGAGACCGGCGACGGCGTACCGGCCTGAGGGATGCGGTCGGGCCCTGTCGACCTGCTCAGTCGACCTGGACGAACCCGCTGCGGTAGGCGGCGATGACCAGCTGCACCCGGTCGCGTACGCCGACCTTGGCGATCAGGCGGGCGACGTGGCACTTCACGGTGGCGGGGGAGATGAAGAGGGTGTGGCCGATCTCGACGGTCGACTGGCCCTCGGCGAGGAGCCGGAGCACGTCGGCCTCGCGCCGGGACAGGCGGGCGGTCCACCCGAAGGTCGCCAGTGGTGGCGACGGAGCTTCGGCGTACGCCGGCCCGACCACCTGCAGGTGGCGGTACGCCGCCTCTGCGGTGCTGCGTTGCGCCTCGCTCATCTCGTGCTCCTCGGTCTAAGCCTTCACGGTCACAGACGGGTCGTGGGTCCGGAACCTGTGGCGAGGCTAGGTAGACCACCTCGCGCGTGTACCGGAGGTGGGCGAAGGTGAGACGGTTCTGATACCGGTTCCAGTGGCCGGATTCGTTGGAGATTCCGCTCGACGTGATGTATCTTGATATCAAGAGACATCAACGTCTGCGGATGCTCAAGACTTAGGGGAGCCTCACTATCCGCCCGGCCGGTGACGGCGGCAGGATGGGAAGGCAGAACTACCCGACCACAGCAGTCGACGAGGACGGAGACGCGGATGGCCAGCAAGGACAGCTTCGGCGCCAAGGGCACCCTGGATGTTGACGGGAAGTCCTATGAGATCTTCCGCCTCGGTGCGGTGACCGGGGAGGGACTCGACCAGGCATCGCTGCCGTTCTCGCTCAAGGTGCTCCTCGAGAACCTGCTCCGCACCGAGGACGGCGCGGACATCACGGCCGAGGACATCAAGGCGCTGGCCGGCTGGGACGAGACCGCCCAGCCCGACAAGGAGATCCAGTTCACCCCGGCCCGGGTGATCATGCAGGACTTCACCGGTGTGCCGTGCGTGGTCGACCTCGCCACGATGCGCGAGGCGATGGCCGAGCTCGGCGGCGACGCGACCAAGATCAACCCGCTCGCCCCGGCCGAGATGGTCATCGACCACTCGGTGATCGCCGACGTCTTCGGCACGCCCGAGGCCTTCCAGCGCAACGTCGAGATCGAGTACGAGCGCAACCGCGAGCGCTACCAGTTCCTCCGCTGGGGCCAGACCGCGTTCTCCGACTTCAAGGTCGTGCCGCCGGGCACCGGCATCGTCCACCAGGTCAACATCGAGCACCTGGCGCGGGTCGACGTTCACCCGCGAGACGAATCGATCGGGGAGCGTGCTGCAGGCCTACCCCGACACCTGCGTCGGCACCGACTCGCACACGACGATGGTCAACGGCATCGGCGTCGTCGGCTGGGGCGTCGGCGGCATCGAGGCCGAGGCCGCGATGCTCGGCCAGCCGGTGTCGATGCTGATCCCGCGGGTGGTCGGCTTCAAGCTCAACGGCGACCTCCCCGAGGGCGCCACCGCGACCGACCTCGTGCTCACCATCACCGAGATGCTGCGCAAGCACGGCGTGGTCGGCAAGTTCGTCGAGTTCTACGGCCCGGGCGTCTCGGTGCTGCCGCTGGCGAACCGCGCGACCATCGGCAACATGAGCCCCGAGTTCGGCTCCACGATCGCGGTCTTCCCGATCGACGAGGAGACCATCAAGTACCTCAAGCTCACCGGTCGCTCGGAGGACCAGCTGGCACTCGTCGAGGCCTATGCGAAGGAGCAGGGCCTCTGGCACGACCCCGACGCCGAGCCGCGGTTCTCCGAGAAGCTCGAGCTCGACCTGGCCACCGTCGTACCCTCGCTCGCCGGGCCGAAGCGGCCCCAGGACCGGGTGTCCCTGTCCGACGCCAAGGGGGCGTTCCGCGACGCGCTGGACGAGTACGTCGACGACTCCGGCGATCAGGCGGGTTACGACCAGGCCGTCGCCGAGTCGTTCCCGGCATCGGACGCGCCGTCCCACAACGGCGCCCAGACCGACGCCTCTCCGCAGCCGCGCGACCACGGCTCGGTCGACCACACGGTCGCCGGCCGGCCGAGCAACCCGGCTTCGGTGGAGCTCCCCGACGGCACCAAGTTCGAGATCGACCACGGTGCGGTCACGATCGCGGCGATCACGTCCTGCACGAACACCTCGAACCCGTCGGTCATGATCGGTGCGGCGCTGCTGGCCAAGAAGGCCGTCGAGAAGGGCCTCCAGCGCAAGCCGTGGGTGAAGACCACGCTCGCCCCCGGATCCAAGGTGGTGTCCGACTACTACGAGAAGTCCGGGCTGACGCCGTACCTCGACAAGCTGGGGTTCAACCTCGTCGGCTACGGCTGCACGACCTGCATCGGCAACTCCGGACCGCTCATCCCCGAGGTCAGCCAGGCCGTCAACGACAACGACCTCGCCGTCGTCTCGGTGCTGTCGGGCAACCGCAACTTCGAGGGCCGGATCAACCCGGACATCAAGATGAACTACCTCGCCTCGCCGCCGCTGGTCGTCGCTTATGCGCTGGCCGGCTCGATGGACGTCGACCTGTTCAACGACCCCCTGGGCCAGGACAGCGACGGCAACGACGTCTTCATGAAGGACATCTGGCCGACGCCGTCGGAGATCGAGGAGGTCATCGCGTCCGCGATCAACTCCGACATGTTCGACGAGAGCTACAAGGACGTCTTCGCGGGTGACGAGGCCTGGCAGTCGCTGCCGACCCCCGAGGGCAAGACCTTCGAGTGGGACCCGGAGTCGACCTACGTCCGCAAGCCCCCTTACTTCGACGGGATGCCGGCAGAGCCGACTCCCGTCACGGACATCGAGGGTGCGCGGGTGCTGCTCAAGCTGGGTGACTCGGTCACGACCGACCACATCAGCCCGGCCGGGGCGATCAAGAAGGACTCGCCTGCGGGCAAGTACCTCGCCGAGCACGGTGTCGAGCAGCGGGACTTCAACTCCTACGGCTCGCGCCGCGGCAACCACGAGATCATGATCCGCGGCACCTTCGCCAACATCCGGCTGCGCAACCAGCTGGCGCCGGGCACCGAGGGTGGCGTGACCCGCGACTTCACCGACGGGGGCGAGGTGACGTCGGTGTTCGAGGCGTCCGAGCACTACATCGCCGCCGGCACCCCGCTGGTCGTCCTGGCGGGCAAGGAGTACGGCTCCGGATCGTCGCGCGACTGGGCGGCCAAGGGCACGTCGCTGCTCGGCGTCAAGGCGGTCATCGCGGAGTCCTACGAGCGGATCCACCGCTCCAACCTGATCGGCATGGGCGTCATCCCGCTGCAGTTCCCCGAGGGCGAGAACGCCGAGTCGCTCGGGCTGTCCGGCGAGGAGACGTTCACGATCACCGGCATCAGCGAGCTCAACGACGGCAGCACGCCGCGGACCGTGAAGGTCAAGGCTCGCCAGGAAAACGAGCAGAGCACCGAGTTCGACGCCGTGGTCCGGATCGACACCCCCGGTGAGGCGAACTACTACCGCAACGGCGGCATCATGCAGTACGTCCTGCGCAACTTGCGAGCGCAGACGGCCTGAGCCTGCGAAGGCCGACTGATCAGCGAGCAGGTTGAGGAGAGTTGGACAGGGGCCGAGCGTCAGCGAGGGACTGTTCAACCCGTCTCGAAACCTCACGGCGCGGCTGACGCCACATCCCGCGGACCAGTTGCCACGATGGCGGCATGAGCCTCCGCGCGCTGGTCGGAACGATCGCACTCGTTGTCGGACTCGCCCCGGTGCTCACCGGGTGCGGGTCGGGCGACGGCGACGCGGACGACGTACCGACGATCACGACCCGGCCGTCGACGCCGGCATCGAGCACGGCCCCGACGGACGTGACGACCGCGCCGACGGAGACGACCGAGGAGCCGTCGACGAGCGCAGACGGAGACCACCGCTCCCTCTCCGACCGAGACGACCGTGGCGCCGCCGACGTCGGCTGCACCTCCGGACCAGCCGAACGGCCCCACGACGTACGACGACGCCATCGACCGGATCAATTCCATCGCGACCCAGGGCGAGACCGTGTCCACCACCCGTTTCGCCACGCCCGGTGACGACGTCTACTGCCTGCTCGACGACCCGGTCATCGGCCCGGCGTGCGAGCTGGGCAACGGGTTCATCACCGACGCCGACGTCTGCGGTGCCGGCTCGTCGGACCGGGTCGGCCGGATCGAGACGATCAACGATCGCCCTCGTCCGGTGTGCAACACCGACACGATCCGGGAGCCCGGCGCGAAGGTGATCAGCCCGGATGCGGCCGTGGTCGGCGGCGACGTCAGCTGCGGGGTCGAGCCGTTCGGCGTGACCTGCATCGACCGCGTGGCCGGGGTCGGATTCTTCCTCGGCAAGGGCGAGTACCACGTCTTCTCCGCCGCGCCGACTAGCGTGAGGACATGCTCGTCGCCTTCAGCATCTCGCCGTCCGGAGCCGCCGCCGACGAGACCGGTGGCGTCACCGAGGCAGTGGCCGCGGCGATCCGCGTCGTCCGTGAGTCCGGGCTCCCCAACGAGACCAACGCGATGTTCACCAACATCGAGGGGGAGTGGGACGAGGTGATGGCCGTGGTCAAGCGGGCCGTGGACGTCGTCGCCGAGGTCTCGCCGCGCGTCGGGCTGGTGCTCAAGGCCGACATCCGGCCCGGCCACACCGGACAGCTGACGGCGAAGGTGGAGCGGATCGAGAGGGCCCTCGAGGCATGACCGACCCCGAACCGGCGCCCGAACCGGCGCCCGCGCCGAGCAGGGCGCTGCCGATCGCGGTGGCGGTGGTGGCTGGGGTGCTCGTGGTGCTCGCGGCCGTCGTACTGCCGCTGCTCCTCGGCGCCGACGACAACGATTCGGGCGACGCCGCTGCGGTCGGGACGTCGACTGTGGACACCAGCAACCTCGAGCTGGTCCGGGAGTACGACGTGCAGCCCATCCACGTGCGCGAGGACGTCGACTATCCCCAGACGCCGCCGGTCGGCGGTGACCACTGGGATGCCTGGCTCGACTGCGGGGTCTACGACGCGCCGGTGACCGACGAGAACGCGGTGCACGACCTCGAGCACGGGTCGGTCTGGATCACCTATCGGGCCGACCTCGTCGATCCCGCAGGTGTGGCCACCCTCGCCGACCAGCTCCCGGACAACGGGATCATGTCGCCCCACCCCGATCAGGAGGCACCGGTCGTGATCACGGTCTGGGCACGACAGCTGGACCTGATCGGTCCCGACGACCCGCGGATCTCCTTGTTCCTCGACGAGTACGGCGCCGGCGAGACGGCCCCCGAGCCCTGGGGCAGCTGCGCCGGCGGCACGGCCGAGCACGCCGGCGACATGGTGTGAGGGAGGAACCATGGACAGCGAGATCCTGAGCTTCCGGACCGGCGGCGAGGAACGGGTCCTCGACATCACCCGTGACTGCGCCGACTTCGCGTCCGGGCGCGGCGACGGACTGCTCCACGTGTTCGTCCCGCATGCCACGGCCGGCATCGCGATCATCGAGACCGGCGCCGGGAGCGACGACGACCTGCTGGCCGCGCTCGCGGATCTGCTGCCCGCCGACGACCGGTGGCGCCACCGGCACGGGTCACCCGGCCACGGGCGCTCCCACGTGATGCCGGCGCTGGTGCCGCCGTACGCCTCGGTGCCGGTGCTCGCAGGTCGGCTCGCACTCGGCACCTGGCAGAGCATCTGCCTGGTCGACCTCAACGTCGACAACCACGACCGCGAGGTCCGCCTCAGCTTCCTCACCGGCTGACCGCAATGGGCCTCCTCGATCCGGCTGCCGCTACCGTGGCGAGGTGCGCCGGTTCGCCTCGATCCTGCTCGTCGACCCGCGTGGGTGGGTGCTGCTGCAGGAGCGCGACGAGCACCCCGTGATCGACCCCGGGTGCTGGGGCTTCGTCGGCGGCCACGTCGATCGCGGCGAGGAGCCGGACTCCGCCGCCTACCGCGAGCTCCTCGAGGAGACCGGCCTCCAGGTCGAGCCGCCGGCGCTCGAGCTGTGGCGGGAGATCTCGATCTACCACGCGGCGTACGAGTCCTTCGACGACGTGTTCGTCTACACCGCGACGACGACCGCGACCGATGCCGACATCGTCCTGGGTGAGGGTCGGCAGATCGTGTTCGTCGACCCCGCGACGCTCGACCAGCTGCCGCTCACCGCCTCGGCGAACCGGATCCTCCCGGAGTTCCTGGCCTCCGACCGCTACCGGAGCCTGCTTCCGTGAGCAGCATCGCCGAGCCGGCGATCGCGGTCCTCGGACCGGCTGACCGCCTAAACTCGCCCCCATGTCCCTTCTCGACCGCATCTCCTCGCCCCGCGACCTGCGGGACCTGTCGGAGGACGAGCTGACGACGCTCGCGAGCGAGATCCGCGACCTGTTGATCCGGACGGTCGCCACGAACACCGGTCACCTCGGACCCAACCTCGGCGTGGTCGAGCTGACCCTGGCGATCCACCGGGTGTTCGACAGCCCGCGCGACCGGGTCGTCTTCGACACCGGGCACCAGGCCTACGTCCACAAGCTCGTGACCGGGCGGGTGGCGGAGTTCGGCACGCTGCGCCGCGAGGGCGGGATGAGCGGCTATCCGAGCCAGGCCGAGTCCGAGCACGACATCGTCGAGAACTCGCACGCGTCGACAGCACTCAGCTATGCCGACGGCATCGCCAAGGCCTATGCGATCCGTGGCGAGGACCGCCACGTCGTCGCGGTGATCGGCGACGGCGCGCTCACCGGCGGCATGGCCTGGGAGGCCCTCAACAACATCGCCATCGCCCGCGACTCGCGGCTCGTGATGGTGGTCAACGACAACGGACGCTCCTACACGCCGACCATCGGTGGCCTCGCCAACGCGCTCACCGGGCTGCGCACCAACCCGCGCTACGAGCAGGTCCTCGACGCTGGTCAAGAAGCGCGTCAACGCCGTCCCCGCAGTAGGCCCGGCCGCCTACGACGCGCTCCACGCCGTCAAGAAGGGCCTCAAGGACGCGATCGCGCCGCAGGGCCTGTTCGAGGACCTCGGCCTCAAGTACGTCGGTCCCGTCGACGGCCACGACCGGGCCGCGATGGAGCAGGCCCTCCAGAAGGCGAAGAAGTTCGGCGGCCCGGTGATCGTGCACGCGATCACGCGGAAGGGCTTCGGCTACGACCCGGCGGAGCGGCACGAGGCCGACCAGTTCCACGCGCCGGGTCCGTTCGACGTCCAGACCGGTGCCGAGAAGCCGAAGGGTCCCATCTGGACCGACCACTTCTCCGACCACATCGTGCAGATCGGCGACCGGCGCCCCGACGTGGTCGCCATCACCGCCGCGATGATGCACCCGGTCGGCCTCGACAAGTTCCAGACCCGCTTCCCCGAGCGCACCTTCGACGTCGGCATCGCCGAGCAGCACGCCGCGACGTCCGCGGCCGGTCTCGCGATCGGCGGCCTGCACCCGGTCGTCGCCGTCTACGCGACGTTCCTCAACCGGGCCTTCGACCAGGTGCTGATGGACGTCGCGCTGCACAAGTGCGGCGTCACGTTCGTGCTCGACCGGTCCGGCGTCACCGGTGACGACGGCGCCAGCCACAACGGGATGTGGGACATGTCGGTCCTCCAGGTCGTGCCCGGGCTCCGGCTCGCTGCGCCCCGCGACGTCACCCGGATGCGCGACCTGCTCGACGAGGCCGTCGAGGTGGCCGACGCCCCGACCGTCGTCCGGTTCCCGAAGGGACCGCCCCCCGACGACATCGACGCGATCGACCGCATCGGCGGGGTCGACGTGCTGGTGCGTGACGGGCTGCGCGACGTACTCGTCGTCGCCGTCGGCTCGATGGCCGGCACCGGCGTCGACGTGGCGGAGCGGCTGACCGCGCAGGGCATCGGCGTCACCGTCGTCGACCCGCGCTGGGTCAAGCCGGTCGACCCGGCGCTCGTGCAGCTGGCCGCCGATCACCGGCTGGTCGTCACGATCGAGGACAACGGCGTCATCGGCGGCGTCGGCGCCGTCCTGCTGCAGACCCTCTCCGCCGCCGGCATCGACACGCCCGTGCGCGTGCACGGCATTCCCCAGGAGTTCCTCGACCACGCGAAGCGGGCCGTGATCCTCGAGCGCGTGGGCCTGTCGGCCCAGACCATCGCGCTCGACATCGTGCACGAGATGACCGGCAAGGGGGCCGTCCACGCTGCCGACGCGGCCGCGGCGGCCGACCGGACGCTCCTCGATGCCGACAGGAACGGCTGACCCCGCGGACCGCCGTCGGGTCCGCCCCGCACTCCTGCTGCCCGTCCTCCTGATCTCCCTGCTGACCGCGTGCGGTGACGACTCGCCGGCCGCGCCGTCCGATCCGGACGCCGGGGTCGCGGAGGCCATCCAGCGCACGCTGCGGCAGCGGGCGCGCGCCATCGTCGACCGCGACCCGGTGGCCTTCGAACGCGCCCTCGGGCAGCGCGATCGCGGCTTCCTCGCCGAGCAGGACGGCTACTACGAGAACCTCGGCCAGCTGCCGCTCGGCACGGTGCGCTTCGACCTCGAGGAGCAGACGATCGAGCCGGACGGCGACGGCTACTGGGCCGAGGTCACCGTCCGCCTCCAGCTCCAGGGGTACGACGTCGCGCCCGTCGTCACCCACGACCGTTGGCGGTTCGCCCCCACCCGCAACGAGCGTCGCTACCTGCTGACCTCGACGACGGACGCTGCCTGGGAGGCCGACTCCGGCTCCGACCCGCAGCCGTGGGACCTCGGCGAGATCGAGGTCCGCGACGGTGCGGGAGTGCTCGGGATCTTCGACTCCACCACCGTGCTGCGAGCGGACGCGGTGCTCGCGTCCGTCTCGGAGGCGAGGTTCGCGGTGCGGTCCGTGCTGCCGCCGCACATCGAGGACCCCGGCGGCGTGGTCGTCTACGTCCTCGCCGATCCGGCCTTCGTCGAGTCGATCGACGGCCTGCCGGTCACCGACCCGGAGCTGCTCGACGGGGTGACCGTTCCCGTGCCCCGCGACGCCCAGAAGCCCGACGGGCCGGTGTCGTCGTACCGGATCGTGCTGAGCCCGCACGTCCTCGACGAGAGCGACGCGGGGCTCGACCGGCTGGTGCGGCACGAGCTCACCCACGTCGCGCTCGGCGAGCACGCGCGCGGCGTCCCGTTGTGGCTCGCCGAGGGCCTGGCCGAGTACGTCTCCGTGCAGCCGATCGCACCGGCCGAGCGGCGGCTCCAGACCGACGCCCTCAACCTGGCTGCCGCCGGCGTCTCCGACGTCCCTCCCGACAGTGAGTTCACCAGCACCCACGCCGAGGGCTGGTACGCCGTGTCGTGGTGGATCTGCGAGTACATCGCAGCGACCTACGGCGAGGTCGCGCTGTGGGCGCTGCTCGACGGGCTCGCCGAGAGTGGCGACCAGCAGAAAGTGGTCTACGACCAGCTGGGGATCACCACGTCCGAGCTCGTCCAGGAGGGCATCGACCTGATGCGGCGCACCTACGGGTGAGCGGGCCGCCAAGGCCGGTCAGTATCGTGCCCCTGTGACCGCCACACCTCGCCTCGTGCACATCGTCGACGATGTGCCGGAACTTGCCGCGGTGGAGGAGCTGCGGATGGTCGTCGCACTCGACGGCTTCCTCGACGCCGGCAACGCCGGTGCGATCGCGAGCCGACACCTGGTGGCCGAGGGCGCGGACGGCGGTGGCGTGGTCGTCGCGACGTTCGACGTCGACCAGCTCCACGACTATCGCGCCCGCCGGCCACCGATGTCCTTCGTCCGCGACCACTACGAGGGCTACGACGCACCGCGGCTCGTGGTCCGGCTGCTGCACGACGCGGGCAGTACGCCGTACCTCCTGCTGCACGGTCCCGAGCCCGACACCCGGTGGGAGGCGTTCTGCCGGGGCGTGCTCGAGGTCATCGAGCGGTTCTCGGTCTCGCTCGTGATCGGGATGGGCTCGGTGCCGATGGCCGTGCCGCACACCCGGCCGATCGCGATCACCCACCACGCCAACAACACCGAGCTGCTCACCGGCACCAGCCCGTGGCAGGGCGAGCTGCGGATCCCGAGCAGTGCCCAGGCGCTGCTCGAGGTGCGCCTGGGGGAGTGGGACCGCGACGCGCTCGGGTTCGTCGCGCACGTCCCGCACTACCTCGCCCAGCTCGACTACCCGCGCGCCTCTGTCGCGCTGCTGGAGCAGGTCGAGCTCGCGGCACGGCTGACGATCGACCTCACCGCCCTCGCTACCGAGGCGGACGAGCGCGAGGAGGAGATCGCCCGTTATCTCGCCGCCAACAGCGAGGTCGACCAGGTGGTCACCGCGCTGGAGCAGCAGTACGACGCCTTCGCCCGGGCCGAGGAGAGCGGCTCCAGCCTGCTCGCCGAGGACCAGCCCCTCCCGACGGGTGAAGAGATCGGGCAGCAGTTCGAGCAGTTCCTGGCCGGCCTGGAACGGCCGGACGAGACCGGAGGTGGGAGTTGACCCCGCACGATGACCGCGAGGCCGAGCCCGAGGCCGTGGGAAGCGACGCGACCCGGCAGCTGGTCTCGCTGCTGGACCTCGAGCAGCTCGACACCGACCTCTTCCGCGGCAAGCAGCCCGACACCGTCCGGCAGCGGGTCTACGGCGGTCAGGTCGCCGCCCAGGCGCTGATCGCAGCCACGCGCTCGGTCGGTCCCGAGTTCCACGTGCACTCGCTGCACTCCTACTTCCTGCTGCCCGGCGACTACAACGTCCCGATCATCTACGACGTCGAGCGGATCCGGGACGGGAAGTCGTTCGTCACCCGACGGGTGCTGGCGCGGCAGCACGGCCGGCCGATCTACTACCAGTCGCTCAACTTCCAGGTCCGGGAAGAGGGCTTCGACCACCAGGACGTGATGCCCGAGGTCAAGGGTCCCGAGGAGGGCCTCAACCTGGTCGAGCTGATGCAGGAGCGCGGCTCCGACGACGGGCTCGGCAAGGAGTGGGCGGCCCTCGACGTGCGCTGGCTCGGCAGCTCCCGCTACGGCCTCGAGCCCGACCCGCTGCACCCCTCGAAGGCACAGGTCTGGATCCGCATCGACGGGCGGCTGTCCGACGACCCGCTCGAGCACCTCGCTGCCTTCACCTACGCCAGCGACGTGTCCCTCCTCGGCGCGACCCTGGCGGCGCACGACGTCGACGCGACCGAGGTGCAGATGGCCTCGCTCGACCACACGATCTGGTTCCACCGGCCGTTCCGCGCCGACGAGTGGTGGCTCTACGACCAGTGGTCGCCGTCGGCCGGCGGCGCCCGCGGGCTCTCGCTCGGCAGGGTCTTCACGCAGGACGGCACGCTCGTGGCGACGACCGCCCAGGAGGGCCTGATCCGCCCTCGGACGCGGTGACCCCGCTCGACGCCGGTCGCGACGCACTCGGTCGCGGCGACCACGACGAGGCGCGCCGGCTCCTGACGCCGCTCGTCGAGGAGAGTCCGGCCGGGCAGGCGACGGTCGTCCTCGCCCGGGTCGAGCTGGACGCCGACCAGCCGGACGTGGCGCTCACCCTGCTCGACACCTTCCTCGACGCGCGCCCGCAGCACGGCGGCGCGATCCTGCTGAGGGCGCGGGCGAAGCTGGCGACGGGCGACTACCGCGGTGCCCGGCTGGACGCGGAGACGGCGACACCGCTGATGGACGACCCGGCGGCCGCCGCCCGGCTGCTGGTCAAGATCGACAGGGCCCGGGCCGGCAGCCGTGACGAGGACGTGATGGCGGGCGCCCGGCCGCTGCTCGCGATCGTGGATGCGGGCTATCTCGAGGCCCGGCAGTCAGGGCCCACCGACGAGCTCCGGAAGGCCGCGCAGCAGCTCGCCGACCTGGAGCTCGCTGGTGACTGGACCGCTGATCCGGAGCGCGCGAAGGTCGCCTTCTTCTCCAACGCCACCGATGTCGACGAGGCTCTCCGCAACTACGACGCCCACCTGATCGAGGTGTCCGCGGAGTTCGGCTACATCGCCTGGCCGCGCCGGATCCAGGAGTACGTCCGCGGCCGGAGCGTGATCGACGTCGGCTGCGGGTTCGGCGGGTTCGGGATGGGGTTCCTCATCGCGGGCGCCACGTCGTACCTCGGCCTCGACCCGGCGATGGACCTCGAGACGTCGGACGCCAAGAACAAGCGGATCCGCACGTGGTCGGACATGGGCATCACGCCGCTCGAGATCGCGGAGACGCTGCCCGCGATCCGGCTGGTCCGCGGGAAGTCGGAGGACCTGTCGTTCGACGAGAAGTTCGACACCATCTCGCTGCACAACGTCACCGAGCACCTGCAGGAGCTCGACCGGGTCTTCGCCGGCCTGGTCCCGCTGTGCAAGCCGGACACCAAGCTGGTCTTCCACCACCACAACTTCTACTGCTGGAACGGCCACCACGAGGCCCCGAACCAGCCCGAGCAGCTCGACGAGTCGCGCTGGATCCACCGCCAGATCGCGGACTGGCGGCACATCGACCTGGTCCCGAGCCTGCCGGCGTACCACCTCTATCTGACCGACCTCAACAGGGTCCGGCTCGACGAGCTGCGGGCGATCACGGAGAAGTACTTCGACATCGAGCACTGGGAAGAGATCCCGTCCTCACCCGCGACGCTCGACCGGCTGACGCCGGAGATCCTCGACCGGGTGCGACAGACGGTCCCCGACCTGACCGAGCGCGACCTCAGCATCAACGTCGTGCTCGCCATCGCGTCGCCGAAGGCGGGCGACGATGGCTGACGACGACCTCCCGCTGCCGCCGCCGACGGTGAGCAGCTCGGCCTACCTCGACCGGCTCGACATCCCGGCGGAGGTCGCTCGCCTGAAGCAGGGACCGTTGGCGCCCGGCATGCTCACGCTCGAGGAGCGAGCGATGCTGACGCGCATCGTGGCGACGACGTGGCGGGGCGAGGGCGCCATCATCGATGGCGGCAGCTTCCTCGGCTCGTCCCTCGTCGCGGAGGCGCAGGGCCTGCAGGCCAACCCCGCCCGCGACGCGGTCGACTGGTCCCGTTTTCCCGACGGCAAGCCGATCCACGGGTACGAGCGAGGGTTCCAACCGCTGCCGCGAGGTGCTCGCGTCTCGCGGCGCAAGGTCTACGACGGCTTCGAGCACACTCTCGGCGACGACCTGGTGCCTGCTCTCGAGGACGCAACGGAGCCCTACCGCGACGCCATCGCTCTGCACATCGGCGACCTCAACGACCAACGGTGGGACGGCT
Source organism: uncultured Actinomycetota bacterium (assembly GCA_963849765.1). GTDB lineage: Bacteria > Actinomycetota > Actinomycetes > Propionibacteriales > Nocardioidaceae > Nocardioides. The sequence goes on from CAWKIP010000018.1 coordinate 417,237, forward strand.
CGCCGATCGAGATCGCCTTCATCGACGTCTGCAAGACGGCGCGGCTCAACGCCCACGTGTCCCGCGAGTTCCTGCCGGCGCTGGTGCCAGGCGCCTCGACGCTCATCCACCAGGACTTCTTCGTCGACCGGCTGCCCTGGATCCGGGTCACCATGGGTCACCTGGCCGACTACTTCCGCTGGGAGGGCCAGGTCAACTCGCAGCTCGGTCTACACCAACGTCCAGGCGGTCCCGGAGGATGTCGCCGCCTATGACCCGTTCTTGCACGGCACCTTCGACGACTGCCTCCGCCTGCACGACGCCGTCCCGTTCGCCGGCATCGACCGCGGCACCGAGCTCCGGCTGTCGCTGTCACGCGGCCTGCTGATGGCTCACAAGGGGCGGCACTCCCAGGCCCTCGACTACCTGAGCTCGCTCGCCGTGGAGTACTCCGACGTGCTCGCCGGCGAGGACACCGGTCCCGACGCCCAGCGAAGGCTGGACCGCAGCATCACCCAGGTCGCGACCGGGGCTCTCTACCGGAAGGTCGGGTGGGACGGCGTCGACGAGATCGTGGGTGGGCGCCGTACCGTGCTGCCGCTTCACGGCGACGTCGCCGTCGGCACCACGGCGCTGCAGGACATCGACCTCACGGCCGCCACGACCCGGGTGCGCGAGCGGCCGGCGGTGCCGGGTTCGACCTCGGTGCCCGAGCAGGCAATGCTCGAAGAGCTCGCGGCCAAGCACTGGCGGGGCGAGGGCGCGATCGTCGACATCGGCAGCTTCCTCGGGGCGACGCTGGTCGCGGCGGCAGAGGGGGTGCGCGCCAACCCGGTGCTCGCCGCGGGCGACTCGGACCGCCGGCCCGCCGATCCACGGGTTCGACCGCGGGTTCCTGCCCGCACCCGCGAAGCCCTCCGCGAAGCGCGAGCGGGTCTTCGGCGACGTCACCATCCAGCTCGGCGACAGCTTCGTGCCGCGCCTCACCCGCACGATCGCGCCGTACGGCGACCTCGTCGAGCTGCACGTCGGCGACCTCGAGGAGCAGGGCTGGGACGGGTCGCCGATCGAGCTCGCGTTCGTCGACGCGGCACCGACTGCCTCGGCGAACGCCAGGATCGCTGCGTCGTTCTACCCCGCGCTGATCGGCGGTTCGTCGACGCTGGTCGTCCGCGACATCTACTCCGACCAGCTGCCGTGGCTCAACGTCACGATGGGCTTCCTGGCCGATCACCTCCGTTGGGAGGGACAGGTCCGGGGGTCGGCCGTCTACCGCAGCACCGCGGCGGTGCCCGCCGACGTCGCGGCGTACGACCCCTTCAGCGAGGCGACGCTCGACGAGTGCCTGCGCTACCACGACGCGTCCGTTGGTGACGTCGCCGCCGTCGGTCGCGAATGGCAGCTCCAGCTCGCCCTGTCGGGGATCCGTTTGATGGCGGCGAAGGGCGACGCCGACGGCGCCGTCGACCTGCTGGGCGAGGCTGAGGAGCTGTACGCCGACCTCCTCGACGACAGTTCCCACCGGTCCCGGATGGAGCGCGTCGGGAACGCCGTACGGCGCGGACGCTAGAGCGCCGTCGTACGTCCCAGCAGGTGCGGGGCACCCGACTTCGGGTTGATGAGGGCGAAGTCCCAGCCGGCCGCGTTGGCCTCGGCGCCGAACCGCGCCTTGCCCGGGAGGAAGATCGGCTTCTTGAAGGCGACCTCCACCTTCACGTGATCGGGCAGCCGGTTCTCGAGCGCCGCGATGCAGCGGGCCTTGCTCCACATGCCGTGTGCGATGTGGCGCGGGAAGCCGAGCGCCTTCGCCGTCAGCGGGTAGAGGTGGATCGGGTTGCGGTCGCCGGACACGGCGCCGTAGGTGCGCCCCATGCTCTCCGGGATGCTCCACACCGGGCCCTTGGCCTCGATCGCTGTGAACCCAGGACCGGGCTTGGCGCCGGGGTCTCCGCTTCTCTTGTCGCCCTTGCCGACCCGGAGGTACGTCGAGACCGACTCCCACACGACCTCGTCCGGCGCTCCTTCGGTGCCCACCACAGTGGCCTTCACAACCATGTCCCACGCCCGGCCCTTGGTGCTGTTGCGCAGGGCGTCGGCTTTGAGCGACAGCGACACGGTCTCGCCGATCGCGACGGGGCGGTGCTGGGTGATGGAGTTCTCGAGATGCACGGAGCCGATCGCGGGGAACGGGAACGCCGCGTCGGTCATCAGCGCCATGTGCAGGGGGAACGCCAGCATGTGCAGGTAGGGGACCGGCGCGACGTCCTTGGTCGGGAACCCGCAGACCGCCGCATAGCGGTCGACCTCGTCCCGGGTGACCCGGACGTCCTCCCGCCGCAGCTCGAGCTCGGGGAGACCGCTGCCGGTCTTCTTGATGCCGGGGAGCAGGTTGACCCCGGGAAGCGCGGGGAGCGCGGCCTTGACCATGGTGCCGAGGCCGCCACCTCCCTCGACGACCCGCACGCTGCCTGAGTCCTGAGCCATCTCAGGCCCCCAGCATCATCTGGCCGCACACCCGGACCACGTTGCCGTTGACCAGGCTGGACGCCGGGTTGGCGTACCAGGCGATGGTCTCGGCGACGTCGACCGGCAGCCCGCCCTGCGACATCGCGTTGAGCCGCTGGCCCACCTCACGGGTCGCGAACGGCACCGCCGCGGTCATCTGGGTGATGATGAAGCCCGGAGCGACGGCGTTGATCGTGATGCCGTCCTTGAGCTCGTCGGCGAGCGAGTCGACGAGGCCGATGACCCCGGCCTTCGACGCCGCGTAGTTGGTCTGGCCCACGTTGCCGGCGATGCCGGCGATGCTCGCGACGCCGATGATCGAGCCGCCCTTGTTGACGACGCCCTGGTCGAGCAGCTCACGGGTGATCCGCTCGGGAGCGGTGAGGTTGACGCCGATGACCTGCGCCCAGCGGTCGCCCTTGTCGCTGGCGCCCATGTTGGCGAGCTTGCGGTCGCGGGTGATGCCGGCGTTGTGGACGACGACGTCGACGCCGCCGTGCTTCTCCTTGAGGTGGTGGGCGATCCGCTGCGGTGCGTCGTCGCCGCTGATGTCGAGCGTCAGCCAGTCGCCGCCGAGCTCCTTCATCAGGCTCTGCAGCTCGCTCGCGGCCTGGGGGACGTCGAGACCGACGACGGTCGCACCGTCACGGTGCAGGACGCGGGCGATCGCCTCGCCGATGCCGCGGCTGGCGCCGGTGACGAGGGCGACCTTGCCGGCGAGCGGCTGGGTGTAGTCGGCCACCTCGGTTGCCTTCGCGTTCTTGCTGGGCGCGTGCGCGCCGATCCGGACGACCTGGCCCGAGACGTAGGCGGACTTGGGGGAGAGGAGGAAGGCGAGGGTGCTGGTCACGCCGGCCTCCGCGCCGTCGGCGACGTAGACCAGCTGGACGGTGCTGCCCTTGCCGATCTCCTTGCCGAGGCTGCGGGTGAAGCCTTCGAGCGCGCGCTGTGCGACGCGCTCCGAGCCGCTGGTCAGCTCCGGCGGGGTGCCGATGACCACGATCCGGGCGCACTCGTCGAGGCTGCGCAGGATCGGGGTGAAGAAGTCGCGGAGCGCGATGAGCGCGGCGGAGTCCTTGAGGCCGGTCGCGTCGAACACGACGCCCTTGAACCGCTCACCCTCGCCGCCTGCCCCGCTGTCGGTGGCCGACGCGATGCCGAGCAGGTCGAGCAGGCCGGGCAGCGACTCGGAGAGCCGGCCGGTGCCGCCGACGAGCACGGTGCCGTCGACCAGCGGGTCGCCCGCTGTGTAGCGGTCGAGCTTGGTGGGGCTGGGGAGCCCGAGGTTCTTGACCAGCAGCTTGCCGATCGGGGTCGAGACGAAGCCCTGGTACTTGTCGCTCATGATGGTGCTGTGCCTCCGCAGATGGGGTCGGCGCGCGGGCGTTGCCACGCTCGCGCATGATCGGTCCACGGGCCGGGCCCGCTCGTTGCTTATGTAACCCGATGTGTAACTCTGAGTCCACATTTCGTGACTTGGCCCTCAAACTGTTCTCTCACCGGGCCTGAAGGAAGAGGATAGGAAACATGGCTGACTCTGGTATTTCTTCGGTACGCCGCGCTGCGGTCATCGGCGGTAACCGCATCCCCTTCGCCCGCTCCAACGGTGCCTATGCCACCGCCTCCAACCAGGAGATGCTGACCGCCGCGCTCGACGGCCTGGTGACGCGCTTCGGGCTCGAGGGTGAACGCATCGGCGAGGTGGCCGGCGGCGCCGTGCTCAAGCACAGCCGCGACTTCAACCTGGTCCGCGAGTCGGTGCTCGGCACCAGGCTCGCTCCCGAGAGCGCGGCCATCGACCTCCAGCAGGCCTGCGGCACCGGCCTCCAGGCGATCAACTACATCGCCAACAAGATCAAGCTGGGTCAGCTCGACTCCGGCATCGGCGGCGGCGTGGACACCACGTCCGACGCGCCGATCGCGATCTCCGAGAAGCTCCGCAAGAAGCTCATCCAGGTCAACAACGCCCGGTCGACCAAGGACCGGCTCGCGGTGCTCGCCACCATCCGCCCGGGCGACATCGGCCTGGCGATCCCGTCCAACGGTGAGCCCCGCACCAAGCTGTCGATGGGCGACCACCAGGCCCTGACCGCGCTGGAGTGGCAGATCACCCGCGAGGCGCAGGACGAGCTCGCCGTGACCTCCCACCACAACATGGCGAGGTCCTACGACGAGGGCTGGCAGGACGACCTGATCACGCCGTTCCGCGGGCTCGAGCGCGACAACAACCTGCGCGCCGACTCCTCGTTCGAGAAGCTCTCCACGCTCAAGCCGGTCTTCGGCAAGGGCGAGGCCGCCACGATGACGGCCGGCAACTCCACGCCGCTGACCGACGGCGCCTCGGCGGTGCTGCTCGCGTCCGACGAGTGGGCCGAGGAGCACGGCCTGACGCCGCTGGCGTACTTCGTCGACTCCGAGGTCGCCGCGGTCGACTTCGTCAACGGCCACGAGGGCCTGCTCATGGCGCCGGCGTACGCCGTACCCCGGATGCTCGCGCGGCACGGCCTCACCCTCCAGGACTTCGACTTCTACGAGATCCACGAGGCGTTCGCGTCGCAGGTGCTGTCGACCCTGGCCGCGTGGGAGAGCCCGGTGTTCTGCAAGGAGCGGCTCGGCCTGGACGCGCCGCTCGGCTCGATCGACCGCAGCAAGCTCAACGTCAAGGGCTCCTCGCTCGCCGCAGGTCACCCGTTCGCCGCGACCGGCGGCCGGATCGTGGCGAACACCGCGAAGCTGCTCGCCGAGAAGGGCTCCGGACGCGGCGCTGATCTCGGTCTGCGCCGCCGGTGGTCAGGGCGTCGTCGCGATCATGGAGCGCTGACGCGGGCGAGGACGCGCTGCCGTCTGCGGCGGGCCAGGACTGCCGCGCGCTACGCGACGGCAGCACGGCGAGCGCCGACGACACGACGTACTGGCGGACCTGCTCGGCGGAGATCTCGCTGACCACCGGTACGCCGGGCGCGGACTCGCTGACCAGGATGCCGAGCCGCGCCAGGTGGAGGGCGCCGAGGCCGCTGGCATACATCGTGTTGGCCATCACGACGGGGTCGATGGACATCGTGAAGTCGCCGGAGTCGCTGCCCTCGGTGAGCACCTGCGACAGGATCGTCATGCACGAGGTGATGCCGCGACCGAGGCGGAACAGCGCACCGTCGGAGATGTCGTCGAGCAGCTCGTCACCCGGACGGACCATGAGCGACTGCGCGCAGTCGACGAACGCCGGGTGGGCGACGCCGTAGTCGATGAAGGCACCGACGACGGCCGCCAACCGATCCGGTGCGTCCGTGCTGGAAGCGGCGGCGGTCTGCATCGCCTCGTGCAGCTCGTCGAGGTAGCCGACCAGGGTGAGCGCGAAGAGCTCCTCCTTGCCGGTGAAGTGCCGGTAGACGATCGCGCGGTTGATGCCGACCGCGCTGGCGATCTCCTCGATCTGCACGTCGCGGACCCCACGGGAGTCGAACAGCTCGCGGGTCGCCGCGATGATCTGCTCCTTGCGCGCGCGGCGTCGTGCTGCCGCAGCCCTGCGACGGCCATCGGTCTGCGGTGCGCGGGTCGCCATGGGGAAACTGTACGCGATGTGCAACTCAGTGTTGCAACATCTGCCTCACGGTCTGGATCGTGTCGGCTTCCCGGGCGGTCTTGTCGTCGCGGTAGCGGACGACCCGCGCGAAGCGCAGCGCGAGGCCGCCCGGGTAGCGCGAGGACCGCTGGAGCCCGTCGAACGCGATCTCCACGACCTGCTCCGGCCGCACGTGGACGGTCCAGTCGTCCTCGTCGGTCTTGAGCTCCTGGAACCGCTCGGTCTGCCAGGCGAGCATCTCGTCCGTCATGCCCTTGAACGTCTTGCCCAGCATCACGAAGCGCTCCGGGTCCCCTTCGACGCTGTCGTCGCGGGCGCCGAGGTGGATGTTGGAGAGCGTGCCGCGGCGCCGGCCCGAGCCCCACTCGACCGCCAGCACGACCAGGTCGAGGGTGTGGACCGGCTTGACCTTGACCCACGCGGCGCCGCGGCGGCCGGCGGCGTACGGCGCGTCGGCGGCCTTGACCACGACGCCCTCGTGGCCGTCGGACAGGACCTGGTCGGCGAACGCACGGGCGGCAACGGGGTCGGCGCCGCGCCACCGCGGCACCCGGTGCTCCTCCGGCACCAGCGCCTCCAGGGCGGCCCATCGCTCGGTAGCGGGCAGGTCGAGGAGGTCGCGGCCGTCGAGGTGCAGCACGTCGAAGAAGTACGGCGTCACGGCGGTGGTGCCGTCCGAGCTGGATGCCGTGCGGGCGGCCGTCTCCTGGAACGGTCGCGGGCGTCCCGCGGCGTCCAGCGCGAGTGCCTCGCCGTCCAGCACCAGCTCGTCGGCCGTCAGGGACCGCACCACCTCGACCACCTCGGGCAGCCGGTGGGTGATGTCGTCGAGGCTGCGGGTCGCGATGAGGACCTCGTCGCCGCGGCGGTGCACCTGGATCCGGATGCCGTCGAGCTTCGCGTCGACCGCCAGGGAGCCGTCCATCTTGGCCAGCGCCGCGTCCAGGTCGGGCGCCGACGACGCCAGCATCGGCTGGATCGGGCGACCCACGGTCAGGCCGATCGCGGCCAGCGCTGCGGGACCGGCGAAGGCCGCGTCGACGACGTACGTCGCGCCTCCGGCGAGCATCGCCGCTCGTCGTACGGCGGCGACGGGCGTTCCCGCGGCCTGCGCGACGCCCTCGGTCATCACCGCCTCCAGCGCGCCCTGACGCACGTTGCCGAGCGCCACGGCCCGCAACCACTCCTGCTCGGTCGCGGTCGCGCGGCCGAACAGGTCGGCGACCGCGTCCGCCCGCGCGGCCACGGATCCGGCCCCGCCCAGCGAAGCGAGGTGCTCGAAGGCGGCATCGACCTCGGCGACGTCGAGCGACGGTGCGTCGGCCGGGGGCGGCAGCGTCTGCAGGCCGCGCCAGCCGAGGCCGGTACGGCGCTGCCGGAGCCGGCCGCTGACGTAGTAGGCGACGAGCTCCCGCTGACCGGGCTCGGTGCGCGTCAGCAGGTCGGCGATCAACCTGGTCTTCTCCTTGCGCGACCGGGTGGCCGCGACCCCGGCGAGACGTCGACGATCTCGTTCAGCAACACTCGCCGACGCTAGCCGGGACCGCCGACCGACCCGCTCGGGCAGTTCGAACCTAGTGGGTGGCTTCCAGCACGGCCGCGGTCACCGCGCCGCGGATGACCATCTCGTAGACCGCGTCGAGGTCCTCCTCGACGTCACCGAAGTAGCCCGCCACCTCGAGCGAGACGAAGCCGTGCAGCGCGGCGAAGACCGCCATGCCCGTCGGCAGCAGCCGCTCCTCGGGCAACCCCGCGGAGCGCACCATCACGCCGAGCGCCTCGATCGTGTCGGCAGCGGCCGCGAAGAACGCCTCGGGATCGACGGGTGGCCGGGTGATCGCCGCGTAGCGCTGCGGGTTGGCCCGGGCGAACGCGCGCAGCTCGTGGCTGAGGACGCGCAGGCCGTCGGCGCCTGCGTGACCCATCGCCGCCCGCCGGACGTGCTCGCCGAGCAGCCGCATCGCCCGGAGCTGGATCGAGCCGCGGAGGTCCTCGAGGTTGGCGACGTGGTTGTAGAGGGAGGAGACGCGGGTGTCGAGCTCGCCGGCGAGCAGGGTCATCGTCAGCGCGTCGTACCCGTCCCTGTCGACGAGGACCTCGGCCGCCTGCAGCACCGCCTCCTGGTCGAGGCGGGGACGGCGGGTGTCAGAAGCCGAACTCACGTTGCCTCCTCCCGGAAGTCTCTCGTATGACAGCGAATAGGTTTCGTGTCGGGACAACAGCCTAGTGGCGCGGACGGCGGCGAGCGACCGTCCGGACGCGCCACTAGGGTTCCTTTCGTGGATCGGCCGGACATGACGCGGGTGTGGCGTCCTGACTGGCCCTGCGCCGTCCGCAACGTGCTGGCACAGCAGCGGCGTGGAGCCGGCGACCCGACGATGCGGCTGGCGGCGCCGGGGGAGCGCGGACCCCACTGGCGCGCGAGCCGTACGCCGGAGGGCCCGGCCACCCTCGCGATCGAGTCCCGTGACGCGGCCGGCGAGGTTCGCGCGCAGGCCTGGGGGCCGGGGGCGGACTGGGCGCTCGACCAGCTGCCCGACCTGCTCGGCGCCGCGGACGACTGGACCGGCTTCGAGGCCCGCCACCCGGTGGTCGCGGAGGCATGGCGACTCCATCCGCACGTCCGTCTCGGCCGCACCGCGCGGCCGCTGGAGGCGCTGGTGCCGACGATCATCGAGCAGAAGGTCACCGGCAAGGAGGCGTTCACCGGCTTCCGCTCGCTCGTGCTCGAGTACGGCGAGCCCGCGCCCGGGCCGGCGATCGGCCTGCGCCTCCAACCTGACGCCGGCACCTTGGCGAGCATCCCGTCGTGGGCATGGCTCGGCCTCCACATCGACCCCGCCCGATCTCGTGCCGTGGTCACCGCGGCCCGCCACGCCGACGCCCTGGAGCGGATCGTCGACAGGGCGAGCGACCGGGCCGCGGACCTGGATCGCGCGATCCGGAGCCTGCCCGGTCTCGGGGTGTGGACGAGCGCCGAAGTGCGGCAGCGCGCCCTCGGCGACCCCGATGCCGTCTCATTCGGCGATTACCACGTAGCCAAGGACGTCGGTTGGGCGTTGAGCGGACGAGAGATGGATGACCGCGGGCTGCAAGCGGTTCTCGAGCCCTGGCGTCCGCACCGGGGCCGGGTCCCGTTGCTGCTGGGGGCCGCCCGGTTACGGCGTCCACAGGCGTGGGCACCGGGTGTCGCTCCGTGGACACATGCCGACGGTGTGACGTTTTCTCGTGATATCTGTTACACCGAGCAACAGGCACTGAGCCTGGGGGATCGAGCCGAGCGACAGGGGTGGCGCATGGGACCGGTGAGGCTTGGTGCGCCCGCTCGTGCCTCGGTCGAGGGGCCGCGATGACGGCGGTGACGCTGGGGGGCCGGTCGGCCTTCGACAACATCGTCGGCCGGGCGAAGGCCGGCATCAAGACCACCGGCGATCTCGTGATCCTCTCGGTCGAGTCGGCGAGGTTCATCGCCACCGACATCGTCGCGCGTCGGTTCTCGTGGTCAGAGTTCCTGCTCCAGTGCTGGTTCATGACGCGGGTCTCCCTGCTGCCCACGATCCTGGTGTCGATCCCCTTCGGCGTCATCACGTCGGTCCAGATCGGCGCGGCCGCCAACCAGATCGGCGCCCAGTCGTTCATCGGCGCGGTCAACGGCATCGGTGTGCTCCGCCAGGGTGCCCCACTGGTGACGTCGCTGATGATCGCCGGCGCCGTCGGCTCCGCGATCTGCTCCGACCTCGGCGCCCGGACGGTGCGGGAGGAGACCGACGCCCTGATGGTCATGGGCATCTCGCCGATCCAGCGCCTGGTCGCCCCGCGGGTGCTGGCGGCGCTGCTGGTCTCGATGCTGCTCACCGTGGTCGTCGCGATGTCCGCCATGACCACCGCGTTCGCCCTGGTGGTCGGCACCGGTCAGATCTCGTCCGGCACCTATCTCGACTCCTTCGTCGGGCTCGCTCAACCGACAGACCTCTACCTGGCTGAGCTGAAAGCCCTGATATTCGGGTTCATCGCCGTGGTCGTCGCCGCACACAAGGGCCTCCAGGCCCGCGGCGGACCGAAGGCGGTCGCCGACGCCGTGAACCAGGCGGTCGTCCTCAGCGTCATCCTGCTCGCCGTCGTCAACGTCGGCATCACCCAGGCCTACGTGATGCTCGTTCCGCAAGGGATGGTGTGAGCGATGGCTAGCGTCCAACCACGAGCGCGGGGAGCCGGCGAGCGGTTCTCCGACAGCATGGTCGGCGTCACCGACTCGTTGCTGAAGGGCCTCGCGGTGATCGGCCACTTCGCGTCGTTCGCGCTGGATGTCGTCAAGAACATCCCGTCGACCCTCGCGCTCTATCCCAAGGAGATGCTCCGGCAGCTCAAGGACATCGCGTGGGGCAGCGGCGCGATCCTCGTCGGCGGCGGCACGATCGGCGTGATGATCCTGCTGTCCATCGCGGCAGGCACCTCGATCGGCATCGAGGGCTTCAACGGCCTCGAGATCGTCGGTCTCGCCCCGCTCACCGGCTTCATCTCGGCCAGCGCCAACACCCGCGAGCTCGCGCCGCTCATCGCCGCACTGGCGCTCGGGGCCCAGGTCGGCTGCCGCTTCACGGCCCAGATCGGCTCGATGAAGATCTACGAGGAGATCGACGCGCTCGAGGTGATGGCGGTCAACCCGATGCGCTACGTCGTCACCACCCGGGTGATCGCCTGCATGCTCGCGATCCTGCCGCTCTACCTGATCGGCCTGATCGGCAGCTATGCCGCGTCGCAGCTCTCGGTCGTCGTCCTCTTCGACCAGTCCCCGGGCCAGTACGACCACTACTTCTCGACGTTCATCCAAGGACGCGACGTCTTCTTGTCGGTGGTCAAGATCCTGATCTTCGCGTTCGCGATCGCCCTCATCCACTGTTGGTACGGCATGAAGGTCGGCGGCGGCCCGCAGGCGGTGGGCGAGGCCACCGGCGCGGCCATCCGCGCCAGCATCGTGTCGATCGTCATCCTCGACATGGTCCTGACTCTGGTCTTCTGGGGCGGCGACCCCGGCTTCCGGATCTCGGGGTGAGGTGACCGATGCCTAGGGATCTTCCTCGTCACACCCTCGCCCGGCGCGGGGTGATCGTGATCGTCGCGCTCGCCGTGATCGGCGCGCTGATCTCGTTGCGGAGCAACGGCACGTTCGGGTCCAAGCCGCACGTCTCGGCCGTCGTGGCCGACGCCGGCGGTGCCCTGCGCAAGGGCTCGGACGTCAAGATGGGCGGCGTCCTGGTCGGCAAGGTCAGCTCGGTCGAGCGGGACGAGTCCGGCGGCGTCCTCATCGACATCGAGATGTCGGAGGAGGACATCGAGTACGTCCCGGCCAACGTGGTCGCGCGGATCCTGCCGGCGACGGTCTTCGGTACGACGTTCGTCGACCTGGTCGTGCACGGGAAGCCGTCGGACGACAGCCTCGAGGCGGGTGCCGAGGTGGCAGCCGACGAGACCCAGGAGACGCTGGAGTTCCAGCAGGCGCTCGACGACATCGACCGGTTGGTCAAGGCGTTGGGTCCCGGCGAGCTGGCCTCGGCGATCGGCTCGGCATCGCAGGCGCTGGAGGGCCGCGGAGACCAGCTGGCCTCGACCGTGAGCACGCTGAACTCGTACCTCGGCCGGCTCAACCCGCGGATGCCCGCGGTGCGCGAGGACCTGCAGGCGCTGGCGACGACCGTCGATGTCGTCAACGACGTGACGCCCGACCTGCTCGACGCGACCGAGGACGCACTCGTGTTCACCAACAGCCTGATCAACCAGGAGGCGGCGCTCACCGCGCTGATCTCCGGTGGCACCGAGCTCGCCGAGACCTCGACCGAGTTCCTGTCCCGCAACGAGCAGCGCCTGGTCCGGTGGATCCGCGGCATGGGCGGCTTCATCGACATCCTCTACGACAACCGTCGGCGGGCATCACCGACGCGATGACGATCAACATCGCGCTCGGCAACAAGCTCCCGACGATCGTCAAAGAGGGATTCCTGCAGGCCGACTCGCTCCTGAACACCGACCTCCCGCCGTACTACGGCGGCGGGGACCGGCCGTCCTACCGCACCAGCTTCGGCTCGATGGTGGGGGCTGACCGGTGACCGGGATCAAGGTTGTCGCCGCCAAGGTCGCCGCGTTCGTCGTGGCATCGATCCTGTTGCTGATCCTGCTCGTCAACACGATGCAGAACGGCGTCTCCGGCGACACGAACGAGTTCAAGGCGGAGTTCGCGGATGTCAGCGGCCTCCGGGTCGGCGACGACGTCAAGGCCGCCGGAGTCCGGGTCGGCCGGGTGACCGGCATCGACACGACCGACGACGGCGCGATGGTCGACTTCGTGCTGGTCGACGAGCAGAAGATCTACGACACGACCAAGATCATCATGCGCTACCAGAACCTGCTGGGGCAGCGCTACCTCCAGCTCCGCCAGGAGGGCGTGCGCGGTGACGAGCTGGAGGCCGGCACGTCGATCCCGATGGCCGTCGAAACCGGCCCGGCCAACGACCGGTGGCGCACGGACCCGGGCTTCGACCTGACCGAGCTGCTCAACGGCTTCCGGCCGCTCTTCGAGATCCTCCAGCCGAGCGACGTCAACCAGCTGGCGACCTCGATGATCAAGGTCCTCCAGGGCGAGGGCGGCACGATCGAGGGCCTGCTTCGGCAGACGTCCGAGCTCACGAACTTCGTCGCCGACCGTGACCAGGTGATCGGTGAGGTGATGACGAACCTCACGCCGGTCCTCGAGAACCTCGCCGGTCAGGGCGGCGAGCTGCGGGCCACCGTGGTCGAGCTCAAGAACCTGATGACCGGGCTGGCGCGCGACCGCAAGTCCATCGGCGCCTCGATCGACGGCATCAGCCAGCTGGTCGGCGCGACCAGCGACCTGCTGCGCGACGCCAAGACGCCGCTGACGAGGACCAGCGACCGGCTCGCTGCGGTTGCCGCGATGTTCAAGGAGTCCCGGGGAGACCTCGAGGACTCGCTCGAGGCGTTCGGCACGATCTTCGAGTCCCTCGGCCGCGCAGGGATCCTACGAGAACGCGCTCAACGTCTACGCGTGCACGTTCGCGATCGCCCTCGGCGACCTGGTGATCAATCCTGCCGGCGGGGACGGCCCTTGGTCGGAGGCCTGCCGATGAAGCCGATGAACGCACGCGACCCGTTCAAGACCGGGCTCGTCGCCATCGTGATCATGGGCGTGATCGGCGCCGCCGTCCTCTACCTCAGCGTCGCCAGCTTCGGCACCAAGAGCTACACCGCCGTGCTGGAGCACACCGGTGGCCTGCGCAGCGGAGAGGACGTGCAGGTGCACGGGGTCTCCAAGGGCGAGGTCACCGGCATCGAGCTCGAGGACGACCGCGTGATCGTGAGCTTCGTGCTCGACAGCGACATCGACCTCGGCTCGCGCACGGAGGCGACCGTCAAGGTCGCCACGCTCCTCGGGACCCACTACCTCGAGGTCGACCCGTCCGGCGCCGGGGCGCTCGCCGACGACACGATCCCGATCGAGCGCACGTCGGTGCCCTACAACCTGCAGGACGTCCTGGAGAGCGGCGCCGGGGCGCTCGACGAGCTCGATCCCGAGCTGCTCGCCGAGGCGCTGACCCAGGTGGCCGGCACCCTCGGCGCGACCAAGGACGAGGTGCGGCCGGCGCTCGAGGGCGTGGCCAGGCTCTCGGCCATCATCGCGGCCCGCTCGGACCAGACGGGCGAGCTCCTGACTGCCGCGCGGAGCGTGACCGACCAGCTGGCGGCAAGCAGCAGCGACATCATCGCGATGATGAAGCGGACCAACCTGGTGATCACCGAGGTCACCTCGCGGCGGCAGGCGATCCACCGGCTGCTGGTCGAGACGACCGAGCTGTCCCAGGCACTCCGGGCGATCGTCGAGTCGACCCAGGGCAAGCTGGCGCCGGGCCTGCGCGACCTCAACGACGTGATCACCTTCCTCAACCAGCAGGACGACCAGCTGCAGCACGTGCTCGAAGTGATGGCCCCGGCCGTCCGCTACGTCGCCAACGCCTCGGGCAACGGGCCGTGGGTCGACCTGTTCACCGAGTCGGCGCTACCGGCGGACGATGTCGGCTGCCGGCTGCGGGGTGACTGCAAGTGAGCGCGCAGACCAACAGGAGGATGACCGTGACGGTCGTCGACGACGTACGGCGTCCTGGGCCCGCCCGGTTCACCCGGTCGGTGCGCCTCGCGCTGCTCGCCGTGGTGCTGCTGCTGACGGCGGCGTGCAGCTCGATCCCGGCGCCGGCGGCAAGATGGAGGTCGTCGCCTACTTCGAGGACTCCGCCGGTCTGTTCGTCGGCAACGACGTCGGCATCCTCGGTGTCGTGGTCGGCAAGGTCAAGTCGATCGAACCTGACGGCGAGCAGGTCAAGGTCACCATGGAGATCGACGACGAGTACGAGGTTCCGGCCGACGCCGGTGCCGTGGTCGTCGCCCGGTCGGTGGCCACCGACCGCTACGTCGAGCTGACGCCGGTCTACTCCAAGGGCCCGACCCTCGAGGACGGCGACGAGATCTCGATCGAGCGCACCCGCGCTCCGGTCGACTTCGACCAGGTGCTGGCCTCGCTCAACGAGTTCGCAACCGGGATCGCCGGCTCCAAGAAGGCCACGAGGGCGATCGAGCGGTTCATCAACCAGGGCACGTCGGCCCTCAAGGGCAACGGTCCGCTGATCAACCAGACGATCCACGCCCTGCAGGAGGGCGTCAACGGCATCCACGCCCAGCGCGACAACATCGCATCCACGCTGCGCTCCCTCGACGTGCTGCTGGCCGCGGTCTCGGCGAACGAGTCCACGGCGCGGGAGTTCATCCGCCAGGTGACCGACGCCGCCGATCTGCTGGCGGACGAGCGGCAGAACTTCGCCACCGCACTCCGCTCGCTCGACGACGCGGTGACCATCGTCGCGAGGTTCGCGGTCGACAACCGGGAGCAGATCGTCGAAGCGCTCGACGGGTCGACCCGGTTGATGAAGACGATCCTCGAGAAGCAGCGGAACCTGACCGAGATCCTCAGGGTCATGCCGCTCACCCTCCAGAACCTCCAACGCGCTCGGATCGGTGACCGGATCCCCGTGACCTTCGACCCCGTGGTTCTCACCCCGCTGGGTGGGACCCTCAACGAGATCTGCGACCAGCTGCCGCCGGCGATCTGTCAGTTGATCGGCACCGACCCGTTGGGGGGCAACTGATGAGCAGGCGCACCTTGCGGGCCGCCGCGGCCGCTGCTGCCGCCGCCGGAGTGCTGCTGGCGTCAGGGTGCTCGACCACGATGCGGGACCTGCCGATCCCTGGCACGGGAGTCTCGGGCGACACGATCGAGATCGAGGCGAGGTTCGACGAGGCGCTCAACCTCGCTGATGGAGCACCGGTCAAGGTCAACGGTGTCGACAGCGGCAAGGTCACCTCGATCACGATCGACGACTACACCGCCGTCGTGACGATGGACGTCCGCAGCGACGCCCAGCTGCGAGACGGTGCCACGGCCCGGCTCCGCTACACGACGCCGCTCGGCGAGCTCTTCGTCGACGTCACCAACCCGGCCGAGGGCGAGAAGCTCGAGGACGGCGCGACCCTGACCCTCAAGGAGACCGAGACGGCGCCGACCGTCGAGGACGCCCTGGCGCAGGCGTCGCTCCTCATCAACGGCGGCGGGCTCGACCAGCTGCAGACGATCACCGAGGAGCTCAACACCGCTCTCGGCGGCAACGAGGACGACGTACGACTCCTGCTCAACCAGGCGACGACCTTCCTCACCCAGGCGAGCGCGACGACGTCGAGCATCGACGCCGTCCTCACCTCGCTGAACTCACTGTCAGGAACGCTGAACGCCCGGGAGCGCGTCATCAACCGGGCGATGAAGGAGATCCGGCCGGCCGCCGCCGTCCTCCGCCGCGCGACCCCGGAGCTGACGGCACTGCTCAAGGCCGTCGAGCGCTTCTCCTCTGCCGCCAACGACACGGTCATCGCGACTCGGTCGCAGCTGTTCGCGCTGCTCGCGGAGACGGAGCCGGTGCTTGCGGAGCTCGCGTCCAACCGGGGTCGGTTCAGCTACATGATGCAGCGACTCGTCAAGGCCGCCGCTGCCTTGCGCGAGGCCGTCCCCGGCGACTACGCGTCGATCTCCATCGACCTGCACCTCGACGACATCCAGGCCGGGAACCTGCCGGCACTCCAGGGCGTCCTCGACCTGATCGGCATCACCGCCCCGATCGCGGACGTGATCGACCAGCTCGGCCTCGGCGACGTCCTCGGCGGCTGGCATCGGCGGGCTCCTGCCGAGCCGCGACGCCGCTGACTCGTCGTCGCGTCCGGACACCACCACTCCACCCGGCGGACCGGGCGGCGATGGTCCCACCAACCCGTTGTCGCTCGACGGCCTGCTCGAGCGGGCTGCTCGGAGGAGGTCACTGACATGCCGAGCGTGCGCAACATCCTCAGCGACCGGCTCTACCTGAGCGCGGTGGGCATCGTCGTGGTGTTCCTGATCGCGATCGCCTACCTGTTCGCGGCCGTGCTCGACCAGCCACTGACCTCGCGCCCCGTCACCGTGGACGTCGAGCTCGAGCAGACGGGCGGCCTGTTCGAGGGTTCCGCCGTCACCTACCGCGGCATCAAGGTCGGCAAGGTGACGACGATCGTGCCGACCGAGGACGGCGTCCTCGCCACCGCCCGCATCAGCGCGGGCACCGAGATCCCGAAGGACTCCCTGGTCAAGGTGCGCAGCCTGTCGCCGGTCGGTGAGCAGTACCTCGACTTCCAGCCCGACTCGGCCGACGGCCCGTTCCTGGAGAGCGGCGACACGATCGGCGCCGAGTCCACGGACCTGCCGGAGAGCCTGAGCGAGACGGTGGTCGCGGTCAACGCCGTACTCCGCCAGATCGACGACCGGAAGCTCCGCGTCGTGCTCGGTGAGCTCAGCACGGCGCTGGCCGGCACGGGAGACGACATCGGCCGGATCCTCGACCAGGGCACCGACCTGCTCGCCACCCTCGACGCGGTGTGGCCCGAGACCAACCGGGTCATCACCAACGGGGGCACCGTCCTCCGGATCGTCAGCGACAACGCGGGCAACCTGCGCGTCCTCGGCGATCGGGCCAAGCAGTTCGCAGCGTTCCTGCGGAGCTACGAGCCGGAGTGGCAGCAGGTGCTCGACCGGACCCCCGGTCAGATCGAAGACCTGAAGGCGCTGATCCGGGACGCCGAAGAGGTCCTGCCCGGCTTCCTCGACACCGGCGTGAGCTTCACCGACGTGGCGATGGCCTACGAGCCGCACCTGCGGACGCTGCTCCGGGAGTACGCGCCCGGTATCGGAGCATTGGCCTCCGCCATCCGGAACGAGCGCATCAACCTCCACCTGATCCCGGTCCGTACTGCGCGGTGCGACTACGGCACGACCCGGCACCGCGGCTACGACGCGGAGCGCTACGCGTTCCAGACCGACGGCTCCTGCCCGGCCTCGTTCGCCCGTCTCCAGCGGGGCGCCGCCCACGCACCAGGCCCGGTCCGATGAGCCAGATCAAGGTCGAGAAGGCCGGCCCCTTCGACCCGGCCCATGAGCAGCGCGAGAAGGTCTTCCGGCTGATCGTCGTCGTGCTCGTCGCTGCGCTGATCGCGACCTTCGTCGCCGTGGTCTGGCTGGTCCAGGGCAAGAACAGCACCCAGGACGACCTGGACAAGGCCGAGGAGGACCTGGCGTCGTACTCCGCCGGCCCCGAGGCCCAGGCCGCGGCGGAGGAGATCCTCCGCGTGATGACCAGCTACGACTACCGCGAGACCGATGACCTCGCCGACCGGTGGACGAAGTACATCGGGAACGAGGACTTGAAGAAGCAGTACGAGAGCGAGCTCATCCCCGATCTGGTGAAGGCCGTCAAGCTCACGAAGACCGTGGCGGTCGGCGAGGTCGAGAGCTCGGCGTACAACCTCGTCGACGAGGACCACGTCAAGGTCCTCGCCTTCGTCCGCCAGCGGATCAAGAGCAAGGACGACCCGAAGGGCGTGCTGGACGCGGAGTGGTTCTCCCTCGACATGGTGCGCGACGGCGACGACTGGCTGGTCGAGGAGGTCCGTCCGTACGACGTCCCGCCGCCCGAGTGAGTCGCGGGTCGTGGACGCGGCGCGACGGTCCGCCCACTAGATTGACAGCGTGTGGTTGAGGTCGGGAGCAGGCGCGACGGCGTGGGGATCTCTCGGTTGGTTCGCCGACTCCTGCTGACGATCCTCGGGATCCAGGTCGGGCTCGCGGTCACCATGTCGCTGGTCGACTCCTACCGGCGGCGCGGCAAGAAGCCCAAGCCGTTCCCGACGCGGGCGCCCTCGACGGTCACGGTCGGCGACGGCGAGGTGACGACGTACACCTTCGGTCGCGACCTGTACGACGACATGCTCGCGGCGATCGACGGCGCCGAGCGGCAGATCCTCTTCGAGACCTACATCTGGAAGGGCGACGCGACGGGGGAGCGGTTCAAGCGCGCCCTGGCCGCCGCGGCGGACCGGGGCGTCGAGGTCTACTGCATCTACGACGGGTTCGCCAACCTCGTGGTGGCACCGCCGTTCAAGCGGTTCCCGCCGTCGATGAAGGTGCTGCGCTATCCCGTCTACTCCGCGGGCTGGCGGTTCTTCGACCTGCGTCGCTACGGCCGTGACCACCGCAAGATCCTGGTGGTCGACGACCACACCGGCTTCATCGGCGGCTACAACATCGGTTCCGCCTACGAGACGGAGTGGCGCGACACGCACGTGCGGGTCACCGGGCCGGCCGTGTGGGACCTCAAGCGTGCGTTCGCGGACTTCTGGAACCTCAACCGGCGACGCCGGCTCCGGTCCTCGGAGCGTCCGCTGCTGCTGGAGACCGCCTCCACGTGGGAGCCGCTGATCCGGGTCCAGCGCAACGTGCCGCGGCTGTGGGTGTTCCCGATCCGCGGGATGTACCTCGAGGCGATCAACCGCGCCAGCCGCAACATCTGGCTGACCCAGGCCTACTTCCTGCCCGACCAGGACTTCGTCGACGCCCTCAAGGACGCGTCCCGCCGCGGTGTCGACGTACGACTGCTGCTGCCGCTCAAGTCCAACCACATCGTCGCGGACTGGATCTCCCGTGGTTACTTCAGCCAGCTCCTCGACGCCGGCGTGCGGGTCCTCCGCTTCCGCGACGCGATGGTGCACGCGAAGACCGCGACCGTCGACGGCGAGTGGTGCACCGTCGGTACGGCGAACATCGACCGGCTCAGTCTCCAGGGCAACTACGAGATCAACCTCGAGGCCATCGACCAGGAGCTCGCCAAGCAGCTCGAGGACATCTTCCTCGTCGACCAGTCCAACTGCCTCGAGCTCACCAGCGGTGAGTGGGAGGCGCGCGAC
Organism: uncultured Actinomycetota bacterium; assembly: GCA_963849765.1. Lineage (GTDB taxonomy): Bacteria > Actinomycetota > Actinomycetes > Propionibacteriales > Nocardioidaceae > Nocardioides. The sequence continues at coordinate 436,681 of CAWKIP010000018.1, forward strand.
CTCCACCGCAAGTTCACCGAAGCCTTCCTGAAGCCGCTCCGTCCCCTCCTCTGAACCAGCCGTGCGCTGCCTGCGCCGCCCCGGTACCTTCGTCCGCGTGCGCCCTCCCGTCCGCGACCTCGCCGGCAAGAACGTCTTCGTCACCGGGGCGGCGAGCGGCATCGGCCGCGCGGTCGCACTCCAGGCGGCCAGTGAGGGTGCGGTGCTCCACCTCACCGACATCCAGGCCGACCTGCTCGCGAAGGTCGCCGAGGAGGCGACCGCCGCGGGTGGTCGGGTGGCGGTGGCGGAGCAGGCGGACATCACCGACCACGACGCCGTACGACGCCTCGCGGCGCAGGTGACGGAGACGTCGGGACCGATGGACGTGGTCCTCAACGTGGCGGGCATCGCGATCTGGGGCACCGTGCGCGGCCTCGAGCACGACCACTGGCGCTCGCTGGTCGAGGTCAACCTGATGGGGCCGATCCACGTCATCGAGGAGTTCCTGCCTCCGATGATCGACGCGGGACGTGGCGGTCAGCTGGTCAACGTGTCGTCGGCCGCGGGCATCATCGCGATGCCGTGGCACGCCGCCTACAGCGCGACCAAGTTCGGCCTGCGCGGCATCTCCGAGGTGCTGCGCTACGACCTGCGGCGGCACAAGATCGGCGTGACCCTGGTGGCTCCGGGCGGTGTCGACACCGGGCTGGTGCAGACCATCCGGATCGCCGGCGTCGACGCGAACGACCGCAAGTTTCGTCGGGCGCGGAAGCGGTTCCAGGCGCATGCGGTGTCGCCGGAGAAGGCGGCCGAGGCGATCTGGAAGGGCGTCCGCCGCAACAAGTACTGGGTCTACACCTCGGTCGACATCCGTCTGGTGCACTGGCTGCAGCGCTACTTCCCGCCGGGCTACGCGCTCGCGATGCGCGCCTTCAGCTGGGGCGCACACCGGGTGCTGCCGGCGGTCGACCAGGCCCGTCGATCGGATCTGGCATGAGTGGCGGCGAGCCCCGTGTCGCCCCGGGCACCTGGCGTCAGACCGGACCGTTCGTCGCCACGTTCGCGTACGCCGCCGGGCGGGTCACCGGCACCGAGTCGCCCGCGGTGTTCCGCACCCTCGGCCGGCATCGGCGGCTGTTCTGGGGCTGGCTGCACTTCGCCGGCCGGCTGATGCCCGGCGGCCGGCTCCCGCGCCGGCAGTCCGAGATGGTGATCCTCCGGGTCGCGACCGCCCGCGGCTCCGAGTACGAGCTGACCCAACACCGTCGGCTCGGCCGCCGGGCCGGCTTGAGCGCCGAGGAGATCGCGCGGGTCGAGGCCGGTCGGGCTCGACGGGTGGGACGAGCCGGACCGGACGCTGCTCTCGGTCACGGACGAGCTGCTCGCCACGGACGACCTGACCGACGAGGCCTGGAGTGCCCTTCGCGCGTCGTACGACGAACGCGGGGCGATCGAGATCGTGATGCTGGTGGGGCACTACCGGATGCTGGCCACCGCCCTGCGCACGCTGCGCGTGGTGCCCGACCGACCCCGCCGCTGAGTCGGGTCTCGATACAGCCGGTTTCGGCTTCGCAAGCTCAGCCGAACGACCACTCGACCTCCTCGCCCGACGCGGTCGCGAGCAAGCTCGCGCCCGCTGGACTCGGATGTCGGCGGGCGCCCGTACGCTCGTAGCCATGCGCCCGATCACCGACCTCGAGCGTCGCGTCGCCCCGTTCAAGGTGGAGTCCGACTACCAGCCGTCCGGCGACCAGCCCGCCGCGATCGCCGAGATCACCCGCCGCATCGAGGCCGGCACGCAGGACGTCGTACTCCTCGGTGCCACCGGCACCGGCAAGACCGCGACCGTCGCCTGGGTCGCCGAGCAGGTGCAGCGACCGCTGCTCGTGCTCCAGCCCAACAAGACCCTCGCCGCCCAGTTCGCCAACGAGCTGCGCCAGCTGTTCCCGAGGAACGCGATCGAGTACTTCGTCTCCTACTACGACTACTACCAGCCCGAGGCCTACGTCCCGCAGACCGACACCTACATCGAGAAGGACAGCTCGATCAACGAGGAGGTCGAGCGGCTGCGGCACTCGTCCACCAACAGCCTGCTCACGCGGCGCGACGTGATCGTGGTGTCGACCGTCTCGTGCATCTACGGCCTCGGCACCCCGCAGGAGTACGTCGACCGCATGGTGCGGCTGCGGGTCGGGGACGAGCACGACCGCGACTCCGTGCTCCGGCGCCTGGTCGACATCCAGTACACCCGCAACGACCTCTCGTTCACCCGCGGCACCTTCCGGGTGCGGGGCGACACCCTCGAGATCTTCCCGGTCTACGAGGAGATGGCGGTCCGGATCGAGTTCTTCGGCGACGAGATCGAACGGCTGATGACGCTCCATCCGGTCACGGGGGAGGTGCTGACCGAGGACCGGGAGCTCTACATCTTCCCGGCCAGCCACTACGTCGCCGGTCCACAGCGGATGGAGCGGGCGATCAACGGCATCGAGGCCGAGCTCACCGACCAGCTGGCCACGTTCGAGCGGCAGGGCAAGATGCTCGAGGCACAGCGACTGCGGATGCGCACGACCTACGACATCGAGATGATGCGCCAGATCGGCACCTGCTCCGGCATCGAGAACTACTCGATGCACATCGACGGCCGCAGCCGCGGGTCGGCGCCCAACTGCCTGCTCGACTACTTCCCGGAGGACTTCCTCCTCGTCATCGACGAGTCCCACGTCGCGGTGCCGCAGGTCGGCGGCATGTACGAAGGCGACATGTCCCGCAAGCGCAACCTGGTCGAGCACGGCTTCCGGCTGCCGAGCGCGATGGACAACCGGCCGCTGCGGTGGGAGGAGTTCCTCGACCGGATCGGCCAGACGATCTACCTCTCCGCGACACCCGGCAACTACGAGCTCGACAAGGTCCAGGGCGACGTCGTCGAGCAGATCATCCGGCCGACCGGCCTGGTCGACCCCGAGGTCGTCATCAAGCCGACCAAGGGCCAGATCGACGACCTGATCAGCGAGATCCGGCAGCGCACCGAGCGCAACGAGCGGGTGCTCGTGACGACGCTGACCAAGAAGATGTCCGAGGACCTCACCGACTACCTGCTCGACGCGGGCGTCCGCACCCGCTACCTGCACTCCGAGGTCGACACGCTCAAGCGGATCGAGCTGCTCCGCGACCTGCGGCTCGGCGCCTACGACGTGCTGGTCGGCATCAACCTGCTGCGCGAGGGCCTCGACCTCCCCGAGGTCTCCCTGGTGTCGATCCTCGACGCCGACAAGGAGGGCTTCCTGCGGTCGGACAAGTCGCTCATCCAGACCATCGGCCGGGCCGCCCGCAACGTCTCCGGCCAGGTGCACATGTACGCCGACAAGATCACCCCGTCGATGGCGTCCGCGATCGACGAGACCAACCGGCGCCGGGCCAAGCAGGTCGCCTACAACGAGGCCAACGGCGTCGACCCGCAGCCGCTGCGGAAGAAGATCGCCGACATCACCGAGATGCTGGCGCGCGAGGACGAGACCACCCAGGAGCTGCTGCAGACCTGGGCGGATGCCGGGGTGAAGGGACGCGCCGGTGGGGTCAAGGGCCGCCGGGCGCCGGTGCCGACCCTCGGCGAGGGCGCGCTGGGCCAGCACGCCACCGAGCTCGCCGGCCTGCCGAGCTCCGACCTCGCCGCGCTGATCCAGGACCTCACCGACCAGATGAAGGGCGCGGCCGCGGAGCTCCAGTTCGAGCTGGCCGCCCGGCTCCGCGACGAGATCTCCGAGCTCCGCAAGGAGCTCCGGCAGATGGTGGAGGCGACGAAGTGAGGAGAGAATGCCTGCCGAGGAACGAGGCAGAAGCATTCTCGACGAGCGAGGAGCCATGAGCGAGCGCAGCGAGCGATAGGCGACGAAGTGAGCGGGGTGCCGACCGAGGAGCGAGCTACTTCGAGTGACGGGTGCCGGTGAGACCGACGAACCGGGTGATCACCAGCGCGACGTAGAGAACGCCGGCGACCTGCTCGACCATCACCAGCGACCGGGCATGGTCGAGCACCGGGTAGACGTCGGACAGGCCCACGCTGGTGAGCGTGGTGAACGACAGGTAGAGCAGCTCGAACCAGACGACGTCTGCGCCGGCGTCCGATGCCGTAGCCGACGAACGACCCCGGCCAGATCACCTGCGCCGCGGCGTACACGTAGGCGAACGCCCAAGCGACGACGGTGAACGCCGCGCCGACGGCGTACAGCTCGTCGCGGGTGACCACGTCGTCTGCGAACAGGTAGCGAACCATCGCGTAGGAGACGAAGAGGTAGAACGGCACGTGGAACACCGGCCGAGGCGAGCACGATGCTGTCGGAGTCGGGGGAGAGCGCCTCGAGCGACCGCGAGCACCATCGCCGGGCGCGCCGAGGACCACGGCGACCCAGCTCAGGACCGGGGTGTAGCCCGCACGGCCCAGGCGGCGATGAGCACCACGCCATCTGGACGACGCCGACCACGGCCCGACCCAGGGTCGAGCTCGTCGAGGAACGGGTAGATCAGCACGACCACCAGCTGCGCGACGAGCAGGATCGCAGAGGGATGGCGCCCGATCGTCCTGCAGGCCCTCAGTCGTCGGAGTGCTCACGGTCGGTGATGTTAACGGTGATCACATCCGGTTCCTGGGATCCACGAATCCAGGTCATCTGACCCGATACCGTGACGCGCGCCGATCCAGGCTCGTTAGCGATTCGTGTAACGGGTCACAGTATGGTTCGTTGACCACGTAACGAGAACACGTTCTACTATGGCGCCGTCGCAGTCCGACGGGGGAGGTGACCGGGTTGGCGTTCAACGCTGCTTCGGTCATTCGTGGTCCCGGTGAACTCGCGCTGATGACTGTCGAGGTCACCAAGCGAATCTTCACCAGGCCGTTCCAGTTCCGCGAGTTCGTCGAGCAGGCCTGGTTCATCACGAGCGTGACCCTGATGCCGACGATCCTGGTGTCGATCCCCTTCGGCGCGGTCATCTCGCTCCAGGTCGGCAACCTGACCGGCCAGCTCGGCGCGCAGTCGTTCGCCGGCGCCACGGCAGTGCTCGCCACGGTCCGTGAGGCCGCGCCGATCGCCGCGGCCATGATCATCGCCGGCGCTGCCGGCTCGGCCATCTGCTCCGATCTCGGCGCGCGCAAGATCCGCGAAGAGATCGACGCGATGGAAGTGCTCGGCATCGATCCGCTCGAGCGCCTCGTCGCACCCCGCGTGGTGGCCACGATGTTCGTCGCCTTCATGATCAACGGGATCGTGATCACGGCCGGCATCGGTGGCGGCTACTTCTTCACCGTCATCGTGCAGGGTGGCTCGGCCGGCGCGTTCCTGTCGTCGTTCACCGCCCTCGCGTCCCTGCCGGACCTCTACATCGCGATGGTCAAGGCCATCATCTTCGGTTGGCTGGCCGCGATCGTGGGGGCCTACAAGGGTCTCAACGCCGGAGGTGGGCCGCTCGGCGTCGGTCGGGCCGTCAACGAAGCCGTGATCGTCGCCTTCATGCTGCTGTTCTTCCTGAACGCGGTCATCTCCGCGATCTACTTCCAGGTCGTACCTCCGGTGGGGCTCTGACATGGCTGCGATCACCGAAGTCGTCACCGACGCCGCGAAGGGCGGTCGCCGTTCGCTGGAGGGGTACGGCGACCAGCTGCTCTTCTACGCCAAGGCCCTCTTCTGGGTGCCCGCGGCGATCAAGCGCTACCCGCGCGAGATCTGGAACACCCTGGCCGAGGTCGCGTTCGGCGCCGGCGGCCTGAGCGTCATCGCCGGCTCGGTCGGCGTGATCGCCTTCATGTCGTTCTTCGCCGGCACCGAGGTCGGCCTCCAGGGCTACGCGTCGCTGAGCCAGATCGGTGTCGCGAAGTTCAGCGCGTTCATCTCGGCGTACTTCAACACCCGCGAGGTGGCGCCGCTCGTCTCCGCGATCGCGCTCGCGGCGACGGTCGGCTGTGGCTACACCGCCCGGCTCGGCGCGATGCGGATCTCGGAGGAGATCGACGCGCTCGAGGTGATGGCGATCCCGTCGCTGCCGTTCCTCGTGACGACCCGGATCATCGCGGCGTTCATCGCGGTGATCCCGCTCTACATCGTCGCCCTCTGCGCGTCGTACCTCTCGCCGCGCCTGATCGTCGTCTACATCTACGGGCAGTCCGCCGGCACCTACGACCACTACTTCCTGCAGTTCCTGCCACCGATCGACATGCTCTGGTCGTTCTTCAAGCTGCTCTTCCTCGCGGTGGCCGTGATCCTCATCCACTGCTACTACGGCTACACCGCGTCGGGCGGACCGGCCGGCGTCGGTCGAGCGGTCGGCAAGGCGATCCGGACCAGCATCGTGACCATCGTGGTGGCCGACTTCTTCCTCAGCTTCGCGATCTGGGGATCGACGACGACGGTGAGGATCACGGGTTAGATCATGCTCGTCAACATTCACCACGACTCCGCCAAGGAGCACAACCGGCTGTTCGTCGCCGGCCTCGGCTTCCTGCTGACGCTGGCCTTGCTGGTCTGGCTCTCCATCGCGATCTACAACAAGGAGTTCGACCGGGTCACGATGGTGACGGTCAAGGCCGACCGCGCCGGACTTCAGCTCGCCAAGTTCGGCGACGTCCGGATCCACGGCGCCCTGGTCGGCCAGGTGCGCAAGGTCACGCAGGACGGCGAGGAGGCCGAGATCCACATCGCGCTCGACCCCGACGCCGCGAAGGAGATCCCCGCCAACATCACCGTCGAGATCCTCCCGACCACGCTGTTCGGACAGAAGTACATCGCCTTCAACCGGCCGGCCGATCCGTCCTCCGACTCGATCGAGGACGGTGACGTGATCCCCGCGGACCGGGTCGACACCAACGTCGAGCTGAGCCAGATCCTCGCCGACCTGTTCCCGCTGCTCCGCGCTGTGCAGCCTGCCGACCTCAACGCGACGCTGAACGCGCTGTCCACGGCGCTTCAGGGCCGCGGTGAGCAGATCGGGCAGACGATGGACGACCTCGGCGCCTACCTCGACGTCATCGACGACCACCTCCCGACGCTGCGGCAGGACCTGATCGCCCTCGCCGACGTGGCCGACACCTACGACCTGGCCGCGCCCGACCTGCTCAACACCCTGGCCAACGTCACGGTGACCAGCCGGACCATCACCGAGAAGGCCGAGGACCTCGACGTCTTCTTCGCAGACCTGGCCGGTCTCGCGAAGACGTCGACCCGGATCCTCCGCGCCAACGAGCAGAACATGATCGAGGTCGGCCGGGTGACCGAGCCGGTGCTGGCACTGCTGCACACCTATTCGCCCGAGCTGCCCTGTCTGCTCAAGGGCGCCGCGGCGTACGCGCCGATCCTCTCGAAGACCTTCGAGGGCAACGTCGTCAAGCAGTACATGGAGCTGGGCAACGCCCAGTTCCGCCACTTCGACGAGTCCGACGTGATGGAGTACGGCGAGGTCGGACACGGACCGTGGTGCCTCGGCCTGCCGAACTTCAAGGTCCCCGGTGACCGGGTTCCGCTGGACAACGGCAGCGACATCGACGAGAACCCCCCGAGCAGCATCATCCCCAACTTCGGGGCGCTGCCCGACATCAACCTGACCAGCGGCTTCGCGGGCAGCGAGGGCGACCAGGAGGTCGTCAACGCGCTGCTCGCCACCCGCAGCGGCAAGCAGCCGGAGGAGTACGGCGCCCTCGGGTCGCTGCTCTACGGTCCGGTCGTGCGGAAGGGGGCGAGCGCCGGATGACCTCGCACCACAGCCGCAACGCCGTCTTCGCCGCCGCCGGCATCAAGCTCGCCATCTTCAGCGTCATCTCGCTGCTGACGACCGGACTGCTCGTGGTCATCATGGGCAACATCGGCCTCGGCGCCGGCAAGACCTACGACGCGATCTTCACCAACGCCAGCACGCTCGAGAAGGGCGACGACGTCCGGGTCGCCGGCGTCAGTGTCGGCGAGGTCAAGGAGGTCGAGCACTACGAGCGGGCGATGGCGAAGGTGACGTTCAGGATCGACGCCGACATCGAGCTCACCACGGCTTCGACCGCCGAGATCCGCTTCCTCAACCTGGTCGGCGACCGCTACATGGCGCTGGAGCAGGGCAGCCAGGCGTCGCAGGCGGACATCCTCGACGAAGGGGACACCATCCCGGTCCAGCAGACCAAGCCGTCCCTCGACCTCACCGTGCTCTTCGACGGGTTCAAGCCGCTGTTCCAGGCGTTGACGCCGGACCAGGTGAACGAGCTCAGCATGAACCTGGTCCAGGTGCTCCAGGGGGAGGGCGGCACGGTCCGCGGCCTGCTCGAGCACACCGCGTCACTCACCACGGCGCTGGCCGACCGGGACCAGCTGATCGGCGAGGTGGTGACCAACCTCAGCGAGACCCTGGACACCGTCAACCGACGCCACGAGCAGCTGAGCACCCTGGTGATCGAGCTGAAGGACTGGATGAAGGACCTCGCGACGGACCGCAAGACCATCGGCGGCTCGCTCGACAACATCTCCGACCTGACCGTCACCGTCGCCGACCTGCTGCGGCGCGGCCGGCCGCTGCTGAAGCGCGACATCGCGGCACTGCACGACCTGGCGAAGCTGCTCAACGACCCCGACCAGCGCTCGGAGATCGTCGACCTGCTCGACCGGATGCCCGAGGTCATGTCCGACCAGATCCGCACCGGCACCTACGGCTCCTGGTACCAGTACTACGTCTGCGGTGCCTCCGTTCGGCTCAACCTCCCCGTTCTCGGGGAGATCCCGATCATCGACCAGATCGAGAACCAGTTCTCCCACTTCGAGTTCCAGTCCAACGCGCCGAGGTGTCAGGACCGATGAAGACGAACGATGCGCGGATCATGCGGCTCGGCGTCATCACGCTGGTGCTGATGGCGGTGATCTCTGCCGCCACCTTCAACCTGAGCAAGTTCCCGGGCTTCCGCGGCACGACCTACTACGCCGAGTTCAGCGACGCCAGCGGCATCCACAAGGGCAACATCGTCCAGGTCGGCGGGATCCGGGTCGGCCGGGTCAGCGACGTCACCCTCGACGAGGACCGGGTCATCGTGAAGTTCGAGATCGACGACGGTGACGTCGACTTCGGACCGGACTCGACGGCGTCGATCGAGGTCCTCAACCTGCTGGGCGAGAAGTTCCTCGACCTCCAACCGTCCGCCGAGGGCCAGCTCGAGAGCGGCGGCACCATCCCGCTCGACAACACGGAGGCGGCCTACGACATCGTCGGTGTGTTCGGCGACCTGACGACCACCACCGAGGAGATCGACACCCAGCAGCTGTCCGAGGCGCTCAACGTCGTCTCGGAGACGTTGGACGGCTCGGCTCCCGAGATCGCCGCGGCGTTCGACGGAATCGCGCGGTTGTCACGCAGCGTCTCCCAGCGTGACGAGCAGATCCAGACCCTCTTCGAGAGCTCGCAGCAGGTCACCAAGGTGCTCGAGCGCCGAAGCGACGACATCGTCGACCTGATGCGGCACAGCGACCTCGTCTTCAAGGAGCTGCAAGAGCCGCAAGGCGGCGGTGCACCGACTGCTGGTCAACGCCCGGGTGCTCGCGATCGAGCTGCGGGGAGTGGCCGAGGACAACGAGGAGCAGATCGGCCCGGCCCTCGCGGAGGTCGACGAGCTGCTGGGCATGCTCGTCGACAAGCGCGACGACCTGAAGGCGACCCTGCACCAGCTCGGGCCCTACGTCGAGATCCTCAGCAACATCATCGGCACCGGACCGTGGTTCGACGCACTGGCCATCAACCTCGCCTCGTTCCCGACCGGCGAGTTCACCCCGGGCTTCGTGGAGTGATGGCGATGGTGGCAAAGGTCTGGCAGCGCATCGACCGGAGGATCATCCTCCTGGTGGTGCTGCTGCTCGCCGTCGGAGCAGTGCTGAACGTCGCGGTTTCCGAGACCGAGACGAAGAAGGTGACCGCGATGTTCCCGCGCGCGGTCAGCGTCTACAAGGGCACCGACGTCCGGATTCTCGGCGTCAACGTCGGTGAGGTCACCGCGGTCACCCCGGCCGGCAACGCGGTGCGCGTCGAGATGGAGTACGACGCGGAGTACGACCTGCCGAAGGACGCCCAGGCGGTCATCGTGACCCCGACCCTGGTCGCCGACCGGTTCGTCCAGCTGACCCCCGTCTACGAAGGCGGCCCCACGATGGCCGACGGCGCGACGATCGAGCTGCCCGACACCGGGGTGCCGGTCGAGCTGGACCGCATCTACGGCAGCCTCCAGGCGCTGACCCGGGCGCTCGGCCCGAACGGCGTCAACAAGGACGGCTCCCTCGACCACCTGCTGCGAGGCCGGCAAGAACGCGCTGCAGGGACAGGGTGCGGCCGGCAACGAGATGATCCGCGAGCTGGCCCTGGCCGCAGAGACCTTCGGTGACAGCGCCGGCCCGTTGTTCGAGACCGTGACCAACCTCGCGGCCTTCACCGGCACGTTGGCTCAGAACGACGCCCTCGTGCGGGCCTTCATGAAGGACCTCGCCGGTGTGTCGCAGACCCTGGCGACCGAGAGCGACGAGCTCCAGCAGGCGGTGGCCGCGGTTGCCAGCGCGGTCGGCTCGGTCGAGAGCTTCGTGCGTGACAACCGGGAAGGGCTGTCGAAGTCCATCCGGCAGCTGTCATCGGTGATGTCGGCGATCGCGTCCGAGAAGGACAACCTGAGGTCGGCGCTGGAGATCGCGCCGACCGCGATGGACTCGCTCCACCTCGGCTTCGACCACTCCACCGGCTCGCAGAACTCCCGGGTCGGCATCGCCGGCAACATCTGGACCGCCGACGGCTTCATCTGCGGTCTGCTTCAGCAGGCCCCCGGCGTACCCCGTGCGCTGAAGGACGCCGCGTGCGACCTGATCGCCCAGCTGCTGAGCCCGATCATCGACAACCTGCCGCCGCTGCCGCCCGGCTACGAGCAGTACGTCCCGAAGCCGGCAGTGCAGAAGAACGGCAGGGTCAACGTGCCCGTCGGGCCGGACATGGACTACGCACCGGCAGACGACCCCTCGCTCACCGGGCTCCTCGGAGGTGGGTCATGACCCCGATGACCCCGATGACCCCGATGACCCCGATGACGCAGCCTCTCCGCTGGCTGCTCGCGACGACGCTCGGCGCCGCGCTCCTCACCGGATGCGACTTCGACGGCGCCTACGACCTGCCCCTGCCCGGGTCGCCGGTCGACGCCGACGAGGCCTTCGAGGTCACCGTCGAGTTCCACGACGTGCTCAACGTCGTCCCGCGCTCGCCGGTGATGGTCGACGACGTCGTCGTAGGCGAGGTCACGGAGGTCGAGCGGAGCGGTTGGAACGCCAAGCTGGTGCTGCGCATCAAGGACGACGTCGTGCTCCCCGACAACACGATCGCCGACATCCAGCAGGTGTCGCTGCTCGGTGAGAAGTACGTCTCCCTCGAGGAGCCGACCGAGCAGGAGCCGACCGGCCGGCTCGAGGACGGCGACGACATCCCGCTTTCGGTCACCGGACGCAACCCGGAGGTCGAGGAGGTGCTCGGTGCACTCTCCTTCTTGCTGAGCGGCGGCGGTGTGGCCCAGCTCGGCACCATCACCCGGGAGGCCAACCTGGTGATGTCGGGTCGCGAGGACCGGCTCAAGTCCCTCCTCGGCTCGCTCGAGAGCGTCGTCGGGACGCTCGACGGCCAGAAGGCCGACATCATCAACGCGCTGGAGTCGATGAACAACCTGGCCGCGACCCTGAACGCGGAGAAGAAGACGATCGGCGACGCGCTCGACGCGGTCGGCCCGGCGATCGACGTGCTCGCCGACCAGCACGACGAGCTGATCGACATGCTGGGCGCGCTCGAGGAGCTCGGCCGGGTCGGTACCCGGGTCATCAACGCGAGCAAGGAGGACGTGCTCAAGATGCTCGAGCACCTCTATCCGGTCCTCGACGGGCTCCACCAGGCCGGCCACCAGCTCGGCCCCGGCCTCAACCTGCTGATCAGCTTCCCCTTCCCCAAGGCCGCCAACGACATCGTCGAGGGTGACTTCGCCGACACGACGATGACCCTCGACCTCGATTTCGCCAACCTGCTCAAGGGCATCGGGCTCCCGAACATCACCCTGCCTGATCCCGGACAGGTGCTCAGCGACGTGCAGCGATGCCTGCGCAGCGGAAGCCTCACCAGCTCCGCCTGCGCCAAGGTGCTGCAGAGCGCCAACCTGCTCGCCGACCTCGCAGCAGCAGTGCAAGAAGGACCCGATCAAGGACAGCCCGGTCTGCACGCTGCTCAACGCGCTGCCCGACCTGGACCTGGGTGGCCTGCTCAACCGCGGTCAGCTCAACGACTCGCTGAACGGCCTGACCGACGGCGTGCCCGGCCTGTCCGAGGAGCTCGTCCGCGGCATCGAGCCGGACCCCTCCGACGATCCGTCCGGCATGCTGGGGGTGACGACATGATGCGACGCGGGGTCAAGGTCCGACTGGCTGCCTTCGTCATCCTGAGCGCGGTCGGCATCACCTACATCACCGCCACCTACCTGGGTCTCGTCGACAGGATCACCGGGAGCGGTCACACCGTGACGGCGACGCTGCCGGGGTCCGGTGGTCTGTTCGAGGGCAGCGAGGTGACGTATCGCGGCGTCAAGATCGGCAAGGTCGACAAGATGACCCCGACGATCGACGGCGTCGAGATCGAGATGACGATCAGGGAGGAAGTAGAGCTGCCGACCGACTCGGCGATCTACGTCCACAACCTCTCGGCGGTGGGCGAGCAGTACCTCGACTTCCAGCCCGAGGACGAGGACGGCCCCTACGCAAAGGACGGCACCGTCTTCGAGGGCGACGAGTCGTCCCTGCCCGTCGACGAGGCGGACCTGCTCGTCGACCTCGACGACTTCGTCGGCTCGGTCGACAAGGAGAGCCTCCGCGTGGTGGTCGAGGAGCTGGGGATCCTCTTCGGCGACACCGGCCGCGAGCTGCAGGCGCTGCTCGACAACGGCTCGGAGTTCGTCAGCGAAGCCTCGGCGCACACCGACGAGACCGTGGCCCTCCTGCGCAACGGTCTCACCGTCCTGCGCACGCAGCAGGGGCAGAAGGAGAACATCCGCTCCTTCGCCCGCGACCTCTCGACGATCACGGCGGCACTGCGCGGGAGCGACCAGGACCTGAGGAAGGTGCTGAGCAGTACGCCGGGCGCCGCCCGCGAGCTGCAGAAGCTCCTGGAGGACGTCGAGCCCACCCTGCCGGTGCTCTTCGGCGACCTCGTCACCATCGACCAGATCGTGCTCGCGAACCTCGCCGGTCTCGAGCAGCTGCTGGTGACCTACCCGACCCTGATGGCCGGCGGCCCCACCGGAAGCACCCGCGACGGGTTCGGCCACATCAACATCCAGTTCGACTACAGCGTCCCGCCGTGCACCGAGGGATACCTCCCGCCGAGCCAGTGGCGCGACCCGCAGCGACCGAACGGACGCGCCGTACTTCCCGGCCAAGTGCGAGTCTCCGGCGCCGTACGTCATGCGCGGTCCGAAGTACGTCCCGGCCCGCCGCGGCAACGCCTCCCCGCCGCGCGTCTACAGTGGCGCCTACGACCCGGTGACGGGGTTGGTCCCGGGCGTCCGCGACGACGAGGGCCGCCAGATGATGTTCCGTCAGCCGGGGAACCTGTCGGTCCTTGGAGGGGATGCGTGGAAGTGGCTGCTCGTGGGTCCGGTGACCCGTTGACGCCTGGTTCGTCCGGGGATGGGGAAGCACGCAGCGGGTCTCGCCTCAACACGGTGCTCGGTGCTGCCGTCGTGGTGTGCCTGGTCGCGGTGATCGCGCTCGCGCGTGCTGATGGGTAGCACCTACGACAACCGCGCCGACGCCGTCGACACGGACGGGTTCTGGGACCGCGCCGGTTCGGTGCTCACGATCGAGCGGCAGGACGGGGAGTCGAACCGCGTCGGCGAGGACGTCGGCGAAGGCACCGTCGAGGCGATGGATGCCGCGCCGCCGGCGGAGCAGGTCCGCACGGCCGACCAGATCGAGGCCGCGACCAAGATGGCCAACGCGTTCCTCAACCTCGACTACGAGAACATCGAGGCCAACATCGAGGCGGTCAAGGCGCTTGCGACCGGACCGTTCCTCCGGCAGTACACCCGGGCCTCCAACGACCTGGTGAAGCTGACCCGGCGCGCGCAGGCCAAGCAGACCGGCGAGGTCGAGTGGACCGGACTGGTGGCCGGCGACGACGACAGCGCCACGATGATCGTCGCGACCTCGGGGACGGTCGCCAACAAGCTGACCGAGTTCGAACCGGTCGCCCGGACCTACCGTCTCCAGCTCGAGGTCGACCTCGTCGACGGCCAGTGGCTGACCAGCGACCTCCAGTACGTCAGGTGACCGCCAAATGAGCCGCCCCACCCCCCGCCGCCCCTCCCGGACGACGACTCCCCGGCCTCGGAAGATCGCCGGCAGGGACGAGACCACCGCCGAGACCTCGGCCCCGACCGGGCTGAGTCCACGTCTGCCGCGGCCGAGGACGCCGCGGCGCCCACGCCGCCCGCACCGCCGAAGCCGCCGCGCCGGCCGGTGGCCCAGCCGCCGGACGACAGCAAGTGCCGGCCGGCCCCAGCACCGGGCGCACCTCGACCCTGCTCGCGGTGGTCGGCGTCCTGGTCCTGATGCTCGTCCTCCAATGCGGGTGGTTCGTCTGGAACTCCCTGCGCGACGTCGAGGTCGCTGCCACGCAGTCGTCGACCGACGAGGAGGACGACAACGCGCCGATCGACGTGCCGCCCGGCCGGCCGGTCGTCCTCAACCAGCTTGCGGTCCAAGAGGGCGTCCAGGCGGCCGCGGATGCTGCGCAGGTCATGTTCGCCCGCAACTGGGAGAACTATGACAAGGGCGTCGACAACGCGGTCGCGCTGATGACCGAGGAGTTCGGCGAGGAGTTCCGGACGACGACCGAGGACGTGCGGCAGGAGTTCGTCCGCAAGAAGACCGAGGTGCAGGTGCGGGTGGTCGCGCAGAGCGTCGTCCGCGCCAACGACACCGAGCTCGAGGCGTTGGTCTTCCTCAACCAGTACGTCTTCCGGGGGAAGGGCGAGGGCGCCGAGTCGACGTACACGCCCTATCGCGCGTTGCTGACGATGGTGCATACCGATGCGGGCTGGCTGGTCGACGGGGTCGACACGAAGTAGAGGAGGGGTCATGCCCCACGAAGAAGTAGAACACGTTACAGTTTCTTCCGTGGAGCACGACCTGGTGATCGTGGGCGCCGGCCCGACCGGGCTGTTTGCTGCCTACTACGCCGGCTTCCGCGGCATGAGCGTCGCCGTGGTCGACTCGCTGCCCGAGCTCGGCGGCCAGATCACCGCGATGTACCCCGAGAAGGCGATCCTCGACGTCGCCGGCTTCCCGACGGTCAAGGGCCGCGAGCTCGTCGCCGGACTGGTCGAGCAGGCCGCGACCGCGTCGCCGACGTACCTCCTCGACCGCACCGCCACCACCCTCGAGCAGGACGCCGACGGCGTCACCCTCGGCCTCGACGACGGCGCGACGGTGCGGGCGAAGGTCATGATCATCACCGCCGGCATCGGCAAGTTCAGCCCGCGCGCACTGCCTGCCGGCGAGGGCTGGCTGGGTCGTGGCATGGAGTTCTTCGTCCCGAGCTTCGAGCCGTACGTCGGCAAGGACGTCGTGATCGTCGGCGGCGGCGACAGCGCCTTCGACTGGGCCCTTCACCTCGAGCCGATCGCCAACTCGGTCGCACTCGTGCACCGGCGCGACGCCTTCCGCGCGCACGCGCGCACGGTCGAGCAGGTCCGGGCGTCGTCGGTCGAGATCATCACCAAGGCCGAGGTCACCGCGATGCGCGACGCCTCCGGGAGCAGCGCCGGCGCGCTCGCCGAGGTCGAGATCACCGTCGACGGCGAGGCGACCACCCGCAAGGCGCAGGCCGTCGTCGCCGCCCTGGGCTTCATCGCCGACCTGGGTCCGCTCCAGCAGTGGGGCATCGAGACGCAGAAGCGGCACCTGGTCGTCGACTCCTCCATGCGCACCAACCTGGAGCGGGTCTTCGCGGCCGGCGACATCACCGACTACCCCGGCAAGGTGCGGCTGATCGCGGTCGGCTTCGGCGAGGCCGCGACGGCCGTCAACAACGCCGCGGTCGTGATCGACCCGAGCGCGCACGTGTTCCCCGGTCACTCATCGGAAGGAAGCTGAGCTGTGGCGAGCGGACGCGACGCGGTCAAGCTGAACGACCAGGAGGTCCAGGACCTGCTGGCGGAGAACCTGAAGGTGCAGGTCGCGAGCAACGGGTACGACGGCGTCCCGCACCTCACCACCCTCTTCTACGTCGTTCGTGACGGCAAGATCGCGTTCTGGACCTACGGGCGCAGCCAGAAGATCCTCAACCTCGAGCGTGACCCGCGGGTGACCGCGCTGGTCGAGGACGGCGTCGACTACTTCGAGCTGCGTGGAGTGTCGATCACCGGTCGCGCCGAGATCATCCGTGACTACGACGGCATCTTCGAGATCGGCAGCGCCGTGGCGACCCGGATGCTCGACGCGGAGTCGTTCGAGGCGCTGGGCGACTTCGGTCGCGAGACCGTGGAGAAGCAGGCGACCAAGCGGGTGGCCGTGATCATCCATCCCGAGAAGGTCGCCACCTGGGACCACCGCAAGATGGTGTGAGGGTTTCGAGGCTCGGCCGCGGGCGGCCTCGCACCTCAACCACCGAAAGGAAGAGAAGATGAAGATCAAGGTCGACTTCGACCTCTGTGAGTCGAACGCCATGTGCGAGGCACTCGCGCCCGACGTCTTCGAGCTCGACGATGACGACTTCCTGCAGCTCAACACCGACGAGGTGACGCCCGAGAACGAGCAGCGGGTGCGGCAGGCCGTGGCCGCGTGTCCGCGGGCCGCCATCTCCCTGGTGGAGGACGGCGCGTGAACTCACCCGAGATGAGCACCAGTCTCGACGGCAAGGTCGCGATCGTCACCGGAGCCGGAGCCGGGTTGGGTCGCGCCGAAGCGCTGGCCCTCGCCGACGCGGGCGCCCGGGTCGTCATCAACGACCTGCCCGGCGCGGGAGACGAAGCGGCCGAGGAGATCCGCGGGCGCGGGGGCGACGCCACGGTCGTGGCGGGCGATGTCAGCGAGCGGGCGACCGCCGACGCGATGGTCGCCGCCGCCGTCGACGGGTACGGCGGGCTCGACGTGGTCGTCAACAACGCCGGCATGACGCGTGACCGGATGCTCTTCAACATGGCCGACGAGGAGTGGGACGCCGTGATCGCGGTCCACCTCCGCGGCCACTTCCTGCTGAGCCGCAACGCGGCGTCGTACTGGCGCGGCAAGTCGAAGGAGGACGGCGCCCCGGTCTACGGCAGCGTCATCAACACCGCCTCCGAGGCGTTCCTCGGCGGTTCACCGGGACAACCCAACTACGCCGCCGCCAAGGCCGGCATCGCCGCGCTGACGATGTCGACGGCCCGCGGTCTCTCGCGGATCGGCGTCCGCGCCAACGCGATCTGCCCGCGCGCCCGCACCGCGATGACCGCCGAGGTCTTCGGCGAGGACACGTCGGGACGCACCGTCGACCCCTACTCGGCCGACCACGTCGCGCCGCTCGTCGCCTACCTCGCGTCGCCCGCGGCCGAGCGGATCACCGGCCAGGTCTTCGTCGTCTACGGCGGCATGGTGGCGGTCGTCGCCGCGCCGGTCGTCGCGCAGCGCTTCGACGCGTCCGCCGACGTCTGGACGAGCGACGACCTCGACAAGCAGCTCGGCGGCTTCTTCGCCGATCGCGACCCCTCGGTCGGCTTCGCAGCCGACTCCATCATGCAGCTGAGCATCTGAGAAGCAGGAGAAGACCATGGGCCGTCTCGACAACAAGGTCGCCATCGTCACCGGTGGCGCGATGGGACAGGGCGAAGCGATCGTGCGCGCCTACGTCGCCGAGGGCGCCAAGGTCGTCATCGCCGACATCGCCAAGGAGGCGGGCCAGGCGCTCGCCGACGAGCTCGGGGACGAGCGCGCACTTCGCGGCCCACGACGTCAGCGACGCCGCCTCCTGGGCGACGCTGGTCGAGGACACGAACAGCCGGTTCGGGCCGGTCAACGTGCTCGCCAACAACGCCGGCCTGCTCCGGTTCGGCCGCATCGAGGAGATGCCGCTGGAGGAGTTCATGCTGCTGGTGAACGTCAACCAGGTCGGCGTCTTCCTCGGCATGCAGGCGGTCTCGCGCACGATGCGCAAGAACGGCGGCGGCTCGATCATCAACGCCTCCTCGATCGAGGGCATCGCCGGCATGCCGTCGTGCACGGCGTACGCCTCGACCAAGTGGGCGATCCGCGGCATGACCAAGTGCGCGGCGATGGAGCTGGGACCCAAGGGAGTCCGGGTCAACTCGGTCCACCCCGGCATGATCGACACCCCGATGACGCGGGTGCACGGCGGCGACGCCGCGATGGAGTTCGGCGCCAGCAGGGTGCCGCTGCGCCGGGTGGGCTACCCGGAGGACGTCGCCCCGGTCTACGTGTTCCTGGCCAGCGACGAGTCCGGCTACATCAACGGAGCCGAGATCACCGTCGACGGGGGAGTGACCTCGACCCACGCGTTCGGGGCGTAGCCGCCTGAACGAGGGAGTCTCCGCGATCTGCCCCCGCCGGCGCCGCGGGAGTGCCACCGTAGACGGGTGACGCGCAAGATTGACGCCGACTACCTGGTGGTGGGGGCCGGTGCGATGGGCATGGCGTTCACCGACGCCCTGACCGA
This sequence comes from uncultured Actinomycetota bacterium, assembly GCA_963849765.1. Lineage (GTDB taxonomy): Bacteria > Actinomycetota > Actinomycetes > Propionibacteriales > Nocardioidaceae > Nocardioides. The sequence continues at coordinate 455,389 of CAWKIP010000018.1, forward strand.
CCACGCCGACGTCCGCGTCGCGGTCGTCGACCGCCGCCACAGCGTCGGCGGACACTGGCTGGAGGCATACCCGTTCGTCCGGCTGCACCAGTCCTCGGCCTTCTACGGTGTGCCGTCCACCTTGCTCGGTGGCGGTCAGCTGCAGCAGCGCGGGCCGGAGGTAGGGCCTGCAGGAACGCGCTTCGCAGGCGGCGATCTGCGAGTACTACGCGCGGGCGCTCGACCGGATGGTGGAGTCGGGGAGGGTCGAGTTCTACCCGAATGCCGAGTACGCCGGCGATCGCACCGTGGTCTCGCACGTCTCCGGCCAGCGGTACGACGTTCCCGAGCACTGCCGGATCGTCGACGCGCACTACCTGGCGCCGAGCATCCCCGCGGAGAAGCCGCCGCCCTTCGCCGTCGATGCGGACGCCCGCGTGGTCCCGGTCAACGCGCTCGCGCGGATCGAGCACGGCCCGCGGCAGTACGTCGTCGTCGGCTCAGGCAAGACGGCCACCGACGCCTGCATCTGGCTGCTCTCCCGGGGAGTCGATCCCGACGCGATCTGCTGGGTCCGGCCGAGGGAGCCGTGGATGATGAACCGAGCGGTGGTCCAGCCGGATCCGGCGATCTTCCTGGGCATGGTCGCCGACACCATGCACGCCGCCGAGCAGGCGTCGTCGCTCGACGACCTGTTCCTCAGGCTGGAGGACGCCGGCATCATGCTGCGGATCGACCGCGCGGTGACGCCGACGATGGCCAAGGCTCCGACCCTCGCCACGTGGGAGCTGGACCAGCTGCGGACCCTCCAGAACGTCGTCCGACGCGGGCACCTCGAGGCCGTCGAACGTGGTCGGCTCGTCTTCGGCGACGGTTCGGTGGACATTGCGAGCGACGCGGTCGTCGTGCACTGCGCCGCAGACGGCCTGAAGTACCCACCCCTCGTGCCGGTGTGGCGCCCGGACGCGATCACGCTGCAGCCGATCCGGGCCGGTTTCCCGTGCTTCGGAGCGGCGCTGGTCGGATACGTCGAGGCGACCCGCGACGACGACGCCGAGAAGAACCGTCTCTGTCCGCCGACGCCCTACGGGAACTCGATGGCGGGCTGGGCGCGGATGAACGTCCTCGGTGCCCGGGCGACGAAGTCGTTCTCGTCGGAGCCCGACATCGCGGACTGGTCGAGCCGGGTGGCGCTCAACCCGGCCCGGATCGCTCCCGGTCATCCGGGATCGGACGCGCTTGACCATGCCCGCGAGCGCGTCGCCGCGCACTCGCCCCCGGGACTGGCCCGGCTCGCCGAGCTGATCACACCGGGGTGATCGGCAGCGACCGGCGCGACTCGAAGGCGAAGTCGGTCCCGGTGCTGAACCTGGTGACGGCGACCTCCTTGAGCTCCGGGGCGGGCTCGTCGCGTCGTACGACGGTCGCGGCCCGCGGCGTCGCCGTCGCCCGATCTCGACGTCGAGATGACGGGTCGAGCGCCTGGACGATCGCGCCGAGCGCATCGGTCCACTCCGCGTCACAGAGGGAGACCCAGGCGCCGTCCTCGTGGGCGAGGCCGGTGTCGACGTACGCCGCCGGGTTGAGCAGCGGGTGGAGCGCGAGCAGCCGGCGGGCGCCGTCCTCGTCACGGCTGATGCCGAGCGCGCGGGCGATCCGCATCGCCCCGACGCCGGCGACGCCGGTGAGCTGCTGCCGGCGGATCCGGGTCAGCTGCTCGTCGTCGGCGCAGCGCTTCTCCAGAGCGCAGCGTGAACGCCCGGTCGAGCAGGTGCATCTGGAGGCAGACCTCGTCGGCGATCCGGACCAGCGCCGAGTGGGAGAACGCGGTGAAGTCGAGGTCGCTGACGAGCGGCCCGGCGTAGTCGGAGGCTCCGTCGTCGGCCGGGTCGATCGGCGCCAGCTCGACCGTCGCGGCACGGGACTGCTCGTTGACCGCGAGCGCCGGGATGCCCTGCGCCTCGGGGTAGGAGTCGTCGATGATCACGGTCCACGCGCAGTGCGGGCTGCGGTCGGCGGCCATGTCCTCGGTGCTGCGGGGCGGACGGTGGATCGGCCGGACCTGGGCCTTGGGGTTCGACGCGATCGCGGTGGCGTCGAACGTCGGGTCCTCGATGTCGTGGCACATGCCCTTCACGTAGTCCGGGCCCATCGGCTCGACGTCCATCAGCGCGCCGCAGTGGTCGAGCTGGAACTCGCCGTGGTGCGGGTCGTGGACGGTGTAGCGGAAGTCCATGAACTGCGGGGGAGCGCCGATGTCGAGCTGGAGCCCCTTGAAGATCGTGACCACGTCGCCCTGCCCGGGTGCGGCCGGCGCGTATCCCAGCGCCTGCTGCATCCGGCGGGTGTAGATCGGGCTGGCGGCCGCCCACTCCTCGATCGCGATCTGCAGCATCTCGTCGCGGCCGAACTCGGAGATGCACCACGCCATGCCGGACCGGTCGATCAGCTGCCCCATGAGCAGCAGCTCCGGCACCAGGACCGCGAGGTCCGCGCGCGAGAGCTCGGCGTACCGGCTGCGACCGGTCAGGGGCGTCATGCTCCGGACAACCCCAAGCGGCCGGCCATCTTGTCGAGGTAGCCGAGCACGGTGTCCTTGTCGGCGTCGGGGACGCCCCAGATCAGCTCGGACGCACCGGCAGCCATCCAGTCCGCGAAGTCCTCCTCCGTCGGCCGCTTCGCGACCAGGATCCGTACGTCGGGCGAGCCCTCGCGGCCGGCGTCGGCCCAGGCCTTGCGCAGCTTGTCGGCGTTGGCGGCGACCTCGGTCGACGCCGGGGTGGTCATCCAGCCGTCCGCGTTGCGGGCGATCCACTCGAACGTCTTCGGGCCGGCGCCGGCGCCGATGATGACCGGGATCCGGCCCTGCGGCGGCTTGGGGTAGGCCCACGACGCGCCGAACTTCACGAACTCCCCGTCGTACGACGCCTCCTCCTCGGTCCAGAGCGCCCGCATCGCCTCGAGGTACTCCTTGAGCACGGTGCGCCGCTTGGCGGCAGGGACGTGGTGGTCGGTGAGCTCGTCGGTGTTCCAGCCGAAGCCGGCACCGATGGTGACCCGGCCGCCGGAGAGGTGGTCGAGCGTCGCGATCGTCTTGGCGAGCGTGATCGGGTCCGACTCGACGGGCAGGCAGACCGCCGTGGAGAGGCCGATCCGCTCGGTGACGGCGGCACAGGTGGCCAGCGACACCCACGGGTCGAGCGTCCGCAGGTAGCGGTCGTCGGGCAGCTCCTCGCCGCCCGTGGGGTGCAGAGCGTCGCGGCGCACGGGGATGTGCGTGTGCTCCGGCACGTAGATGGTGTCGAAGCCGCGCTCCTCCGCGGCCCGGGCGAGCTCGGCCGGCGTGATGCCGCGGTCGGACGTGAAGAGGACGATGCCGTTGCGCATCTCTGCCTTTCGGTTGCTGAGGAGCTCGCTCTGCGAGCGTCTCGAAGCATAGAACGAGTTCTCAGAAATGGTCTTGCGTCCGGCCGCGATCGTCTCCTATGTTGGACACGTGTCCAGTCAGGTGACCAGCATGCCGCGCCAGCAGCTCAACGAGCGTCAGGCCGCGACCGTGCAGCGACTTCTCGACGCCGGCCTCGCCCAGCTGGCCGAGGTCGGGCCGGAGGCCCTCACCGTCCGGCAGGTGGCCGTGCGGGCGGGAGTGTCGCCGGCGACGGCGTACACCTACTTCTCGTCGAAGAACCATCTGCTGGCCGAGCTCTTCCACCGCGCGATCGTCGACCAGACGCCTCCCGCGTCGGGGGCTGCGAGCGCCACCGAGCGCGTGCAGGCCGTCACCAGAGCGCTGAGCGACCTGTGCGAGCGCAACCCGCACGTCGCAGCGGGAGCCAACGTCGCACTGCTGGGCTCGGACCCGGACGTCGAGCGACTGAGGCTACGGATCGGTGGGGAGTTCGTGACCCGGTTCGACGCCGCGCTCGGAGAGAGCAGCACCCCGGAGCTCGTCGACGTACTCGTCCTGGCGTTCTCCGGCGCCCTCCTCCAGGCCGGCATGGGCCTGATCACCTACAGCGAGCTCGGCGACCGCCTCGACACCGTCGTCGCCACGATCCTTGGAGACATCCGATGACCCGTCCGACCAGCGCAGTCGCGCGCCGCCGTTGCGCGTTCGACCCCTACGACTACGACTTCCACGAGGACCCCTACCCGCTCTACGCGCGACTGCGCGACGAGGCGCCGCTCCACTACAGCGAGCGCGGCGACTTCTGGGTGCTGTCGAGGCACGAGGACGTCTTCGCGGCGTTCCGTGACGACGTGACGCTTCTCCAACCGGATGGGCGTGACGCTCGACCCGAGCGCGTGGAACCCCGAAGCCCACCGGGTGATGTCCTTCCTCGCCCTCGACGGCGCCGCGCAGTCGCCGGATCCGCAAGCTCGTGTCGGCCGCGTTCACGCCGCGCCGGGTCCGCGAGCTCGAGCCGCAGGTCCAGCGGCTCACGGAGCACTATCTCGAGCGGATGTTCGCGGTCAACGCCGAGCAGGGGTCGGCCGACTGGATCGCCGAGCTCGCCGGTCGGCTCCCGATGGACGTCATCTCCGAGATGATGGGCGTCCCGGTCGCCGACCGTGACGAGGTACGACGGCTCGCCGACCTGCTCGTCCACCGCGAGGCCGGCGTCCGCGACGTCCCGCCCGCCGGCATGGAGGCCGCGATCGAGCTCTTCGCCTACTACGGCGCGATGGTCAAGGAGCGCCGGACGAAGCCGAGCGACGACCTGACGTCGGCGCTGGTCGAGGCAGAGCTCGACGGCGACCGGCTCACCGACAACGAGATCATGGCGTTCCTCACCCTCATGGTCGTCGCGGGCAACGAGACGACGACGAAGCTGCTCGGCAACGCGCTCTTCCACCTCTCCGCGCACCCGGACCAGCGCGCCGCCGTCCTCGACGTCGACGGGCCGGACCTGGTGGCGCCGTGGGTCGAGGAGACGTTGCGCTTCGACAACTCGACCCAGATGCTGGCCCGCTACGTCACCTCGCGACGTCGAGCTGCACGGTCGGACCATGCCCGCCGGTTCCAAGCTGCTGCTCCTGATCGGCGCGGCCAACCGGGACGAGCGGGTGTTCACCGATCCCGCGGTCTACGACATCCACCGGTCCAAGGACGAGCTCGGCGAGAGCCTGGCCTTCGGCACCGGCCGCCACTTCTGCCTCGGCGCCAACCTGGCCCGACTCGAGGCCCGGGTCGTGCTCTCCGAGCTGGTTCGCCGGGTCGAGCACTTCGAGGTGCACGCCGACCGGGCGGTCCGGGTGCACTCGGTCAGCGTGCGCGGCTTCGCCCAGCTGCCCGTCGACCTTCGTCGAGCGAGGTGGTGCGTGATGGGTCGAGTACGAACAGCCCACGCCGTCGGCCGGCGGTCGTGGCCGGTGCCTCCTCGGGCATCGGCGCCGAGACCGCTCAGGCCCTGGCCGCCGCCGGCCACCCGGTGGCGCTCGGCGCCCGCCGGAGTGGATCGCTGCGAGGAGCTCGCGGCGGCGATCCGGGCCGACGGGGGAGAGGCGGTCGCGCACGTGCTCGACGTGGCCGACGACGCGTCGGTCGCCGAGTTCGCCGCCAAGGCGGCCGCCGACCTCGGCGACATCGAGGTCGTCGTCAGCAACGCAGCCTTGATCGGCCCGGGCTCGCTCCTCGAGACCACCTCCGAGCGGCTGCGCAACGAGGTCGACGTCAACCTGCTCGGCCCGCACCGGCTGGTCCGCGCCTTCGTGCCGTCGATGGTCGAACGGCAGCGCGGCGACATCGTGTTCATCTCCTCGGACGTGGCCCTCCGGGCGCGGCCGTTCATGGGTGGCTACAGCGCGACGAAGTCCGGGCTCGAAGGTCTCGTGGCCTCGCTGCAGATGGAGCTCGAGGGCTCCGGGGTCCGGGCGTCGGTCGTCCGCCCCGGCCCCACCTGGAGCGAGATGGGCATGGACTGGGACCCCGAGGAGGCGGCGTTCGTGCTCAACGAGTGGGTCAAGTGGGGCCACGCCCGTCACTCGCACTTCCTCAAGGCCCGCGCCATCGCGGACGCGATCACCACGGTCGTCAGCGCACCGCGCGGCGTCCACCTCAGCCCTGTCGACGTCAACCCCGAAGCCCCGGTGGAGAAGCCGTGACCACGACCGACCAACTGACCGCCATCCCCGAGGTCTCGACCGTCCTCGACGACCAGAGTCCCGAGGTGCCGGAGATCATCCGCGGCACCGGGCACCTGCCCGAGATGCGGGTGGACCCGATCGGACTGTTCTCCCGGGTCCGGGAGGAGTGCGGCGACATCGGCCGGTTCCGACTGGCCGACAAGGACGTCGTCCTCGTGACCGGCGCCGAGGCCAACGAGGCGTTCTTCCGGGCGCCGGACGACGTGCTCGACCAGGCGGCGGCGTACCCCTTCATGACCCCGATCTTCGGCAAGGGCGTCGTCTTCGACGCCTCGCCCGAGGAGCGCCAGCAGATGCTGAAGAACCAGGCGCTGCGCGGCGACATGATGCGCGGCCACGCGCAGACGATCGAGGCCGAGATCCGCCGGATGGTCGCGGACTGGGGGGACGAGGGGGAGATCGACCTGCTCGACTTCTTCGCCGAGCTCACCATCTACACGACCTCCTCGTGCCTGATCGGCAAGCCGTTCCGCGAGGAGCTCAACGCGACCTTCGCCCACACCTACCACCAGCTGGAGCAGGGCACCGACGCGATCGCGTACGTCGACCCGTACGCCGACATCGAGTCCTTCGCGCAGCGCGACGCCGCGCGGGAGACGCTGGTCGGGCTGGTCCAGGACATCATCGACCGCCGCGAAGGCACGCGTGGGACCGTCGCCAAGGAGGACCGCGACCTGCTCGACGTCCTCATCTCGATCGACATGTCGGCCGACTACATCACCGGCATCTTCATCTCGATGATGTTCGCCGGCCACCACACGTCGTCGGGCACGGCCTCCTGGGCGATGATCGAGCTGCTCCGCCACCCCGACGTCCTGTCCGACGTCGTCGCCGAGCTCGACAGCTCTCGTACGCCGACGGCTCCGGAGGTGTCCTTCCAGGCACTCCGCTCCATCCCCGTGCTGGAGTCCGCGCTCAAGGAGACGCTGCGGCTGCACCCGCCGCTGATCATCCTGATGCGCCTGGTGCAGGAGGACTTCGAGCTCCTCGGTCACACCATCCCCGCCGGAACCGTCATCTCGGCCTCGCCGAAGGTGTCGAACCGGATCGAGGAGGACTTCCCGAAGGCCGAGGAGTTCGATCCCGCTCGCTACATCGACCCGCGCCAGGAGGACCTGCAGAACCGGTGGACGTGGATCCCGTTCGGCGCCGGCAAGCACCGGTGCGTCGGCAACGCGTTCGCGATGATGCAGATGAAGGCGATCTTCTCGGTGATCCTCCGCGACTACGAGTTCGAGGCCGCCCAGCCGCTCGACTCCTACCGCGACGACACCTCGAAGATGGTGATCCAGCTCGAGCAGCCGTGCCGGGTCCGCTATCGGCGGGGTTTCGAGGCTCGCTCCGCTCGACCTACCACCGAGTATGAAAGTCGTCGCCGACACCGGCATCTGCCAGGGCCACCAGCTCTGCCAGGGCGAGGCGCCCGATGTCTTCGGGTTCGACGAGGACGCCGACGTCGTACTCCTGCTCGAGGAACACCCCGACGAGTCCCGCCGCCAGGACGTGACCACGGCCGTGAAGTACTGCCCGGCCTTCGCCCTATCGATTGAAGAGGATTGACGATGAGTGACCTGACCGCCCCTGAGCGGGCCGAGATCGAGGAGTTCTGGGACTCCTGGCTGGCGATCAACCGCCAGGCCGAGCGCACCGGGGACTGGCGGGTGATGGCCGAGTGGTACGCCGAGGACGCCACCTACGGCTGGATGTACTCCGTCGACGAGCACTTCATGGCGGTCGGCCGCGACCAGATCCGCGAGTGGGCGATCGGGATCGAGATGGACGGCTCTCGACGGCTGGCACTACGACTACCAGGCGACGCTGATCGACGACAAGAACGCCATGGTCGTCGGCTTCTGGAAGCAGCGGTCCGGGATCATCGACGACGAGACCGGCAAGGAGTACGAGATCCTCGGCATCGGCGGCTCGTGGTTCGGCGTCGAGCGGCAGACCGACCGGTGCCGACGCCGGCAAGCTCAAGTTCGCCTGGCAGCGCGACTGGTTCGACATGCCGTCGACCGCGCACACCTTCATGGAGATCCTCAAGGCCGGCAAGGCGACCGAGCGGCTGCTCGAGCGGATGAAGGTCACCGGGCACGGCGTGCCCGGCCACTACCACCTGAAGGACATCCCCGCGCCGGTCTGGCCGCCGCCGGTCGAGCGCGGCGACTACCTCACCCAGCAGCCTGCGGAGGCGGACGCATGACCCTTCGAGACGCCTCGTCCCTCGGCTCCTCAGGACAAGCCCTCACCAACCCACCGGCCCAGCAGCTGGTCGACGGCAAGCTGAGCGGGTCGCGAGCGACGGCACGTCGTACCCGATCCTCAACCCGGCGACGGGGGAGCAGATCGGTGTCGCTCCCGACAGCACCGCCGACGACGTCGACGCCGCGATCGCGGCCGCGCGACGGGCGTTCGACGAGACCGACTGGTCGACGAACGTCGAGCTCCGCGTGCGCTGCCTCCGGCAGCTGCACCAGGCGCTGCTCGACCACGCCGACGAGTTCCGTGCGCTCACCACTGCCGAGGTCGGCATGCCCGGCTTCATGATGGGCGCCGCCGGCTTCGACGTCCCGGTCGAGGGCCTCAAGTGGGTCACCGACCTGCTGGAGACCTACGAATGGGAGTCCGACCTCGGCGTCGCCCAGCCGATGGGCATCCCGACCCGCCGGACGGTCGTCCGCGAGCCGGTCGGCGTCGTCGCCGCGATCACGCCGTGGAACGTGCCCAACCAGATCAACCTGGCCAAGATCGGCCCGGCGCTGGCGGCCGGCTGCACGGTCGTGCTCAAGCCGGCGCCGGACACCCCATGGGTCGCCTGTGAGCTGGGGCGGTTCGTCGCCGAGCACACCGACATCCCGGCCGGGGTCTTCAACGTGGTGACGCCGCGCTCCAACGAGGTCGCCGCCGTCCTGTCGTCCGACCCGCGGATCGACATGGTGTCGTTCACCGGCTCGACCAACACGGGCCGGGCGATCATGGCCGCCGCAGCGCCCACGCTGAAGAAGGTGTTCCTCGAGCTCGGCGGCAAGTCCGCGGCGATCGTGCTCGACGATGCCGACGTCGCCGCGTCGGCGGGCGCCACGGCGTTCGCCGCGTGCATCCACGCCGGCCAGGGCTGCGCGCTGACCACGCGCCTCGTCGTACCCCGGGAGAAGTACGACGAAGCGGTCGAGGTCGCCGCGGCCACCATGGCGTCCATCGGCGTCAGCGACCCCGCCGACCCCAACGCGATCTGCGGGCCGGTCATCAGCCAGGTGCAGCGCGACCGGGTCGAGAGCTACCTCCGCCTCGCCGAGGAGGAGGGTGGCCGGATCGTCACCGGGGGCAAGGTCCTCGACCAGGCCGGCTTCTGGGTCGAGCCCACGGTCGTCGCCGGCCTCGACAACACGTCGCGGCTCGCGCAGGAGGAGATCTTCGGGCCGGTGCTCGTCGTGATCCCGCACGACGGCGACGACGACGCCGTCCGCATCGCCAACGACAGCGAGTACGGCCTGTCCGGCTCGGTCGACTCCGCCGACCTGGAGCGCGCCAAGAGCGTCGCCCGGCGGATCCGCACCGGCACGCTGGCGGTCAACGGCGGCGTGTGGTTCAGCCCCGACGCACCGTTCGGCGGCTACAAGCAGTCCGGGCTCGGCCGCGAGATGGGCGTGGCCGGGTTCGAGGAGTACCTCGAGACCAAGACGATGGCGGAGCCCGCCTGAGTGCGAGCCTGCGAGCACTCAGGATGACGGGCGAAGGTTGAGGAGCGTTCGGAGCAGGCCGGAGCGAAGCGACGGACTGCGCGACGCGTCTCGAAACCCAGTGAGACGAAAGGAAACAGAAAGCCAATGAGATTTCAGGACAAGGTCGTCGTCGTCACCGGCGCGGCGCAGGGCATCGGCGAGGCCTATGCCCGGGCGCTTGCTGCCGAGGGCGCAGCGGTCGTCGTGGCCGACCTCAACGAGGAGTCGGGCGCCAAGGTGCGGTCGCCGTTGAGTCATCGAGGGCAGGTGGCCGGGCGATCTTCGTGCCGTGCGACGTCTCGTCGGCGGAGTCCGCGGAGGCGTTGGTCGCCCGCACCGTCGAGGAGCTGGGTGGCATCGACCACCTGGTCAACAACGCCGCGATCTACGGCGCGATGGAGTTCAACCTGCTGATCTCCGTCGACTGGGACTACTACAAGAAGTTCATGTCGGTGAACCTCGACGGCGCGCTGGTGATGACGCGCGCGGTCTATCCCGAGATCGCCAAGCGCGGCGGTGGCGCCATCGTCAACCAGAGCTCGACGGCGGCGTACCTCTACTCCGGCTTCTACGGCCTGGCCAAGGCCGCCACCAACAGCCTGACCCAGCAGCTCGCGCACGAGCTCGGCGGCCAGGGCATCCGCGTCAACGCGATCGCGCCCGGACCGGTCGACACCGAGGCCACCCGCACCCAGGCGGGTGACGCGGCCAAGGACATCGTCCGCAACTCGCTCGCGATCAAGCGGATGGGTGAGAGTCGACGACATGGTCGGCGCCTGCCTGTTCCTGCTCTCCGACGAGTCGTCGTGGGTCACCGGCCAGATCCTGGCGGTCGACGGCGGCCAGACGTTCCGGCTCTGACCATGGCAACGTGTGGGGTTCGTCGGGCTCGGCAACATCGGCAAGCCGATGGCGCTGCGGCTCGCCGCCGCTGCGTCATCGGGCGACGTCGAGCTCACGGTCTACGACGTCGCGCCGGACCCGGTCGCCGAGCTGGTCGCCGCGGGCGCGAAGGCCGCAGCCAGTGTTGATGAGCTGGCCGCGGTGGTCGATGTGGTGTGCGTGATGGTCCGCGACGACGACCAGGTGCGCGCGGTGGCCGAGGAGATCCCGGGCCAGGAAAAGTGCATCGTGATCCACTCGACCGTCGCGCCCGGCACGCCGGTCGAGCTGGAGGCGCGTGGACTGACCGTCCTCGACGCACCGGTCAGCGGCGGCCCGATGGGCGCTGCCGATGGTTCGCTGGCGATCATGGTCGGCGGCTCCGACGAGGCGTTCGCCGCCGCCCGTCCGGCCCTGGACCTGATGGGTTCGAAGGTCGTGCACGCCGGCCCGCTCGGCGCCGGCACCCGGATGAAGCTGGCGCGCAACCTGATCCACTTCGTCGCGTTCACGGCCGTCACCGAGGCGCAGCGCCTTGCCGAGGCCGCCGGACTCGACCTGGTCGCGCTCGGTGACGTGGTCCGGCACACCGACGCCATCACCGGCGGCCCGGGCGCGATCATGTATCGCGACACGACGGCGCCGATCGCGCCTGACGACTTCTGGCACGGCGTCTTCGACCACGTCCGGGCGCTGGGGGAGAAGGACCTCTCCTTCGCGATCGCACTCGCCGACGAGCTGGGCGTCGACGTACCACTGGCGCGCGAGGCGCTGCCACGACTGGGAAAGGGACTGGGCCTCCGATGAGCAAGTTCGATGACCTTCCGGAGGCGCGACGGCGTGGCCTGGAGAAGATGGAGCAGGTCTACGGCTTCGACATGAGCGACGGCGAGGGCGACTTCTTCCGCTACACCGCCGACCACCTCTTCGGTGACATCTGGCAGCGACCCGGGCTCTCGGACCGCGATCGCCGGCTGCTGCTGATCGGCCTGCTGGCCGGGCAGGGAGCCGCCGACGTGCTCGGGATCCAGGTGCCCGCCGCGCACGCCAACGGCGAGCTGGACGACGACGCGCTGCGCGAGATCGTCGTGTTCCTGAGCCACTACGCCGGCTGGCCCAACGGAGCCCGGCTCAACGCGGTCGTCGAGGACACCATCGCCAAAGCCCGTCGCACCTAGCTTCCAGTACTCGTAGGTCGAGGAGCTCGCTCTGCGACCGTCGCGAGACGCCCTCGTCGGCAGTGGCAGGCCGTGGGTGGTGGCGACCGAAAGGGCTTTGGACGGAGGGAGGCGGTACGGCGTTGTGCGCCGTCGCCGGCCGACGGGCTCGCCGCTGGTCGAGGAGGTCACTCGCCGCTGGTTGAGGTGCGAGGCGCGCAGCGAGGAGCCTCGAAACCAAGGCAGAACTCCTTGCCCGAACCTGTTCCATTTCGAACACTTGTTCGATAGAATCAAGGCATGTCCACCCCTACCAGTGTTGACGCCGCCGCTGCGGCCCTCGCGGGTGTGGACTGGGCAGGCAGTCAAGGGTGGAGACCTGCTCGAGGCCTCCGTCGCGCTGGGCAGGCTGAAGGCAGTCGTGGACGGCGCCCTGGTCTGCGGTGGCCGAACGACTCGAGGAGACCCGTAGTGCGGAGGCGATCGGCTGGGCCTCGACCAAGGACTTCCTCACCCACGTCACCGGCGGCCGCAAAGGCTCCGGCGCCTCCTTGATGCGGGTCGCCCAGCACACCGCCGAGCTGCCCGAAGTCCGGCAGGCTTTGGTGGCCGGTTCGATCTCCCTCGCGCAGGCCGGGGTGATCGGCGGCCGCGTCACGGCCCTACCGAAGGACCCGGAGTACCGCGGCGCAGGTCGCGTCGGCGCTGCTCGGCCTGGTCGAGAACCAGTCCTACGACGCCACCGACCTGGACCGCTGCTTCACCCACGTCGCCAAGGAGCTCGACACCGACGGGCTGCTCCTGGCTACTGATCTGTCCAAGGACCTCCAAGAACGCGGTGCCCACGGTGCCCGCTACCTCTCCCTGACCCCCGACACGTTGGGAGGGGTCCGGATCAAGGGCCACGCCAGCCTGGAGGAAGCTGAACTGGTCAAGACCTGCCTGATGACCCTCGCCGCACCCGTGACCACCGAACCCGGTGCCTGCGGCGGCGACCCCACCACCATCGGAACGATCCGGTTCGACGACCAAGGCCGTCGACTCCTACACGGCTGCCCCGACCCGACCTGCGCCCACGACGGCAAGGACACCCGCGACCACGGCGTCCGGATGTGGGACGCCCTCGCTCGAAGCCTGCCGCCGCCTGCAGGACACCGACTCCCAGCCCCACGCCCACGCCACCACCGCCCGGCTCACCCTCACCATGAGCTTCGAGGACCTCTGCGTGACCGGCTCGACGCCCAGGGACTCCTGCCCCCGGTGACAGCCTCTCGGCCGCCGCGGTCCGCCGGCTCGCCTGCGACGCCGAGATCATCCCCGCGTACTCGGCACCGGAGATCAGGTCCGAGGAACGACGGACGCATCTCCGATCAGGCGCGAAGGCTCGAGTAGCGCCACGCCTGAGCTTCGCGAATGTCGCTGACGCGCGTATCGACGACCCAGCGAGACGACAGCCCACCGCGAGCACGGACGGTCACCGCGCCTGGATAACCTGACCCTCGCGCAGGCGCTCGGGCTACTCTGACGACCGGCGGACACGCTGGAAGGCTCGCACTACTCGACCTCCGCGACCGCATCTCCTACCCGAGGCAACCCACCACCACCCATCGACGACTCCGACCGGTTCACCTACCACCCAGCGAGGCCACGACCACCACTCGTCGCATGACGCAACCGAAGCGGTCTCCCGGCCGTGTTCGGCACCGTCGCGCTGTCCGCGGTGCTTAGCTGCAGCCCTTCCGACGCGCCCCTTCGCAGACGCAGCCGACACGCGCGGCGGGTCCGGCGGAGGTGCTGGGCGACCTGAACCTCGAGTGGGAGGGTCGAGGCGATCACTGGGGACCTGGTGTGGGACGAGGACGCGCGCACGATCCACCGCGTCGGACCCGACGGCATCGAACGTCTTGCCTCGGAGGCCACGTCGCCGCCCGTCTTCGGTGGCAAGCTCGCGTGGATCGAGGACGCTTCGGGCTTGCTGTCGTCGCGGGCGGTCGTCGCTCTCGAGCCCGGTGGCCGGTTGGTCGAGCTCGGACCAGAGGATCGCGACGACGCCAGTGCGCTGCTACCTGCGGACGGGTGCATGTGAGAGCGCGACCGCGCTCGGCCCCGACGACATCGACGCCAGAGCAGTAGGTCCGCGCCATATCTCGCCGCTCATCCGGAGGGAAACGCGGGCTGGAACCCATCGTGAGTCGGGTCTAGCCTCAGAAGGAACGACGGAGGTTCGGACATGAGCACGTGGAACGCGATGGCCTCGGAAGGCAAGGACACGATCCTGCGGGTCGTGCGGCAGGAAGCGGAGCAGTTCCTCGCCCTGGTCGACAGCGACGAGGTATGGGAGGCGCCCACCGGCGCCGGGCACTGGCAGGTTCGCGACATCGTCGGGCATCTCGTCGACACGACGGAGGCGTACTTCGTCGCGTTCGACGCCGCCCGTACCCGCACCGACGTGGACCCGGCGTACGGCCTGCCGGGGATGGCCGCACGGTGCGACGATCAGGCGCAGGCCCTGCGGTCCGTGCCGCGCGCGGAGCTCGTCGATCGGGCACGGGCCGACTTCGACAAGATGATGGAGACGTTCGACGGCCTGACTGCGGACGATTGGACCAACCTGCTGGTGCCGCACTTCTACATGGGCCCGCTGCCGGCGTTCTTCTACCCAGCCTTCCAGCTCATGGACTACGGCGTGCACTCGTGGGACATCCGCCAGGGCAGCGGTCGCGCGCACGGGCTGTCGGGCGAGGCCGCAGACCTGCTGGTGCCGTTCATGTTCGTGCTGTGGCAGTACACCGCCAACCCGGTCACGCCTGACGACGCGTGCGAGATCGGCATCCGCATCACGTCCGGGCCGAACGGCGGTGACACCGCAATCTCGCTGACCGAGGAGGGGTTCGCCGCGACCGGCGGAGGGACTGACGGCCTGACCGTCCTCGAGTTCGACCGGGCAGCTTCGTGCTCACGGCGTTTGGCCGGAGCAACGCCGGCACCATCCGAGGTGACCGCGCGGTCGCCGACCGGTTCCTGAACATCTTCTTCAGGATCTGAGGGCCTCGACCCAGGGAATCAGCGCAGGATCAGCCGGACGGCCGTCTCCATGTGCGCGGCGGTCTCGGGAGCGGTCGAGCGACCGGTCACCCAGGCCATCAGCGCGGAGAGCCAGACGTCGCCGATCACCCGGGCGAGCACGACGTCCTCGTCGGTGATCGTGTCGCTGTGCGGCTCCGTGCCGTGCATGGCGTGGGTGACGATCGTCGTCATCGACATGCCGACCGCGTGGATCTCGTTGGCGACGCTGGCGTCGGCGAACATGAACGCGCGGGTCAGCGCCTCGGTGAGCTTGGGGTCGCCCTGCATGCCGCGGGTGAGCCGCTTCAGCACGTAGAGCACCCGCTCGGCGGGCGTGTCACCCGGGATCTCGCGGGCCTGCAGCTTGGCCTGGGCGTCCTCGAACTGACGGTCGAGCGCCGACACCAGCAGGTGGATCTTGGAGGGGAAGTAGCGGTAGAGCGTGCCGAGCGCCACGTCGGCCCGCTCGGCGACCGCGCGCATCTGGACGGCGTCGAAACCGCCGTCCTTGGCGAGGTCGTAGGTGGCGTCGAGGATCCGCTTCCGCCGGTCGCGCTGAGCGGCGCTACCGGCGCTGTCAGCGCCGGCGCGGTCGTCGGTCGAGAGCGAGTTGGTGATGGTCACGACGGTCTCCCATGCGACGTCGGCGAGCCCGGGTGTGCCTCACGTCACTGGAATGACATTTCCGAGCCTGGATGTTGAGCTACTGAGGGCGTCGTCAGCATTCCTTACGCTGGGACGCTCGCAGATAGGCTACCCGTACGTAGCCCATAATAGGAACACGTTCTAAGTTTACGGCCCTGCTCCACTCCGGAGCTCGGCGCCGCGACTCAGCGCCACGAGCCAGCGCCGGGGATGAAGGAAGAGGAGTCGGCATGCGGATCGCGATGCTGTCGTACCGCAGCAAGCCCCACGTGGGCGGGCAGGGTATCTACATCCGGCGGTTGAGCCGTGAGCTCGTGGCACTCGGTCACACGGTCGAGGTCTTCTCGGGGCAGCCCTATCCCGACCTCGACGAAGGTGTCGTCCTCACCAAGGTGCCGAGCCTCGACCTCTACCGGCCCGGCGACGAGTTCCGCAACCCGCGCCCGAGCGAGTTCCGCGACCTCGTCGACGTCGAGGAATGGCTCCGGATGCGCAGCGGCGCCTTCCCCGAGCCGCTCACGTTCGCCAAGCGCGTGGTCAAGCTGCTGCGGGCCCGGCGCGACGACTTCGACATCGTCCTCGACAACCAGACCCTGGCGACGCCGATCCTCGAGGTCGAGCGCTACGGACTGCCCCTGGCGTCGACCATCCACCACCCGATCACCATGGACCGTGCCATCGAGCTCGAGGTGGCGCCGTGGTGGCGGCGGAAGTCGCAGAAGAAGCGGTTCAGCCTCCCCGTCGAGTTCCCGAAGATCGGCGTCTGGCGCTGGTACTCGTTCCTCAAGGAGCAGAAGCGCACCGCGCCCCGGCTGCGTCAGGTCCTCGTGCCGTCCGAGTCCTCCAAGCGTGACATCGTAGCGTGAGTTCGGCGTCGACCCGGCGCGCGATCGAGACGATCCTGCTCGGCGTCGACGAGCAGGTTCTGCCCGCCGACGGCGCCGCGGGTGCCCGGTCGGATCCTGGCCATGGCGAGTGCCGATGCTCCCCTCAAGGGCATCCACATCCTGCTGGAGGCGTTCGCCAAGCTCCTCACCGAGCGCGACCTCGAGCTGGTCCTGGTGACCAAGCCCAAGGAGCACGGCGTCACCGAGAAGCTCATCGACAAGCTCGGCATCGCCGGGAAGGTGAGCTTCGCCAACGGCCTCACGGACGACGAGCTGGTCGCGCTGATGGGCTCGGCCGAGCTCGCGTGCGTCCCGTCCCTCTACGAGGGCTTCTCGCTCCCGACAGCGGAGCTGATGGCGTGCGAGACCCCGCTGGTCGTGTCCCGGGCGGGCGCCATCCCGGAGGTCGTCGGCCCCGACGGCCTCTGCGCGGACGTGGTCGAGCCCGGAGACGTCGGCGCGCTCGCGCACGCCGTCGCTGCCCTGCTCGACGACCCGGAACGGCGTGCGCGCATGGGCGCTGCGGGACGTCAGCGGGTCAAGGAGCTCTTCAGCTGGAGCGCGGTCGCGGTCAAGACCGCCGACGTGCTCTCCGACGTGATCACCCAGTACCACCAGGAGCAGGAACATGCTGACCGTTGACTTCGACCGGCTCGGCCTCCAGCCGGGGGACCGGGTGCTCGACATGGGTGCCGGCGCCGGCCGCCACAGCTTCGAGATGTACCGCCGCGGCGCCGACGTGATCGCGTTCGACATGGACGCCGAGGAGCTCGAGAGCGTCCAGAACCTCTTCGTCGCCATGCGCGAGGCCGGCGAGGTGCCCGAGGGTGCCGAGGCCGACGTCAAGCAGGGTGACGCCCTTGCGCTGCCGTTCGGGAACGGCGAGTTCGACCGGATCGTCGCGGCCGAGGTGCTCGAGCACATCCACGCCGACGTCGACGCGATCAAGGAGCTGGTCCGGGTGCTGCGCCCGGGCGGCACCCTCGCCATCTCGGTGCCGCGCTGGCTGCCGGAGGTCATCAACTGGAAGCTGTCGGCGGAGTACCACAACGCCGAGGGCGGCCACATCCGCATCTACACCGACCACGAGCTGATCGACAAGGTCACCAAGGCCGGTCGGTTCAACGACGGCACGCCCGGCGACGCGATGATCTTCGAGGGCAAGGGCTACGCACACGGGCTGCACGCGCCGTACTGGTGGATCAAGTGCGCCGTCGGGGTCAACAACGACGACCACCCGCTGGCGAAGGCGTACCACAAGCTCCTCGTCTGGGAGATCATGAAGCAGCCCACCGCGCTGAAGCTGGCCGGCAAGGTGCTCGACCCGACGATCGGCAAGAGCATGGTGCTGTACTTCCGCAAGCCGGAGGCACCGCAGAGTGCCTGACGTCTCCGAGATCCCCCTCGCCCGCCTTCCCTACGTCGAGGGCGTGCTGAGCGCCGTCGACATCGCGGAGACCGCGGCGTCGATCGCGGCCATGCAGGAGCCGTGCGGCGCCATCCCGTGGACCGTCGGCGAGCACGTCGACATCTGGAACCACGTCGAGGGCGCGATGGCGATGCTGGTCGGCGGCCAGGTGACGGCCGCGGAGCGCGCGTATGCGTGGATCCCGACGATCCAGCGCGCCGACGGCTCGTTCCCGATGAAGATCGTCAACGGCCAGCCCGACGACGAGCGCGGCGAGGTCAACATGTCGGCCTACTTCGCCGTCGGCCTCTGGCACCACTGGCTGGTGCGCCGCGACATCCGGTTCGTGGAGCGCTACTGGCCGACTGTCCGGGCGGCCCTCGACTGGGTCGTGTCGATGCAGGAGCCGTTCGGCGGCATCCGCTGGACACCGGTCGACGACTTCTGCCTGCTGACGGGCAACTCGAGCATCTACCACTCCCTGCGTGCAGGAGTGGCGCTCGCGGACCTGATGGACGACCCGCAGCCCGAGTGGGAGCTCGCCGGCGGCCGGCTGGGCCATGCGGTCCGCAGCCACCGCGACCTGTTCGCCGACAAGAGCACCTTCTCGATGGACTGGTACTACCCGGTCCTGGGCGGACCGGTGCGCGGGCGCGACGCGTTCGAGCTGCTCGAGTCGCGGTGGGACGACTTCGTCGTTCCCGATCTCGGGATCCGCTGCGTCGACACGAACCCGTGGGTCACGGGCGCCGAGACCTGCGAGCTCGCGATGGCGCTGGACATGCTGGGTGACAACCGCCGCGCGCTGCGGCTGTTCACCGACATGCAGCACCTGCGCGGTGAGGACGGCAAGTACTGGACCGGCTGGGTCTACGGCGAGGCCGGCCAGGTCGAGCTCACGAACGACGCGGGCGAGGTCGAGCCGCGCAACGTGCACTGGCCGGACGAGCACACGACGTACACGGCGGCTGCCGTGATCCTCGCTGCGGACGCCCTGGGGGAGACCTCCGGCCACAGCAGCCCGGGTTCCGGCATCATGCGCGGCACGTCGCTGGCGCCGCACTTCGAGCAGATCGCCCTCGAGTGCGACTGCACTTCGGATCAGCTCGCCCGTAGCTGATAGCGGTGGTCGAGGACGCGCTCGCTCGGCTGACGTCACGAGACCCGGCGCAGCACCCGCATCGAGCCGACCGCCTCGACCTCCTCGAAGGCGCCGGACTCGAGAGCCGGCAGGTAGATCTGCTCGTACGGCGGGCGCCCGCCGTCCGCGGGATCCGGGAAGACGTCGTGGATCGCGAACATCCCGCCCGGCATCACCCAGTGCGCCCATGACTCGAAGTCGTCGCGGGCCGGCTGCTCGCCGTGCCCGCCGTCGATGAAGAGCAGCGACAGCGGTGTGCGCCAGTGCGTGGCCACGGCGGTCGAGCGGCCGACGACGGCGACGACCAGGTCCTCGAGCCCGGCGCGGGCGATCGTGCGGCGGAACGTCGGCAGCGTGTCCATCAGCCCGAGCTCGGGATCGACGACGGTCGGGTCGTGGTGCTCCCACCCCGCCTGGTTCTCCTCGGACCCGCGGTGGTGGTCGACCGTGAAGACGACGTCGACCCCCGGCGCGACCTCGCGGGCGGCCGCACCGAGGTAGATCGCCGACTTGCCGCAGTAGGTGCCGACCTCGAGGGCGGGCCCGTGGGGGAGCCGCTCACGGGCCACCCGGTGGAGGAGAGCGCCCTCGTCCGGCGGCATGAACCCCTTCGCGGCGAGCGCGTGCTCGAGCAGGTCGGGCGGCATCGTGTCGGTCACGCCCCGACTCTAGTAGTACTTAGAACAAGTTCTAGATTTCGAGACGCTCGCTGCGCGAGCTCCTCAATCACCGCTCGAGACGCTCGCTGCGCGAGCTCCTCAATCACCGCCATGGAGTTCGCAAGATGTCGATCGGGATCACCGACGAGCACGCGGAGCTCGCCGCGAGCCTGCGCAAGTGGGCGGCCAGCCTCGGAGCAGTCGAGGCGGTGCGTGCTGCTGAGGGACGCGTCGACGAGCGGTTCGACGACATCTGGTCCGCAGCCGAGGACATGGGCGTGGCCGCGATCGCCGTACCCGAGTCCGCCGGTGGTGGCGGCGGCACGGTGCTCGACCAGGCGGTCGCGCTCGAGGCCTGTGCCTACGAGCTGGTCCCGGGCGGACTGCTCGGCGCCGCGATCGGCGCGATCGTGTCCGGCACGCCCGGGCGGCACGGCATCCAGGCGTACGCCGGCGGGCTGGTCTGGGACGGCGGCACCGCCGGCTCCGCCCCGGCCGTCGCCGGACTCGACCTGAGCGCCCGGCACGGGTCGGCCGACGGCCCTCGCGGGCGAGGTCGACGAGCGCGTCCGTCGTACGGCGGTCACGCTGGCGGCCGCCGAGGCCTCCGGGGTCGCGCGCTGGTGCCTCGACACCGCGGTGGAGTACGCCAAGGTGCGGGAGCAGTTCGGCAAGCCGATCGGGTCGTTCCAGGCGATCAAGCACCTCTGCGCCGAGATGCTGGAGACCGCCGAGGCGGTCACGGCGGCGGCGTGGGACGCGGCCTGCACGGCCACGGTGCTGGATTCTGGGGTGGACGACGACGAGCAGTGGGGCTTCTCCGTCGACGTCGCCCAGGCGGTCTGCTTCAGCGGCGCGGTCGAGGTCGCCAAGTCCTGCATCCAGGTGCTCGGCGGGATCGGCTTCACCTACGAGCACGACGCCCACCTCTACCTGCGGCGGGCGGTGTCGCTGCGGGCCCTCGTCGGGTCGGCCGACACGGCTGCCGCCCGGCTGACCGAGGCCGCGGTCACCGGAGTACGACGGCGCGTGAACGTCGACCTCGGAGGGCTCGACGAGCCGCTCCGGACCGAGGCCCGCGCGACTGCCGAGCGGATCGCCGCCCTGCCGCAGGGCGAGCAGCGCCCGGCGCTGGTCGAGACCGGCTACCTGACCCCGCACTGGCCGGCGCCGTACGGTCTGGCCGCCGACCCGGTCACCCAGGTCGTGATCGACCAGGAGCTGGCCCGCGCCGGCGTGACCCGGCCCGATCTGGTGATCGCCGGCTGGGCGGTCCCGACGATCCTGCAGCACGGCACGGACGCGCAGCGCGAACGGTTCGTGCGCCCGTCGCTGCTCGGCGAGCTCACCTGGTGCCAGCTGTTCTCCGAGCCGGGAGCCGGCTCCGACCTGGCCTCGCTGCGGATGCGCGCGGAGCGGGTGGACGGCGGCTGGCGACTCACCGGGCAGAAGGTCTGGAACTCCGTCGCCGAGCGGGCGGACTGGGGCATCTGCCTGGCCCGCACCGATCCGGACGTGCCGCAGCACCAGGGCATCACCTACTTCCTCGTCGACATGCGGTCGCCCGGGATCGACGTCCGGCCACTCCGCGAGATCACCGGCGAGGCCTTGTTCAACGAGGTGTTCCTCGACGACGTGTTCGTGCCGGACGACTGTGTCGTCGCCGAGCCCGGGGACGGCTGGCGGCTCGCCCGCACCACGCTCGCCAACGAGCGCGTCGCGATGGCGAGCGCCCGGCTGGGCAAGAGCGTCGAGCGGGCCGTCGACCTGGCTGCCGCGGGCCTGGGGCCGGTCGAGTCCACCAAGGTCGGGCACGCCGTCGCGCTGGCGACCGTGTGCGGCCTGCTCACCGTGCGCACGACGCTGCGCGCGATCGGCGGTCACGGACCGGGCGCGGAGTCGAGCGTGGCCAAGCTGCTCGGCGTACGCAGCCGTCAGACGTCCTCGGCGCTCGTCGTCGAGCTGCAGGGCGACGCGGTCGCGGCCACCGGCTCGATCGCCCGCGACGCAGGCGGTCTGGAGGCAGACGTGTGGGAGATGCTCAACACCCGCTGCCTGTCGATCGCCGGCGGTACGACGCAGATCCTGCGCAACGTCGTCGGCGAGCGGATCCTCGGCCTGCCCCGCTGAGTTGAATTGGCGCGAGCGTGTCGCGGACGGCGCTTGCCGCCCAGCCGCTCGCAAGCTCGGGCCAGGGGCTGCGCACCGTGCGGCTTCGCCGCGGCGACCGCGCTGCGCGCTCGCGCTCCACGCGCCACATGTTCCAGTGCCAGTGCAGGTAGCGGTCGATGGCCCGCACGATGTGCTGCGACCGGATCGACGGGAAGACGTCGAACGCGTGTTGGGCGTGGGGGAGCTCGGTGTAGACCACTGTCCGCTTGGACGTCTCCCGCAGCAGCTCGACGAGCTGACGGGCCTGTTCGACGCCGACGAGGGTGTCGTTGCGGCCGTGCACGACGAAGAAGTCGGGAGCGTCCGGCGTGACCCGCAGCAACGGGGTTGCGGCCTCGTAGACCTCGGGCGCCTCGGAGTAGGGCTGGTCGAAGACCCGCTTGGCGAGGAACTGGTCGCGCATCAGCTCGACGTTGCGATGCCCGGTCGCCCCGGCGATGTCGTAGACGCCGTAGTGCGGGACGGCGACCTGCACGGTGGTGTCCTTCTCCTCGAACCCGGGCTGGAAGTCCGGGTCGTTGGGAGTGAGCGCAGCGAGCGAGGTGAGGTGCCCTCCGGCGGAGCCGCCGGTGATCGCGATGTAGTCGGGGTCACCGCCGTAGTCGGCGATGTTGTCCTTGATCCAGGCGATCGCCTGCTTGACGTCGACGATCTGGGCCGGCCACCGGTCGCGCGGGGCGAGCCGGTAGTTGACGGTGACGCACACCCAGCCCTTGGCTGCCAGGTGCTCCATCAGGGCCAGACCCTGCTGCTCCTTCGTGCCGATCGTCCATGCGCCGCCGTGGACGTGCAGCAGGACCGGCGCCCCTGACTCCGGGGTGTTGGTCGACGTGTAGACGTCGAGCATGCCGCGCTTGCCGTACGGCGCGAACGGCACGTTGCGCTTCACCCGCACCCCCGCCTTGCGGCGCGCCCGGCCGAAGGCGAACGGGTTGGCCACGCGACCCCACGGCGTCGCCAGGTCGGCGGGGGTCGGCGCCTCGTCGAGCTGCTCGACGTAGTCGATCCCGAGTGCCTCGACCAGCGCGTCCTCCGCGATGTGCTCAGCCCGCCGGCTCTGGGCGATGAGGTAGCCGAGCCCGGCCACGCTCGCGCCGGCGAGCGCGAGACCGAGCGGGTCGCGGCGCCCACGGGCGAGCTGCGCGGCGGTGTCGGTCGCGGTGACGGCGAGGAAGTGCGGCGCCAGCTCTCCGGTCAGCCAGCCGGCGAAGAATGCGGGGACGCTGACCCGGAAGCCGGGAACCGGACGGATCGCGTTGGCGGTGAGTGCGGCGGTGACCGCCTGGCGCACGACGTATCCGTTGACCATGATGATGAGGTTATCGGGCTTCTGGTGCAGAATAGAACCCGTTCTACTTTTCCGGGCTGATGGGAGCCGACGGATGGACCGCTTGTCAGGGCTCGACGCGAGCTTCCTCTACCTCGAGACGCCCGCACAGCTCATGCACGTGTGCGCGGTGATGGTGCTCGACCAGAGCACCATGCCGGCGCCGTACACCTTCGACGCGTTGATGGCGCACATCGACGAGAACGTGCACGACGTGCCGGCGTTCACGCGCAAGATCCGCGGCGTGCCGATGGGCCTCGACCACCCGGTCTGGGTGACGGACCAGCAGTTCGACATCGAGCGCCACGTGCACCGGCTGGCCGTGCCGAGCCCGGGCAGCTACCGCGAGCTGATGGATCTCTGCGCCCACCTCGCGGCGCTCCCGCTCGACCGGTCCCGGCCGCTCTGGGAGATGTGGGTCATCGAGGGCTACCGGCCCGACGGCGCCGACGGTGCTGTCGGCGACGAGAAGGTCGTGGTCTTCTCGAAGATGCACCACGCCACCGTCGACGGCGTGTCCGGCTCGAACCTGATCTCGCACCTGTGCTCGCTCGAGCCGGACGCGGCGCCGCTGGCCTCGGACGAGAAGCCGACCCGTCCGCACGACCCCGGCCGGCCGGAGCTGCTGGCCCGAGCCATGATCGGCCTCGCCACCAGGCCGGTGACCCTGGCGAGGGTGATGGGCCCGTCGGCGGAGCTGATCACCAAGAGCATCGGGCGCGCCCGCGAGGGCACCGCGATGGCGGCGCCGTTCTCCGCGCCGCGGACGTCGTTCAACGGCACCATCACCGCCCACCGCACGATCGCCCTCGCCGACATCGACCTCGACGACATCCGCGAGATCAAGAAGGCGACCGGCAGCACCGTCAACGACGTGGTCCTCACCCTCTGCGGCGGCGCCCTCCGCGCCTACCTCGACGAGCGCGGCGAGCTCCCCGAGACCTCGCTGATGGCGAGCGTGCCGGTGAGCGTCCGCGAGACCTCGAAGCGGTCCCAGGGCGCCAACAAGGTGTCGGCCTTCTTCACCAAGCTCGGCACGGACATCGAGGACCCGCTCGAGCGGCTCGAGATGCTCGCCGAGCGCAACCGGAACGCGAAGGACCACCACAACGCGATCAGCGCCGATGCGCTCCAGGACTGGGCCGAGTTCGCGGCGCCGCGGGTGTTCGGCCTCGCGGTGCGCACGTACGCCAACCTGCGCCTCGCCGAGAAGCACCCGGTGGTCCACAACCTGGTGATCTCCAACGTCCCCGGGCCGCCGGTGCCGCTCTACTTCATGGGCGCGCGGATCGAGGCGCTCTACCCGCTCGGTCCGGTCTTCCACGGCGCCGGGCTCAACATCACGGTGATGTCGAACGCCGGCATGGTGCACGTCGGCGCCATCGCCTGCCGGGAGTCGGTCCCTGACGGGGACGCGCTGGTGCAGCACTTCCCGGGCGAGCTCGAGCGGCTCAGGCGAGCCGCCGCTGGAAGTCCCTCCGGCGCGCGTTCACGGTGAACGCGGCTTCCAGCAGGGCGGGCACGAACCGCTCGGCGCTGAGCACGCACGAAGCGTGTCCCGCGCTCACCTCGTGGATCGTGGTGCCGGGGATGGACCGCGCCAGGCGGACCTGACGCTCGGCGGGGATGACCTTGTCCTTGGTGTTGACGACGACCGCGGTCGGTACGTCGATCCGCCCGATCCACGGCCGCGAGTGGTGCCGGCCGAGCGCCGCCAGCGCCTGACCCACCGCCCACGGGCTGGTGGAGCGGAACTCGCGCAGCGCCCACTCGTGCATGTCGGTGGGGTCGAGGTCGAGCCGGTCGTGGGCGACGCGGGCGGCCCGCACCGCCGTACGACTGCGGGAGATGCCGCGGGTGGCGAGCATGCTCGCGCCCATCCCGGTGAAGAACGCCCGCTCCATCGGGTTCAGCTGGAACCGGTCGGTGGTCGCTCCCAGGACCAGGCCGCTGACCTTCTCCGGATGCTGGCGCCACACCCGCTGGGCGACGATCGACCCCATGGAGTAGCCGGCGACGATCACGTCGTCGAGGCCGAGCACGTCCACCAGCGCGGCGACGTCGTCGGCGCAGTCGGCGAGGGAGAACTCCTCGCTGCGGATGCCCTGTCCGTGCCAGCGCTGGTCGAGCGTCACGACGCGGAACCGCTTCGACAGCGGGCGGATCGCCGGGAACCAGGTCAGCAGCCCGGTGCAGCCCAGGGCGTGGAGGAGCACGATCGTCGGCGACTGGGGGTCCGGACCCGGCGTGTCGGTGACGTACGTCGACCCGCCCCTGCCGGGAAGCTCGACCATCCGGCCTTCCGGGATCGGGGCCCACGGCAGGTACACCCGGTTGCGGACGACGGCGAGCGGAGAGACCCCCATGCGGGTCACCCTAGAACAGGTTCCACCCGAATCAGGTCAGGCGTCCCGATCGGCGGCACGGGCGTGGGCGAGCTCGACCGCCCGACGGAACGCCCGCAGCACGTAGGGCGGCACCTCCATGCCCTGGTGGTGCGCCCAGAGCAGCTCCCGCTCCACTCGCACCGCCTGCGCGGCGAACCTGGCGTCCTCGCTGATCCCCAGGGTCAGCATGACCTCGCCGAAGTCCGCTCGCTGCCCGTCGTCGTTGGCGCCCACCGGTCCGAACGAGACCGACCGCATCCGCCGTACCAACCAGCGCTGCCAGCCGGCCAGCTGGTCCCACAGGCCGCGCGCCGAGAGCTGGTAGAAGACGAAGTGGCCAGGCTCCTGGCGCTTGATCGGCGCGATGACCGTCTGCGCCACTGCCGACTCGCCCATCGCAGCGGTGCCGTCGTGCAGCAGGTTGTAGGCGAGCACGGCGGACCGCTCCGTGGACATGCCGGTCAGGTAGTAGAGCATCCGGCAGACGTCCTGGAACGCCGGCAGGTGGGCGAGGGTGCCGAGCAGCCGGAGCTTGGCGCTGACCGTGTCGGTGTCCGCGGCCGCCGGCGCCCGCCCGAGCTCGACCTGGAGCCGGTCGAGGATCAGGCCGTGCTGGATCTCCTGCGGCTGCCACACGTCGGCGTAGAAGTAGCGGTCGATCTCCGGCGGGTGGGGGAGCATCGTGGTCAGCTCGAGGACGTTGCGGTCCACCTCGAGCTCGACCCGGGCCATGTAGTCGAGGACGTGCCCGTAGCGCCGCTCGAAGCCGGCCGGGTCACGGACGGTGAAGTCGACGTCCTCGATGCGCAGCGGCGGGTGCTCCTCCGCGAGGCGGTCGACATGCGCGGTGAGGCGTCGCTCGAGGGCTGATGGCGCTGGCGGCACGGGACCATTGTTGCCGCCGCCACATGCATCCGGAAGTAGAACACGTTACAGTTCTGCGTGTGGACCCTGATGAGATCAGTGCCGTACGAGCGGTCGTCACCGAGGTGCTCGAGCGCTCCGCTGACAATGGCGGAGACTGGGCTGCCTGGCAGGCAGCCGGGCTGACGGCGCTCCCGCTCCCGGAGGAGTACGGCGGCGACGGGCTCGGTCTCGAGGCGGTCGCGGTGCTGCTCCGCGAGTCCGGGCAGCGCGCCCAGCGGATGCCGGCCTGGGAGACCCTCTGCTGCTCCGCCCTCACGCTCGCCGCCCACGGCACCGAGGCCCAGCGCAAGGAGCACCTGGCGGTCATCGCCGAAGGGACCGTGCTGACGCCGGCCCTCAGGGACACGCCGGGCACGGCCACGACGTACGCGAACGGTCGCGTGACCGGTCGCAAGATCGCCGTCACCTACGCCGACACGGCAGCCAGGCTGCTGGTGCTCGCGCGCGACGGAGACGCCGAGGTCGTGGCCCTCGTGGACCCGTGGGGTGAGGGCGTCACCCTGCTGCAGGCCAGCTCGTCGACCAGCACGCCCACGTTCAGCGTGGTGCTCGACGGCGCACCGGCCGAGCTGCTCGAGGGGGACGCGGCGCCGTACCTCCGCGCCGTCGCGGCCGCCGGCCTTGCCGTGACCGCAGCGGGCGTGCTCGCCGGCGCCCGCGACCTGACCGCCGACTACGTGAAGGGCCGCGAGCAGTTCGGGCGCGCCCTGGCCGAGTTCCAGGCGGTCTCCCTGCAGATGGCCGACGTCTACGTCGCGAGCCGCACCCTCGACCTGGCCGCGGACAACGCCGTGTGGCGGGTCGCCAACGGTCTGCCCGCAGCCGACGACCTCGCGGTCGCGGGCTACTGGGTGAGCCGGGTCGCTCCCGAAGCGTTCCGGACCTGCCACCACCTGCACGGCGGCATGGGCGTCGACGTCACCTACCCCCTGATCGGCTACTCGAGCTGGGGCACCGACCTCGCGCACGCGCTCGACACCCTGCCCGGCCAGGTGCCGGTCGAGGACCCGACGAGCAAGAACCTCGAGCTGAGCGACGAGCAGCGCGCCCTCAAGAGCGAGCTCCGGGCGTGGTTCGCCGGGCTGTCCGAGGAGTTCGGTCACCCGGCCGACCCCGGCGCGGTCGAGGGCGCGTGGGACCGCCACGGTCCGTCGTACGAGCGGCTGATCAAGCGGATGGGCGCCGACGGCTGGATGGGCGTCGGCTGGCCCAAGGAGTACGGCGGGCACGGCCTCGGCGAGGTCGAGCAGACGATCTTCGCCAACGAGGCGCAGTACCACGACGTGCACCTGCCGGCCGTCACCCTGCAGACCGTCGGGCCGACGCTGATCCGCTACGGCACCGAGAAGCAGAAGCAGATGTTCCTGCCGCGGATCCTCGCCGGCGACGTGCACTTCGCGATCGGCTACAGCGAGCCGGACGCCGGCACCGACCTGGCGTCGCTCCGCACGACAGCGAAGCGCGACGGCGACCACTACGTCGTCAACGGCCAGAAGATGTGGACCACCGGCGGCCACCAGGCCGACTACCTCTGGCTGGCGGTGCGCACCGACCCCGACGCGCCCAAGCACAAGGGCATCTCGATCCTCATCGTCGACACCAAGGACCCCGGCTACAGCTGGACCCCGATCATCACCGCCGACGGCTCGCACCACGTCAACGCGACGTACTTCAACGACGTCCGGGTGCCCGTCGACATGCTGGTCGGCGAGGAGAACGAGGGCTGGCGGCTGATCACGACCCAGCTCAACCACGAGCGGGTCATGCTCGGGCCGGCCGGCCGGATCGAGGGGCTCCGCGACCGGGTGGTCCGGTGGGCCGAGGCCGCGGGTGTCCGCGACGAGCCGGACCTGGTCGGTCTGCTCGGCGAGGCCACGGCGATCTTCCGGGTCAACGAGCTGCTCAACTGGGAGGTCGCGCGTGCGGCCGCGCGTCGGCGAGATCAGCGTGGCCGACGCGTCGTCGTCGAAGGTGTTCGCCTCCGACCACGTGCAGCACCTGATCGCCGACCTGATCGCGGCCGTCCATCGCCACGGCGACGCGGGCGAGCCCGGGACCAAGGAGCTGCTCGACTACCTGGACTCGCAGGCCAAGCGCAACCTGGTGCTGACCTTCGGTGGCGGCGTGCAGGAGGTGCAGCGCGAGCTGATCGCGATGTTCGGGCTCGGCCTGCCGCGGGTTCCGCGATGATGACGGACGGGTGCCGCGATGAGCGCGGAGCCGACGAGCGCCACGAATCGGATCATGGCCGAGGCCGAGCGGATCATCGCTCTGGGCGAGGCGTCGGAGACGGCAGCGCCGTACCCGGTCAACCAGCCGACGATCGGCACCTGGCTCGACGCGATGGGCTACGACAACGAGCGCTTCCGCAGCGGCGAGGCGCCGCCGTCCATGGCCCAGGTCTGGACGATGCCCGGGCTCGGCCGCAGGCGCGCCGACGACGACCCGCTGCACGGGATGATGGAGGTCCTCACCCGCGAGGGCTACACCGCCGTGCTCGGCACGAACTGCGAGCAGACCTACGAGCGCTACCTCAAGGTCGGCGAGGAGCTCCGCGTCACGACCGCGCTCGACTCGGTCGCCGGCCCCAAGAACACCGGCATGGGCCTCGGCTACTTCGTCACGTCGCGCAACCGGTGGTACGTCTGCCATTCCGACGGCAAGGAGCTCGTGGCCACCATGCTGTTCCGCGTGCTGAAGTTCATCCCGCGGCCGCCTGGTGGTTGAGGTGCGACGAGCGAAGCGAGGAGCCTCGAAACCCATGATCCGCCCGATGGTCAACCGCGACAGCGCGTACTTCTGGGAGGGAACGCAGAAGGGCGAGCTGCGGATCCAGAGCTGCAACGCGTGCGGCGCGCTCCGGCACCCGCCGGGACCCGCGTGCCCCGCGTGCGGGGCGCTCGACCGCGGCTACGTCGTCGCGTCGGGGCTCGGCACGGTCTTCTCGTACGTCGTGCACCGGCACCCGCCCGTCCCCGGCAAGGAGCTGCCGATCGTGATCGCGCTGATCGACCTCGACGAGGGCGTGCGGATGGTCGGCGAGGTGGCCGGCTTTGTCCGAAGTGGGCAAGACGACCGGATCGAGATCGGGATGCGGCTCCGGGTGGACTTCAACGCGGTCGACGACGACCTGACGCTCCCGATCTGGAGGCTGGCATGAGAAGGCTCGAAGCCGGTCAGGTGATCCCCGAGTGGAGCCTGCCGATGACGCCGACGACGATCGTGAGCACCGCGATCGCCACCCGCGACTGGCAGGACGTCCACCACGACCGCGACGTCGCGCAGGGCGCCGGGTCCAAGGACATCTTCATGAACATCCTGACCACCAACGGGCTGGTCGAGAAGTTCGTCGCCGACTGGGTCGGCCACGACTGCGAGCTCAAGGGCATCGCGATCCGGCTCGGTGCGCCCGCCCACCCCTACGACACGCTCACCTTCAGCGGCAAGGTCACCGAGGTGGCGGACGGGATCGCGACCATCGACGTCGTCGGCCGGGTGTCGCTCGGCGACCACGTGACCGGCACCGTCAAGGTCGTCGCTATGAGCAGGCACGCTGAGCGGCAAGGCCGCCATCGTCGGCATCGGCGCC
This sequence comes from uncultured Actinomycetota bacterium, assembly GCA_963849765.1. GTDB lineage: Bacteria > Actinomycetota > Actinomycetes > Propionibacteriales > Nocardioidaceae > Nocardioides. The sequence goes on from CAWKIP010000018.1 coordinate 485,484, forward strand.
ACCGAGTTCTCCAAGGAGTCGGGCCGGTCCGAGCTGCAGCTCTCGGTGGAGGCCGTCCAGCACGCGCTCGCGGACTGCGGTCTGACCGTCGCGGACGTCGACGGGCTGACCACGTTCACGATGGACACGTCCTCGGAGATCGCGCTCGCGCGCGAGCTCGGCATCGAGGAGCTGCGCTTCTTCAGCCGGATCAACTACGGCGGCGGGGCCGCCTGCGCCACGGTGCAGCAGGCCGCGATGGCGGTCGCCACCGGTGTCGCCGACGTGGTCGTGGCCTACCGCGGGTTCAACGAGCGCTCGGAGTCACGGTTCGGCCAGGTGTCCGTCGCCGCGGCGACCCAGGTCAACACCAACGGGCTCGACAACGCGTGGACCTATCCGATGGGTCTCGGCACCCCGGCCGCGACGGTCGCGATGCAGGCCCGCCGCTACATGCACGAGTACGGCGCCACCTCGGCGGACTTCGGCCGGGTCGCCGTCGCCGATCGCCGGCACGCCGCGACCAACCCCAACGCGTTCTTCTACGGCAAGCCGATCACGCTCGAGGACCACCAGGCGTCACGGATGATCGTCGACCCGCTGCACCTGCTCGACTGCTGCCAGGAGAGCGACGGCGCGGTCGCGCTGGTGATCACGTCCGCGGAGCGGGCACGGGACCTGGCCCAGACGCCGGCCTTCCTCGCGGCGGCAGCCCAGGGGAGTGGTCGCGACCAGTTCGTGATGACGTCGTACTACCGCGACGACATCGGGATCCCCGAGATGGGCGTCGTCGGACGCGAGCTCTGGCGCCAGTCGGGACTCACCCCGGGCGACATCCCGATGGCGATCCTCTACGACCACTTCACGCCGTACGTCCTCATGCAGCTCGAGGAGCTCGGCTTCTGCGGTCGGGGCGAGGCTCCGGCGTTCATCGCCGATGGCGCGATCGAGGTGGGCGGCCGGCTGCCGCTCAACACGCACGGCGGCCAGCTCGGCGAGGCCTACATCCACGGCATGAACGGCATCGCCGAGGGCGTCCGCCAGATCCGCGGCACCTCGGTCAACCCGGTCGAGGACGCGCACCACGTGCTGGTCACTGCCGGCACGGGCGTTCCGACGAGCGGGCTCATCCTGGCCGCGAGCTACGGGCGCCAGGGCGTGAGCCGGGGTCGCCATCGCGGGACGGCAGCCGCGTAGGCGTCGTACGACGCGCCGTACGTGCGGCGCAGCGTCGGCTCCTCGTAGACCAGCGTGAACGTGGTGGTGGCGAGCACGAAGACCGCGAGCCAGAGGCCGACGCCGACGCTGCCGAACAGGACGGCCTGGCCTGCGATCGCCATACTCACGCCGAGGTACATCGGGTTGCGGACCCAGCGGTACAGACCGCCGACCACCAGCTCCTGCGTGGGCGCGATCGGGGCCGGCGTCCCGCGGCCTTCGAGCACGAACTGGGCGAACGCCGCGATCACCAGCAGCGTCCCGGCCGCGACGACCACGGCGCCCGCCACCTCGGCCCAGGTCGGGGCATCGCCCTCCCAGCGGGTGATCAGCCACGGCACCAGGCCCGCCGTACCCCCGGGCGCGATGAAGAAGAACGCGATCGTCCCGACGGCGGCACGGACGCGGGTCTGGACCATGACTCACGGTACGTCGATCCGCCCGTAGCCTGACCCGGTGAGCAGCGACCACCCCGACTTCACCGGCCCCGAACGCAAGACCCTCGTCGACATGCTGGCGGCCAACCGTGCCGAGATCCTGGAGCTCCTCGACGGTCTCACCGAGGAGGAGGCGCGGCGCAGCCTGGTGCCGTCGCTGACCACGCTCCTCGGCATCGTCAAGCACGCCGCGTTCGCCGAGCAGGTGTGGTTCCACGTCACCCTGACCGGGCGTACCCGTGCCGAGGTGGGCGTCCCGGAGGACATCGACGAGAGCTTCCGACTGACGCCGGACGACACGATCGCCTCGATCAGCAAGAGCTTCCGGCAGCGTCTGCGAGGAGTCCGACCGGATCGCCTTCGACCACGACCTCGACGACACCGGCAAGCACGCCCGGCGCGGCCCGGTGAGCGTGCGCTGGATGTATGCCCACATGATCGAGGAGCTCGCCCGGCACGCCGGGCAGGGCGACATCCTGCGCGAGCAGATCATCGCCGCGCGCAGTTGAAGCGGCTTGCCGCCCGAACGTCAGCCTGAGGGCTGCAACCTGCTGTCGGCGTCCCGCACGACCAGTCCGTCAGCGAGAGCGAACGCGAGGGCGCGGTCGTAACGCCCGGTTTCCCAATAGCGGGCGCCGACCAGCGTGGCGAGCTCGTCGGGTTCGCATGGTCCGGACTCCTCGAGCGCTCGCAGGATCTGGCCCATCTCGTGGAAGACCTGGCGGTCGCGGCGTCCCTCGGTGGACGCCTTCGGCGGGGGCATCGGCATGGCGATCTCCTTCCTCAGACGGTCTGACGGGTGGGCTGCTGGTCGGCCGCCGGCCCCGGGTCGTCGTCCTCGGCGGTGAGGGGGCGCGCGATGCTCTCGAGCGACTGGCCCTCGGCCTTGACGCCGAGGAACGCGGCAACGAGGCCACCGGCCACCATCAGCGCGGCGCCGATGTAGTAGCCGATCGCGATGGCGGAGATACCCTCGCCGCCCTTGACCGCGTCGTCGATGAGCTTGCCGAAGAGCAGCGGACCCGCGATTCCACCGGCCGCGGTGCCGATCGCGTAGAAGAACGCGATGCACAGCGCCCGGGTCTCCATCGGGAACACCTCGCTGGCGGTGAGGTACGCCGCGCTGGCGCCGGCGGAGGCGAGGAAGAAGATCCCGCAGCCCATCAGGGTCAGGGTGGTCGCGTCGTAGGAGTCCAGGGTCAGGCCGGTGAACGCCAGCAGGAGCCCGGACAGCACGTAGGTCGCCGTCAGCATCCGCACGCGTCCGATGGTGTCGAACAGTGGCCCGAGGATCAGCGCGCCGGCGAAGTTGCTGACGGCAAACACCGCGATGTAATAACCCATCTGCGTCACGCCCATGAACGACGTGAGGGTGTCGCCGTAGGTGAAGAAGAAGGCGTTGTAGAGGAACGCCTGGCCGACGAAGAGCGAGAAGCAGAGGATGGTGCGACGCGGGTAGAGCGTGAACACCGTCTTGGCGATCAGCCCCAGGCTGATCGTCTTGCGCTGGCGGATGGTGATCGTCTCCGACACCGACGGCAGGCTCTTGCCGGACTCTCGGCTCACGGTCTCCTCGATGTCCCTGACGATCTCCTCGCCCTCGTCCTCGCGGCCGTGGATGAACAGCCACCGCGGGCTCTCCGGCACCGCGCGGCGGACGATCAGGATGCCGACCGCAAGGATCGCGCCGAGGCCGAACGCCAGTCGCCAGCCCCATTCCTGGTTGATCACGGTCGGATCCAGCAGCGGAATGGTGAGCAGCGCGCCGGCGGCCGCGCCGACCCAGAACGAGCCGTTGATCGACACGTCGACCCGGCCGCGGTACTTGGCGGGGATCAGCTCGTCGATCGCGGAGTTGATCGCGGCGTACTCACCGCCGATGCCGGCACCGGTGATGAACCGGGCGATGAAGTACCACATCGGCGTCATCGAGAACGCCGTCAGCACGGTCGCCGCCGTGTAGACGCCGAGCGTGATGAGGAAGAGCTTCTTGCGACCGAAGCGGTCGGTGAGCTGGCCGAAGAACAGCGCGCCCAAGCACGCACCGGCCACGTACATCGCTCCTGCGAGCCCGACATCGAAGCTGTCCATGCCCAGGCCGGTTTGGGATCGGCCAGCGCGTCGGACATCGAGCCGACGATGGTCACCTCGAGCCCGTCGAGGATCCACACCGTGCCGAGGCCCAGCACCACCAACCAGTGCCAGCGGCTCCAGGGCAGCCGGTCCAGCCGTGCCGGGATGTCGGTCGTGATCCGCCCGGTCTCAACGCCGTGGGACATCGTCGTCGCCTCCCTCTCTCGACGGCCGCCCCTCGGGGATACGGGTCAGCCGGCCGTCCACGGGTGCTACCCGCGGTGCGCGGAAGGTCATACGGAAAGACTGCGCTCGCCCTGCAATGGGGTCGAAGGTCAGCGCACAGGTGCGACGTAGGTCCCGCGGCCCGTGGGCAGCGGCAGGTCGAGCGTGGTGCGGATGCCCGGATCGGCAGCCAGTACGTCGGGGATGGCGTTCACGATCCGTCCGCACGCGGCCACGATCGCGGCGTGGTTGTGGTCGCCGTGCTCGCTGCTCGGCACGACGTCGACGACGTAGTTGGGCTCCCCGGTGATCTCGATCCGGTAGGAGCCGCCTCCTGCGGCGGGGCGGGCCCAGTCCGGCCGGAGGTCGTCGCGGGTCCGGGTGACGTGCTCGACGACGATCGCCGGATGACCGTCCACCAGACCGGAGATCGAGAACTTCAGCGCCGCGATGGTGCCCTTCTCGATCCGCCCGGCCGCGATGTCGTAGGACTCGGGCGCCGGCTCGGCCTCCCAGTGCTCGACGATCTCGTCGACCTCGATGCCGAGGGCGGTGGCCATCATCCGGATCGCCGTGCCCCACGCCATGGCAAGGATCCCCGGGAGGAAGAGCATCGGGGTGGAGTCGACCGGATGGCCGAAGCCCATCAGGTCGAACATCACCTCGGCGCCGTCGTACGTCGCAGTGGACGGCAAGGTCGTGCTCATCAGCGGCGGCGCGCGCAACATCGGCGGCGCCAGCGCCCGGATGCTGGCTGCGGAGGGCGCGAGCGTCGTCATCGGCGACCTGCTCGACGACGAGGGCAAGGCGCTCGCTGAGGAGCTCTGCCAGGAGTTCGGCAAGAGTGCCGCCCGCTACGTCCACCTCGAGTACGAGAGAGACTGGAAGAGTGCTCGCGTCACCGTCCGAGTCCCCGTCCTCTTAACACGCCGGCATCTCGCGCCACTCCCACGACAAGCGACCAACCTGCCGCGCGTCCTCGCCCCCTCTGCCCCCACCCTAGTCCCGTCGTGGACGGCGGCACCGTCATGCACATCCCCACGAACATCTGACCCGACGTGCAGACAACGAACCACTTCCCGGAGCTCGGCTTCTACGGCCTGGCCGGCCACGCGGCCGACCCACGCGCGCTGATCGACGAGGTGCGCGAGGCGGAGCGGATCGGTCTGGGGGCTGTCTTCCTCTCCGAGCGGTTCAACTACAAGGACGCTGCGGTTCTGTCGGGCGCCGCCGCCGCCGCAACGACCACGCTCGGGATCGCAACCGCGGCGACGAACCACAACACGCGCCACCCGCTGGTCACCGCCACCATGGCGACGACGGTGCACCGGATGTCGCGCGGGCGGTTCGCCCTCGGTCTCGGCCGCGGGTTCGACATGCTCTTCGACCTGATGGGCGTGCCGCGGATCACCAACGCCCAGCTGCGCGACGCGATCGACGTCCAGCGTCGCCTGTGGCGGGGGGAGCGGTTCGACCACGCCGGGCCGTCGGGCACCTACCCCTACCTGTTCCTGATGGACGACGAGATCGCCGAGGACATCCCGGTCCTGATGGTCGCGATCGGTCCGAAGGCGCTCGAGCTTGCGGGCGGCGTCGCCGACGCCGTCGTGCTGCACACGTTCATGACCGACGAGGCCGTGGCGCGGAGCGTCGCGACCGTCCGCGCCGGGGCCGAGGCGGCCGGCCGGGACCCCGCGGCTGTCCGGGTCTGGGCGTGCACGGCTGTCGTCGAGGACTCACTCCCCGCCGACCAGGTCCTGAAGAAGACGGTGGGCCGGCTCGCGACGTACCTCCAGGGGTACGGCGACCTGCTCGTGCGGATCAACGACTGGGACCCGGCCGCCCTCCAGCGCTTCCGCGACGACCCCCTGGTGTCGGGGTTCTCGGGTGCCTTCGACGCGGCTGCGACGCCGGACCAGCTCGAGTACCTCGCGGACCAGGTGATCCCGCAGGCCTGGCTCGACTGCGCGATCACCGGAAGTCGCGACGTCCTGCGCGCAGCAGGTCGCGGACTCGTTCGGCACGACCGGCGTCGACAGCGTGATCCTGCACGGCTCCACGCCCAGCCAGCTGGCACCCGTCCTCGGTGCCTACGCATCCGTGCGTCCCGCCGGATCAGCCGGCGCTGCCCGCCAACCCCGGCCGGATGCAATGACCCCGCCCGTCGCCCATGTCGCCGAGCTGACGCCCGAGTGGCTCAGCGCCGCCCTCGGCCACACCGTGACGGACGTCGCGACAGCGCCGGTGGGCACCGGTCAGATGGGGGTGTGCCACCGCCTCGAGCTGCGCGGCGACCCCGGTCTGCCGGCGACGGTGCTGGCCAAGCTGCCGACCCCGGACGCCGCCGGCCGCAGCTTCCTCCACGGCTCCTATGCCATCGAGGTCACGTTCTACCGGACGCTGCTGCCGTCCCTGGAGGTGAGTGCGCCGAAGGCCTACTACGCCGCGATCTCCGACGACCCCGAGCATCGGGGGACGTTCACGCTGCTGCTCGAGGACCTGGCGCCCGCCGAGCAGGGCGACCAGCTCATCGGGTGCACGCCGGCCCAGGCCGCGGCCGCCGTCACGAACGTCGCCGGTCTGCACGGTCCCCGTTGGTCGGACCGCACGCTGCTGGACGTGGACGGCCTGAGCCTCGCCGGCGCCGAGGACGCGACCACGTTGGACTCGCTCTTCCCCGACGCCATCGAGACCGTCGTCGGCAGGCTCGGCGGTCTGCTCGGCGACGGCGACGTGGAGACGCTGCGCACGGTCGCGCCGTACGCCGGCCGCTGGTCGGTCGCGCGGGCGACGCACTTCGGTCTCGTGCACGGTGACTACCGGCTCGACAACCTGATGTTCCACCCGGACGGCCGCCTCTGGGCGGTCGACTGGCAGACGCTCTCGCTCGGACTCCCGATCCGGGACGTCTCCTTCTTCCTCTCGACCGGGCTGACGCCCGACGAGAGGCGCGACCACGAACGCGAGCTGGTCGGCGCCTATCACCAGCGACTGACGGCCCTCGGCGTCGATGGGCTACTCGGCCGAGGAGTGCTGGGACGACTACTGCTTCGCCATGCTCCAGGGCCCGCTGATCGCCGTGTTCGGCTGCGCCTACAGCAGCACGGCCACCGAGCGCGGCGACCGGATGTTCGCCGCGATGATCTCCCGGTCGGTCGAGGCCATCCGCGACCTCGGCACCGTGGGGTTGCTCGAGGCGATCTGACGGCTCAGTCGATCCCGGCCGTCCGGTCGAGCAGCTGCAGGAGCTCGTGGGCCGCGAGCTCCACCTTCTTGTGGCGCCACTCCGCGGCTCGGTAGACGCAAGCGATGAGCCCGGAGCGATGGACCCGGCGGAAGTCGCCGTAGACGAACGCGTAGCGAGCCTTCGTCTCGTCGTTGGCGCCCACCGTCAGGCCGAGGTGCCAAGCGGCGTACTGCTCCCACGAGTTGCGGTCGAGGAAGGCGTTGCCCGCCTCCGCGTCCGGTTGTACGTCGCCCCAGTCACTGTCGAGGACGTACTGCTTGCCGGCGATCAGCGACCGCGCCTTCGCCACCGCCGCGTCGTTGACCTCGTAGCGCGCCATGGAACCACCGTAACTCTCGCGTCGATTGCCACCCAGGCTTCGGCTCGGCGTGCAAGGATGCGCGCGAAGGGGCCCAAGAAAACCGGTCCTCGGGAGTGTTCGACGCGTGGTGGAGGAGACCTGCCTGTGACCGTGGAACTGGTCTCAGTCCAGGACCTGATCGAGAACGTCCGGACCCTGATGGGGTCGGACACCGCGACCCTGCTCCTGCTGGACGAGACAGGCGGCGTACTCGAGCCCGCGGCGTCGGCCGGTCTCGGGCGCCGGTGGCGTGGTGCGCCGCACGTGCGGATGGGCGCCGGCTTCGCCGGCCGCGTCGCCGAAGCGCGCCGCCCCGTCTTCGTCAACGAGGTCAACGAGGTCTCCGTCCTCAACCCCATCCTTCGTGAGGCCGGCGTCCAGCGACTCCTCGGGGTGCCGGTCTTCGGTCGGAACCGCCTGCTCGGGGTCCTGCACGTCGGGAGCTTCGAACCGCGGTCGTTCACCGACAGCGACGCCGAGCGGCTGGAGGAGAGAGCGGCGGAGATCGGGCACCGACTGTCCGAGCGGACCGAGGACGACGCCCACCTCGCCGCGATGATCCTGCAGCGCAGCCTGCTGCCGGCGGCCCCGCCGGCGGTCGAGGGCCTCGACGTCGCGGTCCGCTACCTGCCTGCGGAAGGCGACCTCGGCGGCGACTGGTACGACGTCTTCACGCTCCCCAGCGGCAAGACCGGGATCGTGTTGGGCGACGTCGAGGGACACGGTCTGCGCGCGGCGATCGTGATGGGTCGGCTGCGCAGCGCGCTGCGGGCCTACGCCCTCGATCACGACGACCCGGCAGAGGTGCTGAGACGCCTCGATCGCAAGCTCTGCCACTTCGAGACAGAGATCTCGGCCACGGTGCTGTACGCGGTCACCGAGCCGCCGTTCGACCAGGTCGTGATCTGCAACGCCGGCCACCCGGCGCCGCTCATCGCGCACGAGGGCCAGGAGACGGCCGAGCCCGCCGACATCTCGCCAGGACTGCTGCTGGGCCTCGACCCCGAAAGTCCTCGCCAGAGCGAGAAGGTTGCGCTCCCGCCGGGCACTGCCCTCGCGTTCTACACCGACGGCCTCGTGGAGCGCCGGAGTCGGACCCGACGGGCACCCGGACCAGTACGGCGAGCGCCTCGAGTCCGTACGGCGAGCGTTCTCCGCCGGCCACAACGCGGAAACGGTGTGCAGCCGCATCATTGCCGTCGGCCTGGGCGACGACAGTGTCGAGGACGACGTCGCCCTGGTCGTGATGCGTCGGCCGATGTAGGCGAGGTCAGTCGGTCCAGTAGTTGTCGTGCTCGGCCATGAACCGGTCGTACTCCTCGGGGGCCCACTCCTCGCCGCGGGCCAGCCGGTCGAGTCCCTCGAAGTAGGCCTCGCGCGGGGCGCCGGGCGCGAAGTGCAACAGCATCGACGCCTCGGCGCCCGACTCGTTGCGGAAGCCGTGCAGGCCACCCGGAGGAACGTGCAGGAAGTCGCCGGGGGCGGCCTTGACCCACTCCTTGCCGTCGTAGACCGTCACCTCCCCGGTGAGGATGTAGAACGACTCCGCGATGGTGCGGTGGAAGTGCGCGCCGGGCCCGCTGACCGCCTCCGAGAACTCCCACTTGTAGAGGCCGAACAGGCCGCCGGTCGCGGCTCCCTTCGCGAGGTAGGTGACGCGGTTGCCGTTGGGGTAGATCAGGTCGGGTTCCGCGCCGGCCGGCTTGATGGTCGCGGACACCTCGCCGGATGCGCCGTCGTAGAGAGGGGGAGGGTAGGACATGTCTTTACCGTACGACGCGGGGATACTCGGACCGTGAGCCCAACCGTCGTCGCCCTTCACATCGCGAAGGCCACCCGGCTGCCGATGCAGGCCAAGGAGATGGTCGAGGTCGAGGCCGGCAAGGGGATCGTCGGCGACCGCTACCACGGCACCAAGCACCGGCACGTCACCGTGCAGAGCCGGGAGAGCCTCGACGAAGCGGCGCAGGTGTACGGCGCGGAGGTGCCGTCCCACCTGACCCGGCGCAACATCACCGTCAGCCACGGCGTCGTGCCGCGGGAGCCCGGCGCCCGGCTGCGGATCGGTGACGTGGTGCTCGAAGCGGTGCGGGTCGCGGCGCCGTGCAAGCTGCTCGACGACACGATCGGCGCGGGCGCCCAGGAAGCCCTACGCCGGCGCGCCGGGACCGTGTACCGGGTCCTCGAGGGTGGCGTCATCGCACTCGGAGACGTCGTTCTCGGAAGTGATCACATCCGAGAATGATCGTCTCCTGATCTGGTCCGGGCCCTCGTACCCTTTCAAGGTTCGGTGCCGACGCTCCGCGGCACCATTTGCCAGGGGGAAACTAGTGCAGGACAGCGCCGCCATGCCTACCGAGCAGAAGCGTCCGACCGGATCACGATGGACGATCGGCTACTACGCCGTACTCGTGTTCATCTTCGTCGTGGTCCACCAGGACTGGCTCATGGTCGACCTGGTGGGAGAGAAGAACTCGATCTGGCTCTGGAAGGCGAACGAGGCGTACGTCGTGGCGTTCGTCGTACCCCTCTTCTGGGACTTCGTCGCCACCCGCCGCAAGGACGGCACGATCGTCCCGGTTCCGGGAGAGGACGTCGGGGGCCGGATCGTCCGCCGCGTGGTCTGGTACGGCGCGCTGATCCTCATCCTGGCCTGCATGGAAGGACCGATGCTCGAGTCGATCTTCGGTTCACGCCTCCCGCAGCGGATCCTCACGTTGCGCGACGTCTTCAGCGGCCTGCTCGTCCTGTCGATCTACTTCGAGTGGTCACGCGGGCTCTGGCGCTGCTCCGGCCCGCGGCTGGTCTCGGGCTGGGCGAGGCTCGGGTTCTGGGTGGCCGTGCTCGTCGCGAACATCGCGATCTACCAGGACGCGGTGAAGGACGTGCTCGGCCCGGACAACGCCAGCACCCTCGACTTCCACGCCGAGGCGTTCGCCGTGTGCCTCTTCGTGCCGCTCTACTTCGACATCGTTCTCCCGCTCACCCGCGGCGACGTGCCGCGGGTGCGCGGCGCCCGGGTGCGGCTCGGTGACCTGGTGCTCGAAGCAGTCCGGATCGCGCGCACCGTGCAAGCTGCTCGACGACACGATCGGCGCCGGCGCCCAGGAAGCCCTACGCCGGCGCGCGGGGACCGTGTACCGGGTCCTCGAGGGTGGCGTCATCGCGCTCGGAGACGTCGTTCTCGGAAGTGATCACATTCGAGATATCCGTCGGCTCGACGGCGTCCGGAACGCCCACGAGACGCCCGAGGGCGCCGACCGGGTGTCCGCCTAGGCTGCGAGCCGTCAGCTCTCGAGCGCCGCGTCGAGGGTGATGTTCTCGACGGCGGCGAGCGCCTTGCTGACGGGGCAGCCGACCTTGGCCTTCTCCGCGCACTCGATGAACGTGGCCTCGTCCATGTCCTCGACCTCGCCGCGGACGGTGAGCTTGATGCCGGTGATCATGTTGCCGCCGGCCGGATCCGGCCCGAACGAGACGTCCGCGGTCACATCGAGGGCGATCGGCGTGCCACCGGCGTCGGCGATCACCTTCGAGAGCGCCATCGGGAAGCAGGCGGAGTGGGCCGCCGCGATGAGCTCCTCCGGGCTGGTGGTCCCGTCGGCCGCGTCGGCGGTGCGCTTCGGCCAGGAGACGTCGAACGTGCCGACCCCGGACGAGGTCAGCTCGACCTGCCCGGAACCGTCGAGGAGGCCGCCGTTCCAGGCGGTGCGTGCGGTGCGAATAGCCATGGGAACGCCTTTCGTCGGGTGAGGGAGTGCGCGACCAACGTACTCACCCCGGCGTAGTCATGCCGGTCGGCGTGAGCACGCAGTCGGCCAGCACGGGGGAGCCGTCCCGGTCGCCGCCGGCGATGGTCGCCGACGCGACGATCCGGCCGTCCTCGTGCCAGCCGGCCACCTGGATCGTCTCGCCGGGGAAGACCACGCCGGTGAACCGCCCGCCGAAGCCGCGGACGACCGTCGCGTCGCCGCCGAGCAGGCCGTCGGTGAGCTCGCGCAGCACGATGCCGTAGGAGCAGAGGCCGTGCAGGATCGGTGCCGGGAAGCCGGCCGTCTTGGCGAAGTCCGGGTCGGCGTGCAGCGGGTTGCGGTCGCCGCAGAGGCGGTAGAGCAGCGCCTGCTGCGGCGTCACGTCGTACGACGTCAGCAGGTCGGGCTCGCGCTCGGGGAGCACCACGGGCTCCGCCGTACCGCGGTCGCCGCCCCAGCCGCCCTCGCCCTTGACGAAGATCGACGAGCGCACCCGCCACAGCTCCTCACCAGACTCCGAGCGGGCAACGCCCTCCTGCCAGATGACGGCGGCCTTGCCCTTGTCCCAGATGTCGGTGAGCGTCGTCGACAGCGTCGCGGTGCCGGACGTGGGGAGCGGGCCGGACACCGAGATCGACTGCGACCCGTGCACCACCTGGGCCAGGTTGATGTCGCAGCCGGGCAGGTCGAGCGGCGGCGGGTCGGTCTCGTGGAAGGTCGGCACCACGACTCCGAACGACGGCAGCACCTGCAACCCGGGACCGTCGAGGGTGAGTCGCAGCGCGGCGGGGGAGAGGTTGTCGCCCTCGCGCGACCCGGCGCCGATGCCGAGGTGGTAGAGCAGCACGTCGCTCTCGGTCCAGGAGAAGGTGCGGGAGCCGACGTCGGCCCCGATCGCGACGGACGGGTCGATGGGCACCGGGTCTCATACTGCCTAGCGGCTCGGGCTACTCCCTGCGGCTCGCCGCATCTTCGACGGCCAGGTAGCCGAACACCAGCGCGGGTCCGATGGTCGCGCCCGGGCCGGCGTAGGTGTAGCCCATCACGGCGGCCGACACGTTGCCGGCGGCATAGAGACCCGGGATCACCGAGCCGTCCGGCCGCAGCACCCGGGCCCGCTCGTCGGTGAGCAGTCCGCCCTTGGTGCCGAGGTCGCCCGGCACGATCTTCACGGCGTAGAACGGCGCCTGATCGATCACGTGCAACGAGGGGTTCGGCTTCACGGTGGGGTCCGAGTAGTACTTGTCGTAGGCCGACTCGCCCCGGTGGAAGTCCTCGTCGACCCCCACGGCCGCGAAGCCGTTGAACCGGGTGACGGTGGCCGCCAGCGCGTCGGCCGGTACGTCGATCTCCTCGGCGAGCGCCTCGAGGGTCGACGCCTTCTTGATCGTGCCGTTCTTGTACCAGCGGCCGGGGAACGGCTGCCGCGGGCTGAGCCCGGCGAAGAGGTAGCGGTTGCGGTAGCGCTGGTCGATGATCATCCAGCTCGGCACGTGGCCGACGCCGGTCTGCTCGCCCTTGTACATCTCCTGCACGGCCTCGACGTACGGCAGCGCCTCGTTCATGTACCGCTCGCCGGCCTGGTTGACCATGAGCGAGCCGGGCAGGTTGCGCTCCGCGAGACAGAACCAGGGGCCGTTCGGCAGCGGGATCGTGGGGCCCCACCAGGCGTCGTCCATGATGTCGGTCGCCGCGCCTGCCGCGATGCCGGCCTCGAGCCCGGCGCCGGTGTTGAAGACGGAGCCGGTGGACCACTCCTCCGACGTGGGCTGGGGGAGGAACTTCGCCCGGAGCTCGGCGTTGCGCTCGAAGCCGCCGCTGCCCAGGATCACGCCGCGCCGGGCGCGCACCTCGTGGCGGGTCCCCTCGTGCTCGACGACGACGCCGACCACCCGCCCGCCCTCGAGGAGCAGGTCGGCCAGCTCGTGCTCGTAGAACACCGGCACGTCGGCATCGACGAGGCCCTTGCGGAGGCCGATCGCGATGGCGTTGCCCATCGCGAACATCTTCCGCCTGAGCACGATGCTCACGAGCCGGCGGAACAGCACCAGGAACATGGTCAGCGGGCCCTTGATGGTCCGCAGACCGAGGCTGATCTTGCGGTACATCGCCTGCGTCACGATCAGGTTGGCCGGTGCCTTCGTGTACGCCGGGTGCAGCCGCTCGAGCTCGTCGCCGAGGAACCGGGCGTCGAGCGGAACCGGCTCCACGGTGCGGCCGCGCGGCGCGACCGCCGGGTGCCTCGGGGTGGTAGTCGGCGTACTGCGGCACCCACGTGAACCGCACCGGGGTGTTGGCCTTGATGAAGTCCATCACCTCGGCGCCACGGTCGACGTACGTGTCGCGGCGCACCTTCGGCACGGCGTCGCCCACGATGGAGTCGAGGTAGCGCTTGGCGTTGGCCAGGTCGTCGGCCTCGCCGGCTGCCTTGAGCGCGTAGTTGCCCGGGATCCAGACGCCGCCGCCGCTGCGGGCGGTCGAGCCGCCGAAGTAGGCGCTCTTCTCGACGAGGATCGTGTCGAGGCCCTTCCGTCCGGCCGCGAGGGCAGCGCTCATCCCGGCGCCACCCGCGCCGACGACCACCACGTCCACCTCAGCCGGAAGCTCGCTCGGAGCGTCCGTCGTCCCACCCGTCATGGCACAAAACTGTAACAGGTTCTAGTATGGACCTCGTGACCTCTCAGGACGCGATCTCGGCAGCCGTGGAGCGCCTCGCGGTCGCCCAGGAGACCCGGGTGCCGTGCGCTCCGGTACGCGACCTCATCGGGACCGACGACCTCGCCGCGGCCTACGCGGTCCAGCAGGGCCTGGTGCAACGCCGGCTCGCCGCAGGGGCGACGGTGGTCGGCCGCAAGATCGGCGCCACGTCAGAGGCCGTCCAGCAGCAGCTCGGTGTGGACCAGCCCGACTTCGGCTACCTGCTGAGCGACATGGACGTCAGCGACGGGGTGGGTGGCGACCCGATCTCGATGCGGACGCTCCTGCAGCCGCGGGTCGAGGCCGAGGTCGCGTTCGTGCTCGCGCAGGACATCGACCCCGGGGACGAGGACGAGATCACGATCGAGGCGTCCGCGCGGCGGTCGACGTCGCGCTGCCCGCACTCGAGATCGTCGACTCCCGGATCGCCGACTGGAAGATCGGGTTCACCGACACCGTGGCGGACAACGCGTCGAGCGGTCTCTTCGTCATCGGCAGCGAGGGTCGTTCTCTCGACGAGTTCGAGCCGCTCGACGTCGTGCATGTCGCTGACGATCAACGGCGAGGAGCGGTCGGCCGGCAACGGCGCCGCCTGCCTCGGTGATCCGCTCGAGGCGTTGCGGTGGCTGGCGGTCCAGGCCCGCCGCTTCGGCGACCCGCTGCGTGCGGGCAACTTGATCCTGTCCGGGGCCCTCGGCCCATTCGTGCCGTTCGAGCCCGGGTGACAAGGTGACAGCGTCCATCAGCGGGTTCGAGCCGCTCGTAGTCGACTTCAAGGAGTAGTACGGATGAGCAAGAAGGCCACCGCCGCGATCGTCGGGCCCGGCAACATCGGGACCGACCTGATGTACAAGCTGCTGCGCTAGCCGACGATGATCGAGCCGCGCTGGATGATCGGCGTCGACCCGGCCAGCGAGGGGCTCAAGCTCGCCGCCGACCAGGGACTGGTGTCCACGCACGAGGGCGTCGACTGGCTGCTCAAGCAGGACGAGCTGCCGGACCTCCTGTTCGAGGCCACCTCGGCCTACGTCCACAAGGAGTACGCCCCGCGCTACGCCGAGGCCGGTATCCGCGCGATCGACCTGACGCCCGCATCCGTCGGCCCGGCGGTCATCCCGCCGGTCAACGGCGAGGAGCACGTCGGCGCGCCCAACGTCAACATGATCACCTGCGGCGGGCAGGCCACCATCCCGATGGTGGCGGCCGTCTCCAGGGTCACCCCGGTGTCGTACGCCGAGATCGTCGCGTCGGTCTCCAGCGTGAGCGCCGGGCCGGGCACCCGCGCCAACATCGACGAGTTCACCCGCACCACGGCCTCGGGCGTGGAGACGATCGGCGGCGCCGAGCGCGGCAAGGCGATCATCATCCTCAACCCGGCCGAGCCGCCGATGATCATGCGCGACACGATCTTCTGCGCGGTCGACCCCGACGCCGACACCGACGCGATCGCGGCGTCGATCCACGAGATGGAGCGGTCCGTCCAGGAGTACGTCCCGGGCTACCGGCTGCTCCAGGAGCCCCAGTTCGACGGCCCGTCGCGACGCCACCTTGGGGATGCGCAGAGTCTCGATCTTCGTCGAGGTCGAGGGCGCGGGGGACTACCTCCCGCCGTACTCCGGGAACCTCGACATCATGACCGCCGCTGCGACCCAGGTCGGCCAGCACATCGCCCGCTCGATCCTCGGCGAGAACTGACATGGACTGACATGACTGACTTCGACAGCTCCGGCATCAACGCCCTCGAGCGGACCTGGTCCGGCACGCACGGCGACGAGCCGTGGGGCAAGCTCGACCTGCGACTGACCGACACCTGCCTGCGCGACGGGTCGCACCACAAGCGGCACCAGTTCACCGCCCAGGAGGTGCACGACATCGTCGAGGCCCTCGACGAGTCCGGCATCCCGGTCATCGAGGTCACCCACGGCGACGGCCTGGGTGGCAGCAGCTTCAACTACGGCTTCTCCAAGACGCCGGAGCAGGAGCTGATCAAGATCGCGGCCGAGACCGCGAAGCGGGCCAAGATCGCGTTCCTGATGCTGCCCGGGGTCGGCACCAAGGACGACATCCGCGCCGCCCAGGACAACGGCGGCCAGATCTGCCGGATCGCCACCCACTGCACCGAGGCGGACGTCTCGATCCAGCACTTCGGGCTGGCGCGCGAGCTGGGCCTGGAGACGGTCGGCTTCCTGATGATGAGCCACACCCAGCCGCCGGAGGTGCTCGCCAAGCAGGCGCGGATCATGGTCGACGCGGGCTGCCAGTGCGTCTACGTCGTCGACTCCGCCGGCGCCCTGATCATGGAGCAGACCGCCGACCGGGTGTCCGCTGTCGTCGCCGAGATCGGCTCCCAGGCCGACGTCGGCTTCCACGGCCACGAGAACCTCGGCCTCGGCGTCGCCAACACCGTGATCGCCGCGCGCGCGGGCGCCACCCAGATCGACGGCTCGGTCCGCCGGTTCGGCGCCGGCGCCGGCAACACGCCGCTCGAGGCGTTCATCGGCGTGTGCGACAAGGTCGGGTGGACCACCGGCGTCGACTTCCTCAAGATCGTCGACGCGTCCGAGGACGTCATCAAGCCGGCCATGCCCGAGGAGTGCCAGCTCGACCGGATGACGCTGATGATGGGGTACGCCGGCGTCTACTCCTCGTTCTTGAAGCACGCCGGCAACGCGGCCGAGCGGTACGGCGTCTCCGGCGCCCAGATTCTGCTCGAGGCGGGCCAGCGCAAGCTGATCGGCGGCCAGGAGGACCAGCTGATCGACATCGCGCTGATGCTGAAGGCCAAGCAGGACGCCGAGGTGGGGACGACGGCGTAGCCGACGAAGGTGGCGTGACCGGTCGCGCCGCCTCGACGGCACCGAACAAGCAGGTCGACCCCGGCCGGCGCAGGCGGTGGTCGCCCCGGACGTGGTCAGGTCGGCCCGGACGCGTTCGATGACGCCCAGCAGGGCCGCACGGGAGGCCTCGGCGTCCGCGATCGTCCGGTCCGCACGGGCCTGTGCGTCAGCCACGATCTGCTCGGCGCGTTCCCGCGCCTCGGCCTCGATCCTGTGGGCTAGCGCGTCCGCGTGCCGCACGATGTCTTCCGCGTACGTCGCTGCGCGCTGGCGCGCCTCCTGGGACGGCGCGGCGAGGTCGTCGGCGGCACGTCTCTGTTCGAGCGATGCCCTGAACTCGCGGGCAGCGTCGCCTGCGGGGCTCATCGCGACATGCGGTGGGCTTGTCGTGTCGTCCAAGATTTCTCGTCCTCGTGCCGGCTGGAGCCGACGCGGTCGTCGGCGACGACCGCGAAAAAGTTGAAGGTAGCTCTCGGTTGCTTCGCCTCCAAGGCCGACGTTCTCGGATCCGGTGGGCAACGCACGAGCGCCGCTCAGCGCGCCTGACGGAAGCGTTCGCGCCAGCGATCGAGCCGCGCCTCGGCCGCGGCACGGGCTTGGGAAGCAGGGACCTTGTCGGTCCACGAAGCACTGTCGGGGCCGCTCTCGACATCGCCCGCGAGTGAGTCGGTGACCTCGGCGATCGCGTTGTCGAGGACCATGTGCACCTCGCTCGCCATCGACTCGAGCCGGCCGAGCGTCGCGCTCACTCGCTCGGCGATGTGCGGCATCGGCAAGGTCCTCCCGGGCGGACGCGGCCTCGAGGGCCTGCTTCGCCTCGGCGGTGAGTCGCATTGCCTCGGCGGTGAGCCGGGCCGCCTCCTCCTGGGCGTCGGCGACGATCTTGCCGGCCAGCGCCTCGGCATTGCGGATGATCTCGGCGCCCTCGACCGTCGCGCGCTGGCGGACGGTGACCGCAGCGGCGACGAGGTCGTCGATGTCGCGCCGGTGTTCCAGCGAGACGCGGAAGTCCCGGGCGGCGAGCGCGGCGTCGCCAACACTCCCGACATCACCACCCGTCCCGTTGTCCACCATGGCTCTCCCCCGAGCGCGCTGACTCGACCTCAGGGACGTTATCCGCCGGTGTGTCGCGTACCAACGAACGAGTTGTCGGATGTGGGAGCCACGGCTCTGGCGGCAGTCACGAAAGGCAGGTCCCGGGACCAACTCCGGGTTCCGCTTCACCAAAACGAGAACGTGTTCTAGTATTGGGTCCATGAACCGATCTGCGGAGGTCCAGTCCGTCCTCGACGGCGTGCGTGACCTGCTCCCCACGTTCCGCGAGCGTTCCGACGAGGGCGAGCGGTTGCGCGTCGTACCCGAGGCCTCGATCAAGGAGCTCGAGGAGACCGGCTTCTTCCGGCTGCTGCAGCCGAAGCGGTACGGCGGGCTTCGAGGCCGACCCGGTCGACTTCTACACCGCGGTGCGCGACATCGCCTCCGCCGACGGTTCGACCGGCTGGGTGTCCAGCGTGGTCGGGGTCCACCCCTGGCAGGTGGCGCTGTTCGACGACGAGGCCCAGCAGGCGGTGTGGGGCGACGACCAGAACGTCCGGCTGAGCTCGTCGTACGCGCCGACCGGCAAGGCCGTGCTCGCCGACGGCGGCTTCAAGCTGTCCGGCAAGTGGAGCTTCTCGTCCGGCTGCGACCACTGCAGCTGGGTGCTGCTCGGTGGCCTGGTCTTCAACGAGGAGGGACAGGTCGTCGACTTCCGGACCTTCATGGTCCCGCGGGAGAAGTACCAGATCGTCGACGTCTGGAACGTCGTCGGCCTCCGCGGCACCGGCTCCAACGACATCGTCGTCGAGGAGACCTTCATCCCCGAGGCGTTCACGCTGTCGATGGGCGAGACCGGGCAGTGCAAGGGCCCGGGCCAGGCGGTCAACACCAGCGACCTCTACAAGCTGCCGTTCCACTCGATCTTCACCAGCACCATCGCCACGCCGCTCATCGGCATGGCCAAGGGCGCGTACGCCGAGCACGTCGAGATGCAGCAGAAGCGGGTGCGGGCGGCGTACCTCGGTGAGAAGGCCTCGCTCGACCCGTTCGCCGCGGTGCGGATCGCGCGTTCCTCGTCCGAGATCGACGCCGCGTGGGCGCTGCTGATGAACAACATCCGCGAGGAGCAGGACCTCGTCGCCCGCGGCGAGACCATCCCGCTC
The DNA here is from genome assembly GCA_963849765.1 of uncultured Actinomycetota bacterium. GTDB lineage: Bacteria > Actinomycetota > Actinomycetes > Propionibacteriales > Nocardioidaceae > Nocardioides. The sequence goes on from CAWKIP010000018.1 coordinate 504,490, forward strand.
GAGCTGCGGCTCCGCGTCCGGCGCGACCAGGTGCTCGGCACCGCCCGCGCCATCGAGGCGATCGACTCCCTGTTCGAGGCGTCCGGCGGCCGTGCGCTCGCCGAGGGCACCTACCTCCAGCGGGCGTGGCGCGACGCGCACGCCGGCCGGGTGCACGCTGCCAACGACCCCGAACGGGCGCTCCAGATGTACGGCGCCCAGCAGTTCGGGCACAAGGTCGACCCGGGGATGTACTGATCCCGTGAATGACGCCGTGGCTGAAAATACTCCGCAAGGAGAGCACCCGCCGTACCGCCCAGGTGAAGACCGAGGCGACCGGCGAGATCACGCTGCAGTACTACGACAGCTCGCTCGGTCGAGGAGGTCGGTCACGACCGTCACGAGACCAGAGCTCCCGCTGGTCATGCTGCACGGCGGCGGCCCCGGCGCGTCGTCGTGGTCGAACTTCGGCAGCGCCCTGCCGGGCTTCGCCGCGGACTACCGCACGCTGCTCGTCGACCAGCCCGGCTTCGGCGGGTCCGACAAGCCGCCCGTGGTCGGCAACTACTACCGGTTCTCCGCCGACGCCGTGGTCGCGCTGCTCGACGAGCTCGGCCTCGAGAAGGTGCACCTGCTCGGCAACAGCCTCGGCGGCGGTACGGCGATGCGGCTGGCGTTGTCCTACCCCGACCGGGTCGGCCGGCTGATCATGATGGGCCCGGGCGGACTGTCGCTCAACCTGTTCCACGCCGACCCGACCGAGGGCGTCCAGCGGCTGATGGACTTCGGTGCCGACCCGACGCGCGAGAAGCTCCGCGCGTTCATCTCGACGATGGTCGTCAACCAGGAGCTGGTCACCGACGAGCTCGTCGAGGAGCGGTTCGCCGACGCGACCGCGCCCGGCGCCCAGGACGCGATGCGCTCGATGGGCATGTCGTTCTGGAACCCCGAGACGGCCGAGGACGGGATGCTGTGGCGCGAGGCGCACCAGGTGCGTCACCACACGCTGCTCACCTGGGGCCGCGAGGACCGGGTCAACCCGCTCGACGGCGCCATGGTCGCGCTCAAGCTGATCCCGAGGGCCCAGCTGCATGTGTTCCCGCGTTGCGGGCACTGGGCACAGATCGAGGCGGCGGACGAGTTCCGCGAGATCGCCGTGCAGTTCCTCAACCGCCATGTCGAGAGGGACCAAGAGTCAAAGTGACGATCGACATCAAGTCCATGGGCTACGTCCGCGTGGCCAGCACCGACCTGGACGCATGGCAGAAGTTCGCCGGCAAGGTCCTCGGCCTGGCCGAGGGGCGTGGCCCCAACCCGGACCACCAGTACTGGCGGATCGACGAGGTCTCCGCCCGGATCGTCGTGTTCCCGTCCGACGTCGACCAGCTCGCGTGCTCCGGCTGGGAGGTCGCCGACCACCAGGCGCTCCAGGCCGCCCGCGAGCACCTGCAGAAGGCAGGCGTCGAGTTCGAGGAGGGCACGAAGGAGGAGCTCGACGACCGCCGGGTGCAGGAGCTGGTCCGGTTCCGCGACCCGTGGGACAACGTGTTCGAGCTGTTCCACGGCATCACCTACGAGTCCCGGCCGGTGGTCACGCCGTACGCCGCGAAGTTCGTGACCGGCGACCAGGGCATGGGCCACCTCGTCGTACCGGTGCTCGACGACGTCGAGGCGCTGCGGTTCTACACCGAGGTGCTCGGCTTCCGGCTGCGCGACTCGATGAGCATGCCGGGGGAGTTCGTCGGCAAGGAGCCGGGCAGCAAGGTCTGGCTGCGGTTCCTCGGCGTCAACCCGCGCCACCACTCGCTGGCGTTCCTGCCGATGCCGAACCCGTCCAAGTGCGTGCACATCATGTTCGAGGTCGACGAGCTCGACCACGTCGGCCGTGCCCTCGAGCGGGTCCGCAAGCACGGCGCCAAGCTCTCGGCCACGCTCGGACGCCACATGAACGACGAGATGATCTCGTTCTACGTGCGGTCGCCCGGCGGCTTCGACATCGAGTTCGGCACCGAAGGCCTGCGCGTGGAGGACAGCAAGTGGGTCGCGCGCGAGTCGACGGCAGTCTCGTACTGGGGCCACGACTTCGGTGGCGGAAGCTGAGATCGCTACGGTGACCAGCATGCCCACCGAGTCGTCCCACCAAGTGCCGGACGGCGAGATCCCGGACGGGATGAGCCCCGACGCCCGGGAGACCTGGCCGCACCAGGCGTTGATCGACTCCTGGCTCGGCGACGCCGAGATCGACTTCGAGTTCCGTCCGGGCGAGGACGTCGCCGTCCAGGACGACCCGGAGGCCAGGGCGGCCGCGCGCCGGTTCCGTGACGTGCTCGGCACCTTCGCCTCGGGCATCACCGTCATCACGACGGTGAGCAACGGCGAGCCGATCGGCATGACCTGCCAGTCCTTCTCGAGCGTCTCCCTCGACCCGCCGCTCGTGCTGTTCGTGCCGGCGCGGTCGTCCCGCGCCTGGCCGGTCATCCAGCGGACCGGCCGGTTCTGCGTCAACGTCCTCGCCGCCGACCAGGAGCACGTGTCGGGGCAGATGGCGTCCAAGGGCGCCGACAAGTTCGCCGGCATCGAGCTGGCGTCCGGCGGAGGTGACCGGCTCACCGGTCATCGACGGCTCCCTCGCTCACCTCGACTGCACGATCCACACGGTGCACGAGGGCGGCGACCACTACGTCGTGGTCGGCCGGGTCGAGCACCTCGAGACGACGGTCGGCGACGTCACGGAGCCGCTGCTGTACTACCGCGGCCGCTACCGCACGACCGACTGACTCACCGGCCCGGAGCCCGCGCAGGTAGGGTGCCCGCTCATGGGGGCTCTTCGTGGATCCACACTGATCGTTCTCGGCGCGCTCGTCTCGGCGACCCTGTCCGGCGTGACGCCGACGTCCGCCGACGCCGGGTGCGCCATCGAGCGCCGCGGTCGAGTCGTCGCCCGACAAGGTCGTGGTCGCGCCGGAGCCGACGGGCTCGGCCCGCGCGATCCGCAACTACTGGACTGCTGAGCGGATGGCGGCCGCCGTACCGATCGAGAAGGTGTTGCCGAACCTCACGGTGTCGACGTCGTACGACGCCGCGCGTGAACGAAGCGGGACCAGCGGCCCCATCCCGCCCCGACGGGTGCCGCGGACGGTCGGCAAGCTCTTCTTCTCCGACGGCGGCGGCGACTACGTGTGCTCCGCGGCCGCGATCAGGACCCGGAAGCGCGACCAGGTGATCACCGCCGGGCACTGCGTCCACACCGGGCCCAACGTCGGTCTCCTCCAGAACCCGCACTTCTTCCGGAACTGGGTGTTCGTGCCCCGCTACCACCGGGGCCGGGCGCCCGAGGGCAAGTGGGTGGGGCGGAAGGCCTGGGCGTTCAACGGCTGGGTCGAGAACGAGTCGTTCCGCCACGACCAGGCGATCATCGCGTTCAAGAAGCGCAACGGCCGCAAGCTGGTCAAGGCCGTGGGTGGCAACGACGTCGTGTGGGGCAAGCCGCAGCGACGGTGGGGCGTCACGATCTGGGGCTGGCCCGCGGAGCCGCCGTTCACGGGACAGACCGCCCGCCGCTGCGACGGCCGGACGGTTGCCTTCCAGGACACCGCCGACGCGGCGATGCACAACTGCCGCATGAACGGCGGGGCGAGCGGGGGGCCGTGGTTCCTGCCGCGCGGCCGTACGAAGAACACCGGGCAGATCTGGGCGGTCACCTCCCGCCGGCTGCTGGACCGGCCGGTCCTGCTCGCAGTGCCGATCCCGCGGGCGATCCGCGGCATGATCCGCGCCGCCAACCGCTGACCCGCAAGCCCGGTGACGACAGCGAGCCGCCTGACCGCCAGCCCGACACGAACTCACTCGTCGCGGATCCAGCTGGTGCGCCGGTGGTCGTCGTCCTGTGCGAGCGCCCGCGCACGAGCGAACGGATGCTGCGGATCGTCGCGCCGTCGTCCCGGTCGGGCGACGACGCCGCCTCGGATCCTGCGCCTGCTGAACCGGGCGCTGCTGCTGCCGCTGATGCGGCGGGGCACCCGGCCCGTTGTCCGCGATGAGTGGGAGCTGGTGTCTCGCAGCTGTTCGGCAGTGGCGACGATGCGCTACCTGCTCGGGCTCGGAGCCGATCGCCTCGGCCGGCCGGGAGGCCATCATCGCGAGTGGTCGCTGGTGTTGACCGACTGTGCCACTCGGGCCGGGCGAATGAGGAGTGCCCGACATCATCTTCGGCTGCCGGACTGGCCGGCACCGGCCGGGAGCGCGGCGCTCGCGGGACTGCAAGATTCTGCCCGGGGACGCTCATGCCTCGACGTTATCGCCCGACAGGGAGGCCTGCGCGGAGAAGATTTGCAGCAAGTCGGGACCCCTTCCTGCTTGACCTGACCCGTGGTTGGGGGTCAGATGACCCCCAGGGAAAGGCCGGTGCCGGTCAACAACCTGCCGTCACCTTTCATTTGCTCGATAGCTCCGGAGGCATCAACGTGTCGAATCTCGGTTGGAAGAGTGCGCTCAAGCGCGCGCTCGTCACGACTGCGGGAGCTGGAATGGTGGCGGCGACCCTGTCCACCGCTTCGCTCTCCGCGCAAGCCACGACGTCGGACCCGACGTCAACATCAACGTCGACCTCGAGCGACGCAGTCGTCGGCTTCAAGAGCCGGCAAGTACATCGTCACCCTGAAGGACATCCCGGCCGGGGCATACCGCGGTGGGGTCAAGGGCTATCCGGCCACCAGGCCGGCCCGCGGTGAGAAGTTCGACGCAACCACCGCGGCCGCGGTGAAGTACCGCGGCTACCTGACCGCCAAGCACAACCGGCTGCTCAACAGCGTCGGCGCGACGGCGTACTACGACTACACGGTGGCCCTCAATGGCTTCGCCGCACACCTGACCGCGAAGCAGGCAGCCACGCTGGCCAAGCAGCCCGGCGTGCTTGCGGTGCACCGGGACACGATCCGCCAGGTCGACACGTTCAACACCCCCCAGTTCCTGGGTCTGCGCGACCCGGGCGGCCTCTGGGACCAGGTCGGTGGCCAGTCGAACGCCGGCAAGAACGTCATCGTCGGCGTCCTCGACACCGGCATCTGGCCCGAGAGCAAGTCCTTCAAGGGAGCGTTCGTCAAGCGCAACCAGGCCGGCCAGATCATCCCCGGCCAGGGCGTGCGCACGACCTGGCGAGGCATCTGCCAGGAGGGCGAGCAGCTGGAACGCGCAGGACTGCAACGACAAGCTGATCGGCGCCCGCTACTACCTCGCCGGCTTCGGCAAGAAGGACGTCGACAGCTCCGACTTCTTCTCTCCGCGTGACGCTGACGGTCACGGGTCGCACACCTCGTCGACCGCCGCCGGCAACGCCGTCAACAACGTGAACGTCGACGGCAAGCAGTTCGGGAACATCTCCGGAATGGCGCCCGCGGCGGACGTCGCGATGTACAAGGTCTGCTGGGTCGGCAACACCCGCACCGGTGTCAACGACGGCTGCGCCGACTCCGATGGTGCCGCCGCGGTCGACCAGGCGGTGATCGACGGCGTCGACGTCCTCAACTACTCGATCGGTGGCACCAGCGAGCCGGGCACCTTCAACGACGTCGACATCGCCATGATGTTCGCCGCGCAGGCCGGCGTCTTCGTCGCCACCTCGGCGGGCAACAACGGTCCTGGCGACAGCACGCTCGGCAAGTGGCCGACCCCGTGGACGACGTCCGCCGCGGCGAGCACCCACTGGATCGCCGAGAAGAAGCTGGTCCTCGGGAACGGTGACGAGTACGTCGGTTCGTCGACCACCGCCACGTTGGCGTCGACGCCGATGGTCGCCGCCCGCGAGTCCGGCGCTGCCGGTGCGGACGCGGACGACGCCGCGCTCTGCATTCCGGGCACCCTCGACCCGGCCGCGGTCACCGGCAAGCTCGTGGTCTGCGAGCGTGGCGTGAACGCGCGCATCGAGAAGTCGTTCGTCGTCCGTGACGCCGGAGGCGTGGGCATGGTGCTCATCAACACCTCGCCCAACTCGCTCAACGGTGACCTCCACGCGATCCCGACCGTCCACATCGGCGACGACGCCCTCGATCCGGTCTACGACTACCTCGAGACCGCCAACCCGACGGGCAGCATCGAGGAGCTCGACCCAGGCGACTCCGACACCCAGGTGCCCGAGATCGCAGGGTTCTCCTCGCGTGGACCGTCGATCACCACCCCGGGCGACATCCTCAAGCCGGACATCGCGGCGCCGGGTGTCGACGTACTCGCTGCGGTCTCGCCGGTGGGCGCCACGCACTACGGTCGCAACTACGACCTGATCTCGGGTACGTCGATGGCCTCGCCGCACATCGCGGGGCTCGGGGCGCTGCTCTACCAGAAGCACCCGAACTGGACTCCGATGATGATCAAGTCGGCGCTGATGACCACGGCGACCGATCACGCATCCACGGATGCCAGCGACGGCGGTGTCTTCGCGCAGGGCGCGGGCTTCGTCCAGCCCAACCCGGCTGCCGACCCCGGCATCGTGTTCGACAGCGGCCTCATCGACTGGCTCGGCTACCTGGAGACCTATGTGGGTGACCTGGACGCCGCCTTCGGTGCGGTGATCCCGACGGTCGACGGCAGCCAGCTCAACTCGGCATCGATCGCGCTGGGCAGCCTCACCGGTGTCGAGACCGTGACCCGGACGCTCACCAACGTGAGCGGTCAGTCGGAGACCTTCACGCCGTCGGTCGACCTGCCCGGTATCGATGTGACCTTCGATCCGGCCACCGTCACGGTGGCGGCGGGTGCGTCGGAGGATGTCGAGATCACCTTCACCCGGGACGACGCCCCGGCTGACGAGTACTCGACGGGCAGCCTCACCTGGACCGGCAACCACGGTCACGTGGCCCGGATGCCGCTCGCGGTGCGTCCGGTCGAGGTCGCGGCTCCGGCCGAGGTGACGGGCGACGGCGCGACGGGTGACGTCGACATCGACGTCACGGCCGGGTTCACGGGCACGCTCGGCGTCCTCGGTGCACGGCCTGGTCGGTGCCACGCCGAGCGCCGAATCGGTGGCCATCGGTCCGTTCGACGACACCAACCCGGTTGCCGACGCCGACACCGACCGCTTCGAGGTCGACGCGGCCGGCGCAGAGGCGATCCGGTTCGATGTCGACGGGGCGGCCTCGGCCGATCTCGACCTCTGGGTCTACCAGGTCGTCGACGGCGAGGAGGAGCTGATCGATCTCAGCGCCGATGGCGACGCTGACGAGACGGTCACGCTGCGCAACCCGGAGGACGGCACCTATGTCGCCTACGTCAACGGCTTCGCCGGCGACGGCAACTACGCCTGGACCCAGTGGGTCGTCGGCGGTGCGGATGCGGGCAACCTGACCGTGACGCCGCCGAGCCAGCCGGTCACCGTGGGCGAAGTGGTCACGTTCAACGCCGCGTGGAGCGGTCTGGACACCACGAAGCGCTGGTTCGGTGTCGTGGGCTGGACCAACGGCAGCGACGAGGTCGGGAGCACCTTGGTCTCGATCAACTGACCTGGCCATCAGCAACCAACAACAGAGGTTCGGGCCCCATCGGCGTCAGCCGGTGGGGCCCGAACTCATCTGCGGCACGGCGCGCACCTCTCGTGCGGGACGCTAACGCAGTCGACGGACTCCCACGCTGATCGAGCTACGTGGGTGACGCCGACCGGCCCATTCCCGGTCATTTCGATGGTGGCAGCTCTGTGTATCCGTCCACGATGGCGGGATGGACCCCTTCTCGCGCCGTGGTCTGATCAGCGCGGCAACGGTGGGCGTGACCGGCCCACTCCTCATCGTCGACGCGGCCGACGCGGGCGACGGGCTGGCGATCGTCGCAACCCGGGACGTGCCGGTGGGCGGTGGCGTCGTCGTGCCCCGGCGCCGGGTCGTCGTGACCCAGCCGCGCGCGGGCAGGTTCTGCGTGTTCTCCGCCACGTGCACGCACCGAGGCTGCCTGGTGTCCCACGTCCGGGACCGCAAGATCGTGTGTCCGTGCCACGGCAGCCAGTACCACCTCGGCACCGGGGCGGTCGTCCGTGGCCCCGCGCCGAGGCCACTCTCGCGTCAGTCGTTCGAGATCCGCAGGGGCCGGATCTACCTCACCTGACTCGGCGCGGTTGCTCAGAGCGCGATCGACGCCCGGTGGTGGTGCGGTGCGCCGAACAGCTGACCGAGGGCGTGGGCGCGCTTGAACACCAGGTGGGCGTCGTGCTCCCAGGTGATCGCGATGCCGCCGTGCAGCTGCACGCACTCGCCGGCCAGGTGGGCGGCGGCCTCGAGGCAGTACGACGCCGCGGTGCGGGTCAGCTCTTCGGCGTCGGCCGTTCTCGGTGGCGAGCGCGTAGGACGCGGCCCAGGACGCGGACCGGCCGATCTCGAGCTGGGCCAGCATGTCGGCCATCCGGTGCTTGAGGGCCTGGAACGAGCCGATCGGCCTGCCGAACTGGACCCGCTCCTTGCTGTAGTCGACCGTCATCCGGAGCGCCCGGTCGCAGAGACCGACCGCGAGCGCAGCTGCCGCCGCCCGTCCGACGAGCTCGGCGCGGGCGCGAGCGGCCGCTCCGTCGCCGATCGGCGTGACTCGTGGCGCCGGAGCGGTCGAGGTCGCCGAGTCGGATCGTCTGGTCCATCGACTCGGCCCAGGTCGCGCTCGCTCCGGTGACCTCGACCAGGTCGTCGCCGTCGACGGCGAGCACGATCGCGGCGCGGTCGGCGTCGAGCACCGGCCCGTCACCGAGGGCGAGGGTGGCGATCTCTCCGGCGGCGATGCGGGGGAGCAGCCGTGCCTTGGCGTCGTCGGACCCGCCGGCGAGCAGCGCCTCGCCGGCGATCACGGAGGCGAGCAGCGGGCTGGGTGCGAGGGAGCGCCCGAGCTCCTCGAGCACGACCGCGGTCTCGAAGAAGGTCGCCCCGGCGCCGTCGTACTCCTCCGGGATGGCGAGGGCGGCGACGCCGACCTGCTCGCAGAGCGTGGACCACAGCGCCTTGTCGTAGCCCTCGTCCGTCGCGATCGCCGCGCGCACGGCCGTGGAGTCGGCCTGCTTGGTCAGGACCGCGCGGACGGTGGACGCCAGCTCGCCCTGCTCCTCGCTGAGCGCGAACTCCATCTCAGGCCTCCGTCTGCGCTGCCGGCGCCGTCAGCGCGGCAAGGATCCGGGCCCGGTGGAACGCCGGCGTGCCCCAGGCCGTCACCAGCGCGCGGATCTTGGTGATCCAGATGCTGAGGTCGAACTCGGCGGTGTAGCCGATCGCGCCGTGCACCTGCAGGCCGGTGCGGGAGGCGAGGTACGCCGCGTCCGCGCACATCACCTTCGCCGCCGACACTGCTCGCGGGCTCGGGTCGAGCGCCGCGCCGTGCACGAGCGGACGGGCGAAGTCGAGCGCGATCCTCACGTCGGCCAGCTGGTGCTTGATCGCCTGGTAGGAACCGATCTCGCGCCCGAACTGCCGGCGCTGCTTCGCGTAGGTCACGGTGTCGGCGAGCACCCGCTCGCCGAGGCCGAGCAGCTGCGCCGCCGTCGCCAGGACGGCCAGGTCGAACGCCGCGTCCGTGCGATCGCGCGACCTCGACGACCGGCGGCTCGACGAGAACAGGTGGCGGGTCCGGTCGACCGACCCGCGCCGTTCGCCGACCACCGCCGATCGCGAGTCCCGTCGGTCCGGCGAGGTAGACGGCTTCGGCGACGTCGGCGTCGAGGGCGTACGGCGTGTGCGGGGGTACCGCGACCGTGGCGATGCCCTCGACCTCCGCCCGAGCGCGACCGGCAGGTAGGCGGCCGACTCGACCCAGGGCCCGGGTACGGCGTGCCGGCCGAGCGCCTCGAACGCGATGACGACCTCGACCGGGGTGGCCTCGGTGGCGAGCATGGTCAGGCCCTGCTCGGCAAGCCGCTCCCAGAGCTTGAGGCCCGGCGCGTGGTCGCCCTCCGCCCAGGCCCGCGCGGCGCCGACGGTGTCGGCCGACGCCAGCAGGGACTCGAGGGACGCGGCCGAAGTCACGCTGGTCGGATGGTGAGCTCGAACCTCATCGGTTCCAGGGCCCCCTTGGGCTCGCGGGGCAGGCCGAGGATCCTCTCCGCGACAATGTTCCGTTGAATCTCGTTGGTGCCGGCATAGATCGGACCCGAGAGCGAGAACGTGTAGCCGTCGAGCCAGGTCGAGTCCAGCTCGGCGTCGGGCCCGAGCAGGTCGAGCGCGGTCTCGTGCAGCGCGATGTCGAGCTCGCTCCACCACACCTTGTTGACCGACCCGGCGGCGCCCATCTCGCCGCCGTCGGCGAGCCGGGTGACCGTGCCCCAGGTGTAGAGGCGGTAGGCCTCGGCCTTGAGCCAGGCGTCGACGACACGCTTGGCGACGTCGTCGGCCTCGTGACGGCCGTCCCCTTCGGTTGTCGAGGAGGTCGCGCAGCGACCGTCTCGAGACACCTCGACCAGCGAAGCCCCGTAGAGCTCGACCAGCCGGTCGGCGGCGGCGCAGAACCGGCCGGGGGAGCGGAGGGAGAGCCCGCGCTCGTTGCCCGCCGTACTCATCGCGACCCGCCAGCCGTCGCCCGGCGCACCGAGCACGTCGGCGTCGGGCACGAACACCTCGTCGAAGAAGACCTCGGCGAAGCCGGCCTCGCCGTCGAGCTGGGCGATCGGCCGCACCGTGACCCCGTCGGCGTCGAGCGGGAACAGGAAGTAGGTCAGGCCGTTGTGCCGCGTCCGCTTCCGGGTCGGAGCGGAACAGCCCGAAGCCCCAAGGTGGCGTACGTCGCCCGCGACGACCAGGTCTTCTGGCCGTTGAGCACCCAGCCGCCACGCTCGTCGTCACGGCGGGCGGTCGACTTGAGCGAGGCCAGGTCGGAGCCGGCCTCGGGCTCGGACCAGCACTGCGCCCAGATCTGCTCGCCGGTCGCCATGGTCGGGAGGTAGCGGTCCTGCTGCTCCTTGGTCCCGTGCTCGAAGATGATCGGCGCGAGCAGGAAGATGCCGTTCTGGGACACCCGGCCGGGTGCGCCGGCGCGGTAGTACTCCTCCTCGAAGATCACCCACTCGACCAGCGACGCCTCACGACCGTGGTAGTCGCGGGGCCACGACACGACCGACCAGCGGTCGGCCGCCAGCCGCGCCTCCCACTCCTGGTGGAGCGCCCAGCCCTCGGCCGTGTCCATCGAGGGCAGCGGCTCGGCCGGCACGTTGGCCGCCAGCCAGGCCCTCGCCTCGTCGCGGAAGGCCAGCTCGGACTCGCACAGCTCCAGATCCACCTAGTTCCTTTCGGTTCCTGAGGAGGTCGCGCTAGCGACCGTCTCGAAGGGCGTTCTTGAGCACCTTGCCGGACAGGTTCCGGGGCAGTACGTCGATCGCCTCGACCATCCGCGGCACCTTGAAGTTCGCGAGCCGCTCCTTGGCGAAGGCGATGACCTCGTCGGCGCTCGCCGTGCCCACGACGTACGCCTTGCCGACCTCGCCCATGCGCTCGTCGGGGACGCCCACGACGGCGACGTCCTGGATCCCGTCCATCCGCATCAGTGTCTGCTCGACCTCGGCGGGATAGACGTTGAACCCGCCCGAGATGTACATGTCCTTGAGTCGGTCGGTGATCCGTAGGTTGCCCTGCTCGTCGAGCACGCCGACGTCGCCGGTGTGCAACCAGCCGTCCGCGTCGATCGCCTCTGCGGTGGCGGCTGGATCGTCGAGGTAGCCGAGCATCACGTAGTCGCCCTTGACCAGGAGCTCGCCATCGTCCGTGCGATGCGGGTCTCCATGCCGGGGATCGCGCGGCCGCAGGTGGTGGCGACGGTCTCGGCAGAGTCACCTTCGCGGCACATGGTGACGACGACGGCCTCGGTCATGCCGAAGGCGGTCACGACGTTGTCGATCGCCAGCTCGTCCCTCATCCGCTCGATGAGCACGACCGGTACGACGGCCGCGCCGGTCACGGCCAGCCGCAGCGAGGAGAGGTCGCGCTCGGCCCGGCCGGGTGCGGCGAGCAGCGACTGGTAGATCGTCGGCGCACCGGGCAGCAGGGTGATCCGCTCGGACTCGATGAGGGCCATCGTCTGGTCGATGTCGAACGTCGCGACCGGGTAGAGCGTGGCACCGGTGAGCAGACCGACGATGATGCCGATCTTGTAGCCGAAGGAGTGGAAGAACGGGTTGACCACCAGGTAGCGGTCGTCGGCGCTGACCCCACCGAGCTCGGCCCATGCCCGTGCGACGCCGATGCTCTGCCGGTGCGCGCTCATCGCGCCCTTGGGCCGGCCGGTGGTGCCGGAGGTGAACAGGATGTCGGCCACGTCGTCGGGGGACACCGCGTCGGCGCGGGCCTCGACCTCGTCGATCGTCACGTCGCGGACGTGCCGCTCCTCGCCACGGTGGTCGAGCGAGAGCTGGGGCAGCCGCCCGAGCGCGCGCACGCTCACGATGTCGCCCGCGGCACGCAGCTCCTGGATCTGGCTGCGGCCGAGGAAGCCGTCAGCCACCATCACCGTGGTCGCCCCGGTGCGGTCGACCAGGTCGGCCACCTCGTGACCGGTGTAGCGGGAGTTGGCAGGGACCAGGGTGGCGCCGGCGTACGTCGTCGCGAGCGCCGCGATCGCCCACTCGATGCTGTTCGGACCCCAGACGACGACGCGCTCACCCACGCCCAGGCCGTGGCCGACGTAGCGTCGGGCCATCTCCCGCACCCGGTCGTGGAGGTCGGCGTAGGTCAGCGTCCGTCCGCCCTCGACGAAGGCGGGCTTGTCGCCGTACCTCTCTGCGGCGGCACGCAGGATCGCCGGAATCGTGTCCACCCCACGCCTTTCGATGGTTGAGGAGCCGCTGAGGAACGAAGCGGCGTCTCGAAGCCTACCAAGCATTTGCTTGGTATGGTGCAGGTGTGGACCTGACCGAGAGCGCCGACGACAGCGCCTTCCGCGAGGAGGTGCGCACCTGGCTGGCCGAGCACCTGGTCGGCGAATGGCGCGACCTGATCGGCTTGGGCGGTCCCGGCCGCGACCACGAGGCGTTCGAAGGGCGACTGGCCTGGAACCGGCTGCTCGCCGAGCACGGCTGGACCTGCGTCGGCTGGCCGGAGGAGTACGGCGGCCGCGGGCTGTCGCTCTGGCAGCAGGTGATCTTCCACGAGGAGTACGCCCGCGCCGATGCGCCGCACGGCGTCAACCACCTCGGCGAGACCCTGCTCGGGCCGACCCTGATCGCGTTCGGCAGCGAAGCAGCAGAAGCAGCGGTTCCTCCCGTCGGATCCGCGCGGTCGAGGAGCTGTGGGCGCAGGGCTACTCCGAGCCGAATGCCGGCTCGGACCTGGCCAACGTCCAGACCAAGGCCCGCCTCGACGGCGCCGACAACCGGCGAGTGGGTGATCGACGGCCAGAAGGTGTGGACGTCCAACGCGCACCAGAGCGAGTGGTGCTTCGTCGTCTGCCGCACCGAGCCGGGGTCGTCCCGCCACCACGGGTTGTCGTTCCTGTTGGTCCCGTTGCAGCAGGACGGCGTCGAGATCCGGCCGATCGAGCAGCTCACCAGCGGGTCGGAGTTCAACGAGGTCTTCTTCACCGGTGCCCGCACCGCGGCCGATCTGGTCGTCGGCGAACCGGGCAAGGGCTGGGGCGTCGCGATGGGACTGCTCGGTTTCGAGCGCGGCGTCTCGACTCTCGGCCAGACCGTCGGCTTCGCCCGTGAGCTCGACGACGTGGTGACCCGGGCGAAGGCCAACGGCAGCATCGACGACCCGATCGTGCGCGACCGGCTGGCGCGGCTGAAGGTCGAGCTCAGCGCGATCCGCAGCTTCGCCCTCCGGGCGCTGGCGCTCGTCGAGGGCGGCCAGGACTCCGCTGCTGGCGCGGGGAGCCGGTTCGATCTTCAAGCTGGCCTGGGCAAACTGGCACCGGCAGCTGGGCGAGGTCGCGATGGACGTAGCTGGCGCGTCCGGGCTGCTCACCCAGGGCACCAGCACCTCCTACGACCTGGATGAGCACCAACGGCTCTTCCTCTTCTCGCGCTCCGACACGATCTACGGCGGCAGCGACGAGGTCCAGAAGAACATCCTCGCCGAGCGGGTGCTCGGTCTACCCCGGGAGCCCAAGGGATGACAGTCAGCAAGGTCGAGCAGCCGACGCCGGACTACGTTCCGGGCCACGGCCTGCTCCGGGACCGGGTGGTCGTCGTGACCGCTGCGGCCGGCGCCGGCATCGGCGCGGCCGTCGTACGACGTGCGCTGGAGGAGGGCGCGAAGGCGGTGGTCTTCAGCGACACCCACGCGCGCCGGCTCGCGGAGGCCGAGGAGGCGCTGGGCAAGGAGTTCGGCGCCGACCGGGTGCGCCAGTTGGTGTGCGACGTGACCGACGAGGCCCAGGTGGTCGCGCTGCTCGACGCCGCCGACGAGTTCGGCGGCGTCGACGTGATGATCAACAACGCCGGTCTGGGCGGCACGGCGAACGTGCTGGAGATGACCGACGACGAGTGGAGCCGCGTCCTCGACATCACCCTGACCGGCACCTTCCGGTGCGTCCGGGCGGCCGGCCAGCGAATGGTCGCCGCGGGCAAGAAGGGCGTGATCGTCAACAACGCCTCCGTCCTCGGGTGGCGGGCGCAGGAGGGGCAGGCCCACTACGCGGCGGCGAAGGCCGGCGTGATGGCGCTGACCCGATGCTCGGCCATCGACCTCGCGCCGCACGGGATCCGGGTCAACGCGGTGGCTCCCAGCTTCGCGACGCACCCGTTCCTGGAGAAGGTGACCTCGCCGGAGCTGCTCGCGGAGCTCAAGCAGCGGGAGGCGTTCGGGCGCGCCGCCGCGCCGTGGGAGGTCGCCAACGTGATGGTGTTCCTCGCGAGCGGCTACTCGTCGTACCTGACCGGTGAGGTGATCAGTGTCAGCAGCCAGCACGCCTGAGACCCAGGCCAAGCGAACCCAGCCGCCGCGAGCAGCTGCTCGCGATCGCGGCCCGGCTGTTCGCCGAGAAGGGCTTCAAGAACACGACGGTCCGTGACATCGCGGACGCCGCCGGGATCCTGTCCGGCAGCCTCTACCACCACTTCGACTCCAAGGAGTCGATGGTCGACCAGATCCTCTCGACCTTCCAAGAGGGCCTGTTCGCGCAGTACGACGAGATCCTGGCCAGCGACGAGGACGCCCGCACCAAGCTCGAGCGTGCCGTCCGGGTGTCGTTCGAGGCGATCGAGCAGCACGGTCACGAGGTCGCGATCTACCAGAACGAGGCCGACTACCTCGGCACGTTCGACCGGTTCGGCTACCTCGCCGACCGCAACACCCAGTCCCGCCAGGTGTGGGTCACCTTGATCGAGGAAGGCGTGCGCACCGGCGTACTCCGCAAGGACCTCGACGTCACCCTCACCTACCGCTTCATCCGCGACACCGTGTGGGTCGCCGTCCGGTGGTACCGCCCCGGCCGCGGCCACACCCACACCGACGTCGCCGACCAGTACGTCCGCATCCTCCTCGACGGGATCTCCTCATGACCAACGCCCAGCTGGATTCGCGCACCGCCTACATCGTCGACGCCGTCCGCACCCCGGTCGGCAAGCGCGGCGGCGCGCTCGCCGCGGTGCACTCCGCCGACCTCGCTGCCCACACCATCGCCGCGCTGATGGACCGCACCGGCGTCGACCCGGGCGCCGTCGACGACGTCATCCTCGGCTGCTGCGACACGATCGGCTCACAGGCCGGCGACGTCGCCCGTACGGCGTGGCTGGTGGCCGGGCTGCCCGACCACGTGCCCGGCGTGACCATCGACCGGCAGTGCGGCTCGTCGCAGCAGGCGGTGCACTTCGCCGCGCAGGGCGTCATGTCGGGCACCCAGGACCTCGTCGTCGCCGGCGGCGTGCAGAACATGAGCGCCATCCCGATCTCCGCCGCGATGCTGGTCGGTCAGCAGTACGGCTTCTCGACACCCTTCGCCGAGTCGCCCGGCTGGCTGAAGAGGTACGGCGACCAGGAGGTCAGCCAGTTCCGCTCCGCCGAGATGATCGCGGAGAAGTGGGACATCTCGCGGGAGGACATGGAGGCCTACGCGCTGGCCTCGCACGACCGGGCGCGCGCCGCGATCGCAGCGGGCCGGTTCGGTCGCGAGATCGTGCCGATCGCTCTCGAGGACGGGTCGAGTCTTCACGACCGACCAGTGCCCGCGCGAGACCTCGTTGGAGAAGATGGCCGGTCTCGAGCCGCTCGCCCCGGGCGGCCGGATCACCGCCGCCGTCGCGTCCCAGATCTGCGACGCCTCCTCGGCGATGCTGATCGCGTCGGAGGCCGCGGTCGAGGCCCACGGGCTGACCCCGAGGGCCAGGATCCACCACCTCTCGGTGCGTGGCGACGACCCGGTGTGGATGCTCACCGGCCCCATCAACGCGACCAGGCACGCGCTCGAGAAGACCGGCATGAGCATCGACGACATCGACCTCTTCGAGTGCAACGAGGCGTTCGCGTCCGTCGTACTCGCCTGGATGAAGGAGACCGGCGCGCCGCACGACAAGGTCAACGTCAACGGCGGCGGCATCGCCCTCGGTCACCCGATCGGCGCCACCGGCACCCGGCTGATGACCACGCTCCTCAACGAGCTCGAGCGCACCGGTGGCCGTTACGGCCTGCAGACGATGTGCGAGGGCGGCGGCCAGGCGAACGTGACGATCATCGAGCGTCTCTGAGGAGGGCGATCCGCCGCTCACGAGGTCGGCAGCAGCAAGTCGGCTCCGAGCGGCAGCCGGTCGCACCGGCGCTCGCTCGCGTCGCAGGCGAGCAGCCGGTCGGGCCCCTGCTTCCGGTCGTCGAGGATCACAGCGACGTCTCCGTAGGACCAGGCGATCACGACGTACCAGTCGTCCCCGAGGAGGTCCCACCGTTCTCCGCTGCGAACATCCAGGATCGATGCTCCGTGGGTGCCACGACCCTCTGTCGGGGCGAGTAGCAAGGAGCCGTCGGAGCTGAGCCTGCCCGATGCCTCCAGCATCTGGACGGCGTAGGGCTCCTGGCCCTCGACCTCGATGATGGCGCCGGAGGAGTCGGCGTCGGCGAGGATGCGGGTGCCGTCGTGCACGTCGCGAAGCTCGGGTACCGGCGCGCCCTCTGCCAGCGTGCTCAGCGGTGCCGACTCGCCGGTCGCCACGTCGAGCCGGTAGATCTCGGGCCAGTCGGTCGACCAGGTGACCTCCGCGGCAGAGATGTGCATGAACCCGTTCCCGCCTCCGTAGTGGTCGCCGTCAGGCCCCATGCGCAGGCCTTCGGTCTCGAGCGTCCGGGAGAGCTCCACACCGCGTGCGGTGTCGTAGACCACGAGCTCGTCACCCTCGAACCAGGCGGCGACGTCGCCGTCGGGATCCGCGCCGGGGCCGGCGTCCGAGTCGTGGCCGACGATGCGGGGCTCACCGCCCCAGGGGTGGAACCAGACGTCGTGCTTGGTGGGGTCCAGGTAGAGCGCACCCTGGCGAACCAGCGCAAGCGCGCCAGGCCGGACGGACAGCCGCGGACCGCGGGTGTCCGGGTTGAAGAGGTCCACCGGCGTCGCCTCGACGACATCGCCGTGGTGGAGTCCGGCGTCGTCGTACCAGACCGGACCGCGGCCGATGTCGCCAGGACGCTCGACGGGTTCGGGTGACGGATCCTCGGGGGAGGGGCCGGTGAGGAGCGCTCCGCCCACGGCGATCGCCGCGACGGCGGCAGCGACCGCGGCGACCGTCACTCCGCCGATGGTGCGGCGGCGGTTCGTCCGCGCCGCGGAACGCACGGCCGCGGGGTCGACGGTGGGTGTGGTGAGCCCGTCCGCGATGGCGCGGCTGGCGTCGGTGAGTCGCTGGTCGAGATTCATGTCGCGACCTCCTCCGTCGGACCGGGCTGTTGTTCGGCCCGCTCTCCCAGCAGCATCGCGAGCTTGCGCGACGCTGCGTGGCCGTGGCTCTTCACCGTGCCCGGAGCCATGCCGAGGATGGCTGCGATCTCGAGCTCGGGCAGGTCCTCGTAGTACTTGAGCACGGTGACGGCGCGCTGCCGCGGCGGCAGGCTCAGGACGGCCCGCCAGACCCGCTCGTGCTCCTCGATCCCGTCCGGGTCGCCGGTCCAGGCCGGCTCGTCGCGCAGGAGCGTGGGGCTCTCGTGGGAGGAACGACGCCGCCACCACGACGCGGCCTGGTTCACCAGCACCTTGCGGGCGTAGCCGACCGGGTGGTCCATGGCCTCGACCTTCGCCCACCGCTGGTAGATGCGGACGAGAGTGGACTGCACGAGGTCCTCTGCCCGCTGGTAGTCGCCGGTCATCAGGTAGGCCGTGCGGAACAGCGTCGCCGAGTGTGCACGCACGAAGTCACTGAACCTCTCCTCGTCGTCCTGCCACATCTCGCCTCCTCGTGGAGGGCCATCGACGTGACGCTCCAACGACCTCAACGCTGTGACAGCGCTCCGAGGTTCAGTCGGCGGGGCATCTGGTTGGCCGAGTCGCCACTCTCCCCGGGGATAGTCTCCCGACCATGGATCAGGACGCTGGGTCCGCCGCCGACGTCGGCGCTCTGGCCCGGCGCCGTGCGACGGGTGCGCTGGCCGTGGGGACGAGCGCAGTTGCCTGGTGGCCCGCGTTCACGATCGGGGCTTGGGGGATCGTCTTCTTCGAGCAGGTGATGCTGCTCTGGGCGGTCTCCACCGGCGCCTTCGTCGTCCTCGTCGTCGCGGGCACTCACGAGCGCGTCTCGCGATGGCGGATCGCGGCTCTGCTCGTCCCCTCGGGTTGGCTGGTCCTGGCGTTGTTGACCCGGACGGGTGAGGAGAGTCTCCTCGGCACCGTCGCTCGCGTGGGCGGGACGGTGATCACGCTCGTCGGGATCCCGGCCATGGCAGTGCTGTTGTTGAAGGTGGCTTGGCCCTCGGCCGTCGACGTGCGGGAACGACGTGACCGGTTCGCGGCCGGCCTCGCCGTCCTGGTCGTGGTCGTCATGTCCTACGGCGCGGGAGTCTGGAACGAGAAGTTCCTGACGTGCGACGACTTCGTCGTCAGTGGGAATTCTCCGCCGCCGGGATGCAACCCGGGCGTACCGACGCTCGGCGAGTAGGACCTACGTGTTCCACGTCGGGCTCAGTCCTTGGGAACGGGGACCTCGCTCACCGGGGTGATCGTGCTCGTGCAGTGCTTGAAGCCGGGCCACAGGAACTTGTGGATGGCGTTCACGTCCTCGGCCTCGACGACCAGAAAGAGGGTGTGCTGGGCGTTCGCGCCGTAGCGCCCGACCAGTCTGACCCCGGCTACGGAGTCGTCGAACAGCGAGTTCGAGCCGCCCTCGTCCCGAGGGCAGAGCTCGGGGGTGTGAACCTGCGTGATGTGGAAGAGCACCGGGCCTCCAGATGTCGTCGTCAACGTTGTGCTGGCCATCGTTGACCTCCTGCGGAGCTTTGTCACTGGGATGATCAGGTGTGCCCTGGTCGACCACCGCCGATATCGAGGAGTTCGCCGCCGCGGCGGGGGCGTTTCTCTTGTCGCACCCCGTCGAGCACAGCCCGTTGCTGACCGAGTCCGACCACCTGCGCCGGCACCCGCAGCCGGACGCCGACCAGGCCTACGGCTGGTGGACCGATGACACCGGCGATGTCGTCCGGTGCCTTCCTCCGTGCGCCCCGACACCCGCCGGTGCTGACGCCGCTGCCGGACGCGGCGGTCGAGGAGCTGGTCGCCGTACTGCCCGTCGACGGCGGCGTCGGCTGCGACGTCACCACGGTCGATGCGGCTCTGTCCGCGTGGGAGCGCGCCGGCGTCCTGCTCGGACCGCGCTACCGGCTGGTGATCCACCGGCTCGACGCGCCACGCATGCCACCGCCGGCCGAGGGAAGCGGGCGGCTGGCTGGTGGGGACGACCGGGCGCTGCTCCATGAGTGGTTCGACGCGTTGATGGCCGCGCACCCCGGCGACCCGAGCGACCGGACGTACGTCGTCGACGACCCGCTGGCCGAGAAACGGATCGTGCTGTGGGAGGTCGACGGCGTACCGGCGGCGATGGCGGGGTGGAGCCGGCCGATCGCAGGGATGACGCGGGTGGGTGCGGCGTACGCGCCGTCCGGCGACCCGCTGGTCGAGGCCGCCGTGCTCGGGGCCGCTTCGGAAGCCGCGGCTGCGGTTGCGAACGACGTCCTGGTGCTCGCTGCGACGAGCGACCGGGACGGCATCGCTCGCCTGGCCGCGCTCGGCTACCGAGCGGTCCGAGAGCGGGTCATGCTCGCTCCGTTGGCCTGACCTCGAGGATCAGGCGCTGCGGAGCGCGAGCGGCTTCGTCGCCAGGCCCAACGGCCGCTCGGCGAACGCCGGCTCCGCTGCGATCTCGAAGCAGTGGTTGACGCTGGCGTCACCGAGCTCGCGGTCGACGTACTGCTGGACGTCCTGCGCCGACGGGCCCTCCCAGAGGCAGACGACGCGGGAGCTGTCGGCAGCCGGGTAGAACTGCAGCACGCTCACTCCGGGCGGAGCATCGGCGGCGATCTGGAGCCGGGCGCCCCGCTCGAAAGCGCGCTCGGGGTCGACGATCTGGTGAATGGCGATGACGTACATGACGGCCTCCTGGGTCGTGGTTGATGAGGTTCCGTCACGCTATGAAGAGCGCCGGGCACGCCGCATCGCACGCGATCACCAACCTCATCGGCGGCAGCATGGTCCGTGTGGACCATCCGTCACACGAGGCCGTGGTCGAAGGCGTAGGCAGTCGCGGCTGCGCGTGAGGAGACGCCGATCTTGGCGTAGATGTTCTGCACGTGGCGGGCGACGGTGTGCTGGCTCACGACGAGCCGGTCCGCGATCTCCTGGTTCCCGTGCCCGGCCGCGACGAGCCTGAGCACCTCGATCTCGCGAGGTGAGAGCACCGATCCCGCCGCCGGGAAGGCGTTCTCGACGGCAGTCCGGTCCACGACAGCGTCGAGTCGGTCGAACACCTCGCGCGCAGCCTCGGCCTCCATCCGCGCCGACTCTTCGTCGTCGAGCGCGCGACACGCGTGGGCGACCAGCAGCCGGGCCCTCGCAGCCTCCAGCGGAGCGTCGAGGGCGTCCCAGAGCTGCCACGACCGCCTCGCCGAGTCGAGCGCTGCGGCCGCCGACCCTTCGGCGAGCGAGACCGTCGCGTGAGCCACGCCGGCAGCCGCTCGCAGCGCTTCGGTGCCCCACGACGAGGCGATGGTCGCGAGCTGCTCGCTCGCGGCACGAGCAGCGTCGAGGTCGTCGTCGGCGATCATCACCTCGACGTACGCCGGCAGCAGCGCGGCGCGTTGGAGCGGCTCGACGCGCTCCAGCATCGCTCTGCGCAGCATCGCGGCCGCCGCGCTGTGGTGTCCTTCGGCCAGCTTGAGGAGGGCTGCCCCTGGATCGGGCGGGTAGCTGTGGCGGCTGGCCTGCCGGTAGCAGCCATCCGCCTCGCGCAGGCGTCCCTGCAGCCGATGCACCTCGCCCTGGCAGTAGTAGGCCTTGCCCAGGGCGATCCGGTTGAGCGCACCGGCGGTGTAGTTCTCGGCTGCCAGACGGGCCTGCTCGAGCGCGCCATCGGGGTCGCCGCCCAGGTGGCTGAGCTCGGCGCGGTGCACCAGGCAGAGGCCGAGGTGGGCGACCATCTGGGGGCGAGCCGCGCACCACGCGGTCAGCGCGTCGGTCCACTCACGGGCGTGACGCAGCTCGGTCGCCTCCCGTGAGAAGTCGACGGTGTTGCAGAGGACGATCCCGGTGACGATGGGGGAGAGGGCGCCGGCCTCGACGGTGATGAGGAGCTCGTCGACGATGCGCATCGCCTCGTCGAGCCGCCCGAGCTTGACCAGTGCGCGCGCTTGGTCGTCCCTCGCCAGCCAGGCGAGGTCGAGGTCGCCGAACCGCTCCCCGATCTCAGCACCGGCGACCGTCGTCGCGAGTGCCTCGGTCCAGTCGCCGGCGCCCATCTGCCTCAGCCAGGCCGGGATCAGCAGGTAGCCGCGCTCGACACAGTCCTCCGCCCAGCCCGCCAGCAGACGTTCTCCGGTCGCGAACCATCCATCGGCACGCGCAGGCTGCCCGCGGAAGAGGTGGCTGTGACCGAGCCACCACGTGCAACGAACCGCCGCAGGCGTCCGGCCGGCGTCGAGGTGTGCCCGGTGTGCGCGCTCCAGCGCGGCGACGTAGTCGTCGTCGCGGCCGAGCATGTACGCCGCCCGACCGAGCCGCTCGAGGTCGTCTCCGGCCAGCGGATGCACCGCCGTCGGCGTCGGACAGGAGCCGGAGGGCGTCCTCCCAGCGCTGCTCGGCGAACGCGGCGCGTCCGTCCTCGGCTGCAGCGGCCTCCGGCATCAGCGGATGACGACCCACCAGAGGCCCGCGGCCACGGGAATCAGGCCGGTGAGCATCCACCAGGTCAGCAGCGGCTTCTTGTTGATCGCCCGCACGGCAGCGATCCCGACCAGGAAGAAGGCCGCGCCGATCAGGATCAGGATGACCTGGGCGTAGCGGCGGTCGTCGTCGATCGAGTCGGCGGCGAGGATCAGGCCGGCCGTCAGGTGGACGAGGGTGGTGATGATCAGCACCGACGTCACCCGCCGCTGGACCCGGTGCAGGCGCTCGAGGTCCTTCGGGTCGGCGGCCTTGCGAGGCGCGTTGGGGTCCATCAGGTGCCGACGGCGGGGCGGCGACGACTGCTGGCTCACATCCGCCAGCGTATCCGCGCGGTGCCTCTTCCCAGTAATCCAGTGGCGGAGCAGCCGATGTCGATGAATGCTTGCACGTTATGGACATCACACGGTTCGGCCCCGACGACGTGGCCGCGCTCAAGGAGTGGGTCGAGCTCTCCAACGCGGTGCGGCTCGCGGACTCGCCCTGGGAGACGGAAGTGACGCTGCTCCGGACCGAGGCGCGGTTCCGGGTGGGATGGGACGGCGAGCCGTCGACGCCGTACCTCGCCACGGTCGACGGCACCGTCGTCGGCGGTGGGTGCGATCTCCATCAGCGAGTACGACAACCTGCACCTCGCCTGGATCGGCGTGATCGTGCATCCCGAGCACCGGCGCCAGGGCCACGGCAGCGCGATCCTCGCGTTCCTCGAGGACGAGGTACGCCGGCTCGGGCGCACCAGCGTCGGCATGGACGGCTGGGAGTCCGATGCGACGCGCGGCTTCGCCGCCAAGCACGGCTACGAGAAGAAGCACCAGGCGATCGCCCGCCGGCAGTACCTCGCTGAGATCGACCGCGTCGAGCTCGACAAGCGTTACGACGAGGCGCTCGAGGCCGCCACCGACTACGTGCTCGAGCGCCAGCGGCTCCCCACGCCTGAGGCCGACCTCCCCGACATCGCCGAGATGGCGTCCGCGATCAACGACGCGCCCACCGACGACCTCGACATCGAGGACGAGGTGTTCAGCGCCGAGCGGATGAAGGCCTACGAGGACGCGTGCGCGTTCCGCAGGGAGCGGGGCTACCGCGTGGTCGCGCGGCACCTGCCGACCGGCAGGCTTGCCGGGCAGACGGTCGTGGTCGTGGAGTCGGAGCGCCCGGCGAACGGCGACCAGCACGACACCTCCGTCGTGGGCGCGCACCGGGGCCACCGGCTCGGCCTGCTGCTCAAGGCGGAGATGCTCCGCTGGCTGGCGGAGGACGAGCCGCAGATCGAGCACATCGAGACCTTCAACGCGGAGTCGAACGACCACATGATCGGCGTCAACGAGATCCTGGGCTACCGCATCATGGCCCGCGAGCTGGCGTACCAGAAGTCCGTCTAGACCGCGCGTTGTCGCCGTCGGGCGAAGTAGCCTGACCGCGTGGGGACCGGGAGCCAGCAGGACGTGAACCAGGAGGTGCGGTTCTGCCGTGCCGACGACGGCGTCCGGCTGGCCTGGGCCCGGCACGGCTCCGGCCCGCCGCTGCTGATCGTCTCCTGCTGGCTGAGCCACCTCCAGCACGACTGGCAGAGCCCGGTCTGGCGGCACTTCCTCGACGACCTCGGTGACATCGCCACGGTGGTGCGGTACGACGAGCGTGGCTTCGGGCTGTCCGACTGGGAGGTCTCCGACTTCTCCCTCGAGCGCCGGCTCTCCGACCTCGAGACGCTGGTCGAGGCGACGGGCCTGGGACGGTTCGCCATCCTCGGGATGTCGGGAGGAGCGCCGGTCGCGCTGGCCTACGCCCACGCGCACCCGGAGCGGGTCACCCGGATGGTGCTCTACGGCGCCATGGCCGCGGGCGGCTTGAGTCACGAGGACTCGGACGACGGAAGCGGCGTTCCTCGCGATGATCCGAGCAGGCTGGGCGCGGCCCGACCCGCTCTTCCGCCGGGTGTTCACCAACGCGTTCATCCCGGACGCCAACGAGCAGCAGATGGAGTGGATGGACGAGCTGCAGCGGACGTCGACCAACACCGACAACGCGGTCTGCAGCCGGATCGCCCGGCACGAGATCGACGTCTCCCATCTGCTGCCCGAGATCGCCGTACCGACGCTCGTGCTGCACGCCGACGACGACCGGGTCGCGCCGGAGTGGGGCATCCGAGGCTCGCCGCCGAGATCCCGGACGCCCGCCTGGTGATGCTCGAGCTCGCCGCAACCACGTGCTGCTCGCCGACGAGCCGGCGTGGCCGGTGTTCCGCCGCGAGGTCGCCGACTTCATCGAGCCGCGACCGGGTCACGGTGCCGGTGGACCACCTCTCCGACCGCGAGCGCGAGATCCTGCTGCTCGCTGCCGAGGGCCTCGACAACAGCGAGATCGCGGACCGGCTCACCCTCAGCGTGCGGACGGTCGAGCGGCACTTCCAGAACGTCTACCTCAAGCTCGGCCTGTCCGGGCGTACGGCGCGGGCCGCTGCGGTGGCCCGCGTGCTCGCCTGACCGACGCGTACGCGTCAGCCGCCAAATGCCCGTCCCGGCCCCGCCGACGGTTACGCGTCGGCGCGGATGAGCGGGACCCCTCCTGATTCCTACCTTCTTCACGTCCGGCGACCACGCCGTACCAACGAAGAGGGAGACACCCATGTCGAACAAAGCAGTCGTCAGTCTGGCCACCGGCCTCGAGGACCCGGAGCGGGTCACCGTGGCGTTCCTCGTGGCGGTCGCCGCCGCCGAGCAGGGCCGCCCGACCCTGATGTTCCTCACCAAGGAGGCCGTGCGCCTGGCCACCCCCGGCGTGGCGGTCGGCACCGCGTGCGACGGGTGCCCGCCGCTGCCCGAGCTGCTGGAGCGGTACCTCGCCGCCGGCGGCAGCTACCTCGTGTGCCCGCTGTGCTTCAACGCCAGGGCACTGGACCCCGAGAGACCTGATCAAGGGCGCCGAGCTCGGTGGCACCGTCCCGATGTGGCAGTGGGTTGGAGGACAGAGGGCCGCGGGCACCAGCCTTCAGCTACTGAGTCAGACGACGTACGACGAGGCGCGGCGCAGCTCGTCCGCGGCCCGGGTCACGATCCGGTCGATGAGCGCCTCGCACGAGGGCAGGTCGTCGATCACGCCGACGACCTGGCCGCTGGCGAGCACGCCGGCGGAGGTGTCGCCCTCGACCAGACCGGCCTTGAGCATCGTGGGGGTGTTCGCGGCCAGGGCCATCTGGCCGAGGGTGCGCCCCTGCTGCTTCTTCATCTCCCGGCCGTCCTTGGCCAGCCCCCACCACGACATCCCGGAGTCACGCTTGAACTCGAGGGTACGGCGCAGGGTCGGGCCCATCCGCTTGACGGCGCTGGTCTGCTCGAGCTCCTCGACGAGGGCGGTGCGCAGCATCCGGTGCGGCATCCCGTCGACCTTCGCGGTGACGACCGTGTCGGTGAGCCCGCGCTCGAGGTAGAGCTGCTTGACCGCGTCGGGCACCGCGGAGTCGGAGGTCAGCAGGAAGCGGGTCCCCATGCCGACACCGGCTGCGCCGTACGACAAGCGCTGCGGCGAGGCCGCGGCCGTCGTAGAAGCCGCCCGCCGCGATCACGGGGATGTCGACGGCGTCGAGAACCGTCGGCAGCAGCAGCGTGGTCGGCACCGGCCCGGTGTGGCCGCCGCCCTCGCCGCCCTGCACCATCACGGCGTCGGCGCCCCACGCCGCGACCTTCGTGGCGTGCTTGGCGGCGCCGATCGACGGCATCACGACGATGTCGTGCTCCTTGAGCTTGGCGATCAGCTCGGGCTTGGGGGCGAGCGCGAACGAGGCGACCTTCACGCCGTACTCGATCAGCAGGTCGCAGCGGGCCGGGGCATCGCCGGCGTCGGCGCGCAGGTTGACGCCGAACGGCTGGTCGGTGCGGCCCTTGACCTCGACGATCGCCTTCTCGAGCTCCTCGTGGCTCATCGTCGCCGAGGCCAGGATGCCGAGACCGCCGGCGTTGGCGGTCGCCGACACCAGGCGCGGGCCGGAGACCCAGCCCATCCCGGTCTGCACGACGGGGTGCCGGACGCCGACCAGGTCGGTGAACGGCGTGCGGAGCAGCTGCTCAATCATTGGGCACTTCCTTGAACCGCAGGCCCTTCGGGTCGAGCACCTCGCGGATCAGGATCAGCTCCTCGGCGGTCGGCTCGCGGGTGGCCGGTACGTCGTCGGCGATGTCCAGCTCGAAGCCGGTCTCGGCGACCACCTCGTCGACGGTGACGCCGGGGTGCACGCTGAGGAGCCGCACCGTGTCGTCCGGACCGCCGACGTCGAGCACCGCGAGGTTGCTGACGATCCGGTGGATGTCGTTGAAGCGCGCCGCGGCGGCGCCGGCCGCCTTCGCACGTCGCGGGCCGACCCCGGAGACGACGTCGACCTGCTCGACGAAGACGCGCGGGGAGTGCCGGGGGACCCAGTACGACGTCCGGTTGTTGACCGTGTTGCCCGGTGCGCCCCGTGACCCGAGCAGCTGCCGCTTCGGCTGGGCGAAGTCGCCGATCGCGGAGATGTTCTGGTTGCCCTCGCGGTCGACCTGGGTGGCGCCCATCATCACGTGCCGGGTGCCGTAGGCGACCACGTCGAAGACCTTGCGGAACGGGATCCAGCCCTCGACCACGTCGGCCTTCGCGAAGAGCGGCGGCACGCCGGCCAGGAACAGCGACTCACCGTCGCTGATCACCAGGTCCGGGTTGGACGTGAGCTTGGCGAGCCGGACGCCGAGCATCGGCAGCAGTCCCATCGGGCTGGCGAAGATCTCGCCGTCGTCCTTGAACGCGTCGGCGATGGCGGCCGCGCAGACGTCGGCACGCTGCGTCACGCGTGCTCATGGCTGCCTCCTCGTGGAACGCCTTCACTGCCGCCTGGTACGACGCCTCGTCGCCGGCGAGGAAGCGGTCGTGGAACGCCTGCCAGTCCTCGTCCGACCCGCCGGCCGCGGCGGCGTACGCCTTCTGGAACTTCTCGTCGCGCTCGTAGTCCGGTGTGCACGTGGTGAAGTGCGCGCCGTTGGGCGTCTCGACGACACCCGCGACCATCATCCGGCTCAGCAGCAGTCGCTGGACGGGGGAGTCGACCGTGAGCCCGGCGGTGTCGACCACCTGCTCGACGCTGACGTAGGCCTTCTTCGCGGCCATGCAGAACAGGTCGTCGAAGTAGGGGTCCGGCCCGAGATAGCTCGCGTTGCCGTGCTCGTCCGCACGGTTGAGGTGGACGAGCGCGACGTCCAGCTCGAGGGCGGGTACGGCGACCAGCTCCTCGCTGTCGCCGTACGGGCTGGTGACCGTCTTGATCCACGGGTTGTTGACGAGTACGTCGGAGCCGAGTCCGGCCCGCATCGGGAGGAACGGCAGTCGCTGGGCCGCGGCGCGGAGGCCGGTCTGGAACATGCCCTCGTCGAGCTCGACGATCTCCGGGATCGTCTTGCTCTGGCGGGCCCGCTGGAAGTTGGGCTCGAGCGGGATCGAGTCGAGCGAGACGAACGCGTAGACCAGCTTGCGGATCTTGCCGGCCCGGGCGAGCAGGCCGACGTCGGCGCCGCCCCAGCTGACGATCGTCAGGTCGGTGAGGTCGGAGCTGTAGAGCGCGCGGACCAGGGCCATCGGCTTGCGCCGGGGGCCCCAGCCGCCGATGCCGATCGTCATCCCGCTCTCGAGGGTGCCGACGACCTCGTCGATCGTCATCCGCTTGTCACGCGGCTTGCGGGTCACTTGGTCTCCGTTTCGGTGGTTGAGGTGCGAGGCCGCCCGCGGCCGAGCCTCGAAACCTCGGTCCTCGCGAACTCGTCACGCAGCTCGTCGCTGACGCCCATCAGGTTGAGCTCGTAGGTGAAGCCCTGCTCGAACCGGTAGCTCTTGTTGACGTCGATCGGGTCGATGCCGTTGAGCGCGGCCTTGGCGGCGCGGATCACCCGACCGTCCTTGGCGGCGATCTCGCCGGCGACCTTGAAGGCCGCGTCGTCGAGCTGGTCGCGGGGGACCACCTCGAGCACCGAGCCGAACTGCACCAGGTCGGCCGCCTTGATCGTGCGCGCCGTGAAGTAGAGGGTCCGCATCATGTGCTGCGGCACCAGCCGGGCCATGTGGGTGGCCGCGCCGAGTGCGCCCTGGTTGACCTCCGGGACGCCGAAGTAGGCGTCGTCGCTGGCGACGATGCAGTCCGCGTTGCCGACCAGGCCGACGCCGCCGCCGACGCAGAAGCCGTTGACCGCTGCGACGACCGGTACGGCGCACTCGTAGACCGCCTTGAACGCGGCGTAGCAGCCGCGGTTGGCGCCGAGCAGAGCGTCGAAACCGGTCGTGTGCTGCATCTCCTTGATGTCCACGCCGGCGTTGAAGCCCTTGCCCTCGGCGCGGAGCACGACCACCTTCGTGGCCAGGTCGCGGCCCGCCTCGTCGAGGGCGGCCGCCACGTCGTACCAACCCTGCACGGTGAGGGCGTTGACCGGGGGAGCGTTCATGGTGACGACGCGGATCCCGTCCTCGCGCAGCTCGCTGGTGACTGTCATCGCACTCCCTGGTGGTTGAGGAGCCGCCGAGGAACGAGGCGGCGTCTCGAAGCCTACCAAGCATTTGCTTGGTAGGGTGCTCGCATGGCACTCACGATCGACCTGACCGACCGGGTCGCGCTCGTCACCGGCGGGGCGAAGGGCATCGGTCGTGGCATCACGGAGGTGCTCCTCGAGGCCGGCGCCACCGTCGTGACCTGCGGCCGCACCGAGGCTCGAGACGCCCCGCCCGGGAGCAGGCGCCCGAGCACCGGCTCTGCGACGTCCGCGAGCCGGACTCGGTCGCGGCGCTCGTCGACGGGATCGTCGCCGATCACGGGCGGCTGGACATCGTGGTCAACAACGCCGGCGGCGCGCCGTACGCCCTCGCCGCGGAGGCCTCGCCGCGCTTCCACGACAAGATCCTCGGTCTCAACCTGCACTCGGCGCTGCACGTGAGCCAGGCCGCCAACCGCGTGATGCAGGCGCAGGACGGCGGCGGCGCCATCGTCAACATCTCGTCGGTGTCGGCCGACCGGCCCTCGCCCGGCACCGCGGCGTACGGCGCCGCCAAGGCCGGCCTCGACGCACTGACCGGGTCGCTCGCGATGGAGTGGGGCCCGAAGGTCCGGGTGAACGCGGTCGACGTCGGCCTGGTGCGGACCGCCGACACCGCCGACCACTACGGCGGCGACGCGACCGTCGCCGAGATCGAGCGCACGATCCCACTGGGTCGGATGGCCGACCTCGCCGAGATCGGACGGGTCGTCGCGTTCCTCGCCAGCGACCTCGCGTCGTACGTCTCCGGCGCGAGCGTCGCCTGCCACGGCGGCGGCGAGCAGCCGGTGTTCTTGTACATAGCTCAGACGGGCCCAGAACAGGGCACAGCAATCGAACGGAGAACCACAGTGAGTCGTCTGCTGGAGGGCCGGGTCGCGATCGTGACCGGCGCCGGACGAGGGATCGGCCGCGCGCACGCGCTGGAGCTGGCCCGACACGGCGCCAAGGTCGTCGTCAACGACTACGGCGTCTCTCTCGCCGGTGAGGACACCGGCGAGTCGCCGGCCCACCAGGTCGTCGCCGAGATCGAGGCGATGGGCGGCGAGGCGGTCGTCAACGGCGCCGACGTCGCGGACTTCGACGCCGCCGCGGCGATGGTGCAGCAGGCGATCGACACGTACGGCGGGCTCGACATCCTCGTCAACAACGCCGGGTTCGTGCGCGACCGGATGCTCGTCAACACCTCCGAGGAGGAGTGGGACTCCGTCATCCGGGTCCACCTCAAGGGCCACTTCGCGCCGCTCCGCCACGCCGGCGCCTACTGGCGGGCCGAGGCCAAGGAGGGGCGCCAGCGGGTCGCCCGGGTCATCAACACGTCGTCCGGCGCCGGGCTGCAGGGCTCGATCGGCCAGGCGACGTACTCCTCCGCGAAGGCCGGCATCGCAGCCCTCACCCTGGTCGCGGCCGCGGAGATGGGCCGCTACGGCGTCACGGTCAACGCGATCGCGCCGGTGGCGAAGACCCGGATGACCGAGGGCGCGTTCGACACGTCCGCGATGGCCCTGCCCGAGGACAACTCGCCGATCGTGGCGTGGCTGGCCTCGGAGGAGGCCGGCGACGTCACCGGGCGGGTGATCGAGATCGACGGCGGCAAGCTGACGCTGGAGAACGGCTGGTCACACGGCCCGGCGCAGGACCTCGGGCGGCGGTGGGAGGCGCCCGAGGTCGGTACGGCGCTGCGCGGCCTGATCGCCGAAGCACCCGCTCCGGAGCCGGTCTACGGCGCCAGCTGATCTGACCGAGCCCCACGTAGCCTCGTCGCGTGACCTCGCGACGGGGCGCGGCCGCCCTGCTGGCCGTTGTCGTGGCGCTGCTCGCCACAGCGTGCACCGGCGGCGGAGCAGCGCTGTCGGAGGACGATCCAACGCGCTGACCGGCGTGCCCGGGGCGAAGGGTTCGTCTGGCGAACGGTGCGGCCGAACGCAGCAGGCCTCGACCCCTCGGCGCTCCGGCTGATCGCCCGGGATGCCCGGCGCGAGGGGAGCACCTGCCTGCTGGTCGCCCGTGGCGACCGGATCGCTGCGGAGTGGTACTGGCACGGCGGGACCGCGGATGAGGCGGTGGCCGGGTTCTCGGTCACCAAGTCGGTGACCAGCACGCTGGTCGGCATCGCCGCAGGCCGAGGGCGCCCTGGACATCGACGACCGTGCGGCGAAGTACGTCCCGGAGTGGCGCGGCACCCCGGCCGCAGCGGTGACGGTGCGCGACCTGCTCAGCAACGACAGCGGCCGCGAGTGGTCGCGGGAGACCGACTACGCGGGCCTGATCCTGGCCGAGGACCGTACGTCGTACGCCGTCGGGCTGAGGCAGGCCGACCGGCCCGGCGTCGTCTGGGACTACAACAACGCGGCGATCCAGACCCTCGACCGGGTCCTCAGCACGGCGACCGGCATGGCCACCGCGGACTTCGCCGAAGAGCGACTGTTCGAGCCGCTCGGCATGGGCGACACCCGGATGACCGGCGACGCGAGCGGCCACTCGACCAGCACCGCGTTCGGACTGGAGTCGACGTGCCGTGACCTGGCCAGGTTCGGCCGGCTGTTCGCGCAGGGCGGCGCCTGGGAGGGCGAACAGGTCGTGCCGAGGTCCTGGGTGGAGGAAGCGGTCGGGCGGGCCGTCGCAGCGGCTCAACTCGGACTACGGCCTCCTGTGGTGGCTGAACGGCGACGGATCGCTGGCGCCGGGCGCACCCCGCGACGTCTACGCAGCGATCGGCTTCGGCGGCCAGGTGGTGATGGTCGACCCGCGCTCCGGCACCGTGGTCGTCCGGCTCGGCGCACCCGGCGACGGGGACTTCGACGCAGACGATGTCGCGCGGGTCCTCACCGAGGCGTTGCGAGCGCGGCGTCGACGGTGTTGACGGGGTCGACGGGGTCGACGGGGTCAGATCCGCTCGAGGACGGTGCCGGTGGCCATCGCTCCGCCGGCGCACATCGAGATCAGCGCGGTCGACTGGTCGCGGCGCTCGAGCTCGTGGAGTGCGGCGGTGATCAGCCGGACGCCGGTCGCGCCGACCGGGTGACCGAGCGCGATCGCGCCACCGTTGACGTTGACCTTGTCCATGTCGACGCCGTGGACGCCGGCCCACGACAGGACCACGGAGGCGAAGGCCTCGTTGACCTCGAACAGGTCGAAGTCGCTGATCGCCATGCCGGTCTTGTCGAGCACCCGCTGGGTGGCGTCGACCGGGCCGTCGAGGTGGTAGTAGGGGTCGGAGCCGACCAGGCAGTGGAACTTGATCCGCGCTCGCGGCTTGAGGCCGAGGGCGTTGGCCCGGTCCTCGTCCATGATGACGAGCGCCGCCGCGCCGTCGGAGATCTGCGACGACGTGCCGGCGGTGTGCAGGCCGTCGGGCAGCACGGACTTGAGGCCGGCGAGGCCTTCGAGCGTCGTCTCGCGGAGCCCCTGGTCGGTGTCGACGATCCGGGTCTCGCCGGTCGGCTTGCCCTCCTCGTCGAGCACCGGCGCCTCGATGGGTGCGATCTCGCGCTTGAACCGGCCCTCGTCGACGGCGACCCGCGCCTTCTGCTGGGAGGCGAGGCCGAACGCCTCGAGGTCGGCCCGGGTGATCCCGCGGTTCCTGGCGATCCGGTCGGCGCCCTCGAACTGGTTGGGCATGTCGATCGCCCAGTCGTCGGGTCGCGGGTCGCCGAGCCCGGCCGGCACGTTGCCGCCGAGCGGGATCCGTGACATCGCCTCGACGCCGCAGGCGAGGCCGACGTCGATGCTGCCGGCGGCGACCATGTCGTGGACGAGGTGAGCCGCCTGCTGGCCCGAGCCGCACTGGGCGTCGATGACGGTGCCGCCGGTGTGCTGGGGGAGACCCTGGTAGAGCCACGCCCGGCGCACCATGTCGTTGGACTGCTCGCCCGCCTGGGTGACGCAGCCGCCGATGACCTGCTCGACCAGCGCCGGGTCGATGCCCCCGCGGCGGAGCACCTCCTCCTGCACGAAACCGAGCAGCTGGGCCGGGTGCAGCCCGGCGAGCCAGCCCTTGCGCTTGCCGAGAGGTGTGCGGACGGCATCGATGATCACGGGGTTGCCCATGGCGCCATCATAGCGGAAACTAGAACACGTTCTCGTTGTGCGGCGAAGACCACAGAATCGCCGATACGAAAGCACTTTCGTATTTGTCCGATGCTCTGTAGTCTCGCGCTAGAACGTGTTGCACCCGGGTCCGCCCCATGCTGCCCGAGCGATCGAAAGGTTCCACCGACGTGACCGCTGTCAACTCCCTGCCCACCGACTTCGACTTCACCTCGCCCGACCTGATCATGGCAGGCGGCATTCCCCACGAGCAGTTCAAGGCAGCCCGCCAGAGCGAGCCGGTGCGGTGGGTAGAGCAGCCGCAGGGCTCGCGGGACGGCATGTCGCCCGAGTCCGGCACGGGCTACTGGGCCGTGACGAAGCATGCCGACGTGTCAGCGGTGTCGAAGGACTCCAAGCGCTTCTCCAACATGGAGAACGGCGCGATCATCCGCTTCGCCGAGGGCATGGAGCGCGACCAGGTCGAGCTGCAGCGCGTGATGCTCATCAACCAGGACGATCCCGACCACGGAGTGTTCCGCCGCATCATCAGCCGCGGCTTCACCCCGCGCGCGATCGGCGGACTCGACGAGCTCATGCAGCAGCGCGCCGTGCAGATCGTCAAGGACGCCAGCGAGCGTGGCACCGGCAACTTCGTCGACGAGGTCGCAGCCGAGCTGCCGCTCCAGGCGATCGCCGACTTCATCGGCGTGCCGCAGGAGGACCGCCACAAGCTCTTCCACTGGTCCAACCAGATGATGTCCTACGACGACCCCGAGGTGGACGGCGAGCCGGACGTGGCTGCCGCCGAGATCCTCGGCTACGCCATGGGCCTGGCTGCCGAGCGGAAGGCAACGCCGCGCGACGACATCATCACGAAGCTGATCACCGCCGACCAGGACGGGCGCGGCCTGACGGACGACGAGTTCGGCTACTTCGTGATCATGCTGGCGGTCGCGGGCAACGAGACGACCCGCAACGCGATCACGCACGGCATGAACGCGTTCTTCGACCACCCCGACCAGTGGGAGCTCTACAAGCGGGAACGGCCCGAGACCGCGATCGACGAGATCATCCGCTGGGCGACCCCCGTGCTCTGCTTCCAGCGCACCGCGCTCGAGGACGTCGAGCTCGGTGGCGCAGCGGTGAAGAAGGGCGAGCGGGTCGGCATCTTCTACTCCAGCGGCAACTTCGACGAGGACGTCTTCGAGGACCCGTTCTCGTTCAACGTCCTGCGCGACCCGAACCCGCACTTGTCCTTCGGTGGCCACGGCGCGCACTACTGCATCGGCGCCAACCTGGCCCGCAAGGAGGTCAGCTTCATGTTCAACGCGCTGGCCGACCACGTCCCGGACATCACCAGGCTCGCGGAGCCGCGTCGCCTGCGCCATGGTTGGATCCACGGCATCAAGGATCTGCAGGTCGCCTACAAGTAGGAGTGTGATGGCCGCCGAGCAGGAGATCAGGGACTTCGACTTCACCGACCCCGACGTCAACTGGTCGGCGGTTCCGCACGACCGGTTCCGCGAGCTGCGCCGTACGACGCCCGTGGCCTGGATCGAGCAGAAACCCGGGTCGTACGACGGATTCGCTCCGGAGTCCGGCAGCGGCTACTGGGCCGTGACCGGCCACGCCGACGTGGCTGCTGTCTCCAAGGACGGCAAACGCTTCTCCAACGCCGAGAACGGCGCGATCATCCGCTTCCCGGAGGGGATGGAGCGCGAGATGGTCGAGATGCAGCGGGTGATGATCCTCAACCAGGACCCGCCCGAGCACACGGCGATGCGGCACATCGTGTCGCGCGCGTTCACGCCGCGATCGATCGCGCAGCTCGAGCAGATCATGCGGGACCGGGCGCACCGGATCGTCACGGAGGCGGTCGAGCGCGGCTCGGGCGACTTCGTCGAGGAGGTGGCCGCCGAGCTGCCGCTGCAGGCGATCGCGGACCTGCTCGGCGTACCCCAGGAGGACCGCAAGAAGCTCTTCCACTGGTCCAACCAGATGCTGGCCAACGAGGACCCCGACTTCGCCGAGGTCGACGGCCAGGAGGCCGCGGCCGAGGTGCTGATGTATGCGATGGCGATGGCGGCCGATCGCAAGGCCGCTCCGCGCGACGACATCGTGACCCGGCTGCTCGAGGCCGACCTGAACGACCCGTCGGGCGCGGGCAGAGGACTGACTGACGACGAGTTCGGCTACTTCGTCATCATCCTCGCGGTGGCGGGCAACGAGACGACGCGCAACGCGATCAGCCACGGCATGAACGCCTTCCTCGACAACCCCGACCAGTGGGAGCTGTGGAAGCGCGAACGGCCGGACACCATGGTCGACGAGGTCGTGCGGTGGGCGACTCCGGTCACCGTCTTCCAGCGCACCGCGCTCGAGGACCTGGAGGTCGGGGGAGTGCCGGTGCGGAAGGGCCAACGGGTCGGCATCTTCTACGCGTCCGCGAACTTCGACGAGGCGGTCTTCGACGACCCCTTCACCTTCAACATCCTGCGCGACCCCAACCCGCACGTGGGGTTCGGTGGCCACGGCGCGCACTACTGCCTCGGCGCCAACCTGGCGCGTCAGGAGATCCGGCTGATCTTCGACGCGCTCGCGGATCACGCTCCCGACATCTCCAAGGTCGCGGAGCCGAGACGGCTCCGCCACGGATGGATCAACGGGATCAAGGAACTGCAAGTCGCCTACACGTGAGCGGCTGGTGGCGCTAACGTGCTGGGGAGAAGATCAGTTCCGCGCGTCAGGAGCACTTGATGAGTGACACCGACACCGAGAAGTTCCCGGGATACTCGGAGAACGGCTACCAGCACACCATGCACACCTATGCGTGGATCTCCCTCTGGCTGATCGTCGGCATCGGCGTCGCCTTCGGGATCTACGGGTTCATCGTCGGCCTGGACTAGGCGCGACGGGCGCTCTTCGAGCGCGACGTGTGGAGTTGCTTGGAGACGCTTAAAGCTGTCCACAGAATCTCTAGATCTCTTGGATTCGAACTGGTGTTCGAGTAGAATCCAGACGTATGGAGTACGACGACCTGACCGCTCTCGACGCAGCGGCCACCCTGGCTGCGGCGGAGGAGCGGACGCGGGCGCGGCGAGCAGGCGACGTGAAGGACCTGCTGCACGCCCTGCACTGGTGTGATCTCCATTCCGTGGATCCCCAGGGCGAGCCCGGAGGAGTGCCGAAGAGCCGTGGCGGCAACTACCTGCGACGGATCGGCGGCGATGGCACACCGGAGGTCGCCGACCTGTGTTTCGCCGAGCTCGCGATCGC
The DNA here is from genome assembly GCA_963849765.1 of uncultured Actinomycetota bacterium. Classification (GTDB taxonomy): domain Bacteria; phylum Actinomycetota; class Actinomycetes; order Propionibacteriales; family Nocardioidaceae; genus Nocardioides. Next base: position 540,594 of record CAWKIP010000018.1, read on the forward strand.
CCGTGGCGCGGGTGAGATGTCGACCTCCAACCTGGCGGCGGACGCGCTGGACCTGAAGCACCGGATGCCCTTGTTCTGGGCGGCGGTGCTGGACCTGCGGATCGAGGTGTGGCTGGCCCGCAAGATCGCCCGGATGGCCCGCAAGCTGAGCAAGGACCGCGCCGGACTGGTCGACGCGGCGATCGCTGTCGCCGTCCACGAGTCCCCGGGCCGGCTCCTGGAGATCGCCGAGGCCAAGGTCATCGAGGCCGACCCCGACCTGCACCGCGCCAAGCTCGAAGAGGACGCTCAGCGCACCTGGGTGTGGCTCTCCCGGGTCCGGCCGGGCGAGATCGTCGACGAAGCGACAGGGGAGCCGGCGACCCGACGCCTGAGCGCGAAGCTGCCCACGGGGAGCGCGGTGCGGTGCGAGGAGAACATCGAGGACCTGGGCGAGGCGATCTTCGACCACACCGAGCCCGACGAGGACGGCAACCGGCCCTCGCGCGAGGAGTGCCGGCTGCGGGCGTTCGAGATGCTGACCACCCAGCCTCACCAGGCAGCGGCGTTCCTGGACTCCCTCGACCCCGACCGTCGATCGATCCCACCCCTGACCCCGGCAAGCCGAAGCGCAAGCCGCGGCCGGCGACGATCATGGTCCACCTGACCGACCGGGTGTTGTCCGGCCAGCCGGGTGTGGCACGTGTCGAAGGGATCGGCCCGGTGCTGCTGGACAAGCTCAGTGACCTCCTCGACGGCCGCGACCTGGTCGTGCAGCCGGTCATCGATCTGGCCACCGTGAAGTCGGTCAACGGCTACGAACATCCCACCGCGGTCAAGGAACGCACCTTGCTGCGCACCCTCGGCGACGTGTTTCCCCACTCCACCAGCCGCGGCGCCGCCCGGCTCGACCACGACCACCCCACGCCGTACGACCCGCAAGGCCCACCCGGGCAGACCGGCGACATGAGCGACGCACCCCTGACCCGCCGGCACCACCGCGCCAAGACCCACCTGGGCTACCGATGCGACCAGATCGGCCTGGGTGCCTACCGGTGGATCACCCCCCACGGTCTGGCCCGCCTCGTCACCCCACCGGGACCAGGAAGATCGAGATCCTTCGAGATCCGGGCGGCAGCCCGGGCGGCGAGATCTACGACGGTCCCCGCATCGAGTTCCACCTCAGGACCTGAGCGCGTGCATTCGCGAGTCCTGGTTGCTCGGTCGCGAACCAAACGCTTGGCTGAACCCATGACCGTCCCGCTCTACTGGCGCGACCAATCGCTGATGAACTGGACCGCCACCGTGCTGGCCTCGTCACAGGAGGCAGTCGGTGTGACGGCGAGACATACGTCCGCCCGCACGGGCACCCGCCCACTATCGTCACGCCATGGCGATCTACCAAACGACGTTCGCTGTCGCGGCGAGTTCCGACAGGGTGTGGGAGGTCATCAGCGACTTCGACAGCTGGTCCGAGTGGAACCCGTCGGTGCCCTCGATCAGAGGTGACCTCGAGGTCGGCAACACATGCGCGGTGAAGCTGGTGATGCCGGGCCGCCCTTCGGTGAAGGTGAAGGTCACGCTGACCGACGTTGACCCGGGTCGCCGCTTCGCCTGGCACGGGAACATCGTCCACGATCGGTTCTTTGCCGGCGACCGCTCGCTCGAGATCGAGCCGCAGGCCGACGGCACCGTCCTGGTCACCCACACCGAGGAGGTCACCGGGGCGTTCTTTCCGGTGTTCAAGATGCTGATGGGCGGGGCTGCCATCCAGGCTCACCACGACAATCTCAACACGGGGCTCAAGCAGCGCGCTGAGCACTGACCGCACCAGTGGCTCAGAACGACCCTCAGACGCGAGCGGTCAGCACGATCGGGTCGCCGTCGGTGATCGCGACCGTGTGCTCGACGTGTGCGCCGCGAGAGCCGTCGGCGCTGCGGATCGTCCAGCCGTCGGGGTCGAACCGGATCTCGTCGGTGGTGTGCAGGAACCACGGCTCGATGGCGATGACGAGGCCCGGGCGGAGCTTGGGACCGCGACCGGCCTGACCGTCGTTGGCCACGTGGGGGTCGCCGTGCATGGTGCGGCCGACGCCGTGGCCGCCGAACTGCAGGTTGACCCTGAGGCCCTCGGCGCGGGCCACGGACCCGATCGCGTTGGAGATGTCGCCGAGCCGGTTGCCCGATCGGGCGGCGGCGATGCCGGCGTCGAGCGCCCGCTGGGTGACATCGATCAGCCAGACGTCGGCATCGCGGGGCGTTCCGACGACGACCGACAGCGCCGAGTCCGAGACCCAGCCGTCGACCGACGCCGCGAAGTCGACGGACAGCAGGTCGCCGTCCTGCAGCGTGTAGTCGAACGGCAGTCCGTGCAGCACGGCGTCGTTGACCGACGTGCAGAGGACCTTGCCGAACGGCATCGCGCCGAACGACGGGTGGTAGTCGATGTAGCAGGACGTCGCGCCGGCGTCCTTGATCATCCGGTGCGCCAGCTCGTCGAGCTCGAGCAGGTTGACCCCGACGTCGGCCTTCTCGGCGAGTGCGCTGATCACCGAGGCCACGAAGCGCCCTGCGGGACGCATCTGTTCGATCTGGGTCGGGGTGCGGAGCTCGATCACGCGGTCAAGAGTACGGCCCTGGGGCAGCCGGCAGCGCGGCGGGAGGCGCTCGCCGGAAGCTTGCTTCCTCGCTTCTGGCGCCGGAGACGCGCTCGGCCAATGCGGCTAGTCGAGGAAACGCGGTTCGCGCTTCTCCTTGCGCGCTGCGACGGCCTCCTCGAAGTTGTGCGTCATCAGCCGCACCAGCAGCTGTCCGACGCCTTCCGCGTGCATGTGCTGCTCGAGGCTGGCGGCGTCGAGGCTGTCCTGGAGGGTGCGCTTGGTCAGCTCGATCCCGGGTCGGCTCCAACGGGTGATGTCGGCGGCGGTCTCGAGGCAGCTGTCGAGCAGCTGGTCGTCGGGGACGACGCGCGAGACCAGTCCGATCGTCGCTGCCTCGGCGGCGGCGACGTCGCGACCCGTCAGCATGATCTCCGCCGCCCGGGACGTGCCGATGGCGCGGGGGAGCAGGTAGCTCAGACCGAGCTCGCTGGCGGTGAGGCCGTTGTTGATGCCGGCGGCGCGGAAGTACGCCGACTCCGCGGCGACCCGGACGTCGCAGGCCAGCGCGAGACACAGCCCGCCGCCGATGGCCGGTCCGTTGACGGCGGCGATGACCGGCTGGTGGAGCCGCCGGATGGTGACGATGATGTCGTCGAGCAGCTCCATCGCACGCAATGCGACGGTCACGCCGGTCAGCCCGCCGATGTTGGGCATCCGACCGCGCTCGCCGCTCTGGTCGGCGCCGGAGCAGAACGCCCGTCCGGCACCGGTCATGATGACGACCCGGACGTCGTTGTCGTCGCCGAGCCGACGGAGCTCGTCCCGGAACGGCACCATGACGTCGAACGCCATCGAGTTCATCCGCTCGACCCGGTTGAGGGTGACGACCGCGACCTCGGGTCGTGGCCGGTCGACCAGGACGAAGGCCTCGTCGGGGTCGCTCATCAGTTGCTCGGCTTGTCGGCGCCGACCACCCACATGGCGAAGAACTGGGAGCCGCCGCCGTACGCGTGGCCGAGCGCGCGCCGTGCACCGTCGACCTGGTGCTCGCCCGCAGCCCCGCGGACCTGGAGTGCGGCCTCGCCGAAGCGCAGCATGCCGGACGCGCCGATCGGGTTCGACGAGAGCACGCCGCCGGAGCAGTTGACCGGGAGCTTCCCGTCCATCGCGGTCTCGCCGGCCTCGGTGAGCTTCCAGCCCTCGCCCTCGGCGGTGAAGCCGAGGTTCTCCAGCCACATCGGCTCGAACCACGAGAACGGCACGTAGATCTCGGCGGCGTCGATCTCCTCGAGCGGGTTGGTGATGCCCGCCTGCTTCCACAGTGCGGCGGCCGCGTCGCGACCGGCCTGCGGGTTCACCTGGTCGCGCTCGGCGGCAGTCGTGGCCTCCGACCGCATGACCGTGCCGTGGATCCAGGCCGGGTTCGGCGACGACGCGGCGGTCTGCTCGTCGACGATCACCAGGGCGCACGCGCCGTCGCTCGACGGGCAGGTCTCGTCGTAGCGGATCGGGTCCCAGAGCATCTGGGAGGCCAGCACCGACTCGACCGTCGTACCTTCGTTGTGCAGGTGGGCATAGGGGTTCTTCAGCGCGTTGTTGCGGTCCTTGGCCGCCACGATCGCGCCGACGTGGGTCGGCGCTCCCGAGCGCCGGATGTAGGAGCGCACGTGCGGGGCGAAGTAGCCGCCGGCGCCGGCGTGCACCGGCATGTTGAACGGCAGCGGCACCGACAGCGCCCACATGGCGTTGGACTCCGACTGCTTCTCGTAGGCGACCGTCAGCACCCGCTTGTGGACGCCGGCCTGCACCAGCGAGGAGGCGACGATCGCGGTCGAGCCGCCCACCGAGCCTGCGGTGTGGACCCGCAGCAGCGGCTTGCCGGCCGCGCCGAGCGCCTCGGCCAGGAACAGCTCGGGCATCATCACGCCCTCGAACAGGTCCGGGGCCTTGCCGACCACGATCGCGTCGATGTCGTCGAGCGACATGTTCGCGTCGGCGAGCGCACGGTCGATCGCCTCCCGGCACAGGCCGGCCATCGAGACGTCCTCGCGCTTCGCGCGGTGGTGGGTCTGGCCGACGCCGATGATCGCCGCAGGTTGCTTGCCCATCAGTTCCCGGCTCCTTCGATAGCGCCTGTGGATGCAGCCATGGTGCAGACGAGGTTCTGCTGCAGTGCCGGCCCGGAGGTGGCGTGCGCCAGCACCTTGGTGGCCTCTCCGGACCACACCCGAGCGGCCGCCTCGCCCACGCGGATACCGCCGCCGGAGAACATCGGGTTGCTGGTGAGCGCCCCGCCGGACGGGTTGATCGCGACGTCGTCGGACAGCCCGAGCTCATTGCGCAGGATCAGCTCCTGGTGGCTGAACGGCGCATGCAGCTCGGCCACCTCGACTCCCTCGAGGTCGAGAGCCGCGCCCGCCCGTTGGGTGGAGGGCGACCGGGTCAGGTCGCGCACGCCCATGCCCATCGGGTCGACGTAGTGGGAGATGCCGGTCAGCCAGGCCGGCCGATCGCGCACCTCGCGGGCGCGGTCGCCGGCGGCGAGCACGAGGGCAGCCGCCCCGTCGGTGACCGGGGCGCAGTCGTGCTTCCGGAGCGGGTCGGCGTACATCGGGCGGGCGAGCAGCTCGTCGACCGACGAGCCGCCCTTCCTGATGGCGTACTCGTTCTTCTCCGCGTCGGTGAGCGACCGGTTGGCCACCTCCGCCATGGCCCGCTCGTCCCACAGCCCGGCGTCGATGCCGGCGCGGGCCTGTAGTCCTGCCAGGGAGACGGTGTCCGGCCACAGCGGGGTCATCGTGTACGGGTCGAGCTGCAGCGCGAGCGTACGGCGGAGCACGCCGGCCGAGCTCTTGCCGAACGCGTAGACCAGAGCCGTGTCGACCTCACCGGTCTGGATCTTGATCCACGCCTCGTACATCGCCCAGGCGAGGTCCATCTCGACGTGCGACTCGTTGACCGGCGGGATGACGCCGATCGCGTCGACCGCCTGGACGAAGGAGAACGAGCGGCCGGCCAGGTAGTCGGACGATCCGGAGCACCAGAACCCGACGTCCTTGCGGGTCCAGCCGGTCTGCTCGTAGCACTCCTTGAAGACCGGAACGAGGAGCTCGACACAGGTCGGCGACCCGTCGAACTCGGGCATCTGTCGCTGGGCGAACCCGACGACGGCGACGTCTCTCATCGAACGTTCTCCCTCAGAGGTGTTGCTTGTAGGTGTCGTAGTCGGCGTCCGGATCGCCGGTGGGTGCGAAGTGGTCGATGTTCTCCAGTGAGAAGGTCCACTCGTCCTTCGGCTTCCACACGGCCTTCACGCGCATGCCCATCCGGACCTCGTCGGCGGGAACGCCGAGGATCAGGTGCAGGACGGCGATGTCGGCGCCGTCGAGGAGCACGTACGCAGAGACGTAGGGCGGGGTGATCTTCTGCCCGAGGAACGGCACGTTGACGATGCAGAACGTCGTCACGGTGCCGGTCTGCGAGAGCTCGACCTCCTCCTCGGTGGGCGTGCCGTCGGCCGGGCAGGCACTGCGAGGAGGGATGTAGACCTTCTGGCAGGTGGGGCACCGCTGGCCCATGATCCGGCCCTCGTTGAGGCCGCGGTAGAACAGCGACTCCTCCGGGTGAGGCGGCGTAGTTGTAGTCGAGCGAGACCCGGGTGACGACGCCGGTGACAGGCCTCGGCCTCGGTCTCGACGGCTCGCCTGGCGCGTCGCGCCTCGGGCCAGCGGCTTCGGCCTCGTCGGGTGCGAGCGGCTCGAAAGCACGCGATGTCGTTGATGTGGCCGGTGCGTTCGGCGGCCCAGCGCACGCGGACCCGCATGCCGGTGCTGACCTCGGCAGGCGACGTCACGTCGAGCGCGTGGAGGAACGGGACGTCCGCGCCGTCGAAGGTGACGAGGGCGAACGCGAAGGGACGGTCGAACGGCTGGTCCTTGACCGGCTCGGGCACCCACGTCCACGACGTGACGGTCCCGACGGCGGAGACCTCGACGAACTCGGTCGTCGCTTCGTGGGTCACCGGGTCGAACTCGAGAGGCGGCACGACGACCGCTCCGGACGAGGTCCGGCCGCCGACGATCACGCCGTCGCGAAGGCCGGAGAGGAAGCGACCGATCACGGGACCGGTAGAACGGGTGTAGTCGAAAGCGACCGTCACGGGCGCCTGCAGGGTCCGGCTCATGAGCGAAAGTGAAACACGTTCTAGTTTCCGCATCAAGTACGGCATGATGTGTCTCATGACAGCTTGGACTGCAGCTGGGCTACTGGGGTGCACAGCCCCCGCAGGGTGTCGGGGAGCTGGTGGCGGCCGCGGAGGACGCCGGTTTCGACGCGATCTTCACTGCGGAGGCGTGGGGCAGCGACGCGTTCACGCCGCTGGCCTGGTGGGGTCGGGAGACCTCCCGGGTCCGGCTCGGCACCTCGATCGTGCAGATGTCGGGTCGGGCTCCGACGTCGATCGCGATGCACGCGCTGACCCTCGACCACCTCACCGGCGGCCGGGTCATCCTCGGCATGGGCGTGAGCGGTCCCCAGGTCGTCGAGGGCTGGTACGGCCAGCCGTTCCAGAAGCCGCTCGCCCGCACCCGCGAGGTGGTCGACATCATCCGCAAGGTGCTCGCGCGCGAGGGCCCCGTGACCAACGACGGTCCGCACTACCCGCTGCCCTACGACGGTCCCGGCTCGGTCGGCCTCGGCAAGCCGCTCAAGCCGATCGTGCACCCGTTGCGGGCCGACATCCCGATCTGGCTCGGCGCCGAGGGGCCCAAGAACGTCGCGCAGACCGCTGAGATCGCCGACGGCTGGATCCCGATCTTCTACACGCCGAAGAGTGCCGGGATGTACCAGCCGTGGCTCGACGAGGGCTTCGCGCGCGAGGGCGCTCGCCGTACCCGTGCCGACTTCGAGATCGCCGCGACCTGCCACCTCCAGGTCACCGAGAGCGAGGACGAGCGCCGCGCCGTCATCGACGGGATCAAGCCGGTGATCGCGCTCTACATGGGCGGCATGGGCGCGAAGGACCAGAACTTCCACAAGAACGTCTTCGAGCGGATGGGGTACGCCGCCATCACCGACCAGGTCCAGGAGCTGTTCCTCGCGCAGAAGCGCGACGAGGCAACGGCGCTGATCCCCGACGAGCTGGTCGAGGAGATGCACATCATCGGCGACGCGGCGTACGTCAAGGACCGCGTCGCCGCCTGGGAGGAGACCGGCGTGACGACGCTGCTCCTCAGCTGCCGCAGCGCCGACGAGGTGCGACAGGTCGCCGAGCTACTCGCCTGACGAACGTCCCCGGCAGGTACTAACGTGCGGGCATGCGGCTGCCGCACGAGAACGTCGCCACGGTCCTGGTGGACCCGCGCGTGCTTGCGGACCTGGAGCTCGAGCTGATGGAGCTCGACCTCCGGGTGTGGCCGGTCGCGACCGCACCCATCGTGGTGGACGGGCCCCGGCAGGCGTTCCAGATCCGGCGGACCCTCGTGATGCGCCGAGGCGGCGCCTGGGACGTGGCGGCGAGCTGGACGCCGGTGTGGATCAGCTTCGGCGAGAGCTGGTACGACGGAGCAGAGCCGCTGCCGTGGGCGGCCCATCAGACCCTGTGGCAGGCGCTCGAGGTGCACGGCGAGCACGTGCGCTACCAACGCCGGCTCGGCGGTGTCCGACCGCTGCAGGTGCCGCTCGAGGCGACCGGTTAATTCGCCGGCCGGACCTTCGGGTGGCTCCCGAACACCGGGTTCGTCACGACCGGCTGCGGTCGTCCGCCGCTCGATCGGTACCCGCAGAAGCTCGTCGGAGTCGCCGTCGTGGCGGGCTCCGGCGAACACCAGGGAGGCACTGTCGGCCGAGAACGACGGATGCGTGGCGAAGCCACCACGGTCGGACAAGGTCGTGATGCGGCTGCACGTCGGAGCCGTCGGGGCGCACCAGGTAGAGGTCCACTGCGTCAGCGTCCGAGCTGTCGGTCGGTAGCCGACGGCGATCCACCGGCCGTCGGGGCTCCAGTCCGCGGTCTCCGGGAATCGAGCGGGTCGAGCATTGTCTCGACGCCTCCCGTGCGCAGGGTCAGCACCGCGAGGTCGACGCCGACAAAGTCTGCATCGAGCGAGGGTCGGGCCAGGTGGCCCCATTCGTAGGCCAACCGCGCACCGTCGGGAGACCACGTCACCCCCCGGTGAGAGCGTCCCGCCACGGTCCGGCGACCACCTCGGTGCGACCGTCCGCCACCGCCGCCGTCTCCAAGCGTGCTGGTGCCACGGTCCCCGTCCGATGACAGTCCTGCTGAACGCGATCGTCGCGCCGTCCGGGGACCACGACGGGTCGTCGACGAACGACGGCTCCGTGGTCCGCACGAGAACGGTCGCGTCGGATCCGTCCGCATCCATGACCCAGAGGCCGTCACTCGAGACGAACGTGATCCGGGTCCCGTCGGGCGACCAGTCCGGGTTGTCCTGCGGTGACGGCACGCTCTCGGCATCGATGACGGGGAACGCCGAGGTGGATCCGTCGAGCCTGACGAAGGCGATCGTCGTGGCAGAGGTCTCGTAGAGCACCCAGTCGTCGCCGTCGAGCGACGGTGGGGCGGGTGCCGATGAGGAGGTCTCGGTGGGCTCCGTCGCGCTGGGTGACGCCGGCGTACGGCGGTCGCCCGCATCGGCCCGTTCCGGTTCTGCGTCGCAACCAGCCAGCGGCGCAAAGGCGAGCAGGACGACGGTCACTGTGGTGGCGATGCGGGTGTTCATTGCGGTATCAGCTCCTGAACTGCGTCGCCGGCGATCACGACGCGACCGTCGAGCGACTGCTGGGTGGTGCAAGCTCCGGTGGCCGCCGAGCAGGTCGCCAGCGCGCGCGTCTCGCTGTTGGGTTGCAGCAAGACGACGAACAGCGAGCCGTCGTCGAGCCAGGTGATCGCCGACAGGCGTCCGGGCGGCAGCTCGAGCTCGGTCCCCGGGGCGGACGGACCATAGCGACCTATACACGAAGCCGCTGTCGGCGTCGGGGCCGACGATGACAGCGGCGACTTTCGCGCCATCCGGCGAGAATCCCGGCATTCCGGAAAGAGGGATGGCGGGCAGCCGAACCGCGGATTCCTCGCCGGCGTTGGCCTCGACCACGCCGTACCCCCCATGAGCCGACCCGCGATCGACCTCGATGAGCCAACGGCCGTCGCGCACGCTGTGGATGTAGCTGGCGCCGCCGCCGACGCGGCGGGTCGTGTCGGCGGCCCAGTCCCAGATCCGGTCGCCGTACCGGTCGTCCCAGTAGACCTTCCCGCCGTCGAAGCCGAGCAGCCAGGCGGCGTGCGGGTATCGGGCACTGTCGTCGCGCTCGGCCACGACCGTGCGCGACGCCGGGTCGAACACGAAGAGCCGGTCGCCGTCGGTCCAGGCGATCAGGCCGTCGGTCCGGTCGACGAAGAAGCTCGGACCTTGGCCGGTCTGGCCGCTCGTCCGGTAGCGCCCGAGCTCGGTGACCCGCCCCGAGGTCTCGACCGCCTCAATCGTGCCGTCGACCCGTCCGACGATCACGCCGTCCGGCGCCGGCACCATCCAGCCCACGTCGTCCGCAGGGTCGTCGACGTCGTCGAACGGCAGCGTTCCCGTGCCGAAGTGGATGCTGCCCGGCGTCCACCACGCACCGTTCCCGGACTGGCTCTCGATCGGGCCCACGGAGTCGGTGACGGTTGCGGGATCGACCGGCCGCGGCGGGCCGTCGTTACGGTTGGACAGCGCGACTGCAAGAACTGCGGCGGCAACCAAGCCAGCCACGGCGACGCCGGCAAGGATCCGAGCTCGATGGCCGGTCCCCGCCTCGGCGTACGGCGTCGACCGGTGCCGGCCCGACCTCGATGGAGCCCGCGAGCTGATCGAAGTAGGTGCGTACCTGCTGGTCGTTCACGACTCCTCCCGGATGACCAGGTCGTCGATCGCGGCGAGCGCCCGCGACGTACGGCTCTTGATCGTGCCGACGGACACACCGAGAACGTGCGCGATCTGCGGCTCGCTGAGGTCACCGACGTACTTGAGCACCAGCACCTCACGGTGGTCCCGGCTCAACGGCGCCAGCGCCTGGTGCACGAGTCGGCGGTCGAGCACTCCGCTGTTTGCTTCGGCCGACGTTTTGTCCGGGAGGTGCTCGGTCGGGACCTCGCCCCACCAGCGGCGCCGCCGGCTCTTCGCCCACGCGTTGAGGACGGCCCGATAGACATAGGCATCGGGGTCTCCGGCCTGGCGAACGCGGCTCCACGAGCGACAGCAGGCGATCAGCGCGGTCTGCACGACGTCCTCCGCCTCATGCGGCTCGCAGCCGAGCAGGACCAGGGCGCGCACGAGGCGTGGCCAGTGGGCCACCATGTAATCCTCGAACTCATCCATCCGGACCTCTGATCTCGGTTGATCTCATCCAGAAGAGCCCCGAGCGGCCGGCATTGGTTCCATTGTCCGGCGGTTGCCGGTCTTGGTCGAGGTCGACAACGAGGTCTGAAGACTCAGCCTCGGGCTAGGCCCCGCTCGCGCGCGAAGGCCAGAGCCCGCTCGAGCAGGCCCTCCTGCTCCTCGCGGTAGAAGCCGGCCGTCACGGTGCTCACCAGAACGTGCTGGCCGGAGCGGCAGTGGTGGATGATCTGACGGTCGTCGTGACGCTCGCCCTCAGGCGCCGTCTCTGGAGCCCCGGGCTGCGCGGCGAGCAGGACGGCGCCGCGGGCCCGCTCCGCCGCCTTGAGGTTCAACTCCGCGGCGTAGACCAGGCGTCCCTGGACACCTCCGCCGAGGTCGCCGTACATCGCCGCCACCATCCGCCCGGGCAACGGCAGCGAGGGGAACGCGCGGTGCAGCTCATCGGGGTCCTCCATACCCAGCCCGAGCCGGATGGCGACGTTGATGTAGCCGTCCCGCCAGGCCGGGGTGACCTCGGGATGTTCGGACCGCGGTGACGGCAGCGGCTCGGTGAGCGGGCGGGGTGCCAGCTCGGGCAGGCAGGCATCGCGGACGGCGTCGGCAATCGTGCAGGTGTCGATCGCCTGCCGGTCCAGCTCGGCCGGGTCCAGGACGAAGCCGTTGCGGCGCACCACCAGCGCGCCGCGCAAGAGCAGGATGCCGAAGTAGTGGTCGTGCGCGCGGCGGGCGAGCACGTCGCGCACGTTCGGCGTGAGGAGCCGGCTGACGAGCTCTTCGCTCACAGGTTGGCCGTGGGTGCGCAGCCGCCAGTCCGGCGCTCCGGCGGATCCGAGGTCGCGCCGCTGGTCGAAGTCGTACGGCGACAGCTTGTCCCTGCGGTCGAGCCGGGTCAGGAAGAGCGGCAGCACGCTCTCCGGCACGTGGGTCGCCACGACCGTCGTCGGTATCCAGACGGCGTTCGTGTCGAACGGCTCACGGGGGCTGTTGTCCGTTGGCGGGTCCAGGAAGTCGCCGATGATCGGGATGTCGGTGCGGTTGGGCAGCGACGGCAGCGACCAGCGCCCGCCGGTGTTGACGTACGAGCCGTAGAGCTGGCCGCTGACGTTCGGCGAGCCGGTGACCGGGACCTCCATCAGCTGATGCATGAGGACGCCGTACCGGCCGCCCGGGAGAGCGCCGCGAAGGACGCTGAAGCGGTACTCGTCGAAGCCCGGCGAGGCCGCGGCGAACCCCAGGGGGCGTGCCCGGTCGAGCCACGCGAGGCCTCGCGCGGCGCCGTACTCCCGGAGGTCGCCCGGTGGACGCCCGGCCCGGGCGTCGTCGACATCCTCGGGAGCAAACGCGGCGAATCCGTGCTGGCGAGGACGCTTGGCCATGCGCGGACGTTACCGGCGCGCGGATTTCCAGGAGACGGAATGGTGACCTTGTCCCCAATCTAGAACACGTTATAGTCTGGGAGATGGACGACACTCTGCGGACCGGCGCCCACAACGGACACCTGATGGTGGCCGCGCTCAAACGGCACAAGGACCGGCCGGTGATCCACCTCGGCGACGTGACGCTGACCGGTGGACAGGTCGCGGAGCGGATCAGCCAGTACGTCCAGGCCTTCGAGTCGCTCGGCGCCGGCACCGGCGCCCCGGGCGCGCTGCTCGCGCTCAACCGGCCCGAGGTGCTCTTCATCCTCGGTGCCGGCCAGACGCAGGGCTACCAGCGGACGTCGCTGCACCCGCTCGGCTCGGCGGACGATCACGCCTACGTGATCAACGACGCCGGCATCACGACGCTCATCATCGACCCCTACTTCGAGCGACCGCGCGGTCGAGCTGCTCAACAAGTGCCCCGGCCTCAAGCAGGTGCTGACGATCGGGCCGGTGCCCGAGTCGCTGGCCTCGGTGGGGTCCGACCTGACCGCGGTGGCCGCGACGTTCGAGCCGCAGACACTCCACGCGCGGACGCTGCCGCCCGACCACATCGTCTCCCTCGTCTACACCGGCGGTACGACGGGCAAGCCGAAGGGCGTCATCGGCACCGTGCAGGCGATGAACACCATGAGCCAGGTCCAGCTCGCCGAGTGGGAGTGGCCCGAGAGCCCGCGGTTCCTCATGTGCACGCCGCTGTCCCACGCCGGCGCCGCCTTCTTCGTGCCGACCGTCATCAAGGGCGGCACCCTCTTCGTCTCCGCCCGGTTCGACCCGGCCGAGGTGCTGGCGACGATCGAGGAGAAGAAGATCAACTCGCTGATGGTCGTCCCGACCATGCTCTACGCGCTGATGGACCACCCGGACTCGCGGACCCGCGACCTGTCCTCGCTCGAGACCGTCTACTACGGCGCCTCCGCGATCAACCCGGTCCGGCTCAAGGAGGCGATCGAGCGGTTCGGTCCGATCTTCGCCCAGTACTACGGCCAGTCCGAGGCGCCGATGGTCATCACCTACTTCCCGAAGGGCGACCACGTCGACGCCGACGGCAAGCCCTACGAGAAGCGGCTGACGTCCTGCGGCCGCCCCGCGGCCTTCATCCGCACCGCGCTGCTCGGCGAGGACGGCCAGCCCGTGCCGCAGGGTGAGCCGGGGGAGATCTGCGTGGCCGGCCCGCTGCTCGCGGGCGGCTACTGGCAGCTGCCCGAGCAGACCGCGGAGACCTTCCGCGACGGCTGGATGCACACCGGTGACGTCGCCCGGGAGGACGAGGACGGCTTCTGGTACATCGTCGACCGGACCAAGGACATGATCGTCACCGGCGGATTCAACGTGTTCCCGCGGGAGGTCGAGGACGTCGTCGCCGAGCACCCGATGGTCGCGCAGGTCGGCGTCATCGGGACGCCGCACGAGAAGTTCGGCGAGGCGGTCACCGCGATCGTCGTACTCCGTCCGGACGCGGCGACCGATGAGGACTCGCTGGCTCGGATGACCGAGGAGATCAAGGCATCGGTCAAGGAGCGCAAGGGCTCGGTCCACGTACCGAAGGACGTCATCGTCGCCGAGTCGCTGCCGCTCACCGCGCTCGGCAAGCCGGACAAGAAGGCGCTGCGGGCGCAGTACTGGGAGGGCCAGGGCCGCACCGTCGGCTGATCCTGGCGATCTGCCGACATCGCGGCCCCCGGACCCTTAACCTTCGACGACGATGCCGGGCAGGCCGGCGGGGGCGGAGAAGTGGGCGGCATGGCAGCGTTCTGTACCAACTGCGGGTCGGAGTTGACCCCAGGCACGAGGTTCTGTGGCGATTGCGGTACGTCGGCCGCGCCCACCGCACCTCCGCCGCCTCCCCCCGCAGAGCCTCGCGGGCCGCGCCCGGTGCTGCCCCCACCGCCGACGGCGGCTCAGCAGGGCATTCTCGGCGGTGACTTCTCGTTCGACCCGGCGCGGCTGCTGGCGGGCAACTGGCTCGGCTCGGCGATGGTCGCCGGCATCATGCTCGCGGTCGCCGGCGCCCGCAGCGTCGTCCTCGGCCTCCTGGCGAAGCCCGACGACTTCGGCGTCGACAACACCCTGACCCTCGGGATGATGATCCTCGCCGGCACGTTCGGCGCCGACGCGTTCTTCGACGGGGAGATCGCCGACGAGGACCTCGAGATGGCCCTGTCGACGAGCACCTACCCGCTCACCGTCACGGTGGTCACCTTGCTGATAGGAGTCGTCGCCTTTCGTCGGATGGTGCGTGACTATCCGAGCGCGCTTCCGGCGCTCGGCGACGCGGTCCGGGTCGGGCTGTTCACGGGCGTGCCGCTGTTCGTCGGCGCCCTGATTTTCCGCAGCGACATCGACGAGCTGGGCAGCGGCTGGATCGGGGACCTGGACGGTGAGCTCGGCCGGGGAGACTCCGGGACCTGGGGCGCGAGCGCGCCCGGCGCGCTCTTCACGACGTTCTTCCTGGTTGCGTTCGTGCTCGCCCTGGCCTGCGTCGCGAAGCGGGGTGAGTGGTGGCCCTCGAAGGCGCGGCCGACGGTCGAGTGGGTCGCACCCGCGGTCCAGGGCGTTGCCCTGATGGCCCTACTGCTCCCGCTCTGCGGGCTGATCGGGTTCGGCCTGCTCGCGTTCGGCCCGGACAACGACAACGACTTCGACGCTCTGTCCTCGGACGAGACGTCGGTCGTGATCGCCACGATCGCGGGCGGGCTCGGCAACGGTGGGCAGATGCTGCTCGGGATCGGATCGGGCGCCGAGCTCGGCGCCAGCGGCGAGATCGAGAGCGAGGACAATCCCTTCGACAACGAGAGCGACGAGGAGTTCCACCGGTTGGCCTGGTTCGCCGGGGACGAGGGGGAGGAGCCCGGACTGTGGGCTGCTCCGGCGGTGCTCCTCCTGGTGCTCCTGGCCTGCGCCTCGTGGGTCGCGTCCCGGAGCCGGGGAGCGTTTGTCGTCCTTCGCGACCTCGTCGTCTGGTGCGGTGTGCTGCTGGTCGCGGTGCCCTTGCTGACGCGCTTGGCCAACTTGCACGTCGGCGGCGACCTCGAGTCCGAGGGCGACGAGGCGACCGCGGAGGCGTACGTCGGGCTCGTCGGCGGCCAGGCCACGTTCTTCATCTTCCTGATCGCGATCGTGGTGTCCCTCGGCGTCGCGTACGTGCGCGGTGGACTGAGCGCCGCGCAGCTCCGGGCGACGTTCGGACGACTCCAGCTCAACCCCGCAACCGGCCCCGCAGCGCCACCCCCGCCGCCGTCGTACCCGCCGCCTCCGCCGTACGACGGTCCCTGACCAGTTACCGCGGCGGCTCGCCCAGCAGCCGCGATCGCACGTGCTCGGGGATCCGGTCGAGCACGGCGTCCATGAAGTGCAGCTTCGCCTCGATCTCATGAGGAGCGTGCTGGCCGTCACGGATCACCAGCATCGAGTCACCCTCGAGCCGCCAGGCGAGCTCGGGGTGGTGCAGCACGACCGCGACCACGTCCGGGTGGAGGACGTCCAGCGCGAACTGCGGCACGGGAGAGGTGACCGTGAAGGCCTCGTCGAACAGCGGGTTGCCGATCTGCACGTCGCGGCCGGTCACGGCGTTGACCAGCTTGCCGAAGGTGCCCGTGGGGCCGACCGCCATCCCGGGCGTCGGCAGACCGAGGCTCAGCGCGACGACGGAGTAGTGGTGGTGCTTGGTGCTCCGGTTGCTGCCGCTGCCCGAGCTGGTCACGTACTCGTAGTCGAACGCCACGAAGTGCCGGCCGTCGTGGCGGCCTCGGAACACGTTGGTCGCGTCACGGCTGTATCCGCGGTCGAACGGAGCGCCGGTGAACCGGTTGACCAGCGACTCGTCGCTCTGGACGTATTCCCACTCCCGGTGCGTCGCGTAGCCCGCCAGCGCCGCTCGCCGCTCGGCCGCGCGTTTCTGCGCCCGGAGCGCGCCGAAGATGCCCACCACGGAGATGCCGATGCAGAAGACCGCGCCGAAGAGGAAGCCGACCAGCCCGGAGAGATCCACGCACCGAAAGGTACTAGGGGCTAGCGCCCCTTGAACTCGGGTTTCCGCTTCTCCATGAAGGCGCGCGGGCCCTCCTTGGCGTCCTCGGACGCGAACACCGCGGCGCCGACGCGCGCGTCGTCGGCCCAGCAGTCGTCCTCGTGCTTGCCCTCGGAGTCCCGCATCGTCTGCAGGATGGCCTGGACCGCGAGCGGGCCGTTGGCTGCGATCAGGTCCGCGAGCTCGTGCGCCTTGGCGAGCGCCTCGCCGTCGGGCACGACGTGGCCGATCAGTCCGATCTCCTTGGCCTCGGGCGCCTTGACGTGACGACCGGTCAGCAGCAGCTCGGCAGCGACGGTGTACGGGATCTGGCGGGGGAGTCGTACGGCGGACCCACCCATCGGGTAGAGGCTCCACCGGGCCTCGGACACGCCGAACTTCGCCGACTCCCCGGCCACCCGGATGTCGGTGCCCTGGAGGATCTCGGTGCCGCCGGCGATGGCGGGCCCCTCGACGGCCGCGATCAGCGGCTTGGTGAGCCGGAACCCCTTGAGCAGACCCTTGATGACCGACGGGTCGTACTCGCCCGACTCGAAGCTCTCCGACGGCGGCCGCTTGTTCATCGACTTGAGGTCGGCGCCCGCGCAGAACGCGCCGCCCGCGCCGGTGAGGATGCACACCCGCACCTCAGGGTCGGAGTTCACCCGGTCCCAGGCCTGCTCCATGATCGCGAGCATCTCGCCGGACAGCGCGTTGCGGACCTCCGGCCGGTTCATGGTGACCACCAGCGTGTGGCCGACCAGCTCGACGAGGCAGTGCGGCTCGGTGTCGGTCGGTGGCTCCGAGTGGGGCGCCGGGGAATCCGTGGTCGTCATGCGACCACGCTAGCGAAAAACGGAACGTGTTCTAGTCTCGGGCTGTGGCTTTGAACATCGCCGACCTCTTCGAACATGCCGTCGACGTCGCCTCACCGGACAGGCCCGCCGTCAAGGTGGGCGAGCGCACGATCACTTATGCGGAGCTGGAGTCCGAGAGCAACAAGCTCGCGCACTTCCTCGCCGCGCAAGGGATCGGCACCGGCGACCACGTGGTCTCTACGCCAAGAACAGCATCGAGCACGTGATCGCCCTGCTGGCGATCCTCAAGGTGCGGGCCGTCGCGATCAACGTCAACTACCGCTACGTCGCCGGCGAGCTCGACTACATCTTCGACAACGCCGACCTCAAGGGGCTGGTGCACGACCGGGTCTACAGCGACCTGGTGGCCGAGGGCTCCCCGAAGCACCAGCGGTTGCAGACCTTCGTCGTGCTGCCCGACCCGATCGAGCCCGACGACGCCAGCGACTTGCGTCCTACGGCGGCGTCCTGCTCGCGGACGCGATCGCCGACCAGAGCGACGCCCGTGACTTCGGCGAGCGCAGCGCGGACGACATCCACATCATCTACACCGGCGGCACCACCGGCTACCCGAAGGGCGTCATGTGGCGCCACGAGGACTTCTGGCGGGTGCTCGGCGGCGGCATCGACTTCGTGACCGGCGAGCCGATCACCGAGTACGACCAGTCGAAGAAGGCCACGGAGCCGGGCCTGACCACGTTCCCGCTCAGCCCGTTGATGCACGGCGGCGCCCAGGCCAGCCTGCTCATGCACCTGTTCGCCGGGCAGCTCACGATCCTCGAGCCCAAGTTCGACCCGGTGCGCACCTGGGAGATCGTCGACCGCGAGCAGGTGCCAGATGATGTTCATGACCGGCGACGCGATGGCGCGGCCGCTGATCGAGGCCTACGAGGCGGGCAACTTCAGCGGGGAGACGCTGTTCGCGATCGCCAGCAGCGCCGCCGTCTTCAGCAAGGCGGTGAAGGAGCGCTGGATGGCCCAGTTCCCCAACGCGATCTTCACCGACTCGGTCGGCTCGTCCGAGACCGGCTTCCAGGGCACCGGGATGCAGGACGCGAGTGCGCTGTCCACCGACGGCCCGGTCGTGTCGATCGGACCGAACAGCGGTCATCTCCGACGAGGGCCACGTCCTCGACCCGGTGGCCGACGTCGGCAAGGTCGGGCGTACGGCCGGGCGGGCAACGTCCCGGTCGGCTACTACAAGGACCCCGAGAAGTCGGCCAAGACGTTCTACGAGATCGACGGCGTGCGCTACTCCGTCCCGGGTGACTTCGCCCGCCTCGAGGAGGGCAACCGGATCACGCTCCTCGGCCGCGGCTCGAACTGCGTCAACACCGGCGGCGAGAAGGTCTACCCCGAAGAGGTCGAGATGGCGATCAAGGGACACCCGGCCGTCTACGACGTGCTCGTGGTGGGGCTGCCCGACGAGAAGTACGGCCAGACCGTGGCCGCCGTCGTCCAGCCCCGCGAGGGCCAGAAGGTCGAGCTCGAGGACCTGCGCACCTTCCTCCGGTCGCACCTGTCGGGCTACAAGCTGCCGCGCGTGCTCACCCTCGTGGACGAGATCCCCCGCAACGCCACCGGCAAGGCGCAGTACCCGGCTGCGAAGGAGATGGCGCTGAGCGCCCAGAACGCCGGGACCGCCCAGTGCGACCGCGACCAACGGAGCGACCGCCTGATGCGCACGCCACTGTGCGATGCGTTCGGCATCGAGTACCCGATCTTCGCCTTCACGCCCGTCCGAGCACGTCGCGGCCGCGGTCTCCCGCGCCGGCGGCCTCGGTGTCCTCGGCTGCGTCCGCTTCAACGACGCCGACGACCTCGACAAGGCGCTCACGTGGATGGACGACAACACCGACGGCAAGCCGTACGGCGTCGACGTCGTCATGCCGATGAAGATCCCCACCGAGGGCACGTCGACCGACCTGTCGACGTACATCCCCGACGACCACAAGAAGTGGGTCGACGAGACGCTGCTCAAGCTGGGCGTGCCGCCGCTGCCGGAAGGCGAGGGCCGGGAGGGAGTCCTCGGCTGGCTGCACTCGATGGCCCGCTCGCACGTCGACGTCGCGCTGCAGCACCGGCCGGTGCTCATCGCCAACGCGCTCGGCACCCCGCCGAACGACGTGATCGAGCAGTGCCACGCGCACGGCTCAAGGTCGCTGCGCTCGCCGGTGCGCCGAAGCATGCGCGTGAGCCACGTCGCCAACGGCGTCGACATCATCGTCGCCCAGGGCTACGAGGCGGGCGGTCACACCGGTGAGATCGCGTCGATGGTGCTCACCCCCGACATCGTCGACGCGGTCGGCCCGGACGTGCCGGTGCTCGGCGCCGGCGGCATCGGTTCCGGCCGTCAGATCGCGGCCTCGCTCTCGTTGGGCGCCCAGGGCGTGTGGACGGGATCGATCTGGCTCGGCACCGAGGAGTACCGCAACCTCGCCGGCAACCAGGGCTGGGAGACCGCGTTCCTGCGGGCGACGTCCTCCGACACGGTCCGCACCCGGATCTACACCGGCAAGCCGGCCCGGCTGCTCAAGACCAAGTGGACCGAGGCCTGGGCCGACGAGGACGCACCGACGCCGCTGCCGATGCCGCTGCAGAACCTGCTCGTCGCCGACGCGCACAACCGGATCAACGCCTCCGGCGACCCGGACGTGATCTCGATGCCGGTCGGCCAGATCGTCGGCCGGATGAACGAGGTGCGCCCGGTCGCCGAGGTGATGGCCGACCTGGTCGCGGAGTTCGAGGCGACGGTCAAGAGGCTCGACGGGATCGCCGGAATCTGAGGTGCGTCCGGACTCCGACGGCCCGCGTGGCGTCAGGTTGCGGTCGCGGCGGTCGCTGCGAGCCGAGTCATGGCGGCGGATCGTCGCCTGCGTGGAGGTCGAGGAGATGACTCGGCCAGGAGGCCTCGATCCCGAGGTGCGCCGAGCTCTGCTCGTCCGAGACTGGCATTAGGGTGGGTGCTCGAGGTGGAACGAGTCCGGCGAGCCTGTCGCGGCGACGGCGCTACACCAGCAGTTCGCCCACTGACGGCAACGGACGGCGCGGCCAGAATCATCATACGTCGACGACGAGCGGCCGGGCGTGCGCCTACTACGACTCCGACCGGATGTTCCGTTGGACGTGGTCGGAAACTGCTGAACGGCACGGCCTGGGCGTGGTCGTGCTCGACATGGAGAACCGGCGCAGCCGCTGCAAGACCGCCAACCTGATGACACCGGCGATGTTGAGCCCGCACGAGTCGTTGCTGGTAACCGGGCGCGGTCTGCTGGCCGCGGTGATGGGCAACCTGGCGACGGCGCCCGGCATCCTCGACGTCTACGACATCAGCGCGGACTGCCGACCCGCGAGCTGATGTCCACACCCTCGGCGCTGCTGGGCCACGAGAGCGGCTTCTCGCCGGACGGACGCACGTTCTGGTCCGCCGGGGCGGCGGGGCAGACCTGACGGCCGTCGAATCTGGCCGACCGCGCCGGCCGCGGATCGTCTTCAACAAGGGCGGGGTCGTGTACCACGGCCTGCGGTTCTCGGAGGACGGCGGACACATGTACGTCGCCAACATGGGCACGTTGAACAAGAACAGCGTCCTCGACGGACGGCGGCCTGCGGATCTACGACGTGTCCGAGGTGCAGGACCGCAAGCCGAATGCGGAGATGGGAGTGCTCGTTGAGCTGAATTGGCGCGGCAGGCATCGATCCCGCAGGTCGCCGAGCCGTTCGTCCGGGACGGCACGAGTACCTGCTCGAGGTCGACGAGTTCAGCGACCTGTTCGGCGGACGGGTTCGCGTCGGCGACACGGAAGGGACCCGTCGGCGCGGCCCGGATCATCAACATCGACGACCCGACGCAGCCGTAGGTCGTGTCCGGCTGCGGCTCCAGGTGCACCAGCCGGAGACCGCGACAAGCTGTTGTGAACGACCCGGGCGCCAGCGTCCGCTCGGGGCTACCAGCCCACTACTGCTCGGTGCCGACCGCGACAACACCGTATCGTGGCGTGCTCGATGATCGCCTCGGGACTGCGGCGTGTTCGACATCAGCGACCTCGAGCACCCGCGGGAGGTGGCTACTTCAACAAGCCGGACGAACGGCAGCAACGCGCTGTCCCAACCCGCGTGGGACGTCGCCAACGGCTCGGTCTGGTACAGACGCATCGAGCGGCTGTACGTCGTACGCCTGCGCGACGCCGCCGGGCGCTGCTCGGTCCCTAGGCGAGACGAACGGACGCGACACTGGACGACGTCGGCACGTCTGCTTGCCTGACGCCGTGCATGGGGCAGGTCGCGGACGGAAGTACGGCTGGCGGCGCGTGCTGGTCACGGGCCTGGACCTCGAGCGCAGGTAGGTCTGGTACACCGACGTCCACACCGGCTTCTACGCCGTCCGCCTCACCAACGGGGTCGGCAGGCTGCTGGGCCGGTAGCGGGTGGGCCGGAGCGGGTGGGCGGTAGCGGCTGGGCTCCGCCGCGCAGGCAGCCCACCCGCTGACGTCACGGGGTCGGCGTTCCCGCGAACTGCGCGTAGAGCCGCTGCTGCACCCCGTCGAAGTGGGTGAACTGCCCGCCGGCGTGCAAGTTGTTGCCGTGGATGACCAGGGACCAGGTCCCGCTCTTGATACCGGTGGCTTTCGGGTCCCAGCCCGTCGGGACACCCGTGGAGGGGTCGAGGCTGGTCAGGAACGGGATCGTGCCGCCGAAGTGCCCGCCGACGTAGATCTCGGTCGGCGAGATCGCGATCGCGTGGGTGTTGCCACCCAGCTTCCTGGTCCAGAGCGGGTCGTTGGACACGGCACGGTTCGTAGGCGAAGATGGTGTTGTTCTCCGTGCTGGCGTAGACCGTGCTTCCGTCACCACTGACCGCGACAGTGATGACGTAGCCACCGTCCGCGCCTCGGTCGAACGAGGTCGCAAGTCCCGAGACGGCGTCGATGGCGGCGAAGTAGCGCCGATCGACCCCCTTGATCCTGGTGAAGGAGCCGCCCACCCACACGGTCGCGCCATCGGGTGAGACCCGGACCTCGTTGACGTTGCCGTTGATCCCCGTGTTCCAGGTCACCAGGTTGCCGGTGGTGACGTTGAGCGCGGCGAGCTTCTGCTTGGCGGTGCCGTCGATGCCGGTGAACTTGCCCGCGACGTAGAGCCGGTCGTCGTGCACGGCGAGCGACTTCACCATCGGGACGGTGCCCGTCGTGTCCGCTTGCCAGTCCGGGACCAGTGCTCCGGTCACGGCGTCGATCGCGGCGAGGTTCTGCCGGGGCTCGCCGTTGACCTCGGTGAAGGTGCCGCCGATGAAGATCCGGGAGCCGTCCTCGGACGCCGCGACCGCTCGCACGTCGCCGTTCGTGGAGGCCTCGAAGCCGGGGTCCGGCTTGCCGGTCGGCAGGAGCGCGCCGACGTCGGTCCGCACCAGGGCGCCGATCTTGGTGTAGTTGCCGACCAGGATGACCCGCCCGCTGTCGAGCACGGTGAGGTCGTAGACCGCGATGCCGGAGAGACCGGCCGTCTTGGTCGGCGTCGGCGACACGGACGCGTGCGCCGAGCCCTGGACGCCAAGGGTCAGGGCGAGGAGTCCGGCGGAGAGCGCGCCGGTGAGAGAGTGCGCAGCGCGCGCGCGAGTGGTCGTGATGGCCATGGGGCCATCCCCCAATTTGTTAGCGAGTGGACGGGATCGGATGCGCCGGCCCGAGCGAGCGACCGTCGGGGCAGTAGAAATCTGGAGCCTGCCCGGAACGGATATGTCCTGTTTACAACGGTTACGCCGATATCGGGAGTGGAACAGACACCGTCGTTATCAGGTGTGGGAAGCCAGCGCCCGGCCGACCGTCAGCGCCTGGTCGGTGGCGCCACCGAAGAGGAACTCGAAGCGCTTGGCCGTCGTGAAGTAGCGGTGGGCCTCGCCGTCGAGGTCGATGCCGACACCGCCGTGCACGTGGACGGTCGTGTGGGCGAGCCGGTGACCGGCGTCGGCTGCCCACAGCTTCGCGACGGCGACCTCGGTGCTCGCCGGCAGGCCTTCCTGGAGCCGCCAGACCGCCTGCCAGAGGGTCAGCCGCTGGGCGAGGACGTCGATGAAACCGTCGGCGAGACGCTGCGAGACGGCCTGGAAGGTGCCGATCGGGCGTCCGAACTGCTCGCGGGTCTTGGCGTACGACGCGGTCAGCGCCAGCGCGCCCTCGGTGACGCCGAGCTGCTCGGCCGCGGCGCACACGGTGAGCAGCTCGTGGAGCCGGCCCGCGTCGGTGCCGAGGAGCTCGGCCGGTGCGTCGGTCGAGGTCGATGAGCGCCGCCCGGTCGCCGTCGCTGGTGCGCTGGGCCTGGCGGTCGATTCCGGCGTCGGCGGGGTCGACCAGGTAGACGCCGACGCCGTCCGGCCCGGTCGCGGTCACCAGGAGCGCGTCCGCGACCATGCCGGCGCGGACCAGCGTCTTCGTGCCGTTGAGGGTGCCTCGTCGTCGGCGACCACGGTCGGCGCGGACGGGAGGTGGTCCCGCTCCTCGGCGACCGCCGCGGCGTAGACCCGCGGCGCCGGCAGCGGCGGCCCCGGGCCGCCCAGGAACGCGACGCAGGCGCCGTGGCTGGCGAGCGGCACGGGCGCGACCTTGCGGCCCACCTCGACCAGCACCCGCGCGAGCTCGATCAGGTCGAGCCGCCGTCGGACCTCGGGAGTGCGAAGAGCGTCGCCGAGCGGTCGGCCAGAGCTCGGGGTCGAAGCGGTCGCCGGCGGCCTCGACCGCCTTCATCCGCTCGATGGTCGCCTTGTCGGCGAGGATCTCGGCCGCCAGGGCCGCGGCTTCGTCCTGCTCAGGGGTGAAGAAGAAGTCCATGTCGGGTCCTACCTCTTCGCGGCGGGCAGGCCGAGGCCCGACGTAGCCGATGATGTCGCGCTGGATCTCGTTGGTGCCGCCGCCGAAGGTCATCACCAGCGACGAGCGGTAGAAGCGCTCGAGCCGGCCGGCGAGCGCGGCGCCGGGGGAGTCGCGCGGTGACGCCGGCGTGCGGGCCGACGATCTCCATCAGGCGTGCGGTAGACCTCGGTGGCGAGCTCCGAGCCGTAGACCTTGATCGCCGACGCCTCGGCGGGGGAGAGCGTCGACGTCGTCGTCGGCGTCGGCGGCGAGCTTCCAGTTGATGCAGGGTGAGCGCCTCGACGCGGGCGTGCGCGCGGCCGAGCGCGATCTGCACCCACTCGGTGTCGATCACCCGCTGGCCGTCGGGGTTCTTGGTCTGCTGTCGCCCAGTCGCGCACCAGCTTGCAGCGAGTGGATCAACGGCGCGGCCGAGGTGAGCGCGACCCGCTCGTGGTTGAGCTGGTTGGTCATCAGCGCCCAGCCGCCGTTGAGCTCGCCGATCAGGTTGTCGCCGGCACGCGGACGTCCTCGTAGTAGGTCGCCCTGGTGCCCACGCCGGCGACGGTGTGGACCGGCGTGTAGGTGACGCCGGGGGCGTCGGCCGGCACCAGGATCATCGACAGCCCCTTGTGCCGAGGCTGGTCGGGGTCGGTGCGGCAGGCGAGCCAGATCCAGTCGGCGTACTGGATCAGCGACGTCCACATCTTCTGGCCGTTGATCACCCACTCGCCGGCGCCTCGTCGAGCACCGCCTTGGTCTGCAGCGACGCGAGGTCGGTGCCCGAGCCCGGCTCGGAGTAGCCGATCGAGAAGTGCAGGTCGCCGGCCAGGATCTTGGGGAGGAAGTACTCCTTCTGCTCGTCGGTGCCGTAGCGCATGATCGTCGGCCCGACGGTGTTGAGCGTCAGGTAGGGGATCGGTACGCCGGCGACGGCGGCCACGTCGGTGAAGATCAGCTGCTCGATCATCGAGCGGTCCTGGCCGCCGTACTCCTTCGGCCAGCCGATGCCGAGCCAGCCGTCGGTGCCGATCTGGCGGATGACGTCCTTGTAGACGCCCGCCTCGCCGAACTCGCCGGTCGCGGACGAGAGACCCGCCTGGATCTCGGGGGTCACCAGGTCGGCGAAGTACTGCCGCAGCTCCTCGCGCAGGGCGATCTGCTGCGGGTCCAACTCGACGTGCACGAGGCCTCCTGCGTGAGCGGTCAACGCTGACGACGCGGTGTTCGTTGTCAGACTACCGCGCAAAACTGTAACGTGTTCTACATGAGTGACACCCCCAGGCCGGATGTGCGCAGTCTCGACCACGGCACGGCCCGATCCGCTTCGCGCGCGGTTGGCACTGCCTCGGGCTGGCCTCGACGTTCGCCGACGGCAAGCCGCACGCCATCGACGGCGTTCGGCACCAAGCTCGTTGTCTGGCAGGACAGCCAGGGCGAGCTCAACGCCCTCGACGGCTACTGCCGGCACATGGGCGGCGACCTCACCCAGGGCAGGTCAAGGGCGACGAGATCGCCTGCCCCTTCCACGACTGGCGCTGGGGCGGCGACGGCAAGTGCAAGGAGATCCCCTACGCCCGGCGCGTCCCGCTGCGCGCTCGCACCCACCGCTACGAGACCGCCATCCGCAACGGCCAGCTGCTGGTGTGGCACGACCCCGAGGGATGGCGCCGCGGACCACGCATCCTGCCGCCGGAGCTGCCGGGTGTCGGGCACCGAGGGCGAGTCCTACACCACGTGGAGCTGGGAGGTCGTCACGATCGAGGGGTCGCACTGTCGCGAGCTCATCGACAACGTCGTCGACATGGCGCACTTCTACTACGTGCACTTCTCGTTCCCGACGAGCTTCCGCAACGTCTTCGAGGGCACCCCGGCCACCCAGTTCATGGAGTCGAAGGGGCGGCCCGACAAGGCGGGGGGCTACGGCGACGCCGAGCTCTTCCTCAAGTCCGAGGCGACCTACTACGGACCGGCGTACATGATCAATTGGCTCGACATCGACTACAAGGGCTTCGAGACCGAGGTCATCCTGATCAACTGCCACATCCCGACCGGGCCGAGCTCGTTCACCCTGCAGTACGGCATCACGCGTGAAGAAGCCCGAGGGCATGGACGACAAGACCGCCAGCTACATCGCGCAAGAAGTACGCGCGAGATGTTCGGCAGCGGCTTCCTCCAGGACGTGCACATCTGGCAGAACAAGGTGCCGGTGCAGAACCCGCTGCTGTGCGAGGAGGACGGCCCCGTCTACCAGCTGCGCCGGTGGTACGAGCAGTTCTACGTCGACGTCGCCGACGTCAAGCCCGAGATGACCGACCGGTTCGAGTTCGAGGTCGACACGACGAAGGCCAACGAGTACTGGCAGGCCGAGGTCGCCGAGAACCTGCGCGAAGCGCGCCGAGGAGGGCGCCGCCGAGCCAGCCGTGAGTGCACTGTATGGCCTCCTTCGTCCCGACCAGCGCCGACACCCTCGAGGACCAGCGGCTCTACACCCAGGCCCGCCTCGCCGAGGTCGCCTGCCTCGACTGCCTGGCAACGGTCGCGGTGAAGAAGAACAGCGAGCACCACACCTCGATCCAGTGGAATGCCGAGGCGGTCGCGGCGTGCCCGGTGCTGGCGCGGATGCGACGGAGATACCGGCAGGTCGGGACGGTCGCCGGGGGTGCCCCGCCTGCTGGCTAGCATTGATGCGGCCGTACGGGATGGTCAGATCCCCGTCGGCGCCGAAGACGGCTACTGAGCAGCGCCAGGCCGAGCCTCGACGCAGTGGATATCGAGTCCTTCCTGCTCGAGGTCGTCGACGTGGTCGAGGAGACCGCTGACGCGCATTCGATCAGCTTCGAGGTGCCGGCGATGCGCCGAGGAGGAGTTCGTCTACAAGCCCGGCCAGTTCCTGACCGTGGCCGTGCCGAGCGACCAGACCGGCATCGCGGCGCGCTGCTACTCGCTCTCCAGCAGCCCGCACGACGGCGGACCGCTGACGGTCACCGTCAAGCGCACCGTCGACGGCTACGCCTCGAACTGGATCTGCGACAACCTCGCGCGTCGGCGACACCCTCCGGGTGCTCCCGCCGTCCGGCATCTTCACCCCGTCGTCACTCGACGCGGACCTGCTGCTCTTCGCCGGCGGCAGCGGCATCACGCCGATCATGTCGATCACCCGCACCGCGCTGTCCGAGGGCAGCGGCAAGATCGTGCGTCTTCTACGCCAACCGTGACGAGACGTCGGTGATCTTCGCCGAGGAGCTCACCGCGCCTCGCGGCCGAGAACCCCGACCGGCTGCAGGTCATCCACTGGCTCGAGTCCGTCCAGGGCCTGCCCACCCGGAGCAGATGCAAGGCGTTCGTCGAGCCGTACCTCGCGGTACGACGCCTTCGTGTGCGGCCCGGCGCCGTACATGAAGATGGTCGCGCCGTGCTGCGGGAGCTCGAGTTCCCCGCGAGCGGCGCCACCAGGAGAAGTTCGTCTCCCTCGGCGGCAACCCGTTCGGCGACATCGAGGAGATGCAGGAGGCCGAGCGCGAGATCGCGGACGCCGAGTCCGACGACGCCGATGCCGGCGACGACGCGTCTGCAGCCGAGAGCCCCGGCCCGGCCGGACCGGTCAAGCTCGAGGTCGAGCTCGACGGGGCCGACCACGACGTTCGACGACTGGGACCCGAAGGTCAAGCTGCTCGAGTACCTCGAGAGCAAGGGCGTGAAGGCGCCGTACTCCTGCCGCGAGGGGGAGTGCTCGGCGTGCGCCATCCGGCTGCTCGAGGGGGAGGTCCGGATGCTCCACAACGACGTGCTCGACGAGGAGGACCTCGCCGACGGCATCCGACTCGGCTGCCAGTCGCTCCCGGCGACCGACAACGTGCGGATCACCTACAGCTAGTCGCTAGCTCAGCCGGGCCGTGAGCCGGGTCGCGTTCATGGAGGCGATCGACTCGATCGAGATCATCGGGTTGACCCCGGACAGCGTGCTCATGAGCCACTCCGTTCGCTCGGATTCTCTCGGCCCGCGGATGACGCGGTCAAGGGACCTCGACCGATCTGCGGTACACGGTGTAGCGAGTATCGCGCAGGTGCTTCATCGCCAGGAAGAGGGGTTGCACGGCGGACGCTGATACCGTGGTCTCAGTTGAAGGGGCTCGTCACGCATGAGCTCCCCCGGCGCCCGGACTGTTGGGGCGTCGGTTCATCTACATGAATTCCTTGCGGCCTGTCGTTCGGGCTGCCGTCGAGGTTGCGGTGCAGGTGTGTTCATCCGCGCGGCAGGCACCATCGTCTGCGCGTCTCGACAGCAGTAACCATCAAGGAGGAAAACGAATGGCAACCGGAACCGTCAAGTGGTTCAACGAGACCAAGGGCTTCGGCTTCATCGCGCAGGACGGCGGTGACAGCGACGTCTTCGTGCACCACACGGGCATCGCCGGCACCGGCTTCAAGACGCTCGCTGAGGACCAGAAGGTCGAGTTCGACGTGACCCGCGGACCCAAGGGCCTCCAGGCCGAGAACGTCCGCGCCATCTGAGCGACGTACGTCGCGAACGGCCCTACCTTCGGGTAGGGCCGTTCGTCTTTTTACGACGAAGCGTCGCTGCGAGGCGCCATTGTCCGCGGATCTCGCCAAAGTCCAGTGATCTGCTATCCTTACCACGTTGATAGACTTTACCGAGGTAGGTCACTGTGTGGATTGTTCTTGTCTTCGCCCTCGCCGGCGGTATGGCCCAGCTCGTCGACGGCACGCTCGGCATGGGGTTCGGCGTCACGTCGGCGTCGGTGCTGCTCTTCATGGGCGTCGCGCCGGTCACGGCGAGCGCCGCGACGCACGCGGCCAAGCTCCCGACGACCCTGATCAGTGGCCTCGCGCACTGGCGTGAGGGCAACATCGACAAGGCGATCCTGCTGCGCATCGCCATCCCGGGTGTCATCGGCGGCTTCCTCGGCGCGGTCGTACTGACCAACATCAGCCTCGAGGCGGCCAAGGGGTGGATGGCGGGCCTGCTGATCTTCTTCGGCCTCGTCATCTTCGCGAGGTTCGGGCTCGGCCTCCGGCTGATCCCGACGCCGAAGAACGGCCACACCGCTCGTTGGCTGGCACCGATCGGCCTGCTCGGCGGCTTCGTCGACGCCACCGGCGGCGGTGGCTGGGGCCCCGTCGCGACACCGTCCTTGATGACGGTCACGAGCCACGAGCCGCGCAAGGTGGTCGGCACGGTCAACGCCGCCGAGTTCCTGGTCGCGGTCTCGGTGTCCTTCGGGTTCCTGACCGGAGCCGCTCAGCACGGCATCCCGTGGCTGCCCGTGATCGGGCTGGTCATCGGTGGCGTGATCATGGCGCCGATCGCCGCGCGCCTCGCCGGTCGCCTCCCGCACGCCCCGATGGGCACGATGGTCGGCGGCCTGGTGGTCATCGTCAACGGAGTCACCATCGTCACCGCGCTGGGTGGGATCCCGGGCTGGGCGGACGCCGCGCTCATCCTCGGCGCCGTCGCCATCACCGGTGCCGTCGCTCGGAAGGCATGGCACCGCGAGAAGGCCGAGCGTGCCGCGGTGAAGGACGAGGCGTCCGCTGAGGCGCTGACCGCCTGAGCGTCTACCAGCCGCGCTCGCGCCACTCGGCAGGTGAGGACGCTCGGCGCCCAGGGTCGAGTCGTTGCCGTGGCCGGGGTAGAACCAGGTGTCGTCGGGGAGCGTGCCGAAGAGCTTGGCCTCGACGTCGTCGATGAGGGTCGCGAAGGCGTCGCTGTCGCCGAAGGTGTTGCCGACGCCGCCGGGGAACAACGAGTCTCCGGTGAACAGGTGCGGGTGGCCGTCCGGGTCGCGGTAGAGCAGGCAGATCGAGCCGGGCGTGTGGCCGGTGATCCGGATGACCTCCAGCTCGCACGACCCGACCGCGACCGTGTCTCCGTCACCGACCCGGCGGCTCACGTCGACCCCGGTCTGCTCGGTGATGGCGTCGGCGTCCGGCTCGCCGGCGACGACCTCCGCATCCGTCGCGGCGACCACGTCGGCCAGCGCGCGGTGGTGGTCCCAGTGCTGGTGGGTCGTGACCACCGCCGCCAACCCGGGGTCGCCCACCAGCGGCAGCAAGGTCGGCGACTCGGCCGCAGCGTCGATCAGCACCTGGTCGCCCGTCTCCGAGCAACGCAGCAGGTAGGCGTTGTTGGACATCTGCTCGTCGACCGCGACCTTCGTGATGGTCAGGTGCGACAGCTCGCGGACGTCGGGTGCGCCGCCGGGTGTGACGGCTCCGGTGTAGGTCATCGTCCCTCCATGGTCGGCAGTGTGCCGGTCGAGCTCGACAGTACGGCGCCAGGGTCGCGGCCGGTGACCCACCAGGCCAGCGCCGAGGCGGGTCCCGACACCACGGGAGCGTCGGCGTCGGGCGAGCCGAACGTCCAGTCGCGGTCGAGGTCGGTGGCGTGCGCGACGAACCCGGCGCCGTCGTACCTCCCTGCGTCGAGGTCGAGGAAGGCGACGACGGTCTCGGACGGCCAGTCGGCGTGTCCGTAGCCGGCGTCCAGGTCGGCGTGGTGGATCTCCACCTCGCGCAGGCGCAGGGTCGGGACGGCGCGGGCGGGCATGACGATCCCGCCGGGGGTGCGGTCGAAGGTGGCGCCGTCCGGGAGCGAGCCCAGCCCGCCGACGGCATCGGCGAAGAAGGCGGCCGCGCTGCGCAGCCGCTCCCGGATCGCGGCGGGCGGCGCCGCCGCGAGCTCGGCGATGTCGGCGTCGCGGTCCTCGTTCGAGCTGTACATCGGCGTCGGCCGGCCGTCGAGCAGACCGCGTACGGCGCCGCCGAGCCCTTCTGCGTTGAGCGCGAGGTGCGCGACGACGTGCGCCCGCGACCAGCCGACGCACACGCTGGGCGCTGCCCAGTCGTCGTCGGCGAGCTCGTCCACGGTCGTCAGGAGCCGCTCCGTCGCGGCTGAGATCTGGTCGGTCACGGTGTCATCATCCCTCCGGAAACTGCGGTTGTCGGTGGCGCGTGAGATCGTGCCGATGTCGTCGATTGCGGCGTGGCGGAGTTGCCTGCACGTCGTACTATGGCGAACACTTGTTCGAAAGGGTCTCGACAGGCTCGACCACCAGAATGAAACGAACGGAACGTTAGTGGCGGACCAGCTCATCATCCGCGGTGCGCGCGAGCACAACCTCAAGGACGTGTCGCTCGACCTGCCCCGCGACTCCCTCATCGTCTTCACCGGGCTGTCGGGCTCGGGGAAGTCGAGCCTGGCGTTCGACACCATCTTCGCCGAGGGCCAGCGACGCTACGTCGAGTCGCTGTCGGCCTACGCGCGTCAGTTCCTGGGCCAGATGGACAAGCCCGACGTCGACTTCATCGAGGGCCTGTCGCCGGCCGTCTCGATCGACCAGAAGTCCACGTCCAAGAACCCGCGGTCGACCGTCGGCACGATCACCGAGGTCTACGACTACCTCCGCCTGCTCTACGCCCGCGCCGGGCGGCCCCACTGCCCGACCTGCGGCGCCCCGATCGAGCGGCAGACGCCGCAGCAGATCGTCGACCGGGTCCTCACGCTCGAGGAGGGTCGCAGGTTCCAGGTGCTGGCGCCGGTGGTCCGCGGTCGCAAGGGGGAGTTCGTCGACCTGCTGCGGCAGCTGCAGACGCAGGGCTTCAGCCGTGCGCGCGTCGACGGCACGATCCACAACCTCGACAGCCCACCCAAGCTCGACAAGAAGATCAAGCACAGCATCGAGGTCGTCGTCGACCGGCTCGCGGTCAAGGCGTCGGCCAAGCGCCGGCTCACCGACTCGGTCGAGACCGCGCTCAACCTGGCCAGCGGGCTGGTCGTCCTCGACTTCGTCGACCTGCCCGAGAAGGACCCGGGCCGCGAGATGCGGTTCAGCGAGAAGATGGCGTGCCCCAACGAGCACGCGATCGACACCGACGAGCTCGAGCCGAGGTCGTTCTCGTTCAACTCGCCGTTCGGTGCCTGTCCCTCCTGCACCGGTCTCGGCACCCGGATGGAGGTCGACCCCGAGCTGGTCGTCCCCGACCCGAGCGCGACCCTGGCGGAGGGCGCGCTCCAGCCGTGGAGCCACGCCCACGTGGCCGACTACTTCGGCAAGCTGGTCCAGGCGCTCGGCGAGGAGCTGGGCTTCGACATGGACACGCCCTGGGAGCGGCTCCCGGCGAAGGCCCAGAAGGCGGTCCTCGACGGCCACCCGACCAAGGTCCACGTCGTCACCAAGAACCGTTACGGCCGCGAGCGGTCCTACTACGCCGACTTCGAGGGCGTCCGGTCCTACGTCGAGCGGCGCCACCGCGAGGCCGAGAGCGACGTGAGTCGCGAGCGGTTCGAGGGCTTCATGCGCGAGGTGCCGTGCCCGGTCTGCGAGGGATCGCGCCTCAAGCCGGTGTCGATGTCGGTCACCCTCGGGCCCAAGACTGCGTCCAATGGAGGGGCGGGCGGCAAGAACATCGCCGCAGGTCTGCTCGCTGCCGATCAACGAGGCGGCCGAGCACCTCCGCAACCTCGACCTGTCGGCCCGTGAGCGGCAGATCGGCGAACGGGTCCTCAAGGAGATCCAGGAGCGGCTTCAGTTCCTGCTCGACGTGGGCCTCGACTACCTGAGCCTCGACCGGCCGTCCGGCTCGCTGTCCGGCGGCGAGGCGCAGCGGATCCGGCTCGCCACCCAGATCGGCGCCGGCCTGGTCGGCGTCCTCTACGTCCTCGACGAGCCGTCCATCGGCCTGCACCAGCGCGACAACAAGAAGCTGATCGAGACCCTGCTCCGGCTCAAGGACCTCGGCAACACCCTGATCGTCGTCGAGCACGACGAGGAGACCATCCGGGTCGCCGACTGGGTGGTCGACATCGGCCCGGGTGCCGGTGAGCACGGCGGCCAGGTCGTCCACTCCGGCTCGGTCAAGGGGCTGCTGGAGCACCCCGACTCGATGACGGGGGAGTACCTCTCCGGTCGTCGCGAGATCCCGGTGCCCGCCATCCGCCGCCCGCGCACCGTCGGCCGCGAGCTCAAGATCCACGACGCCCGCGAGCACAACCTCAAGAACCTCGACGTGACCTTCCCGCTCGGGATGTTCGTCGC
Organism: uncultured Actinomycetota bacterium; assembly: GCA_963849765.1. Lineage (GTDB taxonomy): Bacteria > Actinomycetota > Actinomycetes > Propionibacteriales > Nocardioidaceae > Nocardioides. Next base: position 573,757 of record CAWKIP010000018.1, read on the forward strand.
GATCACCGGCGTCTCCGGCTCCGGCAAGTCGACGTTGGTCAACGACATCCTCTACACCTCGCTCGCCAAGGAGCTCCACCGCGCGCGGACGATCCCTGGCCGGCACCAGAAGATCACCGGCATCGACAACGTCGACAAGGTCATCCACGTCGACCAGGGGCCGATCGGCCGGACCCCGCGGTCCAACCCGGCGACCTACACCGGGGTCTTCGACCACATCCGCAAGCTGTTCGCCTCCACTCCCGAGGCCAAGATCCGCGGCTACCAGCAGGGCCGGTTCTCGTTCAACGTCAAGGGTGGGCGCTGCGAGGCGTGCGCAGGCGACGGCACGATCAAGATCGAGATGAACTTCCTCCCGGACGTCTACGTCCCGTGCGAGGTCTGCCACGGCGCCCGCTACAACCGCGAGACGCTCGAGGTCCACTACAAGGGCAAGACCATCGCCGAGGTCCTCGACATGCCGATCGAGGAGGCGCTGGAGTTCTTCGGCGCGGTCCCGGCGATCGCTCGGCACATGAAGACCCTGGTCGAGGTCGGCCTCGGCTACGTGCGGCTCGGCCAGCCGGCGACCACCCTGTCCGGCGGCGAGGCGCAGCGGGTCAAGCTGTCCACCGAGCTCCAGAAGCGGTCCACCGGTCGCACCGTCTACGTCCTCGACGAGCCGACGACGGGTCTGCACTTCGAGGACATCCGCAAGCTGCTCGGCGTGCTGTCGTCGCTGGTCGACAAGGGCAACACCGTGCTCGTGATCGAGCACAACCTGGACGTCATCAAGACCGCCGACTGGATCGTCGACATGGGGCCCGAGGGCGGGTCGCGCGGCGGCACCGTGGTCGCCGAGGGCACACCCGAGCAGATCGCGGCAACGCCGGGCAGCTTCACGGGCGAGTTCCTCGCACCGCTCCTCGATGGTCGCGCGGCCACCCAGCCGAAGCGCAAGCGGGCCGCGGCCGCATCGGCCGCCCGCACGACGAAGGCCAGGAGCACCGCCCGACGCTGAGCGTTGCCTGTGAATCGGAGCCGGTCTGAACCAGACGGTCGTCTACTACGTTGACCCAGACATGACCGTAGAAAGATCAACGATCAGCAGGCGTCGTGCCCTCAGTGGGGCAGCGACCGCAGGACTCGGGCTGCCCCTGCTGGCGGCCTGCGGCGACGACGGGGGTGGTGAGTCGACGGCCGGAGACCCGACCTCGTCGGCGACCGCGTCCTCGTCAGAGGCGACCCGGAAGTCGGACAAACCGACGCAGACCGAGTCGTCGGCGTCGGAGCCGCCCGGTGACGGGATCCCGACCGCGGACGTGCCGGTCGGTGGTGGCCTTGTGATGAGCGACGAACAGGTCGTCATCACCCAACCGACAGAGGGCGAGTTCCGCGCGTTCACGGCGGTCTGCACCCACGCGCAGTGTCTGGTGACGGCCGTCTCCGACGGCACCATCAACTGTCCGTGCCACGGCAGTCAGTACGCGCTCGAGGACGGTTCGGTGGTGGGTGGGCCGGCTCCCGCTCCGCTGGCCGCGGTCGACTTCACGGTCGACGGCAACCAGATCACGCTCGCATGACCCGCATGACCGATGACGCCTCGGTGAGGTGCGGGCGAACCGGCGGATCGTCTTCCACGGGCTGGGCGCGCTCGGCGTGGCGGCCGCGCTCGCGGGCTGCGCCTCTGACGAAGGTGGCGACGGCGAAGACGCGGTCGAGTCGGGTGCCGCGCTGACGACCACGGCCGAGGTGCCTGTCGGGGGCGGGATCGTGCTCACCGACAAGCAGGTCGTGGTCACGCAGCCGACGGAGGGCAAGTTCAAGGCCTACACCGCCGTCTGCACCCATCAGCAGCTGCTCGTGACCTCGGTCGAGGACGGCGTCATCCACTGCTCGAACCACGGCAGTGAGTACGACGCCGCGACCGGCGACGTGACCCTCGGCCCCGCCCCGTCCGCGCTGGCCGCCGTCGAGATCACGGTCAAGGGCGACAAGATACTGAAGGCCTAGCGAGCCGCGACCGCGACCTGACGCCAGCGATCGTCCCGGGGTGAGGGACGCCGGTCGAGCCGGCTGTCGAGCAGCACCCGCGCGTCGTCGTACCTCTCCGCGCGCAGCAGGGCCGCGATCCGGGTCTCCTCGACGATCTCGCGCTGCGCATCGGAGCCGCCGAACCGCCAGCACTGCGGGGCGAGCGCCGCGAGCCGGTCCGCTGCCTCCGAGGCCCGACCCGAGCCGAGCACCCACAGGGCGTCGGCCAGCGGAGCGACCACCTCCCGCTGCGCGGCGTGCGGGTGGCTCGCGCAGCGTGTCGCCAACCGGCGGAGGCCGTCGAGGTCCTGGAGCGCGAGCAGGGTGACGGCAGCATGCATGCCGAGGAAGGCGGTGGCCGGCGCCTCGAGCCCGCCCCGCCCGGTCACCCGGGCGACCTCCTCGAGACCGGGGACGTCCTCGGCGTCCGGCGTCAGCGCCCAGCGGTAGAGCATCGAGCCGGTGTCGACCAGCGCCCGGCAGCCGACGGCGTGCCGGGGCTGGAGCTGCTCGGTGTAGCGCTTGCGTACGGCGTCGAGGTCGCCCAGCGACAGCTCGTGCAGCGCGGCGTGCCACGAGAAGTGGGTCAGGCTCTCGGTCTGTGCTCCTTCGCCGGACACCCAGGCGTCCATCCAGGCCAACCCCGCGTGATGGTCGCCGGTCTCGTAGTGGGCGTGGGCCCGCGCGTGGGCGGCATGCCCTGCCGTCGGGTCCGCGGCCAGCGCCGTGCACGACAGGTTCATCGCGTCGTCGTAGTGCCGCTGCTCCTGGCGGACGAACGCGAGCAGGCCGAGGAACCACGGGTCGTCGCCGTACGACGGCGCTGCGCTCTCGACGATCGCCCAGGCCTCCGCAGGCACCTCGGTCACGCCGGCGAAGGAGATCGTGGGCATGGCCACGGACAGCAGCACCGCGTCGCGCGGGTAGGCGGTCAGGTGCGCGAGCAACGGGCGGTGATCGCCCTGGAGGTGCCGGTCGACGGCGTGGACGTGGCTGCGCTCTCGCTCGCTCGCCCGGCCGGCGAGCCGGCGGGCGTCGTCGAGCCGGGACGCGATGTCGACGTCGACGCACATCTCGTGCCCGAGCAGCGCCAGGTCCGCGTGCGCGAGGGCGAAGGTGGGGTCGTGGGCGAGCGCGGACGCGATCCGCACGTGGGCATCGCGGCGGAGCCGGAGCAGGTCGCGGACGCCGGCGACGTACGCCTCCGCGGCCACGGGGCTCGTGGTCAGCGGATAGCCGTAGTCGTCGCGACAACCCATGGCTGCAGTGTCTCCCGAGCGACCGAAATCGTCGACGACCTTGGCGCGCGCGTCTGCCGATCACCTTGCCCGGGTCCGTTGGTCGGCGCGGGTCCGTAGGGTGGAGGCGTGTCGCAGAGCTACCGCCCGAAGCCGGGCGAGATCCCCACGGAGCCCGGGGTCTATCGCTTCCGCGACAAGCAGCGACGGGTGATCTACGTCGGCAAGGCCAAGAACCTCAGGGCCCGGCTGTCGTCGTACTTCCAGGACGTCGGCAACCTGCACCAGCGCACCGCGACCATGGTGTCGACCGCCGCCTCCGTCGAGTGGACGGTCGTCAAGACCGAGGTCGAGGCGCTGCAGCTGGAGTACTCCTGGATCAAGGAGTTCGACCCGCGCTTCAACGTGAAGTACCGCGACGACAAGTCCTACCCCTGGCTCGCGGTCACGGTGGGCGACGAGTTCCCGCGGGTGATGGTGGGGCGGGGCGCGAAGCGCAAGGGCACCCGCTACTTCGGGCCGTACAGCCATGCCTGGGCGATCCGCGAGACCGTCGACATCCTGCTCCGTGTCTTCCCGATGCGATCGTGCAGCAACGGTGTCTTCAAGCGCTCGCAGCAGATCGGGCGGCCGTGCCTGCTCGGCTACATCGACAAGTGCGCGGCGCCGTGCGTCGGCAACGTCTCCGCCGACGAGCACCGCGCGATCGTCGACGACTTCTGCGAGTTCATGGCGGGCCGCACCAAGCCGTTCATCAAGCGCATCGAGCAGGAGATGTACGCCGCGAGCGAGGCGGAGGACTACGAGCGGGCGGCCCGGCTCCGCGACGACCTCGGTGCGATGCAGAAGGCGCTCGAGAAGCAGGCGGTGGTGCTCGGCGACGGTGCCGACGCCGACGTGATCGCGTTGGCGGAGGACCCGCTGGAGGTCGCCGTCCAGGTCTTCTACGTGCGGGGAGGCCGGGTGCGCGGCCAGCGGGGCTGGGTCGCCGACCGCACCGACGACGCCGGCACGTCCGAGCTGGTGGAGACGTTCCTGCTCCAGCTCTACGCCGGGGAGCCCGAGGCCGTGCCGAAGGAGATCCTGGTCCCGGAGCTGCCGCCCGACACGGCGACCTTCGAGCAGCTGCTCGGCGACCTGAAGGGGTCGAAGGTCGCGATCCGGGTGCCTCGACGTGGCGACAAGAAGTCGCTGCAGGAGAACGTCGCGCGCAACGCGAAGGAGTCGCTCGCCCTGCACAAGACCAAGCGGGCCAGCGACCTGACCACCCGCAACCAGGCGCTCGCCGAGATCGCCGACGGGCTCGGGCTCGACGAGGCGCCGCTGCGGATCGAGTGCTACGACGTGTCGCACATCCAGGGCACCGAGATCGTGGCGTCGATGGTGGTGTTCGAGGACGGGCTGGCGCGCAAGGGGGAGTACCGCCGGTTCGTCATCCGTGACCAGGAGGGCTCCGACGACGTCGCCGCGATGCACGAGGTGATCACCCGCCGCTTCCGGCGCCTGCTCGACGAGCAGGCGCAGGTCGGAGGAGCGGATGGGCGAGGACGGTCCGATGCTCGTCGACCCCGACACCGGCCGGCCGCGGAAGTTCGCCTATGCGCCCGGGCTGGTCGTGGTCGACGGCGGCGCACCCCAGGTGGCCGCCGCCCAGCGCGCGCTCGACGAGCTCGGCATCGACGACATCCCTGTCTGCGGGCTGGCGAAGCGGCTGGAGGAGGTGTGGTTGCCCGGCGAGGCCGACCCGGTCATCCTGCGGCGGTCGTCCGAGGGCCTCTACCTCCTGCAGCGGGTCCGCGACGAGGCGCACCGGTTCGCGATCGCCCACCACCGCGGGCGGCGCTCGAAGTCGATGGTGGAGAGCGTGCTCGACGACGTCCCCGGGCTGGGGGAGGTACGCCGCAAGACGTTGCTGCGGCACTTCGGGTCGCTGAAGAAGCTGCGCGAGGCGGAGGTCGACGAGATCGCCGCCGTACCCGGTATCGGACCGCGTACGGCGTCCGCGATCAAGGAGGCGGTCGCGGCGGGTGCCGCGACAGCGCCGACCCGGACGGAGACGAGCGTTCCGAACGGGGGCAGCGGTGCGTGAATCGCGTTCCGGGTGCGTGAGCGCAAGGCGGCGTCGCGCGGGCAGACTGGGCGTCTTTCAAGCGATGCCAACGCAGCGATGTGCGCGTCCGGGGCGCGGAGTTGCGTGCCGAGGCCGCCGTTCGGAACGCTGTGACTCCATGAGCGGAGACCTGACTGCGCAACCGGCGGGCGAGCTGGTCGTGGTGACGGGCATGACCGGCGCCGGGCGCAGCACCGCGGCCAAGGAGCTGGAGGACCTCGGCTTCTACGTCGTCGACAACCTGCCTCCCAACCTGCTCCCCGACGTGGTCAAGCTCGTCGACGAGAGCCAGGGGCGGACCCAGCCGATCGCGGTCGTCGTCGACGTCCGGTCCGGCTCGTTCTTCCAGGGCCTGCGCGCGGCCCTCGCCCACGGCGTGACCGGTCGCAACACCACCCTGGTCTTCCTCGACGCGACCGACGACGTGCTGGTCCGCCGCCAGGAGGCCGTACGCCGCCCGCACCCGCTGCAGGAGGGTGGCCGGCTGCTCGACGGGCTGGTCCGCGAGCGCGTCGTGCTGGCCGACCTCCGCGGCGACGCGGACCTCGTCATCGACACCAGCAACCTCAACGTGCACCAGCTCACCGACCGGATCGCCGAGTCGTTCGGCACCCCGGAGACCACCAGGCTGCGGGTGACCACGATCAGCTTCGGCTTCAAGTACGGCATCCCGGCCGACGCCGACTACGTGGCCGACATGCGGTTCCTGCCCAACCCGTTCTGGGTGCCGGAGCTGCGGGCGCACACCGGCCGCGACCAGGACGTGGCCGACTACGTGCTCGGCCGGCCGGGTGCCGCGGAGTTCCTCGACCAGTACGTGCCCCTCCTCGCCGGCGTCGCCGAGGGCTATCTCCGGGAGGGCAAGCGCTTCATGCGGGTCGCCATCGGCTGCACCGGCGGGAAGCACCGCAGCGTCGCGATGAGCGAGGAGATCGCTCGGCGGATGCAGGAGCGCGGCTACGTCGCCCGCGCCCTCCACCGCGACCTGGGGCGCGAATGACCCCCGCCCGCACCGGCCGCACGACCGGGCGCAGGCGGTGGTCGCGCTCGGAGGTGGTCACGGCCTCCACGCGTCGCTCACCGCGCTGCGGATGCTCGTCGACGACCTGACCGTCGACGAGCTCACCGCGGTCGTGACGGTTGCCGACAACGGTGGCTCGTCGGGGCGGCTCAGGGGCGAGTTCGGCGTACTCCCTCCCGGCGACCTGCGGATGGCGCTGGCGGCGCTCTGTGGTGACGACGAGTGGGGTGACACCTGGGCGCGGGTGCTCCAGCACCGGTTCGAGGGTGACGGGGAGATGCGCGGCCACGTCGTCGGCAACCTGCTCATCGTCGGCCTGTGGGAGCTGCTCGCCAGGCGACCACGTCGACGCCCTCGACTGGGTCGGCCGGCTGCTCGGCGCCAAGGGTCGGGTGCTCCCGATGGCGATGACGCCGATGGACATCACCGCGGAGGTGCGCGGGCTCGCCGCCGATCCGGACGAGCTGACCGTGGTCCGGGGTCAGGTCGAGGTCGCCACGACCGACGGCGTGATCACGACGGTCGCGCTCGAACCGCCCGATCCGGAGGTCAGCGCCGCCGCGCTGACCGCGATCGACGAGGCCGACTGGGCGGTGCTGGGTCCGGGCTCGTGGTTCTCCTCGGTGATCCCGCACCTGCTGGTGCCGCAGCTGCGTGACGCGCTGGTCGCGACCGACGCCCGGTTGCTCGTCGTCCTCAATCTCGCCGAGCAGCAGGGGGAGACGGGCGGGTTCGGCCCGGCCGACCACCTGGCGGTACTCGCGGAGCATGCGCCGGACCTCGGCGTACACACCGTGCTCGCCGATCGGGAGAGCGTGGGCGACGACGCCGACGAGTTGTTGTCGGTTGTGAAAGCACTCGGCGCACGGCTGGTGATCGACGATGTCGCGATGGGTGACGGCACCCCGCGGCACGACCCGGCACTGCTCGCGGCGGCCTATGCGCGGATCATGCAGTCCACGGCGTTTGATTCGGCTACGGGGTAGTTGACCACCGTGGCAGGATCAGGGCCATGGCGATGACGGCTCAGGTCAAGGCGGAACTGGCCTCCACCCCGGTCACCAAGGCGTGTTGTCGCAAGGCAGAGGTCGCTTCCACGCTGCGGTTCGCGGGCGGCTTGCACATCGTCGCCGGCCGGATCGTCGTCGAGGCCGAGCTGGACACGGGCGCGGCCGCCCGCCGGCTCCGTCGCGACATCGCGGAGATGTACGGCCAGTCGTCCGACGTGGTGATGGTGCAGGGCAACGGGATCCGCAAGGGGAGCCGCTACATCGTGCGCGTCGTCAAGGACGGCGAGGCACTGGCCCGTCAGACCGGCCTGCTCGACCAGCGGGGCCGCCCGGTCCGCGGACTGCCGCCGGCTGTCGTCTCCGGTGGTGGCTGCGACGCGGTCGCCGCCTGGCGGGGCGCGTTCCTCGCCCACGGCTCGCTCACCGAGCCCGGACGTTCCTCCTCGCTGGAGGTCACCTGCCCGGGCTCCGAGGCCGCGCTCGCGCTCGTCGGCGTCGCCCGTCGCCTCGGGATCCAGGCCAAGGCCCGCGAGGTGCGCGGCATCGACCGCGTCGTCATCCGCGACGGCGACGCGATCGGCCAGCTGCTGACCCGGCTCGGCGCCCACGAGACGCTGATGGCCTGGGAGGAGCGCCGGATGCGGCGCGAGGTCCGGGCGACGGCCAACCGGCTCGCGAACTTCGACGACGCCAACCTGCGCCGCTCGGCGCGAGCCGCTGTGACGGCCGGTGCCCGGGTCGAGCGGGCGATGGAGATCCTCGGCGACGAGGTGCCCGACCACCTGCGGATGGCCGGCCGGCTCCGCCTCGAGCACAAGCAGGCTTCGCTGGAGGAGCTGGGCCAGCTGCACGACCCGGTGCTCACCAAGGACGCCATCGCCGGCCGGATCCGCCGGCTGCTCGCGATGGCCGACAAGCGGGCCGAGGAGCTGGGCGTGCCCGACACCGAGGCATCGCTGACGCCCGAGATGCTCGCCGGCGACGCCTGAGGCCCCTTGTCTCCCTGCGTGAAGCGGAGCATCGTGGGTTCATGCACGCGAACGTGGGCGACCGACTGGTCGTGGAGGGTCGGACCGACTCGATGCACCGGCGCGAGGCCGAAGTGCTCGAGGTGCGCGGTGAGAACGGCGGTCCGCCGTACCTCGTGCGGTGGGAGGACGGCCACGAGGCGCTGACCTTCCCGGGTGCCGATGCGCACGTCCTGCCGGCGCCCTGACGACCGCTCGGGACCTGTGATCGTTGTTACCTGCACGTACGGCGGGACTGGCCGATGCGTGGCTCAAGGCCGCTTGTAGGGTGAAGACGCGGGTGACTGAACGCCCGCAATCCAGTCAAGGCGGGTGACCAAACACCCACCACCGAGACAAGGAGCACCTTGCTGTGACCGTACGCGTAGGCATCAACGGCTTCGGCCGGATCGGCCGCAACTTCTTCCGCGCAGTCCGCGCCGCGAACAAGGAGCACGGCCTCGACATCGAGATCGTCGGCGTCAACGACCTGACCGACAACGCCACCCTGGCCCACCTCCTCAAGTACGACTCGATCCTCGGCCGCCTCGACGCGGACGTGAGCTCGACCAACGACGCGATCGTCGTCGGCGACACCGAGATCAAGGCGTTCGCCGAGCGCGACCCCGCCATGCTCAAGTGGGCCGACCTGGGCGTCGACGTGGTCGTCGAGTCCACCGGCTTCTTCACCGACGCCACCAAGGCACGTGCGCACGTCGACGGCGGCGGCGCGAAGAAGGTCATCATCTCCGCGCCCGCCTCCAACGAGGACATCACCATCGTGATGGGTGTCAACCACGAGCTCTACGACGCCGAGCAGCACACGGTGATCTCCAACGCGTCGTGCACCACCAACTGCCTGGGCCCGATGGCCAAGGCGCTCAACGACGGTCTCGGCATCAACAAGGGCCTGATGACCACCATCCACGCCTACACCGCCGACCAGAACCTGCACGACAACATCCACAAGGACCCGCGTCGTGCCCGGGCCGCCGCGCTCAACATCGTGCCGACCTCGACCGGCGCAGCGAAGGCGATCGGCCTGGTGCTGCCCGAGCTCAAGGGCAAGCTCGACGGCTACGCCCTGCGCGTCCCCACCCCGACCGGCTCGCTCACCGACCTCTCCTTCGAGGCGGCGCGTGAGACCAGCGTCGAGGAGGTCAACGAGATCGTGAAGGCGGCCGCCGACGGCCGGATCCTGCGCTACTCGACCGACCCGATCGTGTCCTCGGACATCGTCACCGACCCGGCGTCCTGCATCTTCGACGCGCCGCTGACCAAGGTCATCGGCAACCAGGTCAAGGTCGCCGGCTGGTACGACAACGAGTGGGGCTACTCCAACCGCCTCGCGGACCTGATCGTCCACGTCGGCACGACGCTCTGAAGGTGAGCGAGTACGCCGGACTCGGCGAGGTCAAGGGCAAGAAGGTCCTCGTCCGGTCGGATCTCAACGTGCCCCTGGAGGGCACGGCGATCACCGACGACGGTCGGATCCGGGCCAGCGTCCCGACCATCAAGGCACTGGCCGACGCCGGTGCCCGGGTGGTCGTGACGGCGCACCTCGGTCGGCCCAAGGGCGAGCCCGATCCGGCGTACTCGCTCGCGCCGGTCGCGGCGCGGCTGGGTGAGCTGCTCGGTCAGGACGTCGCGTTCGCGACCGACACCGTCGGCGAGTCCGCGCAGGCGACCGTGGCGGCGCTCGAGGACGGCCAGGTCGCCGTACTCGAGAACGTGCGGTTCAACGCGGGTGAGACGAGCAAGGACGACGCCGAGCGTGGTGCGTTCGCCGATCAGCTCGCAGCGTTGGCCGATGCCTTCGTCTCCGACGGCTTCGGCGTCGTGCACCGCAAGCAGGCCAGCGTCTTCGACGTCGCGCAGCGGCTCCCGCACGCGATGGGCGGACTGGTCGCGGCCGAGATCGACGTGCTCCGCCGGCTCACGGTCGACCCCGAGCGCCCCTACGTGGTGGTGCTCGGTGGTTCGAAGGTGTCCGACAAGCTGGGCGTGATCGACAACCTGCTCGGCAAGGCGGACAAGCTGCTCATCGGCGGTGGCATGGTCTTCACCTTCCTCGCGGCCCAGGGCCACGAGGTCGGGAAGAGCCTGCTGGAGGAGGACCAGCTCGACACCTGCCGCGACTACCTGCGCCGGGCGCGCGAGGCCGGGGTGGACCTGCTGCTGCCCTCCGACATCGTCATCGACACCGAGTTCCCGTCGGGCGACCGCACGCCCGCACCGGGCGTCGTACCGTCCTCCGAGATCCCGGCCGACAGCCTCGGGCTCGACATCGGCCCGGAGACCGCGCTTGATTTTGCGAATGCGCTGTCCGACGCCCGGACCGTCTTCTGGAACGGTCCGATGGGCGTGTTCGAGGTCGACGCGTTCGCGGCGGGCACCAAGGCAGTTGCCGACGCGCTGACCAAGGTCTCCGCAGCCGGGGGCCTGACCGTCGTCGGCGGCGGTGACTCCGCGGCCGCGGTGCGCACCCTCGGGTTCGACGAGGCCGCGTTCGGCCACATCTCCACCGGAGGCGGTGCCAGCCTCGAGTACCTCGAGGGCAAGGAGCTCCCCGGCGTCACCGTCCTGCTAGATGAGGGAGCCTGACCATGGCGTCGACGACCAGGACGCCGATCATGGCGGGCAACTGGAAGATGAACCTGAATCACCAAGAAGCGGTGATGCTGGTCCAGAAGCTCGCCTTCACGCTGGCGGACAAGAGACACGACTACGGCAAGGTCGACGTCGTCGTACTGCCGCCGTTCACCGACATCCGGTCCGTCCAGACGCTGGTCGACGGCGACCGGCTGTCGATCAAGTACGGCGCGCAGGACGTCTCGGTGCACGAGTCCGGTGCGTACACCGGGGAGATCTCGGCCGGCCAGCTCGCCAAGCTGGGCTGCTCCTACGTGACCGTCGGCCACTCCGAGCGCCGGCAGTACCACGCGGAGACCGACGAGCTCGTCGCGGCGAAGGCGAAGGCCGCGCTCGCCGCGAAGATCACGCCCATCGTCTGCGTCGGCGAGGGCCTCGAGATCCGGCAGGAGGGCACGCACGTTCCCTACAACACCGCCCAGGTGATCGGGTCGCTCGCGGGCCTGACGGCCAAGCAGGTTGCCGGGCTCGTCATCGCCTACGAGCCGGTCTGGGCGATCGGCACCGGCGAGGTCGCCACCCCCGACGACGCCCAGGAAGTATGTGGCGCCATCCGCGGGCAGATCAAGGAGTCGTACGGCGCTGACGTCGCCGACGCCGTACGGATCCAGTACGGCGGATCCGTCAAGGCCGCCAACGTCGGCGGGATCATGGCCCAGCCCGACATCGACGGTTGCCTGGTCGGTGGAGCGAGCCTGCAGGCCGACGAGTTCGGCGGCATCTGCCGGTTCTACGACATGCCGCAACTAGGAACCCGCTGAGGGAGACGCCCGCCTGTCTGTCGAAGGGTGGCGTTGCTGCCTAGACTGCGCCCATGCCAAGACGCGGCGCTGCATCCCCCCAAGGTGGTGGGGCGATCTCGATCGTCGGTCTCCGCAAGGAGTTCGACGGTGTCACCGCCGTCGACGGCATCGACCTCGAGATCCAGGCCGGCGAGTTCTTCACCCTCCTCGGGCCGTCGGGATGCGGGAAGACCACCACGCTGCGCATGCTGGGCGGGTTCGAGCAGCCGACCGGCGGCCAGATCTTCCTCGACGGGGTTGACGTCGCGCAGAGCCCTCCCCACAAGCGCCCGGTCAACACGGTCTTTCAGAGTTACGCGCTCTTCCCCCACCTCGACGTGCAGAAGAACGTCGCGTACGGGCTGCGGTGGCGCAAGGACCTCGACAAGCAGGCCCGCGAGGCTCGCGTCGCGAAGGCGCTCGAGCTGGTCCGGCTCACCGAGTACGCCCGGCGTCGCCCCCACCAGATGTCGGGAGGGCAGCAGCAACGCGTCGCCCTGGCCCGGGCCCTGGTCCTCGAACCGTCGGTGCTGCTCCTCGACGAGCCGCTGGGCGCGCTCGATGCGAAGCTCCGCCACTCGCTGCGAGCGGAACTGGCCTTGCTTCAACGCGAGGTCGGCATCACCTTCGTCTTCGTCACCCACGACCAGGAGGAAGCCCTCGAGATGTCGACCCGGCTCGCCGTCATGGACCGGGGCCGGATCATCCAGATCGGGACGCCGCACGAGGTCTACCAGGAACCGCTGACCGAGTTCGTCGCCGACTTCCTGGGCGTCGCCAACCTGTTGGACGTCGAGTGCCTCCCGGGCAGCGCGGCGACCCGCACGGTTCGGTACGGCGACTTCACGCTCGAGGCGCAGGCTCCCCCGGCGACGACCCGACCGCGCGCCGGGCCGTGATCCGTCCGGAGTGCGTCGAGGTTCAGGAGCCCGGCATCACCGGGCCCAACACGCTTCCGGGCATGGTCGACGGCGTCGTCTTCCTGGGGTCGACGACCCAGGTGATGGTCCGTCTCCCGCACGGTGCGGTGGTGCAGTCGCTGGTCACGAACGACGCGCGACGCGACAACCTGGCCACCGGGCAGCCCGTCACCGTCCACCTGCCGCCGCAGTCGCTTCGTGTCCTGGCCTCGGCCGACCAGGTGCCGGCCGCGCTCGCCGCGGACGGCTGACGCGTCGTCGGTGAGGATCAGCCGTAGTCGGCGAGGTCCTCGAGCGCCGACCGCGAACCCCGTCGCCGCGCCCGCAGGCCGACGTAGGCGAGGATCAGGGCGAGGAACGACGCCACGAGGAGCAGCGTGGCCAGGGCATTGAGCGCTGGTGTCGGAGCCGAGCGAACCGCGTTGTACAGCTTGATGGGGACGGTGACGTTCGAGGCGTTCCCGAACAGGAACTGGCTCACGACGAAGTCGTCGAGGGACGTGGCGAACACGATCATGGCCGAGGCGAAGATCGACGGCAGCAAGAGCGGGATCAGCACCGTCCGGATGGCCTGCATCGGGCTGGCGCCCAGGTCCATGCTGGCTTCCTCGTAGTGCCGGCCGATGGCCAGCAGTCTCGAGCGCACGATCACCAGCACGTACGACACCGAGAACGTGACGTGGCCGAGCAGCATCGCCGGCCGACCCAGCGGGACGAACTGGTAGAGGTTCACGATCACGAGGTAGAGCGCCGAGCCGATCACGATCTCCGGGGTGACGAGCGGGACCAAGGCGATGCCGTTGGCCACGCTGCTGCTCCGCGACCGCCATCGGGTGAGCCCCATCGCGAGCATGACGCCCAGTGGGGTCGCCACCAGGACCGTCGCTGCCGCGAGGATCAGGCTGTTCTCCAGTGCCAGCAGCAGGCTGGGGTCCTCGCCGACCGACCCCTCTGCGCAGCAGTACCACTGCGTGGAGAAGCCCTGCCAGGTGCTTCGCGATCGGCCGTTGTTGAACGAGAACTGCACCGCGATCAGGACCGGGACGAGAGACCACAGGATGTACAGCCAGGTGACGGATGCGAGCAGGTAGGGACGGCGCCAGGGATTGCGCCAGGGGGGCACCCATCTCCTGGCCGGAGCAGGAGGGGCCTCGGCGCGACGAGGGTCCTTGGTGACGGTCATCGGGTGTCCTTGCTCGTCCGCTGGGTCAGGATGAGGTAGTAGGCCATGAAGAACAGCAGGACGAGCGAGAGCAGGAGCACCAGGGAGGCGCCGAAGTTCTTCAGGGGACCCTGCAGGAGGAACAGCTCGATCTGGTTCCCGATCATCGTGGTGTTCGGGGAGCCCGACACGATCGCGTTCGTGTAATAGTCACCGGCCATGGGGAGCGCCGTGATGACGAGCGCGGTGATCAACCCCAGCTTCGACAACGGCAGGGTCACGTGCAGGAAGGTGCGGATCGCGCCGACGCCGAGGTCGCGCGAGGCCTCCAGCAGCCGCTGGTCGATCCGGTCCAGCGACGCGAACAGCGGAATGATGAAGAACGGCAGGTAGCCGTACGCGAGCGCGATCACCACGGTGAAGGCGTTGCCTGCCAACCAGGAGACCGGCGCGACGCCGAAGATGCCGATCACATCGTTCACATAGCCGTCGTCCTGCAACAGGCTGACCCACGCGAGCATGCGGGTGATGTAGTTGATCCACCAAGGCGCGAGGATCAGGGCCAGGACCAGGCCCCGCCTCTTCCCGGCCAGGCGAGCCGTGTAGTACGCCACCGGGTAGCCGATGACGACACAGATCAGCAACGCGCAGGCCGTGTAGGTCGCGGTGCGGATCCACACCGCCTGGTAGGGGCCGGAGACGGAGTCCGAGATCACCTGCCTGAACGTGGCGAACTGCCAGTCGAGCGGGTTCCACGCCGGGATCGGCTCCCCGAACAGGTTGATGTTGCCGCTGAAAGCGACCGCCATCACGGCGTAGAAGGGCACCAGGAACAGCGCGATGAGCCAGAACGTCCCTGGAAGGGCGAGCGCCGGCCACAGTCGCCGCGTCGCGCGGTCCTGGCCGGATCCCGGATCAGCCACCGGCCTTGAACTCGGACCAGGACTGACGCCACAACGCCTCGGTGCTCGGGCTCACCTCGTAGAACGTGAGCCCGGTGTCGAAGTCCTCGGGCAGCACCACCGCGTTCATCAGGTTCTCCGGGATGTAGCCCTGATCGGTCAGGTACTGGGCGGAGAGCTTGGTCAGCGGCGGCTGGTAGCCGTTCCACCCGAAGTTGCGCAGGCCGATCTCGTTGTCGAGAAGGTCGTTGATCAGCAGGTGTGCCAGCACCGGCTTCTCCGAGCTCTTGGGGATGGCGATGTTGTCGCTCCCGATGACCCGCTCGGCCGGGTCCTCCGGGCGCCAGTACGCCAGGACGTCGGGGGTCTCACCCTTGGGCAGGTAGTACTGGCCGGCGATCGGGTCACCCGACCAGGCCTGGTGGATCGTCGCGGTGCCCTCGGGGACCTCGGAGTAGGCGTTGACGTTCGCCTTGACCTTCACCAGGTCGATGAGCTCGATCAGCGAGTCGGTGGCCTCGCGCACGAGGTCGGGGTCGCTCGTGTTGATGTCCGTGCTGATCTTGTTGCGCAAAGCGACATGCCGATCGCCTCCTGCATGTCGTCGAGCAGGTAGACCTTGCCCGAGTACTGCTCGTCCCACATCAGGTCGTAGCCGTTCTCCGGGACGCTGGACACCACGGTCCGCGCGGTAGAACACCCCCGTGCCGTAGATCGTGTAGGGCACGGTGTAACGCGCCCCCTGGTCGTACCACGGGTCCTGGTACTCCGGCCAGACGTTGCTGAGGTTGGGCACGTACGAGTGGTTGAGGGGCTGGAGCAGCTCGGCGTACACCATCTTGCTCAGCACGCTGGGGCCGGGGAAGACGAGGTCGAACGACTCGCCCGAAGCGCGGATCTTCGCCAGCATCTCGTCGTAATTGGTGTACGGCGTCACCTGGACCTCGACGCCGTGCTCCTCACCGAAGGCCTTCATGATGCCCGGCGCCATGTACGCGTCGTAGTTCAGGATCTTGAAGGCGCCACCCGACTCGGGATCGAGCCCGTCGTCGATGGGCGGGTTGCTGTCCTTGATCGACAGGGTCACCGGACTGTCGGGCCGAGCCAACGGATAGGGGGCGGCCCCGTTCTGTGCTTGCTCGTCGTCTCCACAAGCAGCGAGAAGCGGTGCGGCCCCCAATCCGATGCTGAGCCAGATGCCGCCCCGCAGCACGTCTCGGCGGGCGAGCTGTGGTCTCGGAGCCCTCAGACGCAAAGCCGGATCTGCCGGGTCGAAGCTCATTTGCAACCCCTTCACGGTCGTCCAGGACGTCACCCAGGTCGTCCCGAGGCAGTTGACTGAAGGTTCAGCCAGTTGTCGATCATTGTCCGATGAGCGGCGCGTGTCGAGAGCAACGGCGTTGTTCCTCGTCAAACCACGCTGGGGCGCGTCCATCGCAACGCGTGGCGGCATTGTGCTGCGACAATCCGTGACGGAATCGACTGACTGAGCGTACAGTTAGCGAATGGTCACTGAAGTCCGAAAGACCCTCCCCGGGGTGGCCTACCACTCCGAGGAGACCTACGCCCGCGACAAGGAGCGGGTGTTCTACCGCAATTGGATCTACGTGGGGCGGGCCGATCGCGTGGCGAAGCCGGGTGCCTGGCTACGTGTCGAGATCGCTGACGAGAGCATCTTGGTCGTGCGCGGCAAGGACGAGCAGATCCGCGCCTTCTACAACGTCTGCCGGCATCGCGGCTCCCGGATCTGTGACGACGAGCAGGGTGAGGTGCGCACCCACCTGCGCTGTCCGTACCACGCCTGGGGCTACGCCCTCGACGGCACGCTCGTGACTACGCCGATGGTCGAGAGGGATGAGATCGACCGACCGTCGACCTCGCTCTGGCCGGTCCACGTAGACGTCTGGGAAGGATTCGTCTTCGTCAATCTCTCCCGCGACGAGCCTCGGCCTCTGGTGGAGCACCTCGCCGACCAGCAGGACGAGACCCTTGGGCTCGCACGGTTCGGACTGGCCGGCCTGCGCATCGCCAAGATCACCGTCAACGAGGTCCGGGCCAACTGGAAGATCGTGCTCGAGAACTACAACGAGTGCCTGCACTGCCCGACGATCCACCCCGAGCTCGTGGCCGTTGTGCCGGCGTACAGGAAGGGCGACATCTTCGAGGATGGCCGCGAGGACGGCGGCGTCTCCCTGGCCGACGGACGCACCGCGGTCGTCGACGACGCGCGGCTGCGCCTGCCACTGCTCCCGGGCTTCAAGAGCAAGAGCAGCAATCCCGAGTCGTACTTCGGAGCGGGCGTGTATCCCACGATGTTCCTCGACATCGACGGTTCGAGCTGCCTTGCCACCGCGGTCTTCCCGACCGGTCCGCAGAGCTGCCGGCTGGTGACCGAATACCTCTTCAGCCCGGAGGCACTCGACGACCCGGACTTCGACCCCACGCCGGTGGTGGAGTTCAACGAGCGGGTGACCCGACAGGACAACGAGGCCTGCGAACGTGTCCAGCGCGGTGTCACGTCGCGGAGCTTCGACCACGGCGTCTTTCCGGCCAAGGACTCCTGGGTCCATCGCTTCGACCAGCGCTACCTGCTCGACGTGGAGACCGACCATCTCAGCGGTTGACGAGCAGCACTCCCCATGTCCTTGACGCACTTCGTGCCAATCCCTAGAGTCACTGACTGACTGACCAGTCAGATAGGCGGAGGCCCATGCCAGACGAATCGGTGACCGGTCCGAGCCAGCGCGAGCAGGCAGCGGCGGAGGCACGTACGAGGATCCTCGCGGCAGCTGCCGACTGCATCGTCCGCGAGGGGCTGGCCCAGGTCCGGATGGCTTCGATCGCGCGGACGGCGCGTGTCTCGGCCGGCCTTCTCCACTACCACTTCGACACCAAGGAGCTCCTCTTCGGCGAGGTGCTGAAGGCCTCCCACGAGGCTTCGGCCGAGCTCAACCAGCGCGCCCTGGCGGCTGCCGGCAAGGGTCCCGCCGAGCGGCTTTCGTCGTTCCTCGACCGATGCTTGCCCAGCGACCAGCAGCGCGCGGACGAATGGCTCTTGTGGCAGGAGCTGGCGCTGCTCTGCATCCGCGACCGACACCTCGCGAAGGTCGGTGCCGAGCTCTACGAGGACCTCTACGCCACGGTTGCCGACATCATCCGCGAAGGAATCGTCGCCGGGGTCTTCACGACCTCACTCGAGCCGCGGCTGATCGCGGAAACGGCAGTCGCGCTCACCGACGGCCTCGGCAGCCGCGTGCTCGCGGGCGACCCTGTCATGGGGATCGAGGAGGCGCGCACCACCGTCGCCACGGTGATCGGGGTGCTCGTCGGCCACGACGGGCCGCTGCCCGCGCCCGCGGCAGGAATGGGAGGCAGGGCATGAACTTCGGACTTACCGACGAGCAGCGCAGCATCGTCGAGGTGACGCGCGCGTTCGTCGAACGGGAGCTCTACCCCCACGAGGAGGAAGTCGAGCGCACGGGCGTACTCCGGCCGGAGCTCCTCGAGCAGATTCGCTCGAAGGCCTTGGCCGCCGGCCTCTACGCCGCCAATATGCCCGAGGAGGCCGGTGGGGCCGGCCTCGACACAGTGACCTGGGTCCTCTACGAGAAAGAGCTCGGCAAGGCCAGCTATGCGCTGCACTACTGCGGGGTGTCGCGGCCCTCCAACATCCTGCTCGCCGGCACCGAGGCCCAGCGCGAGAAGTACCTCTACCCCTGCGTGCGCGGCGAGAAGGTCGACTGCCTGGCGATGACCGAGCCTGGCGCGGGATCCGACATACGGGGCATGCGCACCCGGGCGACCCGTTCCGCCGAGGGGGGCTGGCGGATCAAGGGCAGCAAGCACTTCATCAGCCACGCCGACGAGGCCGACTTCGTCATCCTGGTGGCGGTGACCGGCACCGACGCGTCCGGGCGGGGCGAGATGTCGATCTTCCTGGTCGACCTGGACGCCCCGGGCGTGGGCGTCCACGACGGCTACCGCAACGTCTCGCACCGCGGCTACACCAACTCGATCATCGACTTCGACGACGTCTTCGTCGGCGACGACGCGCTGCTGGGCGAGGAGGGCAAGGGGTTCGAGCTGGCCGGCGAGTGGCTCGGCACCACGCGACTGCAGGTCGCGGCGTCGTGCCTCGGCCGTGCCGAGCGCGCGCTCGAGCTTTCCCTCCAGCACGCGGCGACCCGCGAGCAGTTCGGCCAGCCGATCGGCAAGTTCCAGGGAGTCGGTTTCAAGCTCGCCGACATGGCCAGCGAGCTGCGGGCCGCTGAGCTGATGACGTTGTACGCCGCCTGGAAGTATGACCAGGGCACTGCCACCGACGCCGACATCGCGATGGCGAAGGTGAAAGCCTCCGAGATGCTGGCGATGGTGGCCGACGAGGCGATCCAGATCCACGGCGGCATGGGCCTGATGGACGAGCTGCCCCTGGAGCGAATCTGGCGCGACGCGCGGATCGAGCGGATCTGGGACGGCACCTCCGAGATCCAGCGCCACATCATCAGCAGGTCGCTGCTGCGACCTTTGGGAGGGTGACCATGTCCGACGTGCTCCACACCCGCGTCGAGGACGGCATCCTCGAGGTCACGCTCGACCGCCCCAATGCCAACGCCATCGACCTGGCCACCAGCCGGGAGATGGGAGCCGTCTTCGCAGGCTTCCGCGACGACCCCGACCTCCGCGTGGCGATCGTGCGCACCGCGGGCGACAAGTTCTTCTGCGCCGGCTGGGACCTCAAGGCAGCGGCCAACGGCGACGCGGTCGACGGCGACTACGGCGTCGGTGGCTTCGGCGGTCTCCAGGAGCTGCCCGACCTCAACAAGCCGACCATCGCAGCCGTGCACGGCCTGGCGATGGGAGGCGGCTTCGAGCTGGCCCTGTCGTGCGACCTGATCTACGCATCGGAGGCCACCCAGTTCGGCCTGCCCGAGATCAACGCGGGCACGATCGCCGACGCAGCGACCATCAAGCTGCCCAAGCGGATGCCGTACCACGTCGCGATGGAGCTGCTTCTGACGGGACGCTGGATGCCGGCGTCGGAGGCGGCTCGCTGGGGCCTGGTCAACGAGGTTCTGCCCAACGACGAGGCGGTTCGCAGGCGGGCCTGGGAGACCGCCCGCCTGCTCGCCTCCGGCCCGCCCCTCGTGTTCGCCGCGATCAAGGAGACGGCGCGGGTGGCGGAGTCGTTGAGGTTTCAGGAGGCCCTGGACCTGGTCACCTCCAGCACGCTGGCCACCGTCGCCACGCTGTACAGCTCCGAGGACGGGCAAGAGGGTTTCAAGGCCTTCGCCGAGAAGCGGCCGCCGATCTGGAAGGGCCGCTGATCACCCGCCCCTGTCTCGGCCTCCACGCAGTCCTCGACTCAGCAACCACCCCGAACTGAAGGAGCACAACCTGTGAACCGCAACGTCATGATCACCTGCGCCCTGACCGGGGCGGGGGACACCGTCGGCCGCTCCGAGCACGTGCCGGTGACACCCGAGCAGATCGCCGAGTCCGGCATCGCCGCGGCCCGCGCCGGTGCCACCATCATCCACATCCACGTCCGCGACCCCGAGACCGGCAAGGGCTCGAGGGACGTGGCGCTCTACCGCGAGGTCGTCGAGCGGGTCCGGGCCTCCGACGTCGATGTCATCATCAACACCACAGCGGGCATGGGCGGCGACCTGATGCTCGACCCGCACGACCCGACTACCTTCGTCGACGGCACCGACCTGGTGAGCGGCGTCGAGCGACTCCCCCACGTGGAGGCGCTGCTCCCCGACATCTGCACGCTCGACTGCGGCAGCCTCAACTTCGGCGAGGGGAGCCTGGTCTACGTCAGCACCCCCGACATGCTCCGCGAGGGCGCCAAGAAGATCCAGGAGCTCGGCGTCCGGGTCGAGATGGAGATCTTCGACACCGGTCACCTGTGGTTCGCCAACACTCTGGTCGAGGAAGGCCTGATCGACGCGCCCGCGATGTACCAGCTCTGCATGGGCATCCCCTATGGCGCGCCGGCCGACCCGGCGACGCTGGCCGCAATGGTCGACAAGATCCCCGAGGGCGCCGTGTGGGCGTCGTTCGCGCTCGGCCCGATGCAGATGCCATGGGTGGCGCAGTCGGTGCTGCTCGGCGGGCACGTGCGCGTCGGCCTGGAGGACAACCTGTACCTCTCCAAGGGGGTCAAGGCGACCAACGCGCAGCTCGTAGAGCGCGCGCGGACGATCGTGGAGTCGATGGGCGCCAAGGTGGCGACCCCTGACGACGGGCGGGAAATCCTCGCGCTCGAGCCGCGCGGGTCGACGCTGTGACCCGGCCTGCGCCGGCAGCGGTCCAGACGGTCGTATCCGTCGGCGTCGGAGTCATCGGCGGCGGCTGGGTGGCCCACTTCCTGGCCCGCGGCTATCGGGTCGTCGCGTGGGACCCCGCTCCCGACGGTGAGCAGCGGCTGCGCCACCTGGTCGACGCCGCGTGGCCGGCGCTCACCGAGCTCGGCCTGGCCCAGGGGGCGAGCATCGACAACCTCACCTTCGAGTCAGACCTGGCGACGGCCTGCGCCCAGGCTGACTTCGTGCAGGAGAGCGCCCCGGAGGACCTCGAGCTCAAGCGCACGCTGCTCGCCGACATCGACGCCGCGACCCCCGAGGGCGTCGTGATCTCGTCGTCGACGTCGGGCTACGGGATGAGCGAGATGCAGGACAAGTGCGCGCACCCGGACCGGACCGTCGTCGGTCACCCGTTCAACCCGCCGTACCTGATCCCGCTCGTGGAGGTCGTGGGTGGCACGAGCACGTCCGCCGAGGTCGTGCAGTGGACTTCGGAGTTCTTCACGTTGGCGGGCAAGTCGGTCATCACCATGGATCGCGAGGTGCCTGGCTTCATCGCCAACCGGCTGCAGGAGGCGCTGTGGCGCGAGGCCCTGCACATGGTGGCCGCCGGCGAGGCGACGGTCGAGCAGATCGACCTGTCGATCACCGACGGCCCCGGCCTGCGGTGGCCGATCTTCGGCCCGATGCTCACCTTCCACCTTGCCGGTGGGCAGGGTGGGATGGCGCACATGCTCGACCACTTCGGGCCCTCGCTGCTGTCGCCCTGGACGCGGCTGCAGGCACCCGAGCTGACAGACGAGCTGCGCGACGCCGTGGTCGACGGCTGCGAGCGAGAGGCGGACGGTCGGTCCATCGACGCCCTGGTGGCGGAGCGGGACAGGCGCGTGATCGCCGTGCTCCGGGCGCTGGGCCGGGCATGACGGCTCTCGTCTGGCGGGAGCAGGTCCAAGATGCCTGGATCGATTACAACGGCCACCTGTCCGAGCCCTACTACGTACTCGTGTTCGGTCACGCCACCGATGCGGTGATGGAGGAGGTCGGGCTGGGACCGGAGTACCGCGCGGCGACCGATGCGTCGCTCTACACCGTCGAGGCCCACGTGCGCTATCTCGACGAGGTCGCCGCCGGCAGCGAGCTCGAGGTGCGTTCGTCGGTGATCGGCGCCACCCACAAGCTGCTGTGGATCTGGCACGAGCTCTGGGTCGACGGCCGGCTGCGCGCCACCGAGGAGGTGCTCGGAGTGCACGTGGTCGGGCGGAGCTCGGCGCCGTTCCCCGACGCCGTTGCTGCTCGGGTGAGGGCAGCGTGTGTCGACCCGCCCGAGGAGTCCAGCGGCCAGATCTGTCCGACGACGCCAGTCGACGAGCCGGTGTGAGGGCGGCCAGGCTGCGTGAGGGGCCGGTGGGGGTTGTCGGGAGATGTGGGCGTAGTTTCCTACTGTGATGGTCATGGCGGGAACCTTGGGCTGCGAGTAGGGCTTGTGTCGCGGCCTGAGGTTGGCTCAGGCATCTGCCGGTTCTACGACCTGCCGGTCGTCTGAGCGATATGCCCTGTCCACACGCGTGTCCCGGGTTCGAGACGCGACCGAGGCTGACGTAGGATCCCTGGCGTGTTGGAAACCGCTTTCACCGTTCTGCTCGTGCTCTCGAGCTTAGTGATGATCCTCCTGGTGCTGTTGCACAAGGGACGTGGCGGCGGACTCTCGGACATGTTCGGCGGCGGCGTCTCCAGCTCGCTGGGCGGTTCGTCGGTCGCGGAGCGCAACCTTGACCGTTTCACGATCGGCATCGGTGTCATCTGGTTCGCGTGCGTCATCGCACTCGGCCTCCTGCTTGCCTATCAGTGATCCCCCGAGACTGAACAACGCTTCCGGTCCCGCCGGATCGAACTGAGGAGAGTGTCCGTTGGCTGGTGGTGGCAACGCGATCCGCGGTAGTCGTGTCGGCGCAGGTCCGATGGGTGAGGCAGAGCGTGGCGAGGCTGCGCCACGCCAGGCGGTGACCTACTTCTGCGCACATGGGCACCGTTCGGTGATCGCTTTCTCCGTCGAGGCTGTCGTGCCCGACTCCTGGGACTGCCCGAAGTGCGGCCTGCCGGCCGGACTCGACTCCGAGAACGCCCCGCCGGCGCCGAAGATCGAGCCCTACAAGACCCACCTCGCCTACGTGAAGGAGCGTCGCTCCGACCAGGAGGCCGAGGTCATCCTCGACGAGGCGATCCAGCTCCTCCGCTCCCGCCGGAAGTCCGGCGAGATCATTTTCCGACCACGAAGTCGCAGAGTTCGCGCACGAAGTCGCAGACTTCGGGGCCGAGATCGCAGGCTTCGCGATCGGCTGCCTCCTTACTGTCGAACGCTGTGCCCGCGCACTTCGTGCCCGAACCGTGCGACTTCGTGCCCGAACCGTGCGACTTCGCGGGGAGTCAGAGCTGCGAGGCGGCGTCGTGGTCGAGGAACCACGTCGTCTCGGTCGTGCCGCGGACGCCGCGGGCCGGGGTCTCGGCCACGGTTCCGTCGTCGGCGAGGGCACGGGCGACCGCGCCGGCCTTGGCCTCCCCGGAGACGAGGAACCACACGGCGTGTGAACGGTCGAAGCGCCTCGAACGTGAGCGTCACCCGGTCGGGCGGCGGCTTGGGGGAGTCGTGGACCGCGGTCGCGATGGCATCGGTGACGTCGAGGCCGGGATGGCCGGGGAAGAGCGAGGCGATGTGACCGTCCGGGCCGACGCCGAACATGAGGATGTCGAAGGCACCGCCGCCCTCGGCCCGCACGACGTCGGAGTACGACGCCGCGGCGGTCTCTGCGTCCGGCACCTGGTCGGCTGCGGGAATCTCGTGGACGCGTGTCGCGCCGACCTCGTCGAGGAACGCTGCGCGCGCATGGAAGGCGTTGCGGTCGGGGGAGTCGGCAGCGACGAACCGCTCGTCGCCGTACCAGAAGTGCACCGCACCCCAGTCGACGCCGGAGCGCCGGCGCCATCCGGGCGACCTCGCGGTGGACGGCGTCGGCGATCGAGCCGCCCGTCAGGCCGACGTGCGGGACGTGCCCCGCCGCCTGCGCGTCGGCAATGCGGTTGAGCAGCTCGCCGGCCACGGCGGTGGCCAGGGTCTCCGGGTCGGGCTTGACCTCGATCAGCGGAGCCGGGCGGTCGTCTTCCATCAGCGTCGGTGCCTCCGGTAGTAGTCGATCAAAGCGCGGGTGGACGGGTCCTGCTGCGCGATCGCCGCGTCGTCACCCGCCACCGCAGGGGTGATCTGCTGGGCGAGCTGCTTGCCGAGCTCGACGCCCCACTGGTCGAAGCTGTCGATGCCCCAGACGACGCCCTGGGTGAACGTGATGTGCTCGTAGAGCGCGATCAGCTGTCCCAGGACCGACGGCGACAGCTCCGGGCGCCAGGATCGACGTCGTCGGGCGGTTGCCGGTGAACACGCGCGCGGGCACGATGGCCTCGGCCGTCCCCTCGGCGCGCACCTCGTCGGCGGTCTTGCCGAACGCGAGCGCCTTGGTCTGGGCGAAGAAGTTGGCGAGGAAGAGCTCGTGGACGTCGACGTCGCCGTCCTGGAGCGGGTACGCCGGGTTGGCGACCGCGATGAAGTCGCACGGGATCAGCCGGGTCCCCTGGTGGATGAGCTGGTAGAACGCGTGCTGGCCGTTGGTCCCCGGCTCGCCCCAGAACACCTCGCCGGTGTCGGTGGTCACCGGCGTGCCGTCCCAGCGCACGCCCTTGCCGTTGCTCTCCATCGTCAGCTGCTGGAGGTACGCCGCGAACCGGTGGAGCGACTGCGCATAGGGGAGTACGGCGTGCGTCTGCGCGCCCAGGAAGTTGACGTACCAGATGTTCAGCAGCCCCATCAGCGCCGGCACGTTGCGCTCGAGCGGCGCGTCACGGAAGTGGTCGTCGATCATGTGGAAGCCCGCGAGGAACTCGGCGAACCGCTCGGGGCCGATCGCGATCACGAGCGAGGTGCCGATGGCCGAGTCGACCGAGTAGCGGCCGCCGACCCAGTCCCAGAAGCCGAACGCGTTGGCCGGGTCGATGCCGAACGCCTCGACCTTGTCGAGGGCGGTGGACACGGCGACGAAGTGCTTCGCGACGGCAGCGGAGTCGCCGCCGAGCCCGTCGAGCAGCCAGCTGCGGCAGAGCCGGGCGTTGGTGAGCGTCTCGAGCGTGCCGAACGTCTTGCTGGCGACGATGAAGAGCGTCGTGGCCGGATCGAGCCCCGACAGCTTCTCGGCCGCGTCGGTGGGGTCGATGTTGCTGATGAAGCGGCACTCGATCCCGTCCTGGCGGTAGGGCTTGAGCGCCTCGTAGGCCATCACCGGCCCCAGGTCGGAACCGCCGATCCCGATGTTGACCACCGTGCGGATCCGCTGGCCGGTGACGCCGAGCCACTGACCCGACCGCACCTGCTCGGCGAAGGCGTAGACCCGCTCGAGCACGGCGTGGACGTCGCCGACGGTGTCCTGCCCGTCCACCTCCAGCTGGGTGCCCGCCGGATTCCGCAGTGCGGTGTGGAGGACCGCGCGGTCCTCGGTGACGTTGATGTGCGCGCCCGCGAACATCTGGTCGCGCCGCTCCTCGAGCCCGACCTCGCGCGCCAGCTCGACGAGGGCGCCGAGGACCGGGTCGTCGACGAGGTTCTTGGACAGGTCGACATGCAGGTCGCCCGCGTCGAAGGTGAGCCGGTCAACCCGGCCCGGGTCCTCGTCGAACACGCTGCGCAGGTCGGGTGTGCCTGCGGACGCGAGGTCGGTCAGGCGTGCCCACGCGGGGGCCGTCGTCGGGTCCACGGTCAGCCCATCTGGCCCTTGACGGTCTCCAGCAGCTCGACCCATGACTTCTTGAACTTGTCGACGCCCTCGGTCTCGAGGACCTCGAACACGTCGTCGAGGTCGACACCGACCTCGGTGAGCTGGTCGAAGAGCGCCTGTGCCTCCGTGGCCCTGCCGGTCACCTGGTCGCCACTCATCTCGCCGTGGTCGGCGAACGCGAGCAGGGTCTTCTCCGGCATCGTGTTGACCGTGTCGGCGACGACCAGGTCGGTCACGTAGAGCGTGTCGGGGTAGTCCGGGTTCTTCACGCCGGTCGACGCCCAGAGCGGGCGCTGCGGGTTGGCTCCGGCGGCGGCGAGTGCCTGCCAGCGGTCGGACGCGACGACCTCCTCGAACGCCGCGTAGGCGAGCCGGGCGTTCGCCACCGCTGCCTTGCCGCGCAGCGCGAGGGCTTCGTCGCTGCCGATCTTGTCGAGACGCGGATCGATCTCGGTGTCGACGCGCGAGACGAAGAAGGACGCGACCGAGCGGATCGTCGAGAGGTCGACGCCGTTGGCCTGGGCCTGCTCGAGGCCGGAGAGGTAGGCGTCCATGACCTCCCGGTAGCGCGCGGTCGAGAAGATCAGGGTCACGTTGACGCTGATGCCCTCGGCGATGGCGGCGGTGATCGCCGGCAGGCCCTCGAGGGTGGCGGGGATCTTGATCAGCGCGTTGGGCCGGTCCACGGCGGCCCAGAGCGCCTTCGCTGAGGCGATGGTGGCGTCGGTGTCGTTGGCGAGCGTCGGCTCGACCTCGATCGACACCCGGCCGTCGTCGGCGGTGGCGGCCGCGACCGGGGCGAGGATGTCGCAGCCGTTGCGTACGTCGTCGGTGGTCAGCTCGAACACGACCCGCTCGACGTCGGCACCCTCCGCGACCAGCTTGCGCACCTGCTCGTCGTAGCGCTCGCCGTCGGAGATCGCCGCCGCGAAGATGGTCGGGTTGGTCGTCACCCCGACCACGTGCTTCTCGGCGACGAGCTCGGCCAGGTTGCCGCTCTCGATCCGTTCGCGCGACAGGTCGTCGAGCCAGATGGACACACCGGCGTCGGCCAGTGCCTTCAGACGATCGCTCATAGGGATCTCCTTCGTGGATCGTTGAGCTGTTGGGGTGGCTAGCGGGTGGCAGCCTCGATGCTGTCCTTGGCGGCCTGGGCGACCGCCTCGGGGGTGAATCCGAGCTCCTTGAAGATCCGGGCGCCGTCGGCGGAGGCGCCGAAGTGCTCCAGGCTCACCATCCGGCCGGCGTCGCCGACGTACTCCCGCCAGCCCTGGCGGATGCCGGCCTCGACGCTGACCCGCGCCTTCACCGTCGGCGGGATGACCTCGTCGCGGTAGGCCTGGGTCTGCTGCTCGAACCACTCGATCGAGGGCATCGAGACCACCCGCGCGTTGACGCCGTCGGCCGCGAGCAGGTCGCGCGCCTGCACCGCCAGCTGCACCTCGGAGCCGGTGCCGATGAGGATCACGTCGGGCTGGCCGCCGTCGGCCTCGACCAGGACGTAGCCGCCCTTCCCGACGTCGTCGGTCGTCGCGAACCCGTCCTCACCCCGCGGGAACGTCGGGACGTTCTGCCGGGTGAGGATCAGGCCGGCGGGCCGGTCGGTGTTCTTGAGGATCTGCAGCCACGCCGCGGCGGTCTCGTTGGCGTCGGCCGGGCGGACGATGTCGAGGCCCGGGATGCCGCGGAGCGCCCAGAGGTGCTCGACCGGCTGGTGGGTCGGACCGTCCTCGCCGAGGCCGATCGAGTCGTGGGTCCAGACGTAGATGACCGGCGCCTGCATCAGCGCAGCCACCCGGACCGAGCCGCGCATGTAGTCGGAGAAGGTGAGGAAGGTGCCACCGAAGACGCGGGTGCCGCCGTGGACCGCGATGCCGTTCATGATCCCGCCCATGCCGTGCTCGCGGATGCCGAAGTGGAGGACGCGGCCGTGCAAGGGGTCGGCCTTCCAGTCCTCGACGGAGCGGTCCTCGGGCAGGAACGACGGCGCGCCCTTGATGGTCGTGTTGTTGGATCCGGCGAGGTCGGCCGAACCGCCCCACAGCTCGGGCATGAGGGGAGCGATGGCGTTGATCACCTGGCCGGACGCGGCGCGGGTCGCGACGCCCTTGGCGTCGGCGGGGAAGGTCGGCAGCGCGTCCTCCAACCCCTCGGGCAGCTCCCGGCCCTTCATCCGGAACAGCAGCGCGGCCTGCTCGGCATGGTCGTGGGCCCAGGCGTCGTACTGCCGGTCCCACTCGGCTCCCCACGCCTTGCCGCGCTCGAGGAGCGATCGGGTGTGCTCGAGGACGTCGTCCGGCACCTCGAACTTCCGCGCCGGGTCGAAGCCGAGCACCTCCTTGGTGGCGGCGACCTCGTCGTCGCCGAGCGCCGAGCCGTGCGCGGCCTCGGTGTTCTGAGCGTTGGGCGCGGGCCAGGCGATGATCGTCCGGAGCACGATCATGGACGGCTTGTCGGTCACTGCGTCGGCGGCCTTGATCGCCTCGTAGAGCGCGGGGACGTCCTCGACGTAGTCGCTGCCCTTGGTGTGGTCGCCGCCCTTGGTCCAGTCGACGGTCTGGACGTGCCAGCCGTAGGCCTCGTAGCGCTTGGCCACGTCCTCGTTGAACGCGATGTCGGTGTCGCCCTCGATCGAGATCCGGTTGGCGTCGTAGATGACCGTGAGGTTGCCGAGCTCCTGTGTGCCGGCGATCGAGGACGCCTCGCTGCTCACGCCCTCCTGGAGGTCGCCGTCGGAGGCGATGGCGTAGATGTGGTGGTCGAAGAGCGACTCGCCGGGCGCCGCGTCCGGGTCGAGCAGGCCGCGCTCGCGCCGGGCGGCCATCGCCATGCCGACCGCGTTGGCGAGACCCTGACCGAGCGGGCCGGTCGTGACCTCGACGCCGGCCGTGTGGCCGAACTCGGGGTGGCCCGGGCGTCTTGGAGCCCCACGTGCGGAGCGACTTGAGGTCGTCGAGCTCGAGGCCGAATCCGCCGAGGAAGAGCTGGGTGTAGAGCGTGATCGAGCTGTGGCCGGCACTCAGCACGAACCGGTCGCGCGACATCCAGTTGGGGTCGGCGGGGTCGTGCCGCATCACCTTCTGGAAGAGGAGGTACGCCGCCGGCGCGAGGCTCATCGCAGTGCCCGGGTGGCCGTTGCCGACCTTCTGCACGGCGTCCATCGCCAGCACCCGTGCGGTGTCGACCGCCTTGCGGTCGAGATCGGTCCACTCCAGCTCCGGGATCATGACGCCGAGCCTACCCAGCGACCTCCGCGACCCGACAGGGACCGGATAGCGGAACTGAGCGTGAACACCGATAGACTCTGGCCGCTCTTACCCCTCGCCGTGAGGTTCCCAGTGACGACCGTCGACCCTGACCGCCCAGCCGCCCGGCTGGTCGTCGGAGTGAACGGTGTCGTCGAGCCGGGAGACGCCCAGGAGCGGGCGTCCGCACGCGACGTCGTCATGGCGTACGTCGGCCTCACCAAGCCCCGCGTGATCGAGCTGCTGCTGCTCACGACGGTCCCCGTCATGTTCTTCGCCGCGGGTGGCGTGCCGGACCTCGGGCTGGTCGTCGCCACCGTCGCCGGTGGTGCGCTGTCGGCGGGTTCGGCATCGGTCTTCAACTGCGTCTACGACCGCGACATCGACGAGCAGATGCGTCGTACGCGCCGGCGGGCGCTGCCGCGCCACATCATCAGCCCGCGCGCGGCACTGGTGTTCGGCTTCGTGCTCGGGATCCTCTCGACAGTGATCCTCTGGGCGTGGGTCAACCCGCTGTCCGCCGTGCTGGCGGTGGCCGCCAACGCCTTCTACGTCTTCGGCTACACCATGCTGCTCAAGCGGCGCACGACCCAGAACATCGTCTGGGGCGGCATCGCGGGCTGCTTCCCGGCACTGATCGGCTGGACCGCGGTCACCAACGAGCTCGCCTGGGCACCCGTCGTCCTGTTCGGCGTCGTGTTCTTCTGGACACCGCCGCACACCTGGGCCCTCGCGCTGCGCTACCGCGAGGACTACAAGCAGGTCGAGGTGCCGATGCTGCCGGTCGTCCGCTCGGCCCGCAACGTCGCCCGGCAGATCGTCATCTACAGCTGGATCATGGTCGCGACCAGCCTGGTGCTGTGGCCGGTCGCGGACACCGGGCTGCTCTACCCGATCGCCGCGGCCCTCCTCGGCGCCGCTTTCCTGGTGCAGGCGCACCAGATGGAGCGCCGCACCCGGGGCACCGAGGACCTCTCGGTCATCCGCCCCATGCACCTCTTCCACAGCAGCAACCTCTACCTCTCACTGCTGTTCGTCGCAGTCGCGATCGACCCGCTGCTTCGTTAGTCGGACCCGCCCACGACGGACGAATTCGCACTTCTGGGTAGCGTAAAACTTCCGATATCGGATGTGGTCGCGACGTAGGGCAAAGGACGTGACCGGTTCCGAAAATCCTGGTTCCATCGTCGGTAGGTGTTCCTAGCGGAACACCTGCTCGGCTGGTGGATCGGTGTCCCCATTCGCCCGCCGAGCAGCTCCTCGAAAGACCATTGGCCCTCGTGACGTCGGCGCGCTCCAACGCCGACGTCACGAGGCGAGGAGACGCCGCCGACCCGCCCCTCAGCGAGTCGGCTGGTGTGCCCGGGTGGAGATCGCGACCCACGCGAGCGCGGCGGCGGTGAGCGCGGCGCCGAGCATGTGCAGCAGCACCAGCGCGGTCGGCAGGTCGAGGAAGTACTGCGTGTAGCCGATGACGGCCTGGCAGCCCTCGGCGGCCAGCAATGTCAGCGCGGCGGCCCGCAACGGCAGGTTGCCGTCGCGACGGGCCAGGACGAAGGTCGCGAGGGTCAGCGCGACCAGCGCGTAGACGGCCCATGCGTGGACGTGGGACATGGTCCCGGGGTCGAGGCCGGTACGGCGCGACTCCTCGTCACCGCTGTGCGGGCCGGAGCCGGTGACCACTGTGCCGAGGTAGAGGACGACCCACCCGACCAGGAACGTCGCCAGACCGGCACGCCGTGCCCAGGGCAGCGCCCACGCCCGCGGCCGCCCGACCAGCCGGTCGAGGAGCAGGACGCACGCGCCGATGATCGCCATCGACACGAGCAGGTGCAGGGCGACCACCCAGGGGTTCAGGTCGGTGTGCACGGTGATGCCGCCGATGACCGCCTGGGCCGGGATCCCGAGTGCGATCACTGTCGCGATGGCCAGCGGCCGGCGGTCGGCACCCTCGCGGTCCCGCAGGACCGGGAGGAGGGCCGCCACCCAGCACGAGATCGCGATCGCGACGAGCACGAAGGTCAGCGAGCGGTTGCCGAACTCGATCGCGCCGTGGAGGCCGAGCTCGTCGTGGACGACGTACGACTCCTCGGTGCAGCGGGGCCAGGTCGGGCAGCCGAGGCCCGAGCCGGTCAGCCGGACGGCGCCGCCGGTCACGACGATGAGCGATGTTCGCGACCAGGTTGGCCCACGACAGCTTGACCAGCAGCGGGGAGGGGGCGGTGCGCACCGCGGTCGTCACTCCCATCGGAACCACCGAGCCGCCGCTCCACCGCCGACGAGGGCCCACGCGGCGAGCACCATCAGGTCACGGCCGGGGATCTCGCCCTCGCACGTGGCACGCATCGCCTCGCCGAGCGCTCCCGAGGGGAGCCAGGACACGACATCGCCGAAGGCGCCGTACGCCGTCGCGGGGAGTACGACGGCGCCGCCCGCCAGCAGCAGCAGGTAGATCAGGTTGGCGGCCGCCAGGGTCGCCTCGGCCCGCAGCGTCCCGGCGAGCAGCATGCCGAGGCCCGCGAACGCCGCGGTGCCGAGCAGGACGGCGAGGACCAGGCCGACCACGTTGATGTCGGGCGACCAGCCGAGCAGCACGCCCGCCACCCCGATCACGATGAACTGCAGCACCTCCACGCACAGGAGCGCGCCGATCTTGCCGCCGAGGAGCGCGCCACGGGACAGGGGAGCGGTGCCGAGCCGCTTGAGGACGCCGTACCGCCGCTCGAATCCGGTCGCGATCGCCAGCGACGTGAACGCCGTCGACATCACGGCCAGCGCGAGCACGCCGGGCGTCAGCACGTCGACCGACGTGTGCGGGGAGTCGAGGTTCAGCTGCGGAGCGCCGCGGACCGCCCCGATCAGGACCATCAGCGGGATCACGACCGCGAGCAGCAGCTGTTCGCCGTTGCGCAGCAGGAGCCGGGCCTCCATGGCCGCCTGGGCCAGGACCTGCCGGACCAGCGGAGCGGCGCCCGGCGCCGGGGCGAACGTCCCGGTGCTCACGTTTTCGGGGTGTTCATGACGTGGTCTCCCGTCCGGTGAGCTCGAGGAACACGTCCTCGAGGTTGCGCTGCCCGAGCGTCAGCGACTCGGGGAGCACGCCGTGCTCCTCGCACCACCGGGACACGACGGCCAGCGTCGAGCCGTCGGCCGGCCCGGAGACCTGGAGGCTGTGCTGGTCGAGCACCACCAGCTCGGTGCTCGGGCCCAGCGCGGACGCGAGCGCCTCCGGCGCGCCCGGCGGGAACGGCTGGGTGACGACCAGCCGGATGGTGGCCACGGTGCCGCCCCGGGTGAGCTCGAGCGGTGAGCCGCTGGCGACGAGCCGGCCCCTGTCGAGGATGTGCACCTGGTCGGCGAGCCGTTCGGCCTCCTCCAGGTAGTGCGTCGTCAGCACGACGGTCACGCCGTCGGTCCGCAGCTCCTCGAGCAGCTCCCAGACCGTGCGCCGGATCTGCGGGTCGAGGCCGGCGGTCGGCTCGTCGACGAAGACCAGCTCGGGTCGGCCGACGAGCGCCATGGCGAGGCCGAGCCGCTGCTGCTGGCCACCCGACAGCCGGCGGTACGGCGTCCGCCCGCACTCGTGGAGGGCGAGTCGGTCCATGAGCAGCCCGGTGTCGAGCGGGTGGGCGTGCAGCCGGGCGATGTGGCGCAGCATCTCCTCGGCGTGGACGCCGCTCCACGCGCCGCCTGCCTGCAGCATCACGCCGATCCGCGGCATCAGCGCGCGGTGGTCGGCGACGGGGTCGAGCCCGAGCACCCGGACCCTGCCCTCGTGCGGACGGCGGTAGCCCTCGCAGGTCTCCAGGGTCGTCGTCTTGCCGGCTCCGTTGGGGCCGAGCACGGCGGTGATCGTGTTGGCCGCGACCTCGAGCGACAGCCCGTCGACCGCGACCTTTCCGCCGTACGACATGCGGAGATCGGTGATCTCAACGACGGCCGGCACGGGCGTCAGTCTACGGAGCGAGGCTGCTGCCTTCTGACCGGCCCGTGGTTACAGATCGCGCGCCCAGTCGCCCACGTCGCCGATCAGCTCGCCGGGTGGGACCGCCTGGGCCAGCAGCACGAACACGATCAGCAGCAGCGCGACCTGGAGCGCGGTCCACAGGACCCGGAGCGCGTTGTAGTGCGGAGGCACGTTGTCTGGAGGAGTGCTCACTTCAGGACGCCTTCCAGCTCGTTGTCGGCCTCGGGCCGCGCCATCGCCTCGACCCAGAAGCCGGCTTCGTGGAACGCCCAGTCGAGGACGTTGAACGGATGCAGGGCGTCCTCCGGGTCGTGCTGACCGTAGGAGTCGACCGCGAAGTAGCCGACGGTGCCGAAGTCGCTCTCGATCGTCGCGACGAAGTCGTCGAGGCCACGGCTGGAGAGCCAGCGGCGTACGGCGCCGCCGTCGCCTGCGTCGAGGACGTCCTCGCCCAGGAGCTCGTGGATGATGTCGGCCTTGGTCACCACGACGCCGAGGTGCTTGCCCGAGAGGTCGACGTGCTCGGCCTTCAACCGCTCGACCACGCTGCGGTAGGACCGGGTCGGGTCGCCGTCGGCGACGGACACCGATCCGGCGAGGTCGGACGCGTCGTAGAGCGGCATCACCTTGGGCAGGGCGAGCGGATCGAGCATGAGCAGGATGACGTCGGCGGTGTCGAAGTAGGCCAGGGCGCGGGACCGGTCCTCGTCGGCGAAGGCCTCGCCGGCGGCGTCCATCAGCTGCACTTCCTTGTCGACGGTGCCCTGCGTCAGTCGGAACGGAAGACCCTCGGGACGGTCGTCCCACGGCGTCTTGGCGACGCGCCGACCGGTCGTGACGGCAGCCTCGGCGGCCTTGAGGAACGCACGCGACGTCGGGGAGATCGCAGTGAACTCCCCGTTGTGGGCCTTGACCCGGTCGGCGATGCTCATGACAGCCGCAGACAGGAACTGGGTCTTGCCGGAGGCAACCGCGCCGATGACCGGCAGGAACATCACCTGTCGCGTGCCGCTGCCCTTCGGCAGCTCGCGCCGGCAGGTCGGGCAGACCGCGACCAGGTGCTGACCGCCGCGGCGGACGGTCGCCGGGATCTTCGTCTGGCACGCGCACCGTCGGTGGAAGACGCCGAGCGGGCCCGGGCTCAGGTCCCGATGGATGACCAGGCAGCCCGTGTTGGTGCAGAGATAGCTGGGGGTCGGGTCGACCGCGTAGCAGCGCGGGCACCGCGAAGTGGTCCGCCGTTGCGTCCGGAGGGTCGCCTCGATCGTCCGGCGGATCCCGATCACCAGCGCCTGGACGGCGGTGCACGCGCCCCCGGCCACGGCGAGCACCAGGTGCCAGGCCACGACCGAGACCGCGAGGCCGACCAGGGCGCCGATCAGCGCGGGAAGGACCACGATCACCCAAACGACGCCGGTGACGACGGAGACCGCCGTACCGGCTCCGCCGTCGCCGGGACGCCACCAGAGCGACCGGGCGAAGGCGATCGCGCGGTTGCCGAGGTCGAGCGCGCCCGAGCGGACCGCGGCGGCGTCGCGCAGGCCCTGGTGCGGCAGGTAGAGCGGCCACGCCCGGTCCCAGCCGAACCGGTTGTGCGAGGCGGAGTGGGACCTGAGCACGCGTCCCTCGGCCACGGCGGCGGGCGTGGTGATCTCGGGCGGCGAGTAGCGGCCCGTGTAGCTGAGGACAGGGAGGACCACGCCGGCGACGGCTCCGGCAGCAAGGGCGATGATCGCCGACGCTGCCCACCAGGTGGCGACAATTGCGATCAGCACGTCAGGCTCCCTTTGATTTGCCGAACCGTCCGCCGCGGCCACGCCGCCGGTCGGGACGAGCGGAGCGGAGCAGGGCATCCAGGCGATCGCGCTCCGGACGCTCCCATTCTCCGCGGACCCTGGTCAGCGTGGTCGACTTCACGTCCTCGGTGAGGAATTCGAGCGCACCGGTGGCCATCGCCGCGTGCTGGCTGCCGGCGACCTTGACGGCGCGGAGCACGACGTCGGACTTGCCGTCGGTCGCGAACCTGCGCCGGAGCGCGCTCCGGACGCCCTCGCCCGCCCAGCTGCCGGCCTCGCCCGCGACGTACTCGACCGCGCGGACGTCGACCGCGTCGAGCA
Source organism: uncultured Actinomycetota bacterium (assembly GCA_963849765.1). Lineage (GTDB taxonomy): Bacteria > Actinomycetota > Actinomycetes > Propionibacteriales > Nocardioidaceae > Nocardioides. The sequence continues at coordinate 609,025 of CAWKIP010000018.1, forward strand.
GGCAGTCGCCGAGGTGGGGGGCGACGGCCGGGCCCCAGGCGGTCAGGTCGCCGAGCAGCGGCTTGAGCGTGGGATTGGCGCGGTCGCTCACCCGGGCGCGCGCCGCCTCGATGCGCTCGTGGACGGCGGCGTAGTCCATCGTGAGCTCCGCGAGCTCCTCGTCGGGGAAGTCGGCGCCGTAGTAGGGGGCGTGCAGCACGGCGTCGAGGAGCTCGTCGTACGACGCGTCGCTGGACCCCTGCCCGTTGCGGAGCGCCAGCACGGCGTTGCGGACGACGGCGGCCAGGCGGACGTCGAGGCCCTGGTGCCGCAGCCAGGCCGCGACCAGCAGGTTGTCGCGCGGGAGGATGGGCCGGCCGATGGCGATCGGCCAGGTCCTGGTCTTCAGCTTGACGTTCTTCAGCGCGTCGGCGCGCTGCTCGCGCGGCAGCTGGCCGATGACCGCGGCCTCGAGCCACGGGTGGACGGCGGCTGCGTCTGCCTCGTCGGCCAGCCAGTCCCAGGTGCCGTTGACCACGGCGAGCTCTGCCGCCCGGTCGTGGGCCTCGAGGTCGGCGGCGAGCCCGGTCACCAGGCGCTGGAGGCCGTCGCGAGACACGCGGTCGAGGACGTCGGCGATGTCGTCCGCGCCGACCACGCGCATCCGGTCACGGGTGTCGCGCGCGGTCTTGATCTCGTCGGCGGTGCTCGGGGACCAGTCCGCGAGCGCGGCGACGATGGACGGGCTCGGGGCGGGTCAGCGCGCCGGCGGCGTCGAGTGCCTCGACGAGCTCCACGGCGAGGGTCCATGCATCGGCCGTCGGGATGGCGCCGTGCAGCGCCGAGGCGGCGCGGGCGGCCAGCTCGGCACCGGCCGGGGCCTCCCATCGCGCCTCGAGGTCGAACGCCGGGAGCTCCGTCACCGGTACGCCGCCGAGGAACGCGTCGACCCGCGCCATGCTGCTGTCGCTCGGCTGGACGTCGCTGACCGTCCGTCGCTCGAGGTCGATGACGTGCGCGCCGACGATCGGCTCGAGCTCGAACTCGGGGCTGACGCCGACGACGGCCGCCTCGGTCCGCGACGGGTCGTCCATGAGGGCGCGGAACGTCAGCCTGGCCGCGCTCTCCTCGTCCAGCAGGAGGGAACCGGCCGCGATCCACCGCATCACGACGTCGAGGTCGCGATGGATGAGCACCAGCCGGCGCGGTACGTCGCTGGCGGCGGCCTCCAGCATCGTCAGGTAGTGGGCGAGTACCCGGACGGCCCACGGGTCCTGGCTCAGCATGTCCAGCAGCGCGTCCGCTTCGAAGTCCGGACGGACCGACGCGGGGACGGCCCACGGCTCGAGGTCGCCACTGGGCGTATCGGCGAGGCTCCAGGACGTCGCCGCATAGAGCTGGGCGGGGCGGAAGCTCCCGAAGCCGGCGACGTCGTCGGTCACGACGACCTGGGTGACCAGGTTGCCGGGGCGGCCGCTGAGGGTGAGTCCGGTGGAGTGCCCTCGTGCGAGGTAGTGGCGGCCGTCGTGCCGGATGTAGGCGCACGTCGGCGGGTGGTCGAGCTCGTCGTGGTCGTGGTTCCACGTCGGGTGCACCCGGTGGAGCAGCTCCTCACGGATCCGCCGGCGGTCCTCGGGCGTGATCCCGGCGCTGAGCGCGCGGAAGTTGAACCCCTCCACGCCGTCGACGGACTCGTCGGCCGTCGTGTCGGAGTAGACGGCGACGTCGAGCACGGTGTCCCCAGCAGAGGTCACAGGCGGGGTCACCGCCGGAAGCGGGAGGATCCCGAGGTGGAGTCGCCCTGCCGGGCGGCGGCGAACTTGTCGGTCACATCTCCGAGCTGGTCGAGGATGTCGCCGAGCCGGATCGAGGCAGCTGCCATCGAGTCGCGCAGCGCGGACGCGATGGCCACGAGGTCACGGAGCGCGGTGTCGGCCTGCGACGCGGCGTTGGCGGTCGCTTCGTCGATGAGCGCGCGGGTCTCCCGCTGCGCGGCGGCCCGGTCGGTCTCGGCGGCCTTGCGGGTCTCGGCCAGCAGTGCCTGGGCCGATGCCTTGGTCCGCTCGGCCTCGGCCCGGACGGCTGCGGCGTCCGCCGCGGCCTCCTGTGCGTTCCGCTCTGCAGCCACGGCGATCTCGTGAGCCCGGGCGTGGGCGTCGGCCAGGATCTGCTCGGCGCGGCCCTTCGCCTCGGCGGCGGCGAGCGACTTGCGGTTCTCGGCATCACCGGACACGCCGTCGGCGATCTGCTGAGCCTGCAGCACGATCGCGTCGGCCTCGGTGAGCGCCGCCCGGCGGATCTCGGCCGCCTGGGCCAGCTCCTGCTCGGCGCGGCTCTTCAGGTCGAACACCTCGCGCATCTCGTGCGCGGTCGGGTCCGGCCCGCCCGAGCCGGTGTGGGTCGTCATTGGTCCCCCCAAGGGAGCAGTAGAAAGGTGTTATGGAGCGACACGCGCAGGGCATCTGGCGTGCCTAACCTCGGTATCCTCGTACAAAAGGTCGCGCACCGCAGAATTTGCCGTTATCACATACGAAACTGATCCTGCGCAGCGTGGTTACGGGACCCGCCAACCCGCGTGCCGAGCGACGAATCGGCTCAGCGGTGGCGCACCCGGCGGAGTCGATCCGCGGCAGTCTGGGGACGGCTGAACGAGGTCGGAGGTACCGTCGGACTCCGAGTCGGAGTCCGAGTCGGACTCCGAGTCGACCTCCGAGTCGGCTCCGACTCCTCGGCCTCACCGCCGGTCGCCGAGGAGTCAGCGTTGGACTCCGCAGCCCGGCCGGCGGCGTCCAGGTCGGCGTGCAGCCGGGCCGTCGTGGGGCCGATCTCGGTCAGGGTCTTCGACAGGTCCTCGAGCGTGACGCTCAGGCGGGAGACGACGTCGGAGGCGGCATCCAGCTGACCGTGGGCCACCTGGTTGGTCTCGTCGAGCTGCTGCCGGCGGTCCATGGTCGCCTCGCGGCGCGCGGTCAGCCGGAGCGCGTCGGCCTGGACGGCGGCGGACTCGCGTCGTACCTCTGCTCGGGCGAGCGCTGCTGCCGCGTCGTCCGCGGCCTCGGCGGCGGTGACCCGGACGCTCGCGGCCTTGGCCTCGGCCTCGGCGATCGCGGACGCCGCCTGGGCACGTGCCTCAGCAAGGACGGTGGCGTCCGTTCGCTCGCCCTGCGCTGTCACCGCCTCGGCGGCCTGACGTGCTCCGCCGTCGAGCGCCGCGGCGACGGCGTTGGCCTGCGCGCGGACCTCGACCACCTCTCGGGCGACCTGCTCCTTGGTCTCGGCTGCGCGGGTGATTGCGGCCTCGGCCTGAGCGCGAAGCTCGGCAACGAGATCGGCGGTGCCGCCGCCCAAGGGTGTGGTCACGGGAGCAAGGGTACCCACACGGGGTCAGTCTTCGGCGGTTTCGTCGCCATCGACGGAGGGGATCGACTCGCGCGCCCCGGACAGGGCCGCGAGGATGTCGGAGAGCCGAGCGGCCGCGGCGACGATCGCCTCGTTGAGGCCGGCGGCGACCTGGTCGAGCTGGTTGAGCGCACTGTGGCTCTCGTTGGTGACGGTGGCGAGCGCGGCAGCCCTGAGCTCGGCCGTCTCGCGAGCCGAGGCCTCCCGCTCGAACTCGGCCATCCGTCGCGCGGTCTCGATCAGCTCGGTGGCCGAGGCCTCCAGCTCCTCGGCGCGGGTGGACGACGCCGATGCTTCGCGGCGGATCCGGTCGGCGTCCGTCTCGGCCTCGGCGAGGATCGACCGCGCGGCGCTCTTGGCCTCGGAGATGATCTCCTCGGCGCGTCCGCGTGCCTCGGCTGAAGCCAGCGACGCCTTCGACTGCAGCCTCCGACTGGACGGTTTCAGCCGCCTCCTGGGCGCGGGCGACGATCTGATCCGCCTCGGTGAGCGCCTCGCGGCGGGTCGAGAGCGCGTCGGCGATCTCCGTCTCGGCGCGCTGGCGCATCTCATAGAGGGAGCGGAGCTCCTCGGCGAAGGAGCCGGAGGTGCTCGCACCCGATGGAGCGGAATCGGGAGGCGGCATGGTGCTCGGATCGTACGGAACTTTGCGAACGGTGTCAGCCGATTGCCAGGTGCGGCAACGTGACCCGTGTGCAGGGTCACTAGGCTGACCGCCGTGAGTTCCTGGGTTCTCGGCGCGGTTCTCGTGCTCTGCGGGCTCACCACGATCCTCCTGGTCGTCCACCTGATCCGCGACCGGGCCGCCGAGGACGGCATGTTCGTGCTTCTCGGTGTCACCGAGCTGGTCCTGCTCGGTCAGCTGGTGGGCGGTTGCATCGCCCTCGGCAACACCGAGCGTGACGTGGACGGCACGCTCTTCGTGAGCTACCTCGTCGGCGTCGCGCTGGCGTTGCCGATCGGCGCCTTCTGGTCCCTGGCCGAGCGCACCCGCGCCGGCACCGCCGTCGTGCTCCTCGCCGTGCTGACCGTGGCCGCGCTCGAGGTGCGGCTGGACGCGATCTGGGCAGGTGCCTCGTGAGCCAGATCGGCACCGAGTCGACCAACGCCCTCGCCGTCGGCTGGGGCCGGGCGCTCGTCTTCGTGTACGGCGTCTTCGCGGTCGCCGCCACCGGTCGGTCGGTGCTGCAGATCAGCACGGACTTCGACAAGGCGCCGCTGGCGTACTGCCTCTCCCTGCTGGCCGCAGCCGTCTACCTGGTCGCCACCACCGCACTGCTCCTCGGCGGGAGGACCGGCTGGCGGGTGGCCGCGGTCGCGGTGTCCGTCGAGCTGCTGGGCGTCCTGTCGGTCGGAGCGCTCAGCTACGCCGCCCCCGACCTGTTCCCCGACAAGACCGTCTGGTCGCACTTCGGCCAGGGCTACGGATTCCTGCCCCTGGTCCTGCCGTTCGCCGGACTCGCCTGGCTGCGGCACACGCGAGCCCTCGCCGGTTATCCGATCTGAGCGCGTCGCCCGGCAATTGCGCCATCTGCGCCGCGCGAAGGCCTTTACTTGCAGGTGTCCGGCCGCGCCTGCGGCGGACGCAGGGGAGTAGACATGCTCGGATTCATGCGGATCTGCCTTGCCGTCGTGCTGGTAGTGGTCGGGCTCGGTGCCGCGGCCGCGCCGACGTACGCCGTGGACACGGTCACGGTCAGCGGAGTCGTCCTGGGCCACGACGGCCAGCCGGTCACAGGGCGCCACGATCGGGGTCGTCCCCGATCGCGGACACCGACGACTGCCCCGAAGCCGATGACACGTACCCCTTCGCGCTGGCGACGACCGACGCGGCCGGCCGGTACTCGTTCACCTGCACGGCTCAGTTCCCCTGGGTCCATGGCCACTCTGCCGTCGGGCGAATTCGCGGGCTGGAGGACCTTCCAGCCCGGCGTCTACGACGACGTCGTCTTCCGCGCGTACGCCGGCGGACTGTAACGACAGCGCCGTCGCCAAGGTGAAGATCGCGATCCGCAACCGCGCCACCGGGCGGTGGCTCCGCCTGAACGGCACCTGGGGTCGGTATCAGCGGCACGCCGCCTCGCTGACGAAGCCGGGTGAGCCGCGGACCGGGTGGTGGCTGACCAAGCGGCTCGAGCCGGGCCGGTACGGCGTCTCGCTCGTGGTCGTCGACGGCTCGGGGAACCGCAATGCCGGGCCGCGGCCGTGGCGCACGATCAGGGTGCGCAGGTGACGCTGGGCGGCACTTAGGGTCGCCTTGCTTGAAGGGCCGGAAGCATTAACGTCACACTGTTGTTGTGGAAAACATGGACCCGGCCATCGATCAACCGACGCGCCAGCGCGTCGCGCGGTCGATCCTGGTCAACGGACCCTCCACCGCGGCGGCGCTCGCCGAGCGTCTCGACCTGACTCCGGCCGCCGTACGCCGTCACCTCGACCACCTGGTCGAGGAGGGCTCCGTGGAGGCGCGGGACCCGCGTAACGCGGGCCACCGCGGTCGCGGCCGCCCGGCCAAGGTGTTCGCGCTCACCGAGCACGGTCGCGACGGCTTCGACCAGCAGTACGACGACCTCGCCAACGAGGCGCTGCGGTTCCTCTCGGAGACCGCCGGCCCCGACGCGGTCAGGGCGTTCGCGGAACGGCGTGCCTCCTTCATCGAGGAGCGGTTCCCGCAGGTCGCCGCCGAGCACCCGGAGGCGACCCCGGCCGAGGTGCTGGCACTCGTGTTCACCGACGAGGGCTACGCCGCGTCCGTCCGACAGCTTCCCGTCGTGGGGGAGCAGCTGTGCCAGCAGCACTGCCCCGTCTCCCACGTCGCCCACGAGTTCCCGCAGCTGTGCGAGGCCGAGACCGAGGCGATCAGCCGCGTGCTCGGCACCCATGTCCAGCGGCTGGCGACCATCGCCCACGGCGACGGCGTCTGCACCACGTGCATCCCGACCATCCCCTCGACCGACAGAGAGAAGGAGCAGGTCACCTCATGACCTCCATCGAAGACCTCAACCCTGAGCTGAAGGGCATCGGTCGCTACGAGTTCGGCTGGTCCGACAAGAACGACGTCGGCGCCGACGCGAAGCGCGGCCTCAACGAGGACGTCGTCCGCAACATCTCCTCGCTGAAGTCCGAGCCGAAGTGGATGCTCGACCTCCGGCTGAAGGGCCTCAAGCTCTTCGGCCGCAAGCCCATGCCCACCTGGGGTTCGGACCTGTCGGCGATCGACTTCGACAACATCAAGTACTTCGTGCGCTCCGTCGGAGAAGCAGGCCGCCACGTGGGACGACCTCCCCGAGGACATCAAGAACACCTACGACAAGCTCGGCATCCCCGAGGCCGAGAAGCAGCGCCTGGTCTCCGGTGTCGCGGCGCAGTACGAGTCCGAGGTCGTCTACCACTCGATCCGTGAGGACCTCGAGGCGCAGGGCGTGCTCTTCCTCGACACCGACACCGCGCTCAGGGAGCAGCCCGAGCTGTTCCAGGAGTACTTCGGCACCGTGATCCCGGTCGGCGACAACAAGTTCGCCGCGCTCAACACCGCGGTGTGGTCGGGCGGCTCGTTCATCTACGTGCCCAAGGGCGTCCACGTGGACATCCCGCTGCAGGCCTACTTCCGGATCAACACCGAGAACATGGGCCAGTTCGAGCGGACCCTGATCATCGTCGACGAGGACGCCTACGTTCACTACGTCGAGGGCTGCACCGCGCCGATCTACTCGTCCGACTCGCTGCACTCCGCGGTCGTCGAGATCATCGTCAAGAAGGGCGGTCGCTGCCGCTACACGACCATCCAGAACTGGTCCAACAACGTCTACAACCTGGTGACCAAGCGCGCGGTCTGCGAGGCCGGCGCCACCATGGAGTGGGTCGACGGCAACATCGGCTCCAAGGTGACGATGAAGTACCCCGCCGTCTACCTGATGGGCGAGCACGCCAAGGGCGAGACGCTCTCCATCGCGTTCGCGGGCGAGGGCCAGCACCAGGACGCCGGCGCCAAGATGGTGCACGCGGCTCCCAACACGTCGAGCTCGATCCTGAGCAAGTCGGTGGCACGCGGCGGCGGGCGTACGTCGTACCGCGGCCTGATCCAGATCAACGAGGGCGCGCACGGCTCGAAGTCCAACGTGCTGTGCGACGCCCTGCTGGTCGACCAGATCAGCCGCTCCGACACCTACCCCTACGTCGACATCCGTGAGGACGACGTGTCGATGGGCCACGAGGCCTCGGTCTCCAAGGTGTCCGACGACCAGCTCTTCTACCTCATGTCCCGCGGCATGGCCGAGGACGAGGCGATGGCGATGATCGTGCGTGGCTTCGTCGAGCCGATCGCCAAGGAGCTCCCGATGGAGTACGCCCTCGAGCTGAACCGGCTCATCGAGCTGCAGATGGAAGGAGCCGTTGGGTGACCGCGGCTGTACTGAACGACGCGCTCGAGCAGGGGCACGTCGAGAGCCACCTCCACCCGGAGCCGACCTACGACCTCGAGGCGCACCCTGTGCCGACGGGCCGTGAGGAGATCTGGCGGTTCACGCCGATCAAGCGGCTGCGCGGGTTGCTGGACGGTCCGGTCTCCGACGCGCAGCTCGAGCTGAAGCAGGAGCTTCCGGCCGGCGTGACGCTGACGGCTGTCGGCACCGACGAGGCGATCGCCCTCGGCGGCACCGCACCGTTCGACCGCCTCGGTGCGCTCGCGGTCGAGCACGCCCGCGGCGCCGTGCTCATCGACGTACCGGCCGAGGCCGACCTCGAGGGTCCGGTCCGCATCCAGCTGCACGGCACCTCGGTCGACGACGTCGTCTGGGGCCACGTGGTCATCCGCGTGGGTGCCCACGCCCGCGCCACGGTGCTCGTCGACCACTCCGGCAGCACGACGTACGACGGGTTCACCACCGTGCTCGTCGGCGACGGCGCTCAGCTGGACCTGGTCCACGTCAACGACTGGGCCGATGACGCCGTGCACGCCGAGCAGATCAACATCCGGGTCGGCCGCGACGCCACGCTGCGGCAGTTCGAGTTCACCCTCGGAGGCGACCTCGTCCGCACCAGCACCAACGTCGACTACGCCGGTCCGGGCGGGTCCGCCGAGCTGTTCGGCCTCTACTTCGCCGACGCCGGCCAGCACTTCGAGCACCGGCTGTTCGTCGACCACAACGCGCCGAAGACCAAGAGCCACGTGGTCTACAAGGGCGCCCTGCAGGGTGCCAAGGCGCACACGGTCTGGATCGGCAACGTGCTGATCCGCAAGGTCGCCGAGGACATCGAGACGTTCGAGGAGAACCGCAACCTGGTCCTCACCGACGGCTGCCACGCCGACTCGGTGCCGAACCTCGAGATCGAGACGGGCGAGATCGCCGGAGCGGGCCACGCGTCCGCGGTGGGTCGCTTCGACGACGAGCAGCTGTTCTACCTGCGCTCGCGCGGGATCTCCGAGCCCGAGGCGCGGCGCCTCGTCGTGCACGGCTTCTTCAACGACCTGATCCGCCGCGTCGGCGTACCAGAGCTGGAGGAGAAGCTGCTCGCGACCGTCGAGGACGAGCTCGCGAAGAACGTCCTCAAGGACTCTGCCGGACCGGAGGGGCAATGAGCTTCGAGCGCGCGTGCGCGCTGGCCGACGTACCCAAGGACGAGGCCCTCGCGGTCACGATCGGGGAGTACGACGTCGCCGTCGCGCGTGACGGCGACGAGTTCTTCGCGCTGCAGGACCAGTGCTCGCACGCCGCCGTCCAGCTGTCCGAGGGCGAGGTCGCCGACGGCACCGTCGAGTGCTGGCTGCACGGCTCGTGCTTCGAGCTCCGCACCGGCAAGCCCACCCACTTTCCCGCGACCGAGTCCGTCGCCACCTTCCCTGTCGAGATCCGCGGTGACGAGCTCTATGTCGATGTCACCACCACGTTGAACGGAGTCACCCCCGCATGAGCACCCTCGAGATCAAGGACCTGCACGTCCAGGTCAACACCGAGGACGGCCCCAAGGAGATCCTCAAGGGCGTCACGCTGACCATCAACGACGGCGAGACGCACGCGATCATGGGCCCCAACGGCTCGGGCAAGTCCACGCTGGCCTACTCGATCGCCGGTCACCCGCGCTACGAGATCACCAAGGGCACGGTGCTGCTCGATGGCGAGGACGTGCTGGCGATGACCGTCGACGAGCGTGCCCGCGCCGGCCTGTTCCTCGCGATGCAGTACCCCGTCGAGGTCCCCGGCGTCTCGGTCGCGAACTTCCTCCGCACCGCGAAGACCGCGATCGACGGCGAGGCGCCGAAGCTGCGCACGTGGGTCAAGGACGTCAACAGCCGTCATGGAGCGGATGAACCTCGACGCGACGTTCTCGCAGCGCTCGGTCAACGAGGGCTTCTCCGGCGGTGAGAAGAAGCGCCACGAGATCGCCCAGCTCGACCTGCTCGACCCCAAGGTCGCGATCCTCGACGAGACCGACTCCGGCCTCGACATCGACGCGCTCAAGGTCGTCGCCGAGGGCGTCAACGAGTTCCGCAAGCGCGACAACAAGGGCGTCCTGCTGATCACGCACTACACGCGGATCCTGCGCTACATCAAGCCCGACTTCGTCCACGTCTTCGTCGCCGGCCGGGTGGCCGACGAGGGCGGTCCGGAGCTCGCCGACGAGCTCGAGGCCAACGGCTACGACAAGTACGTCAAGGCCGCGGCGGTCTGATCATGACTGCGTCCAATCTCGTGGGCCTGCTGCCGGAGCTCGAGGTGGTCCGCAAGGACTTCCCGATCCTCGAGCGCGTGCTCTTCGGATCTGGGGACGCCGGACTGCCATTGATCTATCTCGACAGCGCCAACACCTCGCAGAAGCCGCAGGTGGTGATCGACGCGATGGTCGACCACCTCGAGCGGCACAACGCCAACATCGCCCGGGCGATGCACCAGCTCGGTGCGGAGTCGACGGTGGCGTTCGAGGAGGCGCGCGACAAGGTCGCCGCGTTCATCGGCGCCCCCGAGCGCGACGAGGTCATCTTCACCAAGAACGCCTCGGAGGCGATCAACCTCGCGGCCAACACGCTCGCTTGGGCCGGCCCCGGGAATCAGCAGAGTCGGCAGGTCCGGTCCCGGTGACGAGGTCGTCATCACCGAGATGGAGCACCACTCCAACATCGTGCCGTGGCAGCTGCTCACCCAGCGCACCGGCGCGACCCTGCGCTGGTTCGGGATCACCGACGACGGTCAGCTCGACCTGTCGGCGATCGACGACCTGATCAACGAGCACACCAAGGTCGTCGCCCTGACCTGGGTGTCCAACATGCTCGGCACGATCAACCCGATCGCCGAGATCGCCCGCCGTGCGCACCAGGTGGGTGCGCTGGTCGTGGTCGACGCTTCGCAGGCCGCGCCCCAGCTCCCGATCGATCTGGCAGCGATGCCCGACGACGAGCGCCCGGACCTGATGGCCTTCACCGGCCACAAGGTCGTCGGACCGACCGGCATCGGGGTGCTCTGGGGTCGTCGCTCTGTCCTCGACCAGCTGCCGCCGTTCCTCGGTGGTGGCGAGATGATCGAGACGGTCCGGATGGAGAGCTCGACGTACGCCCCGATCCCGCACAAGTTCGAGGCCGGAACGCCGCCGATCGTCGAGGCGATCGGGCTCGGTGCCGCGGTCGACTACCTCGGCCACCTCGGCATGGACGCCGTGCACGCGCACGAGCAGGCGATCACCGGCTACGCGCTCGACGGGCTGGCCACGGTCCCCGGGATCACGATCCTCGGCCCGACCGACGCCACCCAGCGCGGTGGCGCGATCGCGTTCGAGCTCGACGGCGTGCACCCGCACGACATCGCGCAGGTGCTCGACTCGCGCGGCATCGCCGTACGCGCCGGGCACCACTGCGCGAAGCCCGCGCACGCGCGGTTCGGCGTGCAGAGCTCGACCCGGATGTCGTCGTACCTCTACACGACGCCGGCCGAGATCGACGCGCTCGTCGACGGCCTGGAATACACCCGCTCGTACTTCAAGTTGGGTTGATGATGACTGCATCAGAACCTGGATGTCCTGTATCAGGAGATCATCCTCGACCACTACAAGAACCCCCACGGCAAGGGACTGCGTGACGAGTTCGAGGCCGAGGTCCACCACGTCAACCCGACCTGCGGTGACGAGGTGACCCTGCGCGTGCACCTCGAGGACGGCCTCGTCGAGGATGTCTCGTACGCCGCGCTCGGCTGCTCGATCTCGCAGGCGTCGGCCTCGGTGCTCTACGACCTGGTGGTCGGCAAGAGCGTGGACGAGGCGATGGCCGTGCACGAGGAGTTCCTGACCCTGATGCAGGGCAAGGGCGAGGTCGAGCCCGACGAGGACGTGCTGGAGGACGGCATCGCCTTCGCCGGCGTCGCCAAGTTCCCGGCCCGCGTGAAGTGTGCTCTGCTGTCGTGGATGGCCTGGAAGGACGCCACGCTGCAGTCGACGGAAGGAAAGCAGCAATGACTGACCAGATCGAGCAGAGCCAGATCGACCACAGCGACCTGCCCGAGGTGCCCGAGGCTCAGCCGTCGGGCGGGTCCGGCGGCACCTCGACCACGACCGTCGAGGACGTCACCGAGGCGATGAAGGACGTCGTCGACCCCGAGCTCGGGATCAACGTCGTCGACCTCGGCCTCGTCTACGACGTCCACCTCGACGACGAGACGAACCTCGTGCTGGACATGACCCTCACCTCGGCGGCGTGCCCGCTGACCGACGTGATCACCGACCAGACCGAGTCCGCGCTCGAGGGTCTGGTCAACGACGTCGCGATCAACTGGGTCTGGATGCCGCCCTGGGGTCCCGACAAGATCACCCCCGACGGCCGCGAGCAGCTGCGGGCGCTCGGCTTCAACGTCTGATCGGTCAGGCGCGGAGGGTGACGCCGTACCTCTGGTCGGTGTAGCGGCGCAGCTTCTTGAGGAACCACCGGAAGGTCAGGTTCATGACCGGCTTGCCGAGCGGCATGAAGTAGCGCGACGGCCCCGCCACGTCGAGCGCGAGGGTCCAGGTGAGCCGGCAGCCGCCGGGCGTGCGCACGACGTCGTACCGCTCGGCGAACGCCTGGACCGTCTTCTCCGACGACTCGTTGAAGCGGAATGCCATCCGGGTGGGCGGCTCCCACAGCAGGAATTCCTCGTCGCCGATCAGCCCGCCGCGCATGTCGACCACGCGCCGGGTGCCGACACCGCGCGGTTCGGGGTGGTCCAGGTGACCTTGGTGATGACCTTCGCCCAGTGCGGCCAGGCGGCGGCGTCCTCGAGCACCTCGAACAGCTGCTCCGGCGTGATCGCGAGGTCGACGCTGTTGGCGTAGCGGTAGCGCGCGGTGTCGACGAAGCCGACGTCGACGAGCTGGCAGGGATGCATGTCGGGCACGCGCTCAGACTAGAACACGTTCTCGTCGGTAGCGTCTGGTCTCGTGACCCGGATCCTCGTCCCGTGCGAGCGGCTGCCGCGGTGGGTGGACAACTTCGCGGCCCGCCACGGCGAGAGCGAGCTGGTCGTGGGCGACGGCGCGCTCACGGGTACGGCGGAGGACGGATCGACGTTCACTGCCCGGCTCCCGTTCGAGCGTGCGTACGACGGCCCGGCCGAGGTGGGTGCCTTCCTCGCGAGCGCGGGACCGCCACCGGCCTGGGGCCTGCTGCTGGTGCGCAAGGGCGGGTTCGCCGTGGCCCGGATGGCGGGGGAGCGGCAGGTCGAGTCGAAGGTCGGCCAGCGGCACGTCCAGGGCCGCACCAAGGCGGGCGGCCAGTCACAGCAGCGGTTCGCCCGGCGGCGCGACAACCAGGCACGCGAGGCGTACGGCGCAGCGGCCGACCACGCTGCCCGGATCCTCGCCGGTCTCGACGGACCGCTCGTGATCGGCGGTGACCACTCCGCCGCCGACGCCGTGCTGGCCGACCCGCGCCTGGCCCGCCTCGACGTGGTCGGGCCGTGGCTCGCCGTACCCGATCCGAAGCGGGGTGTCCTCGAGGCGGCGATCGCCGACGCCCAGGCGGTGGTGATCGACGTGGAGAACGCCTAGGAGCGGTACTCCGGGTTCTCCCAGTCGAACCGGGTGCCGGCGTTCCACTCCGAGCGCTGGTTGCCGTAGCCCGGCACGCCGCCGGCGTCCTTGAGCATCTTCGCCAGGTGCATCAGGTTCCACGTCATGAACGTGGTGTTGCGGTTGGTGAAGTCGTTCTCGGGGCCACCGCTGCCGGGATCGAGGTACGACGGACCCGGGCCGGCCTCGCCGATCCAGCCGGCGTCGGCGTTGGGCGGGATCGTGTAGCCGACGTGCTGCAGCGAGTAGAGGACGTTCTGCGCGCAGTGCTTGATGCCGTCCTCGTTGCCCGTGATGATGCAGCCGGCGACCCGGCCGTAGAAGAGGTACTGGCCCTTGTCGTTGAGCTCGCTGCTCAACGAGTAGATCCGCTCGATGACCTGCTTGGTGATCGAGGAGTTGTCGCCGAGCCAGATCGGGCCGGCGATCACCAGGATGTCGCTGTCGAGGATCTGCGGGTAGATGTCGGGCCAGGCGTCGACCTCCCAGCCGTGCTCGCGCATGTCGGGGTAGACGCCGGTCGCGATCGGGTGGTCGACCGCGCGGACCTCCTCGACCGTCACCCCGTGCTTCATCATGATCGCGGAGCTGGCGTCGATCAGGCCCTGGGTGTGGCTGGGCTCCGGGCTCTTCTTCAGGGTGCAGTTGATGTAGATCGCCTTGAGGTCGCTGAAGTCCCAGTCGGTCATGGCGGGTTCCTTAGTTGGCCAGCGCCTTGGCGAACGCCGCGGTGGCGATGTCGATGGGGGCCGGGAAGGCGGAGGTGTCGGCGTCGGGCGCCGCCACGAACTGGGTCGCCAGGATGATCTGCCCGGCGAGTGTCGCAACGACCACCCCGTTGAAGCTGTCGGTCGAGACCTCCCACGCGGTCGAGGCACCGATCCCGCTGCTGCTGTTGACCTGGGCCGTCACGTCCTGGGGGGCACTGATCGTGACCGGATCTCCGTCGACGGAGCCCTCGCCGCAGGCGAGGCCGGCGGTCGCGAGCCCGAACGCCTCGGCGGCTTCGGCCTCAGAGGCGTAGATCGCGATCTCCTCCTGGAGCGCGGCGATCCGTCGGCGTGGTCGATCTGGGTGCCGCCCTGGACCGACGGCGGCACGGCCTCGTCGACCGGTGTCCCTTCCGGGTCGCACAGCGGCGGGGAGGACTCGTCGGTGTAGGCGCCGAGGACGAAGTCCGGAGAGACCTCCTCCGGGGTGAGCAGCGCTGCTTCGACCTGCTCCTGGGTGACGTCGCTGTCGGTCGGGTCCATCGGCGTCACCGAGGCCTCGTGCGTCGTCGGTCGCGCCGTGGTCTCCGTAGGCGTCTCGGTGACCGTCACGGTCGTCTTGTCGTCGGACGAGTCGGAGTCGTCGTCTCCATCGCCACACGCGGTCAGGAGGGACAGGGCAAGCAGGGTCGCGACAGCGGCGATGCGAGGAGTGCGCATGCGCGGGACGCTACTGGATCCGAGCCGTCAGGGAAGTGCTCTTGAGAAGAACGCGCTGTGCGGATCCAGGACGTACGACGCGAACGGCCCGCACTCCACGAATCCCCGGGACAGGTACAGCGCGCGGGCCGGCGCGAAGAAGTCCTGGGTGCCGGTCTCGAGGCTGAGCCTCGTGTAGCCCCGATCGCGCGCGGTGGCGAGCACATGGTCGAGAAGCAGGCTGGCGACGCCGCGGCGCCGGGCCGCGGGCGCCGTACGCATCGACTTGATCTCGGCGTGGCCCGGGTCGAGCTCCTTGAGCGCCGCGCACCCGAGGAGTACGCCGTCCTCCCGCAGCGTCCAGAACGACAGTCCCGGTCCGACGAGTGCCGTCGGGTCGAGGGCATGCACGCTCTCGGGCGGCGAGGTCGCCCGCATGTCGGCGAGGTGGCCCTCGAGCAGGGCCACGACGTCCGGCCGGAGCGGGTCGTCGACCGAGATCTGCATGGCCCCGATCCTCCCATTCCCAGCTGGTCCGGCTGAGTACGGTCGGACGTGTGACCACGACGCAGAACACGACGATCCAGATCAACGGACTGGTCAAGAAGTTCGGGGCCTTTCGCGCGCTCGACGAGCTCGACCTCGAGGTGGCAGCGGGCGAGGTGCACGGCTTCCTCGGACCCAACGGCGCCGGCAAGTCCACGACCATCCGGGTCCTCCTCGGCCTGCTGCGCAAGGACTCCGGTGACGTCCGCCTGCTCGGCGGCGATCCGTGGCGCGACGCGGCAACCCTGCACCGGCGGCTCGCCTACGTGCCCGGCGACGTCAGTCTCTGGCCCAACCTCACGCGGCGGCGAGACCATCGACCTGTTGATCCGGATGCGCGGCGGCGACCCGGCCGCGTCCCGACGGGACGAGCTCGTCGAGCGGTTCGAGCTCGACCCGACCAAGCGCGGCCGCGGCCTACTCCAAGGGGAATCGCCAGAAGGTCGCGCTCGTCGCTGCGTTCGCCACCGATCCGGAACTGCTGCTGCTCGACGAGCCGACCTCGGGGCTGGATCCGCTGATGGAGCAGGTCTTCAACGACTGCGTCGCCGAGCACTCCGCGCGCGGCGCGACCGTGCTGTTGTCCAGCCACATCCTGAGCGAGGTGGAGCGGCTCGCCGACAGGGTCACCATCATCCGCGAGGGCCGCACCGTCGAGTCCGGGACGCTCGAGTCGCTGCGCCACCTGCACCGCAGCAAGGTCGTGGCGACCGTGTCGGGTGCAGTGCCCGACCTGAGGGGGACGGCCGGGGTGCACGACGTCGCCGTCGATGGGCCTCAGGTCAGCTGTACGGTCGACCCCGATGCGCTTCCCGGCGTACTCGCGGCGCTGACGGACGCCGGCGTCGTCGCCCTGACCAGCACTCCGCCGAGTCTCGAGGAGCTGTTCCTCGACGCCTACCGACAACCAACAGGCGCCGGGCGATGAGCAGCACGTTCGCCGGCACCCGGCTCCTCACCGGGCTGGCTCTCCGCCGCGACCGGGTCGTCGTGAGCGTGTCGGTCGCCGTGCTCGTGCTCCTCTGCGTCGCCTCGGCCGCGGCGACTCCCGGCCTGTACCCGGACGAAGCAGCCCGCGTCCGCGCCGCCGAGGCCATCAACGCCGGGCCGGCGATCGTGGCTCTCTACGGTCCGATCCTCGACGTCCGAAGCGAGGGCGAGCTGGCGATGACCAAGATGACGGTGTTGTACGCCGTCTTCGTCGCGGCGCTGTTCGTCGTCCTGATGCGCCGGCACACCCGCGTGGAAGAGGAGTCGGGGCGCACCGAGCTGGTCGGCGCCGGGGCGGTCGGACGCTCTGCGCCGCTCGCGGCCGCGTCCCTCGAGGCGGTGTTGGTGGCCGCGCTGCTGGGTGCGCTGACGGCCGTCGGCAACGCGGCCGCGGGACTCGACGTCCTCGGTTCGGCCGCGTTCGGCGCGGTCTGGGCGGGCACGGCGCTGATCGCCGCCGGCATCGCCGCCGTCGCCAGTCAGCTGTCGGCTAGCGCCCGCACCTGCGGCGCGTTCGCCGCCGGCACGATCGGCGTCCTCTACGTCCTCCGGGCGATCGGTGACACCGGGCCGGCCTGGCTGAGCTGGCTGACGCCCTTCGGCTGGAACACCCAGGCTCGCGCGTACTCCGACCCGCGCTGGTGGGTGCTCCTGCTGTATCCGCTGCTCGCTGGTGCGCTCTTCGCTCTCGCCATGGCGCTCCGCAAGCGACGCGACCTCGGGTCCGGCCTGCTGGCCTTGCGCCCCGGCCCCGAGCGGGGGTCGTGGCGGTTGTCCGACGCGATCACACTGGCTGTCCAGGTGCACGGCACCGCCATCGTCGTCTGGACGGCCGCCGTCGGCGTACTGGGCGTGGCTTTCGGGATGATCGCGCCCGGGATCGGTGACCTGCTCGACTCCGGGATCGCCAAGGACATCGTCGACCGGCTCGGTGGGCTCCTCGTGGCAGCGGTCCTCTCGATGATCGCCGTCGTCATCAGCTACTTCGCCATCGCGGTCGTCGCACGCGCCGGCAGCGACGAGGGCGCGGGACGCACCGAGCTGGTCCTCGCGACTGCGACGTCGCGTTCCCGCTGGCTGGGCGCGACGCTGCTGGTCGCGCTCGTGGGGACGTCGTGGTTGCTCCTGGTCACCGGTGTCGGCCTCGACGTCGGTTACGTCGCCGCCTCCGGTCCAGGCGTCGACGACCTGGTCGTTGCTGCGCTCGCGTGGGTGCCCGCCGTGTGGGTGGTGGCGGGCCTGGCGGTTCTCGGGTTCGCACTTCGGCCGGGATGGACCGTCCTCGGCTGGGCCTGGCCGCTGCTGTTTCTGGTCCTCACCTTGGTCGCAGAGCTGCTGGAGCTCCCCGGCTGGGTGGACGACGTCTCGCCCTACTCCCACGTGCCTCAGTTGCCCGCCGAGTCGTGGGACTGGGGTGCCGAGGGCGGACTCCTCGCGGTCGCTGGAGCCCTGCTGGCCATGGCGTGGTGGCGATTCCGCATGCGGGACATCGGCTAGCGTCCCTGCCATGTGGCAGCCGGAGCCCGACTGGGTGGTGCTCCCGGGTGGCTCCGGGACCTCCACCGTCGGTGTGTGGCGTACGGCGCTCGCGGGCCGTCCGGTGGTCATCAAGCGACTGGCGGCGCCACAGCCCGGAGACCCCGCCGCCCTCGGCGAGCCCGGCCACATCGGCTACTGGCGCCGCGAGGCGGACGTCATCGTCACCGGGATCGCCGAGGCGACCCCGGGTCTGCGCAGCCCCACCGCATCGGTGGAGGAGGACTCCGACGGCATCACCATCGTCCGGGACTGGGTCGAGGACGCGTCGTCCAGCGGCCTGTTCCTGGCGATGTGCATGGGCCGGTTCGCGGCCGCCGACCTGCCCCGGCCGCGGTTCCTCGCGCGCAACCTGATGCGCGACCGGATGGACCGCGTCGCCCACCGCGGCGGGTGGCCCACCCTCGACCGGACCACCGTCGCCGACGTCGCCGACCACCTCTGGCGTCACCGGGGCTCGATGCTCGACCTGCTCGACGGGCTGCCGCAGGTGCCGCAGCACGGCGACCCGACCGGCGCGAACCTCCCCGGACGGACCGGCGACGACGCGATCGCGATCGACTGGGGCACGGTCGGCACCGGCCCGGTCGGCGGAGACCTCGGCTACCTCTCGCTGTCGGCGAGGGAAGGGTTCGAGCCGCTGCTCGACGCCTATCTGCTCGGGCTCCCGGACGCCGACCGCGACCAGGTCGTGCTCGGGGGACAGATCGTGGCCGTCTACACCGCGCTCAGCCGTGCCGAGTGGGCACTCGCCCGGGCGGCCACGGGTGAGGGCGCACTCGCCTCGAAGTACCGCCACCCGGCCGTCGCCCCGCACCTGCGCACCCTGCAGCGGCAGTTCCCGCACATCGAAGTGCTGTTGCAGCTGTGACCTAGGTTTGCGGACTTCAGCGCTCGGCCCGAGCGTGGGATCTGGGATACGCAGCACGGTCACGCCGCGTCGTCGTACGAGATCCTCGGCCCGGACGGCGTCGAGTCGACGCGCGGCTCACGCTGGATCGACTACGTGTGGATCGCCGACCGGACGCTGCGGGTGAAGGCGAAGGACCCCGGCACCGGTCAGTACGTCGAGCACGAGTCGCTCGACGGGTTCAACTCCGACCACCGGCCGCTGGTCGCGCGGATCCGCTGGTACGACCGCTGATCCACCTGTCAGCTCTCGCCGAGGACCTCGTCCTCGGACGCACCGAAGGTGTCGCACTCGTCGAGGTTGCCGGTGTCGTAGCCGATCAGGAACCAGTGCTTGCGCTGCGCCGCCGAGCCGTGGGTCCAGGCCTCCTCGTTGACCTGGCCCTGCGTCTTGCGCTGGATCCGGTCGTCGCCGACCGCTTCGGCGGCCCTGATCGCGAGGTCGATGTCCTCGTCCGTCAGGTCCTCGATCAACACCTCGCCCGACGCGTCCTCGGTGGTCGTGGCGTGGTTCGCCCAAAGGCCGGCGTAGCAGTCGGCCTGGAGCTCCAGTCGGACGCCGGGTGACGTCGGTCCGGTCTCCTGGCTGCGCACCTGACCCATGAACCCGAGCAGGTTCGAGATGTGGTGGCCGTACTCGTGGGCGAGCACGTAGAACTCGACGAAGCCGCCGTCCGGTCCGCCGAGCTGGTCCTCGAGCACCTGGTCGAAGAACGTGGTATCGAGGTAGATCGTCTCGTCGCCCGGGCAGTAGAAGGGCCCGACCGAGGAGTCGGCGCCACCGCAGCCGGTGCTGACCGACCCGGTGAAGGTGATCAGCGCATCCTCGGGACGGAACTTCCCGCCCAGCTCGGAGTCCCAGTAGTCGGTCAGGGAGTTCTCGACCGCGACCCGCGCGCAATCGTGGTCCTCGTTGGCGTCCTCGCCGGTCTCGCAGTGGTCGTAGCGCCCGGAGTCCTGCGCGTCACTGAGCCGTGAGGGCGAGTAGACCGCCGAGTCGCCGAACGGGTTGATGTTGACGCCGGCACACTGCGCGAGGATCACCAGCGCGATCACGAGGAGGAGTCCGCCGAGGCCGCCCTTCCCGCCGATGCCGCCGGGGATGGGGATGCGCATTCCGGAGCCGCCCCCGATGCCGCCCCCGCTGTTGCCGACGTCGCGGACGCGAGACCTGTCGAGCCGAGCCTTCGGATTGAATCGCACCACGGCAGCACCCTAGGGCAATGTCCCGTTTGGGCCGGTGAGTCCGGGCCGTGGGAGAATCAGCCACGTCATGATCACGGTTCACCAGCTCGAGGTCAGAGCCGGTGCCCGGCTCCTCATGGAGGACGTCACCTTCCGGGTGGCCGCGGGCGACAAGGTCGGCCTGGTGGGCCGCAACGGCGCCGGCAAGACCACGCTCACGAAGATTCTCGCCGGCGAGGCGCTGCCCGCCGGCGGCTCGGTGACGGGGAGCGGCGAGGTCGGCTACCTGCCGCAGGACCCGCGCTCGGGTGACCCCGACCAGCTCGCCCGCGAGCGGATCCTGTCCGCGCGTGGCCTTGACGACGTCGTACGACGCCTGCGGGCCGCTGAGGTCGAGATGGGCAGTGACGACCCGGCCGTCCGGGAGCGGGCGATGCGGCGCTACGAGCGCGCCGACGCCGAGCTGCACGCGGGCGGGGGATACGCCGCCGAGTCGGAGGCCGCGACGATCGCGCACAGCCTCGGGATCACCGACCGGCTCCTCGGTCAGCAGCTCAAGACCCTCTCCGGTGGTCAGCGGCGCCGCGTCGAGCTGGCCCGGATCCTGTTCTCGGACGCGGAGACTCTGCTCCTCGACGAGCCCACCAACCACCTCGACGCCGACTCGATCGTGTGGCTGCGCGACTTCCTCAAGACGTTCCCCGGCGGCCTGGTCGTGATCAGCCACGACACCGACCTGCTCGAGGCGACCGTCAACCGGGTGCTCCACCTCGACGCCAACCGGGCGGCCATCGACACCTACAACATCGGCTGGAAGGCCTACCTCCAGCAGCGCGAGACCGACGAGAAGCGGCGCAAGCGGGAGCGGTCCAACGCCGAGGCGAAGGCGAAGACCCTCACCGACCAGGCCAACAAGATGCGCGCCAAGGCCACCAAGGCGCAGGCGGCGCAGTCGATGCTCAAGCGCGCCGAGCGGATGCTCTCCGGCCTCGAGGGCGAGCGGCAGGCGGACAAGGTTGCGCGGATCGCGTTCCCGAAGCCCGCGCCGTGCGGCAAGACACCGATCACGGCGGCCGAGCTCTCGAAGTCCTACGGCTCGCTCGAGGTCTTCACCGACGTCGACCTCGCGATCGACAAGGGATCGCGCGTCGTGATCCTCGGCCTCAACGGCGCCGGCAAGACGACGCTGTTGCGGATCCTCGCCGGGGTCGATCAGCCCGACACGGGCGCGGTCGTGCCGGGCCACGGACTCAAGCTCGGCTACTACGCGCAGGAGCACGAGACCCTCGACATCAACCGCACCGTGCTCGAGAACATGCAGTCGGCGGCGCCGCAGCTCACCGACACGGAGGCGCGCTCGGTGCTGGGCTCGTTCCTGTTCTCGGGCGAGGACGCGCACAAGCCGGCCGGCGTCCTGTCGGGTGGCGAGAAGACCCGCCTCGCGCTCGCGAGCCTGGTCGTGTCACAAGCCAACGTGCTGCTGCTCGACGAGCCGACCAACAACCTCGACCCCGCCTCCCGCGAGGAGGTGCTGGCCGCGATCCGCTCCTACGAGGGCGCGATCGTGCTGGTCACCCACGACGAGGGCGCCGTCCACGCCCTCGAGCCGGACCGGGTCCTGATCCTCCCCGACGGCGTCGAGGACCTCTGGAACGTCGAGTACGCCGACCTGGTCGCCCTCGCCTGACGCACGGCGGAAGGCACGTCGGGTGCGGCGAGCCCGCAACCGTCGGAAGTGCATCGGCAGGTGAGAATGGTCGGCTCGCATGCGTGCGATCGCCAGCGCGCCTGAAACCGCACCGATGAGCGGACGCCTCTGGTCCGGCGTCCTGGTCCTCATCCGATGCCTCGCAATCACATACAGCAGCACGCAGATTGGCGAAACCGCCGCCCTAGGGGAGAGAAGTCGGCGATCACGTTCACGCCCAGGATGATCGTCATCAGCCGCCGAGTTGTGGATCTACACGCGCACCGCCGATTCGCCGCGTACCGGTTGGACACGCGCGTCGCCTCAACCTTGAACGGCGATTCAACCCCGTGGGAGGATGCGGCTCCGTCTACCCGGAGGACCGAGTGAACGAGAACGAAGCGATCAAGACCGCGTTCTACGAGGTGACCGCCGCGCAGGGCGGTTCGCACCTCGAGGACGACGGGTGGATGTGGCTCGAGGGGTTCGGCGACGTGGTGAAGGAGTACGCGGCGATCCGCGACGACGTGGCGGTGTGGGACGTCTCGCCGCTGAACAAGTGGGAGTTCCGCGGACCCGACGCCCTGAGGGGCGCCCAGCGGATATTCAGCAACGACGCGCTCGGTCTCGAGGTCGGGCAGGTGCGGTACGGCGCGTTCCTCGATGCCGATGGGCTCATGGTGGACGACGGGACCGTCTTCAACACCGCGCGGCAGGACCACTGCTGGGTGATGACCAACGGGCGGGGCCACGACGAACGCTTCGGGGAGCTGCTGCAGGATCTCGACGCGGAGTTCGAGTGGATCACGCCGTCGATGCCGCATCTCGGCGTGATCGGTCCGCGGTCGCGCGACGTCGTCCAGAAGCTCACGAACGTGGACATCGGGTCACTGCGGTACTTCCGGTTCATCCCGCGGCCGATCCAGGTCGCCGGCGTGAACGTGCACCTGTCGCGGACCGGGTACGGCGGCGAGCTCGGGTACGAGCTGTTCCTGCTGCGACCCCGCCGACGCCGAGACCCTCTGGAACGCGGTCGTCGGCGCGGGCGTGACGCCGATCGGCACCGACGCCATCGAGGTCGCCCGGGTCGAGGCCGGGCTGATCGTGACCGGCTACGACTACGAGCCGCACGAGCGCACGCCGTTCGACTTCAATCTCGACCGGATGGTGCGGGGAGACCTTGGGCTCGGTTTCGCCGGCGAGGACGCGCTGCGCGCCGTCGCCGCGGGCCCGCCCCACCGCTTCGTCACGCTGCGCTACGTGGCCGACGAGCTCCCCGAGTACGGAGCGGCGGTCACGAAGGACGGCGAGGAGGTGGGAGTCCTCACGAGCCCGACGGACAGCCCGAAGTTCGGCAAGATCGGGATCGCCGTGATCGCGACCGAGCAGGCGACTGTGGGGAACGTGCTGGGCGTGGACGTCGGCGGCGGGACTGTCTCCGCAACGGTCGACGTGCTGCCGATCTACGACACGGAGAAGAAGCGCCCCCGCTCGTAGCATCCGGTGTCCGCCGAGGATCGTGGTCAGCTCGTCGAGCACTGCACGGTCCCACCACCGTGATCGTTGATCTCCCGTTTGGTCTCAGAGATTCCCGGGCGTGTGCCCCACCGACCGCTCGCCCTTACGTTGAATCACCTGTTCACAAGTGCGCGCTCGCCCGGCCCGTCCCTTGAGGTGCGATGAGCACGCACTGGGTGCGGGTGCAGCGCACCTTACGATGATCAGATCCGCACAGGTGCCCACGAGGCGCCCTGAAGCCGCCGAGTCGAACTCGGCTGGGGGTCTCGTGACGGTCGCTGCGCGACCTCCTCTACCAACGACGGCTACTCCTCGGCGATCGCCTCGAGCACGTTCATCCGCGAGGCCCGGATCGAGGGGATGACGGCGGCGAGCACGCCGACCACGACCGCGATCACGAGGAAGATCACCAGCTGCGAGAGCGGCAGGGCCAGGCTGCTCAGGTCCTCCTTGAGCGTCTCGCGCAGGGTCACGCCGATGACGAGCCCCAGCCCGAGGCCGAGCACCGCGCCGAGGACGGCGATCGACACCGACTCGAGGGTGATCATCCGGCGCAGCCGGGCGCGGCTCATGCCGATGGCGCGGAGCAGGCCGACCTCACGGGTGCGCTCGATGACGCTGAGGCCGAGGGTGTTCACGATGCCGAAGACCGCGATCACGATGGCCAGGGCCAGCAGGCCGTAGATGATGTAGAGCAGCTGGTTGACCTGGTCGCGGATCGAGTCGCTGAAGCCCTCTTTGTCGTAGACCGCGACGATCGGTACGTCGGAAGCGGCGTCGTCGAGGTCGTTCTTCACGGTCTCCGGGTCGGCGCCGTCCGCCAGCAGGATGCTGATCGAGGTGTCCTGGCGGCTGAGCCCGGCCTTCTCGATCTGGTCGAGCGGGATGTTGACCCACGCCGTCACCTCGGAGGACTTCACCAGGCCGACGACCTCGAGCTCGAGGTCCTTGCCGCCGGGGAAGGACAGCTTGATCGGGTCGCCGACTCCCACCCCGATCTCGTCGGCGTACTCGTCGAAGACGAACGCCTCCGCACCGTGCAGGTCGACCCGGCCCTCCACGACGTCCATGTCGTAGATGTCGGTGAACGCAGCGTCGTTGCCGGCGACGAACTCGGTCTTGCCGTCGATCTTGGCGCCGACGTACTGCTGCCGACTCGAGCACGGAGACGCCGGGGACGTCCTCGAGGTCGTCGCCGACGCTCGTCGAGAACGGCACGAAGTTGACGCTCTGCACCAGGTAGTCAGCGGTGAACTCGTCGTCGACGAGGTCGTCGATCGACTTGTTCATCGATGCCGCGAGCACGCCGATCGTCGACACCAGGGCCAAGCCGATCATCAGGGCCGAAGCGGTCGCGCCGGTCCGCCGCGGGTCGCGCAGGGCGTTCTCGCCGGCGAGCCGGCCCGGCGCCCCGAACAACCTGCCGAACACCGCACGGCAGGCGACGAGCACGGGCTTGCCGATGATCGGGCTGATCACCGCGACGGTGAGGATCCAGATCACCGCGCCGATGCCGACCCAGAGTGCGTCGGGACCGGGCGCCCCCATGACACCCCAGGCCGCGAGCACGGCGCCGAGCACGAGGAGCGCGCCGCCGATGGTGGCGCGGCGCCCGAGCGGTGCGGGTGCGTGGGGCGACTCGGCCCGCATCGCCGCGACCGGGGCGACCCGGCCGGCGCGACGGGAGGGCAGGTAGGCCGCGACCATCGTGACGACGACGCCGACGAGGTAGCTGACGATCACCGCGGTCGCGGTCAGGTCGAGTGCGTTGCTGGCGATGTCGAGACCGATCGCGCGGAACAGGGCGGCCAGCCCGCGAGCCAGCACCCAGCCGAGGGCGATCCCGATCGTCGACGCGATGAACGACAGCACCAGTGCCTCGAGCAGGACCGAGCGGGTGACCTGCTCACGTGCGGCGCCGAGTGCGCGCATCAGGGCCAGCTCGCGCGACCGCTGGGCGACCAGGATCGAGAACGTGTTGAGGATGATGAAGCCGCCGACCAGCACCGCGATGCCGGCGAAGATCAGCAGGAAGATCTTGATGATCCCGAGGAACTCCCCGATCGCAGCTTGGGACTCGTCGGCGACCTTGTCGCCGGTCGCCGCTTCGAAGTCGTCGGGAATGACCTTCTCGGCGGCGTCGGCGAGCTCCTCCTGCGACACCCCGTCGGCCGCGGTGAGGCTGACCCGGTTGAAGACGTCGTGGCCGTTGAGGAACAGCCGCTGGGCACCTTCGGTCGAGAAGATCAGGAGGGTCGCGCCCGCCGTACCGCCGCCGTTGAACTCGGCGGTGCCGACGAGCGTGGCGGTCTGCTCGATCTCGCCGTACGGCGCGAGCAGCTGGACCTCGTCGCCGAGCTTGTAGTCGCCGTTCTCGGCGGCGCCGGTGTCGAGCACGATCTCGTCGGTGCCCTCGGGCCAGTGGCCGCTGTCGAGCTCGAGGACCGACCCGCCGTCCATGTTGGGGCCGTCGTGGTAGTTGAACGCCAGCGTCGGAGCGCCGGTGCCGCCGACGAGGGTGCCGTCGGAGGCGAGCAGGCTCATGCCGAAGCCGGCGATGTCGCCGTCGGCCCGCTCGACCTCGGGAAGCGCCTCGAGGTCCTCGATCGTCTTGGGCGTCACGACGTTCTTCGGCGTGCCGGAGTAGCCCGCGTCGAACTCGGCGAAGTCCTTGGCCCGGACCACACCGTCCGGGGTGGTGCCGTAGATGATGCCGTCGAACGTGGTCTGGAGGCCGTTGCTGAAGACGAGGACGCCCGAGAGGAACGCGACGCCGAGCACGATCGACAGCCCGCTCATCACGAGCCGGAGCTTGCGCGCAAGCAGGTTGCGCAGGGTGAGCCGGAACATGTCAGGCGGTCTCGGCAGCGGCCAGCGTCTGGAGCGCGGTCATGTGCTCGAGGATCTGCTCGCGGTCGGGGTCCCTGATCTCGTCGACGACCAGGCCGTCGGCGAGGAAGATGACCCGGTCGCAGTACGACGCCGCCACCGCGTCGTGGGTCACCATCACCACGGTCTGCCCGAACTCGTCGACGCTGCGGCGGAGGAACGACAGCACCTCGGCGCCCGACGTGCTGTCGAGGTTGCCGGTCGGCTCGTCGGCGAAGACGATCGAGGGCTTGCTCGCGAGCGCCCGCGCGCACGCGACGCGCTGCTGCTGGCCGCCGGACATCTCGCTCGGCCGGTGACCGAGCCGGTCCCGCAGGCCGACCGCGTCGACGACGGTGTCGAACCACGCCTTGTCCGGCTTCCGGCCGGCCAGGTCGAGGGGGAGAAGGATGTTCTCCTTGGCGGTCAGGGTGGGGATCAGGTTGAACGCCTGGAACACGAACCCGACGCGGTCCCGGCGCAACGCCGTGAGCGCCTTGTCGCTGAGGCCCGACAGCGAGGTGCCGTCGACCTCGATCGATCCGCTCGTCGGGTTGTCGAGGGCGGCGAGGCAGTGCATCAGCGTCGACTTGCCCGAGCCCGAAGGGCCCATGATCGCGGTGAACTTGCGGGCCTCGAGGTCGACGGTGACGCCGGCGAGGGCGTGGACCTCCGACTCGCCGGAGCCGTAGATCTTGCGCAGATCGACGGCTCGGGCAGCGACGGTCGGGTGGGGGGAGTCGCTGGTCATGGGCCCACCCTGCCCGATCGTTGGTGAAGCCCGCATCGGGATATCCCCTGAGGGGCCCCTTACGTCCGCGAATCCGCCCAGATCCCCACCGAGACCGCCGGTCTCGGCGGGGATGTCTACCGATTCGCGGGGAGCAGGAGTGCCGAGTCGCCGAACTCGTGCCAGAGGTAGCGGGCCTCCACGGCCGCGGCGTACGCGCGTTGGGTCAGCTCCCGGCCGGCCACGGCTTCGACCAGCAGCAGGTGGGACGCCTCGGGATCGTGCCAGCCGGTGACCAGCCCGTCGACGATGCGCGGCGGGTCGGCCGGCGTCACCACACGTGACGTCCAGCCGCGGGCGGCGACCAGCCGGCTGCCGTCCCCGGCCGGCTCGACCGCCGACTCGAGGGCGCGGGTCACGGTGGTGCCGACCGCGATCACCCGGCCGCCGCCGGCGCGCGCGGCGTTGACCACCGCGGCGGTCGTCGCCGGCACCTCGAACCGCTCCGGCTGCGGTGCCTCGCCGGCCTCCTGTGAGGACACCCCGGTGTGCAGGGTGACGGGCGCGACCATGACGCCGCCGGAGACCAAGCCGGGTGACCAGCTCGGTCGTGAACGGCCGCCCTGCCGACGGGATCTCGGCGCTGCCGGGCCGGTGTCCGAACACCGTCTGGTAGTCGCTCAGCGGATAGCGGTCGGCGAGGTAGCCGTAGGAGATCGGGCGTCCGTACCGGCGGGCGACCGAAGCCAGGTCGGCGTCGACGTCGGCCCGCCACAGCCGGTTGCCGGCCCCGGTCGGGGACGATCCCGGCTCGGGGTACGGCGCGACGAGGCGCAGCCGGGCCGCGCCCGCGGCGATCTCGAGCACGTCGTCGGGCTCCGCGTCGAGCACCGAGCGATCGGCGTCGGGCGCGCGTCGTACCTCCACGACCCAGCTGCCGTCGGGCAACGGGGCCGCGAGGTGGACGACGACCGGACCCTGTCGGTCGGCGTGACCGATCAGCTGGGCGTCGAGCTGCGCCGCCACGGTCGCGGAGTCGTTGACGACGACCACGTCGCCGGCGCGGAGATGCTCGGCCAGGTGGGCGAAGCGGGTGTGGGTGAGCCCGCGCTCGCCATCGGCGACCAGCAGCCGCACCCGGTCGCGGGCGACGCCTCGTCGTTCGGCCGGTGCCGGGGCGAACGCGCTCCGAGGTGCGCTGAAGCTGGTGGCGGGGCGCTCGTCGAGGAGCGGCATGGTCAGGCCCCCGCTCGCTCGGCGACGCGCAGCGCGGGGAAGTCGGCGGCGCGGTAGCGGCCCGACGGCGGCCGACTCGCGAGCAGCGCCAGCAGGTGCGGCACTACGGTCTCGGGGAGCGGCCGGTCGGAGATGTCCTCGCCCGGGAACCAGTCCTGGTGCATCTGGGTGCGCATGTCGCCCGGGTCGACGGCGTACGCCGTGATCTCGGGGTTCTCGGCGGCGAACGTCAGCGTGACGTGGTCGAGACCCGCCTTGGATGCGCTGTAGAGGCCCCAGCCGGAGTAGTGCTCGATCGCGGCGTCGGAGGAGATCGACAACAGGACGCCCCGGGAGGCGGCCAGCACGGGGAGCAGCAGCGAGGTCAGCACCAGCGGCGCGCCGACGTTGTGGCGCCAGACGTACTGGAGGTCCTCGGGGGTGGTGTCCGCGAGCAGCCGGTGGCGGGTGTCGCCGCTGGCCGGACCCAGCGCGCTGGCGTTGTGGACGAGCAGGTCGAGGCGACCGTCGACCGCGGCCAGCAGGGCGTCGCGGTGGTCCGCGTCCGTGACGTCACCGGGGATCGCGGTGATCGGTCGGCGCCGGGGAGGTCGCGGAGGGTGCTCGAGCCGGGCGGCGTCGCGGCCGTCGGTGACGACGTGCCAGCCCTGGTCGCTGAGTGCGGCCACAAGTGCGCGGCCGAGTCCGGCGCTGCCGCCGGTGATGAGTGCAGTCTTCGTAGTCATGACACCATCGTGAAACTTCAAGTTAAGTTGAAGTCAAGGGCTGATGGCAAGATCGGTTCATGCGCGGATGGGTACGGCGAACCACGGCGCTCGCGGCGATGCTGGTCGTGGTGACCGCGACCCTCACGGGGACCGGGCAGGCGGAGGCCCTGCCGGCGTTGACGATCCGGGTGCCGGTGTTCGTGGAGCCCGGGGTGGTGCCACCCGCGGTGGTGGCGTCGGGCTCGCCGCTCGCCGGAGCGACCTACCAGGTCGTCGACGTGAACAGCGGCGACACCATCGACACCGGCCAGCTCCAGTCGCTGCCGGGTCCGCCGAGGCCGTGGACGTACGCCGCCCTCGCGGACCTGTCGGCGATCACCGACCCGGGCGTCTACCGGGTGGAGGTCGGCGCGACGGAGTCGACGGTGATCGAGGTCGGCGACCACCTCTACCGCGGCGTCGTCTCGACGACGCTGACGATCTTCGACTCCAACGCGGACGGTGACGAACCGTCGAGCTACCACGACCCGAGCCACCTGCACGACCGACGCTCGCCGATCGCGAACGGGCGACACCGGGGCGAGCGGATCGATGTCGAGGGCGGATGGATGGACGCCGGCGACCAGCTGAAGTTCACCGTCACCACGGGCTACGCGACCCTGATGCTCGAGCTCGCTGCCGCCAACCAGCCGACACAGGCCGCGCAGATCATCGACGCGGCGGGGATCGGGGTCCGGTGGCTGCGCAAGGCACACGCACAGAAGGTGTTCGTCGCGCAGGTCGGGCACACCGCGGCCGATCACAACGCCGGCTTCCGCGACCCGACCGTGGACGACGGAAGCTCCGATTCCCGGCGCAGCCGGCGGCCGTCGTACGTCCTGACCCAGGAGACCGGCGGCTCGGACGTCGCCGCGATCACGGCAGCTGCCCTCGCCAACGCGGCGCTGCGGGCCACGGGTGACCGCCGTGGGCGGCTGGTCCGCCAGGCAGAGGCGTGGCTCGCCAAGGCGCAGGCGCTGCATGCGGTGTGGCGCAACTGCTGCTACCAGCAGGACAGCTGGCGCGACGACGTCGCCGTCGCCCAGGCTGCGCTGTGGCGCGCGACCGGGAAGAGGTCGTACGCCGTCGGCGCTCTGGCCTCGCTGCGCCGTGCGACCAGCAATGGCGACGAGAACTGGCTGGTCGCCGCCGACAGCTATGAGATGTCGGCGATCGCGGCCGCCGAGCTGTGCGGTGTGCTGCGTCGTGGCGACGACCCGGCGCGTCCCGACATCAGCCGGCCGGCCTGTCGCCTCCTGAAGGCCGGGGGAGATGCGTGGATCTACGTCGTCAGGACGGCGACGGCGTTCGGCCGAGCCGGTTATGCGCAGTGGGCGTCCGTGCGCCAGAACGAAGCAGGCGCGGTCGTGCTCGAGCTCGCCGCCCGGGCGGGCCTCGGCCGGGCGCGGGCGGCCCTCGACCGGGCAACCGGGTGGTTCCTGGGCGTGAATCCGTGGGGCCTGCGCTGGCAGGCTGAGGTCGGCGGCATCGAGGACCCGTACCACTGGGTGCAGGCGGTCGGCCTCGACATCTCCGGCGCCGTGGTCGGCGGCCCGGCGCCCCTCGCCGACATCAACGCGAACCGCGGGAACGACCTGACCCTCGGCCCGTTCGACACCCGTCGGCAGACCTACCGCGACCTGGCCGACGACTACGTGATGAACGAGGTGGGGATCGGCTACTCCGCGCCCGCCGCGCTGCACTTCGCACTGATCTCGCCGGACTGACGTGCCAGAGTGGGCCCGTGGCGGAATATGTGGGGGCCATCGACCAAGGCACGACGAGCACCCGGTTCATGGTGTTCGACCATGCGGGCACCGAGGTCGTGCGCCATCAGCTCGAGCACGACCAGGTGCTGCCGCGGGCCGGCTGGGTCGAGCACAACCCGGTCGAGATCTGGGAGCGGACCTCGGCCGTCGTCCAGACCGCGCTCGGCAAGGCACGGATCGACGCAGGCGACCTCGCGGCCGTCGGCATCACCAACCAGCGGGAGACAACCTTCGTCTGGGACCGCCGTACCGGCAGGCCGTTGCACAACGCGATCGTCTGGCAGGACACCCGCACCGACGGGATCGCCGCCGCGTTGGACCGTGACGGGCGCGGCGACACGATCCGGCAACGCGCCGGGCTGCCGCCGGCGACGTACTTCTCCGGCGGCAAGCTGCAGTGGATCCTCGAGCACGTGGACGGCGCCCGCGAAGCCGCTGAACGCGGTGACGCGCTGTTCGGTACGGCGGACACGTGGCTGCTGTGGCACCTGACCGGCGGCCCTGACGGCGGGGTGCACGTCACGGACGTGACCAACGCCAGCCGCACGATGCTGATGGACCTGGAGACCTTGGACTGGGACGACGAGCTGCTCGGGTTCTTCGGGGTGCCGCGGGCGATGCTTCCGCAGATCCGGGAGTCCTCGGCGTCGGCATCAGGGTCGGGCGGCCCGTTCGGGGTGACCCGGACCAACGGCCCGTTCGGCGGCGAGGTGCCGCTGACCGGGATCCTCGGCGACCAGCAGGCCGCCACCGTCGGCCAGGTGTGCTTCGCGCCCGGCGAGGCCAAGAACACCTACGGCACCGGCAACTTCATGCTGCTCAACACCGGCACCGAGATCGTCCGCTCCACCGCCGGACTCCTCACGACCCCGGCCTACCGCTTCGGCGACGAGCCGTGCGTCTACGCGCTCGAGGGCTCGATCGCCGTCACCGGGTCCGCGGTCCAGTGGCTCCGCGACCAGCTCGGCATCATCAGCGGCGCGGCGGAGTCCGAGTCGCTCGCGCGGCAGGTCGACGACAACGGGGGCGTCTACTTCGTGCCGGCGTTCTCGGGCCTGTTCGCCCCGTACTGGCGCTCGGATGCGCGCGGCGCGATCGTCGGGCTCTCCCGCTTCAACACCAACGCCCATCTGGCGCGGGCCACGCTCGAGGCGATCTGCTACCAGTCCCGCGACGTGGTCGAGGCGATGTGCCAGGACTCCGGCGTCGAGCTCGAGGTGCTCAAGGTCGATGGGGGAGTGACCCTCAACAGCCTCTGCATGCAGATCCAGGCCGACGTGCTGGGCGTGCCGGTGAGCCGGCCCGTCGTACCCGAGACGACCGCGCTCGGCGCGGCGTACGCCGCCGGCCTGTCGGTCGGGTTCTGGCGTGACACCGACGAGCTGCGTGCCAACTGGGCCGAGGACACCCGCTGGGAGCCGACCTGGGACGAGACGCAACGCGAGGAGGGCTACGCGCGCTGGAAGAAGGCCGTGGAGCGCACCCTCGGCTGGGTCGACGTCTGATGACACCCGCCGCACTGTCGCCCCGCGCCCGCTCCGCCGCGCTCAAGCGGCTGTCCACCCAGCACTTCGACGTGCTCGTGATCGGCGGCGGCGTGGTCGGCTCCGGCTGTGCCCTCGACGCCGCGACCCGCGGCCTCAAGGTCGGGCTCGTCGAGGCCCGCGACTTCGCGTCCGGTACGTCCAGCCGGAGCTCCAAGCTGATCCACGGCGGACTGCGCTACCTGGAGATGCTCGACTTCCGGCTGGTGGCCGAGGCGCTCAAGGAACGCGGGCTGCTGATGCGACGGCTGGCGCCGCACCTGGTCCGACCGGTGCCCTTCCTCTACCCGCTCACCGGCCGTGGCTGGGAGCGTTGGTACGCCGGGACCGGGGTCGCCATGTACGACGCCCTCACCAAGGCCAGCGGGTACGGCGCCGGCACGCCCGTGCACCGGCACCTGACCCGGCACGGCGCCCGCAAGGCGTTCCCGTCGCTACGGAAGGACGCACTGGTCGGCGCGATCAAGTTCTACGACGCGCAGGTCGACGACGCGCGGCACACCATGTTCCTCGCCCGCACCGCGGTCACCTACGGCGCCGCGGTCGCCAGCCGCACCCGCGTCCTGGGTCTGCTCAAGGAGAGTGAGCGGGTCGTGGGCGCCGAGGTGATCGACCTCGAGACCGGTCACCGCTTCGAGATCCGGGCTTCGCAGGTCATCAACGCCACCGGGGTCTGGACCGACGAGACGCAGGCGATGGCGCGGGAGCGCGGCCAGTTCCAGGTGCGCGCGAGCAAGGGGATCCACCTGGTCGTGCCGCGGGACCGGATCCGTGGAGAGACCGGTCTGATCCTGCGCACGGAGAGCTCGGTGCTGTTCGTCATCCCGTGGAAGCGGCACTGGATCATCGGCACCACCGACACCGACTGGGAGCTCTCGAAGGACCACCCGGCGGCCAGTTCGAAAGACATCGACTACCTGCTCGAGCACGTCAACCGCGTGCTCGAGGTCCCGTTGACCCGCGACGACGTCGAGGGCGTCTATGCCGGGCTCCGACCCCTGCTCGCCGGCGAGGATGCGGCGACGTCCAAGCTGTCCCGCGAGCATGCGGTCGCCCACTCCGTCCCCGGCCTGGTGGTGGTCGCCGGCGGCAAGTACACGACCTACCGGGTGATGGCGGCCGACGCGGTCGACGAGGCGGTGCGCGGTCTCGAGACCTCGCAGGGCAAGACCGTGGGCCCCTGCGTCACGGAGCAGATCCCGCTCGTCGGCGCTGACGGCTTCCACGCGCTCTGGAACCAGCGCCGCAGTCTCGCCACGCAGTCCGGGCTGGCGATCAACCGGATCGAGCACCTGCTGGAGCGCTACGGCTCACTCGTGCTCGAGGTGCTCGACCTGATCGCGGCCGAGCCCGACCTGGCCGAACCCCTGCCGGGCGCCGAGGACTACCTCCAGGCGGAGGCCGTCTACGCGGTCACCCACGAGGGCGCCCGGCACCTCGACGACGTGTTGACCCGGCGGCTGCGCGTGTCCATCGAGACCTTCGACCGCGGCGTCGCCGCGGCGCCGTACGTCGCCGACCTGGCCCGTGGCTATCTCGGCTGGGACTCGGGGCAGCGCGCCCGCGAGGTCGAGCACTACGTCAAGCGGGTCGAGGCCGAGCGGGAGAGCCAGCGGCAGCCCGACGACCTCACCGCCGACGCGGCGCGGAAGGGCGCTCCGGACGTGGTGCCGGTGTCGCACGTCGCCGAGTCCATCGACGACCCCGTCAGCTGACCGGGCGCGCCCTCAGCCGCTGGCGTGCAGATCGTCCGCCAGCGTCGTGGTCTGGCCGCGGATCACCGCGACGTCGTCGGCGTCCCGCAGCCGTGCCGTGGTGCCGTCGGGGGAGTCGGTGTCGTAGTAGATGCCGGTCGGCGCGCCGCTGCAGGCCTTCGGGACGAGCACGACGTACGACGCGGTGCTGAGCCCGCCGATCGAGAAGTCGCCCGTCGCGTCGGCTGACCGCCGAGCGGACCGCCAGCGAGCGGTCCCGTGCACGGGCCTGGACGACGCAGCCCACGACCGGGTTCCCCGCGCCGTCGAGCAGCCGACCGTCGATCGTGCCGCCGGGGTCGAGGGTCGCCCGGATCCCGGCGACACTCGAACCGTCGACCGTCACCGGTGTCGCGCCCGCGAGGCCGGCACCGTCGCCGCGGTTGTGCCACCACTCCGCCGCGAGCGACGACCGGGCGGGTGCGCGGTGGAAGCCGACGCGGTAGTCGCCCGGTGGGAGCTCGGGGAACCGGTAGCGGTCATCGGCGCCGGTCCACCGGCTGAGCGCCAGCCTTCCCGTCGGTGCGTACAGGTCGACCCTCACCCGCGTCGGCGACCCCAGGACGCCGCCGCGGATCTCGCCGGCCTGTCCTGTCGCGATGTCGATGCCGCTGGTCGTCGCGCCCGCCACGACCTCGAACGGGATGCCACCCTGCGGGGACGGACTGCCGCCGTTGCAGGTCCGGGGGAACGCGGTGACGAACTCCGGGATCGATGTGCTCCACGCAGACCACGTAGGTCCCGGTCGGGAGCGAACCGACCTCGTAGGTCCAGTCGTTGCCGATTCCGGTCGGGGTGGAGTCGCCGCTCGCCACGGACTGCCAGGCATCACCGACCTGCCGCCACGCGGTGACGCTCGGGTAGCCCTCGGCGCCGAGGTAGACGTCGGGCAGGGTGCCGCTGACGAAGCCGGCCTGCCCGGGAGCGAGGTCGACGTGCCTCCGGTACTGGCCGGTGGCGAGCACGATGTCGGTGGCGTCGTCGACCTGCGAGCCGGTCCGCCAGCAGGTCTGGAGGATGTCGTAGCCGTAGGCGCAGACCCGGTAGGTATCCGCGTCGAGGCCGGTGATCCGGTAGTCGCCGTCGGGGCCGGCTGGCGCGAAGGCGACCGGCTCCCAGCGCCCGAGGCGGAACCGGTGGGCAGTCAGGCCGATCGAGGCCGTCGACCCGGGCGGTCGGGTCACGGTGCCCGAGATGTTGGCGCGCCGGACGAGCCGGAACTTGAGGGGGCCGTTGCTGCCCGGTGCCAGGGCCACCTCGTCGGCCTCGGCCAAGGTGGCGACGTCGTCCCAGCACTCGGGGAGGTACTCACGAGGCACGTCGAGGAGGCAGAACCGGTAGGTGCCCGGATCGAGGTGAGGCACCACGAACGAGCCGTCGGCGATGCTCTGCTCGCCGAAGACCGAGGTCCAGGTCCCGTCCGGTGCCCGGCGGTACGGCGACGACGTACGCCGAGATGCCGACCCCTTCGGCTCCGACGATCCGGCCCTTGACCTGGGCATCGTGGGGGAGCTGGGGGGTGATCGTCGTCGTACCGCCCTCGGTGACGACGATGTCGGTGCCGCCGAAGACGTCGTACCCGTCCGCCCAGCACCGCCGGCCGACGTCGTCGCCGAACTCGAGCTTCTCGAAGCAGGCCCGGTAGGTGCCGGCCGGCAGCGAGATCGCGAACTCGCCCATCGGGAAGGCCGGTGTTCTCCACGGCGATCGTGACGTGGGGGGATCGCATGCGTCCACGCGTCGGGGCCGTCGGCCTGGTAGATGTCGACCTGGAAGTAGTCGACCGGGCCGCCGCCGAAGATCGAGTCGGGCCAGGTGAGCGTGCCGCTCAGGGTGCCGCCGGCGGCGTGCGCCGGCGGGCCGACGAGCACGGCTGGGAGCAAGGAGGTGAGCAGAGCCAGCACGAGAGCGACGCCCGAGATCGACGCCCGGCCGGTGGAGAGTCGGCGGGGCATGGCGGTCACAGTACGGCCTAATCTGGCGCCATGGACCTCGATCTCCATGACCGCGTCTTCATCGTCACCGGCGGCACGCGGGGTCTCGGCCGCGCCACCGCCGAGGCGCTGGCAGCCGAAGGAGCACGGGTGGTCGTGTCGGGCCGCTCGCAGGAGCACGTCGATGCGGCGGTCACCGCGCTGGGCGTGCTGGGGGAGGACCGAGCGGTCGGCGTGGCCGCCGACAACGCGGACCCCGCCACTCCGGGCCGGTTGATCGCGGCCGCGCAGGACCGGTGGGGACGCCTCGACGGTGCCCTGGTCAGTGTCGGCGGACCGCCGCCGGGACGGCTCGACGCGATCACCGACGAGCAGTGGACCGCGGCGTTCGAGTCGGTCTTCCTCGGCAGCATCCGCCTCGCCCGCGAGATCGGCGCCGCGCTCGGCGAGGACGGCTCCCTCGCGCTGGTCCTCTCCACCAGCGTCCGCCAGCCGGTGTCGGGCCTCACGGTGTCCAACGGCTTCCGGCCGGGCCTGGCCATGGTCGCCAAGGACCTCGCCGACGACCTCGGCCCGCGCGGCGTCCGCGTCAACGGGCTGCTGCCGGGTCGGGTCAACACCGAGCGGGTCGCCGAGCTCGACGCGGCGACGGGAGACGAGGACGCGGCCCGGGAGCGCTGGAAGGAGCTGATCCCGCTCCGGCGGTACGGCGCGCCCGCCGAGTTCGGACGGGTCGCGGCGTTCCTGCTCTCGCCGGCCGCGTCGTTCGTCACCGGGACGATGGTGCCCGTCGACGGCGGGATGATGCGGTCACTCTGAGGTGGTGCGGCTCTGCCGTCGCTCGCCCCGCGGGCCGTGCTTCCGCTCGTCCCACGCCAGGTAGCCGCAGCCGCCTACCGCGAGCAGGCCGAAGAACCACCACTGCAGCCCGTAGAAGAAGTGCGGCCCCTCCCCGGTGTCCGGTTCCTCGGCGGGCTCGAGCGACTCCGCGGGCGCCGGGTCCTCGGACAACAGCTCCGCGAAGCCGCCGTACACCTCGAGATCGAGGGCGTCGCCGACGGCGGTGCTGGAGATCGCCCGCATCCCGCCGTCGGACACCTCGGTGCTCCCGCCCTCGCCGTCGGCCCGGACCCAGGCGGTGATGGTGACCTCGCCCGCCGGTGGCGCCGGCACCTCGTCGATCGCGTCGGCAGGGGGTCCGTCGTACGCCAGCCAGCCACGGTCGACGACGAGCGCGGTCCCGTCGTCCGTCACGAGGGGTACGACGACGTCGACTCCCGGGGCGCGGTCCCGGGTGCGGTAGCGGACGATGAGGGTGTCGTCGACGTCGTAGGTGCCGGTTGCCTCGACCACCGTGTACTCCTCGGTCTCGGCGACCGGTTCGCCGGGGGCGAGCACGTCGCCCACCGGCACCGGGTCCTCGTGCGCGTTGGCCTCGATCACGGCGTTGCGGTCGCGCTTGTCGTCGAGCCGGCCGAACTGCCACTCGCCGAGCCACCACGTGCCGTAGCCGAGGACGATGATCGCGAGGAAGAAGAGGAGCCAGCGGCGGCTGAGCAGGAATCGCCAGGAGGCCAGCCACTCACGCACGGCACCACCGTAGTGCGGGCCGACCCGGCACCGACGGGGGGCTGTCAGGGGGCCGCCCTATCCTGGAGGGGTGCAGCCCCTTGTCGACCGCTTCGGTCGGGTGGCGTCGGACCTCCGGGTCTCGCTGACCGACCGCTGCAACCTGCGCTGCTCCTACTGCATGCCGGCCGAGGGGCTCGACTGGCTGCCCCGCGACGACCAGCTCACCGACGACGAGGTGGTCCGGCTGATCACGATCGCGATCGAGCGGCTCGGGGTGCGGGAGGTCCGGTTCACCGGTGGTGAGCCCCTCGTACGACGCGGCCTGGTCGACGTCGTACGCCGTACTCGCGCGGTGGACCCGGACGTCGAGCTGTCCATCACCACCAACGGCATCGGGCTCGCCCGCACCGCCGGAGCGCTCGCGGAGGCCGGGCTCGACCGGGTCAACGTCAGTCTCGACACCGTCCGCCCCGACACGTTCCTCGAGATCACCCGACGCGACCGGTTCGACGACGTCGTCGAAGGACTCGCCGCGGCCGAGGCTGCCGGCCTGGGGCCCGTGAAGGTCAATGCCGTCCTGCTCCGCGGCAGCAACGACGACCAGGCGCCCGAGCTGCTCCGCTGGTGCCTCGAGCGCGGCTACCAGCTGCGCTTCATCGAGCAGATGCCGCTCGACGCCCAGCACGGCTGGTCACGCGAGGGGATGGTCACCGCAGACGAGATCTTCGCCCACCTCGACGGCGAGTTCGCGCTGACGCCGGCGACCGAGCCGCGGGGGAGTGCCCCGGCGGAGCTGTTCCTCGTCGACGGCGGCCCGGCCACGGTCGGCGTGATCGCGTCGGTGACCCGGCCGTTCTGCGGTGACTGCGACCGCGTCCGGCTCACCGCCGACGGCCAGGTCCGCAACTGCCTCTTCGCCCGCCAGGAGTCCGATCTGCGCGGCGCGATGCGCAGCGGGGCCACCGACGAGGACCTCGCCGAGCGTTGGCTGGTCGCGATGGCCGGCAAGGCCGCCGGTCACGGCATCGACGACCCGACGTTCCTCCAGCCCGACCGGCCGATGTCGGCGATCGGCGGCTGACTCAGGGCAGGTTCCGCTGCTGAACTGTCGCGACTACGTGCGGGGCTCGTGCGGCACGGTGTCCTTGAGGAACTGCCGGGCGCCGAGGAACGCTTCGAGCGACTCCCGGTGGTCGTCGCAGGCGAGCCACACCTTCCGGCGGTCCGATGTGTGGATGCGCGGGTTGTTCCAGAGCAGCTGCCAGGTCGCGTCCGCGCGGCAGCCCTTGGCGGAGCAGTAGTCGGGGTCGTCCGTCACGAGGGCGAGTCCGACGAGCCCAGCTG
This sequence comes from uncultured Actinomycetota bacterium, assembly GCA_963849765.1. Classification (GTDB taxonomy): domain Bacteria; phylum Actinomycetota; class Actinomycetes; order Propionibacteriales; family Nocardioidaceae; genus Nocardioides. The sequence goes on from CAWKIP010000018.1 coordinate 647,706, forward strand.
GCGGTCGCTGCGACCGCCGTCCGTGAGCGGCAGGCCGTCGGTGCGGGAGTTGGCCGCGTTGGCGTTGACCACCGCGACGTAGGGAAGCACCAAAGCGGCCAGGATCAGGAACGGCCACAACCAGTTCAGTCCGGCCATCCCGGCGATGGCCGCCCCGATGAAGCAGACCGTGCGGATCGACATCGAGATGATGTAGCGCCGCTGCCGCCGGGCCAGGTCGGCCTCAGGGCTCGATCCGGCCGTGGTGATCCGGATCGGGGTGTCGGCCATACCTGCAGCGTACGCCGCAACGGTCGACCTGAGCAGGGCTAGGGCGCGGCCGCGGGGGGGTAGGGTGAACCCATGAGCAACCGCACCTACCGGGTCACCGAGATCGTCGGCACCTCGCCCGACGGGATCGACCAGGCAGTCCGCAACGGCATCGAGCGCGCCGGCATGACGCTGCGTCATCTCGACTGGTTCGAGGTGATCGGAACCCGCGGTCAGATCAAGGACGGCCAGGTCGAGCACTTCCAGGTCACGATGAAGGTCGGCTTCCGACTGGAAGACGACTGAGCCACCTGAGCAGACGCGCTCGGCCAATCCAAATTGTCGGGTCTCCACAAAAGAACCTGACGAAGTTGCTGCGTCCCGGCTGTGAGCGCAGCACACCTGACGGCTAGCGTCGTAGGTGTGAACTCCGCGACCGGCTCCGAACCGCGTTCAGTCCTGATCACTGGTGGCAACCGCGGCATCGGCCGCGCGATCGCCGAGGCGTTCCTCGCTCAGGGGGACCGGGTCGCCGTGACGACCCGCAGCGGCGGCGCGCCCGACGGCGCGCTCGAGCTCAAGTGCGACATCACCAACCAGGCCGACGTCGACGCGGCGTTCGCCGCGGCCGAGGAAGCCCACGGCCCGGTCGAGGTCCTCGTCGCGAACGCCGGGATCACCGCTGACACCCTCGTGCTGCGGATGTCGGAGGAGGACTGGTCGTCGGTCATCGACACCAACCTCACCGGTTCCTTCCGGCTGGCCAAGCGCGCGTCCAAGGGCATGCTGCGGCTCAAGCGCGGCCGGATCATCTTCATCTCCAGCGTCGTCGGCCTGCTCGGGTCGCCGGGCCAGGTCAACTACGCCGCGTCCAAGGCCGGCCTGGTCGGCATGGCGCGGTCGCTCGCCCGTGAGCTCGGGTCCCGGTCGATCACCGCCAACGTCGTCGCCCCCGGCTATGTCGAGACCGACATGACCGCGGTGCTGAGCGACGACCAGAAGGACGCCATCCGCACCCAGATCCCCCTCGGCCGTTACGCACGGCCCGAGGAGGTCGCCGCGGCGGTGACGTGGTTGGCCGACCCTGCGTCGGGCTACGTCACCGGCGCGGTGATCCCGGTCGACGGCGGCCTCGGGATGGGGCACTGAGATGGCTGCCAAGATGGAACGCTGCTGGACGGCAAGACTATCCTCGTCACCGGCGTCACCCACAACACCTCCATCGGCTTCGCCGTGGCCCGGTTCGCCCAGGAGCAGGGCGCGACGGTGCTGATCTCCAACTTCGGCCGCGCGCTGGGCATCACCAAGCGGATCGCCAAGCGACTGCCCGAGACCCCACCGGTGCTCGAGCTCGACGTCACGGATCCCGACCACCTCGCGGCGCTGCCGGACATGGTGCGCGAGCACCTCGGCGCGGACGCGACCCTGGACGGCGTCGTGCACTCGATCGCCTACGGCAACCCGGAGACGCTGCTCGGCGGCAACTTCCTCGACGGACCGTGGGAGGACGTCGCGCAGGCGGTGCAGGTGTCGGCGTACTCCCTGAAGTCGCTGGCCGTCGCCTGCCAGCCGTTGATGCCGGCGGGGGGTTCGATCGTCGGGCTCACCTTCGACGCGACGGTGGCCTGGCCGGCGTACGACTGGATGGGCGTGGCCAAGGCCGGGCTCGAGTCCTGCTCGCGCTACCTCGCCCGCGACCTCGGTCCGCAGGGCATCCGGGTCAACCTGGTGTCGGCCGGTCCGCTCCGGACGCTGGCCGCCAAGGCGATCCCCGGCTTCGGTGACCTCGAGGACATGTGGAAGACCCGGGCCCCGCTCGGCTGGGACAACTCCGACACCGAGCCGACCGCGCGGGCGGTCGCTGCGCTGCTGTCCGACCTGTTCCCGGCTACGACGGGAGAGATCGTGCACGTGGACGGCGGCTTCCACGCGATGGGCGCCTGATCGCCTTCTGCGCGATCCACGTCATCAGGGCCCACGCCGCCACGACGAGAGCGATCTCCTGCACGACGTACCACGGCCACGGCCCGAAGAAGTCGAGGATCGATCCGCTCGGCTTGCGCAGCAGGTAGCCGTAGTTGGTGTCGGCGACCACGTTGAAGACGTACGTCGCCGCCGCCCACCCGAGCGTGGTCGCGACCGTCGCCCAGTAGTCCCGCCAGCGCGGCACCTTGCCGAGGCCGATGACCAGGTAGACCGCGGCCCAGATGATCAGCAGGTGCAGCGCCCAGAACGCGAAGTAGCGCGGGTGCGGGAGGTCCTCGCCGAGCGCCGGGGTGATCACGCCCTGGATGGTGAGGGTCAGCCCCCAGAAGAAGGTCAACGCGACCGGGAACGGGTGGTGCGTCCACAACGCCCAGGTCGCCACGATCCACGCCAGGTCGCACAGGTGGAGCGGCAGCGTGATGTCGATGTCGAAGTTGAACGCCAGGTCGATCAGCTGGAACGGCACCGTCACCGCGGGGATCAGCAGCGCCGCCGTACGGCTGAAGGTGGTCGGGCCGTCGACCGCCCGGTGCCGCCGTCCCAGGTAGCCGGCGGCGACCAGCCCGAGGACGAACAGCACCAACGGCACCACGTGGGTTGGACCGTACGACGACACCCGTTCATCCTCCCTCTACGCTTCCCTCATGGTCAGCACCCCGCACCGGCTCGTCGTGATCCGGCACGCGAAGGCGGAGGGCTACGGCCCCAGCGACTTCGAGCGAGAGCTGTCCGAGCGGGGGCGGGGCGACGCTGCTGCAGCGGGTGCCTGGCTCGCCGAGGAGGGCGTGACCGCAGACAGCGCGCTGGTGTCGGCCGCGAAGCGCACCCGGCAGACCTGGGACATCGTCGCGAAGTCGGCCGGCTGGTCGGTCGAGGCCACCTTCGACCGGGCGCTGTACGGCGCTGACGAGGACGGCGTGCTCGACCTGGTCGCGATGACCGACGAAGCCGTCGGCACCCTGGTCGTCGTCGGGCACAACCCCACGGTCGGCATGCTCGCCCAGCTCCTCGACGACGGGGAGGGTCCGCCGGAGGCGGTCGACCGGCTGATGCGCGGCTATCCGACGAGTGCGACCGCGGTCTTCGAGCTCCCCGCGACGTGGTCGCGGATCGCGATGGGGCGGGCGCGGCTGACGATGTTCAACGTGGGCCGCGCCGACGACTAGATCGGGGGAGCGGGTGTGACGATGCCGTCCGCGGCGTCGGCTGCCTCGATCTCCTCGCGGCTGATGCCGAGCAGGTACAGGATCGCGTCGAGGTAGGGGACGTTGAGCGTGGTGTCCGCCAGCTCCCGGACGACCGGCCGCGCGTTGTAGGCGATGCCCAGCCCGGCCGCCTCCAGCATGTCGAGGTCGTTGGCGCCGTCGCCGATCGCGACCGTCGCGGCCTCGGGCACCCCGAGGTCGGCAGCGAACTCGCGAAGGGCGCGGGCCTTGCCGGCGCGGTCGACCACGTCGCCGAGGACGTTGCCGGTCAGCTTGCCGTCGACGATCTCGAGGGTGTTCGCCCGGGAGCGGTGGATCCCGAGGTCCTCGGCGAGCCGATCGGTGATCTGGCTGAAACCGCCCGAGACGATCGCGAACCGGTAGCCCAGCCGCCGCAGCGTCCGGACCAGGGTCCGCGCCCCGGGGTTGACGACGATGGAGTCGTAGACGGTGTCGATGACCGATGCGTCGAGGCCGGCGAGCAGCCGCACCCGCGCGCGTAACGACTCCTCGAAGTCGATCTCCCCGCGCATCGCGGCCTCGGTGACGGTCGCGACCTCGGCCTCGAAGCCGGCGTGTGCCGCCAGCATCTCGATGACCTCGCCCTGGATCAGGGTCGAGTCGACGTCCATCACGATCAGGCGGACGGTGTGGCGGAGCAGCGACGCCGGCTGCACCGCGATGTCGATCGTGAGGGCTGCCGCCTCGCGGGCCAGCTGGCTGCGCAGGGCGGCCGGATCGGCGCCGGACACGTCCAGCTCGATCGCGGTGACGGGATAGCGGGCCATCCGGTCGATCCGGTCGATGTTGCCGCCGAGGTCGGCGATCCGGCCGGCGATCGCGGCCATGTCGGACGCCTTGAGGGGAGATCCGATGACCGTGACGTGCGAGCGACCCTCGCGGCGGGGCTTGTTGTCGCCGACACCCTTGTCGATGTCGACGGTCATGCCGAGGTCGGCCGCCACCTTCTCGATCGACTGCCGGAGCCGCTTGACGTCGCGCGGTGCGGTGACGAGGACACCGAGGATGAGGCGGCGCCTCAGCAGGATCTGCTCCAGGTCGACCACGTTGACGCCCGTGTGGGCGAGCGCGCCGAAGATCGCCGAGGTGACCCCGGGGCGGTCCTTGCCCGTGAGCGTGATCAGCAGGGTGTCGGCAGGTCTGGTCATGTCGGCGACGAGGCTAGTCCCTCCGGGTCACTCCTCCGGCCAGGCGTCCGGTGAACAGGCAGCCGTGAGAGCGTGCCGGGCGGCCGTGCCGAGCGGAAGGAGTACGGCGCGGCGCGCGGCGATCTCACCCGCGCTGACCGCGGCGCCCTCGCTGTCGAGCGCCAGGTCGACGACCTCTTCGAGGTGCAGCGCGCGCCGGGCAAGGTCGACGGCTCGGACCGGAACGCCCGGGGGAGCGACGACCGGCTCACCGGCCCGCAGGTCGTGCAACGCGTCGGCGACCTCGGGCCGCCAGCGGGCGACGTCGAGCCGGGCGAGGTCGTTGGCAGCGTCCAGCAGGGTGCGGCGGAGCGTCCGGTCGGCGTCGCCGAGGTCGAGCGGCATCCGCCGGCGGGCGTCGTACGACGTCCACTCGACGGCGTGGCCGACCCGTTCCGGGACCCAGCCGATCCCGGGCTCGATCCGGACGCCGAGCGCGATCACGGCCTCACCGGCATCGGTCGCGGCAACCGAGAACTCCGCCGGGCCCGCCAGCCCGCACGGGTCGCCGGGCGCCGGGAACGCAGCGCCGAGCGCCGTCGCGCCGGCCTGTCGGACCGATGACGTTGCCTCGAGCAGGGACCGGTTCCCGGTGGCACCGCCGAAGACGTGGGTGGTGTCGCCGGCCAGCACGGCGTCGACGTACTCGTCAGGGCTCACGAGACCGCGGAGGAACGCCGTGCCCCACCAGGCCACCCGGCCCGCTGCCGGCATCTCGATCACCACGACCCGCGACGATAGCGCATCGGTATCAGATGGCGTGACACCGGTCGATAGGGTGGCGATCATGTCCGCCGTCCTTGAGCTCGCCGAGGTCACCGTCCGTCGGGGCGACGCGACTCTGCTGGATCGGGTGACGTGGGTCGTCAAGGACGGCGAGCGCTGGGTGGTACTGGGATCCAACGGCGCCGGCAAGACCACCCTGCTCCAGGTCGCGGCGGCGCAGCTGTATCCCACGTCGGGTGCCCTCGGCGTCCTGGGCGAACTGATCGGCACCGTCGACGTGTTCGACCTGCGCCCCCGGATCGGGCTCACCAGCGCGGCCCTGGCCGAGCGGATCCCGCGCGACGAGAAGGTGAGCGACGTCGTGGTGTCGGCGTCGTACGCCGTCGTCGGCCGCTGGCGCGAGGCAGTACGACGACCTCGACCACGACCGGGCTCGTTCGCTGCTCCGTGAGGTGCGGGCCGACAAGCTCGCCGACCGGACGTTCGGCACCCTCAGCGAGGGCGAGCGCAAGCGAGTCCAGATCGCGCGGGCGCTGATGACCGACCCGGAGCTGCTGCTGCTCGACGAGCCGGCCGCGGGTCTCGACCTCGGAGGTCGGGAGGACCTGGTGTCGACGCTGTCGGTCCTCGCCTACGACCCGGCCTCTCCGGCGACGGTGCTGGTGTCGCACCACGTCGAGGAGATCCCACCGGGGTTCACCCACGTGCTGATGCTGCGCGAGGGCGCGGGTGGTCGCCCAGGGTCCCATCGAGGAGGCGCTCACGGCGGAGGCGCTGTCCGCGACGTTCGGCATGCCCCTGGTGCTCGAGCACCACGACGGGCGCTTCGCGGCCCGGCGGCGCCTGCACCGGAGCTGAGCTTGTCCCCACTCGAGATCGCGGCCGTCGCTCTGGCCGGCATCTGGGCCGGCGCGATCAACACCATCGTCGGGTCCGGCACGCTCATCACCTTCCCGACCCTGCTCGCCATCGGCGTGCCGCCGGTGACGGCCAACATCAGCAACAACATCGGACTGGTTCCGGGCTCGGTCGCGGGCGCGGTCGGGTACCGGCGGGAGCTCGAGGGACAGCGTGCCCGGATCACCCGGCTGCTCGTCGCGTCGGTGTGCGGCGGCCTGATCGGCGCGGGGCTGCTCCTGGTGCTGCCGCCGGACGCGTTCGAGGCCATCGTCCCGGTGCTGATCCTGCTCGGCGTGGTGCTGGTGATCCTGCAGCCACGGCTGTCCAAGGTGGTGGCGGCCCGGGCCGAGGCCCGCGAGGCCGCCGGCGCCGAGCCGGCTCGGGACGGTGCCTGGTGGGTGTGGCCGGGAGTGCTCCTGACCGGCGTCTACGGGGGCTACTTCGGAGCCGCGCAAGGCGTGCTGCTGATGGCGGTGCTCGGCATCGGGATCAACGAGTCTCTGCAGCGCCTCAACGGCGCGAAGAACGTGCTGGCGGCCGCCGTCAACGCGATGGCCGGCCTGCTCTTCATCGTTGTCATCGAGCTCGGCTTGTTCGGGATCGACGCCGAGATCGACTGGCAGATCGTCCTCGTCCTCGGCATCGGTGCGGTCGTCGGCGGCTTCCTCGGGGCGTCCATCGGGCGCCGGTTGCCGCCGGTCGTGCTCCGGGGCGTGATCGTCGTCGTGGGCCTGGTGGCGGTCGCCACCATCCTGATCACCTGACGATCCCAACTGACAGACTGCGCGCCATGAGAGGGAGCCGATGAGCACACCGCCGCCGCCGTGGGGGCAGGAGCCCGAACCCGAGCCTCCGACCACGCCACCGCCGCCGCCGCCGCCCCCGCCGTCACCGCAGGCGCCGTACGTTCCCTACGGCGCGCCGCCGTCGCCGTACGGCTCCGCTCCAGCCGATGCAGCAGACCAACGGACTGGCGATCGCGTCGCTGATCGTCAGCATCGGCAGCCTGGTCTTCTGCTGCGGGCTGCCCGCCATCGTCGGCGCGATCCTCGGTCACGTGGCGCGCAAGCAGATCCGCGAGCAGGGCCAGGCCGGTGAGGGCATCGCGCTCGGCGGCATCATCGTCGGCTGGATCGCGTTCGGCCTGTCGATCGCGCTGGTGATCCTCTACGTCGTGCTGGTCCTCATCGTCGGCGTCTGGGCGGACTCCGTCGACGACTGCTACTACAACGACAACGGCAGCTACGTCTGCAGCTGACCCCGGCCCTGCGACCAGCGAAGCGCCACCCGAGGCGACCGCGCCGAGCGCGACGGCGATCAGGCCGGCGCTGGCGAACAGGGGGACCTCCTTGCGAGCGAGCGCGATCCCGCCGGTAGCGGCGTCGGCTCCGTCGACGGCCATGCCCGCGAGCACCATGGACCGCCGCGCCTTGCCCTTGGCGAGCAGGGTGATGCTGCCGAGGGCGATCTCACGGACGCCGAACATCCGGGTCATGAAGCCCATCTGCGGATTGTCGTCGGGCGACAGTCCGAAGAGCTTCGCGGTGAGGGTGGGGGAGGCGATCGAGCCGACGCCGATGGCGATGCGGCCGAGGGAGAGGCCGAGCACAGGGTCCATGGCGGCGAGACTAGAGCACCTGCCTAGAGCACGTACGTCGTCAGCCACCGCTCGAGCTCCGCGTAGGCCCGCTCGCGGGCCTTCGGGCGGGAGAGCACGACGTCGTGGACGGCGCCCGGTACGGCGATCGAGGTGACGTTGTGCCCGAGGGAGCCGGCCCACCGTCGGATCTGGGTCACGTCGAGGACGATGTCCGTCGTCTGCGCGTCCTCGTCGAGCGAGGTGGTGAAGACGGTGCGGTCCGAGGCCAGCACCAGGATCGGACGGTCGATCCCGAGCCCGCGGTGCACCCGGGCGTGGCCGGCCCGGATCGCCCGGAGCCAGCCGAACCGCACGGGAAAGGACTCCAGCGGCTTCCAGCTGAGGTCGAACTCCCACTCGCCCGCGTGCTCGCGGTGCAGGCTCTGGGCGTAGACCCCGCTCACCGTGCGGGGAAAGACCCGCATCGGCTGGACCCGTCCGATCCGGTCGATGACCGCGGTGGCGGGCGGCGTCCGCATCCACGCCTTGCCCTGCAGGTCGAGCCAGGGTGAGTTCAGGAAGATCCCCGCGAGCTCCTTCGGCTTCCGGGCGTCGGCCCACAACGCGACGACCAGGCCTCCCGTCGAGTGGCCGGACAGGATCACCTGCGTGTGACCATCGCGCTCGACGATCCGCTGCCAGGCGTGGTCGAGCTCGGCGAAGTACTCCTCGAGGTCGGCGACGTAGGTCGCCGTGTGGTGCGGCCGGATCGAGCGACCGTACTTGCGCAGGTCCATCGCATACATGTCGTGCTCGCGCTCGAGCCACCACTCGCCGTACTCGGTCTGGAAGAAGTAGTCCGCGAAGCCGTGGACGTGCAGCACCGCCCGCTCGGTCGGCTCTGCCGCCCTGCCGGCTGACCAGGGTGGCGACGACCTCGCCCTCGGCGTCGGGAGGGAGAGCGATCGTCTCGGACTGCCAGGGATGTCCGAGCACGTCGATCTTCGTCTCGGCTGCGACCGGGGGCGCGACGATCTCGTCGGTCATGAGGAAAGTGTGCACCAGGACCCTGCGCGTCGTCCGCAGAGCCGGTCGCCCAGCGCCGCCGCTGGTCGAGGAGTTCGCGTCGACCACCGCTGGTCGAGGAGGTCGCGCCGGCCACCGCTGGTCGAGGAGGCCGCGCCCACCGCTGGTCGAGGAGGTCGCTCTGCGACCGTCACGAGACCCCTCTGCCGGCCACCGCTGGTCAAGAGGCCGCGCCCACCGCTGGTCGAGGAGGTCGCTCTGCGACCGTCACGAGACCCCTGCCAGCCGCTTGCGGTCCGCTGTGGGCTGGGTCCCCTGAGAACGAGGGACGTGGTTGCTCGCCGTCGTTGGATGCGGCGCTGTCCCCGACCCCCATAGCCCCGAACACGGTAGTAACCAGGCGCTCGGCCACACCCGACTCGGCGTGTATCCGTGTTAGCACCTCGGGATCCGCGCGTCGCTTCGACTGCCCTGGGGCCGCAGCATCGCTCATCGGCGGGACCGCGCACTGGTGCGGCAGAAGCGCGCGATCGACGCCCCTGCGGCAGTGGGTTACGAGATCGGGTCTCTGCCCGAGGGTTGGACCTCAGTCGGAGAGGTGGGAGCGGACGTCGCGTACACCGGCGACGCCGCGCACGGCTTCCTCAATCTGGGTCGCCGCCTCAGGAGACTTGACCTCGCCGTGCAAGATCGCGACGCCGTTCTCGACCGTTACGTTGACGCGAGAGTTGTGGAGCTGCTTCTCGAGCGGACCAATGGTCGACCGGATGCGGTCGGCGAGGACCGAGTCATCCACCGTCGTGCTGGGGTGTCGCCGGACCGCTCGATACGCAAGGCCCTTCGTCCTGTTCGCGGTGCGACGCAGGTACTTGTTGGCGTTCTTGGAGCGCGTGGCGAGCCAGCCACCGATGGCGGCCACCGACACTCCCGCTGCCCACACCCGTCTGCGCATCTCGGTCACTTCCTCCACCTTGAGTCTACGTCGGTGTCCGTCTGTAACCAGGCACAGTCCTTGACCCGGGGTGCGGCATGGTCGGGCGCTCCGCCCGAATCTCGGCAATACCGGGAACCTCTCCGCGCGGAGTGGTCATCGGGGAACATCGGTTCAAGCAGGTTGATCCGATGTTCCCCATTCCGTCGAGATCGCCGTCGCCGAGCCGGAGGGGCGCGCTGGACTCGGCGTTGTCGGGCGGGGTGGCCGTATCCGTGCGTCGCACAGGGCGGGGCACTGTTCCCTGTCCGACGTCCCCGGCGACGCCGGCGGCGAAGTCCACAGGCGAACGGCGGGCCGACGCGCGCGTTCTCCTGTGCCGTCTAGGGTGAACGGGTGGACGAGGCCTTCCTGAGCGGGTTGCGCGACCTGCTCCAGGAGCAGTGTCAGGTCCCGCCGTTGCCCGATGGCTGGCTGAGCTCATCGGCGATGCTCTCCGCGCAGGGCTTCGAGTACGGCGGCGACTTCTTCGTCGCCGATCTGGTCGAGGCGCCCGAAGGAGGCTCCCGCCTCTCGATGGTGCTCGTCGACGTGTGCGGGAAGGGGGCGTCCGCCGTACCGGATGCCGTGCAGTTCGCCGGTGCCCTCCATGGCCTGATCGTCGGTGTGGCGGAAGACCAGCTGATGGCCTCGGCCAACACCTACCTGATGCGGCAGCCGTCCGACGAGAGCATCGCGACCGCCGCCCACGTGGTCGTCGACCTCGTCACCGGCCGCTACGAGATCCGCAGCGCCGGCCACCCGCCGGTCCTGCACTGGCACGCCGGCGCCGAGGAGTGGACCGTCGACAACGCCCGCGGGACTGCTCTCGGCGTCGTCGAGGATCCCGAGTTCTCCGTGAGCGAGGGGGTCCTCGAGCCAGGGGAGGGGCTGCTCTTCTACACCGATGGGGTCATCGAGCGACCCGGCTCCGACATCGACGCCGGCATCGACTGGCTCCGATCCGCCGCTCGCACGGCGGCGCGGGACGCGGGGTTGTCCTCCGTCCCGGCCAGGATCATGGAGCAGGTCACCAGGGGCGACGACGACCGCGCCGTCCTCCTGCTCGCCCGGGAATAGCACTGCTGGACCCTCGGTTGGGACGAGTAGTTGCCATGTCAACCAGAACCGAGGAGAGTGGACCCATGCAGATCGGCATCTTCACCGTTGGCGACGTGACGGCCGACCCCACGACGGGGCGGACGCCGACGGAGAACGAGCGGATCAAGGCGACCGTCGCGATCGCGAAGAAGGCCGAGGAGATCGGCCTCGACGTGTTCGCCACCGGAGAGCACCACAACCCGCCGTTCATCGCGTCCGCTCCGACGACCACGCTGGCCTACATCGGCGCGCAGACCGAGAAGATCATCCTGTCGACGGCGACCACGCTCATCACGACCGACGACCCGGTGCTCATCGCGGAGGACTACGCCAAGCTCCAGCACCTCACCGACGGTCGCGTCGACCTGATGATGGGGCGCGGCAACACCGGCCCGGTCTACCCCTGGTTCGGCAAGGACATCCGCCAGGGCATCAACCTGGCGATCGAGAACTACGCGCTGCTGCACCGCCTCTGGCGCGAGGACGTCGTCGACTGGGAGGGCCGGTTCCGGACGCCGCTGCAGGGCTTCACGTCGACGCCGCGCCCGCTCGACGGCACGCCGCCCTTCGTCTGGCACGGATCGATCCGCAGCCCCGAGATCGCGGAGCAGGCCGCCTACTACGGCGACGGCTTCTTCCACAACCACATCTTCTGGCCGCCCGTCGCACACGGCTCAGCTGGTAAGCTCTACCGCGAGCGCTACGAGCACTACGGCCACGGACCGGCGGACACGGCGATCGTCGGCCTGGGCGGGCAGATCTTCATGCGCAAGAACAGCCAGGACGCGATCAACGAGTTCCGGCCGTACTTCGACAATGCCCCGGTCTACGGCCACGGTCCGTCCCTCGAGGACTTCATGGAGAGCACCCCACTCACCGTCGGATCACCGCAGCAGGTGCTCGAGCGGACGCTGACCTTCCGGGAGTACGCCGGCCACTACCAGCGCCAGCTGTTCCTCGTCGATCACGCGGGCCTGCCGCTCAAGACCGTGCTCGAGCAGCTCGACCTGCTCGGCGAGATCCTGCCCGACCTGAGGAAGGGCTTCGCCGAGGGTCGCCCGGAGCACATCCCGGACGCGCCGACCCACGCGTCCCTCGTTGCCCAGAAGTCGGAGGAGGTGCCGGCATGAAGCGGATCGTCGTCATCGCAGCGGGCCTGAGCGTGCCGTCGTCGACGCGGCTGCTCGCCGACCTCCTCGGCGACGCCGTCGAGCGGTCGATCGAGGCGCGCGGCGCGGAGGTCGAGGTGGAGACCATCGAGCTCCGGCCGCTCGCCCACGCGCTGGCCGACCACCTGCTGACCGGCTTCCCGAGCGGCGACCTGGCCGCGGCGATCGACCGGGTCCACCGGGCGGACGGGCTCGTCGTCGTCACGCCGGTGTTCGCGGCGTCGTACTCCGGGCTCTTCAAGACGTTCTTCGACGTGCTCGACAAGGACGCGCTCGACGGCAAGCCCGTACTGATTGCCGCGACCGCCGGAACGGCCCGGCACTCGCTGGTCCTGGAGCACGCGCTCCGGCCGTTGTTCTCCTACCTGCACGCGGTCGTCGTCCCCACCGGCGTCTTCGCCGCGACCGACGACTTCGGTACCGACGGCGCGCTCCAGAAGCGGATCGAGCGCGCGGCGACGGAGCTGGCGGCGCTCGTCGCCGTCGGCGCCAGCAGTACGACGGCGCCGGCAACGCCGCCCGCCGAGCCGGTCACGCCGTTCGAGCAGCTCCTGCGCGAGGCCGGCGGCGACTCCGTCCGGTGAGGCTCAGCGGCGGGGCGTGACCTGCTTCGCGAGCTCATCCGGCATCGGCTCGTAGTGCGCGAAGGTCCGGCTGAACGTGCCGGCACCGTGCGACGACGCACGGAGGTCGATGGCGTAGCGCGCCAGCTCCCGCTGGGGCACGTGCGCCTTGACCAGCGCCCGGTCACCGACCTGGTCGGTGCCGAGGAGGCGCCCGCGCCGCGACGACAGGTCGCTCATCACGCTGCCGACCAGGTCGTCGGCGACCATGACCGAGACCTCGTCGTACGGCTCGAGCAGGGAGATGCCGGCCTGGTCGGCCGCCTCGCGCAGCGCGAGCGCGCCCGCCGTCTGGAACGCCATGTCGGACGAGTCGACGCTGTGCGACTTGCCGTCGGTCAGCGTCACCCGGATGTCGACGACCGGATAGCCGAGGCGGCAGCCGCGCTCCATCTGGGCGCGGATGCCCTTCTCGACCGAGGGGATGAACTGCCGGGGTACGGAGCCACCCACCACCTTGTCGATGAACTCGAAGCCCGATCCCTCGGGCAACGGCTCCACCTCGATGTCGCAGACGGCGTACTGGCCGTGGCCACCGGACTGCTTGACGTGGCGGCCGTGGCCCTTGGCGGACCCGGCGAAGCACTCGCGCAGCGGGATCACCAGCTCGCGCTGCTCGACGGTGACCCCGTAGCGCTCGTGCAGCCGTTCGAGAGCGACCTCGGCGTGGGCCTCGCCCATCACCCAGATGACGAGCTGGTTGGTCTCGGGGTTGTTGTGGACCCGGAGGCTCGGGTCCTCAGCCGCGAGCCGGGACAGGGCGGCGGACAGCTTGTCCTCGTCGGACCGGGTCGCGGCCTCGATCGCGATCGGGAGCAGCGGGTCGGGCAGGGACCAGGGGCGAAGCACCCGGGGTTCGTCGGGGGAGGACAGCGTGTCGCCGGTCTCGGCACGCGACAGCCGGCCGACGATCGCGACGTCGCCGGCGAGCACCCGTGGGGCGAGCACCTGCTGGCTCCCGGACGGGAACGCCAGAGCGCCGATCCGCTCGTCCTCGTCGTGGTCCTCGTGCCCGTCGGTGCCGAAGCTCGAGAAGTGCCCGGACACGTGGACCGACGCGTCTGGGTCGAGCGTGCCGGAGAAGACGCGGACCAGGCTGACCCTGCCGAGGTAGGGGTCGCTCGTCGTCTTCACGACCTCGGCGACCAGGGGACCCGCCGGGTCGCAGGTGACCGAGGCCGCGGCCTTGCCTTCCGGCGTGAAGACGTCCGGCGGGACGTGCTCGGGGGGGGAGGGGAACGCGCGCACGCACAGGTCGAGCAGCTCCGGCAGACCGATGCCGGTCTGCGCGCAGACCGGCATGACCGGGAAGAAGCCCGCTCGGGCGATCGCCGTCTCGAGGTCCTCGATCAGCAGCTTCTCGTCGATCTGCTCGCCGCCGAGGTAGCGGTCCATCAGCGTCTCGTCCTCGGACTCCTCGATGATCGCCTCGATCAGGTCGCCGCGGCGCGGGTCGTCGGACCCGGTGCCGATCAGGCTCTCGACGACGCCGTCGCGGAGGACGTGGACGGGCAGCACCTTCTCGCCGAACGCCGCCTGCGCCGAGCGCACGACGCCGTCGTGGTCGGCGCGCGGATGGTCGAGCTTGGTGACGACCACGGCGCGCGGCATGCCGACGGCGGCACACTCCCGCCACAGCTCGCGAGTGCCGTCGTCGACGCCTTCGTTGGCGGCGATCACGAACAGCGCGCAATCAGCGGCGCGGAGCCCGGCCCGCACCTCGCCGACGAAGTCGGCGTAGCCGGGGGTGTCGATGAGATTGACCTTGGTGCCCTCGAACACGACAGGGGCGACGGCAAGGGAGACGGACCGATTCTGACCGAGGGACACCTTCGCGAGTGCCTCGACCAGGGCGGTCTTACCTGACTGGGTGGGCCCGACCAGCACAACGTTGCGGATCCGGTCGGGCCCGGGCGCCGCAAGTTCCTGGTCACTGGCCTTTCGGGGTGATTTGTCGGCCATGGGCCTACGTAACTCCGAAGTGACGCCGTCCACAAGAGGGGACGCCCGCTGGATGGTCAGTCGAGCCGGAACGGTCCGTTGGCCATGTAGACAACTGGGACCTGCTTGAGACAACCGGGCAAGTCGGGAACCTTGGCGCCGGCGACGGTCGAGACCAAGAGGATCGCCCCCGTTCCCTCGATCTCCGGCACCTCGAAGTCGATGACGTCAGCCGGGCCGTTGGCGATCTCATCCACGAAGCGGGTGTCACTGACGCCGATCCCGCTGAACCACCGGGCGCGGCCGTGCTCGCGGACGAACACGCGCCGGGCGACGCGTGCATCGCGCTTCGTCGCCGCCGGGCAGCCGCGCTCGGCCGAGGGGGCGTCGTCGTCGTCGTCCGATTTGCCCATGTCGAAGAGCGCGGTGGCGCCGTACCACGCCATCGCAGCGACGACGACTACTCCGAGCAGGAGCGCGATTCGCCCGAGGACAACCCTCATCCGGCCAGGCTACGACTCAGCTCCGACTCCAGACCGACTCAGTGCTGGTAGGTGCCGACCACCATGCCGCGGGCCAGCGTCTTGAACGCCAGGTTGAAGGAGACCACCGCGGGCGACGCATCGGAGTCGACCCCCAGGCTCTCCTCCTTCACCGCGTGCACGACGAAGAAGTAGCGGTGCACCTGATCGCCCTCCGGCGGCGCTGCGCCCATGAACGCCTTCGGGCCGCCGTCGTTGCGGCACATGAACGCATTGCCGGGGAGCGACGCGCCCTCGGCCCCCGCGCCCGCATCAAGACTGGTGACGTCGGCGGGCAGGTCGACCAGCACCCAGTGCCAGAACCCGCTGGGCGTCGGCGCGTCCGGGTCGAAGCAGGTGACCGTGTAGCTCGCCGTACCGTCGGGGCCGGGCTCCCAGGACAGCTGCGGTGAGGTGTTGCCCTCCGCAGCTACCTGGTCGTCCTTCAGCGGTTGGCCGTCGGTGACGTCGGCGCTGGTGACGCCGAACGACGGTACGGCGGGGAGCAGCTCGTAGGGATCGGGCGTGACCGGTCGTTCGAGAGACATGGCTGCAAATCTAGTCCGGTGGGTGGGTCGTTGACAGGGGTGCAACCCACCCCGTCGATGATGTCCCCATGGAGTTTCCTCCCTACCCCTCGGGACTTCGCCTGGCCGGCCGACGCGTTCTGGTCGTCGGCGGGGGCACCGTCGCGCAACGCCGGGTGCCGCAGCTGATCGCGGTCGGTGCCGACGTGCACGTCGTGTCGCCGGAGGTGACGCCGGCGATCGAGGGGTTGGTGGGTTCGGGTGAGATCACCTGGCACCGGCGGCCGTTCGAGGACACCGACCTCGACGGTGCCTGGTACGTCATCGCCGTCACCGATGACCTTGCCGTCAACGACCGGGTCAGCGAGCTGGCCGAGCAGCAGCGGATCTTCTGCGTCCGGTCCGACGACGCCACCCAGGGCAGTGCCTGGACCCCCGCGGTCGGACGGCACGCCGGGGTCACCGTCGCCGTGCTCGGCAACCGCGAGCCCCGACGGTCGGTGGCGTTGCGTGACGAGATCCTCGAGGCATTGCGCGAGGGTCGCATCGCCGCGTCCCACCACCGCGACAAGACGCCGGGCGTCACCCTCGTCGGTGGCGGTCCGGGTGACCCGGAGCTGATGTCGATCGCCGGCCGCCGGGCGCTGATGGAGGCCGACGTGGTGGTCGCCGACCGACTCGCGCCGCGTGAGCTCCTGGGCGAGCTGCCCGCTGACGTCGAGCTGATCGACGTGGCCAAGCTGCCGCGCGGGCGGAGCGCCCAGCAGACCGAGATCAACCGGGTGATCGTCGAGCGCGCCCTCGCCGGCAAGCGGGTCGTCCGGTTCAAGGGCGGTGACAACTTCGTCTTCGGTCGCGGCTACGAGGAGGTCATCGCGTGCCGTGAGGCAGGCGTCCCGGTGACGGTGATCCCGGGCCTGACCAGCCCGGTCGCCGTACCGGCCATCGCCGGCATCCCCGTCACCCACCGCGGCGTCACCCACGAGTTCACGATCGTCTCCGGTCACCTGCCGCCGGGTCATCCCGAGTCCCTGGTCGACTTCGCCGCGCTCGCGCAGATGCGCGGCACCGTCGTCCTGATGATGGCGGTGGAGAACGCCCCGATGATCGCGGAGGCACTCGTCACGGGTGGCCGCAAGCCGGGTACGCCGGTCGCCGTCGTCTGCGACGGGACGATGCCGACCCAGCGCACGGTGCTCACCACCCTCGGGACTCTCGGCGCGTCCATCGCGGACGAGAAGGTCCAGCCGCCGGCGATCATCGTCGTCGGCGAGGTGGTCCGGGTGGCCTTCCCCGACGCGTTCCCCGCCGATGACTGATCTGGCTGATGGCTGAGCTGGTCGAGATCGCGACGGCCGACGATCCCCGGCTGGCCGACTACCGCGACCTGCGCGACGTCCAGCTGCGCAAGAACCTCGAGGCCGAGCACGGGCTGTTCCTCGCCGAGGGCGAGAAGGTCGTCCGCCGCGCGGTCGAGGGCGGCTTCCCGGTGCGCTCGTTCCTGATGGCGCCGCGGTGGCTCGACGGGCTGGCCGACGTGCTCGCCACCACCGAGGCTCCCTGCTACGTGCTCTCGGAGGCCCTCGCCGAGGAGGTCACCGGGTTCCACGTCCACCGCGGTGCGCTGGCTTCGCTGGTACGACGACCGCTGCCGCCGGTCGCCGACGTACTCGACGGTGCCCGGTCGGTCCTGGTCCTCGAGGACCTCGTGGACCACACCAACGTCGGCGCGATCTTCCGCAGTGGGGCGGCGCTCGGGTTCGACGCGGCGCTGCTGGCGCCGCGGTGCGCCGACCCGCTCTACCGACGCTCGATCAAGGTCGCGATGGGCGCGGTGTTCAGCCTGCCGTGGACCCGGCTGACCGACTGGCACGACGCGCTTCCCGATCTGTCGGCCGCGGGCTTCACGACGGTTGCCCTCACGCTCGCCGACGACGCCGTACCCATCGAGGACGCGGTCGCCGGCCTCGACAAGGTCGCCCTCGTGCTCGGCTCGGAGGGTCACGGCCTGTCCGCCCGCTGGGAGCGGGCCGCCGACCGGCGGGCGATCATCCCGATGGCCGCTGAGATCGACTCGCTCAACGTCGCGGCCGCCTCCGCGGTCGCGTGTTACGTCACCGCGCGGCGGTGAGCGGTGCCAGGATGAGGCCGGCATGAGGAGGCGTCGTGTTCGGATTCGGTTGGGAAGAAGGAACGGCGACGGTCGTCGCCCGCCGCCTGCTCAAGGAGTGCTACACGTCCACGGGTGGCGAAGGTCGGACCATGAAGCGGCGGAAGTTCGAGTTCATCCTCGACGTACGCCCTCCCGACGGCAGCCCTCGCTTCCGCGCGACCTGCAAGACCTCCTCGCACGACCCGGTCCAGGGGGACGAGGTGCCGGTGAAGTACAAGCTGAAGAGCCAGAAGGTGCGCTTCGACAACGACCGGAGGCGAGGGTCAGGTCCGCGGAAGCCGCAGCCGAAGGACGACCGGTGGCGCGACATGCTGGACGACGAGCCGGGCTCGGTGCCTCCGCCGCGGAACGACGAGTGACGCGCGTGACCGTCGCCGTGGGGTGAATCGTCGGCTCAGGTCGGCCACTCGAGCGGATAGTCGGCCGCGGCGGCGTCGTGCAGCTTCGTCAGCTTCTTGCGCGCCCGCGCCGACACCCGGTCCC
This sequence comes from uncultured Actinomycetota bacterium, assembly GCA_963849765.1. GTDB lineage: Bacteria > Actinomycetota > Actinomycetes > Propionibacteriales > Nocardioidaceae > Nocardioides. The sequence goes on from CAWKIP010000018.1 coordinate 666,093, forward strand.
CGAACACGGTGCCCTTGGTGTGGTCGGTCTCGTGCTGGAGACAGCGCGCGAGCAGGCCGTCACCCTCGAACCGCACCGCCTCACCGTCCAGACCGAAGCCGTCGACGGTCGCGAACGCGGGACGGGCACAGGGGCAGAAGGCGCCCGGGAACGACAGGCAGCCCTCGTCGCCGTCGTCGAGCTTGCGGCCACGGTCCTCGGGCACGGTGACGGTCGGGTTGCAGACCACGCCGACGTAGCGATCGCCGCTCTCGTCGAGGCAGTCGAAGACGAAGACGGCCAGGTCGACACCGATCTGGCAAGCCGCCAGGCCGACCCCGTCGGCGGCGTACATGGTGGCGACCATGTCGGCGGCGAGCGTGCGTAGCTCGTCGCTGCCGAACTGTTCAGCCGTCACCGGCTGCTGGGGTCGGTGCATCACGGGCGTGCCCCAGCGGGTGATCGGGTGGACCGTTCCGCCGCGGGGGAGCGCGCCGTACGGCGCGTGCACAGGCTCGTCGGGCCCCTTGACTGACATGGCCAGCGATCCTAGAGGGAGGGTTGTGACGCGTCGCACGCGGCATTTGCCGATCAATTGGCGACCAGCTGTAGCGCTGTGTGTAACTCGCAGTTACATTTGTGGGCATGTCCTTGATCAGCAACCTCAAGCCGGGCGGCAAGCACGGCGTCCCGAGCAACGCCAGCCGGGATCCCATCGGGATCCTCGTCGCCGGACTCAACAGGCTCGCCCAGAGCGACCTCATCGACAAGATGGGGCTGCGCAAGCAGACCGAGCAGGTCGTGTTCTCGGTGACCCGCAGCGGGTTCAAGACCATCACCAACGCCAGTCGGACCTTCGCGAAGGCCGGCAAGAAGGGCAAGCCCGGTGTCCGCGTGGCGACCGCCTCGTCCAAGGGCGTCTTCGACCTGACCCCGACCGAGGACGAGCAGATGCTCGTCGACGTCGTGAGCGAGTTCGCCGAGGAGGTCGTCAGGCCCGCCGCTGCGGAGGCCGACGCCGCGTGCGCCGCACCCGACGCGCTCCTCAAGGCCAGCCTCGAGATCGGGCTGCCGATCCTCGGCGTGCCCGAGGCGCTCGGTGGCATCTCGGAGGAGCGGTCGGCGATGGCCGGCACGCTCGTCGCCGAGGCGCTCGCCAAGGGCGACATGGGACTCGCCGTGGCCGCCCTCGCGCCCGGCTCGGTCGCGACGGCCATCGGCCTCTGGGGCACCGACGCCCAGCAGCAGACCTACCTCCCGGCCTTCACCGGCGACGAGGTGCCGGCAGCAGCGCTGGCGCTCAACGAGCCGACCGTGCTCTTCGACGTCACGACGCCGTCGACCACCGCCACCAAGCAGGGGGACGGCTACGTCCTGAACGGCCGCAAGAGCATGGTCGCCCGCGGCGCCGAGGCGGAGCTGTTCGTCGTGGGCGCGTCGCTCGACGGCAAGCCGGTCCTGTTCCTCATCGAGTCGTCGACCGAGGGGCTCACCCTCGAGGGCGACCCGGGCATGGGGGTCCGCGCCGCCGGCATGACCACGCTGGACCTGAAGGACGTCAAGGTGCCCGCGGACGCGGTGCTCGGCGAGACCGACGGATCGACGTACCTCGAGTGCGTCCGCCTGTCGCGGCTGGCCTGGTGCGCCCTCGCGGTCGGCACCGGCCAGGCCGTGCTCGACTACGTGACGCCGTACGTCAAGGAGCGGGAGGCGTTCGGTGAGCCGATCGCCAACCGTCAGTCGGTGGCCTTCATGGTCGCCAACATCGCGATCGAGCTGCAGTCGATGCGACTGCTGACCTACCGCGCTGCTTCGCGTGCGGCCGCCGGCAAGGACTTCAGCAAGCAGGTCGCGCTGGCCCGCAAGCTGTGCGCCGAGCGCGGCATGCAGATCGGCAACGACGGCGTGCAGCTCCTCGGTGGCCACGGCTACGTCAAGGAACACCCGGTGGAGCGGTGGTACCGCGACCTGCGTGCCATCGGGATCATGGAAGGAACGGTGCTGGTCTGATGCCCATCAACCTCGAAATCCCCAAGAAGCACCGGGTGCTGATCGACCAGGCGCACCAGGTCGCGATGAACATGCTGCGACCGATCTCCCGCAAGTACGACATCGCCGAGCACGAGTATCCCAAGGAGCTCGACATGCTCGCGGCGATGATCGACGGGCTCGCCGAGTCCGGCGCGAGCGAGGGAGCCGGCGCGACCGGCGTCCGGCGCGAGGAGGACGACGGCGACAGCAACGTCAAGAACGGCTCCAACCTGGCCTCGGTGACCTCGGTCGCCGAGATGTGCTGGGGCGACACCGGCCTGCTGCTCAGCATGCCGCGCCAGGGCCTCGGCAACTCCGCGATCGCATCGGTGGCGAACGACGAGCAGCTCGAGCGGTTCAAGGGCAAGTGGGCGTCGATGGCGATCACCGAGCCCAGCTTCGGCTCGGACTCCGCCGCGATCTCGACCACCGCGATCGTCGACGGCGACGAGTACGTCCTCAACGGCGAGAAGATCTTCGTGACGTCGGGCGAGCGGTCCGACTGCATCGTGGTCTGGGCGACGCTCGACAAGTCTCTCGGGCGGGCGGCGATCAAGTCGTTCGTCGTCGAGAAGGGCACGCCAGGTGTGAAGGTGGAGCGGTTGGAGGAGAAGCTCGGCATCCGGGCCTCCGACACCGCGGTGATCACGTTCACCGACGCGCGGGTCCCGAAGGAGAACCTCCTCGGGTCTCCGGAGGTCAACGTCGAGCAGGGCTTCGCAGGTGCGATGGCGACGTTCGACAACACCCGGCCGCTGGTCGCCGCGATGGCCGTGGGCTGCGCCCGGGCGTCGCTCGACCTGACCCGCGACCTGCTCAAGGACGCCGGCGTCGAGATCGACTACGACAAGCCGGCCTACCTCCAGTCCGCGGCAGCGGCGAAGTTCCTCCAGCTCGAGGCCGACTGGGAGGGTGGGCGGCTGCTCACGCTGCAGGCGGCGTGGATGGCCGACAACCGCAAGCCGAACTCGCTCGAGGCGTCGATGGCCAAGGCCAAGGCCGGCCGGGTCGGCTCGGACGTCACGCTCAGCTGTGTGGAGCTGTGCGCGTCGGTCGGGTACGCCGAGACCGAGCTGCTCGAGAAGTGGGCGCGCGACTCCAAGATCCTCGACATCTTCGAGGGCACGCAGCAGATCCAGCAGCTGATCATCGCTCGCCGGCTCCTGGGGCTGTCGAGCGCCGAGCTGAAGTAGCGCGAGTCGGACGCCGATCGACGGGTCGACTGCGATTCGCGAGCGCGAGCAGCGGCGCGAGCCGTTCGAGGTCCTCGGCACCGGCCAGGTCCGGCAGCCCGAGGAACACCGTGTCCACGCCCTGACCGGCCAGGCCGGCGTACCGCTCGAGGTGGTCGGCCGCGGGTCCGGCGTGGTGCCGGGCGGCGTACGTCGCCGCGGCCGTGCGGCCACGCAACCGCTCGACCCGTCGCCAGGCGTCGTCGCGATCCTGGCCGATCACAGGCAGGTCCAGCACGGTGATCGCGACCTCCGCCGGATCGCGGCCGACGTCGGCACAGTGGCCGTGCAGGACGGCGACCTTGGCCGCCAGCACCTCGGGATCCGACGACAGGTTGCACGCGTCGCCGAGCCGGGCCGCGATCCGGAGGGTCCGCCGCTCACCGGAACCGCCGACGATCACCGGAACCGGACCGACCGGCCGGGGATAGCTGGTGGTCTCGGGCAGCCCCACCCGGGTGCCCTGCCACGCCTTCGTGCCCGGCGACCAGAGCGCGCGCATGGTCTCGATGCCGTCCTCGAGCAGGTCGAGACGGGCCCGGGCGTCAGGGAAAGGTACGCCGAAGCCGGCATGCTCGCGCTCCCACCAGCCGGCGCCGACACCGACGAACGCCCGTCCGCCGCTCAGTGCGTCGAGGGTGGCCACCGCCTTGGCCACGACGCCGGCCGGCCGCAGCGTCATCGGCGTGACCAGGGTCCCGAGGCGCAGGCCGGTGTCGAGCCCGGCGAGCAGCCCGAGCGTGACGTACGGCTCCGGGATCGACTCCCACGCGCGGCCGACCTGGGGGATCTGGATCAGGTGGTCCATCACCGCGATGCCCGCGAAACCGAGCCGGTCCGCCTCCAGCGCGATGTCGGTGAGCCAGCGGGCCGGGTCGTCGCCCCACGGGAACCGGGACACCTGGAGCACCACCTCGACGCCGGCCGACGTACGTCGGCCCTGCGGTCCCTCGCCAGGAGCCGGCTGCGCCGGTCGCGGCGGCTCGGCTGTCTCCAGGTCGGTCGCGCCGTCCGTGGTGACGACCACCTCCCAGCCCTCCGCCGCCAACTCCTCGGCGACCGCCGGCATCCGCTTGAGCTGACCGGCGAGTGCCGGTGCCGGGACCGGGACGTCGCGCGCGGCGTTGCGGCGTCGGCACTCAGCATCAGGCGTCGCGAACACGACGGCAACTGCCGGCAGCCCGGCCTGCCGTGCGAGCGCGAGCCAGCCGCCTCGTCGTACGACGTCGAGTCCGAGGGTGTCGACCACGGTGCAGAGCCCTCGCCCGATCCTTGCGGCGACGACCTGTTCGAGGATCGCGAATGCGTCGGTCGAGGCGTCGAGGTCGTGGTCGCCGCTGCCGACGATGCCGCGGAGCGCGTCGGAGGAGACGATCTCCTGGGGGCGGTAGCGCCCGGCGGCCCAGGTCGACTTGCCGGCACCGGACGCGCCGACGAGGACGACCAGCGCCGGGTCGGGCAACCGCATGGCGGCAGTCTGGCATCGTTCCGTGACGGCCCGGGCGTTGGCGCGAAGGTCGTGACTTCTAGCCGGTGCGGTTGACGGACGCGCCCGCGGACGGCAGCACCGTCAGGTGGGTCGGTGCCTTGAAGTCGGCGTCGGCGAAGGCGACATCGATGGCCTGGCGTACGGCGTCCGCACGCTCCTCCTCGACGAGCGCGATCGTCGAGCCGCCGAACCCGCCGCCGGTCAGCCGCGCGCCGAGCGCTCCGGCGTCCACGGCGGTGTCGACGGCGAGGTCCAACGCGGGTGTGGAGGCGGCGAAGTCGCCGCGCAGCGACGCGTGAGAGGCCGACAGGATGTCGCCGACGGCTGCCCAGTCCCCGGCTGCCAGGGCGGCAAGGATGTCCTCGACCCGAGCGCTCTCCGACAGCACGTGCCGGGCTCGTGACCGCTGGACCTCGTCGTCGAGCCGGCTCAGGTCGTCGGCCCAGGCCAGACCGATCCGCGGGAGCTCGAGCGCGGCGGCAGCGGCGTCGCACTCGGCCCGCCGCTGGGCGTAGCCGCTGTCGGCGTCGGCCAGCTCGTGCGCCGTACCCGTGTCCGTGACGAGTACGACGAGCCCGGCCTCGTGGAGCGCGAGCGGGACCTGCCGCACGCTGATGTCCGCGAAGTCGATGAGAACGGCGTGGTCCGGCTTGCCGAGGAGGGACGCCAGTTGGTCCATGCCGCCCGTGGGGGCGCCGACGTACTCCGTCTCGGCGCGGCGGCAGAGCTCGGCGAGGGACAGCCGGCTTCCCGGGTCCAGGGGTCGGTCGACCAGGGTGCCGACCGCTACCGCGACCGAGCACTCGAGGGCGGCCGAGCTCGACAGGCCGGACCCGAGCGGCAGCTCGCTGTCGACGACCAGGTCGAGACCGGTGAGCGGCCACCCGTCCTCGCGCGCCGCCCAGAGCACGCCGGTGACGTAGCGCACCCAGTCCGGGATCGAGTCGCGCGCGTCCAGTGCGAGGTCGTCCAGGTGACCCGTCCACGGGTCGGGGAACGCGGCAGACCGGATCCGGAGCCGGTCGTCACCGCGGGTCCGGGCCGTGGTGGTCGTGGCCAACGGGACCGCGAACGGCAGGCACAACCCACCGTTGTAGTCGGTGTGGTCGCCGATCAGGTTGACCCGGCCGGGGGCACGTGCGGTCACGGAGCTCACCCCTCCATCTTCACCTGCGGCTCTTTACCCGCGCCGCCCGGCCCCGGTCCCGCGGGTAGATTCGGGCCGTGCGATTCCTCGACGACCGGGTGCCTCCCCACGACCTCACCTACGACGACGTGTTCATGGTCCCGCGGCGCTCGTCCGTGGGGAGCCGGTACGACGTCGACCTCGCGACCGACGACGGCACCGGGGCCACGATCCCGATCGTCGTGGCCAACATGACGGCCATCGCCGGCAAGCGGATGGCCGAGACGGTGGCCCGGCGCGGCGGGCTGGTCGTGATCCCGCAGGACATCCCGTCCCAGGTCGTCGCCGACGTGGTGGCGTTCGTGAAGACCCGGCACCTCGTGCTCGACACCCCGATCCAGCTCCGCCCGGACCAGACCGTCGCCGAGGCACTGTCGCTCATCCCCAAGCGCTCGCACCGGGCGGCCGTCGTCGTCGACGACCTCCACCGTCCGGTCGGCGTCGTGCTGGAGGACGACTGCGCCGAGGTCGACCGGTTCGCCCAGGCGCACCAGGTGATGCGGCCGGTCGAGGTGCTCATCGACGAGGACACCGAGCCGCGCAAGGCGTTCGACGCGCTGGACGACGCCCGGGCGGCGATCGCCGTCGGCGTCGACAGCGACGGCCAGCTGGTCGGGGTGCTGACCCGCACGGGCGCGCTCCGCGCGACGCTCTACCGGCCGGCCGTGGACGACGCCGGCTCGCTCCGGATCGCGGCCGCGGTCGGCGTCAACGGCGACGTCGGCGCCAAGGCGCGCGCGTTGCTCGACGCCGGCGTCGACTGCCTGGTGGTCGACACCGCGCACGGCCACCAGGACCGGATGATCGAAGCGCTCCAGGCCGTCCGCTCGCTCGATCCTGAAGTGCCCGTCGCGGCCGGAAACGTCGTCGACGCCGACGGCACCCGCGCGCTGGCCGAGGCGGGAGCCGACATCATCAAGGTCGGCGTCGGGCCGGGTGCCATGTGCACCACCCGGATGATGACCGGCGTCGGGCGTCCGCAGTTCTCAGCGGTGCGCGAGTGCGCGGCCGCCGCCCGCGACCTCGGCGCGCACGTCTGGGCCGACGGGGGAGTACGCCACCCGCGCGACGTGGCACTCGCCCTGGCCGCCGGCGCGTCATCGGTGATGATCGGCTCGTGGTTCGCCGGCACCCACGAGTCGCCCGGCGACCTGCTCCAGGACGCCGACGGACGGCCGTTCAAGGTCTCCTTCGGCATGGCGTCGGCCCGTGCGGTCGCCAGCCGCACCTCGTCGGAGTCCGCCTTCGACCGGGCCCGCAAGGGCCTCTATGAAGAGGGCATCTCCTCGTCCCGGATGTACCTCGATCGCGCGCGGCCCGGCGTGGAGGACCTGCTCGACCAGATCTCCGCCGGGGTGCGGTCCGCCTGCACCTACGCCGGCGCGGCGACCCTGGCCGAGCTCCACGAGAGAGCGGTGGTCGGAGTGCAGTCCGCAGCCGGCTTCCACGAGGGCCGGCCGCTCGCCACCAGCTGGTGACGCACGGTGACCGGCGTGGTGGCTGCAACGATTTGACGGCCAAGTCGGTCACACGAATCCCACGAGCTAAATTAGTTTTCCCCAGACGTCCCAAAGCCCGTCTAGTCAATTACCGTATCTGACATGTCCCTCAAGCTCCCGAGGGCTCTGCGGCGCTGTTCCACTGGTGCCGTCGTTGCTCTCCTTTTGGCCCTGCTCACGATCGTCGAGGCCCCGGCGACGCCGGCAGCCCCGACGACCCTTCCCGCGGCAGCCGCGGCAACCGATCCCGTCTACCACGCCGTCAGCGGCGGCAGCCGGGTGAACGTCGCCGGCGTGGTCCGCTCCGAGCTCTCCGCAGCGAGCTCGCTGCGCGTCGAGACGGCACCCCGGATGGTCGAGAACAAGACCGCCGACATCAACCTCCTCAAGGGCGTCATCAAGGCCGAGGCCGTCCAGTCGGAGAACCGCACCACCAACGTGCTCGGTGGTGGGATCCAGGTCAGTTCCAAGGCGCGGATCGCCGGTGTCAGCCTGCTCAACGGCCTGATCACCGCCCAGGCGATCGAGACCACCGCCACCGCGACCATCAACAGCGCCGGTGACGTGCGGCGCAACGGCGGGACGAGGCTCATCGGCGTGAAGATCGGGGACCAGCGGATCCCGATCAACGTGGCCAAGAACACCGCGATCGTCATCCCGGGCGTCCTCAAGGTCGTCGTCAACGAGGTGCGCGGCCAGCTCGGCGGCGACGCGCTCATCAAGTCGGCAGCGACCGGTCTTCACATCACGCTGCTCAAGCCGCGTGACGGGCTGAGCGCCGGTGCGTCGATCGAGCTCACCCCGACGATGGCTCGGATCCTGCTCCCCGTCCCGATCGACGGTGAGCCGGCGTTCGGCTTCGCCTACTCGACGCGGGTCGGCGTCCACGCCGGCGACGCGGTCGACGTGAAGTCCGCGCCCACCGCCGTCGTGATCTGCCCGGCGGGCGGGACCAACGGAGTGGACCTGACCAACGCCACCGCGCGGGTCCTGCTGCCCGGCGTTCTCAAGGTCAACGCTCTCGCCAACACGGCCAACGCGACCGTGACCAACGCCGAGACCGACGCGACGATGACGGCCAAGATCGGGGCGGTGGACGTGCTCAACGGCCTCATCACCCTCGACGCTGTCGTCGCCAAGGCAAGGGTCAACCAGGTCGGCTCCAACCCGCCGACCAAGACGGCATCGTCGAAGGTGCTCGGCCTGTCGATCGGCGGTGACGAGATCCCGGTCAAGGTCTCTCCGAACACGGTGATCGAGATCCCGGGCCTGGTGAAGGTGATCATCAACGAGCAGACCAACCTGCCGTTCCCCTACAACGGGATCGCAGTGCGGGCGCTCCACATCATCGCCCTGCCCGGCGCGCCTGACGACATCGCCGGTATCGACATCGAGGTGGGGGTCGCGGGCGTCTGGGTCAATCGCTGAGCGACTGCGACCAGAGTGCCGCCGGCCCGGACGGGCCGGCGGCACTCTGCTTTCTGACAGGATTGGCCCGTGGAGGCGATCGGTCGATTCGTCGTGCTCGAGCGACTCGGGGTTGGTGCGCACGCTGCGGTCTACCGCGCCGAGGACCCGGTGCTGGAGCAGTTCGTCGCGCTCAAGGTGCTCTCGACGCAGGTCGCCTTCGACCCCGACGGCCGCGCCCGGTTCATCAAGGAAGCCCGGCTGATGCGACGGATCGAGTCGCCGCGGGTCGCGTCCGTCTTCGACGTCGCGCAGCTCCCCGACGGGCGGCCGTACCTGGTGCTGGAGCTCGCCGAGCGCGGCACCCTCCAGGACCGCCTGGACGAGGTCGAACAGAGCAGCGGGACCGTCACCGTGACCGACGTCCGCGCCGTCGCGGTCGCGCTCGGCGCGGCGCTGGCGGCGATCCACGACCGCGGCGTCGTCCACCGCGACATCAAGCCGTCGAACATCCTGATCAGGCCGGCCGCGCCGGGGACCGCTGCCGACGGCATCCCGGGCGGGATGCTGCTGCGTGACGACGACTTCCTCGTGCTCGGTGACTTCGGCCTGGCCAAGGCGCTGGAGTCCACCCGCCGGGTGACGGCCGCCGTCGGCACGCCGGCGTACATGGCTCCCGAGCAGGCCGCCGTCGGCGCGCCCCTCGACGGCCGGGCCGACATCTTCGCCGCGTCCGCCGTCATCGCCGAGCTGGTCGACCTCGTCGGCGGGTCCCGCGACCCCCGGGTGGCCGCCGAGCTGGAGCGGGGAATGGCCCGCGACCGCGACGCCCGGCACCCCGACGCCCGGACCTGGGCCCGTGACCTGGTGGGTGCGCTCGACAGCAGCCTGGCGCCCGCCACGGTGCTGCGCGCAGCCGAGTGCCGGAGGTGCCGGAGGCTCCGCAACCGCTCGCAGCTGCTCCGGCACCGGTCCCGGTGCCCGAGTACCGTCCGGCGCCGGAGGCGGTCGTCCGTCGTACCTGGTTCCCCGGCGGGCCGCTGCTGCTGGCCGTGCTCGTTGCCGCCGTCGTCGCGGTCGGCATCGCGATCGTGGTGGCCCTCGACTACGCCGGAGGTACTCGATGACCGACCCGGCCCTGCTCGAGTCGGCTGCGACCGGGGACGCCTCGGCGCGGGGCGCGATCATGACGGAGTACGCCGCCGCCGGCGCGGACGACCGGATCGCGATCCTCGACGGACTCGCGGTCCACGGCGCGGCGGGGGCGATCCCGGCGACAGAGCTGCTTCTCGAGCTCGTGCACCGGCACCGGATCGCCCAGCCGGCGATCACCACCCTCCTCGTCGATCCCGCCGACATCGAGGACGCGGCACAGCTGACGCTGATCGCCGTCATGGAGAAGATCTCCCAGTTCGAGGGCCGTTCGCGGTTCCAGACCTGGGTGCGGGCCATCGCCCGCAACGAGGCGCTGCAGGTGCTGCGGCGCAAGCAACGCAAGTCCGAGCCGTCGGGGGACGACGTCCCCGAGCAGTGGGCGTTCGCCCGGCGGTTGAGCTCGGTGGTGGCCGACGAGGTGGCAGTGCGCCAGGCGCTGGAACGCGTCCCCGAGCCCTATCGCGAGGCGCTGATCCTGCGCGAGTTCGACCAGCTGGGCTATGACGAGATCGCAGAACGGCTCGGCGTGCCCGTGGGCACCGTGCGGTCGCGGATCGCGCGGGCCCGCGACCTGCTGGCGAAGCAGACCTGGCACTGGGGTTAGCGGACACCTGGCACCAGATTCGAAGAAAGTTCTGGGAATCCGGGAACTGAGTGGGGGATCGGGCGCATCCCGTGGATGAGGCCGGCCGCAGCGGCGGGCCACAACCCGAAGGAGAAACCCATGCGTTCCATCAAGATCCTCGCCCTCGGTGCGGCGGCAGCCGCCGCTGGTGTCGCTGCGTTCTCGGCGAGCCCCGCGTCGGCGGCGTACGTCCCGGGCACCAACGGCGACGACGTCCTCTACGGCACGACCTCCGCGGACACCCTGGAGGGCTTCCAGGGCAACGACTCGATCTACGGCTACTCGGGCCACGACCTGCTCCTGGGCGGTTCGGGCTACGACTACCTGACGGGTGCCGACGGTCGCGACGTCCTGCGCGGCGGGAGCGAGGGCGACTCCCTCTACGGCGGTGCCGGCCCCGACCGCCTGTTCGGCAACAGCGGCGACGACGCGCTGATCCCCGGCTTCGGCTCGGACCAGGTGAAGGCCGGCTACGGCAACGACTACATCTACGTCTACGCCGACGGCAACGCCGACCTCATCCAGTGCGGCCCGGGTTACGACACCGTCTACTACGACTCGACCGACCCGGGCGACGAGTTCTACGGCTGCGACTACTTCTACGCCGTGTGACGTGCCTGGTCAGGCCCCGCGGCCGCTGCTCGCTCGGCGGCCGCGGGTGACCCCGACGAAGTCCTGGTGCACCGGTCCGTCGTCCTCGACCCGCCACACCAGCCCGATCCGGGTGGGTGGCAGGTCGGCGACGGGCCGGTGCACCACGTCTTTGCGGTGGTAGAGCCGCGCCAGTGCCATCGGCAGTACGACGACGCCGGTCCCTGCCGCCGCCACCTCGACCGCCTCCTTGGCGCTCATCGGGGGGAAGTCGAGCTGGTCGGCCGTCGGCCGCCACCCGGATCGCTCCGGGAGCACCAGCTGCTCGTCCGCCAGGTCCTCGGTCGTCACCTCGTCCGCAGCCGCCACGAAGTGGTCGGCGCCGACGACCACGACCGGGAGCTCCTCGTAGAGCACCACGCAATGCAGCGGCGTCGGCTGTTCGCGATCCACGGGGAGCCGGGCCAGCACCATGTCCGCCGTACCGTCGTCGAGCACGGCGCGCTGCTGCTCCTCCTCGACCGGGAGCAGCTCGAGGCGGATCCCGGGGTGCCGTTCGCGCCACACCTTCGCCCACTTGTCGGGTGTCACGCCGGGCACGAAAGCGATGCGGAGCCGATGCACGCAGTCACAATATTCGTGAGGGCGAACGAAACTCGGTTTGCCGCGGCGTAGGTCATGCTTAGGGTGCGGCAACGGAAGGAGGCGATTGCCATGGCGGTCCACGGTCCCGTCGTACTGCTCAACGCCTCCTACGAGCCGCACGACGTCGTTTCGTTCCCGCACGCGGTGCGGATGCTCTTCCGCGGTGTCGCCGTGGTGCACGAGGCCGAAGAGGACAAGACGATCGGTCCGCACCCGTGGCCGAAGGTGCTGCGACTGGTGCGCTACGTCGTCGCTTCGTGGATGTACCGCCCCGCGGCCTATGGCCGGGAGGCGGTGCTGCGCCGCGACCAGCACCGCTGCGCCTACTGCGGCGCGCACGCCAACACGATCGACCATCTGGTGCCGCGATCACGCGGCGGCACCTGGACCTGGCTCAACACGGTTGCGGCCTGCAGTCGGTGCAACAGCCGGAAGGGCAATCGCACTCCGCGCGAGGCCGGGATGCGGCTCCGCTTCGACCCGTGGATCCCGACCCGGATCGAGGTCACGGCGTGGGTTCACCGGCGATGAGAAGGACGGTCTGATCGGCCGATCCAGGCGTGTGACCTCGGTCGCTGAACATTGGGTGACTGAGCGGTAATAGGAACACGTTCTAGTGAGCGGGGCCACAACGCGGCTCCGCTCGACTTGAGTTCTCGAGCGCGATTTTGGCTCACTGGTTGGCCCTGCTTGCAAAAGCAAGCATCCGCAAACCAGAGGAAGCGCCGTGAACCCGACCACCGCCCGTCGAATCCGTCCGGCCGTGACCGCGCCCGCACTGATCGGCGCGATCGCGTGCTCTGCGTTCGTCCCTGACGCGGCCGCTGCAGAGTCGTCGTCGCCCGCCTGGCTCGTCACCGCCGGCAACCTGCCCGCGCAGCCGGTCGAGATCGTCCGCGGCCTCACTGTGCGGCCGAAACCGGAGGTCAACGTGCTGCCGCTGCGGGGCTACCGGCTGACCGCCACCTTCGGCAACGCCGGCGGCCTCTGGTCGAGCGACCACACCGGGCTGGACTTCGCTGCTCCCGAGGGGACGCCGCTGGTCGCCATCCGCGCCGGCGTCGTGACCGAGGTCGGCTACGACGGCGCGTACGGCAACAAGACCGTCATCACGCTCGAGGACGGCACCGAGCTCTGGTACTGCCACCAGTCGAGCCAGAGCGTCTCAGTCGGCGACCAGGTGGCCGCCGGCGATGTCGTGGGCGCGGTGGGATCGACCGGCAACACCACCGGCTCGCACCTCCACCTCGAGGTGCGCGTCAACGGTGAGCCGATCGACCCCGAGCTCGCGCTCGCGGACTGGGGCATCAACCCCTGATCCGCGCTCAGGCTTGGGCGAGCAGCCCGAACTGGATGTTGCCGGTCTCGTCGATCCCGGCGTCGAGCACCTTGTCGTCGAGCTGCTGAGCGGCCGCGGCGTCGAGGTAGACCCGGGCGCCGTCCTGCTCGACGAGCTCGTCTCCCACCACGGGTTCGTCCGCGGTCGTCACGGCGAGCTGCGCCTCAGGGGTGCTGGTGATCCGGAGACCTGCGTCGTCCGGGGTCTCCGGGTGATCGGTGTAGCGCTTCACGATGCTGCATGCGTTCTCGGTCAGGGTGAGCATGAAATGCCTTCTCTGAGTTGAGTGCAAGGGCATCTCCACCGTTGCAGGCCGATCCCCATGGTTCAAGTCGAGGCCCCGGAAGGGCAGTCCCGATGCGGGCTCCGGGGCGTCCTTTTGCTAATGTCTCCCCGCACTCGTCCGGGTGGCGGAATTGGCAGACGCGCTAGCTTGAGGTGCTAGTGCCCGTATTAGGGCGTGGGGGTTCAAGTCCCCCCTCGGACACTCGGTAACTGCACTCTGACCTGCGAGAACATGGAATCGAAGGGCCTCTTTGACTACCACCGGAGCGGCCCTTTTCCGCGCGGTCACGAGAACCGTGCCAACTCCCGTTCAGACCATCATCGAAGCCACGTCGGCTGGCTGAGCGCACCCATCGCCGGAGATCAGCTCGGGAAAAGCTGGGTACTGGGGATGATCGCCCGGGGCATCGACCTGCTCTGCCACAGCAATCGCAGCTGGCCGTTCCGACCGGATCCCTGCCGCATCTCGACGCGGATGGGCACCTTCACGCCGGCCGTCATGCTGATCGGGGCGGAGGAATAGAGCGTGGCCTTGCTCGCCGGTGTCCAGGCGTCGATGACGAGGTTCCCCCCGACCCACAACCGCACACCGTCGTCAACGTTCACGCGGAACGTCGTCGGCTCGCTGAACTGGGTCGAGACGCTGCCCTCCCACCGCGCCGACCAGGTGCCCGGGGACACACCGGGTGCCGGGCTCTTCGTTCCCGGCACGTTGAGCAACACCACGCGATCCGTTCGCTGGATGACCTGCTGGGTCAGGGCGGTGTCGTTGTAGTAGGTGGCCGAGAGGCCGGTGCCGTTGCCGACGATGCCCGCGTTGAGCCGGAACACGGTCATGAACCAGGTGTTTCCGAGCGCGGGCACGATCTCGTGCTGGTTCGGCCCACCGTCGGACCAGGAGTCGAACTGCCATGTCCCGGCGGTGAGGGTCTGCGGACCAGGAGCGCTCACGATGCGCCTCATGTTCTGCACCGCGAGGACCTTGTGGTTCGAGGAGACCAGCGTTCCGTCGAGTGCCGGTCGGGCGTCGGCCGGGCTGGCCTGCAACGACAGCGTGATGGTGCGTGGGTGGACGTCCCGGCTCACCGTCGTGGTCCGACCTGCCGAGTCGGTCACCTGCAGCCGCATCTCGAACCACACATTGGCCGCGGTCTCGAAGTTGCCGTCGGGCACGGTGAACGATCCGGAACGGGCGCCCGGGGCAGGGTCGAGGAACGGGTGGGTGTGCGTGTCGTGGTGGAAGATGACCTCCCAGTCGAACGCGGACGCCGGCAGCGTGCCGTCCTCCGGGTCGGTCGCGGTGGCGGCGTAGTCGATCCTCTGTCCGGCGAGGTACTTCAGCGTGGCAGCCGGGGAGGTGATGGTCGCCGTCGGGGCCTGGTTGGTCACGACGGTGAGCGTCGCGGGCTGGCTGGTCACGCTTCCGAAGGGGTTGCTCACCCGCACCGTGAAGGACGCGCCACTGTCGGACGTCTGGGCGTTGGTGAGCGTGTAGCTGGAGCTCGTGGCCCCGCTGATGGCTGTTCCGTTGCGGAACCACTGATAGCTCAGGGGTGCGGCCCCCTGGGCCGTGACCGTGAAGGTGGCCGGCTGCCCGACCCCGACCGTCCTGTTCTGCGGCTGGGCCGAGATCGAGGGCGTGGTACTGCCGGTGTAGGTGATCCGCGTGATCCACCCTGACCCCGTACCGGTGTTGCGCGTCAGGTAGTAGAGGTTGCCGTCCGGTCCGAAGACGATGTGGGTCGGGTTCTCGATCTCCGTGGCGAAGGGGGTGCTCGTGCCCGTGACGGGATCGAACGATTTCATCCAGCCGTTGCAGTAGTCGGCGTAGAAGAAGTCTCCGTCGTACGAGTTGGGGAAGGTAGAGGTCGCCGGGTCCACCGCGGCGGCGCCGATGATGGCGCAACCGCCGTCCTCGGGCGGGAAGGTCGTGGGCGTAGCCGCCGACCGGGTCGGCAAAGCGTGCGTCCCCGCCGTCGGGGCCTTCGTAGTCCGGCCATCCGTAGTCCTGGCCGCCCACGACATCGTTGATCTCCTCGTAGGAGTGCAGGCCGACCTCGGCCAGCATCAGGTGGCCCCGTTGGTCGAAGTCGAAGGTGTAGGGGTTGCGGTGACCCTTGGAGTAGATCGAACGGTACTTGCCGGCCGCCTGGGTGTAGAAGGGATTGTCGACCGGGATCGAGCCGTTCTTGTTCAGGCGCAGGATCTTGCCGAGGTCGGACGTCAGGCTGTGGGAGACGTCGATTCCACGTGCATCGTCACCGACGGAGACGTAGAGCTTGCCGTCCGGCCCGAACTGGAGCGAGCCGCCGGTGTGCACCCCGTTGAGGTTGAGGGAGTCCATCTCGTAGAGCACGGTCTCGGTGGCCGGGTCCGCGCTCAGCCCGTCCGGCCTGACGACGAAGCGGCTGATCACGCCGTGGATTGTTGGCGTCGGCCGATGGTAGTAGACGTATACGTAATGGTTCGTCGCGTAGTCCGGGTCGTAGGCGATCCCGAAGATGCCGCGGTCGGACGAACTCTCGACGGTCAGGCTGAGGTACGCCGTGGTGCTGACCGTCGTACCGGTCCACACCTTCACCTTGCCGTTCTGCTGGGCGATGACGATGCGGCCCTCGGGCGTGAACGACATCAGCGTCGGCGCGAAGATCTGGTTGTTGGCGATGATCGTGGCCTGGAACCCGGACGGCGTGGTTGTGGCTCCGGCAGTGGGAGTGTCGATGGACACCAGGGCAGTCAGCAGGAGGAGAAGGCTGACGCATGCGATCCGGACCCGCTTCATCGCTTACCTCTTCAATCGTCCACAGGACAGGGGAGTCAGAGATTTCCGAACGTACGCTCCACGTCGCCGCTCGGTCGACGAAGTCGAACAGACGATGCCGGTAGAGATAACGCCGGGCGGTGGGACCCGCCTACAGGTCCTGTTCGTAGGCCCACATGATCGGGCCGCCCTCGCCTTCGTTGCGGCGGAACCCGGCGGCCTCGTAGGCACGCTGCGCGAGGCGGTCCTCCTCGCTGGTGATCAGGAAGGCGTAGTCGGCGCCCGCGTCGCGCGACGTGTCGAGCACCGCGGTCAGGAGCGCCCGGCCGAACCCCTGGCCACGCCGGGCGGGTACGACGTACAGCTCGGCCAGGTAGGCCTCCATCGCCTCGCTCCACAGCGACGGCTGCAGACGGACGACGGCGACGCCGACGGGGCCGCCCGACTCGTCGCGGCCGAGCAGGACGGTCGCGTTGCCGTCGGCGATGCGTGCGCGGAGGATCTCGGCCAGCGCCTCGGGCTCGGGGGACGGCTCGTCGTACTCCTCGTTGAAGTCGCGCAACAGCACGCTGACGGCGGCGAGTGCGCCTTCGTCGTCTCGGCTGCCACTGTCTCGACCACGGGACGACCGTACCTAGCGGGGCGGCTGTGGGCACCGGTACGTGACGGGTGCCGTGGTGCGGAGGCCCGTCGGCTCCACCATGACGCCGACCTGGCCCGACATCGGCCGGGAGCCGCTCAAGGCGATCTCGAGGCGGGCATTCACCTCTCGCTGGCCCTCACCTACCGAGAAGACCTGCCGCGGGCCGCTGGTCCCGTCCACCAGCGTCCACGAGACCGCCACGGAGCCGGCACGTCCGTTGGTCCCGATCGACGCGACGACCATCACCTTCGCCCGCGGACAGCGAGCGGTTGTCGGATCCGCCACTGCGGTGACGGTCAGGACCTCGATCGGCTCAGCGCTCTGCGTGGGCTCCTCGTCCTGGCCCAGGAGCCGCCACCCGGCGAGGCAGGCGACGATCGCGAACAGCCGCGGCAGCCCGCGCCCAGCCACCATCCGCGTCTGCGCCCATCGCGGACCGGGCCGTGGTCGTGTCTCCACAGGGACGGTTCGGGAGGGCAACGATGGGGGAACGGCGATCGTCGCCGGGGCTGAGCTCGCTACCGGACCGTCCACGAGCGCGACCGTGGTCGGCGCTGCTCCGGACTGAGCTCCGAGGTCGTCGATGCCTCCCGTAACGGCGCCGGCCATGGCCTCGTAGGCGTCGTCGACCGGCGGCGTGTCCGGCACCGGCACGTCCGGTCGCGCGTTGGTGGACCAGTAGTCCGGGAGGGACGGCATTCAGGGCGGCCATCAGCTCGTGGGGGAGCGGCCGCCCCGCGGGCTGCTTGGCCAGCGCGCGCATCAGGAGCTCCGCCGGTCCGGGCGGGAAGTCGGGCATCACGCTGGTCACCGCGGTCGGGGGCTGTGTCCAGTGCGCCGTGATGAGGGAGATCGCGTCGGGCGCGTTGATCGGGCGAGCGCCGGCGAGCACCTCGTAGACCATCACCGCGAACGAGTAGGCATCGCTCTCGAGGTTGGCGTCGGCGTGGCCTTGGCTCACCTCGGGGGGGAAGTAGGCGGGCGTGCCGGCCGGTGCTCCGGTGGTCCGAAAGCCTCCGTCGGCCTCCATCGGGCGAGCAAGTCCGAAGTCACCGAGCTTCGCGTGGCCGCTCGGGCAGGACGAACACGTTGGACGGCTTGATGTCGCGATGGACCAGGCCGCGAAGCCCCATCACCCTCAGTGCTTCGGAGACGTCGCGCAGGATCGGGAGCGACTTGTCGAGGCGGCAGCGGCGCCACCTCCATCAGGTCCCACAACGTCACGCCCGGGACGTACTCCATCGCGAGATATGCCGGATCGCCGGTCGTGTCGAGGTCGTAGACCCGGACCACGCTCGGTACGTCGGTCGAGGCCAGGATCCGGGCCTCGCGGACGAACCTGGCCATCGTGTCCGGGTCGCTGAGGAGGTGCGGCTGGATGTGCTTGATCGCGGCCAGCCTGCCGCTCGCCACGTGCTCGGCGAGATGGACGTCGCCGAAGCCCCCGGCCCCGAGGTGCCGGAGGTATCGGTAGCCGGGCGGGCATGCGCGGCCCGGCGGTGCGGGCGTTGGTCATCGGGCTGCGGTGAGGACCAGCTCAGTGCTGTAGCCGACGAGATCGGTCGGCCCGGGCTCGCAGGTGCCGTAGAACTTCCAGTCGTAGGTCGCCTCGTAGGTCACGGTGATCGTCTTCGCTGGTGAGCCATCGGGTCCGGCCGGCGCAGATGCCGGCGCTACGTCGTACGTCGTCGTCCCCGATGCGGCGGACTCCCCGATCGGCAACGTCACGCCGGTCACGGTGTCGACGCACGCCACCTTCGGGTCGTCGATCGGCTTGCGGGTGATCGCCAGTGCGCCGTCGGTCCAGACGAACGACCACTCCGCGCCCGAGGAGCTCACGACCTGCCCCTTGCAGCGGCCGGCTGTGCAGTTCGGGTCGGGGAAGGTCCACGTCCCGCGGTCCTTCTTGACGGGGTTGGTGTCGCCGTTGCGCAGGCGCTCCGTGCCGGTCGAGACCCAGCGGTACCTGCCCGAGGGCACACCGGCCTCGAGCTCGGCGACCCGCTCCTCGCGCCGCTGCTCGGCGCGCTCTTCGTCCGAAAGGGTCGGCTCTGCCGTCGTCGGAGCGGCGCGGCGCTGTCGTCGTCCGGCTCGTCGCTGTTCGCGCTCGTCACCGCGTAAGACGACCACCGCAGTGACGACCGCCGCCGCAGCGAGGCCGCCGACGCCGACCGCCGCGATCTTGCCCCAGGAACGTGTCCCGGTTCGGACGGCCGCTTGCGTCGCCCCGGTCGCTGCCGGCGGGGCGGCCGGTGCGATCACGGTCGCGCCACCGCCGGCGGCGGCAAGACCGGCCCCACCTGCGGTGGCGGCGACCAGACCCGCGATGGACGCTCGTGCTCGCCAGCCGGCGCCGTACCGCTCCTCCGCGGCCTCCTCGAGCTCCGCGAGGAAGGCTGCGGCGTCCTGGGGGCGAGCGGCGGGATCTTTGGCCAGGGATCGCTCCAGCAGTCCCTCCATCCGGGGCCCGTGCTCGGCCAGGCGTGGCGCCGGTCGGTCGCGATGAGCGGCCACCATCTCCCACGGTGCGCCGGTGAACACCGGCAGACCGGCGAGCAGGTGGTAGGTCAGCGCCGCGGCGGAATAGACGTCTCCGGGCTTGCCGACCGGCTCTCCGCGCGCGGCCTCGGGGGACAGGTATGCAGGGGTGCCGACCACGCCGGCGTTCGCGCTCGACGGCGCGTCGGATATCGGTGCGGCCAGCCCGAAGTCGACCAACATGCTCGTGCCCGCCATGTCGGCGAGGACGTTGGATGCCGCGATGTCACGGTGGACGACGCCGCTGGCGTGAGCGTGGGCCAGGCCGGCGAGTGCGCCTGCCATGACGCCCAGTGCCTGTTCGGGAGTCAACCGACGATGAGCGTCGAGGATCGCGTCGAGAGGTGCGCCGTCGACCCACTGCTCGGCGAGCCAGGTCCGCGCCGGTTCTTCAACGAAGTCGTAGAGGGCCACGATGTTGGGGTGATCGAGGCTCGCGAGGACGCCGGCTTCAGCAGTGATGGTCGCCACCGAGGCGGCGTTGCGCCGGACTTGCTCGCGAAGGACCTTGATCGCAGCGTCACGCGCGAGCTCGACGTGCCGCGCCCGGAAGACGGTGCCGATCGAGCCCTCCCCGGCCCTGCCCACCACCTGGTATCGCCCGAAGGTCTCAGTATTTTCCATGACGGTCCCCGTTTCATCGACTGGAGCGATCGATGGGTCCCGGGCCCCTAGCAGGAGTGTGCGCCCCCAGGACCCGCATGGCAGGCGATTCCCCGAATAGAGACGAGTGCGAGGATGGCCGCATGGACGAGGTCGTCGAGATCTGCCGCGACCTGATCCGCATCGACACGACGAACTACGGGTCGGATGACGGACCAGGGGAGCGCAAGGCGGCCGAGCATGTCGCCGGTCTGCTCGAGGAGGTCGGGATCGAGACCCGGGTCATCGAGACCGCTCCGGGTCGCACGAACGTCGTCGCCCGCTGGGGCGGCGACGGCACGCGGACCGACGCGCTCCTCCTGCACGGGCACCTCGACGTCGTCCCCGCGGCCGCGGAGGACTGGACCGTCCACCCGTTCAGCGGTGAGGTCCAGGACGGCTATGTCTGGGGCCGGGGCGCGGTCGACATGAAGGACTTCGACGCGATGCTGCTCTCGGTCGTTCGCGACCGCCAGCGGACCGGCCGGGTGCCGTCGCGTCCGACGGTGCTCTGCTTCACCGCCGACGAGGAGGCGGGTGGGCACCACGGCGCCGAGATCCTGGTCCGCGACCACCCGGACGTGTTCGAGGGCTGCACGGACGCCGTGGGCGAGGTCGGCGGCTTCAGTACGACGGTCCGCGGGCGTCGCCTCTACCTGATCGAGGCGGCGGAGAAGGGCATGGCCTGGATGCGCCTCACGGCGCGGGGGACCGCCGGCCACGGGTCGATGATCAACCCCGACAACGCGGTCACCGAGATCGCTGCCGCCGTCGCCCGGATCGGCGCCTACGAGTGGCCGGTGCGGCTGACGCCGACGATGCGGACGCTTCTCGGCACGGTCGGGGCCCTCGCCGGCACCGACCTCACGCCCGACAACGCCCGCGAGATCGTCGAGGAGTTCGGCGGCGCCACCCGGATGCTCGGCGCGGTCATCAGCAACACCACCAACCCGACCATGCTGTCGGCCGGCTACAAGGTCAACGTGGTTCCGACCGAGGCGTCCGCCCATGTCGACGGCCGGTTCCTTCCCGGCTACGAGGACGAGTTCTTCCGCACCCTGGCCGAGCTGTGCGGCGAGAACGTCAGCATCGACTACGTCTCCAACCAGCCCGCCTGGGAGACGCCGTACGACGGCGCGCTGGTCGATGCCATGACCCGGAGCCTGCTGGCGGAGGATCCGGACGCAGCTGGTGGCGCCGTTCCTGATGAGTGGCGGGACCGACGCCAAGCACTTCCGCAACCTCGGCATGCGGAGCTACGGCTTCACGCCGTTGCGGCTGCCCGATGACCTCGACTTCACCGCGCTCTTCCACGGCGTCGACGAGCGGGTGCCGGTGGACGCGCTGCAGTTCGGCGCGCGGGTGATGGACCGCTTCCTCGACCAGATCTGATTGAACTTCCGAGCGCAGGAGTCAGGCGGTCCGGACGGCGCGGATGATCTTGCGTCGCAGGACCACGCGTCGGGTGCCGTCCGGCGTGACCCGGACCCGGACCAGCTCCCAGCCACCTTGCTCCGCACGATCGACGAGCAGCCGGGTGACCACGTTCCGTGAGTACTCCCGCGAGAAGGTGACCTTCTCGAACTGCCACTCGACCGCGCCGGCGCTCATCAGGCGGGCTCCGAAACGTCGTCGAGGGCACCTCGGATCTCCGGTGGGAGCTCCTTGGCCTCGGCGCCGAGAGCGCCCTTCAGCTGTGCGGCGGTGCGAGCGCCGACGATCGGCGCGGTGACCCCGGGCCGGTCGCGGACCCAGGCCAGCGCCACCTCCAGGGGAGTCCAGTCGAGGCCGTCGGCGGCGGCGATCACCGCCTCGACGATGCCGCGGCTGCGGTCGTCGAGATAGCGCTCGACGAACGACGCGAACACGGGGGAGGCGGCGCGGGAGTCGCCGGGTACGCCGGTGCGGTACTTGCCGGTGAGGACGCCGCGCCCCAAGGGCGACCACGGCAGGATCCCGAGCCCGAGCGCGGCACTCGCCGGGGCGACCTCGCGCTCGATGTCACGGTTGACGAGGGAGTACTCGACCTGGGTGGACACGATCGGCGCCCGGCCCGGCGTGGCGCGCTGCCAGGTCGCGGCCTGGGCGGTCTGCCAGCCGGTGTAGTTGGAGATGCCGACGTACGTCGCGCGGCCGGACGACACCGCCTGGTCGAGCGCGGCCAACGTCTCGTCGAGCGGCACCTCGTCGCTCCAGATGTGGACCTGCCACAGGTCGACGTGGTCGACGCCGAGCCGCTCGAGCGAGGTGTCGAGTCCGCCGAGGAGCGCCCGCCGCGACGTGTCGGTGGTGCGCTCGCCACCACGGCGCCAGATCCCGGCCTTGGTCGCGAGCACCACGTCGTCTCGTCGTACGACGTCGCCGATCAGGGTGCCGAGCAGCTCCTCCGAGCGGCCGTCGGTGTAGCCCGCAGCGGTGTCGACCAGGGTCCCGCCTGCCTCGCAGAACGCGATGAGCTGGTCGCGGGCCTCGTGCTCGTCGGTGTCCTTGCCCCAGGTCATCGTGCCGAGACCCAGCCGCGACACCCGGAGACCACTGCTTCCGACGTACCGCTGCTGCATGGGGGCCAAGGTAGTCCCTTGTGCCAGCGGGGCGGATGACGGCACTCCGATGACTTATCCGTAGGATCCGTCCCCGTGGAGGACTTCCTGCAAGCCCTGGTCCTCGGCACGCTGCAGGGCCTGACGGAGTTCCTGCCGATCTCCAGCAGTGCGCACCTGCGGATCTTCCCCGAGCTCTTCGGGTGGGGCGACCCCGGCGCCGCCTTCACCGCCGTGATCCAGATCGGCACCGAGCTCGCGGTCCTGGTCTACTTCCGCAAGGACATCTGGAACATCGCCAAGACCTGGACGCTGTCGCTGTTCAAGCCGGAGTACCGCGGCCACCTCGACGCCCGGATGGGGTGGTTCGTCATCATCGGCTCGCTGCCGATCGTCGTCCTCGGGATCTTCCTCAAGGACACGATCGAGTCCCAGTTCCGGAACCTGTGGCTGGTCGCGACGATGCTGATCGTCGGATGGGACTCGTCCTGGGTCTCGCGGACAAGATCGGCGGCAACGAGAAGCGGATCAAGCAGATGAACATGCGCGACGCGATCCTCATGGGTGCCGCGCAGGCCCTGGCCCTCATCCCAGGCGTGTCCCGCTCGGGCGCGACGCTGTCGATGGGGCGGTTCCTCAGCTACGAGCGCGCGGCGGTCACCCGCTACTCCTTCCTCCTGGCCATCCCAGCGGTCGTCGGGGCCGGCATCTACCAGCTGAAGGAGATCCCGAACGGCGAGAACATGTACGGCTCGATGCCGACGCTGGTCGCGACGGTGGTGTCCTTCGTGGTCGGGTACGCCGCCATCGCGTGGCTGCTCAAGTTCGTCAGCCACCACACCCTCGCGCCGTTCGTCATCTACCGGGTGCTCCTCGGCAGTGGCGTGATCGTTCTCCTCGCCGCGGGAGTGCTCAGTGCCTGAGTGGGCCTGACCGTCACATCCAGCCGGACTTCTTGAACCACGCCCACAGGCCCACCGAGCTGCCGATCATCAGGAACAGCGCCCACACGTAGCCGTACTCCCAGTTCAGCTCGGGCATGTGGTCGTAGTTCATGCCGTAGATGCCGGCGATCAGCGTGGGGAGCAGCAGCAGGGCGGCGCCGGCCGAGATCTTGCGCATGTCCTCGTTCTGCTGCACCTGGATCCGCGCCAGGTGCGCTTCGAACGCGGACGACAGCAACGACTCGAGGGTGTCGACCGCCTCGGCGGCGATGCTGAGGTGGTCACCGACGTCGCGGAAGAACGGGCCGGCCTCCGGCAGGATCCCGGGTACGGCGCCGACGGTGAAGCGCCGCATCGGCTCCTTGAGCGGCAGCACCGCACGCCGTACCTCTGCCAGCTCGCGCTTCAGGGTGTAGATCCGCGCGGAGTCATTGGTCCGCTTCTCCGAGAACACCGACGACTCGACCTCGTCGACATCGACCTGGAGCTCCTCCATCACGGCGAGGTAGCCGTCCACGACGGTGTCGGAGACGGCGTAGACGACGGCCGACGGACCGTGGCTCAGGACGGACTGCTGGGCCTCGAGCTCGTGGCGGGCGTTCTTCAGCTGGGACCCGCGGCCGTGGCGCACCGTGATCACGAAGTCGTCACCGACGAAGAGGTTGATCTCGCCGGTCTCGACGGCGTCGTCCTCGTCGACGTACCAAAGCGTCTTGAGGGTGAGGAAGAGGTTGCCCTCGTAGAGCTCGAGCTTGGGTCGCTGGTGGGCGACCACGGCGTCCTCGACCGCGAGCGGGTGCAGTCCGAAGGCCTCGGCGATCTCCGCGAGCTCGGAGTGGCTGGGCTCGTAGAGGCCCACCCAGACGAAGTCGTGCTCCCCGCCGCGCGCAGCGGTCCGGAGCGCCTCGTAATCGTGCAGGTTGCAGTCGACGGGGAGGCGTTCGCCCTGTCGGTAGACGGCACTGTCGACGATCACGTGAGGCAACGGTAGTGGCTACTCTCGCTGCTGTGGCCACGGTTCTCCTGGTGCGGCACGGACGCACCACAGCCAACACCTCAGGCGTTCTCGCCGGGCGGATGGCGGGAGTCCGGCTCGACGAGACCGGCGAGCAGCAGGCGCGGGCCGCCGCCGAACGGATCGCAGTGGTGCCGATCACGGCACTGGTGACCAGCCCGCAGGAGCGATGCCGCCAGACGGCGAAGGCGATCGCCGTGGCCCGGCCCGGCAGTCCGCGGCCCGTGACCGAGCGCGGGCTGGCCGAGTGCGACTACGGCGAGTGGCAGGGACGCAAGATCCGGGAGCTGGCGAAGGAGAAGCTCTGGGCCACGGTCCAGCGTCAACCGTCGGCAGCGGCGTTCCCGGGCGGCGAGTCGATGGTGGCGATGCGCCACCGCGCCGTGGAGGCCGTACGACGCCTTGACGCCGCTGTGGAGGCCGAGCACGGTCCGGGCGCGGTGTGGGTGGCGGTGAGCCACGGCGACATCATCAAGGCCGTCCTCGCCGACGCGCTGGGCATGCACCTGGACATGTTCCAGCGGATCAACGTCGACCCGGCGTCGGTCTCGATCGTGCAGTACACGGCGGACCGGCCCTACGTGCTGGCGTCCAACACCCACGCGGGCGACCTGTCGTGGCTGGTCCGGCCGGCCGGCAAGCGGACCCGCCGGTCCGGCGCGACCGTCGGCGGCGGCGCCGGTCCGGACCCAGTCACCGAGGGCTCTTAAGCCGGATTAAGGCCCCCTCGTAGGCTGGGATCCATGCCACCGATCGTCCACGGATTCGACCCGCCGGAGCGCTTCGTCGCCGGCACCGTCGGCGAACCGGGCGCGCGCACGTTCTTCCTGCAGGCGCGGGACGGCGCCCGCGTGGTCAGCGTGGCCCTGGAGAAGCAGCAGGTGGCCGCGCTCGCGGAGCGGATCGACGAGCTGCTCGACGAGGTGATGACCGAGGCCCGCACCGACCGCGGTGATCCCGGCCGTCGCACCCGTCGGCCTCGCCGACGAGGATCCGCTGGACCTGCCGATCGCCGAGGAGTTCCGCGCGGGCACGATGACGCTGTCCTGGGACCCGCAGGCCGAGCGCGTCGTGATCGAGGTGTTCCCCGTCGGCGAGGAGCTGGTCGGTCTCTCCGATGCCGAGGACGTCGAGGAGATCGTGCTCGAGGAGACCGAGCCGACGGAGGTCTTCGTCGTCCGGATCGACGCGGGACACGCGCGGGCGTTCGTCCAGCGCACCGAGCGGGTGCTGGGCGCGGGCCGCCCCGACTGCCCGTTCTGCGGGCAGCCGATCGATCCCGACGGGCATCTCTGCGTGCGCGCCAACGGCTTCAAGCGCCGCCCCGAATAGTGGGCACGGCGTGATGGACGCGAGTCGAGCCGCCCCCAGCTGCGCGGGCGGATCATGCCGGCGTCGAACGCGACCTTCCTCGCCGAGCTCGACGGCCGGGAGGTCGTCTACAAGCCGATCGCCGGCGAGCGGCCGCTGTGGGACTTCCCCGACGGGACACTGGCCGATCGCGAGGTCGCGGCCTACCTGGTGAGCGAGACGCTGGGCTGGGACGTCGTGCCACTGACCTGGTACGGCGAGGGGCCGCACGGCCCCGGGATGCTCCAGGACTGGCAGACCGTCGATCCCGACCAGGACGCCGTCACGCTGGTGCGCTCGGGCCGGGTGCCCGACGGCTGGTTCGCGGTCTTCGACGGCGTCGACGACCGCGACCGCGACGTCACCCTGGTCCACGAGGACACCGCCGCGCTCCGCCGGATGGCGGTGTTCGACGTCCTCGCCAACAACGCCGACCGCAAGGGCGGCCACGTGCTGCCGATGCCGGACGGACACCGGTACGGCGTCGACCACGGCGTCACGTTCCACCACGAGGCCAAGCTCCGCACCGTGCTCTGGGGATGGGCCGGTGCGCCACTCACGGACGAGGAGCGCGTCGGTGTGGGCGCCGTACTCACTGCTGTGCGGGGTGAGCTGGGGGAGCAGCTCGGCCAGCACCTCACCGAGCTGGAGATCCGCGCGCTCGAGCTGCGCGCCGAACGACTGCTCGCGCGCGGGCACCTGCCGGGGCCGCACCAGGGCTGGCCCGCCATCCCCTGGCCTCCGTTCTGAGGCCCTGACCCCGCCGATACCATCGCCGCATGCGCGCCTGGACCTCTCCGGAGATGCCGACCCCGTCCGTGGTCGGACCTCCGGTAGCGATCCACGACAGCGCCAGCGGCGACCGGATCACCGCGGCGCCCGACGGCGCCGCCACGCTCTACGTCTGCGGGATCACGCCGTACGACGCGACGCACCTCGGCCACGCCAACACCTACATCGCCTTCGACCTGCTGAACCGTGCCTGGCGGTCGGCCGGCCACGAGGTCAGCTACGTCCAGAACGTGACGGACGTCGACGACCCGCTGCTCGAGCGCGCCACCAAGGTCGGTGTCGACTGGGTCGAGCTCGCCGAGCGCGAGACCGAGCTGTTCCGGCAGGACATGCAGGCGCTGCGGGTGCTGCCGCCCGACGCCTACGTCGGAGCAGTGGAGTCGATCCCGCTCGCGATCGAACTCATCGAAAGGCTCCAGGCCGTCGGTGCGATCTACCGCGTCGAGGACGACCTCTACTACTCGGTGGCCGCGGACCCTGCGTTCGGCAGTGAGTCGGGCTACGACCGCGAGACCATGCTGCGCTTGTTCGGCGAGCGCGGGGGCGACCCGGAGCGCGAGGGCAAGGCAGACCCGCTCGACTGCGTGGTCTGGCGCGGCGAGCGGCCGGGCGAGCCTTCGTGGGAGAGCCCCTTCGGCCGCGGCCGCCCGGGATGGCACATCGAGTGCGCCGCGATCGCCCTCGAGCACCTCGGTACGACGGTCGACGTCCAGGCCGGCGGCAGCGACCTGGTGTTCCCCCACCACGAGATGTGCGCGGGCCACGCGCAGGTGGCGACCGGCGCGCCGTACGCCCGTGCCTACGCGCACGCCGGCATGGTCGGCTACGACGGCGAGAAGATGTCGAAGTCCCGCGGCAACCTGGTCTTCGTCTCGGCGCTGCGCAACAGCGACATCGACCCGATGGCGATCCGGCTCGCGCTGCTGCGGCACCACTACCGCGAGGACTGGGAGTGGACCGACGACCTGCTGTGGGCCGCCGTCGACGACATCGCCCGGTGGCGACGGGCCGTGGCGCTCGGTGCCGGTGCGCCGGCCGGACCGGTGGTGGCCGAGGTGCTGGCCGCCCTGGCCGACGACCTCGACGCCCCGCGCGCGACCGCGGCGATCGACGCCTGGGTCGCGGCGACGCTGGGCACCGACGGTCTGGCCGACACCAGCGACCCGGATGCAGCGACGACGGTGCTGCCCGTGCTCGACGCCGCGCTCGGCCTCGCGCTCTGACGGCTCGGCTGGGTCGAGCGAAGCGAGCCTCGAGATTCTAGTCGCCCTCGCCGCGGCGCTTGAGGTAGCGCTCGAACTCGCGCGCGATCGCCTCGCCCGACGCCTCGGGCAGCTCGGCGGTGTCGCGCGTCTCCTCCAGCGACCGGACGTAGTCGGCGATGTCCTCGTCCTCCTCGGCCAGCTCGTCGACGCCGCGCTCCCACGCCCGCGAGTCCTCGGGCAGGTCGCCGAGCGGGATGCTCACCTCGAGCAGGTCCTCGATCTGGCCGAGCAGGGCCAGGGTGGCCTTCGGGCAGGGCGGCTGCGCCACGTAGTGCGGTACGGCGGCCCAGTACGACGCCGCGGGGATGTCGAGCTTCACGCAGGAGTCCTGGAGCACGCCGACGATGCCGGTCGGTCCCTCGTAGGTGGACTGCTCGAGCTTCATCCGGTCGACCAGGTCGGGCTCGGTCGCCGTACCGGTGACCGGGATCGGGCGGGTGTGCGGTGTGTCCGCGAGGAGCGCGCCGAGGGTGACCACGAGCTCACCACCGAGATCGTCGATGCACGCGAGCAGCTCGGCGCAGAAACCGCGCCACCGCATGTTCGGCTCGATGCCACGGATGAGGATCACGTCGTGGTCGAGGTCGGGCGGTGAGGCCACCGCGATGTGGGTGCTCGGCCAGGTGAGCTTGCGGAAGCCGTTGTCGTCGACGCCGACCGTCGGCCGGTTGACCTGGAAGTCGTAGTAGTCCTCGGGATCGATCGCCGCTACGACCCGCGCGTTCCACACCGTGAGCAGGTGGTCGACCACGGCCGAGGCGGCCTCGGCAGCGTCGTTCCAGCCCTCGAACGCTGCGATCACCACGGGCCGGACGAGCGTCCGGCGTGTCCTCGATCTCCATCACCTCGTCGAGCGTACTGTGCCAGCATGCGGGAAATCGCTGACCGGTCGGTTGCGACCGTTAAGATCGGTGACGTCGAGAGGCGTTGCAACGGACCCCGGGTCCGCCACGCTCGGCGAATTCCAAGGGCGCCTTCCGTATCGGAAGGGTGTGACATGGCATCGGGTTCCCACGACTGGCGGCCGGACGCGACCGACGAGCTCACTGCGCTGCTGCGTGAGCGGATCGTGATCCTCGACGGCGCCATGGGCACCGCCATCCAGCGGGATCGTCCGGACGAGGCCGGCTACCGCGGCGAGCGGTTCGCCGACTGGCCGTCCGACCTCGTCGGCAACAACGACCTGCTGACGATCACCCAGCCCGACATCATCGCCGGCATCCACCGCGAGTACCTCGAGGCCGGCGCCGACATCATCGAGACCAACACCTTCAACTCCAACGCGGTGTCGCTCGCCGACTACGGCATGGAGGAGCTGTCCTACGAGCTCAACCACGAGGCCGCGCGGCTCGCCCGCGCCGTCTGCGACGAGGTTGCCGAGGCGACCGGCAAGGCACGGTACGTCGCGGGCGCCCTCGGCCCGACCACCCGCACCGCGTCGATCAGCCCCGACGTCAACGACCCCGCCGCGCGCAACGTGTCCTGGGACCAGCTCGTCGACGCCTACCTCACCGCGGCCCGCGCGCTCGTCGACGGCGGCTCGGACCTGATCTTCATCGAGACGATCTTCGACACCCTCAACGCGAAGGCCGCGATCTTCGCGGTCCAGACGCTGTTCGAGGAGACCGGGCGTCGCTGGCCGGTCGTGGTCTCCGGCACGATCACCGACGCCTCCGGCCGCACCCTGTCGGGTCAGGTCACCGAGGCGTTCTGGGACTCGGTCCGCCACGCCCAGCCGCTGGCCGTCGGTCTCAACTGCGCGCTCGGCGCCAAGGAGATGCGTCCCTACATCGCCGAGCTCTCGAGGCTCGCCGACTCCTTCGTCTCGGCCTACCCGAACGCCGGACTTCCCAACGCGTTCGGCGAGTACGACGAGACCCCGGAGGACACCGCGGGCATCGTCAAGGAGTTCGCCGAGGCCGGCTTCGTCAACATCCTCGGCGGCTGCTGCGGCACCACGCCGGCCCACATCGCCGCGATCGCCCAGGCCGTCGAGGGCCTGGAGCGTCGTGAGCCCGCGGTCGTCGTACCCGCGCTGCGTCTGTCCGGCCTCGAGCCGTTCGCCATCGCCGAGGACAGCCTCTTCGTGAACGTCGGGGAGCGCACCAACATCACCGGCTCCGCGAAGTTCCGCAACCTGATCAAGGACGGCGACTACGACACCGCCCTGTCGGTGGCAGCGCAGCAGGTCGAGAGCGGCGCGCAGGTCATCGACGTCAACATGGACGAGGGCATGATCGACGGCGTCGCCGCGATGGACCGGTTCCTCAAGCTGGTCGCGTCCGAGCCCGACATCAGCCGGGTCCCGGTGATGGTCGACTCCTCCAAGTGGGAGGTCATCGAGGCCGGCCTGAAGAACGTCCAGGGCAAGCCGATCGTCAACTCGATCTCCATGAAGGAGGGCGAGGAGAAGTTCATCGAGCACGCCCGCCTGTGCAAGAAGTACGGCGCGGCGGCCGTGGTGATGGCGTTCGACGAGGACGGCCAGGCCGACAACCTGGAGCGCCGCCAGCAGATCTGCGAGCGGGCCTACCGGATCCTGGTGGACCAGGTGGACTTCCCGCCCGAGGACATCATCTTCGACCCCAACGTGTTCGCGGTCGCGACCGGCATCGAGGAGCACGCGACCTACGGCCAGGACTTCATCGCGGCCACCCGCTGGATCAAGGAGAACCTCCCCGGCGCGAAGGTCTCCGGCGGCATCTCGAACGTCAGCTTCAGCTTCCGCGGCAACAACCCCGTCCGCGAGGCGATCCACGCGGTCTTCCTCTTCCACGCGATCGAGGCCGGCCTCGACATGGGCATCGTCAACGCCGGTGCGCTGGTGCCCTACAGCGAGATCGACCAGGAGCTCCGGGACGCGATCGAGGACGTCGTGCTCAACCGCACCGACGACTCGCTCGCCGCCACCGAGCGGCTCCTCGGGCTCGCCGAGCAGCACCGGGGGAGCGGCGAGGTCGCCGAAGCGGCCACCGAGGAGTGGCGCGAGCTGCCGGTGGGTGAGCGGATCACCCACGCCCTCGTGAAGGGCCTCGACGCGCACGTCGAGGCCGACACCGAGGAGCTGCGCAAGGAGATCGCCGACCGCGGCGGCCGCCCGATCGAGGTGATCGAGGGCCCGCTGATGTCCGGGATGGACGTCGTCGGCGACCTGTTCGGTGCCGGGCAAGATGTTCCTGCCGCAGGTCGTGAAGTCGGCGCGCGTCATGAAGAAGGCGGTCGCCTACCTGATCCCGTTCATCGAGCAGGAGAAGCTCGACAACCCCGAGCTGGCGACGGCCAAGGAGACCAACGGGACGATCATCATGGCGACGGTGAAGGGCGACGTCCACGACATCGGCAAGAACATCGTCGGCGTCGTACTCCAGTGCAACAACTTCGAGGTGATCGACCTCGGGGTGATGGTGCCTGCCCAGAAGATCCTCGACGCGGCCAAGGAGCACAACGCCGACATCATCGGGCTCTCCGGCCTGATCACCCCGTCCCTCGACGAGATGGTCACCATGGCGACGGAGATGCAGCGACTCGGTCTGGAGATCCCGCTGCTCATCGGCGGCGCCACCACGTCGCGCGCCCACACGGCGGTCAAGGTCGACCCGAAGTACGACGGACCGGTCGTCTGGGTCAAGGACGCCTCCCGCTCGGTGCCGACCGCGGCCGCGCTGCTCCACGCAGATCGCCGCGCACCGCTGCTCGCCGACATCAAGACCGACTACGACGCGCTGCGGGCGCGCCACTCACAGAAGTCCGAGCGGCCGCAGCTGACCTTCGCCGACGCCAAGGCCAACGCGACGCCGATCGACTGGGAGGGCTACGTCCCGCCGCAGCCGGTGACGCCGGGCGTGCACGCGCTGAAGGACTACGACCTCGCCGAGCTGCGCGAGTACATCGACTGGCAGCCGTTCTTCAACGCCTGGGAGATGAAGGGCAAGTTCCCCGACATCCTCAACAACCCGACCACCGGCGACGCCGCACGCAAGCTCTACGACGACGCCCAGGACATGCTCGACCGGATGATCGCCGAGAAGTGGGTCACCGCCAACGGCGTCTACGGGCTCTTCCCGGCGGCCAGCACGGGCGAGGACGTCCTCGTCTACGCGGACGACAGCCGCGCCGACGTCCGCGCGACGCTCCACCAGCTTCGCCAGCAGGGTCAGCACCGTGCGGGCATCCCCAACCGGTCGCTCGCCGACTTCGTCGCGCCGGTCGACGCCGGTCTGGCCGATCACGTGGGGGCTTTCGCCGTCACTGCCGGGATCGGGCTGCCCGAACGCGTGAAGGCCTTCCGGGACGAGCTCGACGACTACTCCGCGATCATGATCGAGGCGCTCGCCGACCGGCTGGCCGAGGCCTTCGCCGAGCGGCTGCACCAGCGGGTGCGGACCGAGTTCTGGGCGCACGTCTCCGAGGAGCAGCTCAGCAACGAGGACCTGATCGCCGAGAAGTACACCGGGATCCGTCCCGCACCGGGCTACCCGGCGTGCCCCGACCACACCGAGAAGCAGACGATCTGGGAGCTGCTCGACGTCGAGAGCAACGCCGGCATCGAGCTCACCGAGTCGATGGCGATGTGGCCGGGTGCGGCCGTGTCGGGCCTCTACTACAGCCATCCGGGCTCGCAGTACTTCGTCGTCGGCCGCCTCGGCCGCGACCAGATCGCGGACTACGCCGAGCGCAAGGGGTGGACCCTCGCCGAGACCGAGCGGTGGCTCTCGCCCAACCTGGGCTACGACCCCGAGGACTGACATGTTGGCTGTCCTGTGGGACATGGACGGCACCCTGGTCGACACCGAGCCCTACTGGATGGCGACCGAGGTCGAGCTGGCCGAGGAGTACGGCGCCACCTGGACGACCGAGGACGCGATGCACCTGGTCGGCAACAGCCTGTTGGCGTCCGGTGTCTACATCCGCGACACGATGGGAATCCCGCTGAGCCCCGAGGAGATCGTCGAGCGGCTGCTGGACGGTGTCGTCGCGCGGGTCCAGCACGCGGTGCCGTGGTGCCCCGGCGCCCGTGAGCTGCTGCTCGGCCTCAAGGAGGCCGGCGTGCCGTGCGGCCTGGTGACGATGTCCTACCAGCGGTTCGTGGCACCGATCCTCGCGCACCTGCCACCGGAGACGTTCCGCGTGGTCGTGACGGGTGACCAGGTCGACCAGGGCAAGCCGCATCCCGAGCCCTACCTGACCGCCGCTGCCGCCCTCGGCGTGGAGCCGGAGGACTGCATCGCGATCGAGGACTCGCCCACGGGAGCGACGTCGGCGGCGGCGGCCGGCTGCCAGGTCGTCGTCGTCCCCAACCATGTCGCCGTGCCTGAAGGGGAGCGCCGTACGTTCGTCGACTCGCTCGTCGGTGTCACCCCGGCTGTGCTGAAAACGTTGCCGGATCGAAACACCGCCGCGAGGGATCTTCCCTAGCCGCCGTCTGCTCCCCGGAGTATGTTCCGCGAGGAGTCCGGCCCCCGACCAGCGGGGACTGCTTGAGCGATGTTGAGGTGACCTACGTGAAGCGGAAGATCTCGCGCTCGTCGGAGCGGGAACGCTGGCCGTGAGCTTGGCGGCCTGCGGTGACGACGGCGACGACGGCAACGGAGGCAGCGGAGATGCCGGAGGCGGCGTTGGTGAGGACTGGATCCTCGGCACCACCGACACGGTCACCGCGCTCGACCCCGCCGGGTCCTACGACCTCGGGTCGTCCACGCTGGAGTACAACCTCTACCAGACCCTCGTGACCGTTCCGGCCAACTCGACCGAGATCGTCGGAGACGCCGCCGAGGAGTGCGTCTACGACGACCCGGAGACCCTGACCTGCACGCTGAAGGAGGGCTTGAAGTTCTCCAACGGCAACGACCTGACGTCGTCGGACGTCAAGTACAGCTTCGAGCGGTCGATCGCGATCCAGGACGCCAACGGCGCCGCGATCTACCTGCTCGGCAGCATCACCGAGACCGGCTGACGACGGCACGGTCACCCTCAACCCGGACGCCATCGAGACGCCCGACGACACGACGGTGATCTTCCACCTCGACCACCCGGACACGACGTTCCAGTACGTCCTCACCTATCCGGGTGCCGCGCGCGATCGTCGACGAGGAGACCTTCCCCGCCGACGAGAAGCTCGCCGACGAGGACATCATCGGCTCCGGTCCCTACAAGCTGAGCCAGTACAAGGCCGGTGACCAGGCCGTTCTCGAGATCAACGAGGAGTACACCGGCGAGAACACCGGCCAGGCGGACCAGGTGTTCGTCAAGTACTACTCGGAGCCGTCGGCACTCAAGCTGGCCGCCGAGAGTGGCGAGGTCGACGTGGCGTGGCGCAGCCTCAGCCCGACGGACATCGCGGACCTGAAGACCAACGACGACGTCACCGTCGCGACCGGCGAGGGCTCCGAGATCCGTTACTACGTCTGGTACACCACAGGAGCGGTCGGCAAGCAGGTGCCGATCCGGCAGGCCGCCGCCCAGGTGCTCGACCGCGAAGCGATCGCCGACGACGCGTACGACGGCACCGTCGACCCGCTGCTACTCGATCGTGCCGCCGGGCTACGCCGGTCAGGTCGACGCGTTCTCGGAGAAGTACGGCGAGCCGAGTCCCGACGCGGCAGCGAAGATCCTCGAGGACGCCGGGCATCGACACTCCGGTCAAGCTGACCGTCGGCTGGACGCCGACGCACTACGGCCCCGCCACCGAGGACGAGGCCAACGAGATCGAGCGCCAGCTCGAGGAGAGCGGCCTGTTCGACGTCGAGCTGAAGAGCACGGAGTGGGAGCAGTACCAGACGATCTCCAAGGAAGGCGCCTACGACCTGTGGATCTACGGCTGGTTCCCCGACTACCCGGACACCGACGACTACCTGTCGCCGTTCCTGATCGATGGTGGGTTCTTCCAGAACGGGTACGACAACCCGGACGCCGAGCAGCTCATCGCTGACGAGCAGGGCACCGATGACCAGGCAGAGCGTGAAGAGATCTTCGGGCGAGCTGCAGAACATCGTCGCCGAGGACGTTCCGTTCATCCCCTCGTGGGTGGGCCAGAACATCGGCGTCTACGGGCCCGGCATGGAGGGGGTCGAGGAGACCCTCGACCCGGCGTTCATCTTCCGCTTCTGGTTGGTGAGCAAGAACTCCTGATCGCTCGAGCGCGGCCACGTGGGGAGCGAACCGCAAGGTTCCTCCCCACGCGGCACGCGCGAAGGCGGATGCCATGACTCGTTTCGCATCAGGATCCCTGCCGCGCTACATCCTGCAGCGCGTCATCCTCGTGCTGCCGATGATCTGGGTGATCCTCACCCTCGTCTTCTTCATGCTGCGCGTAGCCCCCGGCGACCCCGTGTCCGCGGCGCTGGGGGGCAAGCTCGACGAGGAGGCGCTCGACCAGCGGCGTGATGCGCTCGGGCTTAACGATCCGATCCTGGTCCAGTACTGGGACTACCTGTCGTCCGTTCTCCGCCTCGACTTCGGCACGACGTTCAGTGACAACCAACCGGTGCTGCGGGTGGTCCGCGACAACGGCGGCGCGACCCTCACCCTGACCGTGGCCGCGTTCGTCCTGGCCCTGCTGGTCGGGATCCCGCTCGGTCTGCTCGCGGGCCGCTACCGCGACTCGATGCCGGACGTCCTGATCCGGTTCTTCGGCATCCTCACCTATGCCGCGCCTGTCTTCTTCGTCGGTTACCTGGCGCAGGTCTACGTCGCGCAACCGCTGGGGCTGCCGACGTCGGGCCAGGCGAGTCCGATCACCGTCTTCACGGTCGAGCCCAAGACCCACATCCTGTTGATCGACGCCTTCCTCAGCGGCGACGACGCGGCGATCGAGGACGTCCTCAAGCACCTGATCCTCCCCGCGACGACGCTCGGGTTGCTGATCTGTGGCGTTTTCATCCGGCTCGTCCGGGTCAACATCCTGCAGACCATGCAGAGCGACTACGTGGAGGCCGCCGAGGCGAGGGGCATCTCTCGCAGCAAGGTGACCCGACGGCACTCGTTCCGCAACGCCCTGGTCCCGGTGATCACGGTGATCGGCCTCCAGTTCGCGCTCCTGCTCGGCGGAGCGGTGCTGACCGAGCAGACGTTCAACTGGCCCGGTCTCGGCCACAAGCTGGTGGAGTACATCAACAGCCGCGACTACGGCGCCGTCCAGGGGATCATCACGGTCTTCGCGGTCGCGGTGGTGCTGATCAGCCTCCTCGTCGACATCGTGAACGCACTCATCGACCCGCGAGTGAGGTACTGATGCCCAAGGTTCTCAGCGCCCTCGCCAAGCCGTTCACGGAGACCGTCGGCCTCGCCCGGTGGATGCTGGTCATCGGCGTCGTGATCACGGCGGTCTTCGTGATCTGCGCCCTCTTCGCGCCCTGGCTCGCGCCGTACTCCTTCGACCAGACCTCGGTCGACGGGGTCCGGTTCCCCAAGGCAGCGGCGCCGAGCGGCGACCACCTCTTCGGCACCGACCGCCTGCTCTTCGACGTCCTGTCGCGCGTGATCTGGGGCGCCCGCACCGCGATCGAGGTCGTCGTGCTGTCGGTCCTTTTCTGCGTCGTGATCGGCGTACCGCTCGGACTCGTGTCGGGCTACTACGGCGGCTGGTTCGACAGGATCGTCCTCCTGGTCATGGACGCGCTCTTCGCGTTCCCCTCGTTCCTGCTCGCGATCGTGTTCTCGTTCCTGCTGACCGACATCTTCGGCGGCAGCGTGCTCGCTGTCGCACTGTCGCTGACGGTGGTCTACGTCCCGCAGTACTACCGAGTCGTCCGCAACACGACGGTGAGCGCCAAGGAGGCGACCTACGTGGAGGCGTCCAAGGCGATCGGCGCGAGCGACTTCGTCGTCATGCGTCGCTACCTGTTCGGCAACGTGGTGCAGAGCGTGCCGGTGCTGGGCACGCTGAACGCGGCGGACGCGATCCTCACCCTTGCCGGGCTGGGCTTCCTCGGCCTGGGCATCCAGTCGACCGACGCTGCGGAGTGGGGGCACGACCTCAACCGCGCCCTCTCCGACGCCGGTTCCGGCATCTGGTGGACGGGCCTCTACCCGGGCTTGGCCATCGTGCTGCTCGTGACCGGCCTGACCCTGGTCGGTGAGGGCTTGAACGAGACCATCAACCCGACGCTGCGCCGCCGGCGCCTGCTGCCCGTCGTGATGACCCCGCGTGAGGAGCGATGAGCACCCCCATGAGCACCGATGCGGTGATCTCCGCCCGTGACGTCCGGGTCTGGTACGGCACCACGCGAGGCGCGATCCGCGCGGTCGACGGTGTCAGCTTCGACATCGCCCCGGGGGAGACCCTCGGGCTGGTCGGCGAGTCCGGGTGCGGCAAGTCCACGCTGGGCCGCGGCCTGATGGGACTGCTGCCGGAGGGAGCGAAGCGCGACGGTGAGGTGTGGTTCGACGGCAAGGACATCTTGTCGATGCGGCCCAAGGACGCCTACGGCCTTCGGGGCTACGAGCTCGGCATGATCTTCCAGGAGCCGCTGACGCGGTTGAACCCGCTGATGCGGATCTCCGAACACTTCGAGGAGACGATCAAGCAGCACGAGCCTGGGCTGGCGAAGGACCAGGTCAAGGCGCGCGCGCTCGACGCCCTCCGCCAGATGGGGATACCGCCGACCCGCTATCGGTCCTACCCCCACGAGTTCTCGGGCGGCATGCGGCAACGGCTGATGATCGCGCTGGCGCTGGTGCTCCAGCCGGCGTTCGTCGTGGCGGACGAGCCGACGACCGCCCTCGACGTCCTCGTCGAGGCCCAGATCGTGCAGATCCTCAACGACCTCCGGCGCAACTTCAAGACGTCGTTGCTGCTCATCACGCACAACGTCGGCATCGTGGCCGAGGCCTGCGACCGGGTCGCGGTGATGTACGCCGGCCGGATCGTCGAGCAGGGTCGGGTGGCCGACGTGTTCGAGAACCCGCAGCACCCCTACACGCGCGAGCTGTTGCGGTCGACCATCTCGCTGCGGACGACCGGCCTCAACTTCATCCCGGGCGCGCCTCCTGACCTGGTCGACCCGCCGGCCGGATGTCGCTTCCACCCGCGCTGTCCCGAGGCGATGGCGGTGTGCGCTACCCACAACCCGATCGACATCGAGCGACCGAGCGGCGGCCGCGTCGAGTGCTGGCTGGTCGGCCCGAGGGACGAGATCCCACCCGGCGGGACCCAGCCGCTCAAGCAGGAGGAGCTGGCCGTTGCCGACGAAGCCTGAGACGACGACCGGGACGACCACCGGGGCCGACCTCATCATCGACATCCGCGACCTCGCCGTGCACTACGGCCTGAGCGGCGGGACGCTCGCCCGGCTGTTCGGCAGCGACACCGGCACGGTCAAGGCCGTCGACGGCATCAACCTGGCGCTGCAGCGCGGGGAGGTCGTCGGACTCGTCGGCGAGAGCGGCAGCGGCAAGTCCACCCTGGGCCGGGCGCTGCTCGGGCTGGTCCAGGCGACCGAGGGGTCGATCACGTTCGAGGGCCAGGACCTCGCCCAGCTGAGCCGGCGTCGGCTGCGCGCGCTCCGGCGCGACATCCAGATGGTGTTCCAGGACCCGAACGCCGCTCTCAACCCGTCGATGACCGTGGAGGAAGCGGTCGGCGATGCGCTGCGCGTCCACGGGATGCGCTCGGCGAGCGAGCGACGGGTCAAGGTCATCGCCGCGCTCGAGCGGGTCGGGCTTGTCCCCGGTCGAGCTGTTCCTCGAGAAGTACCCGCGCGACCTGTCGGGCGGACAGAAGCAGCGCGTGGTCATGGCGCGGGCGATCATCACCGACCCCAGCGTGCTGGTGGCCGACGAGCCGATCTCGATGCTCGACATGTCCGTGCGCGCCAAGATCCTGCAGCTGATGCTCGACCTCAAGGAGGACCTCGGGCTCACCTACGTCTACATCACCCACGACCTCGCCAGTGCGAAGTACTTCTGCGACCGGATCGCGATCATGTACCTCGGCCGGATCGTCGAGATCGGCTCGACCGAGGAGATCTTCGCGAACCCCCGCCACCCCTACACGAAGGCGCTGCTGCGGGCCATCCCCGACCCGGACCCGGGCCGCCAGCAGATCCGCG
Organism: uncultured Actinomycetota bacterium; assembly: GCA_963849765.1. GTDB lineage: Bacteria > Actinomycetota > Actinomycetes > Propionibacteriales > Nocardioidaceae > Nocardioides. The sequence continues at coordinate 705,094 of CAWKIP010000018.1, forward strand.
ACCTGCCGCGCGGTGAGGTGCCTGACGCGGCGGACCCGCCCCTCGGCTGCGCGTTCCACCCCCGCTGCAAGGAGGCGACCGCGATCTGCGGGTGGGAGTCGCGGGACCTGAAGACCCTGGTCGAGGCGCACTGGACCCGCCGCACGCCCGAGGAGTACGACGCGGAGCTGGCCACGGTCGGGGACATCGACCACCTCGACCAGGCGGCGACGGAGGCGACGATCGGGGCCCACGGCGCCGAGGAGACCCGGCAGTTCCTCGACCGGGTGCGGGCCGAGGCGCCCGAGGAGCCGATCTGGACCGGCGTCGACGCGATCACCGACGCCGGCTCGGGCGTGCGGGTCCACTTCCACGAAGGCGTGGACCCCGCGCTGCGGCGCGCGGGAGGCGTGGAGGTCGCCTGCGTGCTCTATCCGGAGGATCCCGAAGAGCGAGTCCGCCGGCTCCTGAGCCGCCGGCAACGGCGGCGGGGTGCCGCCGTAGGCGGGGCACAGTGCCTGGTGGGAGCACCAGCGGCACAACGGGCCGGGGCTCGGCTGCCAGTCGCCCGACTCCTGCGCCCGCCGGACCGCCTCCCAGATCGCCTGCACCTTGCGCTCGGTCGCGAGCAGGTCCTGCTCGTCGGGGTCGTAGCTGAGGATCTCCGCGTTGGCGAGGTAGATCAACTGGAGGCGCTTGGGGATCACTCCGCGCATCCGCCAGATGACGAGCGCGTAGAACTTGAGCTGGAACAACGCCCGGCCCTCGTACTCGGGGCCGGGGGACCGGCTGCTCTTATAGTCCACCAGTCTGATCGCGCCGTCGCTGGCCACGTCGACGCGGTCGATGACGCCCCGCAGCAGGAGCTTGGTGTCCGTGAGGGTCTCGACGTAGAGCTCGCGGTCGGCAGGCTCGAGCAGGCGCGGGTCCTCCAGCGTGAAGTAGCGCGCGAGCACGGATCGGCACGACGTCAGCCACGAGCCGATCGCCGCGCCCTCGTCCTGGTTGGGGAACAGGGTGGCCAGTGCGGGCTCGGCCTCGAGCACCGCCTCCCAGGCCGGGACGACCATCGCGGCGGCCCGGTCGGGCGTGCGGTCGGGCGCCGGCAGGTCGAAGAGGTCCTCCAGCACCTTGTGCACGACGGTGCCGCGGACGGCGTCGACCGACGGCTCCTCCGGGAGCCGGTCGATGGTCCGGAAGCGGTAGAGGAGCGCACAGGAGAGGAAGTCGCCGGCCCGTGACGGCGAGAGCGCCCCGAGCACCTCGACGCCGTCGACGCGGGTGCCGACCCGCTCGGCAGGGTCGACCGGCGCTACGCCGGTCGGAACGGTCGGGGTGCTCATGTCCTGACGGTAGGACAGACCACCGACAACCCGTCAGACCCTGGCTCGCCGAAGCGCGCCGAATCGGACCCTCCGGATAACCTCGACACGTGTCCTCCACCGACCCGGAACCTGGCTCGCCGCCGCCGCCGCGTGCGTCGCGTCCTCCCGGCACGTTCCGGATCGGCAGCATCGCCGGCAGCGACGTACTGGTGTCGTCGTCGTGGTTCCTGGTCGCCGCACTGATCGCGTTCGTGATGGCGCCGCAGGTCGAAGCGAGACAACCTGACCTCGGCGGGTGGAAGTACGTCGTCGGCGTGGTCTTCGCGATCGTCCTCTACCTGGCGGTGCTCCTGCACGAGGCGTCACACGCCCTCGCCGCGCGGCACTACGGGTTCGAGGTGCACTCGATCACGCTCCACTTCCTCGGTGGGGTGACCGCGATCGAGGGCGAGGCCCGCACCCCGCGCCAGGAGTTCTGGATCGCGGTGGTCGGACCGATCACGTCGCTGGGGGTCGGAGTGGTGGCGGTCGCGCTGTGGTTCGTCACGCCCGACGGGCTGCTGCTGCTCACGGTCGAGGGACTCGCCGGCGCCAACCTCCTGATCGGCGTGCTCAACCTCGTTCCCGGGCTGCCCCTCGACGGCGGCCGGGTCCTCAAGGCCGCCGTGTGGCGGCTGACCGGCCGGGTCGAGACCGGGGTCATCGCGGCCGGCTGGGGCGGCCGGGTCACCGCCGTCGTGGTCCTGCTCGGGCCCGTCGCCCTGGCGCGGTTCACCGGCTACGAGACCACCCTGCTCGACCTGGTGCTCTTCTCCGTGATCGCGGTGTTCCTGTGGACCGGCGCGTCGCAGTCGATCGCAGCCGCACGGATCCGCAGCCGGCTCGGCGAGGTGGTCGCGCGCGAGCTCGCGCGCCGTACTCTCGCGGTCCCTGACGACCTGCCGCTGGCCGAGGCGATCCGCCGTGCGCGGGAGGCCCAGGCAGGCAGCATCGTGACGGTGTCGGCCGCCGGTAGCCCGCTGGGTGTCGTCGACGAGTCCGCGATGCGGGCGATGCCCGAGGACCGGCGCCCGTGGGTCGCGGTCTCGACGGTGACCCGGACGCTCGAGGAGGGACTGCGGCTGCCGGTCTCGATCACCGGTGCGGAGCTGCTGCACGCGATCCGGCGGACGCCGGCGAGCGAGTACCTCCTGGTCGAGCCGGACGGCTCGGTCTTCGGCGTGCTCGCCACCGCCGACGTGGAGCGTGCGGTCGGGGCTGGATAGGCGCGTCGATGTCGTCTAGGCTCGCGGATCGTGAGCCAACCCGATGCGCGCGACCCCGGTGATGTCGCCGCCGAAGCCTGGTCCGGCGTGCACCGCGGACCGCTGCGCGTCGGGGAGTGGGTGCGCCTGGTCGACGGCAAGGGTCGCAAGCACAACTTCTGCCTGGAGGCCGGCAAGCGCTTCTTCTCCAACCGCGGTCATCTCGACCACGACGAGCTGATCGGCCGCGAGGAGGGCTTCACGGTCACCTCCTCCGCGGGCGGGGAGTACCTCGTGTTCCGGCCGCTGCTCTCGGAGTTCGTCGTCTCGATGCCGCGCGGCGCTGCCGTCGTCTACCCGAAGGACGCCGCCCAGATCGTGGCGATGGCCGACATCTTCCCGGGGGCGCACGTGGTCGAGGCCGGTGTCGGCTCCGGTGCCCTGACGTGCTCGCTGCTGCGCGCGGTCGGGCCGCACGGCCGGGTGTCGTCGTACGAGCGTCGTGAGGAGTTCGCCGACGTCGCGCGACGCAACGTGAGCCAGTTCTTCGGTGCGGCCGAGGGCGACTCCCACCCCGCCTGGCAGCTGACGATCGGCGACCTCGCCGAGGAGCTGCCGGCGTCCGGTGAGACCTGCGACCGGATCATCCTCGACATGCTGGCCCCCTGGGACTGTCTCGACGCGGCGGCCGGCGCGCTCCGGCCGGGTGGCATCGTCTGCGCGTACGTCGCCACGACCACCCAGCTGTCGCGGTTCGTCGAGACCGTGCGGGTCCACGGTGGGTTCACGGAGCCGACCGCGTGGGAGTCGCTGGTGCGCGACTGGCACGTGGAGGGCCTCGCCGTACGACCGGGCCACAAGATGATCGGCCACACCGCGTTCCTCGTCACCGCCCGGCGGATGGCGCCGGGGGAGCGGGCCCCCCGCAAGACCCGCCGGCCGGCACCCGGCGCCTACGGACCGGACTACACGGGGCCGCGGTCGGGCGACCTGGCGGACGAGTCGCCGGAGGAATGATGCCCCCCGACGCCACCGACCCTGCCGTTCCTGCTGCTGTCGATCCGGACCGAGGAGCTGGCCGCGCTCGACGAGCACGCGGCGTTCGCCCGTTGCCTCGGCGTCGACGCCGACGAGCTGCGCCGGCTCGAGCTCGGCACCGCGCCGCTGCCCTCGATCGATCTCGACGACTGGGCCGGGATCATCCTCGGCGGCGGGGCGTTCAACGCGTCCGACCCCGAGGAGACCAAGTCCGAGGCGCAGGCGCTCGCCGAGCGCGACCTCGGTCGGCTGCTCGACGAGGTGATCGCCCGCGACTTCCCGTTCCTCGGCGCCTGCTACGGCATCGGCAGCATCGGTCGCCACCAGGGCGCGGTCGTGGACCGGAGCTTCCCCGAGCCGGTCGGGCCGGTCAGTGTCGAGCTGACCGACGCCGGGATGGCGGATCCGCTGTTCGCCGGGCTGCCGCGCGCCTTCCGCGCGTACGGCGGCCACAAGGAGGCGATCAGCCGGCTGCCCGATCACGCCGTCTCGCTCGCGACCTCGGAGGCTGCGCCCGTGCAGGCGTTCCGGGTCGGCAAGCACGTCTACGCGACGCAGTTCCACCCCGAGCTCGATCTCGACGGCATCCTGACCCGGATCGCGGTCTACGCGCACCACGGCTACTTCGATCCCTCCGAGCAGGAGGCCCTCGGCGCGGCCGCGGCGGCCGTGACGGTGACCCACCCGATGACGATCCTGCGCAACTTCGCCACCCGGTGCCGCCAGGGTGACGCAATCCAATCGTGACCGACGCCCCGCGTGGATGCCCTTCCGTGCAGCATGTTGCCGAGTAGGGTCGTTGCAGACGTGAAGGAGGTGCGCCGATGTCGAGCATGGGGTCCGATGGTCGTCGACAGAGCCGCGAGGAGCTCGAGGAGCAGGTCCGCTACCTCGAGGCCGAGATCCACGACCTGCGCCACCGTCTGACGGAGGCTCCGGGCGGGGGACCGCGATCGCTGGAGCTCCGGCTCGCCGATGCGCAGCGCTCGCTCGCGGCGGTGACTGCCCAGAACGAACGACTGGCCGGCACCCTGCGGGAGGCCCGCGACCAGATCCTGAAGCTGAAGGAGGAGGTCGACCGGCTCGCCCAGCCGCCGGCCGGCTTCGGCACCTTCCTGCAGCGCAACGAGGACGACTCCGTCGACGTCCACACCGGTGGCCGCAAGCTGCGAGTCAGCGTGAGCCCCAACGTCGACCTCGACCAGCTGCGGCGTGGCCAGGAGGTCATGCTCAACGAGGCACTCAACGTCGTCGCCGCGTTCGACTACGAGACGGTCGGCGAGGTCGTGATGTTCAAGGAGCTGCTGGCCGACGGCGAACGCGTGCTGGTCATCGCCAACGCCGACGAGGAGCGCGTCGTACGCCTCGCGGAGCCGCTACGCGACCAGACGCTCCGGGCCGGCGACTCGTTGCTGCTCGACGCGCGGGCCGGCTACGTCTACGAACGGGTGCCGAAGTCGGAGGTCGAGGAGCTGGTCCTCGAAGAGGTCCCCGACATCACCTACGAGACCATCGGAGGTCTGGGCAACCAGATCGAGATGATCCAGGACGCCGTCGAGCTGCCCTACCTCTATCCCGAGCTGTTCGCCGAGCACGAGCTCAAGCCGCCGAAGGGCATCCTGCTCTACGGCCCGCCAGGCTGCGGAAAGACGCTGATCGCCAAGGCGGTCGCCAACTCGCTGGCCAAGAAGGTCGCGGCCAAGACCGGCGCCGAGGGCAAGTCCTACTTCCTCAACATCAAGGGCCCCGAGCTCCTCAACAAGTACGTCGGCGAGACCGAGCGGCACATCCGGCTGGTCTTCCAGCGTGCGCGGGAGAAGGCGAGCGCAGGTACGCCGGTCATCGTGTTCTTCGACGAGATGGACTCGCTGTTCCGGACCCGCGGCTCCGGCGTCTCCTCCGACGTCGAGAACACCATCGTCCCTCAGCTCCTGAGCGAGATCGACGGCGTCGAGCTGCTGGAGAACGTCCTGGTCATCGGCGCCTCCAACCGCGAGGACATGATCGACCCCGCGATCCTGCGCCCCGGACGGCTCGACGTGAAGATCAAGATCGAGCGGCCGGACGCCGAGTCGGCGCGCGACATCTTCACCAAGTACCTCACCACGTCGCTGCCGCTCCACGCCGACGACCTCGCCGAGTTCGGGAACGACCGCCAGGCCGCGGTCGCGGGGATGATCAGGGCCGCCGTCGAGCGGATGTACTCCGAGACCGAGGAGAACCGCTTCCTCGAGGTGACCTACGCCAACGGCGACAAGGAAGTCCTCTACTTCAAGGACTTCAACTCGGGCGCGATGATCCAGAACATCGTCGACCGGTCCAAGAAGATGGCGATCAAGGACTTCATCGACCACGACCAGAAGGGGCTGCGGATCTCGCACCTGCTCCAGGCGTGCGTCGACGAGTTCAAGGAGAACGAGGACCTGCCCAACACGACCAACCCCGACGACTGGGCGCGGATCTCCGGCAAGAAGGGCGAGCGGATCGTCTTCATCCGCACGCTCATCACCGGCAAGCAGGGCACCGAGCCGGGCCGCTCGATCGACACGGTCTCCAACACCGGCCAGTACCTCTGACATTTGCCCGAGCGTGTCGCAGATCGTGCGACACGCTGCCGGGCCGCGGTTGACGTAGTCATACGGGTAGCTTGGCGGCTTGCAGGCCCTCGGCCAACCGGTCAGCGCTGGCGCAGGTAGAACGCCTTCGCGATGTTGAAGACGCCGTAGCAGGCGAGCCCGATCGCGACCGCGACGAGCAGCACCTGCCCGAACGGGGCGTCCCGGAGCTTCAGCAGTGCCTGGTCGAGCCCCCCGGACTTGTCGGCGTCATGGGTGAAGCCGGCCCAGACGAACAGGCCGCCGATGACGCCGAACGCGAACCCACGACTGACGTAGCCCGTCCTGGCCAGGATCGGTGATCGGCCTTGCCGATGTCGCCGGTGCTGGCCCTGCGATCTCGAGGCTCTTCTTCCACTTGTCCGACAGGCCCTTGTAGACGCTGTAGACGCCGTAGCCGATGATCGCGAGCCCCAGGGCCACCACGAGCGCGGGACCGAAGGGCAGCTTCATGATCTTGGCGGTGTAGCCGTCCTCGCTGCTGCCGCCGCCGGACGAGCCGGTGACGGTCTGGAAGGCGAGGACCGCCAGCACCACGAACACGATCGCCTTGCCGGCCGACATGACACGAGCGAGGACGCGCTTGCCGCCGTCCTCCTCCTTGTGCCCCACGACGGCCTCGAAGGTCTTCCAGATGGCGAGAGCGACGAAGCCGACGCACGCGACCCAGAGGATGACCTCGCCGAACGGCTGCTGGGCCATCTCCCGCAGCGCCCCCGAGCCTGACGCATTGCCGGCCGGCTCGCCGAAGGCGATCTGGACCGCGAGCCACCCCACGACGACGTACATGACGCCGTAGATCGCCGGTTCCGACCTTCGCCAGCCACTCGAGCGCCGGGTTGGTTCCTCGCTTGTTCTGCCTTGTCTTCGGCCGATCTCCCGGCCGCACCTTGAATAGTCATCTGTCCTCCCGGTCCCTCGATACCCGCTTGCCACGCCCACCATCCGTCCCCTCGCGTGAGTCGTCGCCGCGTACTCTGGCCGTATGAGCGTCCGGCGGGTGATGGGCACCGAGGTGGAGTACGGCATCTCGGTCCAAGGCATGCCCACCGCCAACCCGATGGTTGCGTCCTCGCAGATCGTCAACGCCTACGCCTCGGCGACGGTGCGGGCCCGCCGGGCCCGGTGGGACTTCGAGGAGGAGTCGCCGCTGCGCGACGCCCGCGGGTTCGACATGTCGCGGCAGGTCGCAGACCCGACCCAGCTCACCGACGAGGACCTCGGGCTGGCCAACGTCATCCTCACCAACGGCGCCCGCCTCTACGTCGACCACGCGCACCCGGAGTACTCCACGCCTGAGGTCGTCTCGCCGCTCGACATCGTCCGGTGGGACAAGGCGGGGGAGCAGGTCATGCTCGACGCGGCCCGGCTCGCCCAGCAGCTGCCCGGCAACCCGGCGATCGTGCTCTACAAGAACAACACGGACAACAAGGGAGCGTCGTACGGCGCCCACGAGAACTACCTGATGCGCCGGTCGACGCCGTTCGCCGACATCGTGCGCCACCTGACGCCGTTCTTCGTGAGCCGCCAGGTGATCTGCGGCGCCGGTCGGGTCGGCAAGGGGCAGGACGGCCGTGAGGACGGCTACCAGATCAGTCAGCGGGCCGACTTCTTCGAGGTCGAGGTGGGCCTCGAGACCACACTGAAGCGACCGATCATCAACACCCGCGACGAACCGCACGCGGACCCGGAGAAGTACCGCCGGCTGCACGTGATCATCGGCGACGCCAACCTGTCCGAGATCGCGACGTACCTCAAGGTCGGCACGACCGCGCTGGTGCTGTCGATGATCGAGGAGCGCTTCATCGGCCGCGACCTCACCGTCGACACGCCTGTCGCGTCCCTCCGCGCGGTCTCGCACGACCCGACGCTGCAGCAGACCATCACGCTGTCCGACGGCCGCCGGCTGACCGGCGTCCAGCTGCAGCTGGAGTACCTCGACCTGGCGAAGAAGTACGTCGAGGACCGGCTCGGCGCCGACGCCGACGAGCAGACGCTCGACGTGCTCGCCCGCTGGGAGGACGTGCTCGACCGGCTCGAGCGCGACCCGATGTCGCTGGCCGACCAGCTCGACTGGGTCGCGAAGCTCAAGCTGCTCGAGCAGTACCGCTCCCGCGACGGCCTCGAGTGGGACGACGCCAAGCTCCAGCTGATCGACTACCAGTACTCCGACGTGCGCCCGGAGAAGGGCCTCTACCACCGGCTGCTCAAGGCCGGCCGGATCCAGCGGCTCCTCGGCGACGCCGAGGTGGAGCGGGCGATGACCGAGCCGCCGGAGCAGACCCGGGCCTACTTCCGCGGCCGGTGCCTCGAGAAGTACGCCGCCCACGTCGCCGCCGCGTCCTGGGACTCGGTGATCTTCGACCTGCCCGGCCGTGAGTCGCTGCAGCGCGTCCCCACCATGGACCCGCTGCGGGGGAGCAAGGCCCACGTCGGCGGCCTGATCGACGCATGCGAGACGGCGGAGGCCTTGGTCGCTGCGCTCAGTCGTTAGCGAGTCGCTAGGCTCTCCGTATGGCCCAGGAGCAGAAGCAGCCGCGGAAGAGCGGTGAGGAGCAGGAGTCGACCGAGGTCGCGCCTGAGTCCGACGTCGCTGAGCGCAAAGAGGCGATGGACGACGACGTCGACGCGATCCTCGACGAGATCGACGACGTGCTCGAGTCGAACGCCGAGGACTTCGTGAAGTCGTTCATCCAGAAGGGCGGCGAGAGTGAGCCGACGCCCGGACTCCCGGAGGCGTACATGCAGCCGGGCACTTCCTCGTTCAGCGACTTCCTGATCGCCAACGCGCCCGACCTGCTGCCGGCGCGCCGTTCGCTCCCGGCCGGCAGCGCCGCCGAGCTGGCGCCCCACGGGACCACGATCGTCGCGGCGACCTTCCCCGGCGGGCTGGTGATGGCGGGTGACCGCCGCGCCACGATGGGCAACGTCATCGCCCAGCGCGACATCGACAAGGTGTTCCCGGCCGACGAGTTCTCCGTGGTCGGCATCGCCGGCACCGCGGGCCTCGCGGTCGAGATGGTCCGGCTCTTCCAGGTCGAGCTCGAGCACTACGAGAAGATCGAGGGCAGCATCCTCTCCCTCGACGGCAAGGCCAACCGGCTGTCGGCGCTGATCCGCGCCAACCTCGGCATGGCGATGCAGGGGCTGGCCGTCGTACCCATGTTCGCCGGGTTCGACCTCGACCGCGGCAGCGGCCGGATCTTCGGCTACGACGTGACCGGCGGGCGACACGAGGAGAACCAGTTCTTCACCGTCGGCTCCGGCTCGCTGTTCGCCCGCGGTGCCATGAAGAAGCTCTACCGCGACGACCTGAGCGAGATCGAGTGCGTGACGCTCGCGCTCCAGGCGTTGTACGACGCCGCCGACGACGACTCGGCGACCGGCGGACCTGACCTGACCCGGCGGATCTTCCCGATCATCCACGTCGTGACGGCCGACGGGGGCCGGAAGCTGCCCGAGGACGAGATCGCCGCAGCTCGCCGATCGCGTGGTCGGTGCCCGGATGAACCGGCCCGACGGCCCGGTCGCCCCGCTCGACCTGCCCGGTGGGGAGGCCATCCGATGAGCATGCCGTTCTACGTCTCGCCCGAGCAGCTGATGAAGGACCGGGCCGACTTCGCCCGCAAGGGCATCGCGCGCGGTCGCTCCCTCGTCGCGGTCCAGTACGCCGACGGCGTGCTGTTCGTGACCGAGAACCCCTCGCAGGCGCTGCACAAGGTCTCCGAGATCTATGACCGGATCGCGTTCGCTGCCGTGGGCCGCTACAACGAGTTCGAGAACCTGCGCATCGCCGGTGTCCGGCTCGCCGACATGCGCGGCTACTCCTACGACCGGCGCGACGTCACCGGACGTGGCCTCGCCAACGCCTACGCGCAGACGCTCGGGACCATCTTCTCCAGCGGTGGCGAGAAGCCCTACGAGGTGGAGATCTTCGTGGCCGAGGTCGGCGGCAACGTCGACGAAGACACGATCTACCGGCTCACCTACGAGGGCCGGGTCGGCCGACGAGCACGGCTACGCCGTCATGGGTGGCGATGCCGAGACCGTCGCGTCCTACCTCGCCGAGCACTACACCGCGGGTGCCTCCCTCGGCGACGCGCTCGCCGTGGCGGTCGCGTCCCTCGGTCACGCGACCGAGGGCGGTCAGACGACCGACCGGGTGATCCCCGTGACCGACCTCGAGGTCGCCGTGCTCGACCGGCTTCGCTCGCAGCCGCGCAAGTTCGCGCGGATCCGTCCCGCCCGGATCGAAGAGCTGCTGGGCGACCGCGGACCGGGCGAGCACGCCGCCGCGCCCGAGGGCGGTCCGGACTCCCCGTCGTCCACGCCGCCGCACGTCCCCCCGTCGACCGACGATCCCGCCGACCCGACGGACCAGGTCAGCGGCGACGTCGATCCTCTCGAGGACCCCGAGTCGGGCGAACCGCCCGTCGCGCCCCCGCTGTGACCTGACGCGCGAGCGCGTCGTAGCTGACGCCGTCTTCGTTTCCAGGGTCGATGGCGGCTTACAGCTTGCGAAGGCCGCACACCGCAGGACCCTCGAGGACGGTGCCGTCGGTGTCGAACCGCGATCCGTGCAGCGGGCAGTCCCAGGAGTTCTCGGCGTCGTTCCAGCGCACCGCACCACCGAGGTGCGTGCAGATGCCGCGCAGCGCAGGCTCTGCCTGTTCGGCGTCCCGCCAGCGGCGGCGTACGACGTCCTTGGTCATCTCGACGCCGACGCCGGCGTTGAACAGTGCCGCGCGCGGTATGCCCACGGCCTCGCGCGGCGTCCAGCTGCTGAAGGCCCGGTGCCAGGGTGGCTGCTCGCCGGCGCCGCCCTGGGCGAGGATCGACTTGGTGAGGAGCAGCGCCGCGGCGGGCGCGGCGGCCAGGCCCCACTTGTCGAACCCGGTGGCGACCCAGGTGCCGGCCTGTCCCGGCAGCATCGGGCCGACGTACGGGAGGCCGGTCACGGTCGCGAAGTCCTGCGCGGACCAGGTGTGGGTGGGCTCGCCGCCGAAGTTCTTCACCGTCCACGCGATGAGGTCCTCGAGCCGGCCCTCCTCGGAGGCCTGGCGCCCGGTGATGTGCCCGTTGCCGCCGACGAGGAGGAGCTCGCTCCCGTCAGCGACGGGGAGGGAGCGGACCGACTTGGTGTCGTGGTCGGCCGACAGGTACATGCCGTCGGGGACCCACGGTGACCGGAAGGCGGCAGCATAGGACCGTTGCGGCTTCGTGCGCGCGAAGAACCCGTGCCGGCGCAGGAAGGGCTGACCGGTGGCGATGACGAGGTGACGGGCGTCCAACGAAGCGTGCTCGGTCTCGATCCGGATGCCGCCGGACGCGGGATGCGCGCCGGTCACCCGAGTGTGCTCGAACAGCTCGCCCCCCTCCGTCAGGAGGGCGGCGACGAGGGCGCCGAGCAGGTCGCCCGCGTCGAGCTGCATCTGCTCGGCGAGCCGCACGGCGCCGCGGATGTCGACGCGGGCTCCCCCCGTAGGCTCATGACATGGACCGCCGGATCTTCGGGATCGAGAACGAGTACGGCGTCACCTGCACGTTCAAGGGCCAGCGCCGGCTGAGCCCCGACGAGGTGGCCCGCTACCTGTTCCGCAAGGTCGTGTCCTGGGGTCGCTCCAGCAACGTCTTCCTGCGCAACGGCGCCCGGCTCTACCTCGACGTCGGCAGCCACCCGGAGTACGCCACCCCGGAGTGCGACGACATCGTGGAGCTGGTCACCCATGACAAGGCGGGGGAGCGGGTCCTCGAGGGGCTGCTGCTCGACGCCGAGCAGCGGCTGCACGACGAGGGCATCGCGGGCGAGATCTACCTGTTCAAGAACAACACCGACTCGGCCGGCAACTCCTACGGCTGCCACGAGAACTACCTGGTCAGCCGGGCCGGGGAGTTCAGTCGCCTGGCCGACGTGCTGATCCCGTTCCTGGTCACCCGGCAGATCATCGTCGGGGCGGGCAAGGTCACCCAGACGCCCAGGGGCACGTCGTACTCCGTCAGCCAGCGGGCCGAGCACATCTGGGAAGGCGTCTCGAGCGCGACGACCCGCAGCCGGCCGATCATCAACACCCGCGACGAGCCGCACGCCGACGCGGAGAAGTACCGGCGGCTGCACGTGATCGTCGGCGACAGCAACATGAGCGAGACCACCACCATGCTCAAGGTGGCGTCCTGCGACCTGGTGCTGCGGATGATCGAGGAGGGCGTGGTGATGCGCGACCTCACGATGGAGAACCCGATCCGGGCGATCCGTGAGATCTCCCACGACGTCACCGGCCGTCGCAAGGTCCGGCTGGCCAACGGCCGCGAGGCCAGCGCGCTCGACATCCAGGGCGAGTACCTCGCCAAGGCCCGCGACTTCGTCGACCGGCGCGGCATCAGCACGCCGGTGATCGAGCGCACCCTCGACCTGTGGGAGCGCGGCCTCAAGGCGGTCGAGTCCGACGACCTCGGCCTGGTCGACCGCGAGATCGACTGGGTCATCAAGTGGAAGCTCATCGACCGCTACCGCGCGAAGCACGGGCTGCCGTTGAGCCACCCGCGGGTCGCGCAGCTCGATCTCGCCTACCACGACATCCACCGCAACCGCGGCCTCTACTACCTGCTCGAGAAGCGTGGCGCGGTCGCCCGGGTCTCCAGCGACCTGCGCATCTTCGAGGCGAAGTCGGTGCCCCCGCAGAACACCCGGGCCCGGTTGCGCGGCGAGTTCATCCGCAAGGCCCAGGAGCGGCGCCGCGACTTCACGGTCGACTGGGTGCACCTCAAGCTCAACGACCAGGCCCAGCGGACGGTGCTGTGCAAGGACCCGTTCCGGGCGTACGACGAGCGCGTGCAGCGCCTGATCGACGGAATGTAGGTTCCCGCCGCTGGTCGAGGAGGTCGCGCAGCGACCATCACGAGACCCCTTGTAAGGTTTCGGCGTGCTCAGCCGACTGACCCGCCCTGCCGCGCTCGTCACCGTCTCGATGTGTGCCCTCGCGGCGCTCAGCGCCTGCGGCGACGACGCTCCCGATGAGGAGACCGCCTCCGGTTTCGACGCTGTCGAGGTGTCCGGCCCGGTGGGCGAGGTGCCCGAGGTGGACTGGAACGCGGCGCTCGAGCCCGGCGAGACCCAGTCGGAGGTCGTCGAGGAGGGCACCGGCGACGTCATCGAGGAGGGCGACAAGGTGTTCACCAACCTCGCGATCTCGAACGACGTGGGTCAGGACATCTCGTTCGAGACCTACTCCGCCCAGGGACTCCTGCTCGAGGTCGGCACGGAGGCCGAGCCCACGCAGGTGGTCGACCTGATGACGAACCTCGTCACGGAGCAGATCGAACCCGGGACCACCACGGTCGGCACCCGGATCGCGATCACTGCCGACGCCGAAGAGGAGTTCGGCGACCTCGCGCTCAACCTGGCCTCACTCGGCATCGGCAACCAGGACGGGTTCGTCCTGGTTGCCGACCTCGAGGCCGTCCCGCTCGATGGACCCGAGGGCAAGACCCGGCCGGCGCCGAGCTGGGCGCCGGAGATCGTGGAGAAGAAGGGCAAGCCGACGGCACTCGACTCGAGCGCGCTGCCCGAGCCGGACCCGAAGTCAACCGACCTCCGCAAGGCCGTGCTGACCCAGGGCACCGGACCGGTGGTCGAGAAGGGCCAGCAGATCGTTGCCAACTACATCGGTCAGGTCTACGCCGCCAAGGAGCCGTTCGACAACGGGTTCTCCCGGCCGGATCCGTCGATCTTCGAGATCGGGACCGGGGCGGTGGTGAAGGGCTGGGACGAGGGCCTGGTCGGTGAGAAGGTCGGCAGTCGCGTCCTCCTCGAGATCCCGCCGGAGCTCGGGTACGGCAAGAAGGGCAATGGCGAGACCATCCCTCCGAACTCGACCCTCTACTTCGTGATCGACATCCTGGCCGCGGCTTAAGCCGCTGGTTGAGGTGCGACTCTCGGCGAGCCCCGAAGCCAAGGCAGACTAGAGCCATGCCCGCGCCGAAGAGCGAGCGCCTGCTCAACCTGCTCATCATGCTGCTCGTGCAGCGGCGCCCGATCGCCAAGGACCGGATCCGGGAGCTGCTGTACCCGGACTCGCGTCCCGACGCGTTCGAGAAGATGTTCGAGCGCGACAAGGACGAGCTGCGGAGCCTCGGCGTACCGGTCGAGGTCGCCCAGCTCGACCCGCTCTTCGACGACGAGATCGGCTACCGGATCCCGCCCGACCAGTTCGCGCTGCCGGACGTCTCGCTGACGCCGGAGGAGGCGGCGGTCGTCAGCCTCGCGTCGCGGGTGTGGCAGCAGGCGACGATGGCGCAGGCCACCACCGATGCCGTTCGCAAGCTCAACGCCGCCGGCATCGACGTCGACCTCACCGCGCTGGAGATCGCCCAGCCGCGGCTGACGGCCGACGAGCCGGCGTTCGCGACCTGCTGGGAGGCGGTCTGCGACCGGACCTGCATCGAGTTCGACTACCGGCGCCCCGACGAGGAGACGCCCCGCCAACGCCATCTGCAGCCGTGGGGCATGGTGCGCACGTCCGGTCGCTGGTACCTCGTGGGCTTCGACACCGACCGCGACGCTGAGCGGGTGTTCCGTCTCGACCGGGTGACCGGCACCGTGCGCAAGGTCGGGCCCGCGCGGGCGTACGACGTACCACCCGACACCGACCTGCGCGAGACGATCGACCGGCTCGCGCCCGTTCCGGCCGCCGAGCGCGCCGTCCTGCTGGTGCGACGGGGGACCGGCCACAGCTTCCGGCGGCGTGCCGCCCGGGTCGACGAGGGCGTCACCGGTCCGGACATCCGTACGACGTGGGACCGCATCGTGCTGGACCGCCCGGCGCGGGGATTCGTCGACGAAGTGCTCTACCACGGTCCGGACGTCGTGCTGCTCGAGCCGGCGGGCCTGCGCGCCCAGATCGTCGGGCGGCTGGAGGCGGTCGCCGGATGACCACCACAACAGGCACCGCCGCTCCGGGTGCCCGTGACCAGGTCGCCCGCCTGCTCACCCTGGTGCCGTTCCTGCACCACCGCGACGAGGTCCGGCTCGCCGAGGCCGCCGACCTGCTCGGCACCTCGCCGGCACAGGTGCTCGGCGACCTCAAGGTGCTCTTCATGTGCGGCCTCCCGGGCGGGCTGCCCGACGACCTGATCGACGTCGACCTCGATGCGATCGAGTCCGACGGGGGCCCGGTCAGCGACGGCGTGATCCGGATCGAGAACGCCGACTACCTGGCCCGGCCGCTGCGGCTGAGCCCGACCGAGGCGTCGGCCGTGATGGTCGCGCTGCACACCCTGCGCGACGTCTCACGCGGCGACACCCAGGCGATCATCGACACGGTCCTGGCCAAGCTCGAAGCGGCGGCGAGCACGGCTGCCGCGTCGCGCCGGATCGCGGTGGACGCCCGGTCCGGCGAGGTGGCGCTGATCGCCCTCTCCGACACGCTCCAGCGGGCCGCGGACGAACGGCGCCAGGTGCGGCTGACGTATCACGTCCCGGCCCGCGACGAGCTCTCCGAGCGCGTGGTCGACCCCCACGGCGTCGTACCGCACGGGCGGTTCCACTACCTCGACGCGTGGTGCCACGTCGCCGGGAGCGACCGGCTGTTCCGACTCGACCGGATCACCGAGGCGACCGTGCTCGACTCACCGATCGCCACCGAGGCGCGACCGCCCCGCGAGGTCAACGAGGGCCTGCTGACCGGCGAGGCGCCGCCCGGCGGCACCCTGGCCACGCTGCTCCTCCAGCCGCAGGCCGACTGGGTGCCGCATTACTACCCCATGCAGGAGGTCCGGCCGCAGGCCGACGGCGTCCTCGAGGTCGACCTGCCGGTGGCCGACCCGCGGTGGTTGATGCGGTTGCTCCTGCGGTTGGCGCCGTACGCCGCCGTGGTGGCGCCGGAAGAGTTCACCGAGACTTTCACAACGACCGCACAGGAGACCCTCACGCTGTATCGGTGAGGTCGGCGTACTATTGAACGCGGCAGCAACCCGCTGCCACAGGGACGATGAGAGTTGGTTTGACGTGCTTCCGATGATCTGGACGCCGCAGGGCGCTGAGTGGCTCGTGATCCTCGCGATCGTGATCCTGGTCTTCGGTGCCGCGAAGCTGCCCGAGCTCGCGCGGGGCACGGGCCAGGCGCTGCGGATCTTCAAGGCCGAGACCAAGGGTCTGCGTGATGACGACGAGGACGACAAGCCGAGCCCGACGCCCACGCCGGCGGCCGAGCTGAACGCTGCCGACGACGAGGTCGCCGAGGGCGAGATCGTCGACGAGCGCAAGAACAACGCCTGAGCCGCACTTGTCGCTCACCGGAGTCCTCCAGCTTTTCGTTGGCAGGCCGGTCCACCCTGTCGGTCCGGACGGGCGGATGGCCCTCTCCGACCACCTGCGCGAGCTGCGCGCCCGGATCCTCAAGGCTGCCTTCGTCCTCGTCGCGGCGTTCGTGGTCGCGCTGTTCTTCTTCGACCCGCTGTTCCAGCTGGTGCTCGACCCCTACCTCGAGGCGCAGGAGGCGCTGCCCGAAGGCCAGACCCAAGCCACCACCGCCGGCGCCGCCGGCGGCTTCCTGCTCTACCTCAAGCTCTGCGGCCTGGCCGCGCTGATCGGGTCCAGCCCGTTCTGGCTCTACCAGATCTGGGCGTTCATCGTGCCTGGCCTCCGCGCCAGCGAGAAGAGGTGGACCGCGATCTTCGCGGCCATCGCCGGCCCGCTGTTCCTCGCCGGCATCGTGCTGGGCTACGTCACCCTGCCGCTCGGCCTGGAGATCCTGATCGGCTTCACGCCGGCCGATCTCACCAACCTGGTCGAGTTCAACGACTACCTGACCTTCTTCACCCGGAGCCTGCTCGTCTTCGGCATCGCGTTCGAGATCCCGGTCTTCGTCGTGCTGCTCAACATGGCCGGCGTGGTCAAGGGCAAGTCACTGGGTGCGCACCGGCCGTGGATCATCATCGGCTGCTTCCTGTTCGCGGCCATCGCGACGCCGTCGGGTGACCCGTTCACGATGACCTTCATGGCGGTGCCGATGGTGGTGCTCTTCGTGATCTCCGAGGTGATCGCCCGGTTCAACGACCGTCGCCGCGCCAGCCGCAACATCAATGCCGGGCTCGACCCCGACGAGGCATCGCCGCTGTGAGCGACACCGAGTGCAGCGAGGTCGACGCGTTCGACCTACCGGAGTGGCTCGGCACCGACCCGGTGACCTGGTCCGCGGTCGGCCCGCTCCGGCTCGGCATCGTGCCGGGCGTGCTCCGCAGCGATACCAGCGAGGTCGAGCTCGCGTGCGACCTGCTGGCGGGCGATGTCGCCTACCCCGTGGCGGTCGTCGACGAGCAGACCCGGATCCAGATCCATCAGTCGTGGCGGCACGGGCAGGTGCACGTCGTACGACGCGCCGGCCGGCTCACGCTCGGCGCGCCTGGGACCGACTTCACGGCCCCGCGGGTCCTCGACGTGGTGGGGCGGCTCGCCAAGGCGGTCGGGGCACCTCCGGGCCACTTCGCGGTGCGGCTCCGCGTCGCCCGCGACGGATCGGGATGGGACCGGGGTGGGGGATAGCGGCCACCCACTAACCCCGTCGATAGGTTGGGCACCGTGACCCGCGAGATCGCCCTCCTCACCAATCCCACGGCGGGCAAGGGTCGCGCCCGCCGAGTGCGCGATGCGGCGCTGCCGCTGCTCCACGGAGCCGGCTGGCGGATCCGGTCGCTCGAGGGCCGCGACGCCGACGAGGCGACCGATCTCGCGCGCAAGGCCGTGGCCGACGGCGTCGAGGCGCTGGTCGTGTGCGGTGGTGACGGGCTGGTGCACCTCGCGCTGCAGGTGGTCGGCGGCACCGACGTACCTCTCGGCATCCTGCCGGCCGGCACCGGCAACGACGCCGCCCGTTCGGTGGGCATCCCGCTGCGGGACCCCGCAGGCGCCGTCGGACGGCTGCTGGCATGGGAGCCGCGTCGGATCGACCTGGCTCGATCCGGCGACCGCTGGTTCGTGGCCGTGCTCGCTGCCGGGTTCGACGCGGTCGTCAACGAGCGCGCCAACAAGATGACCTGGCCGCGCGGCCAGATGCGCTACAACCTCGCCACGATCGCCGAGCTGCGGACGTTCGAGCCGCTCCACTACGAGATCGACCTCGACGGTGAGCAGCGCCAGCTCGAGGCGATGCTGGTCGCGGTGGCCAACGGTCCGTCGTTCGGCGGTGGGCTGCGGATCGCCGAGGGCGCGATCCTGGACGACGGCCTGCTCGACGTCGTGGTCATCGGCCCGATGAGCAAGCCCGAGCTGGTCCGCACCTACCCGAAGCTGTTCCGCGGCACCCACGTCAACCACCCGATGTTCTCCCGCCACCTGGCGAAGCGGGTCACCGTGGCCTGCCCCGGCATCGTGGGCTACGCCGACGGCGAGAGGTACGGCGCGCTGCCGCTCACGATCGAGTGCGTCCCGCAGGCGCTCCGGGTGCTGGCATGACCTACTTCGAGGACTTCGCCGCGACGTTCGGCTTCGAGCTCGACGACTTCCAGGTCGAGGCCTGCCAGGCGCTCGAGGCCGGCCACGGCGTGCTCGTCGCGGCGCCGACCGGCGCCGGCAAGACCGTGGTGGGGGAGTTCGCCGTACAGCTGGCGATCGAGACCGGCCGCAAGTGCTTCTACACGACGCCGATCAAGGCACTCTCGAACCAGAAGTACCACGACCTCGTGGCCCGTTACGGACCCGAACACGTCGGCCTCCTCACCGGCGACACGAGCGTCAACGGCGAGGCGCCGGTGGTCGTGATGACCACCGAGGTGCTCCGCAACATGCTCTACGCCGGTTCGCGGACGTTGATCGGGCTCGGGTTCGTGGTGATGGACGAGGTGCACTACCTCGCCGACCGCGCCCGCGGTGCGGTGTGGGAGGAGGTGATCATCCACCTCCCCGAGTCGGTGACCGTGGCGTCGCTGTCGGCGACCGTGTCGAACGCCGAGGAGTTCGGCGAGTGGCTCGAGACGGTCCGGGGCGAGACCAGGACGATCGTCGCCGAGCGGCGCCCGGTGCCGCTCTACCAGCACGTCATGGTCGGTCGCCGGCTCCTCGACCTGTTCGCGTCGTCCGACGTGGACGCGTCCGCCGGGTTCGTGCGGGAGGGAGCACCGGTCAACGACGAGCTGATGCGGATCGCGCGTGACGACTGGGCCAGCACCCGGCTGATGCGCGACCGGCGATCGCCCCGCAAGGGCAAGCCGGGGTCGTCGAAGAATCCCCGGAGCGTCGGCAACGGCCGCCGGGTCTGGATCCCCGGGCGCATCGACATGATCGAACGGCTCGAGCGCGAGCTGCTGCTTCCCGCGATCGTCTTCATCTTCAGCCGTGCCGGTTGTGACGCCGCCGTCCAGCAGTGCCTCGACGCCAACCTCCGGCTCAACACCCCGGCAGAGCGCGACGAGGTCTTCTCGTACGTCGAGCGGACCGTGGGCGCACTTCCCGGAGCCGATCTCGAGGTGCTCGGCTACCACGACTTCCTCGATGCACTGAGCCGCGGCGTTGCCGCTCACCATGCCGGGATGCTGCCGGCGTTCAAGGAGTGCGTCGAGTCGCTCTACCTGCGGGGCCTGGTCAAGGTGGTGTTCGCGACGGAGACCCTCGCGCTGGGGATCAACATGCCGGCGCGGACCGTCGTACTGGAGAAGCTGACGAAGTGGAACGGCGAGACCCACGCCGACATCACGCCGGGGGAGTACACCCAGCTCACCGGCCGGGCGGGCCGCCGCGGGCTCGACATCGAGGGCCACGCCGTCGTCCTCTGGCAGCCGGGCATGAACCCGCGGGAGCTGGCCGGTCTGGCGTCGACCCGCACCTATCCGCTGCGGTCGTCGTTCCGGCCGTCGTACAACATGGCGGTCAACCTGGTCCACCAGTACGGCCGCCATCGCTCACGGGAGCTCCTCGAGCAGTCGTTCGCCCAGTTCCAGGCCGACCGTGCGGTGGTCGGGCTCGCCCGGCAGCTGCGCAAGGCCGAGGACGCGCTGGCGGGGTACGCCGAGGCCGCCAAGTGCCACCTCGGCGACTTCCTGGAGTACGCCGACCTGCGCCGGCAGATCAGTGTGCTGGAGAAGGACGCCAGCAAGGCGCGCAAGGCCGACCGCCGTGGCGACGCCGAGCAGTCGCTCGAGCGGCTGAAGCCCGGCGACGTCATCGTGGTGCCGGTCGGCCGGTTCACCGGACCCGCGGCCGTTGTCGACCCCGGACTCTCCGAGCACGGGCATCGACCACTGGTCGTGACCGCCGGTCGCCAGGCCAAGCGGCTGGCCATGATCGACTTCCCGGTGCCGGTCGAGCCGGTCGGCCGGATCCGGCTGCCGAAGAAGTTCGAGCCCCGCAACCCCCACATGCGCAAACAGGTCGCCCAGGCGGTCCGGGAGGCCGTCGCGGACCTCCCACTCTCGGTCACCCGCCCCAAGATGGAGAAGGGGCCGACCGATCCCGCTGTAGTGGACCGGGTCGCGGCGATGCGAGCCGAGGTGCGCGCGCACCCGTGTCACAGCTGCCCGGACCGTGAGGACCACGCGCGCTGGACCGAGCGCTACTTCAAGCTGCAGCGCGACACCGAGACGCTCGCCCGGCGGGTGGAGCGTCGTACCAACACCGTCGCCCGGGAGTTCGACCGCGTCTGCGAGGTGCTCGACGCCCTCCAGTACCTCGACGGGGACCGGGTCACCGACCGCGGGCGAGGCCTGATGCGGATCTACTCCGATCTCGACCTGGTCGCCGCCGAGGCGCTGCGCGAAGGCATGTGGGACGACCTGTCGCCGTCGCAGCTCGCCGCGGTGCTGTCGGTGCTGGTCTACGAGGCACGCCGTCCGGACGAGTCGGCGCCCCGCCTCCCCGGCGGCCCGGTCGCGAGCACCATCGAGGCGATGCAGCGGCTGTGGGTCGAGCTGGAGCAGCTCGAGAAGGATCACCGGCTCGCGTTCCTGCGGGCGCCGGACGCCGGGTTCGCGTGGACCGCCTACCGCTGGGCGGAGGGTGATGCTCTCGACGAGATCCTGATCCGTGCCGACCTCACCGCCGGCGACTTCGTGCGCCAGATGAAGCAGCTGGTCGACTTCGCCGGCCAGATCGCCGACGCGTGCCGGGGACTCCCCGGTGCGGAAGACCGCGCGCGCCGCGATCGACCTGCTGCGGCGGGGCATCGTCTCGCCGGACTGAGCCTGGTCCGGGGACCGCACCGGACCGGCCAGTCCCGCGAGAACCCCGGTCAGCCGCTCGACCGAGCCCCCGAGGCCCCAGCGCTCGGTGAGCTCGGCGAGCGCGTCGGGGTCGGCAGGCGCGGACGGCAGCGCCAGCGCGTCGCCGCGCGGCAGGTCGATGTCCCGGGCGACGGCGACGACGGTGGGGGCGACGGCGAGGTAGTCGGCGGCGTCCTTGATCTTGAGCCGCGGGCCCGGGGGCCAGATCGCTGTCGGGATCGGCGGCGGCGGCGATGATGCCGTCGATGTCGTCGAACCGCTGGAGGAGGGTCGCCGCGGTCTTGTCGCCCACCCCCTTCACCCCCGGCAGGCCGTCGGACGCGTCGCCGCGCAGGGTGGCGAAGTCGGCGTACTGGCGGGCGCTCACGGCGTACTTCTCGAGGATCCAGGCCTCGTCGACCCGCTCGTGCTTCCCGACGCCCTTCCCGATGTAGAGCACGCGTACGTCGGCCGCGTCGTCGACGAGCTGGAACAGGTCCCGGTCGCCGGTCACGACGTCGACCGGCTGGCCGGCCCCGGTCGCGAGGGTGCCGATGACGTCGTCCGCCTCGTAGCCAGGGGCACCGACCACCGCGATGCCGAAGGCCTCGAGCACCTCGCGGATGATCGGCACCTGTGCCTCGAGCGGGTCGGGCACCTCCTCGATGTCCGGCGCGCCCGCCACGGGCTCGACCACCCGGTGCGACTTGTAGGTCGGGATCAGGTCGACGCGCCACTCCGGGCGCCAGTCCTCGTCCCAGCAGCAGACCAGGTGGGTAGGTCGGTACTGCTCGACCAGGTAGGCGAGGTAGCCGACCATGCCGCGGACAGCGTTGACGTTGGTGCCGTCAGGCGCCAGGAGCTCGGGGGATCCGAAGAAGGCGCGGAAGTACATGGAGGCGGTGTCGAGCAGCATCAGGCGCCCGGGCGCGGGAGAGGTGTCCATCACGCCGATCGTAGGGCCCGCCGGCCCGAGGATGTCCTAGGGTGGCCGACGTGAGTCAGAGCAGTAGTTCCTCCTCCGTGGAGGTCATCGATCGGCAGATCCTCGAACTGCTGGCCAAGGACGGCCGGATGTCCTACACCGACCTCGGCAAGGCGACCGGGCTCTCGACCTCCGCGGTGCACCAGCGGGTGAAGCGGCTCGAGCAGCGCGGGCTCATCCTGGGGTACGGCGCGACGGTCAACCACGCGGAGATCGGGCTCCCGCTCACTGCCTTCATCGCGATCGCGCCGTTCGACCCGTCCCAGCCCGACGACTGCCCCGAGCGGCTCCAGCACCTGCCCGAGATCGAGTCCTGCTGGTCCGTGGCCGGCGAGGAGTCCTACGTCATCAAGGTGCGGGCACACTCGCCGGCAGAGCTCGAGGAGCTCCTCGCCCGGATCCGATCGGCCGCGAACGTGTCCACGCGCACGACGATCGTCCTCTCGACGTACTACGAGAACCGGCCGGTCACCGGCTGAGAAGTAGGGCGGCCACCGCGGAAAACGCGGCCGAGCGACTGTAGGGAGCGCAGCGACCGGAACGAGCGACGGACGCGCTTTCTGCGTGCCGCCTCTGAGGACGCCAGCGGCGCGCAACCATCCGCCCACGTCAACGGCGGGAGCGCGGCGCGAGGTACGCGACGCGCTCGCGCCGTCACTAGTGGGCCTGGAGGGCCGCCGTACGGCGTGACGCCTCGGCCACCTCGGCCGCCCGCAGCGCGGACTCGTCGAGATCGGCGTGGTTGGCCCACCACGCCTGGCCGCTCGCCGGGAGCGTGTGGATCGGGTCGTAGTACTCGTAGGTGCGCTGCAGCGCCTCCGGGTGTCCGGCCTCGATGGACGTGAGGTAGTTCTTCGTCCAGTGGCTGATGCCGCGCTCGACGTCGTAGTCGGCGATCTGGTGGACCCAGCGCTTGCCGACGAACGGGACGTCGCACACGATCCGCGGCGTCGCGAAGCCCGGCAGGTAGCCCATGATGTTGTGCTGCAGCTGCTGTGCCTGCGCGACCGAGATCCGCCAGTGCTCGCTGTAGGGGATCAGGTCGCACATGTAGAAGTAGTAGGGCATGATCTGCGCGCCGTCGAGCAGCGCGAAGCACAGGTCGAGCAGCGCGTGCGGGTCGGCGTTGACCCCGTTGAGGATGACGCCCTGGTTGCGGACGTCGCGGACACCCGCCTCGAGCAGCAGCGCCGTCGCGTCCGCGACCGCCGGGCGTGATCGACTGCGCGTGGTTGGCGTGCGTGTGGATCGCGATCGACGCGCCCCGCTTGCGGGCGGTGGCGGCGACCCGCGCCACGCCCTCGACCACGTCGGGCTGGGCCCAGTGCTGCGGCAGCCCGATCAGGGCCTTGGTCGCCAGCCGGATGTCGCGGATGTTGTCGATCTCGAGCAGCGAGTCGAGGAAGGACTCGAGCCGCGGCCACGGCATGTTGGCGACGTCGCCGCCGGAGACGACGACGTCGCGGACCGACGGAGTACGGCGCAGGTAGTCGAGCATCGAGGTCAGCCGGTCGTTCGGCTTGGCCACGAACTTGAGCTTCTCGACGGTCGGGGTGGAGTTGCCGACCAGGTCCATCCGGGTGCAGTGACCGCAGTACTGCGGGCAGGTCGGCAGCAGCTCGGCGAGCACCTTGGTGGGGTAGCGGTGGGTGAGCCCCTCGGCGACCCACATGTCGTGCTCGTGGAGCGAGTCGCGGGTGGCGTGCGGGTGGGACGGCCAGTCCGTGCGCCGGTCGGAGAAGACGGGCAGCATGTAGTGACGGATCGGGTCGGCGTAGAACGCGTCGGTCAACGATCCGGGGCCGGAGGGTACGACGTGCGGAACCATCGTGTTGAGCATCTGCGGCGGCACCAGCATCGACATGGTCGCGCGCTCGGTCTGGTCCCGCTCGAGGTCGGCGTAGAAGCGCTCGTCGACGAGGTCGCCGAGCAGCTCGCGGAGCTGCTTGAGGTTCTTGACGCAGTGCGCGCGCTGCCACTGCACCGATGCCCAGTCCTCGGCGGTGACGTCCTTCCAGCCCGGGAAGCGTGTCCAGTCCGGTTCGGTCAGCTCGACCCGGGTGTAAGGGTAGGGCTGACCGGCAGGCTCGCGGATGCCGGCCGCGATCGACGTCTCGATGCTCATGTATGCCAGAATACGTGAACATCGTCCGGTCGCAACATCGACAGGCCGGAAGATTTACGGTCTAGTAACGATGGAGGGACAGTGTCGACGGTGACGCAGCAGAGCGACCCGACGGGTCTGCACCGGGTGCAGGACGAGTCCCGGGTGCTGCCGCAGGCCGCCCGGCGGCTCGACACCCGAGCCGAGCTGTGGCCCGACGAGGTCCGGATCCGCGTCGAGCGGCTCAACCTGGATGCCGCGTCGTTCCGCCAGCTCGAAGAGGCCAACAAGGACGACGGCGGCAGTGTTGATGGGGGAGCGGTGCGCGACGCCGTCCTGGCGATCGTGGCCGACCGGGGCAAGATGCAGAACCCGGTCACCGGCTCGGGCGGGATGCTCATCGGCACCGTCGAGGAGGTCGGCCCGGAGTCCCCGCTCGGACTCGAGGTCGGGCAGCGCGTCGCCACCCTCGTGTCGCTGACGCTCACGCCGCTGGTCATCACCGACGGCCTCGCCGACTGGGACGGCCGCTCCGAGCAGGTGCCGTGCGCCGGCTACGCCGTCCTCTTCGGACGGTCCATCGCCGCGGTGCTGCCCGACGACCTGCCGACCGGCCTCAGCCTGGCCGTGATGGACGTCTGCGGCGCGCCGGCGCTGACGTCGCGTGTCGTGAAGCAGTACGTCGACCGCGGGTCGGCCCCGTGCGTCGCGGTCATCGGCGGCGGCGGCAAGTCCGGCTCGCTCGCGCTGGCCGCGGCCCGGGCTGCGGGCGCGGGCCGCCTGATCGGGATCGTCCCGACCGAGCGCGAGGCCGCCTCGCTCGAAGGAGCGGGGCTGGCCGACGAGGTCGTCGTGACCGACGCCCGCGACCCGATCGCGCTGCGCGACTCGGTCGCCGCGGCGGGCGGGCCCGCTGATGTCACTGTCGTGTGCGTGGACGTGCCGGGCTGCGAAGGCGGCGCCGTACTCTCCACCGCCGACGGGGGCACCGTCATCTTCTTCTCGATGGCGACCTCGTTCTCCGCCGCCGCACTCGGTGCCGAGGGGGTGGCCGCCGACGTCACGATGCTGGTCGGCAACGGCTACGTCCCCGGCCACGCGGCGCTCGCGCTCGACCTGCTGCGCACCAACGCGGGCGTCCGCCGCCTCTTCGAGGAGCGACTCGCGTGACGACGAAGAACGCGACGAAGCTCGACCTCGACCCGGTCACCGTCCGGAAGGCGCGGTCCCTGGCCCGCAAGGCGGGCCGCCCGATCGTGCGGCTGGCCCACCAGCACACGACCGTCTCCGTCGAGCGGGCGACGCTGCGGCTCGCCGGACTGAGCGGAGCCGACGCCGAGGGCACGCCGTGGGCCAACCGCCTGCTCGACGCCGTCCGCGCCGATGTCGGCCTCGACCACGGCATCGCGCTGCCCGTGTGGGACGCCCTGGTCAGGGGCGAGGCCGAGGACCTGACCACGCTCGCCCAGAAGGCCTCGGCCGGCTCGGTGCGCTTCGAGATCCCGGAGGGCACCCGCGCCAAGCGAGCGCGTACGGCGAGCCGGCGCCAGGTCGGCGCGGGCATCCGCCAGATCGACCGCCGTCGCGTCGAGCGTGAGCGGCTGATCAAGCGCCACGGCGACGCTCCCCGCCAGCCGTGGATCTACCTGATCGTCGCGACCGGCGACATCTACGAGGACATCCCGCAGGCGCAGGCTGCTGCCCGCGAGGGCGCCGATGTGATCGCGGTGATCCGGTCGACGGGCCAGAGCCTGCTCGACTTCGTGCCCGAGGGCGCGACCCGGGAGGGCTTCGCCGGCACCTATGCGACGCAGGAGAACTTCCGGCTGATGCGGGCCGCGCTCGACGAGACCAGCAAGGAGCTCGGCCGCTACGTCCGGCTGACCAACTACGCCAGCGGGCTGTGCATGCCGGAGATCGCCGCGCTCGCCGGTCTCGAGCGCCTCGACATGATGCTCAACGACTCGATGTACGGGATCCTCTTCCGCGACATCAACCCGGTCCGCACGTTCGTCGACCAGCGGTTCAGCCGGCAGGTGCACGCCCGCGCCGGCATCATCATCAACACCGGCGAGGACAACTACCTCACCACCGCCGACGCGGTCGACGCCGCCCACACGGTCACGACCAGCCAGCTGCTCAACGAGTACTTCGCCAAGGAGGCCGGCCTCGAGGACTGGCAGCTCGGCCTCGGTCACGCGTTCGAGATCGACCCGGCCGTGCCGGAGTCCTTCCGTCTCGAGCTCGCCCACGCCCTGCTGGCCCGTGAGCTGTTCCCGAAGGCCCCGCTGAAGTGGATGCCGCCGACCCGGCACATGACCGGTGACGTCTTCCGGGGCTACCTGCTCGACGGCTTCTTCAACCTGGTCGGCGCGATGACCGGCCAGGGCATCCTGCTCGTCGGGATGATGACCGAGGCCGTCGTCACGCCGTGGATCTCGGACCGCGACCTGGCCCTGCAGAACGTCCGCTACGTGCTCGACGCCGCCGGTGGGCTGGGCGAGGACTTCCACCCCGCGCCCGACGGTCTGATCGCAACCCGTGCCCGCCAGGTCCTGGGCGAGACGATCGAGCTCCTCGAGCGCATCGTGCACGACTCGGATCCGGCTGGCGACCCGCCTCTGCTCGCCGCGATCGCCGACGGCACCTTCGGCACGATGAAGCGTCCGCCGGACGGGGGCAGGGGCCTCGACGGCGTCGCCCGCAAGGCCGACGGCTACTACAACCCGGCCTCCGAGATCCTGGAGGAGAAGTGGCACTTCGAGACGGCGCGGCGCGACCTCCTCAGGGCCGAAAGGCGCGAAGTGGCACGATCGTCCGCCCGTACGGCGACACCACCGGCGACGGCATGGTGCAGATCAGCTTCACCCTGCCGATCCCGCACTCGAAGCGGGCCGAGGGTGCGGCGCAGCAGCTCGCGACCAAGATGGGACTCGACCCGGCCCTGGTCGTCCACGCCAAGCCGATGGGTGACGGCTTCACCTTCTTCGTCGTCTACGGCCGGGTCCACCACCTGGTCGACGTCGACGCGGTCGAGGTGATCGAGCGCGACTACCCGCTGCTCACCCCGAAGGAGGTGAACGCGGCGATCAAGCGCAGCCTGCGTCGCCGGCTCGTCGTGCTGGGCGCATGCATCGGCACCGACGCGCACACCGTCGGGATCGACGCGATCCTCAACATCAAGGGGTTCGCGGGGGAGAAGGGTCTCGAGTACTACCGCGAGATCAAGGTCGTGAACATGGGCGCGCAGGTCTCCGTGCCGCAGCTCGTGGACCGCGCCGTCGCCGAGCAGGCCGACGCCGTACTCGTCTCCCAGGTGGTCACCCAGCGCGACGCCCACCTGCTCAACACCCGGGAGATGTCGGCCGCGTTCGGTGAGGCCTTCCCCGCGGAGAAGCGCCCGCTTCTCGTCGTCGGCGGCCCGCGGTTCGACGAGGCGATGGCCGGCGAGCTCGGCGTCGACCGGATCTTCGGCAGGGGCACCACTCCTGGCGAGGTCGCCAGCTTCCTGACCCATAGGATCGCCTCGTGACCGCCCCCCAGCCGCCCGTCGGCGCCCGGGCGACCCAGCGTCGCTACGTGCCCTACTCCCACGCCCACTACGCCGGCAGCCTCGTCGACGGCGCCTACGGCCTCGGCCTGTTCGGCGACGTCGCGACCGAGCTCTGCATCCTGACCGACGGTGACGAGGGCCTGTTCGCGTCGTACGACGACGTGCAGTTCCGCGCCCCGGTGCGTGCGGGCGACGTCGTCGAGGCGACCGCGGAGCTGGTCAGGGTCGGCACCCGGTCGCGCGTCATGGCGTTCACGCTGACCGTTGTGGCGCGGGGCGCGGCGACGACCGACCGGCCCGGCGCCGCCGGCGTCCTCGACCCGCCGTTGGTCGCGACGACCGCGACCGGCACGGTCGTCGTTCCGTAACACCGGATCCATCGGCGCGTCGCCAACGACACGCCGACTCGCGGCGAGAATTTTTCGGAATTTCGAGCTCGTCGGACCCCGCTCTGACCTGCGCATTCGCGCGTCCGCGCAGGTCAGCGGACGGTTGACACTCCCGGCCAGTGTCGCCAAAGTACGTGCCGTTGCTCGTGCAGGTCGTGGTAGGCGGACCGACGTCCGAGTGACCGGCACACGGGGGTGTAGCGCCAACACCTCCCGTCGACCGGTTCGCGGAGGTCGGTTCGCTCCTCGAGAGCGACACGGAAGGGTCGTACTCCCCCTAGACAACATCTCGGAACCGGCAGCCGGTCGGAATTCGGGGTGGTCCGAAGGTGGGTACGACCCTTCCGTCATCCATTGGCCGAGCGTGTCGCCACGCGCTTGCCGCACGGCCCATCGCTTCGCTCGGCCGCGGGCTGCACCCGTGCGGGCTTCGCCCG
The DNA here is from genome assembly GCA_963849765.1 of uncultured Actinomycetota bacterium. Taxonomy (GTDB): domain Bacteria; phylum Actinomycetota; class Actinomycetes; order Propionibacteriales; family Nocardioidaceae; genus Nocardioides. The sequence continues at coordinate 733,949 of CAWKIP010000018.1, forward strand.
CGCGCCACGCTGCCGGGCCGCAGTTGACGGTCGCGGTTTGCGGTGGCTTCGCGGCTCGCGTTCACCGCTGGTCCTGGCTCGCCCGCCTCCTGATCGCCGTCGCGGGCGGCCTGGCCCTGGCGGCCTCCTTCGAGCCGATCGCCATCGCCTACCTCGTCCCTATCGGCGTCGCCGCCTTCGCGCTCGCGACCCGCGATCTCCCGTTCTGGCGGTCCGGGCTGGTGGGCCTGGTGTTCGGGGTGGCGTTCTACTTCACCCACATCTACTGGATGCGGACCTCCATCGGGACCGACGCGTGGGTGGCGCTGTCCACGATCGAGGCGCTGTTCTACGGGCTGATCGGGCTCGCCGTACCCCTCGTCCGCCGGCTGCCGGCCTGGCCGGTCTGGCTCGCAGCGACGTGGACGGCCGTGGACGGGCTCCGGAGCGGGTGGCCGTTCAGCGGCATGCCCTGGGGACGGCTCGCCTTCGCGGTCGTGGACACCCCGGTCGCCCCTGCCCTCGCGTACGTCGGCATGACCGGGCTGTCCTTCCTGCTCGCGCTGGTCGGGTTCCTGCTGGCGGCCGGCGTCGAGACCTGGCTGCCACGCGCCGGCTCGGCGGTGCGTCCCTCGCGACGGCTCGCGCTCGGGGGAGCGGTCGCCGTCCTCGCGGTGCTCGTGGTCCCCGGAGTGGCGCCGTACGAGGCCGACGAGACGGGTTCGGCGGTCGTGGCGGCCGTGCAGGGCAACCTGCCCGGGCCCGCCAACGACATCCTCTACGACCACCGCGGCGTCACTCGCAACCACGTCGACGCGACGATCGGCCTGCGCGGAGGACGGCGTCCGACCCCGACTTCGTGCTCTGGCCGGAGAACTCCACCGCGGTCGACCCGTTCCTCGACAGCGAGGTCAACGCCGGCATCCGCGAGGCGGTCTCCGCGATCGGCGTCCCGGTGATGATCGGTGGACTGGTCGACGACGGCGACGAGCACGTCCTCAACCAGGGCATCGTGTGGGATCCCGTCACCGGGCCGGGGGACCGCTACACCAAGCAGCACCCCGTCGCCTACGGCGAGTACATCCCGTTCCGCCGCTACTGGGACCCCAACTTCGGTGCCCTCCGTGCGATCGGCCGGGACATGAAGAGCGGCACCCGCACCAGCCCGATCCAGGTGGCCGGGATCGAGGTCGCCGACGCCATCTGCTTCGACGTCGCCTACGACGACGTGGCGCGCGACCAGCTGCAGGAGGGCGCCGAGCTGATGACCGTCCAGACCAGCAACGCGAGCTTCATCTTCACCGACCAGATCGACCAGCAGTTCGCCATCACCCGGCTCCGGGCGATCGAGTCCGGGCGGTGGCTGGTCGTGGCGGCGACGAACGGCATCACCGGCGTGATCGCCCCTGACGGCACCGTGGTGGCGTCGGCCGACCCACGGACGACGGCGGTGCTCGTGGAGCGGGTCGGACTCAGCACCGAGCTGACGCCCGCGATCCGACTCGGGGTGTGGCCGTCGAGGGTGTTCGCCGGCCTGTCGATCCTCGGCTTCTTGCTGGGCGGGATCGCGTACCGTCGACAGCGGGAACAGACGGAGTCCCCGCCGGCCGCCGACGACCCGTCCGAGCCCGAGACGTCCCCGAGTCCGAGTGAGGCTCCTGTTGGCTGAAGCTGAGACCCCGAACGGCGACCGGATCGCCGGGCTGGGCCGCGTGGTCATCGTGATCCCGACGTACGACGAAGCGGCCAACCTGGCCTGGATCGTCGGCCGGATGCGGCGTGCGCAGCCCGGTGTCGACGTACTCGTCGTCGACGACAACTCACCCGACGGCACCGGGGACATCGCCGACGGCCTGGCCGCCGATGACGCCCAGGTCCACGTCCTGCACCGGACCGCGAAGGGCGGCCTCGGTGCGGCCTACCTGGCGGGCTTCGCGTGGGCGCTCTCGGCCGGGTACGACGTGATCGGTGAGATGGACGCGGACGGGTCCCACCAGCCCGAGCAGCTGCACCGGTTGCTGGACGCCTTGCCTTCGGCCGACCTGGTGATCGGCGCGCGGTGGGTGCCGCGGTGGCAGCGTCGTCAACTGGCCGCGACGCCGCGAGGCGCTCTCACGCGGGCGGCAACCTCTACGTCCGGCTGCTGCTCGGGATCGACGTCCACGACGCCACCGCCGGCTTCCGGCGTGTTCCGGCGCGAGGCCCTGGAGAAGATCGACCTGGCGTCCGTGCCGATCGACCGGCTACGTCTTCCAGACCGATCTGGTCACCCGCTGCCTACGCGCCGGCCTGGTCGTGCGCGAGGTGCCGATCGAGTTCATCGAGCGGGTGCGGGGCGAGTCGAAGATGAGCGGGCAGGTCGCCGTCGAGTCGCTCAAGCGGATCACCCTGTGGGGCCTCCGCGAGCGCTGGGACCAGGTGCGCAAGCGCCGGTCGACGACCGAGGCGCGAGTTGGTCCCACGCCGTAATCTGAAGCGGTGAGTACGACGAGGCGCCGGCGCCGTTGGATGCCGCTGATGCTGTTCGTCGCGTTCGTGGTCGTGCCGCTGGTCGAGATCTACTTCGTGATCCAGGTCGGGAAGGCCATCGGCGCGTGGTGGACGATCGGACTGCTGATCCTCGACAGCATGATCGGCGCCTGGCTGATCAAGCGGGAGGGACGTCGAGCCTGGCAGGCGCTGCAGACCGCGCTCAACAGCTATCGACCGCCGGCCAAGGAGCTGGCCGACGGCGCGCTGATCCTGATCGGCGGCACGCTGCTGCTGACGCCGGGCTTCGTCACCGACGTCGTGGGCTTCTTGTTGGTCCTGCCGTTCACCCGGCCGATCTTCCGGCGCGTGCTGTCGGCGTACGTCGCCTCGCGGCTGACCGCGGTCGCGGTCAGCCGGACAGGCCCGGTGCGGACTTCCGGCCACGGCCCGACGGCAGGGGACACCGTCGTCCGGGGCGAGGTCGTCGAGGACTAGGAGCGGGCTCCTCGGGTCCTCAGGCGCTTGGCGGCCTTGCGCTTGCGGCCGGTGCGGTGCAGGTGGGCGGGACCGATCTCGCCGCCGCGGAGCAGCTCGAGCCGCTCGGTCAGGATGTCCTCGAGCTCCTTCTCGGAGCGCCGCTCGAGCAGCATGTCCCAGTGGGTGCGCTGCGGCTTCTCGACCTTCGCATCCGCTCGATGCCAGCCGTGCTCTCGGCTTCCGCGCCGCAGCGCGGGCACTCCCAGATAGCGGGGACGTCGGCCTCGATCGACATCGTGATCTCGAACGCGTGCCCATGGGGGCAGAGGTAACCAACCTGCTGGCGAGCCGCGAACTCGATCCCGCGCTCGTCCTCGAACGACTGGCCACCCAGTCGTGCGCCTCGCAAGGTGCGCTCCGCCATGTTGTTCCTCCATGTCCTGACCCTGCTGCTGGCTGGGTCCGGCCGCGTGGTCGCCGGGGGATCTCCCCGAGCGCTGATGACCGACGCAACCGCTACTAATTCAACGCTACCCGGAGTGAAAAGGTTTCATCCTCAACAATCCTCGGCCATCGGCGACGAAATCAGACAATCGCGGGGCGGTCGTTCCCCGCGTCCCGGATGCCGCGCTCGGTGTCGACCCGGAGCAGCAGCAGCGCCGCCGATGGCGAAGAAGAAGATGAGCGCGAAGATCGCCGGCCGGTAGGACCCGGTGAACTGGTGCACGAGACCGAAGGTCACGGCTCCGAACCACGACGTACCACGGTCCATCGCGTGGTAGAGGCTGAAGTACTCGGCCTCCTTGCCCCGTGGGATGAAGAGCGAGAAGTACGACCGCGCGAGGGCCTGGGTGCCGCCGAGGACGATCCCGATCGCGACCGCCAGGAGCAGGAACGCGACCAGGTTCTCCTCCGGCACGAACAGCGCGACCGTCACGATCACCATCCAGATCGCCAGCCCGACCAGGATCACTCGCTTGGCCCCGACCTTGGCTGCCGCCCGGCCGAACGCGATGGCACCGCCGACCGCGACGAACTGCACCAGCAGGTAGGTCCCGAGGACGGTGCCCGTCTCGAACCCGAGCTCCTTCTCACCGAAGACCGCTGCCGACGCGATCACCGTCTGGATGCCGTCGTTGAAGAACAGGTAGGCGAGCAGGAAGGTCAGCGCTACCGGATAGCCGCGCAGCTCCTTGAGCGTCGCCAGGAGCTGCCCGAAGGAGCGCGACAGCAGCCCTCCGGAGGCGTCCTCCACGGCCTTCGGCGGCTTGTCCCGGATGCCGCGCACGGGGATCAAGGTGAAGGCTGCCCACCACACCGCCCCGGACAGCAGGCTGATCCGGACCGCCATCTCGGTGCTGAGGCCGACGGAGTCGTGGAAGGTCACCAGGCCGAAGTTCAGCGCCAGGAGCAAGCCGCCGCCGGCGTACCCGTAGGCCCAACCGACCGACGACACCCGGTCGCGTTCCTGCTCCGTGGAGATGAGGTTGAGGAGCGAGTCGCTGACCACGATCGACGCACCGAACGCGAGGTTGGCGACGATGAACACGATGCTGCCGAACAGCCAGTGGTCACCGCTGAGGAAGAACAGCAGGGCCGGCCGCCCCGGCGCCGGTCCAGGCGAAGGCGCCGAGCATGTCGGTCTTGCGGGCCGTGCGGTCGGCCATCGCGCCGATCAGCGGATAGAGGAGCGCGCCGAGGATCGTCGAGAAGGCGATGACGTACGACGGCAGCGATCCCGGTGCCATGTCGATGCCGAGCAGGCTCACCGTCGCGTTGCACTCGCGGTCGTCGTCGCCGACGAACCCGCAGGCGGAGCGCTCGGCGACGGTGATCAGGTACGGCGCGAACAGGACGCCGGCGATCGTGGTCGCGAACGCCGAGTTGGCCCAGTCGTAGAAGAACCAGGCCTTCTGCTCGCGGGCGCGGTTCAGCGGCCCGAGATCGGCGATCGAAGACGTGCTGTCCATGGGGCTCCCTCCCGCCCGGAGACTACTGCCACTGCCCCCTGGCCACGAGCACATCCTTGAGCAGGTCGGTCCGGTCCGTGAAGAGACCGTCGACCCCACGGTCGAGCAGCAACCGCATCTCGTCCGGGTCGTCGACGGTCCAGACGTGCACCTGCTTGCCGGCGGCGTGGGCGCGACGCACCAGGCCGGGCGTCACGACGCGCAGCCGGAGCCGCCGGTGCGGGATCTGGAACGCGGCGAAGTCACGCCCGGCGAGCCGATCGGCAAGGCGGGCGCTCGGCAGGAACCGGAAGGCGAGGATCTCCCACGGGTGCGCCGCGGTCGGGACCCGACCTTCGGTGAGCCGGCGGAACTCCCGGATCCGGGCGGGTGAGAACGAGCCGACGAGGACCCGGTCCCAGAGATCGTGCTCCCGGATCAGGTCCGCCAGCGCTGCGGCTGCGCCCGCGCCCTTGATGTCGATGTTGAACAGGGCGTCGGGAAACGCCTCGAGCAGCTGCCCGAACGTCGGGATCTGCTCCCTGCCCCCGATCCGCGCCTCCCGGATCTCGGCGAGGGTCAGGTCGGCGACGGCGCCCATCCGGTCGGTCACCCGGTCGAGAACGTCGTCGTGGAACGCCAGCAGCGTGCCGTCCTTGGTGACGTGGACGTCGGTCTCGAGGTAGGTGTAGCCCAGCGCCACCGCGTGCCGGAACGCCGCGAGCGTGTTCTCGAGACCCTCGATCTCGGGGTGGTAGGCACCGCCCCGGTGGGCGAACGCAAGAACCCGCCCCTTCTCCAGGTAGCTCATGCCGTGACCTTTGCAAATGGATCTCGATACGCGCGTCACGCCCTCGCGAGCTCGGTCGTGGCGCTACTCGATCTGGCGCTGATTCCGCTGCCTCGCAAGCTCGGCAGCGGGGCGCTCAGATGTCGCGGAAGGTCTCGATGTCGGCTCCGAGCGAGCTCAGCCGCTCGGCGAGGTCCTCGTAGCCCCGGTGGATCACGTAGGTCCCGCGCAGGACCGACGTGCCCTTGCTCGCCAGCATCGCCAGCAGCACGACCACGGCCGGCCGGAGCGCCGGCGGGCACATCAGCTCGGCGCCGGTCCACGACGTCGGGCCCTCGATCATCAGCCGGTGCGGGTCGAGCAGGCTGACCCGGCCGCCGAGCTTGTTGAGGTCGGTGAGGTAGATCGCCCGGTTGTCGTAGACCCAGTCGTGGATGTAGGTCTGGCCCTCCGCGACCGCCGCGATGACGGCGAAGAACGGCAGGTTGTCGATGTTGAGGCCGGGGAACGGCATCGGGTGGATCTTGTCCCGGGGAGCGACCAGGTCGGACGGGAGGGTTCGGAGGTCGACCAGGCGGGTGTGGCCGTTGGCGGCGAGGTACTCCTCGGAGCGCTCGTAGCGGAAGCCCATCTCCTCCAGCATGGCGAGCTCGATCTCGAGGAACTCGATCGGCGCGCGCCGTACGGTGATCTCCGACTTCGTGACGATCGCCGCGGCGAGCAGGGACATCGCCTCGATCGGGTCCTCGCTCGGCGCGTAGTCGACGTCCACGTCGATGACCGACTGTCCGGTGATGGTCAGCGTCGTCGTACCGATGCCCTCGACGCCGACGCCGAGCAGCTGCAGGTAGAAGCACAGGTCCTGGACCATGTAGTTGGAGGATGCGTTGCGGATGACGGTGGTGCCGGGGTGCAGCGCCGCGGCCATCAGCGCGTTCTCGGTCACGGTGTCGCCGCGCTCGGTGAGCACGATCGGTCGTCCGGGAACGATCGCCCGGTTGACCTGGCCGTGGTACCAGCCGTCGGTCGCCTTGACCTCGAGCCCGAACGGGCGCAGCGCCGACATGTGCGGCTCGACCGTGCGGGTGCCGAGGTTGCAGCCACCGGCGTAGGGGAGCTCGAACGTGTCCGCGCGGTGGAGCAGCGGGCCCAGGAACATCAGCACCGAGCGGGTACGACGCGCGGCCACCTCGTCGATGCGGCTGAGGTCGAGCTCCTTCGGCGGGATGATCTCGAGGTCGTTCTCGGCGTTGATCCACCGGGTCTGGACACCGAGGCTGCCGAGCACCTCGAGCAGCCGGTTGACCTCCTCGATCCGGGCGACCTTCCGGAGCGTGGTGCGACCACGGTTGAGGAGGGAGGCGCAGAGCAGTGCGACGCCGGCGTTCTTCGAGGTCTTGACGTCGATGGTCCCGGACAGGGTCGTGGGGCCCTTCACCCGGAGGTGGGTCGGGCCGGCGCCGAGGGCGACGATCTCCGAGTCGAGGGCCGAGCCGATCCGGGCCAGCATCTCGAGGGAGAGGTTCTGGTGGCCCTTCTCGATCCGGTTGATCGCGCTCTGACTCGTCGCGAGGCGCTCGGCGAGCTGGCTCTGGGTGAGACCACGGTGCTTGCGCGCGTCGCGGATCAGGTTGCCGATCCGACCCTTGTAGTCGGCGCTGTAGTCGGCGCCGTAGTCGGATTCGCTCTCGACATGAGGGGAGACCGTCATGTCCACGACGGTAACTCACATGTGAGATAACGCCAACCGACCCGGCGTGAGCGAGCGTGTTGCCACCGGTACGGCAGGATGGCCGTCATGCGTGCCACCACGATCCACGGCCCCGGTGACATCCGCGTCGAGGAGGTGCCCGATCCCTCGATCAAGCGCCCCACGGACGCCATCGTCAAGGTGACCGCGGGCTGCGTCTGCGGTTCCGACCTCTGGCCGTACCGCGGGGAGAACCCGATCCAGGCCGGATCCACCATCGGCCACGAGTGCATCGGCGTCGTGGAGGAGGTCGGTGCCGACGTCAAGGACTTCCGGCCCGGTGACTTCGTGATCGTCCCGTTCTGCACGTGCGACAACACCTGCCCGCACTGCCTGGCCGGTGTGCAGTCCGCGTGCGACAACCTCGGGATGACGTCGAGCGGTCAGGGAGAGTACGCCCGCGTCGGCCAGGCCGACGGCAGCCTGGTCGCCACCGACGGGGTGCCCGACCCGGCCCTCATCCCGTCGCTGCTCGCGCTGTCCGACGTGATGCCGACCGGCTGGCACGCCGCGGTGTCGGCCGGTGTCACGGCCGGCGGATCGGTCGTCGTGGTCGGCGACGGCGCGGTGGGCCTGTGCGGCGTGCTCGCCGCGTCGGTGATGGGCGCCGAGACGATCATCGCCATGTCCCGCCACGAGAGCCGGCAGCAGCTCGCCACCGCGTTCGGCGCGACCCACATCGTCGCCGAGCGCGGCCGCGAGGGCGCCCAGGCGGTCAAGGAGATCACCGGGGGAGTGGGGGCGGACGCGGTCCTCGAGTGCGTCGGCACCGACGACTCGATGGGTACGGCGTTCGCGGTCGCCCGTCCCGGCGCCATGGTGGGGTTCGTGGGTGTCCCGCACGGCGTCGAGCTGCCCGTCGGGAAGATGTTCCAGAAGAACGTCGGGCTGCGCGGCGGCATCGCGCCGGTCCGGCGCTACCTCCCGGACCTGTTGGACCTCGTCGTCTCCGGACGGATCGAGCCCGGCCGGGTCTTCGACCTGACCCTCCCGCTCGCGGAAGCGCCGGAGGCCTACCGGGCGATGGACGAGCGGCGTGCGATCAAGGTGCTGCTGCAGCCGTAGTCCCGCTCAGCGATGGCCGCGACCTAGCCGCTGCCGACCACGCTGTCGCCGTCGTTCGACGTCGGCTCGTCACCGTCGCCCTCGTCCACGTCGGGCACGTCCTGCTCGACGAGCTCGATCACGACGTCGTCCTTCGTCAGCGTGAGCGTGTCGCCGTCGAGGACCACCTCGGGACCGGCCGAGAGGAACTCCGAGAGCCAGGCGTCCTGGTCGTTGAGTCCGTCCGGGCAGCCCATCTCCGTGCCGCCGATGTTGCTGGCGGCCAGGGTGCCGCCGTCGAGCGCCATCGTGCCGAAGAGGTGGTTGCAGCCGGCATCGGCCTGCACCTCGTCGCCGGCGAACCCGAGCCGGATCTGGGTGTCCTTGACCAGCTGGTGACCGTCGACCCGCACGGACGCGAACGCCCGGCCGTCCAGGTCCTTGGCGGAGAGTCCGGCGGGTTCGTCGTTGGCCATGGTGGTGGGGTCCTCGTCGCCGCAGCCGGCAAGAGTCACCGCGAGCAGTGCGGCCGTAGCCAGCAGGATGGTTTTCATGCCGATGGGACGTTTCGTCACATCGTCAGGTTCCCACATCTGAGGGCGTGCCTCGTGCATGTCGGCCGACGGCTCAGGCGGCCTGGCCGGGCAGCACGACGGGCGGGCAGTCGCAGCCGTCACCGCACGGGAGGAAGGTGTGGATGCCGTGTCCGCAGCTCAGGCACGGCAGGTCGTGCGACAGGTGCTCCACGTCGGTCATCGTGAGTGTTTCAGTCCACATTTTCGGCACCTCCTCTCCTACGGATCGCTCCCCGGTGCTGGTGATACGACGTCGTGCTCAGGAAGACCGGTTCCGGGGTTCTGAGTCATCGCTGAACCCTTGAGTTTTCCTGGTCCCACCGACAGTAGGACTCGCGTCCTGCAGCTCACTGGGGAACGCGAGGAGTCCGCACTGTCGGGGTTTTCTGCATGACCCGAATTGACCAGAGCGCGACCATGGCCGGTGTCGGCGGACGGTGGCAGGCTCTGCGCATGGACGGGTATCAGGACCTCAGCGGATCCCGGTTCGAGAGCGTCGACCTGCGCGGGTCGACGTTCACCGACACCTACCTCAACGACGTCAGGATCCGCGACGCGATCCTGAGCGGCATGCGGATCAACGAGGCGATCCTCGACGACGTCGAGATCAACGGCGAGGTCAGCAACGTGCGGATCAACGGCGTCGATGTCGTGCCCCTGATCGATGCGGAGCTCAACCGCCGCTACCCGCAGCGCCCCAAGATGCGGCCCACGACGGCCGCCGGCTTCGCCGAGGCGTGGGAGATCCTGGGGCTGCTCTGGGCCGGCACCATCGAGCGCGCTCGGGGCCTGCCGCCCGAGATGCTGCACGAGAGCGTCGACGGGGAGTGGTCGTTCATCGAGACCCTGCGGCACCTCTCGTTCGCGAGCGCGGCGTGGGTGGGTCGGGGTCTCCTCGGCGAGCTCAGCCCCTGGCATCCACTCGACCTGCCCTGGGACGGGATGCCCGACAAACCGGGGATCCCGCGGGACAGAGAGGTCCGGCCCGACCTCGACACCGTGCTGGCCCTCCGCGAGGAGCGTCGGGCGCTGGTCGCCGGCGTGATCGGTGGGCTGACCGACGAGCGGCTCGCGTCGGTGATCACGCCGCCACCTGGCGACAGCTGGCCGCCGTCGGAGGAGCTGCCGTTCTCGGAGCCGCTGCTCGTCGTCCTCAACGAGGAGTGGCAGCACCGGCTCTACGCCGAGCGCGACCTCGACGTGCTGTTCGATCGGATCCGATAAGAATCTCGGGTTCTCCGGACGGTGGCCGGGGCTGGCGCGTACCTTCGACCAAGGGACATCGTGACCGCGGCGGGGAACCGCGGTCGGGGGACTGGGAGAGAGCGATGGTTGTCATCGACCGTCTACCCGCGCGTCCGCGAGGCGTCCGGTTGGACTGGGCATTCCTGCGGACGACGTGGGCCTGTCGGCTGTGGGTGACGGCCGCGGTCGTCGGAGCTCTCGCGCTGCCTCTTGTCCTGGCGCCCCTCGGACCCGAGCGCACGGCCGGCAACGACACGTTGACCGCCGCGTTCCTGGTCGGCCTGTCGATCCTCAACGTCGAGATGGGCCGGCTCCTCGAGCGCGGCGCGTCCGAGAGCCAACGGCCCCACAAGGGATTGTCGGCATGGGCGTTCGCCAGCGCGCTGCTGCTGCCGACCTGGTGGCTCGTGCCCGTCGTCGCGCTGACCTACGCCCACGCGCGCTGGCGGGGCCTACGGGTGACGCCCTGGAAGTGGATCGGTTCGGCGGCGTACGTCGTGCTCGCCGGGCTGGGCGCGTCGATCGCGGCCCGCGCGGTGATGGGTGCCGAACCCAACCTGATGGACGGCAACGGCGCGGCCGGTCTGCTCGCGGTGCTGGTGGCGGCTGCTGCCTTCCTGGTGATCGAGACCGTGCTCTTCCACGGCAGCGCCTATCTCAACCACGCGGCGGACGAGGCCTGGCTCCGTCACACGCTCGGCACGTCGTCGTTCTACCTCACCGAGGCGGGCGTGCTCTTCGTCGGCGGGCTCTCCGCGGCGATCTGGACCGGCGGTGGTTGGTTCGTGCTGCTGCTCGCGCCCGTCTTCCTGGTGACCCAGCAGGCGGCGCTGCACGAGCCGCTGCGCGAGCGGGCCGATCACGACGACAAGACCAGCGCGCTCCGGTTCGTGTCATGGCGGCGGCTGGCCATCGCTGCCGCCGACCGCTGCGAGCGGCGTGGGCGCCCGTGGTGCGTGCTGTTCGCCGACCTCGACCACTTCAGGGAGTTCAACGAGACCTGGGGCCACCTGGTCGGCGACGACGCGCTGACCGTGGTCGCCGAGGCGATCCGGGCAGAGCTGCGGCCGGGCGACCTCTTCGGGCGGTTCGGAGGCGAGGAGTTCTGCGTGTTCCTGCCGGACGTCGCGGCCGACGATGCCGGCGGCATCGCCGAACGGATCCGCGGCGCGGTGTCGGGCGCGCCGATCCCCTCGGCGAAACCGGTGACGATCAGCATCGGTGTGGCCGCCGTACTCGCCGCGGAACCGCAGGAGTTCGTGTCGGTGCTCGCCGCCGCGGACCGCGCGCTCTACCGGGCCAAGCGTGAGGGCCGGAACCGCACCAGCGTGGTGCCCGTCCAAGCGGCGTGACGTAGCCCATCGTGACCAGCCGACTGTGGACGAGCGCCCGTCGAGGTTTGGGACCGCGATCAGCGAGCATGAACTATCCAACTACTGGGGGAGGCAATCATGGGGACAGGATCGTCGTACGACGCAGGGCCGGCCGGTGGGCCGAACGGACTGGCAGCCGGCTGCGGGTTCCCGACCTGCGACCGGGAGTCGGTCACCGATCACGGCATGTGCGATCTGCACCGGCGCGTGGTGATCTCGCGAACCGGGTCCTGGCTCGAGGCGAGCTAGGTTTTGAATTGCGCGAGCGTGTCGCAGATCGTGCGGCACCGCCCGGGCACTCGCTCCGCTCGGCCTAGGGGCGCCACACGATGCGGCTTCGCCGCCTTGCGCCACGCTGCCGCGCAGTAACCTCCGGACATGGCCACCCGTGTCCGGTTCCCCAGCAGCACCGGTCCGCTGCTCGCAGGTCTCGTCGACGAGCCCGCCGAGCCGGTCCGCGGCTGGGGGGTGTTCGTCCACGGGCTCACGCTCGGCAAGGACTGTCCGGCGGCGGCACGGATCTGCAAGCAGCTCGCGAGCGACGGCATCGGGATGCTGCGCTACGACAACCTGGGCCTCGCCGACTCCGACGGAGACTGGGGCGACGGCTCGTTCACCCAGAAGGTCGCCGACACGATCGAGGCCATCCGGTTCATGGCCGAGCGCGGTACCCCTGTGGACCTGCTGGTCGGGCACTCGCTCGGCGGCGCCGCGGCGTTGGCCACGGCCGGCGCCACCGACGTACGGGCGGTCGTGAGCATCGGTGCGCCCATCGACCCCGGCCACGCCGAGAACCAGTACGACGCGCTCGTCGACCGGGTGCTCGAGGACGGCCACGCCGAGTGGCTGGTCGGCGGCCGGGCGCTGACGCTGCGGCGGTCGTTCGTCGAGGACATGCGCCAGGCCGACCTTCGCGAGGCGATCAGCTCGCTCCACCGGCCGCTGCTGGTGATGCACTCGCCGACCGACAACACCGTGGGGATCGCCAACGCGAGCGAGATCTTCCGAACCGCTCGCCATCCGCGCAGCTTCGTCTCGCTCGAGGGCTCCGACCACCTGCTCACGAAGCGCGGTCAGGGACAGCGGGCGGGCCGGATCATCTCGGCGTGGGCGGACCAGTACCTCGTCGACTAGGGTCGACTGGGTGGGCGCGCATGGCACGATCTGAGCCATGAGCAGCCGACCGGCCGACGAGCAGCGCTTGCGCGACCTGGCGCTGCTGAGGCGGGTCAAGGACCGGATGGACCGCGAGTACGACCAGCCGCTCGACGTCGCCGCGCTCGCGGCGGGCGTCGGGATGTCGGCCGGCCACCTCAGCCGGCAGTTCCGCGAGGCCTACGGCGAGCCGCCGTACTCCTACCTGATGACCCGGCGCATCGAGCGCGCCATGACCCTGCTGCGCCGCGGTGACCTGAGCGTGACCGATGTCTGCTTCGCCGTCGGCTGCTCGTCCCTGGGCACCTTCAGCACCCGGTTCACCGAGCTGGTCGGGGTGTCGCCGAGCGTCTACCGCAGTGATCCCGACCGGTCGACCGAGGGGATGATCGCCTGCGTGGCGAAGAAGGTGACCCGCCCGGTGCGCAATCCCGTCGCGGCGCAGCGCGACCCGGGCGTGGCCTGACTCACAGCGGGGTCCGACCGTGGTCGGACGACACCGGACGGCAGCGCTGGAACGATGGCCTGCATGACCGACCTCAACGGACGCACATTCCTGGTGACAGGCGCCAACTCCGGCATCGGCAAGGAGACCGCACGCGGGCTGGCCGGCCGCGGGGCGCGCGTCGTGCTGGCGGGCCGCTCGGAGGAGAAGACGCGCGCCGCGATGAAGGAGATCGCCGACGGCACCGGCAACGCCGACCTCGACTTCGTCGCCCTCGACCTGGGCGACCTGGAGTCCGTGCGGACCGCCGCCGAGACCTTCCTCGCGAGTGGCGAGCCGCTGCACGTGCTGATCAACAACGCCGGCCTGGCGGGCGCGCGCGGCATGACCAAGAGCGGGTTCGAGCTGGCCTTCGGCACCAACCACGTCGGGACCTTCTACTTCACCGAGCTCCTGCGCGACCACATCGTCGCCAGCGGACCGGGCCGGATCGTCAACGTCGCCAGCACCGGTCACTTCCGCCCGAAGGGCATCGACTGGGACGCCGTACGGCGGACGACGGTCACCCGCACGGCCTTCGACGAGTACTGCGTCTCCAAGCTGGCCAACGTGCTGCACGCGCAGGAGCTCGGCCGGCAGCTCGAGGGGACCGGCGTGACGACGTACTCCCTCCACCCGGGCACGATCGCGTCGGACGTGTGGCGCGAGGTGCCGTTCGGGCTCCGCCAGGCGATGAAGCTGTTCATGAAGTCGACCGAGCAGGGTGCGCGCACTTCGCTCTACTGCGCCACGTCGCCCGACGTGGCCGACCAGACCGGCCTCTACTACGACAACCAACGCGAGAAGAAGCCGTCGAAGGTGGTCACGCCCGAGCTGGCCGCGGAGCTCTGGGAGCGCAGTGAGGCCTGGATCAGCGCAGAGGTGCGCTGGCCGCCTCCCACCGGTGGAAGGCACTGACGTTCGCCCATGGGTGTGCTCGTCGACCGCCGGCGACGTAGTCCCGCACCCGGTCCATGCGGACGCAGGCCTTGGCTCAGCCCGTTGAGGTAGATGCCCAGGTTGAAGTCCGGAAGTTTGCCACCCGCGCATGATGCCGTACGGCGACGCCCCGGGACCGTGGTTGACTCGCCCCATGCGCACCCCTGTCGCCGTGATCGTCGGCATCGTGATGCTCCTGGCCGGCTCGTTGTTCACCCTGCAAGGGCTGGGCTACATCGGCGGCAGCGCGATGTCCGGCGTCGACTTCTGGGCGGTCGCCGGGCCGGTCATCGCCGGCCTGGGCGTCGCGTTGGTCATCGTGGGCGTGCGCAAGCACTGATCAGGAATCGAGAAGCAACGGCTCCGGAGGCGCCACTAACGTGACGCCCATGGAAATCAAGATCAACGCCAGCTTCCTCCCGCACTCGGACCCTGACGAGTCCCTCGCGTTCTTCCGTGACGTCCTCGGCTTCGAGGTGCGCAACGACGTCGGCTACGAAGGGATGCGCTGGATCACCGTCGGTCCCGCCGGCCAGCCGGACACCAACATCGTGCTGCACCCGCCGGCCGCCACGCCCGGTCTGACCGACGACGAGCGCCGGATGCTGCTCGAGCTGATGGCCAAGGGCACCTACTTCGGGGTCAACCTGGCGACGACCGACGTCGACGACACCTTCGACACGCTCCAGGGTCGCGGTGCAGAGGTCATCCAGGAGCCGATGGACCAGCCGTACGGCGTGCGCGACTGCGCGTTCCGTGACCCGGCCGGCAACGAGCTCCGGATCCAGCAGGCGAGCTGAACCGCCCGACCGACCTCCTGATAGGGATTGACCCCATGGCGACCCCCTCGGCTGACAACCACGACCTGATCCGCGTCCAAGGCGCCCGCGAGAACAACCTCAAGGACGTCAACGTCGAGCTCCCGAAACGGCGGCTCACCGTCTTCACCGGCGTCTCCGGCTCGGGCAAGAGCTCGCTGGTCTTCGGCACCATCGCGGCCGAGTCACAGCGGCTGATCAACGAGACCTACTCCACCTTCGTGCAGGGGTTCATGCCGTCGCTCAACCGCGCGGACTACGACGTACTCGAAGGCATCACGCCGGCGATCGTCGTCGACCAGGAGCGGATGGGCGCCAACGCGCGGTCGACGGTCGGCACCGTGACCGACGCCAACGCGATGCTCCGGGTGCTGTTCAGCCGGCTCGGGACGCCGTACATCGGGCCGCCGACGGCGTTCTCCTTCAACGTGCCCACCCGCAAGGCGAGCGGTGTCATGTCCACCGAGAAGGCGGGCGGGAAGGTCGAGAAGAACGTCGTCCGCCAGGCGATCTACCTCGGCGGCATGTGTGCCGAGTGCGAGGGCCGCGGCACCACCTCCGACCTCGACCTGACCGAGATCATCGACGAGTCCAAGTCGCTGGTCGAGGGCGCGATCCTGGTCCCCGGCTACACCGCGGACGGGTGGATGGTGGCGCCGTACAAGGAGGTCGTGCCGGCCGACGTACCGATCAAGGACCTCACGGACGCGCAGCGCAACGACCTGCTCTACGGCGACACCCGCAAGGTGAAGGTCGAGAAGATCAACATCACCTACGAAGGGCTGATCCCGAAGATCCGCAAGTCGATGTTCAGCAAGGACGTCGACTCGCTCCAGCCCCACATCAGGGCGTTCGTCGAGCGCGCTGCCGTGTTCGCCAACTGCCCGAACTGCGACGGCACCCGGCTCAACGAGTCCGCCCGGTCGTCGACGATCAAGGGCATCAACATCGCCGACGTGTGCGCGATGCAGATCAACGACGCCGCGGAGTGGATCCGCAGCATCGACGACCGTGGAGTCGCGCCGCTGGTCGCCAACCTGCTCCACCTGTTCGACTCGTTCGTCGAGATCGGTCTCGGCTACCTGTCGCTCGACCGGCCCTCGGGCAGCCTGTCGGGCGGCGAGGCCCAGCGCACCAAGATGATCCGGCACCTGGGCTCGGCGCTGACCGACGTCACCTACGTCTTCGACGAGCCCACCGTCGGCCTCCACCCGCACGACATCCAGCGGATGAACAAGCTGCTGCTGAGCCTGCGGGACAAGGGCAACACCGTGCTGGTCGTCGAGCACAAGCCCGAGACCATCGAGATCGCCGACCACGTCGTCGACCTCGGCCCGGAGGCCGGTACGGCGGGCGGCTCCGTGTGCTTCGAGGGCACCGTCAAGGGGCTGCGGGGGAGTGGCACCCTGACCGGGCTCCACCTCGACCACCGAGCCCGACTCAAGGAGGCCGTGCGCGCGGCGACGGGCGCGATCGAGATCCGCGGCGCGAGCACCCACAACCTCCAGGACGTCGACGTCGACGTACCGCTCGGGGTCCTCTGCGTGGTGACCGGCGTGGCCGGCTCCGGCAAGAGCTCGCTGATCCACGGCTCGCTGGCCCACGGCGGCGTGGCCAAGGACGCCGGCGTCGTGGTCGTCGACCAGTCGGCGATCAAGGGCTCCCGGCGCAGCAACCCGGCGACGTACACCGGGCTGCTCGAGCCGATCCGCAAGGCGTTCGCCAAGGCCAACGGCGTGAAGCCCGCCCTGTTCTCCTCGAACTCCGAGGGCGCCTGCGAGTCGTGCAACGGCAACGGGATGATCTACACCGAGCTGGGGTTCATGGAGACCGTCGCGACCGTGTGCGAGGACTGCGGCGGCAAGCGGTTCCAGGCGGAGGTGCTGGAGCTGAGGTTCGGCGGGCTCAACATCGCCGAGGTGCTCGACCTGCCGGTGGCGGAGGCGCACGAGTTCTTCGCCACGGGCGACGCCAAGACTCCCGCCGCGGCGACGATCCTGGCGCGACTGGAGGACGTGGGGCTTGGTTATGTCAAGCTGGGTCAGCCGCTCAACACCCTGTCCGGGGGAGAGCGGCAGCGTCTCAAGCTGGCCACCCACCTGTCGGACAAGGGCGGCGTCTACGTCCTCGACGAGCCGACGAGCGGGCTCCACCTCGCCGACGTCGACAACCTGCTGGGCCTGCTGGACCGACTGGTCGACTCGGGCAAGTCGGTGATCGTGATCGAGCACCACCAGGCGGTCATGGCGCACGCGGACTGGATCATCGACCTCGGTCCGGGCGCCGGTCACGACGGCGGGAAGGTCGTCTTCGAAGGCACACCGGCGGACCTGATCGCGGCGAAGTCCACGCTCACCGGCGAGCACCTGGCGGAGTACGTCGCCGGGTAGTCGCGGCAACCGAACGGGCGCGTCAGGCGTCGAGAGAGTGTGCGACCTTCGTTCCTCTCGGCGACCTTCATCGCGATCGCTGCGACGCTGACCGCGTGCTCGGCTGCGCCCGTGGATCGCGCTGACGACGTGCCACGCACCGAGGAGGTGCAGCTCCCCGGGCATCGACACCTCCGCCGGCGCCGACCGGAGCCAGGAGCCGGATCCTGGTGAGTGGCAACACGTTCTGGGGGAGGTACGTCGACCAGTGGGCGCGGGGCAGCGGCAAGGGCTACGCGTACCCGTTCAGCCGCCTGCACGAGCTGCATCGTGGCGAGTACGACGAGTGGATCTCCGGGCTCGAGTGCCCGACCGTGCCGGGTGTTCGTTTGAGCATCGCCGAACAGGAGCGGCTCCTGACCTTCAACTGCGATCCGGTGTACCTCGACGAGGCGAGCAAGTGGTTCTCGGTGTTCTCGCTGGCGAACAACCACACGGACAATCAGGGAACCAGCGGCATCGCCACCACACGCACGGAAGCTCCGCGAGGCCGGGATCGGATACTTCGGGGACCCGGATCCCACAAGCTGGACCGGGTCTGCTCGGTGCTCGGCCTGCAGGTCAAGGTGGCCGACACCTCGGGCTCGACGACGACGGGCCACCTGCCGGTCGGGCTGTGCGGGTTCCACGGCGTCTTCGAGATCCCGCCGCCGGCGGCGATCGCGCGGATGGGACGACTGTCGGACAAGGTGCCCGTGCTCGCGCTCCCGCACAGCGGGCTGGAGTACGTCGCTCGCGAGACCGGGATCAAGGTCGATCTGTACCGCAGCATGATCGACGCCGGCGCCGACGCGGTCCTCGGCGACCACGCCCACTGGGTCCAGAACAGCGAGGCGTACCGGGGCCGGCCGATCTTCTACTCGATGGGCAACTTCATGTTCGACCAGCAGGGTGACGCCGAAGTGACCCGAAGCGCCGCCATCAAGGTCCAGCTCACGGTCCCGGCCCAGCCGCATCTGGAGGATTGGCTCGCTCTCGGTGAGCGGTGCAGCGCGATGACCGACTGCACGCCGCTGGTCGAGGCGGCCGGCCTCCCTGAGCTGGACGTCAGCTTCCGGTTCGGTGTCGTCGGGGTGTCCACCGCCGACCGGATCACTCACGCCGCGACGCCTGCCGAGACCTCCGGCATCCTGGATCGGCTCGACTGGGCGCACACGGTCCGCGGGCTGAGGCCGCCGTACCGCGGCTGAGGGCACTGTCGGTGGCGCGCGCAAGGATCGCGTCATGAGCCGTCAGATCCAGGTCACCTTCGACGCACACGATCCGCGGGCACTGTCGTCCTTCTGGCGCGACGTCCTCGGCTACGTCCACCCGGGGCCACCCGGCGTCGACCTGCCGGACGACGCCGACCCGTTGGCCGCGTGGGACGACTTCCTCGAGCGCGCCGGCGTGCCTGAGGACCGACGCAACGCGGCCTCGGCCGTCGAGGACCCGGACGGCGCCGGGCCGCGACTCTTCTTCCAGCAGGTCCCGGAGGACAAGGTCGCCAAGAACCGGGTCCACCTCGATGTCCGGGCGGCGCCCGGGCTGGAGGGCGACGAGCGGATGGCCGCCCTCGAGACGGAGTGCGACCGGCTGGTGGCTCTCGGTGCCGAGCGGATCAAGCGATTCGAGCCGGAGCCGCCGATGAGCGCCGGCTTCATCGTGATGAAGGACCCCGAGGGCAACGAGTTCTGCCTGGACTGACTGACCGACGCCACCAACGCACACCAGCGCCGTCGGGCCCGACATGGTCGGGCCCGACGGCGCTGGACGTGTGCGGCTAGTAGTACAGCCGGCGCTGGCCGCCGATCGGCACCAGGTTGAGGATCAGGCCGACCACGATGAGGATCGCGCCGATCGTGGTGAGGACCGGGATGCTGGCAAGCAACCCGATCACGAGCAAAATGACACCGAGGATGACCATCTGTTCCTACTCCGTTCCCTCTCGTCGACACCGCGTCGACCCAGGATGATCAGGTACCCGACGACACCTCGGTCATCCCTCGTTCGCTATCAGTCGCTACGGTTCGCTCCCATGACGTTGTCGAAGCAGCTCCTGCCCAAGAAGGTCCGACCCGGCGTGATCAAGGACCTGGTCGAGGTGGTCCAGCAGGAGGTCGCCTCCAAGAAGGGCGTGTCCGGCGCCGCCATCAAGGCCGGGTACGCCGCCGCCTCCCGCGTGGTGCCCAACCTCACCGAGCGCGCGCTCAGGAAGCTCTTCCCCGACTTCGCCCGTGCGCTCGATCCC
The DNA here is from genome assembly GCA_963849765.1 of uncultured Actinomycetota bacterium. GTDB lineage: Bacteria > Actinomycetota > Actinomycetes > Propionibacteriales > Nocardioidaceae > Nocardioides. Next base: position 753,658 of record CAWKIP010000018.1, read on the forward strand.
TACTGGGCGGACTTCGAGTCGTCGGGAGGCACCGACTTCGGCCGCTACCTGGCGGACCGCGGTGCGGAGGTCTCCGCGTCGCTGCTCGCCGTGACGGATGCGAAGGTCGCAGGGAGCGGCCGCGAGCCGATCAAGAAGGTCTACAAGGCGCTCCGCGGGAAGGCGGACGCCCACGTCCAGGCGGCGCTCCCGCGACTCGGCGCTGCGCTGCAGCGCCATGCCCGGCCGGCCGCCTGATCACGAGGTCGTCAGGATGACCAGCTGCTGGGTTGCCCGGGTCATCGCGACGTAGCGGTCGACGGCCCCTTCGATCCCCGTCCCGAACGTCTCGGGGTCGACGAGGACGACCAGGTCGAACTCGAGCCCCTTCACGTTCTCCGGGCTCAAGGAGCGCACCCGAGCGGTCTCCGCGAACGTCGGGTCGCCGATCACGCACGCGATGCCGTCGGCATGCGCGGCCAGCCAGTCGGCGAGGATCGCGTCCCGCTGCGACGTGGATCCGTGGACGACGGGTACGCCGGTGCTGCGGATGGACGTCGGCACGTTGGCATCGGGCAGCACTGCCCGGATGACCGGCTCCGCCTCGGCCATCACCTCTTCCGGCGTCCGGTAGTTGATGCTCAGCGACGCCAGGTTGACGTGGTCCAGCCCGATCCGGCCCAGCCGTTCCTCCCAGGACTCGGTGAAGCCGTGCCGGGCCTGGGCGCGGTCGCCGACGATGGTGAGGCTCCGGGACGGGCACCGGCCGAGCAGCATCTGCCACTCCGCGTCCGTCAGCTCCTGCGCCTCGTCGACGACGATGTGGGCGAAGGGTCCAGCGAGGAGATCGGAGTCGGTCTCGGACAGTGCGGCCTCGTCCACGATGATGCTCTGCGCATCCTCGACGCGCAGCATCGACATCACCTTCATCTCGCTGTCGTCGGTTGCGATCAGGTGCTCGACGACCTCGTTCATCTCCTCCCGTTGGGCAGCCACTGCTGCCTCCTGTCGACGCCGGCGCCGCGAGGCCTCGGGGTCACCGAGCCGTCGCCGGGCGGCGTCCAGCAGGGGCAGGTCGGACACCGTCCAGGCCTGGCCATCGGGGCGCTGCAGCGACCTGACCTCGTCCGGGGAGAGCCAGGGCGCGCACCTGCGCAGGTAGGCAGGCACCTCCCACAGGTCGCCGACCAGGTCGGTCGGCTCGATCAACGGCCACGCCCGGTTGAACGCCTCGGCCAGGTCCCGGTTGCGCTGGAGGGACCGGCGGAGCAGGTCGGGTGCCACCTCCTCGTCGTCGTGCTTGTCGACCAGGATGCTGACGAGCTCCTCCCAGACCTGGTCGCGCGCCTCGTTGTGCGGCGTGCCGGGATCGGGTGCTTCGAACGCCTCGGCCCAGTCGGTCGCACTGAGCCAGACGTCGGACCAGTGCGTCTCCACGAGCATGCCCTTCGTGGGCGCCTCCTCGTACAGCCGGACGGCGGGCTCGATCGCGGTCACCATCTCGGCCGACGCCTTCAGGCGCGCGACGTCGGGATCCGTCTCGACCACCGCGGACGCACCCTCGGCGACCAGGTCGCGCACGGTGCAGGTCTGCACGCCCTCCTCGCCGAGGCTCGGGAGCACGTCGGCGACGTACGCCAGGTAGGGCTGGTGCGGCCCGACGAACAGCACGCCGCCGCGGCGGTGACCCAGGCGCGGGTCGGAGTAGAGGAGGTACGCCGCACGGTGGAGCGCGACGACCGTCTTGCCGGTGCCCGGACCGCCGTCGACGACGAGGGCTCCGCGGGAGCCCGCCCGGATGATGGCGTCCTGGTCGGCCTGGATCGTGCCGAGCACGTCGCGCATCCGCGGCGACCGGCTGCTGCCGAGGCTCGCGATGAACGCGGACTGGTCGTCGAGAGCGGCGTGCCCGTCGAGGCCGTCCGGGGTGAACACCTCGTCCCAGTAGTCGCTGATCCGGCCCTGGGTCCAGCGGTAGCGGCGGCGGCTGGCGAGGCCCATCGGGTTGGCGTGGGTCGCCGCGAAGAACGGCTCGGCGGCAGGGGAGCGCCAGTCGACCAGCAGCCGGCGGCCGTCGTTGTCGGTGAGGCCGAGGCGTCCGACGTACACGGCCTCGCCGTCCGCGGCACTCACGACGCGGCCCAGGCACAGGTCCAGGCTGAAGCGCCGCAACGTGCGCAGGCGCGCGGTCAGCCGATGGATCTCGTTGTCGCGGTCCATCGCCTCCTGGCCGGTGCCGCCGGGCGCCTTCCGCTCGGCATCGAGGCGGTCGGACAGGTCGCCGATCGTCTGGTCGAGGCTCTGTGCGATCGCAGCGAAGTGCTGCTCGTCGGTGGCGACCAACGCCGGGTCGGCCTTGGGGGAGAGGTGGTCGGGTAGGGCGAATGCAGCGGTCGACAAACTGGTCACGGCGGGGGATTCTCCGGTACGACCAGGGTCTTGCGGCAAGCCCCCCGAGGCGCTATACGTTGTAAGTGGAGGAGCTCGTTCTGAGCTGCTACCCCACCGATTTCAGCCCGTTGTCGGCTGCCGCGGCCTGTGCCAGGTCGGAGGCGCACCGCCGGATTCGCAACATCATCGACGCGGACGGCGTGACCAAGCCGTTGACGTAGGTCGACAGGCGCGGCGCCGAGGTGCCGATGTACTTCGCGAACCGCCGCTGGCTGCAGCCGCTGATCGACACGAGATGGCGGATCTCGTGGGCGACCTCGAGTCGCTCCTTCTCCTCGAACCGCTTGCGGTAGACCCGCGTGCAACCTTCGATCGCCTGCGCAACGGATGGGAGTCCGGCGTCGTACGCCAGGTCTGCCAGCCGAGCCGCGTCGGGGCCGAACGGGTTGGCGGCGATGTTGGCCAGGATCGCCCGCCACACACCGACGCCACGCTTCTCGACGACCAGTTGCAGGTTCGCGGGCGCGATCGGGATCGGTGCGGGGTGCGTTCCGTCGACGCCTGCCATCAACAGCCAGAACGCCGTCTGGGAGCACTGGGTGGCGATCAGGTCGGCCTCGACGGTGCCGCGCCCGGCGTCGACCAGGACTTGCCTGATGTGCTCGCTGCGGGAGAGCCGGATGATGGCCGCAGTCGTGTACGGCCGGCCGGCTGCGACGCCGACCAGGTCGTCGAACTCGGTCTGGCTGTCGGCAATCCGCCGGCCCGCGGAGCGGTACAGCAGCGCCGTCTCCTCGTAGTCCTGCGCGTCGCCCCGTGCGATGACACGGAACATGTTCGCGAGGACCCCTGCCTGCATCGCATGCTGCGACGTCGCCGGAAAGGTCTCCATCACCCGCAGAAGACGGCCCAGGGTGTGCCGGTGGGAACCAGCCTCGGGCAGGTCCAGACGTTCGAGAGACGACGCAAGGTGCGGTCGCAGCTCCTTGAGGTCGGCGATCGTCCCGCGAAAATCGGTGGTCGTTGCCGTTGTCATGCTCGTCCCTCCCATCGTTGCGCCGAAACCGACGCAACGTCCCACGTCAAGAATCCCGGGCACAGCGAAGACCGGGCAAGGCGTGCTTAGGGGGTTGAATGGACAAGCTGCACAGTGAATCGTCGGATATTGCTCGTGCGCCGATAGGCCTCGGCTTCACTTGCTTCACTCGCGGCACCCGTGCGCATAAGCCATCGGCTTCACTCGCTGCGCTCGTGCGCCGATAAGTGACAGCGCGACGGTGCGTGAGGCTCATGTGGCCGGCTGGCTGGCTCGACAGTGGGCCGAATCGGCTGGAGAGTTCGGCGTGGCCGGCATCGCGCAGATGGTTAAGCGGATCGACGGGCCAGAGGGGTGGCTGCAGTACGTCGCGAAGCACGGCGCTCGCGGGGCGAAGCACTACCAGCGATCTGGCCGGGTCCCTGGTTGAGACTCGATGCCGCAGATGTGGAGTAGGGGCGGCACCTGGCCGTTGTCGCGAGTGGATGCCGGCCGTGGACATGGCGACGTACTGGCGGATGCGTCGGCTGGTGCGGGGATGGTTGGCAGCGCAGCGGGCTTCTGAGTTGCGACATGCTCAACAGACCGGGGATGCCTGGGCGGTCGCTCGGACGCGGCGCTCGCTCGGCTACGTGGGTGGGATGCTGCGCTGCAACGACCGGGCGTTGTCGGCCGTTCGTGGCGCGCGGGACTGGTGTCCGCAGGAAGTGGGCCTGGCGCTGGCTGTCGCGGCGGGATGGTCCGGGGAACTAGTAGGAGGTTCGTGATGGTCGATCTGGCGTGCTTCAAGTGCGGGGGTGAGGCGGTGGCGGTCTACGGGGCTGGCGGTCCTAGCGGTGACGCCGAGGACGTGCCGACGTGCGACAGGCACCGTGGCGATGCGCTCGCTCGTGTGAGTGCAGCTGCAGGCGTGCCGGCGATTGATCCGAAGGGTTTCGGACACTCGTGCCCGTACTGCTGATTTCGGTGCCGGCCTATGTTCCCTGTAGCGGGAGGGTCACGCCCGGCAAGCGAAGCGCGGGCGTTGCCCCCCGTTGGGGCTCGACCGACACGAACGGAAGTACTCACTATTGACGAGTGCTGCGGAGTCGTTCGGGTGCTCGGCTCCATCGCCGTCATGGTGAGGTACTTGCGCACGATGTAGAGCCAGACCCAGCTCGCAGGCCTCGTAGGAGCGACCAGGTCGTCGGTCAACCAGGTTCTGCAGCGACTCGCAGATCCGGCGTGGTGAAACTGAGCCGGTCGCGTATCGAGGTCATGGACCTGGCCGCTCTGGAGCGGCGTTGCCGCCGATGACCTAGTGCGCCGGCACGGCGAGCGCCGTGCATCGGTCACTCGGAGTGTCGGCAGGTGAACAGAAGAATCCTCGCCGCCGACGCAGGATCGACACATCAGATCAAGCCGACTCGATCCCACACCAGGAGCCCCCCATGTACTTCAGCCCCCCTCCCGACCTTCTCGCCGAAGCACTCATCGCGGATCGCCGCCGCGAAGCGAACCGGCCGCGCCGAGCTCACAAGGCACAGCGCCGTGAGCTGCCCTCCCTCGTCACACCCCGCGTCTGGAAGACAACCCGCCGTGTCCGTTTCTGGAACCTGGTCCACGTCCGCCACGCTCACGGCTGAGGCAAGAACGGGCTTCGATAGCCCCGGGCGAACTAATCCCGGCACCGGTCATCTCGCGCATGACCGGTGCCGGAGTTTTGCTCGAGGGCGGTCATGGGGTCGTCTGCCTGCCGTTCAGCGAACTGACGGCGTGTAGATACAGCCCTCGAGGGTGTGGTACTACTCGATCGCGTCGAGGACGGAGTCCATCGTCACCCGGCTAGGGGCCGATCTTCGCGGAGCCACCGAGTGATCCAGATGTGGTGTCTCTTGCAGAGGTAGGCGCCGGTGAGGATGCCCGGTTGCAGTTCGCGCACGGTGTTTCGCCGGGCAGGTGTCCCGCAGGTAGGGCAGAGCGAATGCGCAGTGTCGGGGGCTGCCAGCCTGGCGACCGGTTGCTGTGCTGCCGACACTCACCAGCCAAGCGCGCCGAGAACAGCGGGTGGAGTCCAGGCGTGGCGAGACGAAACACGGAGTTCCTGATGTCGGTCGACTGCCCGCAGCTCGACGGCGACGGCTACGCATTCACGCTGACGATCCGCGACATCCCGCCGACGGCCGACGCCTACACCGCGGCGATCAAGCGATTCATGCAGCGGCTCCGCGAGGAGGAGTTCCTGCGGTGGCACCGGGTGATCGAGTTGACCAAGCGGCGACGTCCACATCTCCATGGGTCTGTCTACTTCCGTCCGGGGTGGACTCCATCTGGTTCGCCGATAAGTGACATTATGTCATCTAACCGATCTCGCCCTCCCCTCCGAGACGGGCAGGGCTCATCCTCGATGGGTGAGGACCGGCGGGGCTGCGACTGCCAGAGTCGGTGATCCAACCCGACAACGAGCGACCTACGACACGGGGTGCGACATGACGACCGATCCGACCCCGCGGTTGATCGGCGACGACCTGACCGCGTTGCTGAAGCTTCTCAAGGACGTCGACAGCGCCGAGCTGAAGCTGACGGTTCCTGAGGGATCGCACCGTTCCACGGTCAGAGCCCTCGGCATCGACCCCCTCGAGGCCCAGATCCGGCAGGTCTTCTTCTTCGACACCCCCGACCTGGCGCTCAACAAGGCCGGTGTCGTGATCCGGGCCCGGCGAGTCCAGCGGCGCGACGCCGACACCGTGGTGAAGCTGCGGCCGGTCGTGCCCGCCGACATTTCGGACGAGCTTCGGAGCTCTCCAGGGTTCGGCATCGAAGTCGACGCGATGCCTGGGGGTTACGTGTGCTCCGCTTCGATGAAGGGCACCCTTCCGGGAGAGGCCGTGCTGGCGTCCGTGTCGGGCGACGAAGCCTTGAGCACGATGTTCTCCGCGGAGCAGCAGGAGTTCTTCTCGGCGCACGCGCCCGGGGAGCTCGCGATCGATGATCTTTCGGTCCTGGGCCCCATCTTCGTGCTCAAGCTGAAGCTCCCGAAGAAGACGTTCTCCCGCAGGATCGTGGTCGAGATGTGGCTCTACCCGGACGGATCGCGCATCCTCGAGCTCTCCACGAAGGCCCTACCCAACGAGGCACTGGACGTCGCCATCGAGGTCCGGGAGTTCCTCGCAGAACGAGGAGTCGAGACGTCCGGCCAGCAGCAGACCAAGACCAAGGCCGCGCTCGAGTTCTTCTCCGCAGAGCTGACGGCCGAGCGACAACGCGACTAGCCATCCCTCAGGAACTCGCGAAAGCGCACGACACCGACATACGCAGCCGCTGCGCCCAGGACGATGCCTGTGACGACGGTCGAGAACGCGTAGAACTTGAGTTCCGCCTCCGAAAGTCCCGTGCCGTCGGCGATCAAGCGGGTGATCTGCTTGATCCGCTGTGGGTCAGCCACGGTTCGCCTCCTCACGAGGGTTGTCAGGCGATCACAGCCTTCCTCGCGAGTCCGCGCTGTGGCTCACCCGACGTGGGTGACCGGCTGGGGACCGGTCGTCAGGTCCGGCTCGGAGTCGATGATCACGTCGATCAAGCGGTCGATGGCGATCTGGGTGTAGCCCGCGTGGAGCGCGGACTGGTCGCCCACGTCAGTGACGCCGATCGTGATCACGTTCTTGCCGATCCGAACGTAGGTCTGGTGGAGCGTCAGCTCGTACTCGGTCCCGGACGTGTCGGTGAGGGTGCCGGACGCGGTGACGTTGATCTGGTCGTCGGTGGCGTCGCTGACCGCGGTCTCGTCGGTGCTCACCGTCAGGTCCCAGGTGTTGCCGTCGCTGTCGGGGCCGCTCAGCGACGTACAGGCGCCGAGCACCGTGCTGAGCTCGACGAACGCCTGGGCCACCGCGTTTCCGTCCTCGTACGACGAAGCGCCGCTGCTGACCTCGGGCACGCCCGAGTCGCCGAACTCGTACTCGACGTCGTACTCGGCCACTTCCAGCGGGTCGAGGCTGTCACTGATCGCCGAGATCTCGCCGAAGCAACCGGGAGCGACGCTGTCGTCGTCGGACTCGACCGGACCACCGGTCCAGCCCTCGCCCACGTTCTCCGGCGTCAGCACGACGACCTCGAGCTGCTCCTGGGTCAGGGCCGGCCCGGAGTCGTCCGCCACGTCGCCACCGTCACCGCCACCGTCGGTCTGGTCCTCGATGACGTTGCCGTCGGCGTCGACGAACACGGTCTCGGTCTCCTGTGCCTCCGGGTCTCCCTCGTCGTCACCGCAGCCGACGGCGAGAAGGGCGATCAGGGCCAGGGAGCCGGCGGTCGCCAGGTGGCGTCGGCGGTGGCGGGTCGGGACGGTGTTCACAGGGACCTCCAGTTCAGCGGGACCCCCGGATCCTTCCACTGGCCGGCTCGCGCCACCCGCGCCACGACGAGAAATCGTCCGCAGGAACGACGGCTGGGTTGGCCTAGGCTGGGAGGACGACAGTCTGGAGGTCATTCTCGTGAACACCAGCGACTACGCCAGCGTCCGTTACCTCATCGACGACGTCGACGCCGCGGTCGATTTCTACACCACCCATCTCGGGTTCACCCTCGCCATGAGCGCCGCTCCCGCGTTCGCCGACGTCCGCCGCGGTCCCCTGCGGCTGCTGCTGTCGGGCGAGAAGAGCTCCGGTGCCCGTGCGACACCGCCGGACCTGGCGGGATCGGCCGGCCGCAACCGGATCCATCTCGAGTTCGACGACCTCGAGGCCGAGATCGTCCGGCTCGGCGAGGCCGGCCTGACCTTCGTCAGCGACCTCGTCTCCGGTCCCGGTGGCAGCCAGATCCTGCTGCTCGATCCGTCGGGCAACCTGGTCGAGCTGTTCCAGCCGGCTGCACGAGACTGACATAACGTCGGTCAAGGAGTGGTGCTGCTCGACGGCGTCTCCGTCGGCGTGGGGCTCGCGCTGGGTGAGGGGTCGGCGGGGGGTCGTCGCGGTCGGGCTGGGCGTCGGCGTCGTGGGATCCGTCGTCGTTGGTGTCGGTGACTCGGTCGTCGGAGTCGGGGCGTCGCTCGTCGTCGGGTCCGTCGGTGTCGCCGTGTCTGTCGGTGCCGCCGTGTCTGTCGGTGCGTGGCCGTGTCTGTCGGTGCCGACGTGCCGATGTCCGTCGGCGAAGCCGTGCTGGTGTCGGGCGGCGCGACGTCGCCCACGCCGAGGATCGCCACGATCTGGGCCTGGAAGGCGTCGAGCTGGGACATGATCTGGTCCAGGCTGTACGACGTGATGTTGCGGCCGAACTCGAGGAGCTCGTTCCACAGCGTCTGCAGAGACAGCAGCTCCTGCTGGCCCGGCGGCCCGTCGACCGAGAGCACCAGCTGGCTGGCGAGGGCGACGGTGATGCACTCGAAGCACTCGTAGTTGGCCGCCACGGCGAGGTTCTGCGGGACCACGACCGAGGCGTCGTCGACGATGAGGACGACCTGGAAGGCCACTGCCACGGTGACGCACCGGCTGCAGGAGGCGTAGGCGTGGGCCTCGTTGACGTTCAGCACCTCGTCGCCCTCGGCCCACACCAGGGCGAACGCCACGTCGTAGACGACGGAGCCGTCGGTCGTGTTGACCGCCATCGCCTGGTTGTCCCCGTCCTCAGGTGGCAATGGCTGGTTGAACGGGAAGACCCACGGATCGATCGTGTCGTCGCTCGGAAGCCCGGTCGGGCCGTCGGTGGGGCCGGGGGCGAGGGTCGTCAGCGCGCTGCGCGGTCTGGGGCACGAGGACCATCGCCAGCTGAGGCTCGTCACGCGTCGGGATCGCCGATTCGGAGGGGAACGTCGCCTGGAGCGGCTCGTCCTGCGACAGCCGCCTCGAGCACTGTGCCGGGCGGGAGCGGCGGCCGTGCCGCGTCGGAGACGTCAGGATGTACTGCTGTGCCGGCACGAGGTCGCGAGAGAGTTCCGTCCTCGTCGGGCGCGATCGGTCGATAGGTGCCGGGATTCGGCCACCACGCCCAGGAGACGCCCGTCACGACGACGGCGCTCAGGACGGCCGCTGCCGCCCGGCGGCGAAGAGATCCCCGGCTCCACACCGACAGGCTGCGGAGCCAGCGCCAGCCGACCAGTCCGAGGATGAGCACGCAGGCGAGCGACGGGAGCACCACGCCCAGCACCTGGAGCAGGTGCGCGGAGCCGTCGATGAACCCACCGCTCCCCCACGCGTCGCCGAGCCCGGTTGCGTCCTCGCGGACACGCTCACGCGGTTGCGATGAGGCGCGGCGTCGCCATCACGACCGCCACCAGCATCAGAGCCATCATCGGGATGGTCACCAGGACCCAGGCGGTGATGACCATCCGCGACCACGGCTTGAGGACCTGGTTCTCCGGGTGTGACCACCGGTGCGGGAGCAGACCACGCAGCGTCGGGCGCATCCTGTGGTAGAGGTCCGGCACCCGGCGAGGTCGGCGAGCACGTGGTAGCCGTCGAAGCGGAGCAGGGGCAGCAGCTGCTGGATCATCTGCATGATCTGGGTGGCGACCAGCAGCAGCAGCGCCTCCCAGCCCGAGTAGTACCACCAAGCGAACGTGAGGACCACGACCAGCGCGTTGAAGTAGAGACCGCCGAGGTCGGTGCGCACCCGCCCTGCCCGGCCGAGTCGATAGCTGTCGGTGACGTCGGTGTAGAAGGCCGGCCAGACCAGGTAGAGGCCCGCCCCCATGACGCCCGGCTCAGCGCCGCCGTACCGAGCGGCCGCCGCGTGCCCGAACTCGTGGAACCCGCCGGAAAGCACCGACACCACGAACACCAGCAGGAGCAGGTGCGGTCGCTCGAATGCGTCGTACGCCGACGCCGCCAGCCCACGTTCGAAGAACACCCACCACGTGACGGCGAGGAACCCGACGACGATCACCGCCACCACGGCGGGCCGGAAGAGGAACCGGAACGGATCGGTGAGCCAGTGCGTAGTGCGCGGGTTGGTGACCTTGAACTTCAGGGCCAAGCCGAGCAGCGGGTCGCTGCGGCGCAGGACCGGATCGGTCCCGTCCGCCTGCTGGAGCAGCCCCAACGGCCGGAGGCGGTCGTCGATGAGCATCTGCACCTGCTCGGCCGTGACCTGGCGTCCGATGGAGCGGCCGACATCCTCCGCGATCTCGGCGTGCCCGCGGCGACCGTCGACCGCCTCCAGGACCTGGTAGAGCAGTGGAGTGAGCTGCAGCGTCTGACCGTCTTTGCGGCGCACCAGTGCCGGAGGGACCCTGTATCCGGACCCCTCCACCTCCCCCAGCAGTTGGACGCCGGCGACGCGCCGGGGCGCCCCGACGAGCGTGGGCACCCTTACGGTGTGGTCGTGGCGTCGTCAGGTGCGGCGTCGGTCGCAGGTGCCGTCCCGGCGACGTCCACCGGGGTGTCCGCCGTGGTGTCGTCGGTCGACGCGGTGTCGGCGTCGACCGGCTCGGTCGAGGCCTGGTCGATGTCCGAGACCTGGTCCGACAACGCGGTGGCAGAGCCGGTGATCGTCTGCGTGATGATGGCGTCCTGCTGGGCGATCGCCGTCGCCTGCGAGCCGTCGGACAGGATGTTGGCCGAGACGGCGGCGTCGATCGGCGCCGCGACGTTCGCGTTGGCCGCGACGGCGCCGTTGATCGGGGCGGCGAGGTCGGCGTCGAGGTCGACGTTGACGTCCACGGCGAGCAGGTCGCCCTTCAACAGGTCTCCGGTGTCGAGCCCGGCGAGTGTGTCGGTGACGTCGTCGAGGATGTCCGCGACCGTGCCCACGATGTTGCCGGCCGCGTCCAGCACCTGGCCGGTCAGCGGGTTGAGGGCACCGACCACATTGCCCGCGGCGTTGACCACGTTGCCAGTGGCCGCGTCGAGGGTCCCGAGGATGTTGCCGGCGGAGTCGAGCAGGGGGGGGGGGGGGGGGGGGGGGGGGCGTGGCGCCGTCCACCAGGTTGGTGACGGTCCCGACGAGGTTGCCGACGGAGTCGACGACCATGCCGGTGGCCGCGTTGAGCGTCCCGATGATGGTGCCGTCGGGGGCCAGCACGTTGCCGGTCGCGGCGTCCAGGACGCCGATGATGCTCCGGTCGAGTCGACGACCAAGCTGCCGTCGACAGGACGAGCGACGGTCTCCGCAACGCCGGTCCGCGTCCTCGGCGGCGAGCGTCGCTCCGTCGGCGAGTGTCGCTCCGAATCGGCGAGCGTCGCTCCGTCGGCGACGGTGTCGGACTGGTCGATCGAGCTGTCCTGAATGGCAGTGGCCGAGGCATCGGCGTCGACCGTCTGCGTCACCACGAGGCCCTGGTCGGCGAGCGCTTCGGCAATCGAGTCGTCGGACAGCACGTTCGCGCCCACGGCGGCGTCGATCGGTGCAACGACATTGGCGTTCAACGCGATCGCGAGGTCGATCGGCGCTGCGCCGTCGATCGCGAGGTCGATGTCGGCCGCGAGATCCAGGATCGAGATGACCTCTTTGTCCGGCAACGCCGTCGCTGTCTCCATCGCTAGCTCATCGGCGGTCAGCGGTGTCCGTTCGTCGTTCGACATACGGGTCTCCCTCCCTCACGCCCCGGCCGGTGACGGGCCCTTCCGCGTCCTTCCGGCGCAGGGCGACATGATCGGTACCCCACCCGCTCCGGGCTCATACGGCCGGCCGGCCGTTCGGTGGCCCGGTGTCAGAGCTCCCGCAGCGCCGGCAACACGTCGGCGCAGACCTGCTCGGTCCACTTCACCGGGTCGTCGCCGTGCGCGGTCAGCGTGACCAGCTCGACCCCGAGCGCGGCGTACTCCCCCATCGACGACACGAATCCGTCGACGTCGGCCAGCGGATCGACCGCGCTGATCATGGTCTTCCGGATCGCGTCGTAGTCGGTGCCGGCCGTCTCGCAGTGTCCGCGGAGCACGGACAGCTTGTGCTTCATGACCTCCGGCGACTCGCCGAAGATGTTGCACCACTGGGCGTACTCGGCGACCATCCGCAACGTCTTCTTCTCCCCCGCTCCCCCGATCAGGATCGGCGGGTGCGGCTGCGCCAGGGGCGGCGGCACGCAGGCGGTCTCCGCGAGCTGGAAGTGCGCTCCGTCGTACGGGCCGTTGTCCTCGCTCCACATCTGGAGACAGATCTGCAGCGTCTCCTCGAGCCGCTCGAACCGTTCCGCCGTCGGCGGGAAAGGTACGCCGAGCCCGAGGTGCTCCCGCTCGTACCAGCCCGCCCCGATCCCGAGCAGCGCCCGGCCGCCCGAGAGCCGGTCCAGTGTCGTGACGGTCTTGGCCAGCAGCCCGGGATAGCGGTACGTCGCACCCGTCACCAGTGCGCTCAGCCGGATGGTCTCGGTGAGGGCAGCGACGTGCGCGAGGGTCAGGTAGGCGTCGAGCATCGGCTCGGGCGGGCCGCCGAGGTTCTCCATCTGGAACCAGTGGTCCATGACGGTGAAGAGCTCCGCGCCACCAGCCTCCGCGGCCTGGGCGGTGCCGACCAGCTGTGCCGTCAGCCGCGCCTCCCAGCCGGGGAAGGAGAGGTTTGCGTAGTGAACGCCGAGTTCCACAGCGCCTACCGTACGCAGGGCGGCAACCTGACCCTGTCTACGATGCCCGTCATGCGCTCGTTCACCCGTCCCGCCCTCGTGGCCACTGCCCTCGTCCTCGCTCTCGGACTCGCCGCGTGTGGTGAGGACGACCCGGACGACGAGGCGAGCGACGACACCTCGACCTCCCAGGCCGCCGACGACCGACGCCGACGGCGACCGAGACCAGCGCAGACGCCTGCGCCTACGTGCCCGACGGCACCGGCGGCGACGTCGAGCTGCCGCCGTCGCCGCCCGACGTCTCGGGCGAGGTCGGCGTCACCATCGCCACGTCGATCGGCGAGTTCCACCTCGCGCTCGACGGCGATCGCACGCCGTGCACGACCAACTCGATCAAGTCCCTGGTCGAGCAGGGCTTCTACGACGGCACGACCTGCCACCGGATGACGGTCAGCGCCGGCTTCGAGGTCCTCCAGTGCGGTGACCCGACGGGCACCGGCGGCGGTGGCCCCGGCTACACGATCCCGGCGGAGTACGACGGCACCGAGACCTACCCGGCCGGCACCCTCGCGATGGCCCGCGCGGCCGATCCCAACAGCGGCGGCTCGCAGTTCTTCATCTGCTACGGCGACACCGTGCTCGCCCCGGAGTACACCGTGTTCGGGACGGTCGACCAGGCGACCATCGACGCCATCGCGGATGCGGCCAAGGCCGGCGTCACGCCGGTGATGGGCCCGGAGGACGGCACGCCCAAGACCGAGATCACCTTCGAGACCGCCACCGTCGACTGAGCCTAGGGGCGGGCCTAGCCGGGGAAGGTGACCCCGCTCAGCTTCTCCGAGATCTCCCAGAGTCGCTGGGCGAGCGCCTCGTCCCGGGCGGCGCTGCTGCGCCGTGCCGCTGACGGCCAGCCGTGCAGCTCGAGCCGGCCGTGGGGACCGATGTAGGTGTCGCCGGGGATGTCCATGGTCGCCGCGTAGACGGTGCAGAGCGCGCCGCGCCAGGCGGGCATGGCGACCAGCCGCTGCCCGTGGTAGCCGATCCAGGTGAGGACCGGGTTGCCCGTGCCGCCGGTGATGTTGGTGGACGAGGCACCGGGGTGGGCGCCGACGGCGCGCACCCCGGACCCGGCCGCGGTGAGCCGCCGCTGGAGCTCGGACATGAACAGCAGGTCGGCGAGCTTGGACTGGGCATAGGCCGAGAACGCCTTGTAGGGCCGGCCCTCCCACGCGAGGTCGTCGAGGTCGATGTCACTGCCGCGGCGGTGCTCGCGGGAGCTGGTCACCACCACCCGGTCACGGATCCGCGGGAGCAGCAGGTTGGTCAGGGCGAAGTGGCCGAGGTGGTTGGTCGCGAAGTGGGTCTCGACCCCGTCGGTCGTGAGCCCGTACGGCGCGCCCAGCACGCCGGCGTTGTTCACGAGCACGTCGAGCCCGTCGTACTCCGCCAGGAACGCCTCGGCGAACGACCGCACCGACGCGAGGTCCGCCACGTCGAGCCGGCGTACGACGACCCGGCCGTCGTCGTACCCGGGCACCTGCCGGGCGGCCGCCTCGCCCTTCTCGAGGTTGCGGCACGCGAGCACCAGCTCGGCGCCGCGCGACCCGAGGATCCGGGCGGCTTGGAAGCCGACGCCACTGTTGGCGCCGGTGATCACGAACCGGCGCCCCTGCTGGGGCGGCACGGCAGTCCACGGTCGCATGGCGCAAGACTAGGGTGCTCCTCTAGGTGCATCTCTGTGACGAGGTGGCGGAGCCTGGCCAGGGACGAAGCGATCCAGCGGAAGGCGCTGCTCTCGGTGACGTCGTACGACGTACGCCTGGATCTCACGACCGACGACGCCACGTTCGGGTCGGTCACGACCATCCGGTTCGAGACGAGCAGTAGCGGCGGCGACACGTTCGTCGACGTCAAGCCGGTCGCGCTGCACCGGGCCACGCTCGACGGCGCCGACCTCGACCCGGGGACGCTCGCCGAGGGCCGACTCCCCCTGCGCCTCTCCCCCGGCAGTCATGAGCTGGTCGTCGAGGCGACGATGCCGTTCCGCAACGACGGCGAGGGGCTCCACCGGAGCGTCGACCCCGTCGACGGGCGGGCCTACGTCTACGGCATGTCGTTCATGGACGCGGCGCCCACGGTGTTCGCGTGCTTCGACCAGCCCGACCTCAAGGCGCCGTACACGATGCACGTGACGGCGCCCGCCGACTGGCTGGTGGTCGGCAACGCCCGGGCCGAGGAGGTCGGCGGCGACGGCCACGGTGTCCGGGAGTGGCAGCTGGGCCCCACTCCCCCGCTCTCGACGTACTTCGTCACCCTGGTCGCGGGGCCCTACCACCACCTCGCCGACGAGCACGACGGGATCAGGCTCTCCCTGAGCGCGCGGCAGAGCCTCGCCCCGACCCTCGACCGCGAGGCGGACGAGCTCTTCAGTTGACCCGGCAGAGCTTCGACGAGCTGCACCGGCTGTTCGGCAGCCGCTATGTCTTCGGCGACTACCACCAGGCGTTCGTCCCGGAGTTCAACGCGGGCGCGATGGAGAACCCCGGCTGCATCACCATCCGGGATCCCCTGCTCTTCGACCGGCCGAGCACCCGGGCCGAGCGGTCCTACCGCGCGGTGCTGATCACGCACGAGATGGCGCACCAGTGGTTCGGAAACCTGGTCACGCCGCTGTGGTGGGACGACCTCTGGCTCAACGAGTCGTTCGCCGAGTACGTCTGCTACCGGGTCATCGCGACGTGACGCAGCTACGACGACGCGATGGGTCGACCAGTCCTACTCCCGCCGGGTCGTGGGGCCTGACCGCCGACCAGCGGCCGACCACCCACCCGGTCGCCGGCAACGGAGCCGTCGACGCGCTCGCCGCCCTGCAGGACTTCGACGGCATCTCCTATGCCCGCGGGTCCAACGTGCTGCGGCAGCTCGCCGTGCGACTCGGCGACGACATCTTCTTCGGTGGCGTGCGCGACCTCTTCGAGCGGCACCGGTTCGGCAACGCGACCATGCACGACCTGTTCGACTGCTGGTCGCGCGCGGGCGCCGGCGACCTCGACGGCTTCATCAAGGGCTGGCTGCTGACGGCCGGGCCCGACGTACTGACCCTCGACCGCGAGGCCGGAGTCGTACGGCGGACGCCACCCGATGCATTTCCGGCGGACCGCCGGCACCGGCTCGTGGTCGCGACCCACGGCTCCGAGGGCTGGCAGCGCACACCCCTCGAAGTCGACGGTCCGGAGACGCCGCTGACCCTCGCCGACCCGAGGTGCGCCGGTGCTGCTCGACGCCGACGAGTCGACCTGGGCGGCGACCCCGCCCGACCCGGTCGACGATGGCCGCGCTGCCGCGGCTGATGCCGACCCTCGACCCGCAGCTCCGGGCGACGATGTGGAACAGCGTGCGGCTGGGCGTGTTCAACGCGCTGGTCGACCCTGCGCGCGTCGCCGACCTCCTTGCGGTCGCGCCACCGATCGAGGACACCGCCGACAGCGTCCGGCACCTGATGCCGTGGGTGATCGAGACCGTCGTCCCGCTGGCGCCGGCCGGGACCCTCGACCGGCTGCACGCAGGCCTCCGGGCCGCTGTCCAGCGGACCGAACCGGGATCGGAGCTGCGGCTCTCGGCGTTCCGCGCGGTGGTCGCCACGGAGTCCGATCCTGACGTGCTGGCCGGCTGGACCGCGGGCCACGCGGTGCCCGAGGGCGTCGACCTCGACGACGACCTGCGCTGGCGGATCCGGTGCCGGCAGGCGGAGCTGGGTGCGATCGGCCGGGCGGACCTCGACGCGGCCCTCCAGGAGGCGCCCACGGGCCATGCTCGCGTGTCGCACGCGCGGGCGGTCTCGTCGCTGCCGACGGAGGAGGGCAAGGAGTTCGCCTGGGACCGGCTGCTCGGCCGGGTCTCGGTGGCGATGTACGAGATCGACGCCGCCGGCGCTCGGTCTCTGGCGGCCGGGCCAGCAGGAGGTGACGCAGCGGTACGTGGCGTCGTACTTCGAGAGCCTGCCGGCGGTCGTCGCCCACCACCAGGGCTGGGTGCAGGCCGTCGCCGTGGACGCCTTCTTCCCCATCACCCACCTCGACGACGAGACGGTGGCGCAAGCGCGTGCAGCGCTCGACCTCGACCTGCCGCCGGCGGCCCTGCGCCGGCTGCGCGACCAGGTGGACGAACTCGAAAGACGGCGCGCGGTGACCGTGGCGTTCCCGATTTAGGTCGGACCCTGCTGAGAGACTGACTCCATCATGGAAACCCTCGGTCTGCTCCTCCTCGGCCTGGTCATCGGCGTCGTCGTCGGCTGGGCGTTCCGCGCCCGGATGACGCCCCCGCCGGCGACCGGGGAGTCCGCGGAGGTGCTCGCCGCACGCCACGAGGCGGCGGTGGCCGAGTTGCGGCGGCAGGAGGCGGCCGCACGCGCAGAGGTCCAGGCCGACCTCGCCGGTGCGCTGGCGAGCGTCGACGAGCTGCGGCAGACGCTCAACGACCTTCGGTCCCAGCAGGCGGAGCGGGAGCGGGAGCACCGGGCGCAGCAGCAGGAGCGCGAGCGTGGCGAGAGCGGACAGACCCAGGTTCTCAAGACCCTGACTCCCGTGGTCGAGCACCTCCGGTCGATGCAGCGCAAGGTCGACGACCTGGAGAAGTCCAGGGTCGCCCAGCACGCGGAGCTCGCCACCCAGATCCGCCACACCCAGCGATCGGTCGAAGAATCCAGGAAGGCGGCTGACACCTTGGCGTCAGTACTCAAGAACAACTCGGTCCGCGGCGCATGGGGAGAGACCCAGCTGCGGACCCTCGTGGAGTCCGCAGGTCTCCTCAACCGCGTCGACTTCGAGCTGCAGCACACGGTCGATGCCGACTCCGGCGAACGGCGTCCCGACATGGTCATCTACCTGCCGGGCGGCAAGCAGATGGCCATCGACGCCAAGGCGCCCTACAACTCGTTCATGGACGCCCAGCGCGAAGGCCTGGACCCCGAGGCTCGCCTGCGGCTGCTCAACGACCACGCCAAGAAGGTGCGCGGCCACGTCGACGCGCTCTCCCGCAAGGGCTACTGGACCGGGTTGTCGATCAGTCCCGAGTTCACCGTGGCGTTCATCCCCAACGAGCAGCTGCTCAACGCCGCGCTCGACGTCGACCCGTCGCTGATGGAGCACGCGTTCCAGCAGGGCGTCGTCCTCGCCACGCCGACCAACCTCTGGAGCATCCTCAAGACGGTTGCGTTCACCTGGAAGCAGGAAGCGCTGACCGAGGACGCCCAGGCGCTCTTCGAGACCGGTCAGGTGCTCTATCGGCGCATCGTCAGGCTCGCCGAGCACGTCGACAAGCTCGGCAGGTCGATCGAGCGCAGCGTCAAGGACTACAACGCCTTCAGCGGCTCACTGGAGCGTTCCGTGCTGCCGGCCGCCCGCAAGCTGAGCGCGGCCGAGCCGGTGAGCAAGCTGTCCGAGCCGAGGCAGATCGAGGAGGCGCCGCGCGCCCTGACCAGCGGGGACTTCGCAGTGCTCGCCGACCTGGACCGCGAGGAGCTCCCGCTCGATCTCCTCGCCGGCGAGGGCGCGGTCGACGCGGAGATCGTGGAGGACGAGCGCGACGTCGGCTGACCCTGCGTTGATAGCGTCGGGTCATGCCCGAGGTCGACCCCAGTTTTCTCGCGCTCCCCTTCCGAAGTCTCGGCGACATCGCCCTCGCCCGAGCAGCCGACCTGGGCGCGACCCATGCCGACTTCCGGTTCGAGCGGATCCGCTCGCAGCGGATCCTGGTCCGCGACGGAGCACTGCAGGGCGCGGCCGACGCTGACGTCGTCGGGTTTGCCGTCCGGGTGATCCACGGCGGCGCCTGGGGTTTCGCCTCCGGGGTGGTGCTGACCGACACCGAGGCGGCCAGGGTCGCCGAGACGGCGGTCTCGGTCGCGAAGGTCGCAGCCGCGATGACCACCACGCCGGTCGAGCTCGCGCCTGAACCGGTCTACGACGACGTGACGTGGGTGTCGTCGTACGACGTCGATCCGTTCGGTGTCTCCACCACCGACAAGACCACCGTTCTCGCCGACTGGACGGCACGCCTGCGTCGCGGCAGTGCGGTCGACCACGCCACCGCCTCGCTCTACGCGGTGCTGGAGAACAAGTACTACGCCGACCTCGCCGGCACCCGCACCACCCAGCAGCGGGTCCGGATGCAGCCCGGGTTCGAGGCGATGGGCGGCACCTCCGAGGTGTTCGACTCGATGGCGAGCATCGCGCCGCCGGTCGCGCGCGGCTGGGAGTACGTCGTCGGCGCCCCGTCCGCGCCCCACAGCGGAGCCTGGGACTGGGACGCCGAGCTCGACGAGGTCCCCGACCTGCTCGCCGACAAGCTCAAGGCACCGACGGTCGAGGCCGGCCGCTACGACCTGGTGCATCCACCCCTCCAACCTGTGGCTCACCATCCACGAGTCGATCGGCCACGCCACCGAGCTGGATCGCGCCCTCGGCTACGAGGCCAACTACGCCGGCACCAGCTTCGCGACACCCGACCAGGTCGGGCGGCTGCGTTACGGCAGTCCGGTCATGCAGGTTACCGGCGACCGGACGATCGAGCACGGCCTCGCCACCATCGGCTACGACGACGACGGGGTGGCCACCCAGCAGTGGGACATCGTGCGCGACGGCACCCTGGTCGGCTTCCAGCTCGACCGGCCGATGGCCGCGCTGATGCCGGAGCTCAACGACGGCCGGTCCAACGGGTGCGCGTACGCCGACTCCCCCGGTCACATCCCGATCCAGCGGATGGCCAACGTGTCGCTCCAGGCCGCGCCGGACGGGCCGAGCACCGAGGAGCTCATCGGACGGGTCGAGCGCGGCCTCTACGTCGTCGGCGACAAGTCCTGGTCCATCGACATGCAGCGGTTCAACTTCCAGTTCACCGGCCAGCGGTTCTACCGGATCGTCGACGGCCGACTCGCCGGGCAGGTGCGCGACGTGGCCTACCAGGCGACGACCACCGACTTCTGGGGCTCGATGGAGGCCGTCGGTGGTCCCGAGACGTGGCTGCTCCACGGCGCGTTCAACTGCGGGAAGGCCCAGCCGGGGCAGGTCGCCGCAGTCAGTCATGGTGCTCCGACCGCGCTCTTCCGCGACGTACGCATCCTGAACACGACCGAGGAGGGCGGCCAGTGACCCCGCAGGAACTCGTCGAGCACGCGCTCGCCGCCTCCACCGCCGACGACTGCGTCGTCATCGTCCGGGACACGACCAGCGCCAACCTCCGCTGGGCCAACAACACGCTGACGACCAACGGCCAGATGAGCAACCGCAGCGCCACCGTGGTGTCGTTCGTGGCCGCGGGCGACGGCACCGCCGCCGCGTCGACGAGCGGCAGCGCCACCACGGCCGACGAGATCGCCGAGATCGTCCGGGCCGCCGATGCCGCCGCCCGGATGGCCGAGGCCGCGGAGGACGCCAACCCGCTGGTGCGCGACCGGACGTCGCCTGACTGGGACGAGCCCGCCGTACCCACCGACATCACGGTCTACGACGACGTGGCGCCCGCCCTGGGCGAGGCGTTCGGCCGCGCCGGCGCCGCCGGGCGGCTGCTCTACGGGTTCGTCGACCACGAGGTGGCGACGACGTACCTCGGCTCCAGCACGGGGCTCCGGCTCCGCCACGCGCAGCCGACCGGGCACATCGCCTGCACCGCCAAGGACACGGCGCTGACGACGAGCGCCTGGTTCGGCGCGGCGACCAACGACTTCAGCGACGTCGACCCGCTCGCGATCGATGACGAGCTCGCTCGGCGGCTGGCCTGGGCGCAGCGCCGCGTCGACCTCCCGGCCGGGCGGTACGACACGATCCTGCCGCCCACCGCCATCGCCGATCTGATGGTCGACACCTACTGGTACGCCGGAGCACGGGACGCGTGGGAGGGGCAGTCGGTCTACAGCCAGCGCCCGACCGGGACGCGGATCGGCGAGCGGATCACCGCACCGGGCGTCCACCTCACGTCCGATCCGATCCTTCCCGACGTTGGGTGCGCACCGTTCGCGGTGGTCGGTTCGTCCAACTCCGAGAGCTCGGTCTTCGACAACGGCCTGCCGCTGGCCCGCACCGAATGGATCCGCGACGGAGAGCTCACCTCCCTCGTCCAGACGCGGCACACCGCGGCGATGACCGGTGAGCCGGCGACGACGTACGTCGACAACCTGGCGCTCGAGGTCGAGACCGGCAGCGGCACCATCGACGACCTGGTCGCCGGCACCGAGCGCGGCCTGCTGGTGACCTCGCTCTGGTACATCCGGCTGGTCGACCCGCAGAGCCTGCTGCTCACCGGACTGACTCGCGACGGCGTCTACCTCGTCGAGAACGGCGAGATCACCGGGGCCGTCAACAACTTCCGATGGAACGAGAGCCCGATCGACCTGCTCGGGCGCTTCAGCCACGCCTCGGCCACGACCCGCAGCTTCAGCCGCGAGTGGGGCGCCGACTACTTCCCCCGGACCGCTACCCCCGCGCTGCGGATCCCCGACTTCAACATGTCGAGCGTCTCCCAGGCCATGTGATTTCTGCTCTCCGCATCTGATTGCGGGCGCGGCAACCCAGTGCCAGACTGCAAAGGCTGGGGGCTCGGATCGGGAGGGGTGGAGGAGATGCGCCGCTGGCTCATCGGATCACTGGCAACTGCGGTCGTCACCGCGATGTGCGCGGGACTGACGCTCGACGAGGCAGCCCCCGCGGCGCCAGACCGGGATCCGAACCGACTGGATGCCTACACGGCGACCGTCGCTCCGTCCGAGCTGTCGGTCATCACCGAGCAGGGCTTGGACGTGACGGGGCAGCGTCGGGTCAAGGGCGGGCACCAGGTCGAGCTCGTCATGAGCCCGGCGGAGGCCGACCTGCTCGAGGCCCACGGCGTCGAAGTCAAGCTCACGCGCGTGAAGGGCGGCCTGACCGTGCGCCAGTTCGCGGCCCAGCAGGCCGAGTCCGGCTTCACCGTCTGGCGGTCGTACGACGAGCCCGGCGGGATCCGTGACCAGCTCTACGAAGCAGCCAGGCGGAACCCGCAGCTGGTGAAGCTCGAGGTCCTCGGGCACACCGGCCAGGGCCGCGAGATCATCGCCGTCAAGCTGACACAGGGTGCTAGCGAGGTACCGGACGGCGCGCGTCCGGCGGCCCTCTACAGCTCCACCCAGCACGCGCGCGAGTGGATCTCCACCGAGGTCAACCGCAGGTTGATGAACCACTACATCAGCCGGTGGCGGGCCAACGACAAGGAGGTCCGCAAGCTCCTGAGGACGACCGAGCTGTGGTTCATCCTCGTGGCCAATCCCGACGGCTACCAGTACACGTTCGAGCACGAGCGGCTGTGGCGGAAGAACCTGCGCGACAACGACGGCGACAGCGAGATCACGCTCACCGACGGCGTGGACCCCAACCGCAACTTCCCCAACCACTGGGGCTGGGACGAGGAGGGCTCGTCGTCCATCACGTCGAGCCAGACCTACCGCGGCCCGAACCCCATGTCGGAGCCCGAGACCCAGGCGATGGTCGGGCTGCTCGACCGGATCGGGTTCGCCTTCCAGGTCAACTGGCACTCGGCCGGCCAGTGGCTGCTCTACGCCGAGGGCTGGCAGACCAGCACCCCGACGGCGGACGACCCGATCTACTTCGCCATGTCCGGCAACCTGGACGACCCGGCGATCGAGGACTTCCACCCCGGCCTGAGCTCGGACGTCCTCTACGTCACCAACGGCGAGACCACCGACTATGCGCACGCCGTGACCGGCGCCCTGGCGTGGACCCCTGAGCTGTCCGAGGGATGCGACGGTTGTGGCTTCGTGTTCCCCGATGACGACGCCCTGGTGCAGGACGAGTTCCAGCGCGTCCTGCCGTTCGCCCACTCCGTGGCGCGCTCGGCGGTCGACCCCGACGATCCGAAGACGGTCACCGGGATCAAGACCAAGCCGTTCTACGTCGACAGCGACGACCCCTACAAGAGCGGCAACCCGGGCGTGCAGCTGAGCTTCACCGAGTCGTACGGCGACCCGCAGCCCGTCGCGGTGATCGCCAAGCGCAGCCTCGGCGCCGTTCAGGTCAAGTACCGCATCAACGGCGGCGCCGTGCAGACCGCTCCGACGAGCGAATGGGAGGGCGGGGAGAAGTACGACCCGGCGTCCGTCTACTACCGCCAGATGCGCGGCGTGGTGACCGGCACCGACCCCGGAGACTCGGTCGAGGTCTGGTTCGAAGGTGGCGGCCAGTCGAGTGAGTCGTTCACCTACGACGCCGTCTCCGAGACCGACAACCGGGTGCTCGTCGTAGCGGCCGAGGACTACACGGGTGCCTCACCGGTGCAGCCACCGGGCCCGCACTATGCCGACGAGTACGTCGACGCCCTGGCCGCCAACGGGGAGGACGCCGACGTCTACGACGTCGACGCCGCGGGGCGGCTCGCTCCGGACGCCCTCGGCGTTCTGAGCCACTACGACGCCGTGGTCTTCGAGACCGGCGACGACCTGGTGACCCGCACCGCGGGTCGGGCCGGCGGCAACGCCGACCGGCTGGCGCTCGACGAGCTGCTCGAGCTGCGCTCGTACCTGAACGAGGGCGGCCGCGTGCTGCTCGCCGGTGACTCCGCCGGCCAGCAGTACACCAACGCCGCCGTCGGCAACCAGCTCTACGACCCGAAGGGCGAGATCGCCTGCAACCCACTTCCCGCGGGCACTGACACACGGCGTTGCCTGCCGCTGTTCGGCTCGTTCTTCGGCGGCGACAGCATGAACGACGTGGTGCAGTACCACCTGGGTGCCTACCTCGCCGTGGCCAACGACGGCCACGTCGCCGGGGCGGCATTCGACTCGGTAGGCGTCGACGACCCGTTCACCGGGCTCACCTGGGGCCTCGACGATCCCGTCTTCGCCGGCAACACGATCCGGAGGTCGTCCTTCATCGCGACCAGCGGCATCCTTCCGGTCGACGAGTTCAAGCAGTTCGAGAGCTGGCCCTCTGCGCGGTACGACAAGCCCGGCGGACCGTTCTCGCCGCACACCGGCGATCAGTACGTCTACTCCCAGATCGCCGACGTCTCCTACAAGCGGCTCACCCGCGAGATCGACGTGCCGGACTCCGGTGGTTCGCTGACGTTCTGGACGTCGTACGACACCGAGGCACACTGGGACCACCTTTTCGTCGAGGCGCACACCCCCGGCGAGGACAACTGGACCACGCTGCCGGACGCCAACGGGAATACCACGCAGGACCCCGGTCTCGCCTGTCCGCAGGAGACCTCGGGTGGGTGGCGGACGCTCCATCCGCACCTCGACCACTACCAGACCCAGACGGGCGCCACGACGTGCGACCCGAGCGGCACGCAGCGGCGACTGGAATGCCTCGAGCGGCAACTCCGGGGGTTGGCAGGAGTGGAGCATCGACTTGTCGGCGTACGCCGGCGAGACCGTCGAGGTCTCCATCGCCTACGCCAGCGACTGGGCGACGCAGGGCCTCGGCGTGTTCGTGGACGACGTGACGCTCCCCGACGGGACCAGCACCTCGTTCGAGACCGGTCTCGACGGCTGGGCGATCACTGGACCGCCCGAAGGCAGCGGAGCCAACGTCAACAACTTCATCAGGACCGACGCGTCGAGCTTCCCGGTCGGGAACGCCATCTCGACGCCGAACTCGCTGCTGCTGGGGTTCGGACTCGAGGGCGTATCGACCGAAGCCGAACGCAATGCAGTCATGGAGCGGGCGCTCGACCACCTGCTGGAGTAGTCGCAGGGCTGCGGCAGCACCGGTGTTGCGAGGTCATCGAGGAGGATCAGTTCAAACCCGGTTGAACCGATCCCCCTCGTTGTCGCGCGGACCTCAGTCGAGGCAGGCGACGGGCTCGTCGACCGGTTCCGCCTCCTCGGTGACCACGCCGACCCGCCCGCGCGCGAGGACGAAGACGGCCAGGGCCAGCGACGCGATCGCGGCAATGAGCGCGCCGAGATGGAGGCCGGTGGTGAACGCCGCCTCGGCGGCGGTCACCAGAACGTCCCCGGACGCCGCGGGCAGGCCGGCCGAGACCTCGAGCGCCCCACCGAGCGTGCCCTGGGCCGCTTCCGCCTCCTCGGCGGACAGCGTGCCGGGCAGGACGTCGTCGACGCCGCGGCGGTAGACCGCGACCCCGATGCTGCCGAGTACCGCGATGCCGAGGGCGCCACCGACCTCGGCCGCGGTCTCGGAGACACCGGCTGCAGCACCCGCCCGCTCAGGCGGAGCGGACCCGATGATCAGGTCGTTGGTGAGAGTGAAGGCCGGCGACATGCCGAGCGAGAAGGCGATCGAGCCTAGGACGATGAGAGTGAGCCCGGAGCCGGCGTCGATGCCGAGGAGCACGCCGAACCCGAGGGCGGCCAGCACCAGCCCGCCGCCCATCAGCCAGGCCGGGTCGATCCGGCGGGCCAGGATCGGCGTGACGTTGGAGCCGACGATGAACGACAGCGCCCACGGCAGCGTCCACAGCCCTGCCTCGAGCGGGGTCATGCCGAGCACCAGTTGCAGATACTGCGGGATGAACAGGAAACCGCCGAAGACGACGAAGATCCCGATGCCGTACGTCGCCAGCGCGGCGCTGAACGCCGGGATCCGGAACAGGGACAGGTCGATGAGCGGGTCAACCAGTCGGCGCTGACGTCGTACGAACACGAGCCCCAAGGCCAGGCCGGCGAGTGCGGTGACCAGAGCCGTCGGCGTCACCCCGTCCTGCGCGACCTGCTTGAGCCCGTAGACGAGCGCGAGCATCGCGGCCAGCGAGAGGGCGGCGCTGGGCAGGTCGGCGCGGCCGGCGTTGGGATCGCGGTACTCCGGCAGGAGCCGCGGCCCGAGCACGAGCAGCGCGACCATGACGGGCACGTTGAGCAGGAACACCGCGCCCCACCAGAAGAACTCCAGGACCACTCCCCCGAGGACCGGTCCGATCGCCGCACCTGCAGAGAAGCTGGTGATCCAGATCCCGATTGCGGTGCTGCGTTGCCGCGGGTCGTGGAACATGCTGCGGATCAGGGAGAGCGTTGACGGCGCCAGCGTCGCGCCGGACAAGCCGAGCAGCGCCCGGGCGACGATCAGCATCTCTGGTGAGGTGGAGAACGCTGCCAGCACCGAGGTGACCCCGAATGCCGCAGCCCCGATCAGCAGCAGCCGGCGGCGCCCGATCCGGTCGCCGAGGCTCCCCATCGTGATCAGCGCCCCGGCAACCATGAACCCGTAGATGTCGATGATCCATAGCATCTGCGCGCTGCTCGGCTGCAGGTCGGCGCTGAGCGCCGGCACGGCCAGGTGCAGCACGGTCAGGTCCATCACGTACAGCACACAGGCCAGCGCAATCACCGCCAGGCCCAGCCACTCGCGCCGCCCGGCGCGTTGCGTCACGCTCGGCTGCTCAATCATCGATCCAGTCCTCTCGAAGCGTTCTCTGAGGACTGACCGCTCCCGCCGACAGAGCTCATCGGTCCCTCGACGCGTCCCGACCGATCAGTTCTGCCGCGATCGACCGTCGACATCTGACAACAGCCCTGCGACCGTAGGAGACACCGTGGAGACGACCGAGCCCCGGCCGACGAGCCCGATCGGCGCCGATGAGGCCGAGTTCATGGGCGTGGCCCGGAGCGGCGACGCCGGCAGGTTCGCGTTGCTGACCGAGCGCTACCGCCGCGAGCTGCTGGTGCACTGCTACCGGATGCTCGCGTCGTACGAGGACGCCCAGGACCTGACCCAGGAGACATTCCTACGCGCCTGGGCGAGACGGGAGTCGTTCCGGGGGCGGGCGTCGCTGCGCACCTGGATGTACCGGATCGCAACCAACGCCTGCCTGGACTTCCTCGAGAAGCGCCGAGACCGCACACCGATCCCCATCGAGATGGAGGGCGCCGGCGGAGCGGCCACCGAGGTGCGCTACCTCCAGCCGTGGCCGGACAGCCAGCCGGACGAACCGCACGAGCGGGCAGTGGCCAAGGAGACCGTCGAGCTGGCGTTCATCGTGGCCGTCCAACACCTGCCTGCGCGGCAGCGCGCCGTGCTGATCCTCCGCGACATGCTCGGCTGGCCGGCCCGACAAACGGCCGACACCCTCGAGCTCACCCTCGCGTCGGCGAACAGCGCCCTGCAGCGGGCCCGGGCCACCATGCGCGAGCACCTGCCCGACGGCCGACTCGACTGGAGCGCACGAGCGAAGCACGAGTTGACTGCGGACGAGCAGAAGCTGGTGTCGGCGTACGTCCGCGCGCACGAGACTCTCGACATCGACGGACTGACCGCACTACTCCGCGCGGACCTGCGGTTCGCGATGCCCCCGGAGCCTGGAGTCTGGCTCGGCCGCGATGAAACCGTCCAGGGTTGGATCGACGGCGGCTTCGGCCAGGGCGAGTACGTCGACTGGAAGTGCCTCACCACGATGGCCAACGGCCAACCGGCGGTCGCGTCGTACCTACGCCGGCCCGGGTCGCCGACCTACGAACCCTTCGCGATGGACGTGCTGCGCCTCGAGGACGGGCTGGTCGCCGAAATCATCACGTTCGACAGCGACGTCTTCGAGTGGTTCGGGCTGCCCCGGCACCTGGAGCCCAGCTGAGCCGGCTCGACTCACCCCCGGCGGCCTCGTGACCTGCGCGTCGGCCCGCTAACGAGCCGCAAGCCACTCGTCGTACGTCATGGGCAGGATCGTGGCGCCCTCGCCGGTCAGCAGACCGCCGTCGGCGACCTGGCGCCCCACCTTGCCGGGGAGCGGAACCGCGACGTACCTTCGTCCGCTGACCGCGGTGGGCGACCAACCGCCGGGCGAGATCAGAGATCAGGTGCTGCTCGGGCCTGTCGACGTCAGGTGCCAGACCGATCGGGTCGCCGAGGGCGACTTCCACCAGCAGGCCGGCGACTCGCGAGCGGCGACCGGCTGGCTCAGCATCTTCGGCACCGGCCCGCTTCGGACCAGCTCCTCCTGCCGGCGCTTGCCGAAGTGTGCCGAGGTCGACCGGTCGCGCCGACGATCGACACCGCCACGTGGTGCCGGACACCGGCGCGCTCTCCGCCGCCAGCAGGTGGCCGGTGGCCGCCTCGAAGAACGCGATCGACTGTTCGTCGAGGCGCACACCCCCGGCGAGGACAACTGGACCACGCTGCGGACGCCAACGGGAACACCACGCAGGACCCCGGTCTCGCCTGTCCGCAGGAGACCTCGGGTGGGTGGCGGACGCTCCATCCGCACCTCGACCACTACCAGACGAGACGGGCGCACGACGTGCAGCAGCATCGTTCGCGGTAAGAAGTCACCTCCCTCGTCCAGACGCGGCACACCGCCGCGATGCAGGACCTAGGTCACCAGGGTCCGGGCGGGTCGCCTCTGCCCTCGCTGAGCGTGCGAGAGAAGAGTGTTCACATGAGCACGAGCTCCCGGACCACGCCTGCGTCCGTTCCCGCGGACCGCTCCACTGCCATCGCCACCCGAGGACTGGTCAAGGACTTCGGGACGACGCGGGCCTTGGACCACCTCGACCTGTCCATCCCGCATGGGGAGGTGCACGGCTTCCTCGGCCCGAACGGGGCCGGCAAGACCACGACGATCCGCATCCTCCTGGGCCTGCTCCGCAGGACGTCCGGAGACGTGACGCTGCTCGGGCAGCGACCCGTGGCGCGACACCGCCGGCCTGCACCGGCGGCTGGCCTACGTGCCGGGCGAGATGAATCTGTGGCCCAACCTCACCGGAGGGGAGGTCATCGACCTGCTCGCCGACCTGCGCGGCGCCTTCGTGCCGGCACGTCGCGAGCAGCTGCTCGAGCAGTTCGACCTCGACCCGACGAAGAAGTGCCGCACCTACTCCAAGGGCAACCGGCAGAAGGTCGCGCTGGTGGCTGCGTTCTCCTCCGACGTGGAGCTGTACCTCCTCGACGAGCCCACCTCGGGCCTCGACCCGCTGATGGAGACCGAGTTCCAGCGCGTGGTGCGCGACCTACGTGAACAGGGCAGGACCGTGCTGCTGTCGAGCCACATCCTCTCGGAGGTCGAGGCGCTGTGCGACCGGGTCACGATCATCCGGGACGGCCGGGTCGCAGAGTCGGGGACCTTCGACGACCTTCGTCACCTGACCAGAACCACGGTCACCGTCGGGACCGTCCGGCCCCCGACCGGGCTGGAGGACCTGGCCGGCGTTCATGACGTGGCGGCGCTCGACGTCGACCGGTTCCGGTTCAGCGTCGACTCCGGAGACATCAATCGGGTGCTCCGGCACCTGGTGGAGTTCGACGTACGATCCCTGACCTGCTCTCCCCCCACCCTCGAAGAGCTCTTCTTGCGGCACTACGGCCCGCACGCCGATGCCGGCTCCGATGTCCCCGATGCCGAGGTGGAGCTCGCACGATGAACGCGATGGCCGGCACGCTCCGCCTGACCCGGCTCGCCGCTCGCCGGGACCGGGTGACCCTGTCGGTTTGGCTCTTCGGGCTGTCCGGCTTCCTCGCCGCGACCACAGCGATGTTCGTGAACTCGTTGGTCACCTCCGCGGACATGGTGCAGGAGGCGGCGCTGCCGACGAACAACGCCGGTCTCCGGATGCTGGGCCTGACCTCCGGACCGTCCGTCGGCGGCGCCGTGATGGTGCGAGACCTCGTGCTGCTGTCGGTGATGGCGGCATTGATGAGCGTGCTCGCTGTGGTTCGCCACACGCGTCAGGCCGAGGAGCTGGGCCGGGCGGAGGTCATCGGCTCGGCGGTCGTGGGCCGGTACGCCGACCTCGCCGCGGCGGTGCTGGTGAGCCTCGCCGCGAACCTGGTGCTCGCAGTTCTGCTCGGGCTGGCCATGGTCGGCAACGGTCTTTCCGCGGGCGGTGCGTTCACCGCCGGCGTTGCCGTCGCGGCGGTGGGTGTCGTCTTCACAGGCGTGGCCGCCGTGACGGTGCAGCTGGCGTCCACGACTCGCGGTGCCATCGGGCTGGCCGGCGCCGTGCTCGGCGTGGCGTTCCTGCTCGCCGGGGTCGGCAACATGCTCGGCACCCCGGACGCCGTGGCACTGCGGGTGACGAGCGCGTGGCCGACGTGGCTGTCCCCCATCGGCTGGGCGCAGCAGATGCGGCCGTTCGGGGGGAACCACTGGTGGCCACTGGTCCTGTTCCTCGCCCTCTTCGCCGTCCTCCTGACCACCGCGGTGGCCCTCGTCCGCCGACGCGACGTCGGCGCGGGGATCGTGCCGCAGCGACGCGGCCACGCGCACGCGTCGGCTGCGCTGCTCAGCCCCGCCGGGCTGGTGCTCCGGCTCCAGCGCGGCGCCCTGCTCGGCTGGGGGATCGGCATGGTTGGGTTCGGCCTGATCCTCGGCGCGATGACCGAGCAGATCCAGGACCTGGAGGGCAAGTCCCGGGAGTACTACGAGAAGCTTCGGCGGAGCCGAACGGATCGTCGAGGCGTACGAAGCCTCCATGGCCTCCATGGCCGCCATGGTCGTGGCGATCTACGTGGTCCAGATCGTCTTGCGGATGCGCGCCGAGGAGGCGGAGGGCACCCTCGAGCCGCTGCTCGCCGCCGGCGTGAGCCGGTCCCGGTGGGTCCTCGGCAACGTCCTGAACGCCGTGGGCGGAGCCGTCGTGCTGGTCCTCGCCTACTCAGTGAGCATGGGGATCGGCGCCGGCCTGGTCATCGGCGACACCGCCACGCAGGTCCGCCAGCTGGCCGCGGCCGGACTGGTGCAGCTGCCGGCCGTCCTCCTCGTCGGAGCCTGCGCCCTGACAGCCGTCGCGCTGCTGCCTCGCTTCGCGGGTCCGCTCTCCTGGGCCGTGGTGATCACCTCCCTGTTGGTCGGGCCGACCTTCGGACCACCGCTCGGCCTGCCGAACCGGGTCCAGGACCTCTCGCCGTTCACCCACGTCCCGACGATCCCGGCCACTGACCTCACCGTGGCCCCGCTCCTGGTCCTTGCCGTGGTCTGCCTCATCCTCGCTGCCATCGGCGCCGCCGCGATCCGTCGCCGCAACCTGACGCTTCCCGCGTGACGTCGCGCCGGCGTAGCGGTATCCAGGGCAGCGCTTCACACTGGGAGTGCCGAAGCCGCGAGGGCGGGTGCGGAGATGATCGGGTACGGGAGGAGAGCACATGAGCAAGATGGCGCGGCCACCTGACGGTGCTGACGATGAGCCTGTCGCCAAGCAGGCTCGCGACCAGGCGGACTACACGGCGCAGGGGAAGCTCCGGTCGTCGGTCTACGAACGGGAGATGGAGCTGCTTCAGGAGCGGCTGGTCATGCTGCAGTACTGGATCCAGAAGCAGGGCCTCAGGGTGCTGGTGATCTTCGAGGGGCGTGGGTCCGCCGGGAAGGGCGGCGTCATCAAGACGATCACCGAGCGCACCAGCCCCCGCACGGTGCGCGTAGTGGCACTGCCCAAGCCGACCGAGCGCGAGCGGACCCAGTGGTACTTCCAGCGGTACGTCGCTCAGCTGCCGGCCGCAGGCGAGATGGTGCTGTTCGACCGCAGCTGGTACAACCGCTCGAACGTCGAGTGGGTGATGGGGTTCTGCACCGAGTCCGAGCACGAGGAGTTCCTGCGGAGCTGTCCCGAGCTGGAGCGGATGCTGGTGCGGTCGGGGATCGTGCTGATCAAGTACTGGTTCTCGGTGAGCTTCGAGGAGCAGCGCAAGCGGTTCGAGGCGCGCAACGCCATGCCGCTCAAGCGCTGGAAGCTCTCCGAGATGGATCTCGCCGAGCACGAGCTCTACGTGCGGTACTCGATGGCCAAGGACACGACATTCCAGTACACGGACATCAAGCAGGCGCCGTGGTACGTCGTACCGTCCGACGACAAGAAGGCTGCCCGGCTCAACTGCATCCACCACCTGCTCAGCCAGTTCGACGTCGAGGACGTCGCGCCCGGCGTGGTCACCATCCCGGACATGCGGAAGGAGCCGTACGTCAGACCGCCGATCCACGAGCAGACCTTCGTGCCGCAGCGATTCTGACTCGGGCCCGGGTCAGCTCCGGGACCAGTGGGTCTACTCGGCGTACGCGTCAACCGGCGGGCAGGAGCACACCAGGTTGCGGTCGCCGTACGCCTGGTCGATCCGCGCGACCGGCGGCCAGTACTTGTCGGGGTCGATGCCGGACGGGAAGACCGCTTCCTCACGTGAGTAGACCCGGTCCCACTCCCCCACCAGGTGCCGGGCGGTGTGCGGTGCGAAGCGCAACGGCGAGTCGTCGACCTTCCACTCGCCCGACGCCACCCGGTCGATCTCGCCCTTGATCGCGATCATCGCGTCGCAGAACCGGTCGATCTCGGCGAGGTCCTCGGACTCGGTCGGCTCGACCATGAGGGTGCCGGCCACGGGGAACGACATCGTCGGCGCGTGGAAGCCGTAGTCGATCAGCCGCTTGGCCACGTCGTCGACGGTCACACCGGTCTGCTTGGTGATCTCGCGCAGGTCGAGGACGGACTCGTGGGCGACCAGGCCGGAGTCGCCGCGGAAGAGCACCGGGAAGTGCTCGCCGAGCCGGGCGGCGACGTAGTTGGCCGACAGCACCGCGACCGCGGTCGCCTGGGCGAGGCCCTCGGCGCCCATCATCCGGATGTAGGCCCAGGAGATCGGCAGGATCCCGGTCGAGCCGTACGGCGCCGCGCTGATCGCGCCGACGCCCTCGCGCTTCGACTCCTCCGGGTGCAGCGGGTGCGAGGGAAGGTACGGCGCGAGGTGGGCGCGCACCGCGATCGGACCCACACCCGGGCCGCCGCCGCCGTGCGGGATGCAGAACGTCTTGTGCAGGTTGAGGTGGGAGACGTCGCCGCCGAACTGACCGGGCTTGGCGTAGCCCAGCAGCGCGTTGAAGTTGGCGCCGTCGATGTAGACCTGCCCACCGTGGTCGTGCACGATCTCGCACAGCTCGGTGATGTCCTCCTCGTAGACGCCGTGCGTCGACGGGTAGGTGACCATGATCGCGGCCAGTGTGTCGGCGTGCTGCTCGCACTTGGCGCGCAGGTCGTTGAGGTCGACGGTGCCGTCCTCGTCGGCCTTGACGACGACGACCGTCATCCCGGCCATGACTGCGGACGCGGGGTTGGTGCCGTGGGCCGAGGACGGGATCAGGCAGACCCGGCGCGCGTGGTCGCCGTTGGCGTCGTGGTAGGCGCGGATCGCGAGCATCCCCGCGAACTCGCCCTGCGACCCGGCGTTCGGCTGGATCGACACGGTGTCGTAGCCGGTGACCTCGGCCAGCCAGCTCTCGAGCTGGTCGACCAGCTGCCGGTAGCCGGTCGCGTCCGGGGCC
The DNA here is from genome assembly GCA_963849765.1 of uncultured Actinomycetota bacterium. Lineage (GTDB taxonomy): Bacteria > Actinomycetota > Actinomycetes > Propionibacteriales > Nocardioidaceae > Nocardioides. The sequence goes on from CAWKIP010000018.1 coordinate 786,771, forward strand.
GGCACGAACGGGTGGAGGTCGGCGAAGCCGGGCAGTGAGATCGGCTCCATCTCGGTGGTCGCGTTGAGCTTCATGGTGCAGGAGCCGAGCGGGATCATGCCCCGGTCGAGCGCGTAGTCGCGGCTCGACAGCCGGTGCAGGTAGCGCAGCATCGACGTCTCGTTGTGGTGGGTGTTGAAGACGGGGTGGTCGAGGAAGTCCGTCGTACGGCCCAGCTCCGGCGGGAGCGCGTCGCTCGTCGTCCGGTCCACGCTGTCGATGTCGGTGCCCTCGATGCCGAACGCGTTCAGCACCTTCGACACGGTCGCCCGCGTCGTGCACTCCGACGTCGACATCGCGACGGTGTCGGCGTCGACCTGCCGGAGGTGCACCCCGAGGCTGCGAGCCGCTGAGACGACGTCCGCGGCGCGGCCGGGGACCGGCACCGTCAACGTGTCGAAGAACCGCTCGTGCGCCGGCGCGAAGCCGCCCTCGGCCAGCGAGTGAGCCAGGACCGCGGCATAACGGTGGGTGCGGGTCGCGATCTGCCGCAGTCCCTCGGGACCGTGGTAGACGGCGTACATCGATGCGGCGACGGCCAGCAGCACCTGGGCCGTGCAGATGTTCGAGGTCGCCTTGTCACGACGGATGTGCTGCTCACGGGTCTGCAGGGCCAGCCGGTAGGCGGGCCGTCCCTCGACGTCGAGCGAGACACCGACCAGGCGACCGGGAATCTGGCGCTCGAGACCGGCGCTGACGCTCATGAAGCCGGCGTGCGGACCGCCGTAGAAGAGGGGTACGCCGAAGCGCTGGCTCGACCCGACGACCACGTCGGCGCCGAGGGAGCCGGGTGACTCGAGGAGGGTCAGTGCCAGCAGGTCGGCTGCGACGACCGCCAGGCCACCGCGCTCGTGGATCTCGTCCACCACCGGGCGCGGGTCGAGGATCCGGCCGGAAGCACCGGGGTACTGGATCAGGACGCCGGCCAGGTCACCCTCGGGCAGGCCGTCGGCCAGGTCGGCGACGACGACGTCCATGCCGATCGCCTCGGCCCGGGTGCGGACCACCTCGATCGTCTGCGGCAGCGCATCGGCGTCGAGCACGAACGGGCCGCTGATGGCGCGACGGGCCCGGTGCACGAGCGCCAGCGCCTCGGCGGCCGCGGTGCCCTCGTCGAGCAGCGACGATCCCGAGGTCGGCAGCCCGGTCAGGTCGCTGATCATCGTCTGGAAGTTGAGGAGCGCCTCGAGCCGGCCCTGCGAGATCTCCGGCTGGTACGGCGTGTAGGCGGTGTACCAGCTCGGGTCCTCGAGCACGTTGCGTCGTACGACGGGCGGGGTGATCGTCGCGTGGTAGCCCAGGCCGATCATCGGCTCGCCCGGAGCGTTCGACCCGGCGAGCGAACGGAGCTCCTCGGCCACTGCGGCCTCGCTGAGGGCGGCGGGCAGGTCGAGCGCTGCCGTCGTACGGATGCTGGGCGGCACCGCCTCGTCCATCAGCGCGTCCAGCGATGGATAGCCGAGCCGCTCGAGCATCGTGGCGACCTGGGCCTGGTCAGGCCCGAGGTGACGGCTCACGAACGGCAGCGCGCCGTCGAGCTCGGGAAGCGTGGGGAGGTCGGACAACGGGGGCTCCTCGGGATCGGTCGATCTCGTCGCCCTCCCCCTCTGTCACCGCGGCGTTGCGGTTCCACAGTTGCCCGGCCGCGCGGTCCTGGTGCCTGAGAGGTTCCGGGGAGGATTTGCCCCTTCGGCGCTGGGTCGAACCCAGACTCTCCCGCGCGGGATCAGCAGGCCGAGACTATCAGCCGAGCAGGCTCAACCCGCGGTCCGCGCCGCCCGCCGGACTGCGAGTTCGTCACCGGCCACAGGCTCGGTGGGCTCCTGCGCGGCGTGCTCGCTCGGCAGGTTCGCGAGGGTGCCCTCGATCTCGCGCCAGACGCCGCCGATGGCGATCCCGAAGACGCCCTGACCGCCCTGGAGCAGGTCGATGACCTCGTCGTTGCTGGTGCAGTAGTAGACCGACGCACCGTCGCTCATCAGGGTGACCTGGGTGAGGTCGTCGGTGCCGCGCTCGCGAAGGTGGGTGACCGCGGTGCGGATCTGCTGGAGCGAGATGCCTGCGTCGAGGAGCCGCTTGATCACCTTGAGGATCAAGATGTCGCGGAAGCTGTAGAGGCGCTGCGAACCGCTGCCGCTGGCGCCGCGGACACTCGGCTCGATCAGGCCGGTGCGCGCCCAGTAGTCGAGCTGGCGGTAGGTGATGCCGGCCGCGTTGCAGGCGGTCGGACCGCGGTAGCCGAGGTCGTGCGGGAGCGGCGACACGTCGTCCGTGAAGAGCAGACCCTGCTCCTCGGCGACGCCGGCGGCGACGTTGGCAGCCTGGCTGCCTGCGTCGGGCTGGTGCTCGTTCACGCGGTCCTCCGTCGAGTCGTGGTGTCCCCTAGCAGAAAGGGACTCTTCAAGGTACGGCGCTGGAGCAGGCAATGTCCAAGACGTCGGCCCGGCGTGTCGCAACTCTCACCCTCTAGTTGAGGGTTAGGCGAGCGCGTCTCCATCGACGCCGCCGAGAATTGGCAAGCCGTCGTCGGCCCACGGACCGCAATCGGCGTCGCCGTCTCCCGCCGCGCTGCCGCCGGCTAGTTGAGGGTGACGCCAGGAGCTAGTGCGCCTCGAAGTCCTCGGGTGACACGTGGTCGAGGAACTCCCGGAACTTCTCGACCTCGTCCTCCTGCTCGGCCGGTACGGCGAGTCCGGCCTCGTCGAGGACGTCCTCGGAGCAGTAGATGGTGGTGCCCGTGCGCAGCGCGAGCGCGATCGAGTCCGACGGCCGGGCGCTCACTTCGGCGCCTGATCCGAAGACCAGGGTCGCGTAGAAGACGCCGTCCTTGACGTCGGTGATCTGCACCTGGGCGAGCTCGCTGCCGGTCGCCGAGAGGATGTCCTTCATCAGGTCGTGCGTCAGCGGCCGCGGTGGTACGACGCCCTGCTGGGCGAACGCGATCGCGGTGGCCTCGACCGCACCGATCCAGATCGGCAGGTAGCGATCACCCGACACCTCGCGCAGCAGCACGATCGGCTGGTTGGAGGGCATCTCCACCCTTACGCCCATCACGTCGACCTCGCGCATGCGATCAGCGTACTCCGCGCGAGAAGCATCGGAGGCAGACCCTCAGAGGCGGCGCAGACCGGCTTTGACCAAGGTCGCGTGGAGCCGGACCGACAGCGCGGCGATCTCGCTGATCGCCTCCTCCGCGCGGGCGGAGGCGGACGCGTCGCGGCCCCGGCGGACGGGGGCGACGACCTGCTCGACGAGGCCGACCTCGCGATCGGCGGCGGTCTTGAAGGCACGGAGGTGGCGGGGCTCGAGGCCGAAGTCGGCGAGCTCCCGCGCGGCTTGCGCGATCACCAGTGCGTCGGTGTCGTAGTGCCCGGTCGGTCCTGGCGTGATGAGGCCGTACGACTCGAGCTGGTCCAGCAGGTCGTCACCGATCTCCGCGATCTTCACCAGCTCCTTGCGGGACAGACGGAAGTTGTCCGACCGTCGGAACGACTCCGCGGCCGGGAGGCCGTCGGCGGCCATCGCCACCTTCGGGACGGTGGGGACCACCGCGTCGATCTGCGGCGGCTCGAGGCCGCGGTCGATCGCGTCGAGGTGCTCGCGGATGACGCCGAGCGGCAGGTAGTGGTCGCGCTTCATCCGCAGGACGTAGCGCAACCTCTCCACGTCGTGGTCGGAGAACTTGCGGTAGCCGGCAGGCGTGCGCTGGGGCTTGATCAGCCCCTCCCCCTCCCAGAACCGGATCTTGGGGATGGTGATGTCGGGGAAGTCCGGGCGCAACAGGTCGAGGACCTGGCCGATGTTCAGGAGCGCTTCATGGCGCTCGGCGGACGATGCCCCCACGAGCGCTAGACGTCCTCGTGACCGGCGAAGAAGACCAACCGGTACTTGCCGATCTGGACCTCGTCACTGTCGGTGAGCGCGATCGTCTCGATCCGGTCGCGGTTGACGTAGGTGCCGTTGAGGCTTCCCGACGTCGCTCACCGTGTAGCCGTCGCCGGCGCGGTTGAAGATCGCGTGCCGGCGGGAGACGGTGACGTCGTCGAGGAAGATCTCGCTGTCGGGGTGGCGGCCGGCATTGACGACGTCCTGGTCGAGGAGGAAGCGACTGCCTGCTCCCGGACCCTTCTGGACGACGAGCAGCGCGGACCCGACGGGCAGCGCGTCGACCGCGGCCGCGTCGACGGGGCTGAGCTGGCGATCGGAGGTCTCGACCTTGTCGCCGCCGGTGAAGCTGATCGTCGCGGTGGCGTCATTCGGATCGATGGTCGGCTCCGGTGCGACCAAGCGGGTCCCGCACTGGGAGCAGAACCGGGCGTCGTCCGGGTTCTGCCGTCCGCAAGCGGTGCAGAAGGGCATCAGTTCTCCTCGAGCGTTCCCTCAGGGTGAGGATGAGGTCGATGGTTCGAACCTACACCTCACGGAACAGGCCGGGTGGGATCGAACACGCGCGTCCCACCCGATCGCTGGTCAGCTGCCGATCTGCGTCTGGTAGCCGGCGGCGTCGAGCAGCTGGTCGAGCTCGGCGGCGTCGGCCGGCACGATCTCGAACAGCCAGCCGTCGCCGTACGGATCGCTGTTGACCAGCTCGGGGGTGGCGTCGAGGGCCTCGTTGCGAGCGACCACCTCGCCGCCCACCGGTGCGTAGACGTCGCTCACCGACTTGGTCGACTCGAGCTCGCCGCACGCGCTGCCGGACGCGAGGGTGACGCCGACCTCGGGGAGCGAAACGTAGACGATGTCGCCGAGTGCGTCCTGCGCGTAGTCGGTGATGCCGACGCGGACCGAGCCCGGCTGCTCTCCCGGCGTGCGCAGCCACTCGTGCTCAGCGGTGTACTTGAGGTCGTCAGGCGTCATGGGGCGAAGGCTACTAACCGGGGTCGGGCGCAGAGAAGTCAGGCTCCTCGGGCTCGTGCACGGCTTCGATGTCGATCGAGCTCAGCTCGTCGACATCCACGGTCGCGCCGTCCTCGATGAGCTGCGCCTTGGGACCGAGCAGGAACTCCAGCGCCGGCGCCAGGACGGACGGTTCGCCGATGACGTCGAGGACGTACGGCCCCTCGACCAGCTCGCCGTCGACCATGAACCCGCCCTCGGTCTCCTCGAACGACGTCTCGGCGACGATCCGGGTGGTGCCGTTCAGCTGCATCGCCTCGGCGCCCACCGTGCGCAGCTCCTGGATCGTGTCGAGGAGCGACGACAGGGTGACCCGGCCGGTCTCCTCCACGATGGTGATCCGGATCCCGGGGCCGGTGACCGGCACCAGCCCGGCCAGGACGTTGAGCTCGTTGACGTCGGCCTGCGCCTGCTCGAGCGCGGCCCGTCGCCTACTGGTGTCGTCCTGCAGCTCGTCGCGGGTCCCCTCCAGCTCCTCGATCTCGTCCTCGGCACGCTGCCGGGTGCCGGAGAGCGCGGACAGGATGTCGATGAGCTCCTGCTCCCGCAGCCCGGAGAAGGTGTCATCGGTCTCGTTGACCCGCACCTGGGTCACGGCGGCGAAGCCGAGCACACCGAGCAGCAGGCCGACGACGATCTGGCTGCGCGACGGCTTGCGCAGGCCGTCGATGATCCGTCGGCGGGGCGCGTTCTCCTCAGGACCTGCGGCGTCTTCCGCCGGCGGCGTGTCTGGTGGCGTTGTGTCCGGTGGCGGAGAGGCGTCGGCATCGTCAGGCATGGAACACGTGCCTCCGGATCGCCGCGACATTGGTGAAGATCCGGATGCCGAGCACGACGATGACGCCGGTCGAGAGCTGGCCGCCGACGCCGAGCCGGTCGCCGAGGTAGACGATGCCGGAGGCGATGATCACGTTGCTGATGAAGGAGACGACGAAGACCTTGTCGTCGAAGATGCCGTCGAGGTAGGCGCGCAGGGCGCCGAAGACCGCATCGAGGGCGGCGACGACCGCGATCGGGAGGTACGGCTCCAGGCCGAGGGGGACGTCGGGCTGGACCACGAACCCGAGCAGGACGCCGACGAGCAGACCGAGAACTGCGATCACGCGTGGTCACCGCCGGGAGATCGTCGGGGGCGGCCCGTGCTCCGCGTGCGTGCATCGCAAGGCGGCGGAGCGCTGGCAGGCTGGATCGCCTTTCGAGCGACGCCAACGCAGCGAGGTGCGTGCCCGGGGTGCGGGCCGCACGGCGAACTCCCGGTGGTGACCACCTACCCGTCTCCTTCCGGAAGTCTTCCGCCGTTCGTCCCCTGCGAGGCCGACCGTAGCTGTCGCAGTCGAGCCGGCGCAGCCGGCAGCCGCATGTCGTCCACATTGTCCACTTCGTAGGACCAGCCGTAGTCACCCGCCAGGAGTGCGAACCCCGCACCGCTGCTGGTCTCGACGAGCCGGGAGGACAGCGTGTCGTTGTTGCCGATCGCCTGCACGGAGTACGGCGGAGCGATGCCCGTCGAGTTCACCTCGATCGCCGTGCCCGAGTTGCGGATCGCGGTGCGCGGCGAGATCCGCTGTCCGTTGATCGCGATCGCTTCTGCCCCCGCGGTCCACAGGCCGTTGACGAGCAGGGCGAGGTCGGAGTCGCGGATGTGCTCGGTGTCGGGATCGCTGTTGGCAGCGTTGTCGAGCTCGATCCGGATGCCCTGGCCGGTGACCGGCGTGAAGCCGGTGACCGCACCCAGGCCGGTCGCGTCGCCCTCGACGGCATTGACCTCGTCACCGAGGTCGAGCAGGGCAGCCTCGTCACGGGCGTTGCTCTCGCGGTAGGTTCGAGATCTGGCGTTGCAGGTCCTGCACCGCACTCCGGCGGGCCTCGATCCGATCGATCAGGGATGCCCGGCTTGCCGACTCGATGTCCGCGTTCGCGGAGGTCTGGACCGCCGCGATCGTCAGCAGCACGCCGAAGACCGCGACGACCGCGATCACGCCCGCGCGTCCGGAGAGGCGGGACCGGTTGTCCGGCTGGCCGCCGCGCGCGACCCGCCGCTGCGCGACCATCTGGTAGTCCCGTTCGAGCGCCTCGGCGCTGATCAGCGCCAGCAGCGGCGTACGCACTCGCGCAGAAGGGTTGGGCGTTGCGGGTCTTGCGCGCCGTCCGCCATCAGCGCCGCTCCGTGGTCGCGAGGAGCTTGCGCACCTGCCAGGCATAGAGGACGCCGGCCCACCAGTAGAGCCCGATCCCCCACAGCGCGAGTGCCCAGCCGAACAGCTGGGCCAGGGTCGCGACCGTCCCGTCGCCGTCGCCCAGCAGCAGCAGGGGGAAGGCATAGAGCAGGTTGAACGTGGCGGCCTTGCCGAGGAAGTGGACGGGCAGCGCGCTGTAGCCGCGGGTCCGCAGCAACGGGACCAGGCCCCACAGCAGCAGGTCCCGCAGCGGCAGCGAGACCGCGAGCCACCACGGGATGATGTCGCGCAGCGCGAGGCCGACGACGACCGCGAGGATGTAGAGCCGGTCGGCGACCGGGTCGAGGATCTGTCCGAGCGCGGACTGCTGGTTGAGCTTGCGGGCGAGCCAGCCGTCGAGGAAGTCCGTGACGCCGGAGACCATCAGCACGACCAGTGCCCAGGCGTCCTCCTCCGGCCCGAGCACCAGCCACAGGAACAGCGGGACGCCGGCGAGACGAAGTCCGCTCAGCAGGTTGGGCACGGTGAAGACCGCACTCGAGCCCCCCTCGTTGCGCGTCGTCGGACCGGCCACGGACCTCACCCTAGTTACCTCCGGTCGGCGTCATGGCCCGACTCGTCGGAGTGGGCGGCGTCCCTGATCTCGCCGACCAGTTCCTCGATCACGTCTTCGAGTGCGGCGACGCCGAGCGTCTCTCCGCCGGCGGTCACGACGCGCGCCATGTGGGCACCCCGACGCTGCAGGTGCTCGAGCACGTCGTGCAGGTGGGCGTCCTCTCCGACGGTCGCGAACGGCCGCACCCAGCGGTCGGCGACCGGCCGCCCACGCCGCTCCTCATCGGGCTCGAGGACGTCCTTGATGTGGAGGTAGCCGATCAGCTCGCCGGCACCCTCGGGACTGTCGTCGATGACGGGGAACCGGCTGAATCCGGTCGCGGCGCAGACCGCCTCGACGTCGGCACCGGTGGAGCCGCGACGCACCGTGGTGAGCGACTCCGGCCGCATCATGACGCCCGCGACCGTCTTCTCCGTGAAGCCCAGCGCGCCGGCCAGCCGGTCGTACTCGTCCTTGGCGATCAGCCCCTCGCCGCGCGACTCCTCGACGAGCGCCGCGACCTCCTCTCGGGTGAAGGTCGAGCTCATCTCGTCCTTCGGCTCCACGCGCAGGACCCGCAGGATCGCCTTCGCCATCGTGTCGAGCGCGACGATGACCGGCTTGAGCACGGTCACCAGCGCAAGCATCGGTGGCGCGAGCAGCAGGACGGCGCGGTCGGGGCCGGCGAGGGTGATGTTCTTCGGCACCATCTCGCCCAGCACCACGTGCAGGAACGCGACGATGCTCAGCGCGACGGCGAAGCCGACCGGGTGCAGCAGGTCGTGCGGCAGGTGCGCGGCCTCGAACAACGGCTCGAGCAGGTGGGCGATCGCCGGCTCGGAGATGGCGCCGAGCACCAGCGAGCACACCGTCACGCCGAGCTGGATCCCGGCGATCATGTGCGGCATCTGGCCGAGCGCCCGCAGCGTGGTGCGGGCGAGCCGCGACCCGGCGTGGGCGCGGGGCTCGATCTGGCTGCGCCGGGCGGAGATCAGGGCGAACTCGGTGGCGACGAAGAACGCGTTGCCGGCGAGCAGCACGACGGTCAGCAGGAGGGCGGCGACGTTACTCATCGCGGAGCACCACCTCCTCGACCCGCAGCGTCAGCCGGTCGATCCGCAGGCCGTCCATGTACTCCACCGTCAGTACGGCGTTGCGCGCGGGCGGGTCCTCGTCGTCGTGCGGCTCCGCCAGGGGTACGACGACCTGGTCCCCTGCCGTGGGGATCCTGCCGAGGCCCTTCAGCACCAGGCCCGCCACGGTGTCGTAGTCCTCGCCCTCGGGCAGCTCGATGCCCGTGAGGTCCTCGATCTCGTCGGGCCGCAGCAGCCCCGAGATGGACCAGGTGCCGTCGCGGCGGAGCCGACCCCGCGCGCCGAGCCGGTCGTGCTCGTCGGCGATGTCACCGACGATCTCCTCGACCACGTCCTCGAGCGTGACGATGCCCGCGTGCCCGCCGTACTCGTCCAGGACGACGGCCATCTGGAAGCCGTCCTTGCGCAGCAGCGCCATCAACGGGTCGAGCCGCAGGCTGTCGGGGACCACGATCGGCTTCGCCATGAGGTGCTTGACCCGGGTCGTCGAACGCTCCGCCACCGGCAGCGCCACGGCGTTCTTGACGTGCACGGTGCCGATGACGACGTCCCCGTCGTCGAGCACGGGGAAGCGGGAGTGCCCCGTCTCGCGGGCGAGCTCGATCACCGCGCTCGCGCGGTCGCTCACCTCGAGGGAGCGGGTGCGGACCCGCGGCGTCATGATCTCGCCGGCGGTGCGGGTGCCGAACTCGACGGACTTCTCCATCAGCTCGGCCGTGTCCGCGTCGAGCGTCCCGACGTCGGCGCTGCGCTGGATCAGCGAGGCCAGCTCGGTCGAGCTGCGCGCCGAGCGCAGCTCCTCCTGGGGCTCGATGCCGAACCACCGGACGATGGCGTTGGCCGCGCCGTTGAGCACCCGGATCGGCAACCGGATCGCCGTGGTGAACGCGCGCATCGGCCGCCTGGGTGGCACGGGCGGTCGCCATCGGCAGCGCCAGTGCGATGTTCTTCGGCACCAGCTCGCCGATGAGCATGGTGAGGATCGTGCTGAGCACCAGGCTGGTCGTGAGCGCGATCGGGCCGACCGCTCCCTCGGGGACGCCCGCGGCCTCGAGCGGGTCGCGCAGCAGCTCCGCGATCGCCGGCTCGGCCAGGAAGCCGATGCTGAGGTTGGTCGCAGTGATGCCGACCTGCGCTCCCGAGAGCTGGGTCGACAGCGACCGAAGGGCCCGCTGCACGCCGGCAGCGGTGGCGTCGCCCTCGGCAGCGGCCTTGTCGACCTGCGATCGGTCGACGGTGACGAAGGCGAACTCCGCGGCGACGAACATCCCGCAGGTGAGCACCAGCAGGAGGGCGAGTGCGAGCAGGAGCAGAGCTGTCGTCATGGATGTCGACCGAGTGTCATGGTCGTAGAAGCCTAGTGCGTGAGCGCCGCTCTAGACTGCCCGGGTGAGCGAGCTGTCACAGCAGCGCCTGGCCATGTTGTTCTCCGACATCGAGGGCTCGACGCTGCACGCCAACCGGCTCGGTAACCAGTGGAAGGACGTCCTCCGCCTGCACCGGGAGACCTGCCGGCGAGCGTGGGAGGACCACAACGGTCAGGAGGTCGACACGGCCGGCGACGGCTTCTTCGTCGTGTTCCCGACGGTGCCCGACGCGGTCAGCGCGGCGGTCCAGGCGCAGCGCGAGCTGACCGCGGTGACCTGGCCCGGCGGCCGCCCGATCCGGTCCCGGACCGGCCTCCACGTGGGGGTCGCGTGCGTCGTACGACGGTAGCTTCGTCGGGTACGACGTGCACCGCGCGGCCCGGATCATGGGCACCGCCGACCGGCGGCCAGGTGGTCGCGTCGCAGGCCGTGGTCGAGGACTTCGCCACCCGGCCCGAGCGGCCTCGAGATCACCGACCTCGGCGCCCACCCGATCAAGGACCTGGCCGAGGACGAGCGGCTCTTCCAGATCCGCGCCGAGGGGATGCTGACCTCCTTCCCGCGGATCAAGTCGCTGGGGACGTCCGGCGCCGCTGCGGCGGCCGTCGCCCGCACGCTCTACCGGCCGGCCGCGGTCTCTGCCGCGGAGCTGGTCATGCAGGACGGCCGGACGATCACCCTCGACGAGCACGGTCTGCGGATCGGCCGGATGCCCGACAACGACTTCGTCCTCAACGACAACCTGGTGAGCCGCCACCACTGCGCGATCACCGGCACGCCCGCGGGATTCGTGCTCACGGATCTCCAGTCCACCCACGGCACCACCGTCAACGGCGAACGGCTGACGATCGCCCGGCCGCTCGAGGACGGCGACGAGCTGGTGATCGGCGAGACGAAGATCCGGTTCAGCCAGCCGGGGTGACCGGCTCGGCGTCCGAGCCGAGCGGCGCCGGGTTGTGCTCCGGCTCGTTCGGCAGCTCCCGGACCGCAGATCCGAAGGTCTGGATCGTCTCCGCGAGCGCGCGCGCCTCGGTCTGACCGAGCGAGAGCACCTCGAGCGGTGAGGTCGCGCGCACCGTGGCGGTCCGGCGGGTCTGCTCGAAGACGGCCTTCTCACCGAAGTGGTCGCCGGCACCCAGGGTCGTGACCAGCACCTCCCCCTCCGGCGTCTCGCGGATGATGTCGGCCGTGCCGCTCGCGATCACGTAGATCTGCTGACCCACCTCGCCCTGCCGCACCACTGCCTGCCCTCGCTCGTAGTGCTCGCGACGCAGGCCGAACGGCGTGGCCACGCGGACGCCCACGATGTCGCGCCCGAAGAACGGCGCCATCATCCAGTCGAACGCGATGTCTGCCTTGCGCTCCCACGTCGGCACGAACCACCAGAAGAACAGCCGCCACAGGATCCACGCGGGCAACCCGTAGAAGCGCATGCCCTTCAGGTGCGAGACCGCCTTGCGGCGGCCGAGCGAGCAGGCATCGCCCAGTCCGGCGAACTTGAAGGGCTTGAGTGCCTTGCCCTCCGTCTGGCGCAGGATGTTGCGCCCGATCTGGCGGCCGGCGTACATCGCGTAGATCGCCACGGCCGGGCAGGTGCCTCCCTGCGGATGGGGTACGGCGGCGCAGTCCCCCGCGGCCCAGACGTTGTCCGTGCCCGGCACCTGGACGTTGACATCGGTGATGACCCGGCCGCGTTCGTCCCGCTCGTAGGGCATCAGGTCCAGCAGCGGCGACAACGCGGTCCCCGACGAGCTGATGATCGAACGGGTCTGGACGACGGTGCCGTCGGAGAGCAGCGCCTCGTCCCGCGTCGCCGCGGTGATCCGGGTGCCGGTGAGCACCTCGACGCCGCCCTTGGCGATGGTCTTCTCGGCGTAGCCGATCAGCTTCGGCTGCCGGGTGCCGAGCTCCGGCAGGATCCGCTCGCCCGAGTGCACGAGGAGCACCCGGAGCTCGGCAGGGTCGATCCCCGGATACTCCTTGCTGGCCAGCCGCCGGAAGTAGTCCATCAGCTCGGTGGCGACCTCGACGCCGCCGAACCCACCGCCGACCACGATGAACGTCAGCAGCCGCTGGCGTTCGACCGGATCGGTCTCGATCTCGGCCATCTCGAGCATCGCGAGCAGGTGGTTGCGCACCTTGAAGTTGTCGGCGAACGTCTTCAGCTGGAACGCGTGCTGGGCGATGCCCGGGTAGCGCGACAGGTCGTCGATCGAGCCCAGGGCGACCACGAGGTGGTCGTACTCGAGCACCTTCTCCTTGCCGTCCAGCAGCCGCGACGTCGTCACCGTGCGCTTGTCGACGTCGACCGACTTGATCTCGGCGTTGTGGAAGCGCGCCGGCGGGAACAGCCGCCGCGACGGGCTGGTGATGTTGGTCGGCGACACCTTGCCCGTCAGCATCTCGGCGATGAAGCCGTGGAAGGTGTGGAAGTTGTCGCGGCTGATGATCGTCAGCTCGACCTGGCCCCGGTTGATCGCCTTCTTGAGCGAGCGCGCCAGATAGATCGCGGTCCACCCGCCGCCGAGGCACACCACTCGAACCGGACGCTGGTCAGTTGTCGTCATCGCTCTCTCCTCCGTCCACTGGGGGATCGCCTCGAGCGCCGACCGGTAGCCGACCTCGACGATCTCGTCCAGGTGTCGCATGTCCAAGGTGTCGTACGGCGCGACCGGCGGCGCGATGAATCGCACGTCGCCGCGCATCCGCTGCGTCGAGGCGGCCCGGTCGCTGGCGAGGGTCGCGGTTCGCTCGAGGATCCGCACGATGCTCGGGAACGCCGTACCCGCTCCCCGGCGCAGCCGGTGGCGGATCACGTCGATGATGCCGGGGGCGTGCTCCCAGTGCAGGCCGACGGAGAACGTGCGCGGCGGTGAGACGTCGCTGGCGTAGATCGTGCCGGCGCCGGTGCGGCTCATCGGGTCGACGGGCAGGTTGTCGAGCACGCCGCCGTCGACGAGCAGCTCGCCGCGGTCGATGACCGGCGCGACGATGCCCGGGATCGACACGCTCGCGAGCACGTAGCGGGCCAACGGGCCGCTGGTGTGGACCATGCTGCGGTTGCGGGTCAGGTTCGTCGACGTGCAGAAGAAGTCACGGGCCTGGTCCTCGATCCGCCGTTCGCCGAAGCACCCGGCCATCGCCGTACGACTGCGGTGCGAGCCGTGCAGGGCGACGAACGGGAACGTGAATCCCTTCAACGGCCGGATCTCGTGCCAGATCTCGCGGTTGGCCTCCACGATCTCCTCGGGGGACAGCCCGATCGACCACAGGCCGCCGACGAGCGCACCCATGCTGCTGCCGCCGACCCGATCGATCTCGACGCCCGACTCGATCAGCGCCCGCAGCACGCCGATGTGGGCGAACCCGCGCGCACCGCCCCCGCCGAGCACCACGCCGGTGGCCTTGCCCGTGAGGTGCCGGCCCAGCCGTCGCCAGTCGGCCTCGGCGCCGGCGAGCAGGTGCGACTGGCGGGTGAAGCCGCCGGCCTCACGCCAGAGCTCGGTGATCCCCGGCGACGGGTGTCCGGCCTGGCGGACGAGGACCAGCTCTCGCGGGACCTCCGGCGCGGTCCTGGCGATCCGGGTGAGCAGCGCCCGGGTCGGCCGGTCGGGTCGCACTCCCCCGGGTGCGACGACCAGCACCCGGTCGGCCCGCCGGAGCACGCGCTCGGTCCATCGCGAGTCCGCATCGGGGTCCGCGATCAGGATGATCAGCGGGTGCTCGACCTCGGCCGTGTCGAAGTAGTCGGCGAGCGCCCGCTCGGCCGGTGACCCGGCCGGCGACCGGGCCGCACCCTCGCCGAGGGCCTGGTCCACCGCCGCCGCGTCGAGCGCGCGGAGCGGGATGACCGCGCCGAGCCGCGCTGCGACCTCGGCGACGTCGACGCCCGCGGCCGGGACCAGCGCGACCGTCGCCGGCGCGCTGGTGCGACGGGGCGGGCTGCCGGGAAGCAGCCAGCCGGCCACGACCCGGGTGAGCTGGAGCGCGCCGCGCGGGTCCTCCTCCATCAGCCGCTCGAAGGAGGTCCGCGACAGCCGGCCGACGAGGGTGTCGCGCACCGCCCGGACCGTGGCGGTCCGCCGGGAGCCCGTCAGCAGGGCGACCTCGCCCACCGTGGAGCCGCGCCCGATCTCGCGGACGATCGTCTCCACGCCGTCCGCTCCGGCGACGGCGACGTTGAGGCGTCCGCCTGCGACGACGTAGAGGTCGTCCCCGGGATCCCCCGTCCGCATCAGTACCTCGCCCCGGTCCAGAACGGTCCACTCCATGGTCCGGGCCAGCTCTTCGAGGCGCTCCGGCGGCATGCCCTGGAAGACCGCACATCCGGCCAGGACACCGACCGCGTGGCGGGGCTCAGCCCGGATGGTCCGCACTGCCACCTCCGGGCTGGACCAGTCGGGCGAGACGTTTGACGTTGCGGAGGTTCTTGAAGCTGACGTTGTCCGTGGTCGAGTTGCCACCGAAGGTGCCGCACCCGAGGGTCAGCGACGGGACCAGGCCGGTCGTGACGCCGAAGACCCCGTGCGCACCAGGTGAGTTGACGAGGATCCGGCTGGTCGGCATCGCCGCGCCGAACCGCTCGATCCGGTCGGGGTCGGCGCTGTGCACGATCGAGGTGTGGCCGCTGCCCATGAACGCCAGCAGTCGGCGGGAGAAGGCGATCGCCTCGTCGTCGCCGGTGACGTCGAAGAGGGACAGCACGGGGGTCATCTTCTCCCCCGCCAGTGGGGTGTCCTCGCCGTCCCAGGTCGCGGGGACCACGATCACCTTGATCTCGAACGGCCGGGTGATCTCGGTGAATCCCGCGATCGTGGCCGCCGACTGCCCCACCGTCTCGCCGCGGAACCGGTTGGTCGCCGGGTCGACCGCGAGCGCGAGGAACGTCTCCGACTCTTCGGGGGTGAGTACGGCGGCGCCCTGGCTCTCCAGCTGGGCCACGAAGTCCGCGCGCACCGACCGGTCGACCACCAGGTTGTGCTCGGCGCCGCAGATGACGCCGTTGTCGAACGACTTGGACATCACGATCGAGCTCGCCGCCGTGGCGAGGTCGGCGTCGGGTGCGATCCAGCACGGAGCGTTGCCGGGGCCGACCCCGAGCGCCGGCGTACCGGAGCTGTAGGCGGCCTGCACCATCGCGGCTCCCCCGGTCGCCAGGACCAGCCCGACGTCGGGATGGCTCATGAACTGCTGGGTCAGCTTGCGGCTCCCCCGCTTCTTGACCCAGAGCACCAGGTCCTCGGGAGCGCCCTCCTCCCTCAGCACCTCGTGGATCAGCTCGCCCACGCGGTTGCCGACGCCGAGCACCGCGTGGTGGAAGCTGAGGATGACCGCGTTGCGCGACTTGAGGCCGACCAGCGTCTTGAAGTACGCCGTCGCCACCGGGTTCGTGACCGGCACCAGGCCGAAGATCACGCCCACCGCCTCGGCGATCTCGGTGACCTGGGTCTTGTCGTCGGTGCCGATCGTGCCGGCGCCGACCTGCCCGACCAGCGAGTCGTAGACGCCCTGGGCCGCGACCATGTTCTTGAGCGTCTTGTCCGCGGCGTTGCCGACGTGCGTCTCCTCCACGGTCGCCTCGGCCAGCGGCGCGGCGTGCTCGAGGAACACGGCGGTCAGCCGGCCGAGCAGTGCGTCCACCCGGTCCTCCGGCCAGTCCGCGAACTGCGCCTGCGCGGCCACCGCGCGACCCACCAGGTCGTCCACCACCGGGTCGGGCGCGGCGGCGAACATCAGGTCGGACGCCTGCTCGGTCAGCCGGCGCAGCTTGCCCGTCGCGTCGCGCGCGAGCTCCAGGGTCAGGCCGAGGGCGGCGCCGGGATCACGCTGGGCGAGCTCGTCGAGGCTCGCCGTGGTGATGGTGCGGGCGCGCACCAGCGTGTCCGCGATCGCGGTCGCCGATCGAGGGAGGCGGTCGAGGAGGGCGACCTCGCCCAACGTCGAGCCGGGGCCCTCGTAGCGGAGCACCGACTCGGTGTCGACCTCGGGCAGCTCGAGCTCGATGCGCACCTCACCCTCGTCGATGAAGTACGCCGCGTCCCCCTCGTCGCCCTCGGTGAAGATGGTGGTGCCGGGCTCGAACTCGACCTCGGTCAGCAGCTTCGCGACGGTTTCCCTGTGCTCGCCGGAGAGCGCATCGAAGAATCCGGGCAGGCTCATCGGAACTTCGCCTCCTGAGGGGCGTGGGGGTCGAGCGGCCGCCCGATCGACCGCCGTCATGCTAGGCCCCCAGAATGGCCCTTTACTACCGTCGAATGGGCGATAACACCCATGAAGAGGGCGATCAGTCGACGGCGCCGCTGTCCGGGTCGACCTGGAGTCCGGAGGTGTCGACGGCCTCGAACGCGCGGGCCGGGATCTGCTTGAGGTCCTCGATCAGGCTCTCGGGCCACCGCCGGTGCTGCTCGCCCTGGAAGAACCAGGGGCTGCCGTTGTCGGCCAGGACCAGGCCGTAGACCTGCATCGCCCGGATCACCCGGCGCGCGTAACGGCCGTACCCGGTGGTGTCGAAGTCGGGATCCAGGCGGAACCGCGCGCCCATCGGCGGGTAGTCCCAGGAGGCGTGCGAACCGGCGTCGTGGCGGGCCGGCCAGAGATGGTGGGTGCTGGTCTCGTCGGTGGTGAAGCGGATGGCGTGGTCGATGGTGTCGTCGCGGACCTCGGCCCATCGGAGCAGACCCGGCAGGATCGGGAGGCCGGCGGCGTCGGCGGACGTCCAGCCGCGGTGGCGGAGCCGGTTGGACCGCAGGCTCCAGACCGCACCCGACCCGGCGCGCCACTGGCCGTCCCGCAACCGGGTCAACCAGGTCTCGTAGAGCCGGCACTCGTCGCGATCGACGACGATCGCGTGCCGGTCGCCGTCGCTGCGGCGGCCGCCCTCGATCCGGGTGTCCCGGCCGAGGGGGTAGCGCACCCGGTCGCTCTCGCCGGCGTACATGAAGCGGACCGAGACCTTGCGGTGGTCACCGTCGACGACGGTGATCGGGATCCCGTAGTTGGGGCCGTCGCCGTACGACGGACCGAAGTCGGGATGCAGCTCGCTGCCCGGAGACATGTGCCGCAGCCAGGCTCCGCTCCGCGTGTGCACCGGCAGGTCAGAGACGTCCGCGTGCCACCAGTTGTTCGCGGGGAACACCGGGCAACCTGCGACGGGGGCCGAAGCGCGCTCCGGCTCGGCCGCGGACCCGTCAGGCCCAGCGGCCGTACATGCGCCGAGTGCAATCGCGAGGGCGAGCGCCCCGAGTCGCGTCACCGGTGCCCGTCGAGGAAGAGCACCGCCCAAGCGCAGAAGATCAGCAAGCCGACGCCGGACACGACCGTGATCACCACGGGCGCGTCCACCTCGGCCAGGATCTGCCAAAAACTCCCCATCTCGTACTCCCTCCGCGTCGAGGGTAGGGCGGGCTCCGGACGCGATGTCATCCGAACTGACAATTATTTGACCATCTGTCCAGGGTTCTCTGACCATGTGTCTAGGACGTTTGACCGGATCAGCGAAACCGAGGCGATGCCAGGGCCACGGCTCGTAGACTCGGGTACCTGGGGGCACGGCCACGGGCGCCGCGCGGAGGGAACGAGGACGCCAATCATGGGCAACGAGCGCTGCGACGAGCCGTCGCGGCCGGAGACCGAGCACGAGCGTCTGCTCCGGCTCGTGTCCGACGCTGCCCCCGTGCTCGACAGCATCCCCTTCAGCGTCCTCGCCATCGACGCGGCCGGCGGGATCGTCAGCGTCAACGCGGCGGCCGCCCGGCTGCTCGGCTACACCGCCGCGGAACTGGTCGGCGAATCGCTCGATCGGATCGACGCTGAGCCGACCACGACAGACGGGGACTGGGACCGCATCCTCGACGCCGCGTCGGGCGCCGAGCGGGAGCGGGTCTACCGCCGCAAGGACGGCGAGCTGGTCCCGGTCAGCGAAGCGGTCACGCCGCTGGACGGCGGCGACCTGGACGCTGCTCCAGCCGGCTACCTCGTCGTGGCCTACGACATCACCCAGCGCAAGCAGGCGCAGGCCGAGGTGCAGTTCCTCGAGACCCACGACCCGTTGACCAAGCTCCCGACGCGGGGACAGCTGCTGCGCCAGCTCGGGGAAGCGATCGCGACGGCCGAGGCGGACGGCACCGAGGTGGCGGTCCTGGTCGTCGACCTCGACCACCTCAAGCGGGTCAACGACGCATTGGGACTGCCCGCCGGTGACGAGCTGCTGGTGCGCATCGCCGAGCGGCTGCGGACGTGGGTCCGCAGCACCGATGTCGTCGCCCGGCTCGGGGGTGACGAGTTCGCCATCGTGCTGTCCGGTCTCCAGGACGCGGAATCGATCACCTCGCGGGTCGACGTGCTGCTCGAGGACCTGCTGACCACCGTCACGATCGGCGGTCACTCACTGGCGGTGACGGTGAGCATCGGCGGCGCTGTCCATCCGCCCGGTGGGCCGGACCCGGCCGAGCTGCTCAAGCGTGCCGACCTGGCGATGGAGCACGCGAAGGCGTCCGGACGCAACAACTTCCAGTGGTTCCACGACGACATGCTCGAGATCGGCGACGACGCGCTGACGTTGGCGTCCGCCCTGCGCCAGACGCTGCGCGACGGCGGCCTCTCGATCGCCTACCAGGCCCAGGTCGACGTCCGCACCGGCCGGGTCGTGGGCATCGAGGCTCTGGCTCGCTGGACGCACCCGGAGCTCGGCGAGGTCCCGCCGACCCGGTTCATCCCGATCGCCGAGGACGGCGGCATGATCGTCCAGCTCGGTGGCTGGATCTTGCGGAAGGCATGCCGCGACGTCGCCTCGATCCAGCGGGCCCTCGGGAGGCCGCTGCGCGTTGCGGTCAACGTCTCGCCGCACCAGTTCCGCAGCGCGAGCTGGCTCGGCGAGATCGTCGGCGCCCTCCACGACTCGGGTCTCGAGCCCGCGCAGCTGGAGCTCGAGATCACCGAGAGCGTCCTGATGGACGACGGATCCGACGCCACGGACACACTGCACGCCATTCGCCGCCTCGGAGTCTCGATCGTGGTCGACGACTTCGGCCGGGGCTACTCGAGCCTCGCCTACCTGAGCCGACTCCCGATCGACAAGATCAAGATCGACCGGTCCTTCGTCCAGGAGCTGGCCGCCGACAGCGAGCACGCGCCCGTGATCGACGCGATCATCGTCCTGGCCCACGAGCTCGACATGACCGTCGTCGCCGAAGGCGTCGAGACCGCCGAGCAGGAGCGCTACCTCCGCGACCGCGGGTGCGACGAGATGCAGGGCTTCTACTACAGCCGTGGCGTCCCGACCGAGGATGTCGTCCGCACCGTGCAGCAGATCGGCGTCTTCTGACACCTGGAGGTCAACGGTAGGCCGCGGTCACCCGCTCCGGTCCGCTCTCCAACGCGGCTTCGAAGATCCGGAACCGTTGGGCAGGATCCCTCGGGCTGGCGTCCATGACCTCGCGGTCGGCCGGCGTGGGTGAGAGCACCCGCACGGTGATTCCGGCCGCGGCCAGCTGGCGGCACTCGGTCCGGAGCTGCTCACCGACCGCGAAACGGCCTCTGACCTGCGCAAAACCGCCGGCCCCCGCACCGGCACGACCGTGCGGCCCGCAGTACGATGCTGTGACGACCGCCACTCCGGGAGCCGCTTGATGACGACCGCGTCCACGACCGACAGGGCCGCGCTTGTCAGCGCCATCGCGTCGGCGCATCTCTCGGACCGCGGGGCCCTGATGCCGGTCCTCCACGAGGTGATGGAGCAGTTCGGCTCCGTCGCCCGTGAGGACGTGGAGACGATCGCCACCGTGCTGAACCTCTCGGTCGCGGAGGTGCACGGGGTGGTGAGCTTCTACCACGACTTCCGCACCGAGCCGCCGGCTGCGCACACGATCGCCCTGTGCCGCGGCGAGGCGTGTCAGGCGGTGGGGGCCGAATCGCTGTACGACGCCACGCGAGCCCGCGCGGGCAGGCTCGGCGACGACGTCGAGGTCGCGGCGGTCTTCTGCCTCGGCAACTGCGCACTCGGGCCGTCCGGCACCCTCGACGGCCGCCTCCACGGCCGGCTGTCGGCGGACCGGCTGGACGCGCTGACGGAGGGGTGGCGTTGACGGCCACGACCGGCAGGGTGTTCGTCCCCGGTGACGCCGCCGCGGTCTCGGTCGGGGCCGACGACGTGGCCGCGGCCTTCGAGGCGGCCGGGGCGCACGTCGTGCGCAACGGGTCGCGCGGCATGCTCTGGCTCGAGCCGCTGGTCGAGCTCGACACCGAATCGGGCCGGGTCGGCTACGCCAACGTGACCCCCGACGACGTCGCCGCCGTCCTCACGGGCGAGGCAGCCGGCATCGGAGTGGTCGACGAGCACCCCTGGCTGACCTCGCAGCGCAGGGTGAGCTTCGCCCGGGTCGGGCTGGTCGACCCGACCTCGATCGCCGACTACGAGGCCCACGGCGGCTGGGCCGGGCTGCGCCGGGCGCTGTCGCTCTCCCCCGCCGAGGTGGTCCAGGAGGTCACCGACTCCGGGCTGCGCGGCCGCGGCGGGGCGGGCTTCCCGGCCGGCATCAAGTGGAAGACGGTCCTCGAGGCGGCCTCCGACCTGAAGTTCGTCGCCTGCAACTTCGACGAGGGCGACTCCGGTACCTTCGCCGACCGGATGGTCGCCGAGGGCGACCCGTTCACGCTCATCGAGGGCATGACGATCGCGGCCCACGCCGTCGGAGCGAGCGAGGGCTACGTCTACGTGCGCTCGGAGTACCCGCACGCCGTCGCCGCCCTGGGCCGCGCGATCGACGCGGCCTACACCCACGGCTACCTCGGGCAGGACGTCCTCGGCTCGGGCCTCGTGTTCGACCTGCACGTGCGGGTCGGCGCCGGCGCCTACATCTGTGGCGAGGAGTCCTCGATGCTCGAGAGCCTCGAGGGCCGTCGCGGAGAGGTGCGGGCCAAGCCCCCGATCCCGGCGATCAAGGGGCTCTGGGGTCGGCCGACCGCCGTCAACAACGTGCTCACCCTCTGCGCGGTGCCGATGATCCTGGCCGACGGCGGCGCGGCGTACGCCGAGCTCGGCACCGGCCGCTCCCGCGGCACCCAGGTCTTCCAGCTGGCGGGCAACATCAAGCAGGGCGGCATCGTGGAGCTCCCCTTCGGGGTGAGCCTGCGCGAGCTCGTGGAGGAGTACGGCGGCGGCACGCTGACCGGCCGGCCGGTCCGGGCGGCGCAGGTGGGCGGCCCGCTCGGCGCGTACGTGCCCGCGTCCGGGTTCGACGTCCCCATGGACTACGAGGCCCTCGCCGAGTCCGGCGCGATGCTCGGGCACGGCGGCATCGTGGTCTTCGACGAGACCGTCGACATGGCGCGGATGGCGCGCTTCGCGATGGAGTTCTGCTCCATCGAGTCGTGCGGCAAGTGCACACCGTGCCGGGTCGGGTCCACCCGCGGCGTGGAGACCATCGACCGGATCATCGCCGGACAGGACGTCGCAGCGAACCTGGTGCTGCTCGACGACCTGTGCGACACCATGACCAAGGGGTCGCTGTGCGCGATGGGCGGGCTGACGCCGATGCCCGTCCAGAGCGCGATCAAGCACTTCCCCGAGGACTTCGAGCGGGAGGGAGCACCTGCATGAGCCTGATGGAGCAGCCGAGCATCTGGGACCCGGAGGTCGACTTCGGCACGCCCGAGATCCGTGACGTCGAGTCCGTCACGGTCACCATCGACGGCCGCCAGGTCGACGTACCCGCCGGCACGTCGGTCCTGCGCGCCGCCACCGAGGCCGGCGTGAGCATCCCCAAGCTGTGCGCCACCGACTCGCTCAAGGCGTTCGGCTCCTGCCGGATGTGCCTGGTCGAGGTCGACGGCGGCAAGGGCGTGCCCGCGTCCTGCACGACGCCGTGCGCCGACGGGATGGTCGTCAGCACCCAGACCGAGACGGTGCGCGAGCTGCGCCGCAACGTGATGGAGCTCTACCTCTCCGACCACCCCGAGGACTGCGACGGCTGCGCCCGCGGCAACTGCGAGCTCCAGGCGATGGCGGTGCAGGTCGGCGCAGCAGAGGTGCGCTACGGCCGACCCGCGTCCCGCACGGACGTCGCCCACCCGCAGCCGATCGACCTCAGCAACCCCTACTTCGCCTTCGACGACTCCTCGTGCATCGTCTGTTCCCGCTGCGTGCGGGCCTGCTCCGACATCCAGGGCACGTTCGCGCTCACCGTCGAGGGCCGCGGCTTCGACTCGAAGATCAGCGCCGGCGGCACCGACTTCATGAGCTCCGAGTGCGTGTCGTGCGGTGCGTGTGTGCAGGCGTGCCCGACGTCCGCACTGCAGGAGCACTCCATCGTGCAGCTCGGCATGCCCACCCGCTCGGTCGAGACGACCTGCGCCTACTGCGGCGTGGGGTGCTCGTTCCGCGCCGAGGTGCAGGGTGACGGCGACGACGCGACGGTCGTGCGGATGGTCCCGTCGAAGAACGGTGGTGCCAACGAGGGCCACTCGTGCGTGAAGGGCCGGTTCGCCTACGGCTACGCCGCCCACAAGGACCGCCAGCTCTCCCCCATGGTCCGCGACACGATCGACGACGAGTGGCGGAAGGTCTCGTGGGAGGAGGCGATCGCCACGGTCGCCGCCGGCTTCCAGGCCATCCAGTCCGACCACGGCGTCGGCTCCATCGGCGGCATCTCGTCGAGCCGCTGCACCAACGAGGAGGTCTACGTCGTCCAGAAGATGGTGCGGGCGGCGTTCGGCAACAACAACATCGACACCTGTGCGCGGGTGTGCCACTCCCCCACCGGCTACGGCCTCAAGCAGACGTTCGGCACCTCCGCCGGCACCCAGGACTTCCGCTCGGTCGACCAGGCCGACGTGATGCTGCTCATCGGCGCCAACCCGACCGACGCGCACCCGGTCTTCGCGTCGCGGATGAAGCGGCGGCTGCGCGAGGGCGCCCAGCTGATCGTCGCCGACCCGCGCCGGATCGACCTGGTCCGCAGCCCGCACGTCGAGGCGGCCCACCACCTCCCGGTCCTGCCGGGCTCCAACGTCGCCTTCGTCAACGCCATGGCCCACGTGATCGTCACCGAGGGGCTGCACGACGAGGAGTTCGTCCGCGAGCGCTGCGAGGACGCCGACGAGTACCTCGCGTTCATCGCCGACCCCTCCAACTCCCCCGAGGCGACCGCCGAGGCGACCGGGATCGACCCCGACGACCTGCGCGCGGCGGCTCGTCTCTACGGCAACGCCGCCAACGCGGCCATCTACTACGGGCTCGGCGTCACCGAGCACTCCCAGGGCTCGACGATGGTGATGGGCATGGCCAACCTGGCCATGGTCACCGGCAACATCGGCCGCGAGGGCGTGGGCGTCAACCCGCTCCGCGGCCAGAACAACGTGCAGGGCTCGTGCGACATGGGCTCCTTCCCCCACGAGTTCCCCGGCTACCGGCACGTGTCGCAGGACGACGTCCGCGGCATCTACGAGCAGCTGTGGGGCAAGCTGCTCGACCCCGAGCCGGGCCTGCGCATCCCCAACATGTTCGACTCCGCGCTGGCCGGCACGTTCCGCGGCCTCTACGTCCAGGGCGAGGACATCGCGCAGAGCGATCCCAACACCCAGCACGTCGAGGCGGCCCTGCGTGCGATGGACCTCGTCGTCGTCCAGGACCTGTTCCTCAACGAGACTGCGCGGTTCGCCCACGTCTTCCTGCCCGGCACGTCGTTCCTCGAGAAGGACGGCACGTTCACGAACGCCGAGCGCCGGATCAACCGGGTGCGCCCGGTCTTCCCGTCGAAGGTCGGCATGGACGAGTGGGAGATCACCTGCGCCATCGGCCAGGCGATGGGCTACGACATGTCCTACGGTGCCGCCTCCGAGATCATGGACGAGATCGCGGCCACCACTCCGACGTTCGCCGGCGTCTCCTTCGCCCGCCTCGACGAGGTCGGCTCGATGCAGTGGCCGGTCTACGACACGTCCTCGACGGGCACGCCGATC
The DNA here is from genome assembly GCA_963849765.1 of uncultured Actinomycetota bacterium. Classification (GTDB taxonomy): domain Bacteria; phylum Actinomycetota; class Actinomycetes; order Propionibacteriales; family Nocardioidaceae; genus Nocardioides. The sequence continues at coordinate 810,895 of CAWKIP010000018.1, forward strand.
ATGCACATCGACGAGTTCGTGCGCGGCAAGGGCAAGCTGATCGAGACGGTCTTCGTGCCGACCACCGAGCGGTCGACGCGGAAGTTCCCGCTCATCCTCACGACCGGCCGGATCCTCAGCCAGTACAACGTGGGTGCCCAGACCCGGCGTACCGCCAACAACACCTGGCACCCCGAGGACGTCCTCGAGATCCACCCGGCCGACGCCGAGGTGCGCGGCATCTCGACCGGAGACCTGGTCGACCTCTCCAGCCGCGTCGGCTCGACGACGTTGCGCGCCCAGGTGTCGGAACGGATGCCGGCGGGTGTCGTCTACACGACCTTCCACCATCCGGTGACCGGCGCCAACGTGGTCACGACCGAGAACTCCGACTGGGCCACGAACTGCCCGGAGTACAAGGTCACCGCCGTGCAGGTGGGCGTCGCGAACGCCCGCGGCGACCACGCCGTCGCGCAGACCCGCGAGCCCGCGGAGACCCACGCGTGAGCGTTCCCGCCGAGGCGCGGATGGGCAACGACATCGCCCGCCAGTTCGCGCACTTGCCGGCCGCCCAGGCGGCCGAGGCCGTCGCGCGGCACATCGAGACCTTCTGGGACCCGCGCATGCGCCGTACGCTCGAGGCTCTCGCCGCCGCCCACGACGACGCTCTCGACCCGCTCCTGGTCGACGCCGCCGGCCGCCTGGCCGCGCACGCCTCCCGCTCAGAGCCCGACGCCCAGCCGTAGGCGACAGCGTCGCGGGCGGTGTTGATCAGTCCTCCATGGTGCTGGTCAGGCGGTGTCGGGCGAGATTTCTCCGCAACCTTGAGAAGGCACGCTTGCAGGTTGATCCTTCTCACCTCGGCGAGGTCGGCTGCGGATCACTTGATCTGCGTGATGCAGTCGATGCGGGTTCGGCGCTCAATGGATTGAGCACAGTTGTCTCCGCGGCCGGGACCTGCGGGGACCGGACTTGGGGATGCCGCCGAAACGCTTGAAGGAGGGGCTGGCATTGGACCACACGGACCGGCTCCTCCGGCTTGCCAGCGATCCCGGGCTTCACCGAGGATCTCTGGGCGGGACCGGGATGGACGCTGCATGGCTGGATCCCGGGCCCCGAATCGGACACCTGCGGCGCAGCTGCGATCCGTTGGGCCGAGGGCTGTGACCACTGACGCACCCTTGCTGACCGCTTCGTTCTGGCGAAGCCGACGGTCAGCGGCGCTCGCGGGGATCGTGTTCGCCGTGCTGCTGCTTGCGGCCATGACGATGATGCGCATCGCCCTGTCCGAGGACAGTCTCCGGTCGCTCGAGTCGGATCCGCAGCGACGTACCCTGATCCGGCTCAGTCTCAACTTGGTGCCGTTTGCCGGCATCGCCTTCCTGTGGTTCATCGGCGTGGTGCGCGAGCAGATCGGCGAGGTCGAGGACCGGCTGTTCTCCACGGTTTTCCTGGGCAGCGGACTGCTCTTCCTGGGCATGCTCTTCGAGGGCGCCGTCACCTCGACTGGCCTGATGGAGATGCTGTCCGGATCGAACGTCAACGCCGACATCTTCGCCTACGGTCGCAGCACCACCCAGGCACTCATCTCCATCTATGCCATGCGGATGGCTGCCGTGTTCACCCTCTCGGTGAGCACCCTGGGGCTCCGCACCTCCGCCATCCCACGCTGGGTCTGCTACCTCGGATACCTGGTCGCTGCCGTGCTCCTACTCGTAGCCGGTGAGGACAAGTGGACCCAGTTCCTCTTCCCCGCCTGGGTCCTTCTGGTAAGCATCGTGATCCTCTTCACCCGCCCCCAAGTCCGTGCAGCCGCCACCGAATAGCCGCCGATGACGCCGGTGACGTCGACCTCCGAGCCGAACGCCGAGGCTCGTCCCGGCAGTAGTGGCCACAGCTCTGCTGGCCACGGCCGGCGTACGGGCTCACCGGGCGATGGCATCCGGCGACCCTGCGACGGGGTCGACAGGTTGGCAGACTCGAGACCGGTATCCGAGGCAGCGAGGTCACAACAGCGCCATGCGACTGCCTAGATCCGCCGGCGACGGCGCCCGGGGGTGACGGCGGCAGCCACGACGGCGGTCTTCGCGACCGGTGATGGACCGGGTGTGACGGCCTTGGCGACGACGGCGGTCTTGGCCACCGGGTGGCCGATGACGCCGACTCTTCCTACTCGAGCTGGCCTGAGGGGCATGTCAGTCTCCTTCGGTCGTGGTGTCGTCATCGGCCTCGATCGAGGCGATGATCGCCTGGATGGGAATCCGTCCGTCGGCGATGAGCTGTCCACCCGAGCGCCGCGCGGCGGATGCGAACGGTGCCGCCCAGAGGTTTTCCCAGATGAGGACTCCGGCGGTGCTTCCCGGGTCCATGGCGGCGGCGAGGTCGGCGACGTCGTCCGCGGCCAACAGCTCGGCCAGTTCGGTCTCGATCTGTTGGAGCGGGCCGAGGTCGGGGACGTCGGAGAGCTCCATGGCCTCGACCGAGCCGTCCTCGTCCTTGGTCAGGATCAGTACGTCGATCACCCGGATGGTTCCGGAGTCGACCAGGGCGACTAGTTCTTTCGCCATCTCGCCGGTGAAGTTGCTTGCTCCTGCGGGGAACTCGACGACGATGTAGTCGACGGGGCCTAGCTGGTCTAGCGATGTGTCTGTCATCGCTCGTTCTCCCTTCCTATTGGAGGTCGACCCGCTCCCTGGGTGAGGGCGCTGTCAGACCGTTGATTTGGCTGGTTGAGCTGCCGATGTCCCGATGCATCGGGCTGCAGGACCCAGTCCGCCTACTGGCGGGCCATGGCGATCCGGAGGCGTTCCTCGGGGTCGATGAAGTGGTCGTTGTCGTCGTCGCCGAGGTCGATCTGGACCCAGTTGATCCGGCCGGTGAACCGGCTGGTCGCAGGGGTGTAGTCGGGGGTGACGGTGGTGCCGGACTCGTAGCCGATGTCGGTGGTCTCGTCGGCGGAGAAGACCATCGGCTGGGTCATCTGCACGCGGCCGGTCCCGACGCCGTCTCCGTCGTAGTACAGGGTGACGTCGCCTCCCTTGGCCAGCCCGCCGCCGTCGTAGGCGAACTCCATGCGGACCTGGTGGGTGCCCGCCGGGATGGGCGTCTCGGCCTCGGTGGTGAACTCGTGGATGCCGAGGACGTTGTAGACGAACTTGGCCTTGCCGTCCTTGAGGTAGAGGGACCAGCCGCCGAAGCGGCCGCCCTGGGCGATGATCACCCCCTCGACCCCACCGTCCGGGACCTCGACCTCGGCGGTGACCGAGAACGACTTGTTCTTGATGTTCACCACACTGTTCTCCGAGAGGCGTCCCATCCCGGCGAAGAACAGCTGGGAGTTTCCGTGGATCAGGGTCGGGCGTCCGGCACTTTCGGCCACCGCCCGTTCCATGCTCCGGTCGTCTAGGGGCAACACGTTGTACTTGGTGGCCTCGATCAGCCAGAGCCGCTGCAGCTCCGCCAGCTTCTCGGGGTTGTCGGCCGCCAGGTTGCGGGCCTGGCTGTAGTCGCTGTTGCCGTCGTAGAGCTCCCAGACGTCGTCGTCGAACGCCGGCAGGACGCCACCGACCATGACCCAGGGTGTCTTGTGCTTGGTGACCGCGCTCCAGCCCTGGTGGTAGATGCCGCGGTTGGCGAACATCTCGAAGTACTGCAGGTCGTGGCGTTCCGGGGCGTCGGCCTCGTTGAAGCTGTACAGCATGCTGGTGCCCTCGATGGGCGACTGGAGCACGCCGTTGACCATGGTCGGCTCGGGGATCCCGGCGGCCTCGAGGATGGTCGGCGCCAGGTCGATGACGTGGGTGAACTGGGAGCGCAGGCCGCCGGGCTGCTGGATCCCGTTGGGCCAGTGCACGATCGTGCCGTTGCGGGTGCCGCCCCAGTGCGAGGCCACCTGCTTGGTCCACTGGAACGGGGTGTCGTTGGCCCAGGCCCACCCGACCGAGTAGTGGTTGTAGGAGTCCGGTCCTCCGAAGTCGTCCATCTTGCTGAGCATGAACTCGGGGGTCTCGAGTGCGGCCATGCCGTTGAAGTTGGCCAGCTCGTTGAAGGCGCCGTTCATCGTGCCCTCGGCCGAGGCGCCGTTGTCGCCGATGATGTAGTAGACGATCGTGTCGTCGAGGACCTCCAGGTCGGCCAGGGTGTCGATCAGCCGGCCGACGTGGTGGTCGGTGTGCTCGAGGAACCCGGCGTAGACCTCCATCTGCCGGGCCAGCACCGGCTTGAGCTCCTCGGGCATGTCGTCCCAGGCGGGGATCTCTTCGTGCCGTGCGGTCAGCTCGGCGTCCTCCGGGATGACCCCCAGATCCTTCTGGCGGGCGAAGGTGCTCTCGCGCAAGGCGTCCCAACCGTCGTCGAACTCGCCCCGGTAGCGGTCGGCCCACTCCTTCGGGACGTGGTGAGGGGCGTGGGTGGCGCCGGGGGCGAAGTAGATGAAGAACGGCTTGTCCGGCATCAGCGCTTTCTGCTGGCGCACCCAGCCGATGGCGTGGTCGGCGAGGTCCTCGGTCAGGTGGTAGCCCTCCTCCGCCGTGGCGGGTGGCTCGACCGGGGTGGTGCCGCTGTAGAGCGCGGGGTCCCACTGGTTGTTCTCCCCGCCGATGAAGCCGTAGAACGTCTCGAAGCCGCCACCGCCGGTGGGCCAGGCATCAAAGGGCCCCATCGGGGAGGTCTGCCACACCGGCACCTCGTGGCACTTGCCGAACTGCGCGGTCGAGTAACCGTTGAGCTTCAACGTGGTCGCGAGCGGGGCCTTGGTGTTCGGCCGCACCGAGTTGTTGCCCGGGGCCGATGTCGCGAGCTCGGTGATGCTGCCCATGCCGACCGAGTGGTGGTTACGGCCGGTGAGGAGCGCCTGCCGGGTCGGGGCGCACAAGGCGGTGGTGTGGAACCGGTTGTACCGCAGCCCCGCCGCCGCCAGCCGGTCGGCCGTCGGTGTCCGGCACGGACCCCCGAAAGTGCTCGCCGCCCCGAAGCCCACGTCGTCCAGCAGCACGACCAGAACGTTCGGTGCCCCGGGAGGCGGCAGCAACGGCTCGATCGGCGGGAACGAGGTGTTCGGATCCTTCGCGTCGTAGGTCGTCAGACCCTGCACCGGGCGGTCAGGGATCGGCAGGATCGCTCGCGCATGCCGGTCGGAAGTCATCACTTTCCTCCTGTTGATTGTTGATTCACGACCAGAGCAGCCCCACAACGCTCATCAGCGCCCGCCCGCTGCCGCGACTCTGCATGCCGATCCGCTCCGCGAGCGAACGTATGGCCCCCAGCGGTTGCCGGTCATCGCGCAGATCGCGTGAAACCGCAACGTCCAGCGCCTGCTCCGCCGTGCCGGACGGGCTCCGGCAGGTGGGTGATGGTTGAGCCAGCCGGTGATTGGTCCGTACGCTCAGACCGTGACCGACGATCTCCGTGACCGAACGCCGGCCGGACCGGCCGTGGAGGTCGATCGGCTGCTTCTCGACGCCAAGCTCTCGGTTCCGCAGCCTCGCCGCGGTTCGGTGAGTCGCGCCGGGCTCATCGAGGCGGCCAAAGCGAGCGGCTGCCGGGTCGTCGGGATCACCGCTCCCGCGGGGTACGGCAAGTCGACCCTGCTGTCTCAATGGGCGCTCGCCGAGGATCGTCGTGTCGCCTGGGTGTCTCTCAACGGCTTCGACGACGACCCCGCGGGCCTGCTCACCTTGCTGGCCTCCGCCTACGCTCGCGTCTCGCCGGGCAACGACGACCTGGTCGCCGACATGGGCGGTCTGGGCGTGTCCGCATTGGGACGCGCGGCGCCGCACCTCGCCGCGGTGCTCAGCAACAGCCAAGCCCCGTTCGTGCTCATGCTGGACGACCTCCACGAACTCCGGTCACCGGCCTGTCACGATGTCCTGGGGGTCGTCATCTCGGGGATACCTCGCGGGTCTCAACTCGCGGCAGCAAGTCGATCGGAGCAACCCCACGTCCCGCGGCTACGAGCGGCTGGTGACGCGTGGGAGCTCGGTGCCAGCGACCTGGCCCTGGACGTCGACGGCGGCCGAGCAGATCTTCGCGCAAGCACACGTCAGCGCCACTCACGAGGAGGCGGCCGCTGCCACGGAGCGGACTGAAGGCTGGCCAGCCGGCCTCTACCTCGCGGCGATGATCGCCCGAGCCAGCACACGGCCAGGGTCTGACGGTTTCTGGTGACGATCGCTTCGTGGCCGACTACCTCTACCGTGAGTCGCTGAGCCAGCTCCCTGAGAGCACGCAGCGATTCCTGCGACGCACCGCGGTGCTCGATCAACTCTGTGCGCCCACTGTGCGACGCCCTCCTCGAAGATGCGGGCAGCCAAGATCGCCTCCGCGAGCTCGAGGCCTCGAACTCGTTCCTGATCCCGCTGGATCGTCGGCGAGAGTGGTACCGCTACCACGCACTGTTCCGAGAGTTCCTGCTCGGCGAGCTTCATCGCGCCGAGCCCGACGTCATCATGACGCTGCATCTGCGGGCCGCCGACTGGTATGAGGCAAACGGATCTCCCGTGCTTGCCCTCGAGCACCTGCTGAGCACCACCACCCAGCGAGACCGATGCGTCCAACTGGTGACGCAGCTCGCAATACCGACCTACAAGGCTGGCCACATGTCAACCGTGCAACGGTGGCTGTCGGCGCTCGGCGACCCAGCGATCGAGGACTTCCCCCCACTGGCCGTGCTTGCCGGCTGGGTCGCGGCGCTGACCGGCCAGACCGCCGAAGCGCAGCGGTGGGCCGCGCTCCTCGACGCCGCTTCGTTTGATCCGGCGCCCGTGGAGGGCACGTCGTTCGACTCTGCGCGGAGGATGTTGCGGGCCGTCATGTGTGCCGCCGGTCCCGAGCAGATGATGAGCGAGGCGAGCATCGCGGTGGCCCAGGAGCCGCCCTGGAGCCCGTGGCGCGATACCGCGCTCTACTTGAACGCCGAAGCGCATCTGCTCACCGGGAACGTCGACCAGGCGTGTGCCCTGTTCGCGGAGTCTTCCTCGGTCGCAGCCACGAATTCCAATGCCGATTGCCTGGTGCTCAGCGAATCCGAGCTCGCACTGGTGGCGATGGATCGCGGGCGATGGGAAGAGGCTGCCGGACGCCTCGAACGTGCCCTCGCCGTTGTCGATGAGCATCGAATGCACGACTACGCCACCAGTGTCCTCGTCGTCGCCGTGGCGGCGCGGCACGCCGTGCACCGCGGCGACCTGGAGCAGGCGGACCGCCTGATCGCGCGGGCGATGCGGGCACGCCCGTCATGCACGTTCGTGATGCCATTCATCGCGGTGGGCGTCCGAATGCAGCTCGCCAAGGTGCACCTGGCAAGGGGGGACGTCTCGACCGCTCGTCACCTGCTGCGTGAGATCGACGACATCCTGCTCCATCGACCAGATCTTGGCGCCCTCGTCGACCAGGTCTCCGCGCTGCGCGGACTCCTCACCGTCGAGCACGCAGGGCGAACCCGGCGGCGCGCCGCCCCTGACCGCGGCAGAGCTCCGGCTGCTGCCGTACCTCCAGACGCATCTCACGTTGGCCGAGATCGGAGAGCGGCTGTTCGTCTCGCGCAACACCGTGGGTTCGGAGGTCACCTCGATCTATCGGAAGCTGGGCGTCTCCTCACGCGCTGACGCGGTGCGGCAGGCGACCGCGGTCGGGCTGCTCGGCGGGTAGCCGTGGTTCTCGTCCGAAGCCGGCGTTCCCCGGACGATCCTGGATCGTCTACCTGAACTGATCCAAGGCCTCGTCGGAGTCGTATCCCAAAGCCAGCGCGAGCTTCGGGGCCGCCGCTACGACACATGGGATCCCGACGACCGGAACGACGCCGACCAGCACGTCGACCATCTCGGCTGCGCTTGCGCCGGCATCGACCGCGGCATCGGCCTGAGATCCGTAGGACGAAACGGCGCCACCGACCGCGGCCAAGGCTGCCAGCCGCACCAGCGCCAGCGTCCTGGGATCCAGCGCACGGTCTGGTTGCGGGGTGTCCCCCTCGTCCCCTGCGGCGCCGAGGAGTTCGTCGAGTAGGTGTTCGTCGTTGATGGCAAGACGGCGCAAGATTTCGATGTGGTCCAAGGCCCACCCCATCCTTCCGTGCCGATGACAGCCGACGACGTCACCACGATGCTGAGTGGCGCGCCACACGTGTCCCGGGATCTGTTCCCAACACACTGAGCGACAGGGCAGAGATCTGCATCACGCAGATCACGTGAATGGTCTGCCCCGACTTCCCGGACTGCGCCGGAACGTAGGTGTGACCCGACAAAGGAGCCAGCTTCACGTGTTCTGCGTGACGACACCCGCGCATCCCGGCCTGATGATCACTCTGAAGCCGTGCCCGTTCGCACCGGACGTCACAGGCCGCGCGGCAGCACCGTTTGCGACCGAGACTTCCTCGCCGGCCGGTGTCAGGTCACTCCCGAGTGTGATCGGAGGCATGTCGGATGGAAGTGCTGGCGCTGACGCTGGTCCTGGCCACCATCTTCGGCTGGTGCGTGCTCGCCAGCCGTCTACAGCGAGCCGGGCTGACCGCCCCGATCGTGTTCGTCACTGCCGGCTTTGTGCTCTCCGAGGGGCTGGAGGTCCTGGATCTCGCGCTCGAACCGCACTTGGTCAAGGTGATCGCCGAGGTGACCCTGGTGTGGGTGCTGTTCGCCGACGCCTCACGGGTTCGACCGAGCCAGTTCCGGCGCGACCTCGGCCTGTACGGCCGGCTGCTCGGGGTCGGGCTGCCGCTGACGGTAGCGCTGGGAACGGCCGCCGCGCTGGTGGTGCTCGACGTCGACGTGTGGGCGGCTCTGCTGATCGGTGCCGCGCTCGCGCCGACCGACGCCGCCCTCGGCGCCACCGTGATGTCCGACCCTGCTGTCCCCGGCAAGGTTCGCCGCGCGCTCAACGTCGAAAGCGGGCTCAACGACGGCATCGCCACGCCTATCGTGTTGGTGGCGATCGCCGGGGTCGCCGCGAGCGAAGGAATCGCCGGCGTCGAGAGCCCGAGCCGAGCTGTCCTCGCGCTGTTGGTCGGGGTGCTGGCCGGCGCCGCCGTCGGCGGGGCTCGGCGGCGCGGCCACCCGCCTGGCCCGACGCCGAGGCTGGCTTTCCGAGGAACTCTCCGGTCCCGCCGTCCTGGCCCTGGCGCTGCTCGCCTACACCGGGGCCTTGTTGGTCGACGGCAACGGATTCGTTGCCGCCTTCGTCGGCGGCCTGGTCTTCGGCGGGGTCGCGGGACGCGGTGGTGAAAAGGAGGTCTACTTCGTGGAGCAGTCAGGCGCCATGGCCTCGATGATCAGCTGGCTGATCTTCGGCGCCCTGGCCGTCCCGGTGATCGGCGACGCGTGGACTCCGAAGCGTGCTGGTATACGCCGTCCTCAGCCTCACCGTGATACGGATGCTGCCCGTGGCGCTCGCCCTGGCCGGCGCCGGCTTCGACCGGTTCGCTGTCGCGTTCGTCGGCTGGTTCGGGCCCCGCGGCCTCGCTTCGGTGATCTTCGCGCTGCTAGCCGTGGAGGATCTGCACGACACGGGGAAGGACCTCGTCGCGGTCATCGCCTTCACCGTCCTGCTCAGCGTCCTCGCGCATGGCTTCAGCGGCGGGCCGCTCGCGAAACGGTTCAAGGAATCACCAGACCGCAGCACGGCACCCACTGAACCCTGAGTGTTCGTGCACGCCGTCCGATCGCAGTGCCACGACTCCGGACGCTCCGCCCGATGGACCAACGAGCAGCAGATGCTCGACGTGCTGGATCCACTGATTCCTTGAAGTTGGGCATCCCAGGCGAGTCCCTGGGCGGTGACGATCGGCAAGGTCAACGTGAACGATCCCGGAAGCGACGCGATCGTGTCGCGCATCGGCTGCGTCACTGATCGGACCGGTAGACGCCCGCGTTCGGGCGAGCTGCATTTCACGCAATGAAGGTGATTCGACACCTGCCGTTTGGAGGTTGGCTGGAGCGAGCCCGAGCCATTCGATGACGGTTGCGTCCAGAGGAGGTCCCCATGACCGATCAAGAGCCCGCCGGGCCCACGCGATCCGCAGACCACCGAGCCCCTCGAGACCCCGGGCCACCCGAAACCCCCGGGCCTCCGTCATCGGCGGTCGTGCGTCCCTCCAGGGCACGCTCGATCGCGGCCGTCATCTGCGTGATCATGGCGGGTCTCCTGACCACGCCGGCCGCGGTCGCCTACTGGGGGCAGCGCACGCTGAACGACACCCAGAGGTACGTCGACACCGTCGAGCCGCTGGTCAGCTCGCCCGAGGTGCAGGACGTCATCGCCACCAAGGTCACGGACGCGATCGAGAAGCAGGTCGACATCGAGGCGATCCTCAACAACGTGTTCGCCGGGGTGATCACCGATCGGCCACGGCTCGAGCAGCTGGTCGGGCCGCTGTCTGGGGCGATCAACGGCCTGATCGAGCGTGAGGTTCGCGCCTTCATCGCCTCCGACGAGTTCGCCGACCTCTGGGTCCGCGTCAACACCCGGGCCCAGCAGGCCCTCCAGCGGGTGCTGAAAGGTGAGAGATCGGGTGCGGTCTCGCTCCAGGGCGACCAGGTCGTCCTCGACGTCGACGAGGTCATCAACCAGGTCAAGCAGCGACTGGTCGCGCGTGGCCTCACGTCGTGCAGAACGCGCCCATTCCGGAGACCGACCGGCAGATCGTGCTGATGGAAGCGCCGCAGGTGAAGCAGCTGCGCACGATCTACGCGTTCGGCAATCCGGTGGCGCGGTGGCTCCTCCCGATCGTCGGGCTGCTCTACCTGGTCGCCTTCGTCCTGGCTCGGCGCCGCCCTCGGATGGCGGTGGCGATCGGGGCGCTACTGGCGGCCAACGCGCTGCTGGTGGCCCTGGCGCTGTCTGTCGGGCGCCAGCTGTTCGTCGACCAGCTCGCGGGCACGGTGTTCGCAGAGGCCAGCCGGGTCTTCTTCGATACCCTGCTCACCTACCTCCAGCGCGGGCAGCAGGTGTTCCTCGGGCTGGGCCTGGTCCTGGTCGTCGCGGGCTGGTTCGCCGGATCGAACAAGTACGGTACCGCCGTACGCACCAGCCTGAGCGGCGGCTTGGAGGGCACCGGCACCCGGCTGGCCGACGGGCAGGTCGGCGGAGCCGGCCGATGGGTTGCGGCGAACGTCGAATGGTTGCGGGCCGTCGTCGTCATGCTCGGTGTGGTGGTCCTGCTCTGGGGCAACAACGTGTCCATGTCGCGATTGTGGTGGGCGCTGGCGTTGGTGCTCGTCCTCATGGCCCTGGTGCAGGTCCTGGTCGGCGCTGGCCGTGCTGCAGCAGCAACAGGTCTGACGCGTCCACCAGAAGCCGCAGCACGCGAGGCGGGATAGCGAGCAGGGAGCGCAACCCCACGAGTGGGACAGCGGCGTCCGCGGCGAGAACCACGCGAGTTCGCCGCCTGTCGGGCACGCTCTTTTGCGTCCGTTACTTGCCGAGTTGAGCGCGAACGCTCTGACTCGACTGGACGATGGGACTGTGACCGGCATGGCATGGGTCGATGAGCCCCGCTGGAAGCACGAGGGCAATGTTCTGGCCGCTTATGTCGCGCACCTGCGTCGATCTGCAGACCTTCGGACGGCGGCGAACCCGGTTTTGGACGCAGAGGGGTTCATGGATCCAATGCCGAATCACGACTCATACAAGCCGCCAGCGCGCTCTCACCGGTATCGGCCGGGTGGACGTCGAGTAGATGGACCTACGGGCAGCGGCAGTCAGGAGACGCCAGGGCTCGCGCTGGTCGGCGCCGACACATCGCCCGCGACCTGTGATGCTGCTGAAGGCCGCCACATGGAATATGCCAGGGGCAGCAAGGCGGCGTAGCAGGCGAGGCCCTGCACGTAGAACTGGACTGCTGACAGGGGTACGAAGCGGGATAGCGCCATGACGACCAGGGATGCCGCGACCAGCCTCGCGGGTCCCCGCGCCAGCACTTCGCTGCGCAGCACGCCCACGGCGAAACAGACGGCGCCGGCGCCGAAGGTGATCCCGCTGAGCGATCAGCACCGGCAGGAACCAGGCGAGCAAAGCTTGCTGGGCTGCGGCGGGGTCACCACCTGACTCGACCGCCGCGAGCGGGGCCAGCTCCATCGCGGGCAGCATCGCGTACAACGCGCATCCAACCATGACCAGTGGAAGCCCCACCCGGCTCCAGCGGTCTTCTCCCGCGCGGGAGAGGTGTGTCCTGATCATCAGGAAGGCGACGGCCAGCACGGCCGAACCCAGCCCCGTCGCCAGGTGCACGAGACCCCATCGCGTCGGGTCCGAAGACACCGCCGCCGCCAGGGCCTCGACGTTCGGTTGCCTGCCCGGGAGATAGGGGTGAAGGGCGAACGCCGTGATCATGATCAGGGGCGTGCCGGCGACGACCGCGGCACGACGTGACGCTGTGGACTGAGGGGACATGGGATCTCCTCCCTCCGGGACCCGGTGGAACGACCCTAGGAGTGGTCAGCGCCCGGTGCTATCGGGAGTTCTCCTGATGGCAGGATGCCGTGCTGCATGGCGAACAGAGCCGCTCCAGCCCGCGTCGACACGCCCATTTTCCGGTACGCGTGCTGGATGTGGGTGTCGGCGGTCTTGGTCGAGACTCCGAGGGCGCGGGCGACCTGCTTGGTCTGCAGGCCCCTTGCCAGCAGGCCGACGACCGTCCGTTCTCTCGGAGTGAGTCCTGCCGGCCGATCGAGGCGGGGGCTCTTGAGTCCTGCGGCCTTGACGACGGAGGCGACCGCATCGGCGTCGAGTCGACCGGCGCGTGCTTCGGCCACGAGGTTCTCGGCGGCCTGTTCCGGCGAGTGGGCCTCGCGGTGCGCCCTGGGCTCGATCATGGTGTGGTAGCGGTCCGCGGCCGCGAGAACCCGAGCGGGCAGCGGGATGGCCAGTGCCGAGCAGCCGCGGTGGTAGCCCGAGCCGTCGAGCCGTTCGTGGTGCAAGGCGGCCGTCGGGGCCAGGTGCCGGAGAAAGGATGACCGGCTGAGGATGCGCTCGGTGTGGTAGGCGTGCAGCCTGACCATCTCCCAATCATCCGGGGGAGAGCGGTCCCGCCAACTGCCATACTCGCGCCGGTACGGTGACGCGACCAATGTCGTGGACCAATGCTGCCCAGCGCAGGTGGCGGACCTCGTCTGCCTGGAGCCCGCAGAGTCTCCGGCCGCGGCGGCAAGGGCGGCGACGCCCGCCGAGTGGCCGAGCAGGAACGGCGAAACGAGGTCGGCGAAATCGCCCATAGCGGCCAGCGCATCGTCGATGGCGTCCCCCTCCAGGTGGAGACCCGGACCCGGCTCGCTGGCCAAGGTCTCCGACCACGCTGACGCATGCGGATCACTGGCCAGGATTTCGTCCGCGCGTCGCGCGAAGAGCTCGGCGACGTCGGGGTCGAACGCGGCCCCGGCCCGGCTGCGAATCACCCGGACCGCGAACTCCTCGCCGCCGAGCATGCGCTGGACCGCGGCGTCCCGTGCTACCTGCGCGATGCGCATCGGCAGAGGGATCGCGTCACCGCGCGGACGCCCCGGCGGGCCCTTGCCGTCCCAGCGGTCATTCGAGTGGATGAACAGCGCGGCGACTCCCGGGGGGAGCGCGAGGCGGGCGAAGAGCATTTGGGCCACGTCACAGTCCGTGGCAACCACGTCGGGGAACGCGCGTGCGAGCCGCGGCAGGCCACGGGCCAGCTGGATTGCCCTGCGATGCGGTGGACGACCGGGCGGTGCCACCGCGCGAGCCATACCAATCATCTGCCGGCCAGGGCGATCGAAGCGAACAGGAGTCGCGTACGTCGTCAGCGCCAAGTCGTCCCCGAAGATCCTCGACGCGGTGAACGCCGTGCCTGTGCAGCCGATGTAGAAGAGCAGGGCCGTGTAGAAGGCCTCCGTTGCCTGCTTCGCATCGAGGTGGAGGAGGTCGGACAGCCTGCGGGCAATGAGCGCACTGTGCAGGCCGTGCTCCAGGGGCAACCCGAGGCTGAGGTCCGTCGCCAAGGACAGGGTGGCGACGACGTCAACCGTCGGGACGCGATCTCTCCCTCGTGACGTGCCGTTGGCCACGACCTGAACATACTGCGCGCAATGGTGCCGTGAATGTCGCCGCCCTCGTTGGGCCAGCCTGAACGACCTCCTCCCCGGCAGGTGCTCACCCGCTGTCGACCGAGAAGACCGGCACCCCTCCGGAGCACCGACCCGCACCTGGCGCGCCGGTCGTCCGGGCGCCCGTCTCGAACTCGACCCGCACCTCGCGCGGTCCCCGCCTGTCGACCTCGATCGACCACCCGTCCGTAGGGCTGGCCGCGCGCAGCGCGATCCTGCTCCCATCGCACGACGCGGCGACCGTGCCGGCCAGGCCCTGCCAGCTACGCACCTCCGCTCGTGGGGACGCTGCGCCGGATCCTGAAGGCTTGGCGGGAGACCTGACGGTGACTCCACCGACCGAGGGCTCCGCCGGCTCGGCACGGGTGAACAACTCGCGGCCGGTGGAGTCGATCACGAGCCACGTCACCGCAGAGGCCCCGACGACGATTAGGAGCCACGCGATCACGAGCAGCAATAGAGATGACCGCTTCAACCGTGGCGCCCTCTTCTCCGCTGTCGGGGGCGCTTGCCCACGAATCGGCACCATCCTGCCGTAGCGTTCCGCCATGGTCAGCGTCCGGCTGGTCGAGGATGACGCGGCGATCCGCACCGGCTTGGTCCGGGGCCTCGGACAGCGAGGCATGGCCGTCCTGAGCACTGGCGCCGGCCTCTCGGCGCTGGAGATGGTGGTCAAGGAGCAGCCGGACGTGGTGCTGCTCGACCTGGGACTCCCCGACGGCGACGGGATGCGGGAGCTGGCCATGCTGCGCGCCGTGTCCGAGGTGCCGGTCCTGGTGATCACGGCCCAGGATGACGACCGGGTGATCGTCGCCGCCTCGACGGCGGTGCCGACGCTACGTCGTGAAGCCGTTCGGCGTCGAGCAGGTGGCGGCCCGGATCCGGGCCGTCCTGCGTCGCGCCAGCACGCAAGCGGCTACGGTCTGCCGGCCCCGGAGAGGTCACCGATGGAGGTCTCGGCATGAGCCGGCAGCAGTTGCGCGTGGACTGGCCGGCCTGCCGTGCCCGAGGCATCTGCTTCGAGCTGCTCCCCGAGTCGATCCGGCTCGACGACTGGGGATTTCCCGTCGTCGACTCGGAGATCCCCCCAGACCTCCTCTCGCAGGCGCGAGACGCGGTCCGTGCCTGCCCGACGCTGGCGTTGAAGCTGGTCTCCCGCGACTGACCGTGCGCAGCGGCGCGCGCGGGAAGCAACGCGCAGCTGCCCGAGTGCCGACACCTGGCGAACCTCGTGGCCCGCATACCTGGCAGCGCGATCGGGTATGACAGGTCATGAGTGATCGGCAGGACTCGATGGGCTTGTGGCCCACACCCGAGACCAGGGAAGCCTTCGACTGGCTCGGCACGTTCGGTGACGGCGAGATAGAGCACTCGCTCATGCGCATGTCACACCGGGTACGCGAAATCGCACCGGACTGCGTGGCAATCAGCCTCTCGGTCGTCGAGGGTGACCTCACCTTCACCGTGCAGACGGACCAGCCCCGCGCTTCGCTCCTCGACGCAGTGCAGTACCTCGACGGCGGACCGTGCCTGGACGCCATCGAGGGACAACGCCTGCAGCACACCGCTGACCTACCCCTGGACGAGGACCGTTGGCAGATGTTCGCCCGCGCCGAGGCCTTGGCCGGCATCTCCAGCACCCTGTCGCTTCCGATCCTGGGCGATCACGACGTGGTCGGCGGAGTCAACCTGTACGGCGCCACGTCGGACACGTTCGACGGCCGTCACGAGGAGCTCGCCGAAGCCTGCGGAGCCTGGGCCGCGGGAGCCGTCACCAATGCCGACCTCGACTTCCGTAGCCGTGTCCGGGCAGCAGCCACGCCCGGCCGTCTGTCGGACAGCGGCGACGTCTTTCTCGCCAGCGGCCTCGTTGCCAACGTGCAGGGCCTCACCGTCGAGGAGGCCGAACGACGAATCACGCGCGCGGCCAACCAGGCCGGCGTCTCCGACGCCGAGTTCGCACGCTTCCTCCTCCAGGCTCATGCCGACGACGTCGACCGTGCGACAACAGAGCGCGACGCGTGAAGGAGCTTCCCTGCGGCGACGCTCAACCCGGACGGACGATTTCTGGCTGACCCCGGCTCGCCCAGCTCACTCTGATCTCGTGTGCTGCACGCTCGGCTCGATCCCGGCCACCGTCGGAGGCGTTGATACCTCGCCCATCGGACGAAACGGGAATGGTCACCGGTAGACGGCCACAGTTGCCCACGTTTGTGCGATTGCCGCGGCGTCGGGACTCAGCAACACTGAGAGCGCACCGCCGGGCGCCGGGAGCCCGGTCGTGGGGAGGACCTGCGATGGCCGAAGTCACACCGTTCCCGGCGGGAGAAACCGTGACAGCCGTGGAGCACCAGCGGCTTCGCGAGGACTATGCCGCCCTGAATGACCAGTACGAGGCTGCCTCTGAAGTGCTCGAGGCCATGGGCCGGGCCGCGGCCGATCCCGACACGGTCCTCACCACCCTCGTGGAGAGCGCACGCCGGCTGTGCCGCGGCCAGGCCGCCCAGCTCTATGTGCTGGAGAACGGTGTCTACCAGCTGATCAAGTCCGTCGGGATGTCCGAGGAGGCGATCCAGCTGTTGCCGAGCACCCGATGCCTGTCGACCGCGACACCCTCGTCGGCCGGGTGGCGCTTGGCCGCCGGGCGGGACAGATCGCGGACGTGCTGGCCGATCCCGAGTACAGACGACACGACCTCCAGAAGGTGGCCGGGTTCCGGACCACCATGGGCGCGCCCATGGTCCTCGACGACCAGGTCGTCGGCGCCCTCGGGGTCTGGCGCAGTGATGTCAACCCGTTCGACGAGCGCGAGATGGCCATCGCCAGCGCGTTCGCGATGCAGGCTGCCATGGCCGTCAACGGCGTCCAGCTCGTCCAGCAGCTGGAGGCGGGCAGTGCAGAGCTGGCCCGCAAGGTCGACGAACTCGAAGCACTGAGCGCCGTGGGCGAGGCGGTGAGCTCGAGCCTCGACCTCGACGACGTGCTCGACACGATCGCGCAGCATGCCGTGGAGCTCTCCCGGACCGACGGTGGTTCCATCATGGAGTACTCCGATCGCGACCGATGCTTCCTGGTCCGCAGCGTGTTCCTGACCGATCCCGACACGGTCGAGCAGCTGCGCTCGATCAGGATCGACCGCGACGAGACCCTGGTGGGGCGGGCTGCCCGGCAGCGTCGTCCGATCGTGGTCCCGAACCTCGCCGAGATCGACCTCGATCCCCACCTGCGCATCCTTCACGATGCCGGCTGGCGTTCGCTCGTCGCCGTTCCGATGCTCCGCGAGGGTCGGATCCTCGGCGTCCTGATCGTGCGGAGGAAGCGGACGGGCGACTTCTCCGAGGAGACGGTCGCGCTGCTCGAGACCTTCGCGAGCCAGTCGGCTCTTGCGTTGCTCAACGCGCGGCTCTACCGGGAGCTCAAGGAGCAGAGCCTCGAGCTGCAGCTGGCCAGCCAGCACAAGTCGGAGTTCCTGGCGAGCATGTCGCACGAGCTGCGGACGCCGCTGAACGCGGTGCTCGGCTTCTCCGAGGTGCTCCTGGAGCGGATGTTCGGGGATATCAACGAGCGCCAGGAGGAGTACCTGCGCGACATCCACGGTTCCGGTCAGCACCTGCTTGAGCTGCTCAACGAGATCCTCGACCTCTCCAAGGTGGAGGCGGGCCGCATGGAGCTGGCGTACTCATCGTTCGACCTGCGAGTGCTGCTAGAGGACGCGGCCGGCATGCTCCGCGAACGTGCCGCCACCCACTCCATCGAGCTGGGGGTGGAGACCGGCCAGGGCGTTGGACAGGTCTACTCCGACGGCTACGGCTCAAGCAGGTCGTTCTGAATCTGATGACCAACGCGGTGAAGTTCACCGGAGACGGCGGCTCGGTGCTGGTCCGGGCCAAGCGCGTCGGTTCCGGCATCGACATCACGGTGACCGACACCGGCATCGGGGTGCCCGAGGCCGACCGGGAACGGATCTTCGAGTCCTTCCAGCAGGGCGGACGCGGCAGCACGCGCGAGGAGGGCACCGGCCTGGGCCTGACCTTGTCACGCCGGATCGTGGAGCTCCTCGGCGGTCGCATGTGGCTGGAGACCGAGGTGGACGTCGGCAGCACCTTCGGCTTCTCCCTTCCGGCCCGACGCGTCGCGGCGCGCGATGGTGACCCCGGGGTGGCGGTCGGCCACGTCGGGGACGTGGTCGTGATCGAGGACGACCGGCCGTCGCTCGACCTGTTCACGGCGTACCTCGACGGCGCCTCGCTGCGCGTCACGACGGCAGGCGATGGTCAGGCCGGGCTGGACGCCGTCCGCCAGGTGCGCCCGCACGCCGTTCTGCTCGACATCCGGCTGCCGGGCATCGACGGGTGGGCGGTGCTCGAGGCGCTCAAGGCGGATCCCGAGACGGAGGGCATCCCGGTGATCGTGGTGTCCATCGTGGAGGAACGCGCGCGCGGCGTGGCTCTCGGGGCTGCGGAGTACCTGGTCAAGCCAGTCGCCCGGGAGTCGCTGCTGGCGGCACTGGCCGCGGTCGGCGTACCGGTCCTCACGACGAGAACCCTGGCGGAAGAAAGGTGACGAGACCATGACGATGAACCGAATCCTGGTCGTGGAGGACAACCCGAAGAACCTCAAGCTGGTCAGGGACGTGCTCACTCACTCCGGCTACGAAGTCATCGCGGCAACGTCAGGCGAGGACGGCGTCAGGCTGGCCGGCGAGAAGTCCCCAGACCTGATCCTGATGGATCTCCAACTGCCGGGGATCGACGGGGCCGAGGCGCTTCGCCGCATCAGGGTCGCCGGCAGGAACCGGGGCGTCCCCGTCGTCGCCGTCACGGCCTTTGCGATGAACGACGATCGGCAACGAGCGTTGACTCGGGATTCAACGGCTACGTCGAGAAGCCCATCAGCGTGCGCAGCCTGCCCCAACAGGTCAAGGACTTCTTGAAGCTGGGGGCCCCGAGATGACCGACGTCAGCGCAGGCGAGGCTCGGATCCTCGTCGTGGACGACGAACCGGCGAACGTACGCCTGATGCAGGCCATCCTGACGCCAAGGGGGTACGACCTGTTGACCGCGTCGTCAGGGGAACAAGCGCTCGCGATGATCGCGGAGGCCCCGCCCGACCTGGTGCTCCTCGACATCGTGATGCCCGGCCTGAACGGCTACGACGTGTGTCGCCGGATCCGCGAGCAGACCGACACGGCATACCTGCCGGTCGTCATGGTCACGGCCAGCGGCGACGAGCAGAAGGTGATGGCGCTCGAGGCCGGTGCCGACGACTTCCTCAGCAAGCCGGTCAACCAGAGCGAGCTGCTGGCGCGGGTGGCCTCGCTCGCCCGGATCAAGCGCTACCAGGACACGATCAAGCGCCAGGCGAGCGAGCTGGCTTCCTGGAACCGGGAGCTAGAGCACCGGGTCGATACACAGGTGGCCCAGCTGGAGCGCATGGGCCGGCTCCGCCGCTTCCTGTCCCCGCAACTGGCCGAGCTCATCGTCGACTCCGGCGACGAGTCGTTCCTCGAGAGCCATCGCAGGGAGATCGTCGTCGTGTTCTGCGACCTGCGAGGGTTCACCACCTTCGCCGAGTCGAGCGAGCCGAGGAGGTCATGGGTGTGCTCGCCGACTACCACGAGGCCCTCGGCGACCTCATCTTCCGGTTCGAGGGCACCCTCGAGCGGTTCGCCGGCGATGGCCTGATGGTGTTCTTCAATGATCCGGTGCGCTGCGAGGACGGGCCGTTGCGGGCGGTTCGGATGGGTGTCGCGATGAGGTCCCGGGTGCGCACCATGGCCGAGGGCTGGGCCCGGCAGGGCCACGATCTGTCCCTCGGGATCGGCATCGCCCAGGGCTACGCCACTCTCGGCAAGATCGGCTTCGACGGCCGCTTCGACTACGCCGCCATCGGCACGGTGACCAACCTGGCCGCCCGGCTGTGCGCCGACGCCGCAAGCTGGCAGATCCTGGTCACCGAACGAGTGCACACCGCGGCCGGACCGTCGGTGGTCGCGGACGACGTCGGTGTCCGTGGCTGCGTGGGTTCAGCCCAGCATCAGGGCCTACGACATCAAGGGCATCGACAGCGCGAGGGCAGCCTCGTGACCGGGGTGATGTGGACCCCCGCTGCCACGTTGGCCGACGGGTTGTCGTCGCTGTCCGAGGAGGAGCGGTACGTCCGGTTCGATGAGCTCCAGGCACGCATGGGTGGCGTGTGGGACGCGATGCGGCTGAACCACGACGACGAGTCGGTCGTGGTCATCCCCTCGATCACGATGGATCGAGCGGTCGCTGCGAGCGGCAGCCTGACCAGGCGTACGAGGAGCGGTCCTGTTCATGCTGATGCTGCTGCGTCAGCCCCGGCTGCGCATGGTCTATGTGACGTCGGCCCCGGTGGCGCCGGAGATCATCGAGTACTACCTGGCGCTGCTCCCCGGTGTCATTCCCAGCCATGCTCCGCCCGGCTCAGCCTGATCCCGGTGCACGACCTCTCCAATGCCTCGCTCAGCGAAAAGCTCCTCGCACGACCGGCACTGTTGCGGCGCATCGCTGCGCAGATCCCCAATCCGATGCGCTCCCACCTGATCCGTACAACACCACAGAGCTCGAAACGAGCCTGGCCGTCGGCTCGGGATCCCGATGTACGGCGCGGATCCGCGGCTGGCCCGGCTCGGCTCGAAGAGCGGATGTCGCCGGCTGTTCGCCGACGTCGGTGTCCCGTTCCCGCTGGGAGCGGAGACCTGCACACCCTTGATGACCTGGCCGACGC
>CAWKIP010000019.1:0-171313 GCA_963849765.1 uncultured Actinomycetota bacterium
AGGTGGTCAGCGTCTACAGCCTCGCCGGCGCCCGCCAGTACACCTCCCAGGCCGTCATTGAGGCCGAACAGCGCATCGTAGAGGCCGCCCGACGCGGCGGCGGCCGCACCATCAGCGAGGTCCGCGTCGGCATCGCGATCGCCGAAGCCGCCGCCAACCAGCTCCAGCTCAACGCCGCCCAGCAGTCGCTGGTGCGGGAGATGGCGACCAGCGGCCGCGACGTCCAGCTCGCCCTGGCACCCGCGGGCACCGGCAAGACCACCGCCATGCAGGTCCTCACCCGCGCCTGGCAGGACTCCGGCGGCACCGTCATCGGCCTCGCCCCGTCCGCGGTCGCGGCCCAGGAACTCGGCGCCTCCATCAACCCCGAGACCCCGGCGAGCAGTGAGGCAAAGCCTGCTGGGGGGCCGTGGCGGCCCGGTCGCAAGAAGGTCCGAGCCGACACCCTGGCCAAGCTCGCGTGGCATGCCCGCCACGGTGATGCGCCCGAGTGGATGGAGAAGATCAACCACAAGACCCTCGTCCTGATCGACGAGGCCGGCATGGCCGCCACCACCGACCTAGCGGCGGCGATCGACTACATCACCGCCCGCGGCGGACAGGTCCGGCTCGTCGGCGACGACAGGCAGCTCGCCTCGGTCGCCGCCGGCGGCGTTCTGCGCGACATCGCCCACCAGGTCGGCGCCGTCACCCTCAGCGAAGTGCATCGCTTCCGCAACCCCGACGGCAGCCTCAACCACGCCGAAGCCGCCGCCACCCTCGCGCTGCGCGAGGGCGACCCGTCGGCGATCGCGTTCTACGCCGACCGCGGCCGCATCCACGTCGGCGACCTCGGCGCCTGCGCCGACCAGGCCTACGCCGCGTGGGCCGCCGACCGCGCCGGCCGGGACCGACTCCGTCCTCATCGCACCCACCCGCGACCTCGTCTCCGAACTCAATACCCGCGCCCGCAACGACCGGATCGCCGGTCTCGCCGACGACCAGGTCGGGCCCGTGCTGACGCTGGCCGACGGCACCAAGGTCTCCGCCGGAGACCGGATCATCACCCGCGAGAACGACCGACGCCTGCCCATCACCAAGACCGACTGGGTCAAGAACGGCGACCGCTGGACCGTCACCACGGTCAACGCCGACGGCTCGCTGACCGTGGCCCACGACAAGCTCGGCAAGACGATCACCCTCCCCGCCGACTACGTCGCCAACACCGTCCAGCTCGGCTACGCCACCACCGTCCACGGCGCCCAAGGCATCACCACCGGCACCTGCCACGTCGTCCTCACCGGCGACGAAGACCGCAACCTCCTCTACGTCGCCCTCTCCCGCGGCCGCTACGCCAACCACCTCTACCTCAACGTCGCCTAGCGACGGCGACCCGCACAACCTCATCCGCCCCGACGCACTCATCCCGCCCACCGCGCTCGACCGGATCGCCGAGATTCTGCGCCGCGACGGCTCGCCGGTCTCCGCGACCACCACCCTGCGGGAGCAGACCAACCCCCACCAGCTGCTCGGCGACCTGGCCGCGCCGCTACCACGACGCCGTCACCGCCGGCGCCGAGAACCTGATCGGCGCCAAGGGCATGGACAAGATCGACGCCCACGCCGAAGCGCTCCTGGCCGGGCTCACCGACGCACCCGCCTGGCCCACCCTGCGCTCCCACCTCGCGCTCCTCGCCCTCGACGACCACAACCCACTGACCCTGCTCACCAACGCAGTCGCGGTCGGGTCCCTGGCCGATGCTCGCGACCCCGCCGCCGTACTCGACGCCCGCGTCGACGACCTCGTCGCCGAGCTCACCGCGGCCCGACCCCACGACCCGGACAGTCCCGCCGGCCGCCGCGGGCCGCTTCCGTGGCTGCCCGGCATCCCCGCACGGCTGGCCGACAACATCGACTGGGGACCCTTCGTCGGCTCCTACCATCAGCTCGTCCGCGACCAGGTCGCCACCGTCCGTGACCTCGTCCGCGGCTGGACCGGTGCCACCGCACCCGCCTGGGCACAGCCCTTCCTCGAGGACGAAGACACCGACACTGCGCGCGGACCTCGCCGTGTGGCGCGCCGTCACCGACACATCCGAGCAGGATCTGCGACCCACCGGCGATCGCACCATCGGCGCCCCCGGCGCCCACCAGACCAAGCTCAACCGGGCAGTCCGCAAGGCACGTCCGAGCTACCCCTTCTCCCAGCGCAGCTGGTACCAGGCGCTGCCCGAGACCGTCCGCGCACGACCCGTGGATCACCCCGCTGTGCCAGCGGCTCGCCCGCCTCGAGCGCGCCGGACTGCCCGTGGCCGACTACATCACCCAAGCCCTCGACACCGACCCTCCGCCAACCGGCCAGCCACCGACCGACACCGCCGCCGCGCGCCGCTGCCCGACGAGCACCAGGCCGCCGCACTGTGGTGGCGCCTCGTTCCGCACCTCGGCCCCGCCGCCCTCGACGCCGACGAGCACTCCGCAACCTGCTCCAGCCCACCTGGCGCACCACCCTGGCCGACCTCGTCGGAGCCTCCCGGGCCGACTACCTACAGCAAGGCCCCCGCCTGGCCCGCGCTCGTCGCCGCCGTCGACGAAGCCTGCCAGCACCACGGCTGGACCCCATGCGACATCCTCACCACCGGCCTGGCCGGCATCCCCCACGACGGCAGCCTCACCGGCGTCGAAGTCGCCGACGCACTCGTGCTGCGCATCGCCATGCTCACCGACCCGCCCATCGACCAGCCGACCACCCCGACGCGGCACGCCTTCCCCGAAGTCGCCGTTCCCCCCGACCCGGACCAGCTGCCCCCCGAGGACCTCGACCAGGTCATGGCCGCGATCTACCGCGACCAGCCCGCCGACCCCGCCGTCCCCGTCGTCCACTCCCCCACCCAACCGAGTACGACGACCTGATCGCCGCCGACCAGGTCGACCCGGAGCCGGCCGTCGACCTCGACCCGACGCCTACGACGACGTACCCGGCCGCCTACCCGCCCATCGATGACCCCTACCTGCCGCCCATGCCTTGGCAGCAGGACCCCGACGAGATCACCGCCGAGCACGCCTTCCCCGACCCGAACGAGGTCCCGGCCGAGCGGATCCTCGAGCTCAACCAGCAGGCGCTTGCCTACTACGAGTCCTGCTACCTGCGCTCCTGGGCCCCGGCGTATCTCCGCGAGCGCCTCGGCACCGACCTGAGCGACCACCCCTCCTTCTCCGTCGGGTACGCAGCCGGCCGGGCCGCGCAGCCTGCTCGCCCACCTCACCGCCCTGGGTGCCAGCCTCGACGAACTCGAACAGGCCGGTCTCATCCGCACCCGCGTGATCGCCGCGACGGCAGCACCGAGTACGTCGACGCCTTCCGCGACCGGCTGATCATGCCCATCCGCGACCCCCACGACCCCGCCGCGCAGGCGGTCATCGGGTTCCTCGGCCGCCGCAACCCCACCAAGGGCGACAACGACTACGCCGGGCCCAAGTACCTCAACACCAAGAACACCCCGGTCTTCACCAAGGGCGAGGCCCTCTTCGGGTACGCCGAAGCCCACGACCTCCTCGCCGCCGGCGCGCTCCCTGTCATCGTCGAAGGCCCGATGGACGCCTACGCCATCACCCTGGGCAGCGGCGGAGCAGCCGTCGGCGTCGCTCCGATGGGCACCGCGCTGACCGTCGACCAGATCAAGCTGCTGCGCGCCACCATCGACCTCGTCGACGGCCGCGACCGCATCGCCGTGGCCACCGACGCCGACCCCGCCGGCTGGAAGTCCGCCCAGAAGGCGTTCTGGAACCTCACCGCCGCCGACCTCGACCCCACCCACCTCGAACTGCCCGATGGTCTGGACCCGGCCAAGCTGTTCGAGACCCAGGGCGCCGACGCGATCACCGCCGCCATCGAGAACCGTGTCCCGCTCGGCGACGCGATGATCGACCACCTGCTCCGCACCGCCGGACACTGGTCCGATCCCGCCGTCCGCCAGAAGATCATCGAGCAGGCCGCCCGCGTCCTCGCTGCCCGCGGCGCTGAGGCGTGGCGCGACTCCTTCGAACGCCTCCACCACCGCCTACACCTCGCCCCCGGCATCCTCGAGCACCAGACCCTCAACGAGAGCATCGACCGCGACCGCAACCGGCCCGCGTACACCCAAGCGCGCATCGCCGAGATCAACGACGAAGCCCGCAAGAAGACCGCGAGGCGCGACCCCAGTCCCGTCGCCGCGCCACCGAGCAGCGGCCGCGCCCGCGGCCGCCACACCTCGCCGGCCAAGACTACCGCCTGCGGGACCCGATCCGCCGGCCCGGCCCGATGACGCCGGGTTCGGACGTCCGGCCTTCGGCTCGGGAGTGCGTCCTATCGGCTCCCTTCTGTTGTCAACCGGTGGGTTTGAGTGGGCTCTTCCGGGCAGCTGGTCGCGGGCGTAGCGTCGTGGGTGCGGGTCCGGGAAGTGGCTGATCCGAAGTGTCGATGTGCGGGGGCAGGTCGACCGCGCTGGATTCTTGAGACGCCCCGCAGTGCCCTCCCGGACCCGCCCTCATCGAGTCGGCGCGCCGGGCATCCTCGACGAGTTGGCGGTAAATGGCGTCGGAGATCCTGCGCTTGAGGCACCGGATCGCCTCGAGCGGCTTCTTCCCGTCTGCTCGCTTGCGGCGGTAGTAGGCCCGGCCCTCGGTGTCGACGCGGAGCTGGGTGACCGCGGCGATGTGGATCATGTGGTTCACCCGCCGGTTGCCGGCCCGGGACAACCGGTGCCGGTTCTGCTCACCTGAGGATGCATCCAGCGGCGCGGTACCGGTCCAGGAGGCGAACCGGTTGCGATCGGCGAACCGCGCGACGTCTCCGACATCGGCCAGGATCCGGGCAGCAACCACCGGTCCGACGCCGTGGATGTCCATCAGACGTGAGTCCCGGGCGAGCACCATCGCCTTGAGCTCGGCGGTGGCCTTCTTGATCTTCGCCTCCACCGCGATCAGCTCAGCGAGCTCTTCAGCTGCGATTCGGCGACGGGTCTTGCCGGCGACGTCGCGCGGGCGGACGGTGGCCAGCATCCTCTTGGCCTGACCGGTGGTGATGTCGCGTTTCGCCTGTCCAGGTAGGAGTTCTGCGAGCAACGCCTGCAGCCGGTCGACGGTCTGGACTCGCCGGCGGGTCAGGGCTTCACGCCGGTCGGTCAGCATCCGCATCGCCTCCAGTTCGCCATCGACCTGGAGCACACGAAGGCCCTTGGTTCGTACGGCGACCATCGCAATCGAGTGCGCATCGTGTGCATCGGTCTTCCGGTTGTGACCGGTGTCGAAGAGCCGCACCCGGGCTGCGAGCTTGGCCGGGACATCGACAACTCGCTCACCTGATTCCAGTAGGCGCTGAGCCAGCGGCCGACCAACGCCGTTGGCGCCCTCGACCGCCCATACCCGATCGGGCCACGCCTTGGCATACCTGCGCATCTGCTTGTAGCCGGCCCGGTCGGTGGTGAACCGACCAGCGCCGAGAAGAACCTCGTCGTGGTCGACGACCTCGATCGTGGCCGACAGCTTGTGGGGATCGACCCCGATGATGACCTGCTCCATGACTGGCTCCCGCCTGTCCGTGTGCCGATAGGAACGGCGGGCGGGCATTGCTACTACGAGCAGAGCAGTCCCTTCTTGAGCCACGCACCGCCACGATGCCCGGCGGGCAGCAAACCGCTAGCGAGCCACACCCCGCGCACGGGGTGGGCAGCCCAATAGAGAGCCTCCCGCCGAGCACCTAGATCGAGTCTGGCCTGACACCGATCCTGCGAGGAGTCTCTAGTAGCCCACTATGACGCGCCCGCCCCAGCGGTCTCCAAGCAGGACCGAGCATGCGATGAACGCAGCCTTCTCCATCCGATCGCCCGCTCACGCCGCATCGAGAGCGGGCAGACCGCTCAATCGGCTGAACCTGCGCTGGGTTCCGAAAGGTAGTCGAGGTCGAGCCGCTCGGTGCTGTCGACCAGGTCAAGCGTGTACTCGTCGTAGACGTAGAACTCAACGCTGACGCTGGCGATCTTCGCGTCCACTCCCGCCCTGCCGGCGGCTGCAATACATCGTTCACCCCATGCTTCCGCAAGCATCTGCCATGCCCAGTATTGGGTTGCTTCGTCAATGCCGGGCTTGACTAGGGCAGCCACGATCTGCGGTAGCCGATCGGCGATCTCTTTTCCGCCCAGGAGGTTGTTCCGCATTCCGGGCGGTTGCTCCGGGTATGCGTCATCCGCGAAAGTCGGGATCGCGCCGGGAGCGAGAATCGCGTGAACGTTTAGCTCGTGGGGCTCCGAGGTCCAGTCGTCAGTCACGCGGACTCGAAATGCCCGCACGTCGTTGATGACTTGGTTCATCGGCGAGCCGGTCTTCTTTGACTTTTCGAACAGATCGTCCTGCAGCGGGCGGAGCGCTTCTACGCACAGCGTCCGGGAACGCAAACCGACCGACCTTGCGCGCCGCGGTGCCAGCGAACCTGTTGACGTGCTCGTCGTCGCTGACACCATTCGTTCGCCGCATGGGCACAAGCGAGCCCTTGGTTGCTGTGGCGACCACGTCGAGGTCGGCAAAGTAGGACTCGCCGATTCCCGGAAGTGGCGCGTATCGCGGCCGGCGGCCAAGCCGCGCCTCGCTCGCAACTGTCCCCTCGAGGGTGACAACCTTGGCCAACTGGACCGTCTCCCGGTTCCGCTGTGATGTGTCGCAGGACTGGCTGAGGATGGCGACGCCATGGTCGCAGGCGACGAGGCTCACTGTCCCGCTATCGTCGATGACCGGAAGGGTATCGACGCCACTGACGACGTCCGCTTGCCGCCAGTCTTTGCACTCCTGCGGCACGACCACATGCGCAAGGTCGAGTCGGCCGAGTGTCTCGTTGGCAGTGCCTGGGAGATCGCCAGACGGTGGCGCGGTGTCGGCGACGCGTTTGCGTCGCCGCATGAGGAGCTTGCGAACGTTCACGCTTCGTCGGACACCTCGTCATGCAGTGCTCCCACGAGTTCCTCGGGGGCGAACGGAGCTCCCCAACGCGAGCCTTCGCTGTGTTGACGCCGGAATCGATCGACCACACTCAAACCGTCGGAGACCTCCAACAGTCGAGCCCGAGTGGCTGTGGCGTCGTCAGTGTCCAGTGCCTTGACGACCGCAGCGAAAGCGCGGAGTTGTGCTGCGTTGGCTTCGTTCATCCGGCCACCCGTTGCCCACAAGTGCACCGATCGGCGAGAGACCCCGAAGACCCGACCAAGTTGCTCCCAGGTGAGTCCCGATCGCTCCTTGAGCCAGACGACCTCGTCTTGATCTGTTCTCGTCTCCGCGGCCGCTGTCGCGTGCCCACCCCTGGACTGCGCGGGGGCCGCCGACGAGGTGGGAGCGGGTCCGACATTGGTCTCGACGATGATCTCTCGACGAGTCGTACGTGTCGGCGACGCCCATGAGGAGAGCGCAGAGACATCTCGCAGGGTCGGCGGTTTCGCCTGCGTTCCCGTGAGGCACGAGACCAGCGTGAGAGCCGACAGGACCACTGCCGAAGCGCCGGCAGAACCCGCGCCCGCACTCGTTGGCGTTGCGAGGTCGGCCCCAAGGATCTCAGGAGTTCCGGCCGACGTGGTGGTGCGAGCATGCAGGAGAATCTGCGAAGCCATCAGATCTCCCCTCCAAAGGCCCGCAGCCACTCATCAGTGACAGCCCATCGGTAGAACTGGTAACCGCGTCCGGCCAAACTGGTCGTAATTTTCTCGAGGTCGAAGTCACGTGCCATGCAACCCGTCGGCAGCCAGGTCTGCGAGGCGTCCATGTCGAGGATCCAGTTAGGGCCGTCCGTCGCGGGGATCAACGGATCCGGCGTGAATCCAGCGGGCAACAGCCCCCAGCGGGCCTGGACTCCTCGCCCCCGTCGATGACGAAGTGGGTCTCTGCCAAGGCGGACCGCACCGCGGCCCCCGTCCTGCTGACGGCGGCAACTCCTAAGATCTCTGGCCGCAGAAGTCCGGAAAGCCGGTCAAGAAGGCTGGCTGCTGCAACTTGGTTGACGTAGCGGACGCCCACACGCTCGATGACCGGCGGACGAGCGACTTCCGAGAGTGCATTCCATGCGCCCGTCAGCCGCGCGACGAAGTGACTGCGGCGCTGGTAATCAGAGGTTTCAAGGCTCAAGAAGGTCGGCCCGAGGCTTACTTGCCAACGGGTGTCGGCGCTGGTGTATCGCCATAGCTTCGCTGCACTCTGCTGCTGAGTGACGCCATCCGGCGACAACATCAGCGCCATCTCATGTCCCGCGCTGAAGCGCGGGTATTCTTCGCTGAGCGCCACAGCAAGCTGTTTCGCCGCCTTGTCTTCGTCCGAAGCAAAGGCGGCGAAGGCAGGGAACCGAACTTGAACGAGCGTTCGTACGATCGGGGCCTGAGGGAGATGCACGTACTTGGGTGCCTCAGAAGCAAACGGGCCGTCCACCATTACCTCCATACTTCACAGCGTACTTCACACTGTGCCACGGGCCGCCGACACTATCTGCGGCTCCGGCCGCACGCGGGGAAACCACTATTCCGCCGTCCAGCAGACCTAGGGCTGACCCGCTGATCGCCTCGGCATCGGTCAGCATCAGGCGCACGTCGTCGCGTTGAGCGGACGTGCCCTCCAGCAGCGACCAGCGTCTTGAGTCAGTATCGGCACGAGGTATCGACTGGCCTTGTCGTCGAGCGTCTTCCCTTGGGCTTCGCAGCAGGACGCTGGTGGGCCTCGTTCGTATGTGTGCGGTCTGGACTGGGAAGGGCGCCAGCCGCCAGGTTGACTGGCGCAGGATGAGCCAATCCGCATATGCGTACGCACCCGGCGGGGTGAGTCCCCTGGGGTAGTGGAAGTAGTGGGACCGGCCCTGACTACGGACCAGCCCCTTGTTCGGGGTGTCGTCCAAAGCGAGGGCGGGCCATCGCGTGAGGCGGCGGGCTTAAGCCGCCCGCCGGCGCCTCACGGGTAGGTGCGGCCGTCACAACCCATAGGTGCGTCTTTACCCGCCAGGGCGGCTGTTTCCCCGCACCGGGGCTGTGTCAATCGCTCCATGCCCGTGAGATGTCCTGTCTGGCCTAATTGAGTGCGAAGTCAGTCCGAGGGGCGGCGTGTGACCACACCGTTCGCTCGACGTCTCCCATCGCAATAGCACTCGCAGAACTTCGCGCGCTGCGGTGCGACGAGCCTCGTTCCGACTGCCTACGGCAACCACGACTACGTAGGACACCAGGCCAAACGCAAGGAACGTCAGCAGAGCTGCGCACCACGGTGCTGTCGCCATCCCTAGCCCGGTCGTAGCCGCGCCGATGGTCGTGACACAGAACAGTTTGATCACCATCGGACCGCCTTCCTGAGCTGTGGTCCAGCCTGACAGAGTAGAAATCCACCATGCAAGCGATTCGAGGCGGAGTCCTTGCCGTCGAACTCGGTAGTTTCGTACCATCGAGACATGGCGACCTCTGATCCGGCATGGCTTGCCTTTCGCGAGGCCCTCAGGTTCTGGATGGAAGAACGAGGGATGTCGGCCCGTACGTTGGCGAAGTTCTTGGCGTTCCTCTCGATACGGTGAACAACTGGCGCAAGGGCACGAAGCCGAGGCTGAGCGATCTTCCGCGGATCAGCGAGGCGCTTGCGATAGGTGGGTCGATCGAGGCAGGGCACGATCCCACATGGCTGCTGATCGAAATGGGTCTCTTGCAGCCCGCGCCGGAGTTCGACGAGGTGTTCCGCAGAGCCCACCAATTGCAGAATCTCCGTCTCAAGGAGTTGCAGGCACTCGAGAACATGGCTGCCGCGTCAGGCCATCATCGCGGCGCCTCGACCGTCCTTGGGCAAGCCCTACGCTCGGGCGACTGGTCGGTCGCGATCTGGCCCGCCGTCGAAGGTCCCGCAGACTGCCAGATGCGGGTCGCTGATCGGGTCGATCTTCGCCGTACCAACGGAGCCGCTGTCAACCACAGGGACGTTTGGAATGACGTCGGAATGCGTGATGCCTTGCGGGCGTCGTTTGCCTACCCATCTGAGGAACAGCCGAGGTGGTCCAAGTCTGACGAGTTTGTGTCGATGTGGACGATTCCGTATGTCGGTGCTCCGCGTGCACCTCACAGGGCCACCCGACATCCGGGTTTCGACGCACTGGCGTTCACAGCCTTATCAGTCGAGTCGCGGGTCCATGACGTGGCGTCCCTCGTTTCCATGGCCGTGGGCTATGGCCAGTCGACCACCCGGGATCTTGCTTTGGAAGTGTCCGGGGTGACGCCAGGCGAGCATCGCAGGACCGCCGGTCGGTCCGAACCCCGCGAACGGAGGCGAGCACATCAGCACTTCTTGTCGTATCCGCCTGCTCAGCGCGTTTGGTCCCACAGTGCGCTACCGGTTGGCACCTTTCCTGACCCGTTTCGTCCACTCCCGGACGGTTCAGTAGTGCAGATATGGCTCCGCGAGAGCGAGGCGCTGCTCCAGCGCTACCTGGATAAATGGAATCGCGACACCCCCCTTGATTCGGTCCTTGGCCATCGGGACAGGCTGGACACGGCCGCGCGTGGTGCTGGCGTCCTAGTCATCGATGTCGATGTATGCGCAAACAGCACCGCGAGGTGGGAGCAGACTCTGCGGAAGGCCCTCGAGGTCCTGCAGGAGCTCTCCACACGCAAGTATCTGGATCTGAGTGCCCGAGAGATGGAACGCCTGCGAGGGGTGCTGGATCGAAGCGATCCAGGTGTTGCGCGGCCATTTCCTGCGGTGGCTCGACTTGAATGACTGGCCGAGCTAGGTCCCTTGCCCGCCCGCTTCGCGGATCGCGTCTTAGCGCCGCCAAGTCGCAGCCTGTTCATCCGAGCGAAGTCGTGATCCTGGCTGCCTGTTCGATTCCAGGGTTCAATCCGCGCCACTACACTGCCGCCATGTCGATGGTCCACACCGACGCGGTGTTCTTCGAGGACGACAAGGCGTTCGAGACCTGGCTCGTCGATAACGCGTCGACCGCCACGCACGTCTGGATTCGGATGGCCAAGAAGGGCACCGGCGTCACGTCGATCGACTGGACGACGGCCGTGGACGTGGCGCTCTGCTTCGGCTGGATCGACGGCATCGCCCGGCGGCTCGACGACGAGTGGTACGTGCAGCGGTTCACCCCGCGGCGCGCGAAGAGCGTCTGGTCGAAGATCAACCGCGAGCGCATCGAGCGGCTCACCGCCGAAGGGCGGATGCGCCCCGCCGGCCTGGCCGAGGTGGAAAAGGCGAAGGCGGACGGCCGCTGGGACGCCGCCTACGACAGCCCGGCCACCGCAGTGGTGCCCGACGACCTCGCCGCCGCCCTGGCCGCGCGCGACCTCACCGACGTCTACGCCGCGCTGGACGGCCGCAACCGCTTCGCCTTCCTGAATCGCATCCAGACCGCGGTGCGCCCGGAGACCCGCACCCGCCGCATCGAGCAACTCACCGACGCCCTCGCCCAGGGCAAGACCCCGTACCCGGCGCCGACGAAGAAGCCCGGTACCTAGATAGAGTCCCCAAGGAGCCTGCGCCTCGCGGCTGTCCCATTTCCGCCGCCTTCAGGCGCCAGTCTGCTGACAAGCGACGTCGCTCCATCGGGATCCCGTGGGCGGCGCTATTGGACCCAATAGGCCAGGTGCGTGCGATGGAGCCAGTCATCGACCCACCGCCGATCGGGCTGCTCAGGGACCGATGCCCCCTCACGCAGTTGTTCAAGCCTCGTTTCCGCCTTCGAGACGGCGTCGACGACGACCTCAGCGAGCTCGACGTCGCCTCGCCGCACTGCACGCAGATAGCCCAGGTCCGGCTCGGGGATCGGAAGAGAGATCCGGCCGGTGGAGAGGAACTCGACGCCCTGCACGCCGAGCCGTAGCGCGTGCATGGCGAACTTGGTGTCGTAGCCATGCACAGCGACCAACTCTGGCCGATTGGTGTGCGCGCCCTTCTCACCTTCCATGGCGGCCTTCTGCGAGCGCAGGTAACCGAGGAACCGGTCCGCGGCCAGCCTGGACACGAAGCGAGTTGAGTTGGCAACAGCTCGGCTCCCACCTCGTTGCGATAGACGACCTCCTCGTCCGGCACGAAGAGTGCCAACAGGACAGTCGGGTTACCAGCCAGTGCAAGCCGGCACCACTTTCGTGCCGAGTAGACGACAACGTCCAAGTCGCCGGCACCGGAGCGGTTGGCCAGTCCGCCGGGCTTGTCCCACACCGTGTGCCGCTGGTACTGCTCGAACTCGACCTCGCCGTCGTCGTCGATCCCGCGCGGCACGCGAGCCAAGCCCGTCACGAACCTTGCGGGCTCCAAGCAGATTCCCATCTCGTCACGGTCGTCTTGCCCGCTGATAGCGGTGCCGTGCACCCCCGAACCAACTTGGACGCGCAGGATCATGCCCGCTTCCGCGATCGACCTGGCCTCCTCAGAAGCGTGTGGATGCCGAAAGCCCGGCGGCAGGCGCCGTTCACCGTCGATTACGGTCACGCTTGACATGCCTCGAAGGCTACGGGGCAACCCCGCGCGTGGCCGATCGACATTTCGACAGCCTGCGTGCGGCCACGCGTCAGCCCTACGATTCCCGACCTGCGTCTTAGCGCCGCCAATGTGCGCGGCATCCTGTCTCGTGTTTGGTCAACATCGGGAACCCGAGCATCCGATGAGCGAGCTGCACCGACTAGCGGTGAGCCCGCCGCACGCCAACCATGGCCGGCCCGCTGTCCCGTGTCGGTCGGGTTCCGGCGGCGGCAGCCGAGCAGTTTCTCCGCGTAGGTCTCGGGGCGAAGAAGTCACGCGTGCTGATGCCGTAGTGGACGTTGGGACCTATTTCAGTCCGGTGACCAGTTCCGCCGGATCGATCTGCAATGCCTCGGCGATCTTGAGGATGTTGTGGAGCGAGATGTTCACCTGGCCGCGCTCCACTTGACCGAAGTAGGTCCAGTGCAACTCGCTGCGGTCAGCGAGGGCTTCCTGGCTCAGGGCAAGCTTGTGGCGACGAGCGCGCACGCGGGCGCCGAACTCGGCCGTGGCCGAGGAGAGGGGCGGCTTGCCTGAGGGTCGGACCATGGACTCAAGCCCATACGTCCCAATGCTTTACGTCCAGAGGCGTTGTATCCCAATGATTTACGTCCTACAGTCGAGGCGGCAAGTGCTCGGGACGGGATGGCCTGAGCCTAGGACCGAACGCGCTGGAGGCACCAGACCATGACAGCATCTCCCATCGTCCGCCAGGTGCCCGGTCAGAAGCGTGCTTCCACCATCACCAGCGCCTCAGGTTTGGCCACGGACTATCGAAGGCACCGCACGCATCTGTTCCCGCTCGACGCGTACAAGACGGCGACCGCCATCGGCGGGAGTGTCAGCGCGTACTGCGGAATCGTGCAAGCGGTCCCGAAGTGCAACCCGACGGACATTCAGGAAGTCACTGAGGCCGGCGCCGAGGACTGCGTGACCTGCGTCGACCTCTGGCTGGGTCAGAAGTGGGTACGGCTGTGACCGGCGACAGGAAGGGCCAGCGAAAGGGATCGAGTTTGCGGAACCGAGCCCTGTGCTGCGTCTGCGGCGAATTCCGAACCGTGGCACCGTCCTATCGCGGCAAGAAGCCCGCTGGGGCCGAGGAGCTCGACTCGACCGCCGCTCCGTGGTGCAGGTGGCTGAAATGCAGCGAGTGTCGCGTCGTGACCCTCCATGCGGTCATCGCCGACGTCGTGGCCGACGGTTCGCGCCGCGATGGGTGCCCGATGGAGCGTCAGAACCGATTGCTGGACCGGTGTCGCCGGCGGATTGAGCGACGACTCACGGCCTTCGTCGCCGAGGGCATCATGGTCCGGCGGTGGGTGGCGCCAGAGGACATGGGAGTCGAGGACGCATCCTTGGCGATTCTGGAATACGGCGAGACCGGACAGTTGGAGATCCGCCTTTCGCGAGACGCCGCGCCACATCAACTTCTGCAGGCCCTCGAGGAGGCCGAGGAGATCGTCGACGGGCGAACGATGCTCGGGGCCTGGAACGTCACAGCGACCGGCCGTTGGCGTGGGCTTGCCCTGCGCCAATGAATTCGGGACCGCTGCCCTGAGCAGCTGCCGCTGCCCGAGCCCGTCACTGGCTCGTCGCCAGCCCTTCGACGTAGGCACGAAGGTCATCCGTCCTTACCCTTCGGCACCCGTCTATCTTGACGGCCGGCAGCACGCCCGAAGCGATCAGCTCATAGAGCTTTGCTCTGCTCACGCCGAGTTGGGCGGCAGCCTCCGGAATCTTCAACAGCAATGCTTCCATGTCGGGTCCTCTCGTCCGCGACGGCACTCGCGTGTTCCTCATGGATAGGCAACGGCGCGCGGACAGGATCGGACATCGGCGAGCGGATCACGTCGAGATCGCCGAGCGCAGAGGGCCGCGCCCGTGGCGCTAACCCGCTCCAACCGACAGGCCTCGCCGGGCCGATCCGGGGCCTCGCCCCGACGAATCAGGCCTGCAGGCCAGCGCACGTCGGTGGCGAGGTCTGCCCACAAGTTGCCCACAAGCGCCGGAAAAGACGATCAGAGGCGGCTCCCGGATCTCTCCGAAAACCGCCTCTGACCTGGTGTTTCTCTTTGTAGCGGGGGCAGGATTTGAACCTGCGACCTCTGGGTTATGAGCCCAGCGAGCTACCGAACTGCTCCACCCCGCGTCGGTGAACCCAACGTTACTGGATGGGGCGAGACGGCTCCAAATCGATACCGCGCGATCCGGGTCACCCCTCCGGCGTGGTGTCGTCGGTCGGCGCGTCCGTCGAATCGTCGGTGGGTTCGTCCTCCGGCTGGGCCTCGCCGTTCCGGTCATTGGCGAGATCGACCGCTCGGCTGAGGTGGGCACGTGCCTCTTCCTGGAAACGGCCCCATTCCTCGAAGTCGCCGTTGGCGTAGGCCTCGTCGGCAGCGTCGAACGCATCTTGCGCATCGCGCAAGGCTTCGGCGATCTGCTCATTGATGTTGCCCTGACCGCCGGTTCCGTCGCCGGGCGGGTCATTGTCACCAGGTCCGTCGCCCGGCAGGTCGTCGCCGATGTCGACGCCGAGAGCGTCGGCCAGAGCAAGCGGGATGTCGCGATCGATACCGACGTCCGAGCCGTAGCGCACGATGACGAACTGCAGGATGGGGAAGCTCGAATCGGCGTTCAACCGCAGGGCATAGACCGGCTGGATGTAGATGAGACCGTCGTCGACGGGCACGGTCAGCAGGTTGCCGAACACCGGCGGGGTGTCCGCGACCACGAACGGCTGCAGCGCATCCCGCACGCCGTCGTCGTTCTGCATCTCGTTGGCCGCGATGCCGGGGCCCGGAGCGCCCTCGTCGGTCATCTCGAGCAGGTCGATCTGCCCGAACTCCTCGGCGGTGGCGTCGGAGTTGACCGAGATGTACGACGCCAGGTTGCCGCGGCCGCGGGGCACGAAGACCGAGGTGAGCGACCAGTCGCTGCCGCCCTCGTCGTTGCGCGTGAAGAGCCGGTACGGCGGCTGCTGGCTGTTGCGCGCCTGCGGGTCGGTCGGGACCTCCCACCGCTCGTCGCCCTGGTAGAAGTCGTCGGCCTGGAGCACGTGGTAGCGGGCGAGCTGGTAGCGCTGCACCTTGAACAGGTCCTCGGGGTAGCGCAGGTGCTCCAGCAGCGACTCCGGGATCTCCGACTTCGGCTGCACGGTGTCGGGGAAGGCGCTCATCCACGTCTTGAGGATCGGGTCTTCCTCGTCCCACGCGTACAGATTGACGGTGCCGTCGTAGGCGTCGACGGTCGCCTTCACGGCGGACCGGACGTAGTTGATCTCGTCCGTCGGAATCGTCTGCAGGCCGGTGTCGGTCTGCAGGGAGTCCTCGATCATCGACTCGAACGACTCGCGTTGGGCGTTCGGGTAGCGGTCGGTCGTCGTGTAGCCGTCGAGGATCCACTGGATCCGGCCGTCCACGATCGCCGGGTAGGGGTCGGAGTCGAGGGTCAGCCACGGTGCGACCATCTCGACGCGCGTCACCGGGTCGCGGTTGTAGAGCACGCGGGAGTTGTCGTTGACGCGGCCGGACAGCAAGAAGTTGGTCTCGCCGAAGTGCACGGCGTACATCAGCTGGCGGAAGGTGCTGCCGACGTCGACACCGCCCTCGCCGCCGTACGTCGTCTCCGACTCGGCGACGTCCGAAGCCTCGTCGGCAGTCTCCGCGTCGTCGAGCTCCAGGCTCAGCTCGACGTCGTCCGAGTCCTCCGACGCCTTGCCGACCACGGAGTAGTCCGGGCTCTGCTCGCCGTAGTAGATCCGGTCCTCGAACTCGGTCTCCGACAACACGTTCTCGGAGTCCTGGATGCCCTCGGCCCACACGATCCGGCCGTTGTTCTCGTCGGCCGAGACATCGTTGGCGTACGCCGCCACGACGCCCTCGCCGTGCGTGTAGACGGTGTGCAGGTTGGACCAGTTCTGGTCGGAGTCGTCGATGCCGGACTGATCGAGCTCGCGCACGCCGAGAACGAGCGGCGTCTCGGCCACCTCCCCCGTCGCGGGGTTCTCGATCATGTACCGGTCGACGTCGAGCACCGAGGACACCGAGTAGTAGAGGCGGGGTTGCTGACGCTGTTCGAACGTCTCGAAGACCTGCTTCGGGTCCACCACAGGAATCGCGCCGAGCTGGCCGCGCAGTGCGCGGGCGTCGGGGTCCTCCGGTGGGACACCTGCGAAGTCCGTCGGCTGCACACCATCGATGCCGTAGGCCTCACGCGTCGAGTCGATGTTCTCCTGGATGAATTGCTCTTCCTTGTCCGCCTCGGTCGGCTTGACCTGGAAGTTCTGGACGATCGCCGGCCAGATCATGCCGAGCAGGATCGCCGAGAGGACCAGCAGCGCGAGTCCGACCGACGGCAGCTGCCACGTGCGTCGCCAGATGTTGAGGAAGAACAACACGGCACAGATCAGCGCGACACCCATCAAGATGTTGCGGGCAGGCAGCAGCGCGTTCTCGCCGGTGTAGTTCATGCCGGTGAAGAGGTGGTTGTCGTTGGTGACCAGGTCGAACCGGTCGAGGTAGTAGTCCACGCCCTTGGCGAGCACGAAGACGCCGAGCAGCACCGAGAGCTGCACCTGCGCCGCGCCGGACAGCCGGTCGTGCTGCACCTGGAGCCGGATCCCGCCGTACAGGTAGTGGACGATGGCAGTGGCGATGATCGCGACGACGGCCACGGCCATCGTGAAGTCCACGACGTAGTGCCACCACGGCAGCCTGAAGACGTAGAAGCTGATGTCCTTGTTGAAGTAGGCGTCGTCCTGGCCGAACGGCTGGGCGTGCCGCCAGAGCAGGTAGGTGCGCCAGTTGCCGAGGGCCGACGTGCCGGCGAACACGCCGACCACGACCGCGACGCCGACGAGGAGCCAGGTGCGGATCGGGGTGACGGCGTCGCGGTAGCGGTCGACGCTGCCGTCGCCGCCGGGGATCCGGAACAGCGGCCGGAAGCGGTAGGCGAGGTACATGTTGACCGCGACCGCCGCGGCCATGAAGAGACCGAACACGAGGAACAGGCCGATCCGGGTCCACAGCATGGTGCTGAAGACCTGGCCGTAGCCGACCTCGTCGTACCAGAGCCGGTCGGTGTAGATCGACGCGAACGTCGTCAGCGCGAAGAACGCCACCACCAGCACGACGCCGGTGATGACCAGCGCGCGGGCGCGGCTCCCGGGCCGCCGCGTCTCGACGTCGCCAGGCTCGTCATCGAACAGGTCGCTCACGGTGTCTCCCCTGAATCATCGGACTCGTCCTCAAGTGTGGCGCGCAGCAGGGCAAGCAGGCTCGGAACCAGGTCCGGCCCACCCATCACCGAAGCGTCTTCGTCGTGGGCCCGCAGGCGGACGGCACAGTACGACGCCCCGTGCCGGGTCACGCCGGCCACGATCCGGACCTCCTGCCGGTCGGGGTGCTCGCGGGCGAACTCCGCCGCCTCCGCCGGGTCGTCCGGGATCTGGCCGTCGGCGGCCGGCGGCAGCACCAGGCGTTCGACGACGGCGGCGCACCCGACCACGCCGGCCGGCCAGCTGACCGACGGGAGGAACTCCTCGAGCTCCTGGCCGGCGGTCACCGCCTCCTGCTCGACCGGGGTCAGCGAGCCGCGCTCGCGGGACTCGTCGAGGCCGAGCGCCGAGGCCAGCGCGGGCTCGTGCGCGACCAGCGCGGCGGTGTCGACGAGCGCGTAGAGCCGCGCCGGCTGGTCCCACCCGGCGTCGGCGTGGTGCTTCTCGATCTCCAGCACGGCGGCCGCCAGCGCTGGGTCGATCTCGAGCTCGAAGTCCATGGGCACGCTTCCTCAGCAGCTCGGCAGGTCGGCGTCGCGGTCGTCGGCCCACTTCTCGAGCGAGTCGAGCGCCTGAGGCATGGTGGTCGCCTTGACCAGGGTCAGGTCGGGGTCGAGACCCTCCACGTCGCCGCAGTTGTCCTCGGGCACGAGGAAGAGCTCGGCACCGGCGTCCTCGGCGCCCGCGATCTTCTGCTCGATCCCTCCGATCGGACCGACGCTGCCGTCGTCGGCGAGCTCACCGGTGCCGGCGATGATCTCGCCGTCGGTGAGCGAGCCGGGCGTGAGCGTGTCGTAGATCGCGAGGGAGAACATCAGTCCCGCGCTCGGGCCGCCGATCGAAGGGTCGACCTGGAGCTTGACCTCGAACGGGAAGTCGTAGCCGGTGCCGAGGCTGATCCCGAGCCGCGGCTTCTTCTCGTCCTCACCCTCGACCGTGGTCAGCTGTGGCTCTATCTCCACCGTGAGTCGCTTGTCGTCGCGCTCGATGACCAGCTCGACGCGGGTCGCCCGGACCATGCGACTCGACTGCATCGACGATCTCGTCGCCCGTCTTGATCGGCACACCGTCGATCGACACGAACTGGTCACGCACTCGCAGCTTCTTGAACGCGGGGCCGTCCTCGTCGACAGCGGCGACCTGAAGCGTGTCGGACGGCACGTCGTAGCCGAGCTCCCGCATCGCAACCGCGATGGCCGTGTCTTGCGACGTGATCATCGACGCCGCGCCCTCACGCCGCTCGTCTTCCTCGGTCTGGTTGGGCGGGTGCGCGATGTCGTAGGGGATGACGGCCTCGTCGCCGGCCAACCAAGCACCGAGTGCCTCGAACAACCCCGGCTTGTCGCCACGACTGTCGGACTGGACGGTCGTGAACCGGATCTCACCGTCGTCGCGGTAGGTCTCGTGGCCGTCGACCTGGATGATCTCCGACTCGTCGGAGTCCTTCGCCAGCACGTCGAAGGTCGGGCCCGGGCGGTAGACGGTGTACGGCAGCGGCGCGAACGCCGCCAACACCAGGAGACAGACGGTCAGCGGCGCCGCAATGGCGAAGGCAATCCACCGCTGGCTCATGGCGATACCTTCTCACCCACCGCCAAGGCCAACGGGACCGAGTCTCAAGGTCGGACCTCGAGCCGCCCGGAGCTGGCTCAGATGGTTGCTCTCTAAGAGGCGCGACGGTCGCCGGGCGGGCGATCGTCGGCAGCGGGGGTCGTCGGCGCCGGTGCCGGCTCGCTCAACGTGGGCAGCACGGTCGGACGCATCTTGGACGGCCGGAGCGCGACACCGGTGCTGCGGTCCGGCGTACGACGGGACACGGCGTAGCCCGGGCGCCGCTTCTGCTCCTTGCTCAGGGCCTCGCCCAGCCGCCGCGCGGCGGTCTCGCGGTCGACCTCGCCGCGCCCCTCACGACCCCACCAGCCGACCCACAGCATCGTCACGAGCGTGACGACGCCGGCGGGCACCAGCCAGAAGAGGATCTCCACCTGGCAAAGGTACGGCGGCCCGCGGGCCGGTCGGCTACGGCGCGCCGGGTGCGGCTACGGCGCGCCGACCCACTCCTCGGTGCCGTCGGAGAACAGCTGGTGCTTCCAGATCGGGACCTCGGCCTTGAGGGTGTCGATGAGCGCGCGGCTCGCCTCGAACGCGCTGCCGCGGTGGCCGGAGGTCGTCGCCACGACGACGGCGAGGTCGCCGATCG
The DNA here is from genome assembly GCA_963849765.1 of uncultured Actinomycetota bacterium. Taxonomy (GTDB): domain Bacteria; phylum Actinomycetota; class Actinomycetes; order Propionibacteriales; family Nocardioidaceae; genus Nocardioides. Next base: position 19,956 of record CAWKIP010000019.1, read on the forward strand.
CGAGGTCGCCGACCCGGTGGACGGCGGCGAGCGCGGTGACGTCGTACTCCTCGGCGACGCGGGCGCACACCTCCTGCAGCCGGTCGAGCGCGCTCGGGTGCGCCGAGTAGGACAGCCCGGTCACGCCCTTGCCGTGGTCGTGGTTGCGCACCCGCCCGACGAAGACGACCAAGCCACCCGACGCCTCGTCGTCGAGGCTCTTCAGCACGTCGTCGACCGAGAGGGGCGTGTCCTGGATGCCCACGAGACGTACGGCGGGGTTGCTCACAGCCGCAGAGTACTTTGGAGGCATGGCGAATGACCCCGAGCCCGAGGAGCCCAATCCGTTCAAGGGCACGCCCTTCGAGCACCTCTTCGCGCCAGGCGGCCCCCTGAGCGGGATGGCCGGCCTCGGCGGCCTTGCCGGCGGCGCCGGCCCCGCCGGCGGGATGGACTTCAACCAGATCATCAGCCAGTTCAAGGCCATGATGGAGCCGCACGAGGGCCCGCTGAACTGGAAGGTCGTCGACGACCTGGCCCGGTCGTCGGTCGCTCAGTCACCGGATCCCTCCCCCGGTCAACGCGACCACGACCGGGTCGCCGACGCCGTGCAGCTCGCCGACCACTGGCTCGACGTCGCGACCGAGTTCCCGTCGGGCGTCACCTCGACCGCGGCCTGGAGCCGCGCCGAGTGGGTCGTCGAGACCCGCCCGGTGTGGAAGGTGCTCGTCGAGCCGGTCGCCGCGAAGTCGGTCAGCGGCATCGGCAACGCGCTCCCCCAGGACATGCAGGGCGCTGCGGGCCCGCTGCTCGGCATCATCGGCCAGGCGGTGGGCGGCATGCTCGCCTCGCAGATCGGCCAGGGGCTCGGCGGTCTCGCCGGCGAGGTGCTGACCGCGTCCGACATCGGCCTGCCGCTGGGCGCGCCCGGCAAGGCGGCGCTGGTGATCAGCAACGTCAAGGAGTTCGCCGAGGGCCTCGACGTGTCCGTGGACGACGTACTCCTCTATCTCGCGCTGCGCGAGGCCGCCCACCAGCGCCTGTTCGCGCACGTGCCGTGGCTTCGAGAGCACCTGGTCGGCGCGGTCACCGACTACGCCCAGGGCCTCGAGCTCAACGTGCAGCAGATGCAGGAGCGCATCCAGGAGCAGATGGGCAGCATCAACCCGATGGACCCGGCCTCGATGCAGGGCCTGCTCGAGGGCGGCCTGTTCGAGCCGCCCGTGTCGCCGCAGCAGGAGTCCGCGCTGTCGCGGCTCGAGATCGCGCTGGCACTGGTCGAGGGCTGGGTCGACGAGGTGGTCGGACAGGCGACGGTCGAGCGGATGCCCGCGGCGACCAAGCTCCGCGAGGCCGTACGACGCCGCCGCGCCGCCGGCGGTCCGGCCGAGCAGACGTTCGCGGCGCTCGTGGGCCTGGAGCTGCGGCCGCGCCGGCTGCGGGACGCCTCGACCCTGTGGGGCGGGCTGCGGACCCGATCGGGCGCGGAGGCGCGCGACGGCGTGTGGATGCACCCCGACCTGCTGCCGACCGCGGCCGACCTCGACGACCCGCTGTCCTTCCGCGCCGAGGCGACCCAGCCCGAGGGGCTCAGCGAGGACGCGTTCGACGAGGAGCTGCGCAAGCTGCTCGAGGGTGACACGCCCGAGGCGCCTGAGGCGCCTGAGGCACCCGACGCCTGAGGCGCCGAGGCGAGTGACTCTTCGAGACGCCGACTCCCCCGACGGCGAGTGACGCCTTCACGACGACGCGCTGGCGACGTTGCGCGGCTGGAGCGCGCCCGACGCCGCGCAGGACGCGCTGCGCGCGCGTTTCGTCGCGCACCTGGAGGGCGTGGGCGACGGCATGTGGCGCTCGTCGTACCCCGACCACATCACGGCGGGCGCGCTGGTGATCGACGCCGCCGGCGAACGGGTGCTGCTCAACCTGCACCGCAAGGCCCGGCGGTGGTTCGCGTTCGGCGGGCACGCCGAGCCGGGCGACCCGACCCTGGCCGAGGTGGCCGCGCGGGAGGCGCGGGAGGAGTCCGGGATCCCGGACCTGCGACTGGTGCCGGTGCCGGCCCAGCTCGACGAGCACGCCGTACCTTTCTGCGACCCGCGGGGCGAGGTGCACCACCTCGACGTCCGCTACGTCGCGATCGCGCCGCCGGCCGCACGGGAGGTCACCAGCGACGAGTCCCTCGACGTGCGCTGGTGGCCGGTCGACGCCCTCCCGGAGCTCGAGCCCGGGATGGTCGACCTCGTGGGGATCGCGCGCTCGCTGGTCTAGTCGGCGTCACGACCGGGCAGCGCGTCCGCGGACATCGGCTCGGTCCCCGGCGGTGGCTCGAGCCGCGCCGCCTCGGACCACCCGAGCAGGTAGCCCTTCGCCTTCTCGGTGTGCGGGTAGTGCCCCACCCAGCCCCAGAACGCGTCGTTGTGGCCGGGCTCGAGGAGGTGGGCGAGCTCGTGCATCAGCACGTAGTCGACGACCCAGTCGGGCATCTTCTGCAGCCGCTCGCTGAGCCGGATGGTGCGGTCCCCCGGCGTGCACGACCCCCAGCGCGATCGCTGGTTGGCCACCCACTTCACCGACAACGGCGTCGCCAGCCCGCCGAGGTAGCGGTCATTGAGCTCGGTCGCGCGCCGCATCAGGCCGTCGTCGGTACGCCGGCTGCGCTGCTCGCGCCGCTGGAGCCGGGCCACCATCTTGCGGACCCAGTCGCGCTCCTCGGCCTTCGACAGGTTGTCGGGCACCAGCACGACGATCCGGTCGTCCTCGACGTACGCCGACACGGTCCGACGCCGCCGCCGCGAGCGGCGTACCTCGACCTCCTGCGTCGGGTCGCTCATGTCGTCCGACGTACCGCCGCGCCCACGCCCAGCAAGAGCTTCTCGACGGGCCAGGTGTTGACGATCCGGTCCGGGTCGATCCCGGCCGCCTCGGCCCGCTCGCACCCGTACAGGAGGAAGTCGAGCTGGCCCGGCGCGTGCGCGTCGCTGTCGATCGAGAACAGGCAGCCGATGTCGCGGGCCAGCTCCAGCAGCTGCATCGGCGGGTCCCGCCGCTCGGGGCGGGAGTTGATCTCGACCGCCACGCCGTGCTCGGCCGCCGCCTCGAAGACCGCGCGGGCGTCGAACTGCGACGGCGGCCGGGTGCCGCGGTTGCCGGTCACGAGCCGGCCGGTGCAGTGGCCCAGCACGTTCATCCACGGGTTGCGGATCGCGCCGATCATCCGCTTGGTCATCGGCTGCGCGATCCATCGCCAGCTTCGAGTGCACGCTGGCGACCCGGACCTCGAGCCGGCCGAGCATCTCCTCGGTCTGGTCGAGGGCTCCGTCGTCGATGATGTCGACCTCGATGCCCTTGAGCAGCCGGAACTCTCCCGGACAGTGGCGAGCACCGCCAGGTGCGTGTTGACCGCGTCGACCACCTCGAGCTGGCGGGTCAGCCGCTCGGCGCTCAGGCCGCGCGCGATGCGTGAGCCGCGGCGAGTGGTCGGTGAGCACCAGGTAGTCGTGGCCGAGCTCCATCGCGGTCATCGCCATCTCCTCGATGGGCGACCCGCCGTCGGACCAGTCGGAGTGGGAGTGGAGGTCGCCACGCAGGGCCGCTCGGAGCCCGTCGCCGCCCGCGACCGGGCAGCACGCCGTACTGCTCCTCGGCCTCGGCCAGCCGCTCGGGCGTCCGCCCGGCGACGGCGTCGCTGATCACGCGGGCGGTGCTGCTGCCGACGCCGGCCAGGTCGGTCAGGGTGCCCTCGGCGGCACGTTGGGCGACCTCGGCCTCCGGCAGCGGGAGGATCGCCGCGGCGGCCTTGCGGTAGGCCTGCACCTTGAACGTGTCGGCACGCCCCCGCTCGAGCAGGAACGCGATCCGGCGCAGCGCCGCGACCGGGCTGCCGTCGTACGGATCGCCTGCGGTGGTCACCTGCTCAGCCTTGCAGCCGACACCGACGCAGGAAAACAGACCGAGAAATCTTTCGTCCACAGGCGGTGGAGGAGCCGTGGACGACGTCGTTGCTGGTCACCCCGAGGTACGGCGTCCGCCGGTCCCTCATTTTCCCCACCTCGTCCACAGCCGGATCAGCCGTTTCCCACGGCTATCCACGGGCGATCCGCGTCGTCCACACCTTCATCCACAGGGTTATCCACAGGCAGGGGTGCCGGTGGATTGACCGGCGTTCCCGCGCTCCCTAGCGTTGCGCGCAGATGGGGCCCCCGGGTCGCCACCGCCGTTCGCAAGGGGAAGGCAAACGGTGGGAAGCGCACCGGGGGCTTCTTCCTTTTTCGGCGTTCCGACGAGTCGTCACCGACCTTCGAAAGCCGGTGCGCGCTTCTCCTGGGCCGCCCGGATCCCCTCCTGCAGGTCGGCCGTCGCCAGCGTGACCGGCTGCGCGAGCGCCTCCCAGTCCAGGCACGCGTCGATGCTCGCGTGCCCCCGCGCCAGCGCGGTCTTGGTCAGCTTGGTCGCGATCGGCGCGGTCGCAGCGATCTCCGCGGCCGTCTCGAGGACCTGCTCGCGGAAGCCCTCGGGGTCGAGCACCCGCGACACCAGGCCCAGCCCCAGCGCCTCGTCGGCGTCGACGAGGCGGCCGGTCAGCAGCAGGTCGCGGGCCGCGGCCGGCCCGACCACGTCCGGCAGGAGGTACGTCGTCGCCATCCCCGGGTGCATCCCGAGCCGGACGAACGGCACGCCCATCCGGGCCCCGCGAGCGGCGTACCGGATGTCGCACGCGAGTGCCACCGCCAACCCGGCGCCGATGGCCGGTCCGTTGATCGCGGCGATGGTCGGCACCTCCAGCCGGCGGATGGACAGCCAGGCTCGGTAGAACGGCAGCATCCGCGATCGCAGCCGGTCGACGGAGGCGTCGGGCTCACCGGCGATCCACGACGTGTTGCCCCCCGCGCAGAACGCGCTGCCCTCCCCCGTCACCACGACTGCCCGCAGATCGGCGTCGCCGGCGAGGTGATCGACCGCTCGGACCCAGGACTCGGTCATCTCGTCGCTCATCGCGTTTCGCATGTCCGGGAGGTCCAGAACAAGCATCGCGACCCCCGGAGAGGGCCGTTCGAGCCGCAAATGAGCCATCGGACTGATTTCAGACATACCGGGCACGCTACTGCGCCTGCGCCCAGGCGTGCCGTAGCCTCAGACTGGTTCGAGGTCACGTACCGAGAACCCCGGCGGGCTTCCCCACACCCCCCGTCGCGACGACCGAAGTGAAGATGAGCAAGGAGGCCGTCATGGCGGAGACCTGGAGCGGTGAGTTCTACTGCGTGAAGTGCAAGGAAAAGCGCGAGGCATCCGGTGAGGTCCGCGTCAACGACAAGGGCACCCGCATGGCGAAGGCCGTCTGCCCCGTCTGTTCGACCAACCTGAACCGCATCCTCGGCAAGGCCTGAGCACTCTCAGACAACCGCAGCGGGCGGCCCACCTCACGGTGGCGCCGCCCGCAGCCATTTTCACGCCCTCCGACCGGCTTGCGAGGTCGGAGAACAGGGCGGGAGGTTGAGGAGGCTCGGCAGTCCGGAGCGCAGCGACGGCTGCGCGAGCCGTCTCGAAACCCGCGGGCGCGTCGACCGCTGGCCTGTGGATGACCCGCACGGCAGCTGCCGTCCGCGTGCCAGCCTGCTCCCATGTCCACCGTCGCGACGACCGCCGCCGGGACCGCCGAGCTCCGGCTGAGGCCCGGCGTCGCGGTCGTACGACGGGACGCGGACACCCTCCAGGTCGGCCTCCACCCGCCCCACGTCGCCCAGGTCCGGGACGCTCCCGAGGTGCGGGTGCTGCTCGACGCGCTCCGTACCGGCGTCCCCCTCGGCGACCTGGCGCCGGTGGCCGAGCGAGCGCTCGACAGCCTGCTGGCGGCCGGGTTGGCCTTTCCTGGGGCCTCGCCATCCACGTCGGCGCTGCGGGTCGCTCAGGCTCAGTTCGGCGCTGACGGCGTACGACGCCTCGCCGACCGCGCCGGCCACCGGATCGGCCTGCGCGCCGACGGGTCGACGCGCGCGATCATCACCGACCTGCTGGAGGTCGCCGGGCTCGAGGTCGACGACGCCTCACCGTCGGTGTGGCTGGTGGTCGCATCCGGACCGATCGTCCGGGAGACCATCGACCCGCTGGTCCGCGCCGGCGCACCCCACCTGCTGGTCAGCGGCGACACCGGCGGCCGCCGGATCGGCCCGTTCGTCGAGCCGGGTCGCACCGGCTGCCTGCGTTGCGTCGACGCGCACGAGGCGGAGGCCGACCCGCGTCGGCCGTTCCTGGTCGAGCAGGCGGCGCTCCGGTCCGTCGGCGACGAGCCGGTCGACCCGGTGCTCGATCGCCTCGCCCTGGCCTGGGCGGTCCGCGATCTCTGCCGCTACCTCGAGGGCGACGAGCCGAGCACGTGGTCGGCCACCGTCGACCTCGGCCCGACGGACGCTCCGCGCCTGGTCCGCTGGCTGCGGCATCCGCACTGCGGCTGCGCGTGGGACCTGCTGTTCGACCTGCCGTGACCTCGGTTTCGAGGCTCCTGCACGCAGCAAGCCCCGGCGGCGGTCGCGTGCCGGTTGCACCTCTACCAGCGGCCTACCACCACTCGCTCTCGAGCTTGCTCTCCATGGCGCGGAGGTGCTCGCGCGAACAGGAGTCGCAGTAGCGGCGGGTCCGGCCGCGCTCGACCGCGGTGGTCCAGGTCAGCGGCGGGTCGTCGTCCGGAGCGACGCGGCCGCAGAAGTCGCAGGTCACGGGCACGCACCCAACCTTCCGCGAATCGGGGAAGATCCCCGCCGAAACGGCCGGTCTCGGCGGGGATCTCCCGATTCGCGCAAAGGACGAGGGCCGGAGCACGACGGGTTTCGTCGTACTCCGGCCCTCTTTCTTGTCACCCGCGATCAGGTGCCCGGAGGAGGTCCTCCGAGGTTTCTGCCTCTCGTCAGAGAGCGCGAGCAAGGGCGAGGCGAGCCTGCTGCGCTGCGCGCTCAGCCTTGCGGCTGACGCGACGGGCGCGGGCCATCTTGGCCTCGCGCAGCTGCTGCGCCTCTCCCAGGCGCGCGGACATGTGCGCGCGTGCCAGGTCTTCGTTCATCGTGTTCATTCGATTGCTCCAGTTCAGGATTTGAGTCATTGGTGTAGGTGGGTCTCGGTTCGGATGATGGGTGTCGAGCTACGCCGCGGCGTCCTTGCGGGGCCGGCCACGGGGCCGCTTGCGGGGGATCACTACTCCCTGCAGGAACAGCTCACCGCCCCAGACACCCCAGGGCTCACGCCGGTCGAGCGCGCCGGTCAGGCACATCTGCTGGACAGGGCAGTCGTTGCAGAGGGTCTTGGCGAACTCCACGTCGCTGGGAAGCTCGGCGAACCACAGCTCCGGGTCGTTGACCCGGCACGGCAGCCGGTCGGCGTCCAGCTCAGCAACAACACCTGCCTCGTCGTGCAGGTTGCTCAGCGTGGGCTCGAGAACACTGGTCGTCATCTTTCACCTCCTCGTCTCTGACCTGATCGCGTTGGTCGTTTCATCGGATCCGGGTCTGCGACTTTCGTGGGCCTCAGATGTCGTCTGAGAAACACAAAGGCCGCGGATCCCGGTTTCGGGTTCCGCGGCCTGGAGGCTGCCGAGCTGAGTCTTGTGAGATCAGATCGGTGGGCTCCAGGTCAGTGAACCCGGGACGTAGCCGGCGGTGCCGACGTGTCCCATGCCGGTGGTGGTTGCGGTCATGCGCACGCGCTTGCCCTGAATGGCCGTCGCCTCGCTCCAAGCGAGGTCGACACGCACGTCACCCCGGACGCGGGACGTCCGAAGATCGGTGGCCGGGGTGGCGCACGGGAACTGCCCGAAAATCGGCATGACCGGCGTTACGCCGGTGTTTCGCATGATGTTCTCCACGGTGGCCACCTCCTCAGGTGCGTTGGGCGCGGGCTTTGTCAGAGCCTGGATGCGCAAGTCGGTCAGTACGTGAGGGATACGCTAGCCGGGCTCCGATGTAATGAGCAAACCATTTTATGACTATTTCTGAATTTTCTTTGCGGACGGCCGGTATGGCCTCCGGTTCGGTGGTTACGACACGTCGCTGACGAGTGCCAGGACGTCGTCGCCGTACTTCTCGATCTTGTTCGGACCGACCCCGCTGATCGCCCGCAACGCGGTCTCGTTGCCGGGCTTGTGCTCGGCGATCAGCTCGAGGGTGGCGTCGGTGAAGACGACGTACGCCGGCACCTCGTCGTCGCGCGCCCGCTCCAGCCGCCAGGCCTTGAGCCGCTCGAAGAGCCCCTCGTCGTAGCGCACCGGGTGGTGGGCGCACCTCCCCCGCTTCTTCTCGGCGGCGGTGCCGAGCGGCTGGCTGCACTCGCGGCAGCGGGCGACCTTGCTGCGCGACCGGCCACCCGCCGGGGCCCGCTCACTCTCGGGCAGCAGCGGCGTGAGGAACCGGGACGGCTGCCGACGCGCGGCCTGGCCCGGGTTGCGGGCGGCGGCCCAGGTGACGGTGAGCTCGCGGCGGGCCCGGGTCATGCCGACGTAGAGCAGCCGCCGCTCCTCCTCGACGGTCGCGTCGCGGTCGGCGTAGGTGATCGGCAGGGTGCCGTCCTGGACGCCGGCGCAGAAGACGGCGTCCCACTCCAGGCCCTTGGCGGCGTGGAACGTCGCGAGGGTGACGCCGTCGGCGGCCGGGGCGTGCTGCTCGGCGGCGCGACGGTCGAGGTCGTCGACGAACGCACCCAGGTCGACCTCGGGGTGCTCGGCCGCGAACTCCTCGGCCTGGGTGACCAGCGCCTGCCACGACTCCCAGCGGTCGCGCACCTGGCCGCGCCCGGTCGGGGGGTCGGCGGACCAGCCCATGCCGCCCAGCACGCCGCGCACGGCCTCGAGCCACGGCAGGTCGGCGGTCTCGCCGGACCGCGCTGCGCCCCGCAGCCGGACGACGGCCTCGCGCACCTCCGGTCGCTCGAAGAAGCGGGCGGCGCCGCGGACGACGTACGGGATGCCGCGGTCGCTCAGTGCGTCCTCGAAGTGCTCCGACTGGGCGTTGATCCGGAACAGGACGGCGAACTGTCCGGGCGCGGTGCCCTTGCGCTGGAGGGCGGCGATCTGGTCGGCGACGTAGGTCGCCTCGGCGACCTCGTCGGGATGACCGACGAACCGCACCGCCGAGCCGGCCTTCTGCTGGGAGCGCAGCTCCACGCCGGCACTCGGGCTGTCCTTGAGGAGGGTGTTGGCGGACGCGACGACCTGAGGGGTTGAGCGGTAGTTGCGGACCAGCTCGATCGAGGTGGTGCCGGGGTAGCGCTTCGGGAAGTCGAGGAGGTACGTCGCGTCGGCGCCGGCGAACGAGTAGATCGTCTGTGCCGGGTCGCCCACCACGCAGAGCTCGTCGCGCCCGCCCAGCCACAGGTCGAGCAGCGCCGACTGGAGCGGGGAGACGTCCTGGAACTCGTCGACGACGAACCACTTGTACTGCCGGCGGACCTGGGCAGCCACCCGCTCGTCGGAGGCGAGCACGCCGGCGGCGAAGAGCAGCACGTCCTCCATGTCCATCCGGCCCTGCTCGCGCTTGACCTCCTCGTAGCTGCTGAAGACCTTGCTGACGGTCTCGGGCGGCTGGTCGGAGACGCTGCGGCCGTGCTGCGCGGCGATCCGCGGGTAGTCGTCGGGCCCGACGTTGCTGACCTTGGCCCACTCGATCTCGGACGCCAGGTCGCGCAGCAGCGCCTGGTCGGCGCGCAGCCCGAGGCGACGGCTGGCAGCGGCGAGCATCCCGAGCTTCGACTCGGTCAGCGTCGGCAGCTCGGTGCCGTGGACGTGGGGCCAGAAGTAGCGCAGCTGCCGCAGCGCCGCGCTGTGGAAGGTGCGGGCCTGGACGCCCGGGGCGCCGAGCTGGCGCAGCCGCTGACGCAGCTCGCCCGCTGCGCGGGTCGTGAACGTCACCGCGAGCACCTCGGACGGCGCGTAGACGCCCGTGTGCACGCCGTGGGCGATCCGGTGGGTGATCGCCCGGGTCTTGCCGGTGCCGGCTCCGGCGAGCACCCGCACCGGCCCGCGCAACGCCTCGGCCACCTCGCGCTGCTCGGGATCGAGCGCGCCCAGCAGTCCGTCGGCGTGTGACCCGTCACTCGTCACGATCGGGAACATCTCCTCACGGCTGCAGGTTGGCGGTTACGAGTGGAACGGCCGGGAAGGCTCCCGACGTTCCGAGACCCTAGACCGCGGAGGCGACACTTCCCGATGAGCTCGTTCACGATGTACACGACCCCCTGGTGCGGCCACTGCCGCCGCCTGAAGGGCCAGCTCGACCGTGAAGGCATCGCCTTCGAGGTCGTCGACATCGAGCAGCAGCCGGAAGCAGCGCAGATCGTGGAATCCGCCAACCACGGCAACCAGACGGTGCCGACCCTGGTCTACCCCGACGGTACGGCGATGACCAACCCGTCGGTCGCCGAGATCAAGGCGCAGCTGGCGTTGCTGTCGGAGCGGTCGAACTAGCCTTCCGGCCTACCAGCTGCCCGGCAGCGGGCCGCCGTACCAGTGCTCGACGAGTGACCGGCTGATCGAGACCCCGCCGGGCAGCACCAGCGCGCCCGCCTCCGCCTGCTCGCGCATGTCGGCGCGGGTGAACCAGCGCGCCTCCTCGATCTCCGCGTCGTCGAGCCGGATCTCCTCGGACACCGCGCGACCGATGAAGCCCAGCATCAGGCTGCTCGGCAGCGGCCACGCCTGGTTGCCGAAGTAGGTCACCTCACCGACGACCACCCCGGTCTCCTCCGCGACCTCGCGCCGGACGGCGTCCTCGAGCGTCTCGCCCGGCTCGCAGAACCCGGCCAGGGTCGAGAACCGGCCTTCCGGCCACTGCGGCCCGCGCCCGAGCAGGCAGCGCTCGTCGTCGCTGCCCGGGTCCCCCGCCGCGACCACCATGATCACCGCCGGGTCGGTCCTGGGGAACTGCGGCTTGCCGCACTGCTCGCAGACCAGCTCGTGCCCGGCCGCGCGCGGGGAGAGCGAGCCACCGCATCGGGGGCAGTGGCGCGTCGCCCAGTGCCACTCCGCGAGGCCGAGCGCGTGGAAGACGAGCGGCGCCGTACTCATTGCTTCGCCGCTCAGACTCTGCATTGGAGGATGGGCAACAGCCCGCGCAACGGGAACCACTGGTCCGGCTCCGCCTTCGCAAGGCCGGCGTCGACGATCACCGCCCACCACGTGGTGCCGTCGCGGTCGCCGAGCAGGATCCGCAGGCCGTCCGGGGCCTCCGCCGTCGGCACCCATTCGAGCGCGCCGTCGCGCGGCCGGACCCGGGTGCCGGAGATCACCAGCACCCGCCCGCCCGGAGCGTTCCAGCGCTCGTCGAGCCACGCTTCGTCGGTGCGGTGGAGACCGAGCCGGTCGTGCGGGTCGCGGGCGAGGGCCAGGTGTGCGAAGTCCACGGGGTCGAGCCTAGGGGGCCTGGGTGCGCTACGCAGGTGCGGGAGACCTCGGCGTGAGGCGCGAGCCCGGCCCGATCGGCGAGCCCGTCCGGCTCGACCAGGTCGCCGGAGCGGACGTAGTAGAACGCAGCCCGCACCTGCTCGAGCGGTACGTCGTGCAGCTCGGCCCAGGCCAGGCGGTAGAGGGCGAGCTGGAGCGGGTCGGCGGTCTGGCGGGTGTTGGTCTTCCAGTCCACGACGAGGAACCGGCCGTCACCCTCGTCGTAGACGGCGTCGATCCGGCCGCGCACGACCTGCCCGGCCAGCACCAGCGCGAACGGCGCCTCGATGTGATGAGGCGGCCGGGTGGCGAACGGTCCGGACTCGAACGCGGCGATGACCTCCTTGAGCTCCTCGTCGTCCTCGATGCCGGCGTCGGCGCGTCCGGGGAGGTCGTCGGGGTCGAACAGCTCCTGCTGGCCGAACCTCGCCTCGACCCACGCGTGGAAGCGGGTGCCGAACCGAGCAGCCGACGACGGCTGCCGCGGCATCGGGCGGGCCCGGTCGGCGGCGAACCCTTCGGGGTCGTCGCGCAGTCGCGCCAGCGCCGTGGCGGAGATGCTCGTCGGCATCGCGACCTCGGTCTCGGGCGCCCGCTCCCGGGCCGCCTCCTCGAGCAACCGGGCGATCTCGTCGTCCCACTGCTGGACCTGCTCGAGCAGCAGTACGTCGTCGAGCATCGGGTCCTCAGCCGTGCGGAACAGGTCGGCCGCGGCGAGCCGCCGGTCGACCTCCTGGGTGTGGTGGGACATCGGCCACGGAAGGTCGACCGACCGCTCGGCGTAGGGGTTGGGATCGGTCCGCTCGACGGGGTCGCACCACCGCTCCGGGGATCCGCCCCACGCCTCGATCGCCTCGCGGGTGGCGACGACGTACGGCGACGGGCCGAGCCCGAACTTCAGGTGCGGCGCCCAGCACCAGCAGGAGACCGCGTGGTGATGCCGGGCGCGGGTCCACGCGACGTAGGCGAGCCGCAGCTCCTCGACCTGCTCGTGGCGCTTGCGACGGTCCTTGAGGTCCATGATGTCGTCGTAGCCGTACCCCTCGAGCTGGGGCAGGTCCCGCGCGTCGCCCCGCAGCGCCGCCGGCATCACCTCCGGGCTCTTCAGCCAGCTCGAGCGACCGCGGTTGGCAGGGAACTTGTCCTTGACCACACCGACCAGGAAGACCGCGTCCCACTCCAGGCCCTTGGCGCGGTGCACCGTCAGCAGCTTGACCGAGTCGGCCTCGGACGGCGTCGCCACGTCGAGGCCCTGCCCGAACTCGTCCTCGGCGTCGAGCCAGGCCAGCAGCGCCGGCAGGGTGACCTGGCCGTCGATCGCCTGGAAGTCGGCGACGGCCTGGACGAACAGGTCGAGGTTCTCCCGCCGGGCGGCGGCCGCCGGCGACACGGAGGACGCGAGCTCGACGTCGATGCCGTTGACGTCGATGATCCGGCGGACCAGGTCGAGGATCGGCTCGCCGATCGACCGGCGGAGCACCCGGAGCTCGTCGGCGAGCAAGGCGAACCGCTCGCGAGCCTCGGGCGAGTAGTCGAGGTCGCCGGGGTCTTCGAGCGCATCGCACAGCGACGGGATCTCGAGCGGGTCGGCACCCTCGACGGCCGCGGCGAGCTGGGCCTCGACGTCGGCGAAGCTCTGCTGACCTTGCTGTCCGGCGAGTGCGCCACTGCGCGTGCCGAGCAGAGCCAGGTCGCGTGGACCGATCGCCCAGCGCGGCCCAGCCAGCAGCGTCAGCAGCGCGGGGTTGGCGGTGACGTCCTGCACGAGCTCGAGAGTCGCCACCACCTCGGCGACCTCGGGCAGCCGGAGCAGGCCCTTCAGACCGACGATCTCGACCGGGATCTCCCGGTCCGTCAGTGCGTCGAACACCAACGCGGCCGACGCGTTGTCCCGGGTCAGGACGCCGATCTCCTTCCACGGTCCTCGTTCGTGCGCGGCGATCACCTGGTCGGCGAGCCACGCCAGCTCGTCGTCGGAGGTCTCGTGGACGACCACCTGCACCTCACCGTCCGCGGCGCCGTCCTTCGGCTGCAGCCGGTCGTGCTCGCGGCCGTCGTAGAGCGCGCCGCGCGAGGTGGTTGGCGGTGGCGAGGATCCGCGCGTCCGAGCGCCGGTTGACCGTCAGGGAGTACGACGGACGCAGCCCCTCGGTCGTCGGGAAGTCGCGGCCGAACTCGAGGATGTTGGACACCGACGCTCCGCGCCACCCGTAGATCGCCTGGTTGGGGTCACCCACCGCCGTGACCGGGTGGCCGTCGCCGAAGATCCGCGACAGCATCGTGGCCTGCGCGACGGAGGTGTCCTGGTATTCGTCGAGCAGCACCACCTTGAACTTGCCGCGCTCGATCTCGCCGACCTCGGGACACTCCCGCGCCAGCCGCGCGGCGAGTGCGATCTGGTCCGAGAAGTCCATCAGCCCGAGCTGGCTCTTGAGAGCGCGGTAGTCGTCGACGAGCCCGAGCAGCTCGGCGCGCTTGTCGATCGCCGCGATCGCGTCGCCGACCGTTTCGACCCTGCCCTTGACCTTCTTCCCCTCGGCGAGCTGCTCGAGCAGCGCGTCGTGCTCGACGGCGAAGCGGGGCCGCTCGGCGGCGTCGTGGGCCCGCACCTCGTCGGGCGACACCAGGTGCTCGGCCATCTCGCTGTCGAGCGCGAGCAGGTAGCGCACCGCGTGGGTCGGGCTGTCGGTCAGCAGGTTGATCGACCCGCGGTGTCGCTGGATCGCACGAGCCGCCAGCTGGTAGCGCGACGCGTCCGCGATCAACCGGGTGTCGGGCTCGTGACCGATCCGCAGGCCGTGCTCGGAGAGCAGCGCGGCCGCGTAGGCGTGGTAGGTCGCGACCGTCGGCTCCTCCGCGTCGTCCTCCTCGGAGTCGGTCTCGTCCGGGTCGAGCCGCCGCGGTCCCCGCTCGGGCAGCAGGCCGGCGTGGAGCAGGCTGTCGCGGATCCGGTGCTGCAGCTCGGCCGTTGCCTTCGTGGTGAACGTGAGCCCGAGCACCTCGCCCGGCGCGACCTGGCCGGTGGCGACCAGCCACACCACGCGCGCGGCCATCACCGCGGTCTTGCCCGAGCCGGCCCCGGCCACCACGACGGCAGGCTCGAGATCTGCGGTGATCGCTGCGAACTGCTCCTTGCTGTAGAGCCAGTCGTGACCCATCAGGGCGGCGAGCTGCTCGGGACTGTCGACGTTCACGAGAGCACCGACCCGGATGCGAAGACAGGACAGATCGCTTGGAACTCGCAGCGCTTGCAGTGATCGCCCGGCCGCGCGACGAACGCCTCGCCGCGGACGGCCGCGACCGCCTCCTGCAGCTGTGCCTCGATCTGCGGCGGAGATGGCTGTTGCGCCTGCACCTTCGGCTGCGTGCCGCCGTGTCGCAGCTGGATCAGCTCCGCGCCACCCGCCGTGACCGGCCGGCCGAACAGATCGTCGGCGGCGCCGTGGTCGACGGCGAGCTGGTAGAGGCCGAGCTGCGGGTTGTCGGGGAGCGACTTGTCGGAGGGCGGGTACTTGCCGGTCTTGAGGTCGACGACCACGACGTTGTCCTGCTCGTCGAGCTCCAGCCGGTCGGCGAAGCCGCGCAGCACGACGGTCTGACCATCAGGAAGCGTGACCTCGGCCCGCAGCTCCTGCTCGGTCTTGACGTCGGTGCGGGCGCCGGGACGGTGGTGCCACGCGAGGAACCGCGCCAGCACGTCCTGGACGGCCTCGCGCTCGCGCTCGCGTGACCAAGGGGTCCGGAACTCCATCCGCTCCCACACCTCGTCGACGTAGGGCATCAGGTCCTCGACCGTGGTCGCGTCGAGCTCGCCCTTGGCGACACGCTCGGCGAGGGCGTGGACCACCTTGCCGAACCCCTGGCTGGCCGTGGAGACCACACTTCCGCCCGCCTCGCGGGTCAGGAACCACTGGGCCGGACAGGTGAGCAGGCCCTCGAGGGCGCTGGCCGAGAGGGTCACCGGCCGGTCGTCGGGCCGCACCGGCCGCAGCGATCGCGACGGACTGCGGAGCCCCCACCAGGTCGCCGGGTCCGCGGACGGCGCGACCGGGCGTCCGTGCACCTCGGTGGTCGCGAGCAGCCGGAGCCGGGCAGCGGCCGCCTCACGCAGCGGCTGCGGCTGTTCGGGGTCCGCGACCGTACGGCGGAGCTCGGCCACCAGCCCCTGGATCGACAGCGGCCGCCGCGGCCGACCGATCCGGTGGTGTACGTCGTGCCCGAGCTCGGTGAGGAACCGCGACGGCTGCTCGCCGTCGTCATCGGGTGACTGCACGGCGGTCACGACCAGTCGCTGCCGGGGTCGGGTCACCGCGACGTAGAACAGGCGCCGCTCCTCGGCGAGCATCGCCGCCCGGGTCAGCGGCGGGAGCAGCCCGCCCTGGCCGACCGGTCCGATCCGGTCGGCGCCGAGCAGCGAGTCGCGTCGGCGCAGGTCGGGCCAGCTGCCCTCCTGCACGTGCGCCACGACGACGAGCCGCCACTCCTGGCCCTTGGCGCGGTGGGCCGTGAGCAGCCGGACCGACTCGCCCCGCACGCCTCGCTCGGCGAGCGTGTCGGCGGGGATCTCCTGCGCGGTCAGGGTGGCGAGGAACGTCGCCACACTCGTGTGGTCGCGCTGCTCCTCCGACCGCGCGGCGGTCTCGAACAACGCGCACAGCGCGTCGAGGTCGCGGTGGGCCAACCGGGCAGCCTGGCCGCCGCGGAGGCTGGCCGCGCGGAGCCGCTCGCCCCAGGACGTCCCGCTCCACAGCGTCCAGAGCACCTGCTCGGCCGACGCTCCTTCGGCGAGGTCTGCCCGAGCACGCTCCAACAGCAGCGCCAACGCCCGCGCCCGGTCGGCGGGTTGTCCGTCCACCCCGTCGAGCAACGTCGGATCGAGCACTGCCCGGCGGACCAGCTCGCGCGGGCCGACCTCGGGATGCACGACACGGAGGGCCCGCGTCAGCGCTCGCACCTCGGTCGCGTCGAGGCCGCCCAGCGGCGAGATCAACAGCTCCTCGATCCGGTCGCGCGGCACGTCGTCGGACGACCAGCAGCTCGAGGGCGGAGAGCAGTACGGCGACCGCCGGCTCGCGCACCAACGGAGTCTCGTCGCCGGCCACCTCGACCGGGACGCCCGCCGCGGTCAGCGCGCGGCGCAGCCCCGGGATCGACGCGCGTCCGGAGCGCACCAGCACCGCCATCTCGCTCCACCCGACGCCGTCCTCGAGGTGCGCCCGCCGGAGCAGGTCGGCGACGTGCTCGACCTCCGCCCGTGCAGTGTCGAACGTGAGCACTTCGATCGTGCCCGGCCCGAGCTCGGATGCCGCGGCCTCGGGATTGCGGAACGCGTCGTAGGTCGCCCGCGGGATCGCTCCGCGCATCGAGATCCCGGCCGCGATCGAGCGCGATGCGCGCAGCAGTCGCGAGCCGAACCGCCGGGTGGTGCCGAGCGCGAGGACCGGCGCCGGCTCCCCCTCACGGTTCGGGAACTGACGAGGGAACTCGAGGATCCCGCGCACGTCGGCGCCGCGGAAGCCGTAGATCGACTGATCCGGATCGCCCACGGCGACGAGGTCCCGGCCGTCGCCGGCAAGGGCACGCGAGCAGCGCCACCTGACTGGGGTCGGTGTCCTGGTACTCGTCCACGAACACGCAGGAGTACGTCGCCCGCAGCTCGGCCTGGTGGACCCGCGCCTCGATCACGCCGCGCGTGATCAGGTCGGGGTAGTCGATCGCGGACTGGCCGCCGAGGACATCGAGGTACTGCTCCAGGAACAGACCCGCCGCCTCGAACTCCGGGACCCCCTCGTCGCGACCGAGCTCGACGAGCTGATGGGGGTCGAGTCCGCGCTCGCGGGCGCGCGCGATCACCGCCTGCACCTCGCGGGCGAAACCCCGGGTGCCGACGGCAGCGCGCAGCGGCTCGGGCCATCGGATCGACTCGGGCGCGTTGGTGAGCAGCTCCTGCAGCACGACGTCCTGCTCGGGCGCGGACAGCAGCTGCAGAGGCGCGGCGTAGAGCTCCGCCGGCGCGTAGCGCCGGACCAGGCCGTAGGCGAAGGAGTGGAACGTCGATGACAGGTTGCTCGACAAGGTCCGCCCGAGCCGCGCGGTCACCCGGTCACGCAGCTGTTCGGCCGCCTTGCGGGAGAAGGTCAGCGCCAGCACCGAGTCGGGGTCCACTCCCCGTCGCTCGATCCGGTCGACGATCGCCTCGACCATGGTCGTCGTCTTGCCGGTGCCGGGTCCGGCGAGCACGAGCAGCGGCCCGCCTGCGTGGTCGACGACACGCTGCTGGTGCTCGTCGAGCTCAGGCGGCGGCGCGGCGGCGCGCGGCGGCGCGAGCCGGTAGCGCACGGTCGAGGGGGCAGCGGTCATGTCACTGCACAGCCAACCATCAGCGCCCGACAGATCGCCGACGCCGCTCGGTTTCGAAGCTCGCTGCGCTCGCACCTCGACCGGTCGGCGAGCTCGAAGTCCGCGAAGTCGAACCCCGGCGAGACCAGGCAGCTCACGAGCGCATCGGCGTCGGACGGCACCGTCCGCTGCCAGACGCCGGCCGGCACCAACGCTTGGGGCGCGTCGGCGTCGACCACGACCGTCGCCACCTCGCCGGCCGGAGCGGCGCCGGAGCCGCCGAGCTCGAGGGTGACCGCGCCGGTGTGCGCGAGCCAGATCTCGTCGGACGCGACGCGGTGCCAGGCCGACGAGTCACCGGCCGGCAGCAGGAAGTAGATCAGCGTCGCGGTCGCCCGTACCCGCCCGTCGGGCAGCGTCACGTTCTCCGGCGAGATCCAGGTCTGCCGGTACCAACCGCCTTCCGGGTGCGGCGCGAGGTCGAGGGCATCGGCGAGCGGCGGGCGCATGGCGCGATCCTGCCGCACCCGTCAGGTCGGCCGATCCTGCTGCTCGTCGGGGTCGAAACGCGGGTCGCCCATGAGGTACTGCCCCAACAGCCCAGGACGCTTCCTCTCGCCTCGGCTCGGCCAGGACGTCGGCCGACCCTCGGCGTGGTCCCAGGCCCGATCGGTGCGCTTCGCGACCCCGCGGGTGACCGACCCCATCACGCCGTGGTGCGGAAGGTAGGGGTGCGGCCGGGACGGCTCGCCCGGTTCGGCCTCGTCGAGCCGCTCGACGAGATGATCGACCTCGCGGTCGTCGAGCCGTTCGGTGAGTCGCTCCGCGAGGTCCACCTCACGTGCGCGCAGCGCCTCGAGCGCCGTGCCGACCTCCGCCCAGACCGACGGCCATGCGATCCGCTTCTCGTAGACCGAGCCGTACTCGTGTGCCTTGACGTGCGCCAGCACCACCTCCAGCACCCGCATCGCGTCGAGGTACTCGTGCGTGACCTGCTTGCCGTCGGGCAGCTCCTTGCGTGCGAGCGGCACCAGCACCTGGTTGACCGCGTGCAGGTGACGGCTGGCGCTGGTCACGAACTCGTCGATGGGCGGGTAGCCCCGGTGCGGGCCCTCCAGCTCCTCGTGCGCGCCGGGCGGACCGAACTGCGTGCGCAGCCCCTCCAGCTCGTCGGTCAGCGTGTCATGCGTGCGCTGGACGGACCGGCTCAAGCCCTCGGTGCTCCCCATCGACCTCACCTCACTGGTGCGATGTGCGCTGGATGCACCTTTCATCGTGCGCCACTCCGAGACGGTCCACAAGGGGTACGCCGAAGCGTCAGTCGTCGAGCATCGGGCCGGTCGTTGTAGACCCCGGCCTCGACCTGGCCGGTCAGGTCGCTGATGGCCGTCATGATCCGGTCGGTGAGGTCGCGGCGCGCGCGACCGGGCGCGATGCCGTCGTACTCATCACCGACGGTGATCGGTGCGCCGAACGTGACCGAGACCTTCGCCAGCCGCGGCAGCCGCGACCCGATCGGCTGCAGCTTCTCGGTGTCGGTGAGGCCCACCGGGACCACCGGCGCGCCGGAGGTGAGGGCGAGGTGGGCGACCCCGGTCCGCCCGCGGTAGAGCCGTCCGTCGCGCGAGCGGGTGCCCTCGGGATAGATCCCGAACGCCTCACCGCGACCGAGTACGTCGAGGGCCGTCTGCAGCGAGCTCATCGCCGCGGCGCTGTCCTCGCGGTCGATGGGCAGCATGCCGATCCCCTCGAAATACGCCCTCGACAGCGCGCCTTTCACGCCGGTGCCGGTGAAGTAGTCGGACTTCGCCAGGAAGACCACCTTCCGCGGCATCACGATCGGGATCACCATCGAGTCGGCGAAGCTCAAGTGGTTGCTCGCCAGGATCACCGGCCCACTGGCCGGCACGTGGTCGAGACCACGCACCGTCGGTCGCCACACGGCCTTCGCGACCGGCGGGACGATGGTGTGAAGCACGTGGTACAGCACGCCATGGACGCTAGGGGTTACCCGCCGGTCCGCCGAATCGGGAGACGCCTTGGTTTCGAGGCTCGCGTAGACCTGGATTGAGGAGGCGAGGGACGAGCCGTCTCGAAATCTCGCACCTCAACCAGCGGCGGCGACGACCGTGAGCCGCCGAGAAGCCGCAACCACTGACCGCCTTGACTGCGAGCGCTGGCAGCGCAAAAAGGCGAAGAGCCCCTTGTGAGTATGAGTCGCAAGGGGCCCTTCATTTGATCGGTACTGGTGACGCTCCCGATCGATCCGGCCGATCTGCCAGGTTCCCACGGACCTCGTCACCCGGTCCGTGCGGCGCGCGTTCCCGTGAGGGATTGTCTGCCGTGTGGATCCTCGCCTTCCGGCTGATCCCGCTCTCCCGGAGGAGAACGTGAGTGCAGTTCTATGCCGCCGGGACAGACGGGCGCAAGGGGTTCGCACCAACTAAATCGAGCAGTTTCCTAGTTCCGGCGTGTCGTCCACAGAGACCCCCGATCGTGTCCACAGAACACCGGTGGTTCATCCACAAACAGTGGGTCTCCCTGTGGATGAGGGCCCGGGTTCGACGCCGGCATGCCGACCCGATTGAGTACGGGTACTCAGTCCGGTCGAGTAGCACCGCGATGTGCGGCCCGGGCGATACGTGGGGAGATGGATGACATGCGTTATGCCGACCCGGACCTGTGCCCCGATTGCCGCTCGGACCTCCCCGGTGGAGTCACCAGCCTGCCCGACCTGCTCGCTGCCGGTACGGCACGCGATCGCGGTCGAGCTCTTCGCCACGCTGACCCGCGCCGACACCCTGGTGGCGCAGCTGCGTTCGATCGCCGCCAACGGAACCGTGCCGGCAGCAGCCCTACGGCGACCGCGCTGGTGCCGCCCGGCCCGCCTGCGCCCGCTGCGCCTCCGGCGCCCCCGGCGTCCCCGCCGCGCGCGGCGAGCAGCGTCGATGCCGGCACCACTCCTCCGCCCCCGCCTCCGCCCCCGCCGCCCGCGCCCTCCGCGCCGCAGCAGCCGGCCGGCGGCGGCGTCGGCGTCGCCGCGATCCCCAAGATCCTGCTCGGCCTCGGCGCGCTGTGCCTCCTGGTCGCCGCGATCGTGTTCCTCGCGGTGTCGTGGTCGATCCTCGGCGTCGGCGGCCGGACGGCCGTTCTGGTCACGCTCACCGCTGCCGCGACCGGCGGTGCGCTGCTGCTCAACCGGTTCCAGTTGCGGATCGCCGGGGAGTCGATGAGCGTCGTCGCGCTCGGCATGCTCGGCCTCGACGTGCTCGGCGCGCACGCAGCGGGCTGGTTCGGCGACTCGTCGACCGGCTGGGCAGTCGCGGCCGGCGGTGCGGTGATGGCGCTCGGCGGCACCGGTCTGGCGCTCCCCCGCTTCGGCGACGGCCCGCGACTGGTCGCGCCGCAGATCTTCGTCGGCGTCGGCTACCTGATCGGCTGGGGCGGTCTGCTCGCCGCGACGGACCACGAGCTGATCGCCGGCCATGCGCTGGTCGTCCTCGGCGCCGGCGTCACCTGGCTGTCGCGGAGCGCGCTGCCGGTCCGGGCGTGGAGCGTCGGCATCGCGACGTCCGTCGTGTGGAGCGTGACGGCCCTGCTCGGCGTGGGGCTCGCGTTCGCGCACCCGACCGTGCACGACGTGTGGGTCGACGGTGCCGGCTGGTCGCTGCTGGCGTCGGCCGCGACCCTGCTCGCACCCGGCCTGGTCCTGAAGCGGCGCGAGCTGACCGTCGGCGGCGCCTCGGTCGGTGCGCTGCTGGTCACCATCGCCCTGATCGCCCCGTGCGTCGACGAGTCGGCCCGGATCGCGGGTGCCGTGACGCTCGCCGTCACCGCCGGGTGGGTCGCTGCCTACCGCCTGCTCCCGGCGACGTACCGCCTGGTCGCCACCGCTCCCGGCCGCGATCGGGTCCCTGGCGCTGCTCGTCTTCGACGCGGTGGCCGGGATGGTCGCTCTCGCCCGGATCGCCGACGTCGGCAGTGACAGCTCGTTCGACGTCGTCCTCGACCAGCCCGACCCGGTGACCGAGCCGCTGCTCACGGTCCCCTCCGCGCTCGTGCCGCTGGTGTTCCTCGCCCTCCTGATGGCCCGCGACGGCCGCCCCAGCACGACGTGGTGGCGGGCCGGTGCCGTCATCGGCGGGGTCGCGGCGGTCGCGACGCTGGCGTCGTACGACGTCCCGCTCGTCGTCGTGGTCACGTCGCTCGGCCTGGTCGCGGTGGGCAGCCTGGTGCTCGGCCTCGCGGACTCCGGCGCCCGGCAGACCGCGTTCGGCCTGGTCGCCCTAGGGATCAGCGGGTCCGGCGTCGTGCTGGCGCTGCCCAGCACGCCGATCATCGCCGTCGCCTCCGGCATCGTGCTCGGGATCGCGCTGATCGCCCACTTCGTCGGCCGGACGGACGAGCTGCGCGGGGTCGCTGCGATCACGCTCGCGCCCGCGCTCGCCGTCCTCGTCTGGACCACGGGGCTGGCCAACGACATCGACGCGTACCGGCTCGGCGTACCGGTCCTGGTCCTCCTCGGCCTGCTCGCCATCGCGCGACCCAAGGTCGAGGTCGAGATCCCGGCCGTCATCGTGGCCGTGATCGCGGTGCCGCCGGCGATCTTCGAGGCGAACGACGTGGGCGGCTCACTCGCCCTGCACCTGGTCGTGGCCGGCGCGCTGCTCTCCGCCTCCGCCCTGATCCACGAGTCGCGACGCGACCTGGTCTGGGCAGCGGTGCCGGTGTTCGCGCTGGCGTCGTGGGTGTGGTTCGGCGACCGCGGCGTCACCGACCCGGAGCCCTACACGCTGCCGATCGCAGCGGCGCTCACCGTTCTCGGCCTGGTGCACCTGCGTCGCAACCCGGACGCCGGCACCGAGGCCGCGCTGCTCCCCGGCCTCCTGCTCGGCACCGTCCCCTCGCTCCTCTGGGTCCTCGGCGACCCGCTCTCCCTGCGCGCGCTGATCCTCGGTGGCGCCTGCCTGGCGCTCACCATCGCCGGCGCCGCACTCCGCTGGAGCGCGCCACTGATCGTGGGCTCGGTCGTCGGCGCGATCGTCGTCGTCCGCGAGATCGGGCCGTACGCCGGCGACATCCCGCAGTGGGTGTGGATCGGCCTGGCCGGCGCCCTGCTGACCACGATCGGCATCACCTGGGAGCGGCGGCTGTTGGAGATCCGGCAGGCCGTCGGCATGCTCGGCCGCCTCCGCTGACGACTTGGTGACCTGCTAGAAACACCGCATGGCTACCACTGCACTCGGCGGGAACCCCGTCTCCACCGTCGGCGAACTCCCGGCTCCGGGCGACAAGGCACCCGCCTTCGAGCTGGTCGGCAACGACTTCTCGCCCGTCACCCTGCCCGAGGGGACCCGCACCGTCCTCAACATCTTCCCGAGCATCGCGACCGGCGTCTGCTCGGCCAGCGTCCGGAAGTTCAACGAGCTCGCGAGCGGCCTCGACAACACCACGGTCCTCTGTGTGTCCAACGACCTGCCGTTCGCCCTCGACGCGTTCTGCGGTGCCGAGGGCATCGACAACGTCACGACCGCCTCCGCCTTCCGCTCCCCCTTCGGCGACGACTACGGCATCCGCATGGTCGACGGCAAGTGGGCGGGCCTCCTGGCGCGCTCGATCGTCGTCGTCGACACCGACGGCCTCGTGATCTACAACCAGGTGGTCGACGCGATCGGCACCGAGCCCGACTACGACGCCGCGGTCGCTGCCCTGGGCTGACCCTACCTCCGGCCGGGACGGCAGCGCGGCGGGAGGTGGTGTCGCCCGCGCCTGCCCGGCAGCCGACGACGCCCTGCCAAGACCGGGCGACGCCGCCGTAGACGCGCTCGGCCCATCAAGGGTCAGCCGGGTCCCAGAACGCGTCGCGCATCCGGACCCGGCCCGTGCTGCTGCACGGGGTGCCCTCCTCCAGGTAGCGCTCCCGGGCCTCTCCGTCGTGGCTCGGCGGCAGCGAGCCGTCGGCCCGCACCACGCGCCACCAGGGCACCGGCCCGCCGTGGTGCGACATCACCGCACCGACCTGCCGCGGACCGCCACCGACCACAGCGGCGATCGCGCCGTACGTCGTGACCCGGCCTGCCGGGACCTGCTCGACCCACGACAGCACCTGCTCGACGTACTCCTCCTTGGCGGCGTCCACCGGGCAATCCTGCCCAAGTTCGGCGCTGCTCGAGGACCCCGTCGCCTGGCGACGGGGCCCTCAGGTGCTCCCTCGGTGCGGTAAACGCTCCAAAGACTCGTGCTGCGGCTCCGTCACACTGGAACCACTGCCACCACGCTCAACGAACGTGTCTAGACACGGTTACGGCCGCTGCAGACGATCAGTACGCCGGCTGGCTCGGGTCGATCTGGTTGACCCACGCCACGACGCCGCCGCCCACGTGGACGGCGTCGGCGTAACCGGCACCCTTGACGATCGCCAGCGTCTCGGCCGAGCGCACGCCGGTCTTGCAGTACATGACGACCTGCTTGCCCGTGTCGACCGGGGCAGCTGCTCGAGGGCGGACCCGTTGAGGAAGTCGCCCTTCGGGATGAGGACCGAACCCGGGACCTGGTTGATCTCGTACTCGACCGGCTCACGGACGTCGACGAGGACGAAGTCCCGGCTGCCCTCCTCGCGCTCCTTGAGCATGTGCTCGAGCTGGACGACCGAGATCGTCGAGCCGGCAGCCGCGTCCGCGGCCTCGTCGGAGATCGCCCCGCAGAAGACGTCGTAGTCGATCAGCTCGGTGACGGTCGGGTTGTCGCCGCAGAGCGCGCAGTTGGGGTCCTTGCGGACCTTCAGCTTGCGGTACTCCATCTCCAGGGCGTCGTAGATCATCAGCTTGCCGACGAGCGGGTCGCCGATGCCGGCCAGCAGCTTGATCGCCTCGTTGACCTGGATCGACCCGATGCTGGCGCAGAGCACACCCAGCACGCCGCCCTCGGCGCAGCTCGGGACCATGCCCGGCGGGGGCGGCTCGGGGTAGAGGCAGCGGTAGCAGGGAGCATCAGCGACCGATCGAAACCGGCGTCGTCCTTGCGGCGGATCGCGGCGCGAAAACCGAGGCCTGGCCGTCGAACCGGTAGATCGAGCCCCACACGTAGGGGATCCCGAGGAAGTACGCCGCGTCGTTGACCATGTAGCGCGTCGCGAAGTTGTCGGTGCCGTCGACGATGAGGTCGTAGCCGCGGAAGACCTCGAAGACGTTGTCGTTGTCGAGGCGCTCCTCGTGGAGGATGACGTCGACGTAGGGGTTGATCTCGGCGATCGACTCCTTGGCCGAGAGGCCCTTCGGCTTGTCGATGTCGCTGACGCCGTGGATGACCTGGCGCTGGAGGTTGGACTCGTCGACGGTGTCGAACTCCGCGATACCGAGGGTGCCGACTCCCGCCGCGGCCAGGTAGAGCAGCGCCGGGCTCCCGAGTCCGCCGGCGCCGATGACCAGCACCTTGGCGTTCTTGAGCCGCTTCTGCCCGGCCATGCCCACGTCGGGGATGATCAGGTGGCGGCTGTAGCGGCGTACCTCGTCGATGGTCAGCTCGGCGGCCGGCTCGACCAGCGGCGGAAAGCTCACGGTGTGCTCCTCGATGGATTGGGGGACGTCAGGCCACAACGCCTCACCCGTCCTCGGTGTTCCCGCGCTCCATGGTTCCTCGCGCGCTCAAGTGACCCTGACACGTCCCGTCATCCGGACCCGCGGGCCGTCCCGCTGGACCGACCTACTCGGGAGTAGGCTCGGCCCGTGGTCAGCAGGTCGTACGACGTCGAGGAGCCCCGCCGCCCCCGCGGGATCCGGTTGCCGCGCCGTGAGCGGCGCGCTCAGCTGCTCTCGTCCGCCCTGGAGGTGTTCGTCGCGCAGGGCTATCACGCCGCTGCGATGGACGACATCGCCGAGCGCGCGGGCGTCTCGAAGCCGGTGCTCTACCAGCACTTCCCCGGCAAGCTCGAGCTCTACCTCGCGCTGCTCGACGACGCCTGCGACACGATCATCGCCAACTGCCGTGCCGCACTGGAGTCGACGACCGACAACAAGCAGCGGGTCGCCGCGGCGATGGACGCCTTCTACGCGTACGTCGCCCACGACGCCGGCGCGTTCCGTCTGGTCTTCGAGTCCGACCTCACCAGCGAGCCGGCGGTCCGCGACCACGTCGACCGGGTCACCATCGAGTGCGCCGGCATGATCACCGAGGTGATCCAGGAGGACACCGGCCTGCCCGCCGCCGCCGCGCGGCTGCTCGCCGTCTCCCTGGTCGGCATCAGCCAGGTGAGCGCCCGGTTCTGGCTCACCGACTCCGGCGGCCTCTCGCGGGAGCAGGCGGTCGACCTGGTGTCGGGGCTGGCCTGGCGCGGCATCCGGGGTTATCCGCTCACCGACTAGAGGACGTCGTCCAACGGGGCGTGCGTGCGAGCGGCGCTCAGGGCGTGCGATGGCAAGGCGGAGGAGGGAGCCGGGACGGAGTCGCGTAGCGTGCGCCCCGTTGGAGGTCGTCCTCATCTCGGTCGCAGGCAGAGCTAGCGCACCACGAACCTGAAGGAGCCTCAGTGGAGGTCAAGATCGGCGTGCAGAACGCCGCCCGCGAACTGACCGTCGACACCGACGAGACCACGGACGCGATCGAGAAGCTCGTCACCGAAGCGATCTCCGGCGGCGGCGTGCTCGTCCTCACCGACACGAAGGGCCAGCGCACCGTGGTGCCGGCCGACAAGCTCGCCTATGTCCACATCGGCCGCAGCTCCGCCGGCCAGGTGGGCTTCCGGTCGTAAGCGGAGCGCACGACCGGAAGGAGTCGGTGGTTGAGGTGCCGACACCGCGCGCCAGCGCGGGGTCGCCTCGAAACCCGGTCGTAAGCGGAGCGCACGACCGGAAGGAGTCGGTGGTTGAGGTGCCGACACCGCGCGCCAGCGCGGGGTCGCCTCGAAACCCGCTCGTAGGGAACTCATTGCCGCCTCCCAGGCGTTCCTCAGACAACACGGGCACGCTTCCCGTGAAGAGGTGAGGGGTCATGCTGCAGTTCCGCTACGCCGCCGAGAGCAACACCGGCCGGGTCCGGGAGAACAACGAGGACGCCGGGTTCGTCGGTCCCTACCTGCTCTGCGTCGCCGACGGGGTCGGCGGTGCTGCCGCCGGTGAGGTGGCCTCGGCCACGACGTCGTACGTCGTCAGCGCCCGCGCGCTCGGGAGCCCCGGCTACGACCCGCTGCGGCTGCTCGCGGCCGCGACCGAGGAGGCGCACCACCAGCTGGTGATCGGGGTCGACGCGGACGCCGACCGGCTCGGGATGGCGACCACGCTCACGGCGATCCTCACCGACGGCGTCCGGACCGCGATGGCGCACCTCGGCGACTCGCGCGCCTACCTGCTGCGCGACGGCGGTTTCACCCAGCTCAGCCACGACCACACGATGGTGCAGGCGATGGTCGATGCCGGCCGGATCACCCCGGACGAGGCCGCGGCGTCGCCGCACCGCAACGTCGTGCTCCAGGCCGTCGATGCGCTGAGCACCCCGACGCCCGACCTGCTGTGGCTCGACCTCAGGCCCGGCGATCGGCTGCTGCTGTGCAGTGACGGGCTGAGCGACGTGCTCCACGAGGCCGCCCTCGCGATGATCCTCTCCGTGCCGTCGCTGCGGCTGGCGACGACCAACCTGATCCAGGCCGCGCTCGACGCCGGCAGCCGCGACAACGTGACCGCGATCGTCGCCGACGTGGTCGACGAGGCGCCCGTCGTCAGTGTCGGCGGGGTGCTCGGCGCGGCGGCCGATCCCGGCAACCTGGTGGACCCTGCGGCCGTCCGGCCCCTCCGCTCGGCCTGACCCGTTCGGGTGGTGCCGGCTCCTCATCGGCTCGACCTGGGCGGAAACTCTGGCGCTGGTGTCCGCTTGCGGTCCTATGCTGGAGGCATGACCGCATCGTCGTACGAGTACGCGCGCCTCTGGGTGCCGCTGTACGACGCCACGACGCTCTCCGTCGCGCGCCCGGTCTTCCTCATCGAGGCCGCTGACGGGTTCGAGGGGATCGTCGCCGAGAAGAACACCACGCTCATCGGCGTGCTCAACGAGTTCGGCCGCGACGGGTGGCGGATCGACACGACACCGATCCGGGTGACGGCGCCGTCGCCGGAGTTCCAGCTGCTCATCGACGCCACCCTCGACGAGGTCGACGGCGGGTCGCTGAGCGAGGCCGACTCCGGCGCGGTCAACGAGTTCGACGTCTACGGGATGCGTCGCCAGCGCCGGGTCGAGATCCGGGCCGAGCGCGTCTCCGGCGCTTGTTGGGGTGGGAACTGCCGTCGGCACCCCTCCCGCCGCACTGGTGGCCGTTAGTCGTCTTCGGCGGTGGCGAAGAGGTCGCCGTACTCCTCGACGCGCCGCAGCACGTCGGTCATCGCGAACTGGTCGAGCCCCAGCTCGTCCTCGGCGCCGGCCTCGACCTCCTCCCAGGTGAGCGGGGTGGCGACGGTCGGGCGGTCCCTGCCGCGGAGGGAGTACGGCGAGATCGTCGTCTTCGATCCCGCGTTCTGGGACCAGTCGATGAAGACCTTGCCGCGCCGCCGGGCCTTGGTCATCGTCGCCGTGATCAGGGCCGGGTGCGCGGCGGCGAGCTCCTCGGCGACCTCCTTCGCGACGCCGCTGACCTCGTCGGAGGGCAGGTACGACGACAGGTCGGCGTACAGGTGGAGGCCCTTGCTGCCGCTGGTCACCGGCCGGGCGTCGAGGCCGCGGGTGGCGAGGGCATCACGCGCAAGGAGGGCGACCTGGCAGCACTCGTGCAGCCCGGCCGGCTCACCCGGGTCGAGGTCGACGACCAGCCGGTCCGCGCCGAGCGGCTCCCCCGACGCGTCGACCGTCCACTGGTGCACGTGCAGCTCCAGCGCGGCCAGGTTGACCATCCACATCAAGGTGGCGAGGTCCTCGACGATCGGGAAGACCAAGGTGTCGCCGTGTCGGCTCGGCGCCCGGGAGCCCGTGGTCGGCACCTCCGCGGTGCGCACCCACGACGGGGTGCCGGCGGGCACGTTCTTCTCGAAGAAGCTCATCGTCTGCACGCCGTGCGGCCAGCGGATCCGGGTGACCGGCCGGCCGGCGAGGTGCGGGAGCAGCACCGGAGCGATCCGGGCGTAGTAGTCGAGCACCTCGCCCTTGGTGGTGCCCGTGGCGGGGTAGAGCACCTTCTGGAGGTTGCTCAGCTTGAGGGTGCGGCCCTCGACGTCGACGTGGACCTCGCTGCCGGCCGTGGTCATCGACCCACCGCGATCACCGGCACCCGGTCAGCGTCGAGCCGGAACATCACCTTCCGGATGAACCTGCGGGGGGCGCTCACGCAGCCCGCGGTTGCCCCGCTCCCGTTGACGTGCAGGAAGATCCCGGACCCGCGGCGGCGTACCTGGTCCCAGTTGAAGTCCATGACCACCGCCCACTCGTACTGCTGGCGGTAGTCGAGCAGTCGCTCGGACGAGTTCAGGTCGCTGCTGGGCAGCCACCACCGGAAACCGCCCTGCCGCTTGTTGCGGTAGCGGTTGTAGAAGTCCGAGCCGTTGTCCTGGACCCAGTAGTCCCCGCGGCGCACCTCGCGGTAGCGCAGCTGCCAGCGGTCGTTCTCGGCGTGCATGCCGAACGCCGAGACCAGGCCGTAGGTCCCCAGCGGCGTGGTGCCGGTCCCCTGCTCGCGGTGGGTGGGGGCGACCAGTCCGCCGTACCCGATCCGGCCGTCCACGGCCGTGAGCCGCCGCTGCCAGTCGCCGCCGCGCAGCACCCAGTAGGACACGCGGGCGTGGTGGCCGCCGCGGTGGTTGACCGTCACCACCTGTCGGGTGCCCGCCCGGAGCCGCACCCGGACACCGCCGAGGGTGACGGCCGTTCGCGCCGAGGTCTGCTCCTCCTCGGCCTGTTCCGCCCCGAGCGGCGGGACGTCGACAGGCGGCGGGACCGCCGTCGCGGACGGCGGGCACCGGGAGCCAGCAGCGGCGCCAGGAGGACGATCACGACCAGTCGTCTCACGCTAGGAGCCTCCCAGATCCTCGGGGGCGAGGTCACTGCGGATCCCCTGGTACGACGGCTGCCGGAGCCGCTCGTACCCGCTTCCGTGGGTGTCGATGTCGACCACCAGCACCGGCTCGATCCAGGTCGTGCCCTGGGCGTCGACCTTCGGCACCTCGTCGGCGAACGGACTGCTGCTGCGGGTCAGCGGCGCCACCAGCTCGGCCAGCACCCGCGACTGCTTCGGCCCGATGCCGCTCCCGACCCGGCCGCGGTAGAGCAGGCCGGCGGCCGTCGGCTGGCCGACGAGCAGCGCGGCAAGGTGGGTGCCGCCGGTCTGCGGTCGCCAGCCACCGACGACGTACGACGCCCGGTGGCGATGCGCGAACTTCAGCCACTGGTGCGTCCGCTCCCCCGGCCGGTAGCGCGAGTCCAGCCGCTTGCTGACGATGCCCTCGAGACCCTGGGACTTGGTGGCGTCGAAGAGCATCGCCGCCGTCGTCGTACGTGCCCGGCACCTGCCAGCCGGAGCTGCCCAGGTCGAGGGCCGCGAGCCGGGCACGGCGCTCCGTGAGCGGCCTGCCGGTGAGGTCCTCGCCGTCGTGGCGGAGCAGGTCGAAGGCCATGTACGTCGCCGGGACCCGCTCGGCCAGCCGGGCGACCGTGGTCGCCTTGCGCACGTGGATCCGCTCGGCGAGCACCCGGAAGTCGGGGAGACCGCGCTCGTTGAGCGCGATGATCTCGCCGTCGACGACGTGGTCCCCGACGACACCGCCGGTCGGTGGCACCGTCAGCTCCGGCCAGGCGCCGGTGATGTCGTTGCCGTTGCGGCTGGTGAGGCGTACGCCGGCCGGGCCCACCGTCGCGAGCGCCCGGACGCCGTCCCACTTCACCTCGTGGCACCAGTCCTCGCCGGTCGGCACGTGGGTGCCGGCGGTGGCGAGCATCGGGAGGAGCAACGGCACGGGCCCATCATGCCGGTCCGGCGGCGTCCATACGGTCCACGACGTACTCAGCGATCGCCAGGCTGGAGGTGGCCGCGGGCGACGGGGCGTTCCGCACGCTGGTCACGCCGTCGCCGCTGACGATCACGAAGTCGTCGACGAGCGACCCGTCGCGGGCGACGGCCTGCGCCCGGACACCGGCACCGGCGCGGACCACGTCCTCCGGTCCGATGTCGCTCACGTAGCGCTGGGCGGTGCGGAGGTAGGCACGCGTCGAGAGTGAGCCGCGGACCTCACGGGCGCCGGTGCGCCAGTGGGTCCGGGCCATCCGCCAGAAGCCGGGATGGGCGAGGGTGGCGGCCGCGTCGGCGATCCGCAGGCCGGGGCGGACGCCGTACCCCTCCCGGTCGAGGGCGAGCACCGCGTTGGGCCCGATCTCGAGGCTGCCGTCGACGCGCCGCGTGAAGTGCACCCCGAGGAACGGGTAGCGCGGGTCCGGGACCGGATAGACCATGCCGCGCACGAGGTCGCGCTTCGGGCCGGTGACCGTGAGGTACTCGCCGCGGAACGGGACGATCCGCGGCTCGTCCTGACCGTCGATCCGTCGGCCGAGCCGGTCGGCCTGCAGGCCGGCGCAGACGACGACGTGGTCGACGGTGTGGGTGTCGGTCGTGGTGACGATCACTCGTTTCGTACCGCTGCGGGTGACGTCGGTGACCGTGGTCGAGAGGAGTACGGCGCCGCCGGCGTCCGCGACCTCCATCGCGAGGTGCTCCGCGATCGCGATGTAGTCGGTGATCGCCGTGCGGGGCGAGTGGAGCGCCGCCAGCCCGGTGGCGTGCGGCTCGATCTCCGTCATCTCGTCCGGTCCGATGCGACGCAGGCCGGGTACGCCGTTCTCGGTGGCGGTGCGCTCGAGCGCGTCGAACCGCTCCATCTCGTCGGGGTCGACGGCGACGACCAGCTTGCCGCACTCGACGTACGGCAGGTCGTGCTCGAGGCAGTAGGCCCGGATCAGCTCCCGGCCGCGGGCGCAGAGCTCGGCCTTGAGACTGCCGGGGCGGTAGTAGATGCCCGCGTGCACCACCCCGGAGTTGTGGCCCGTCTGGTGGGCGGCGAGGCGGTCCTCCTTCTCGAGGACCAGCACCTTGGTGCCGGGGCGGCGGCGGGTGAGCTCGCGGGCGACGGCGAGGCCGACGATGCCCCCGCCGATCACGCCGACGGTGTGCACGCTGGGTGGGTCCGCCACGCGATCATGGTCGCAGGTCGGTGGTGGCCCGTACCCTTGGTCCATGCGTGCGATTTGGAAGGGTGCCGTCTCGTTCGGCCTGGTCAGCGTGCCGGTGAAGCTCTACTCCGCCACCGAGAGCCACGACGTGTCGTTCCGACAGGTGCACGCCAAGGACGGCGGGCGGATCAAGTACCAGCGGGTCTGCTCGATCGACGGCGAAGAGGTGGCGTACGCCGACATCGCGAAGGGCTACGAGACCGAGGACGGCGAGATGGTCATCCTCAGCGAGGACGACCTGGCCGAGCTGCCGTCGGCCTCGTCGCGCGAGATCGCCGTCGAGAAGTTCGTCCCCAGCGACCAGATCGACCCGATGCTGTTCGAGAAGTCCTACTACCTCGAGCCCGAGTCGACCGGCGCCAAGCCCTACGCCTTGCTGCGGCAGGCGCTCCTCGACGCCGACCGGATGGCCGTGGTGACGGTCGCGCTCCGGCAGCGGACGACCACCGCCGTGCTGCGGGTGCGCGGCGACGTGATCGTGATGCAGACGATGATGTGGCCCGACGAGATCCGCACGCCCGACTTCTCCGTCGAGACCGGCGAGATCAAGGACGCCGAGGTCAAGATGGCCAACATGCTCGTCGAGACGCTCGCCGGCGACTTCGAGCCCGAGGAGTTCGAGGACGACTACGCGTCGGCGGTGCAGGCGGTCGTCAAGGCGAAGATCGAGGGGGGCGAGGTCCGCCGTACCCCCACCTCGACGAAGACCGGCGGCGAGGTCGTCGACCTGCTGGCCGCCCTCCAGCGCTCGGTCGACGCCGCCAAGACCGCCCGTGGCGAAGAGCCTGCGGACGAGAAGAAGCCCGCGAAGAAGGCGCCGGCCAAGAAGGCCGCTGCCAAGAAGACCCCGGCCAAGAAGGCGCCCGCCAAGAAGAAGGCGCCCGCCAAGAAGGCCGCTGCGAAGAAGGCCAGCTAGCTCAGCGCCGTGACCAACCACGACGCACACCTGCTGCGGTGCGTCGAGCTGGCGCGTGAGGCACTCGACGCAGGCGACGATCCGTTCGGCTCGTTGCTCGTCGGCGACGGCGACGTCGTGCTGGCTGAGGCGCGCAACAGGGAAGTCAGTCTCGCGGACCCGACCGCCCACCCCGAGTTCGAGCTTGCCCAGTGGGCCTGGGAGAACCTCAGTCCGGAAGAGCGCTCGAGCGCGACCGTCTACACGTCGGGTGAGCACTGCCCCATGTGCGCCGCAGCGCACGGCTGGGTCGGACTCGGTGCCATCGTCTTTGCCGCCTCATCCGGGCAGCTGTCCGGATGGCGCGCGTCGTGGGGCTTGGCAGCATCTCCGGTGGCTCCCCTCCCGCTGTCCGTCGTGCTACCTGGCACCCACGTCACCGGACCGGTCAGCCCGTACGACGAGCTGATGCATCCCGCTCCACCAGGAGGCGGCAAACCGACGCGGCTGAGCGCGCTATGCCGGACGCCCCGATCGGGTACCGGTCTCTCGACGGAGTCCGACGAGAGGAAACGCGTGCCGATCTTCAGCCAGAAGGGCAAGGCCTTCGAGCGGGACAGGGACTACATCCCTGACCGCGTCACGAAGGAGCCCGGCCGCTCGCAAGATCCGCACGGCGGCGACGAGCTCGACGTACAGACCTGGCCCGCGGAGCCGGGTCGCTACCGGCTCGTCGCCGCTCGCGCCTGTCCGTGGGCGAACAGAGCCATCATCGTGCGCGGGTTGCTCGGGCTCGAGGACGTGATCTCGATGGGTCTCGCGGGCCCGATCCACGACGACCCGCAGCTGGTCCTTCGACCTCGACCCGGGCGGCGTCGACCCCGTCCTCGGCTACAAGCGGCTGCAGGACGCGTACCTCGCCCGCTACGCCGACTACTCACAGGGGATCACCGTGCCCACCCTGGTCGACGTCCCGTCCAAGACAGCGGTCACCAACGACTTCCCGTCGATCACGCACGACTTCTTCTTCGAGTGGCGTGACCACCACCGACCCGATGCGCCCGATCTGTGGCCCGACGAGTGCCGGGACGAGATGGAGGCCGTGATGGAGCGGGTGTACGAGGAGGTCAACGACGGGGTCTACCAGTGCGGCTTCGCCATCTCCGCGTGACCGGGAGTCCGGAGGAGGCGTTGCCCGGGCCCGGCACGCCCTCCTCGAACGGCACCGTCGCGACCCTCACCCCGGCCCCGAAGGTTGCGCCGTTGTCGGTGGAGGTGAACCTGTAGACGCCCGCCGGGTTCGGCCCGGCGAGCGGGTACCGGTACTGAAGGACGCGGACCGTGCTTCCGGAGACGACCACGGAGGGACGGTGGCCGCTCGTCGTGTCCGCGGGCACCGCGATCGGGTGCCGGCTTCGCACAGGAGGTCGCACCGCGCGGCAGTCGGCAGAGCTGCAGCGACGTGCCGGGCTCTCGGGCCCGACCCAGGCGACGTACCCGGTGCCGGACGCGTTCACGGCGAGACCCGACCTCGAGCCGGCGCCCAGCACGAGCGGGTGCGTCTACGTGCCTGTGCCGGCGCCAGCGCCAGCGTTGCGACGACCGGCGGGGCCGCAGGGAGCGCCGTGCCGAGCAGTGGCGACCCCGACCGCGACGGCAAGCCTGCGGCGAACGGCCTTCATGTGGCCGCGACCCCCAGCACCCCAGCAGACTCAGGAGCGTCGCCTGACATGACCGCAGCGTCAGTGGCTTCAGCCGCGGACCAGCACCCGCTTCGCCGGCTGCATCCGCGAGGCGGGCGCGGAGATCGTGCGCAGGTGGATGTTCTGCAGCAGCCCGATGGCGAGCATGCCGGCGAACATCGACGAGCCGCCGTACGAGACGAACGGAAGGGGTACGCCGGTGACGGGCATGATGCCGACGCACATCCCGATGTTCTGGAAGGCCTGGAAGCCGAACCAGCAGGCGATGCCGGCGGCGGCGATCCGGCCGAACACGTCGTCGCTGCGGGCGGCGATCGTCAGGGCGCGCCAGATGATGATGCCGAGCAGCGCGATGATGAAGGCGGCGCCGACCAGGCCCAGCTCCTCGCCGGCGACGGTGAAGACGAAGTCGGTGTGCTGTTCGGGGACGAAGCCCGAGTTGGTCTGCGAGCCGTCGAAGAGGCCCTGGCCGAACAGGCCGCCGTTGCCGACCGCGATCCGCGCCTGCTCGACGTTGTAGCCGGCGCCGCGCGGGTCGCGACCGGGGTCGGTGAAGGCGAGGAACCGGTCGACCTGGTACTGCTCGAGGAATCCGGTGGCCACGGCGAAGACCGCGACCGACACCCCGGAGCCGAGGAGCACCGCGAGCCAGCGGCGGTGCGCGCCGGACGCGGCGACGACGCCGAAGACGGTGGCGCTGAGCACCAGCATGGTGCCGAGGTCGGGCTGGGCCAGGATCAGGACGGCGGGGACGGCGGCGACCGCGAGCATGAGGAGTACGTCGACCGTGCCCACTCGGTCGCGCCACCGCCCCTCGCTCCGCTCGGCGACGACCAGCGCCATGCCGACGACGACCGCGAGCTTGGCGAGCTCGGAGGGCTGCAGCGAGAGCCCGCCGATCATCAGCCACGAGCGAGAGCCGTTGATGGTCGTGCCCATCACCAGCACGAGCGTCAGGCCCAGGACCGCCAGCCCGTATCCGATCGGAGCGAGGATCCGGACCCAGCGGTGGTCGGTCGCTGCCACGACGACCATCAGCCCGAGGCCGATGCCGACGTTGACGACCTGCTTGGCCAGGAAGGCCTTGGGATCGCCGCCGGTGAGGTCGTCCCGGTGGATCGTGGCGGACCACACGAGCACGCAGCCGACCAGGCTGAGCAGCACGACGGCGCCCAGCAACAACAGGTCCAGCTCGCGCCAGCGCAGCCGGGCGGTGGTCTCGACCCGGCGGGACCGCGCGGAGGTCCGGGTGCCGACGGTGGTGGCCATTCAGTCAGTCCTCCTCGCGGGCCGGGGGCAGGATCGAGCCGTCGCGACCGAAGACGGGGAGCTTCTCGGGCGGCACGGTGCCGGGGATCGCGGCGTGGGAAGGGACGACCTTCTCGCCGTCGATGCCGTAGAGCGCCTCCCAGATCTTGCGGATGCCGTCACCGGTCGAGCCGGACCCGGTGCCGCCCTGGCTGATCATCATCACGACGACGTAGTCGTCGGTGTACGACGCGACCCAGCCCGTCGACTGCTTGCCGTAGACCTCCGCGGAGCCGGTCTTGGCGCGGAGCACGACGTCGTCGAGCGGGAAGCCGCCGAGCTTCCACGCCAGCGTGCCGGACCGGGAGACCTCCTTGAGCGCCTCGTCGATGTAGGTGAGCACGGACTTCGGGACGCCGACCATGCCGGCCTTCGACGGCGGGATCCGCCGGATCAGCTCGCCGCTCGGCGACACGATGGCCTTGCCGACCCGCGGCTCCCAGAGGGTGCCGCCGTTGGCGATGGCGGCGTACGCCCGCGCCAGCTGCAGCGGGGTGACGATGGTGTCGCCCTGGCCGATCGCGAAGTTCACGGCGTCACCGGCGCGGTAGGCGTAGCCCTCGATGCAGAACTCCCGGGCGAACAGGTAGACGAAGTCGCTCGTCTTCGCGTCCTGCGGCTTGTCGGCGATGCCGCAGTAGTAGTCCTTCATCGAGCGGTAGTAGTCGCGCTTCCACTTGCGGTCGGCGATCCGGCCCGAGGACTCGCCAGGGATGTCGATCCCGGTCGCGCTGCCGAAGCCGAAGTCGAGCGCCTGCTCGACCAGCGGGTCCTTGGCGTCGACGTCGGCGACGTCGGAGCCGAAGCGCTGCCAGTAGTCGTAGCCGATCCGGTAGAAGAAGGTGTTGCAGGAGACCCGGAGCGCGTCGGCGAACGAGATGTAGCCGTAGGCGCCGGACTCGTAGTTCTTGAAGTCGCGGTTGCCGACCCGCAGCGACGAGGAGCAGTTGAGACGGGTGTCGGTGCCGTAGCCGTGGGTCAGCGCCGCGGCGGTCATGAACGGCTTCCAGGTCGATCCCGGGGCGAACTGACCCTGCATCGCGCGGCCGAGGAGCGGCGTGCCCGCTGCCTCGGAGTAGAGCCGCTTCAGCTGCTTCTGGGTGATCCCGTCGGCCCAGACCTCGGGGTCGTACGTCGGCTGGCTGGCCATCGCGATGATCCGACCGGTGTTCACGTCCATGACGACTGCGGCGCCGGAGTCGGCCTCGAACGGACGCCCCGTCACCGGGTCGACCGTGCCCCGGGCGGTCATGATCATCTGGTGGAGCTGGCGCTCGACGATGCCCTGCACCTTCGCGTCGATCGACGTGACGAGCGTGTCACCGGGCTGCGCCCGGACGTCCGCCTCCTCGCCGATCACCTCGCCGTTGGCGTTGACCTTGACCCGCTCGTAGCCGGGCTGCCCGCGCAACCACGCGTCGTACTCCTTCTCGACGCCGGCCCGGCCCACCACGGACGCGCCGTTGACCGACGTGTCGCCGCCGAGCTCGGCCGCCGTCAGCTCGTCATCGGTGATCGGGCTGAGGTAGCCGAGCAGGTGGGCGGCGTTGATGCTGAACGGCTCCGGGTAGTCGCGCACGCTCTGCTGGACCACGACCACGCCCGGGAAGTCCTCGGGCTGCTCGTTGATGCGCAGCGCGGTGGCGTCGTCGAGGTCCTGGGCGACCGGCACCGGCTGGTACGGCGACCCGTTCCAGCACACGCCCTCCTTGGCGCCCTCGGTGCCACAGAGGACCAGCTGGCGCGCGATCTCGCGGGGCTCCATGCCGATCACCCGGGCGACCCGCTTCAGCAGTGCGCGGCGCACCCGGGGCTCCATCCGGCCGATCAGGGTGCGGTCGATCGAGGCGACCCAGGTGAGCCGGTTGGTGACGAGCGGCCGCCCCATCGCGTCGACGATCAGGCCCCGCTGGGGTTGCACGACGATGTCGCGGACCGATTGCGAGGCCGCCTTGCCCTGGTACTCCTCCCCCGTCACCACCTGCAGGTAGTAGAGGCGCGAGCCGAGGGTGGCGAGCAGCGAGAACGCAAGGACCTGGATCACGATCAGCCGGAGCCGGCTGCGGTGCGAGGAGCTGCTGGTCGACGCGGGCATCAGACAGGCGTCCGCCGAGGTGCCCGCGGGGTGACCTGGGCGGCGCGGGGTCCCGGCTCCCGGGTGAAGATCCAGACCGTCAACGGGAGTACCAGGACGGCGACGAGGACGTCGTACGCCACCGCGGTCAGCACCACCTCGAGCATGTCACCGATGCCGACGGCAGGGTCCTGCAGCAGCGTCCCGGTCAGCGCGAAGACGGACGTGCCGACGAAGGCGCCGCCGGCACCCGCCGCGAGCATCAAGGGGTACGGCGGCCGCCCGCCACCCGCCTGCGCGGGTGAGTGGTCGTGCGCGAACCGGCTCACGACGTACCCGACGACGAGCAGCGCCAGCGCCCATCGGCCGGCGGCGTGATCGGCGGGCGGGGCGAGATCGAGCAGCAGACCGGCGCCGAAGCCGAGGAGGGTGGCGAACCGTGGGTCGGTCACCAGCGCGGCGCCGACGACAGCCAGCAGCACCAGGTCGGGCACGACGCCGTTCCACGCGAAGTGCGGGAAGACGGTCACCTGCAGCAGGAGCGCGGTGACGACGATCAGCAGCGCGGCGACCAGCCGCTGGGTTCCCCTCATGAGCACGCTCCCGGCTCGATCACGCGGGTGTCGTCACCCGAGGGCACCACCACGCCGACGTCGTCGAGCGAGGTGAAGTCGACGTACGGCTCGAGGACGGCGCGGTAGGTGCCCGCGCGCAGGTCCTCGTAGACCTTGGAGACCTCGCCGATCGGGACGCCTGCGACATAGGGAGCGCCACGCTCGCTGCCCCAGGTGACGACCGCTTGGCCCTTCTCCGGAACGACGGTGTGGTCGATCAGGTCGAGGCTGAGCGGGTCGCCGTCGGCGAGGCCGCCCTGACCCTCGACCAAGCCGTTCTCCAGGTTGTCGCCGACCCGGCCGCCCACGGTGGAGCCCGGGTCGACGATGAGCAGGACGGTGGCCGTGTGGCTGGTCACCTCGATGACCCGTCCGACCAGGCCGTCACCACTGAGCACCGTCATGTCCGGGTGTACGCCGGAGTCCGTCCCGGCGTCGATGGTGACCGTGCTCGAGAACGACTGCGCGGAGCCGTAGCCGACCACGCGTGCCGGCGCCAGCAGGTAGCCGGTGCCGGTCGAAATCTCACAGAGGCCCTGGAGCCCCTCGAGTCGGTTCGCGTCGTACGCAGACGTGCGAAGCTCGTTCTCGAGCTCCTCGATCCGCGCCTCGTCGTCGGCGAGGGCGCCGCGGAGGGCGTCGTTGGTGCGGAGGTTGCCCGGGATCGCGACGAACGGGCCGAGCACGTTGCTCACCCCGGCCTGCGCCGGCCCGATCACCTCACCGACGACCCGGCGGACCGGTTCGACCGGCGACTCGTCTCCGCTGGTGCGGTCGACCACCATCAGCGCCACGCAGGCGAGCACCAGGGCGACCAGCAGCGAGCGGGACGGCAGCCCGCGCGCCGCATCGCGCTCCCGCGGCGTCGCGACCTGACGGACCGGACTCTGCCGCGGCGGCCTGGTGTCCAGTGACATCAGAAGCGCCTCGGGTTGGTGATCAGGACCTGCTGGAGCGCCTCGAACTCCTCGACACAGCGCCCGGCACCGAGCGCGACCGACACGAGCGGGTTCTCAGCGACGTGGACCGGCATGCCGGTCTCGTGGCGGATCCGGTCGTCGAGCCCACGGAGCAGCGCGCCGCCGCCCGTGAGCACGATCCCGCGGTCCATGATGTCGCCGGCCAGCTCGGGCGGGGTCTGGTCGAGGGTGACGCGTACGGCGTCGACGATCGCGTGCAGCGGCTCGTCGAGCGCCTTCCGGATGTCGGCGGAGGTCACGGTGACGGTGCGCGGCAGGCCGGTGACCAGGTCGCGACCGCGGACCTCACCCTCCGGCTCACCCGGCGACGGGAACGCCGTGCCGAGGGTGATCTTGACCTCCTCGGCGGTGCGCTCGCCGAGCATCAGGCCGTGCTCCTTCTTCATCCACGCGACGATCGCGGCGTCGAGCTCGTCGCCGGCGGTGCGGATGCTGAGGCTGGTGACGATGCCGCCGAGGGAGATGACGGCGACCTCCGTCGTACCGCCGCCGACGTCGACGACCATGTTGCCGGTCGGCTCGTGGACGGGGAGCCCGGCGCCGATCGCGGCGGCCATGGGCTCCTCGACGACGTACACACGACGGGCGCCGGCCTGGTAGCCGGCCTCCTTGACCGCGCGCTGCTCGACCGGGGTGATCGCGCTCGGCACGCAGATCACCATCCGCGGCTTCGCGAAGTAGCGGCGCCGGTGCACCCGCGCGATGAAGTGACGGAGCATCTGCTCGGTCGCCTCGAAGTCGGCGATGACGCCGTCGCGCAGCGGGCGCAGCGCGGTGATGTTGTCGGGGGTGCGGCCCATCATCGCCTTCGCCTCGTGCCCGACGGCGATCACGTCGCCGGTCGAGTCGTTGAGCGCGACTACGCTGGGCTCGTCGAGCAGCACCCCGCGGCGGCGGACGTAGACCAGCGTGTTGGCGGTGCCGAGGTCAACGGCCAGGTCCCGGCCGATGATGCTGTTCGCCCTCAACGTTTGCCCTCGCAGACGTCTCTCGGGTCCGACCTCCAGAGGTCGGGCCCAGCCGCGCGCAACGGGGAAGCCGGTGCACCCCGCACAGGCGGTACGCCGGGGCGGAGCCCCGAGCGCACGATCCGGGATCCCCCGCCTGCGAGCGTAGGTAAAGGTCAGCCCGTCACCACGGAGGCACGCCGAGACGCGTGTGACGGATGTGACTCGTGAGGACCTACGAGCGGCGGGGAACCAGAGCGCGATCTCGCGGTCGGCGGACTCCGGGGAGTCGGAGCCGTGGACGAGGTTCTCGCGGTTGGAGAGCGAGAGGTCGCCGCGGATGGTGCCCGGGGCGGCCTTGCGGCCGTCGGTGGCGCCGTTGATCGCGCGGACGACCTCGATCGCCTCGTCGCCCTCGAGCACGAGCGCGACCAGCGGGCCGCTGGTGACGAAGTCGCGCAGCGGCGGGTAGAAGTCCTTCGGTCGACGTGCTCGGGTAGTGCGCGTCGGCCTGGGCGGCGTCGATCAGCGCGCTGCTCCATCGCCACGATGGTGAGGCCCTTGGCCTCGAACCGCGACAACACCTCACCCAGGAGGCCGCGGCGGACTGCGTCGGGCTTGATCAGGACCAGGGTGCGTTGGCTCACGCCGCGCACCTTATCCAACGGCTCCGGCCAGCTCGGCGGCGAGATCACCCCGCGGCGCGACGACCACGTCGTCGAGCCCGAGCCAGCCCGCGAGCTGCCGCAGCTCGGCTGCGAGCTCGGCCGCGGTCTCCGGCGGAGCGCCCGGTTCGGCGTAGGCACCCTGGACCAGCAGCGCCCGCGTCGGGCGGTCCGCCTTGAGGTCCACCCGACCCACGATCCGGTCGCCGAGCAGGAACGGCAGCACGTAGTAGCCGTGCACCCGCTTGTCGGCCGGCGTGTAGATCTCGATCCGGTAGAAGAAGTCGAACAGCGCCTCGCTGCGGTCCCGCTCCCAGACCACCGGGTCGAACGGACTGAGCAGGGCACGCGCGTTGATCCGGCGCGGCAGTCGCGCGTCGCGATGGAGGTACGCCGGACGCCGCCACCCCTCCACGCTCACCTGCTCCAGCTCGCCGGCGGCCACCAGCTCCTCGGCCGCGGCGCGGGCAGGGGCGACCTTGATCCGGTAGTAGTCGGCCAGGCAGTTGGCACTGGCGACCCCGTGGGACCGGGCCGCACGTCGGACGAGCTCGAGCACCGCCTCGTCCTCGGTGGGCGCCGGCGCGGCCAGCACCTCCGGCGGCAGCACCCGCTCCGGCAGGTCGTAGCGCACCTCGAACTGACCGTTGCGGCCGGCGATCGCGAGCTCGCCGGTCATGTAGAGCAGGTCGAGCGCCTTGCGCGCCGCGGACCAGTTCCAGCCCCAGTTGCCCTTGGCGCGCGGTTTGCCGTCATCGAGGTCGCGCGCGGTGACCGGTCCGCGGCTCTCGACCTCCTTGAGCACCTGCTGGCGGAGCATCGGCTCGATGCCTGGCCACCACTTGAACTCGCGGTCGGCGTAGTGCGCCATGCGGAACCGCATCACCGGCCACAGCTCGACCGGCATGAACGCCTGCACGTGCGCCCAGTACTCGACCACGCGGCGCGGCCGGCCCTCGGACGCGCGCCGCAGCAGGTCGACGTCGTAGGGGCCCATCCGGGAGTAGAGCGGCATGTAGTGCGCGCGCTGGAGCACGTTGACCGAGTCGACCTGCAGCACCCCCGTGCGGGTCAGGGTGCGCTGGAAGGTGCGCATCGTCGGCGTCTCGTGCCGCTTGTCGGCGAAACCCTGGGCGGCCAGCGCGATCCGGCGGGCCTGCGCGAGGGAGAGCGACTGCACGACGGCCGACCCTAGGTGGCCGCGCCGACAGCGCAGCGGGAGCAGTCGTCGAGTAGCCGACGCGAGGGCCGAACGTCGGCATCGCGTCGCAGCGAGATATCGCGACCCGAGGTCCTCGGCCGGGTGCAGGCGTCTCGATACGCCCTCACCGTGCGACTTCGTGGCGAACCGGCGAGTGCGTGCGCTACTCGAGCTCGACCAGCTTCTCGCGGACGGCGTACATGACCGCCTCCATCCGCGAGTGCAGCTGCAGCTTCTCCAGCATGTTGCGCACGTGGTTCTTGACGGTGTTCTCGCTGATCGCCAGCCGGTGGGCGACGTCGCGGTTGCTGAGGCCCTTGGCCACCAGCCGGAGTACGTCGAGCTCGCGCTCGGTGAGCCTGAGCGCCGGCCCCGTGGAGCGGTCCGGCCGCGACATGGTCTTGAACTCGTCGATGAGCTTGGCGGCCATCGACGGGCTGATCAGCGACTGGCCCTCGGCCACGACCCGGATGCCCTGGGCGACCTCCTCGATCGAGGAGTCCTTGAGCAGGTAGCCCGAGGCGCCGTTCTTGACGGCCTCGTAGAGGTCGGCCTCTTCGTCGGACACGGTGAGCATCACGATCTTGGTCGACGGCGAGGCCGCCTTGATCGCCACGCACGCCTCGATGCCCGACTGCTTCGGCATCCGGACGTCGAGAAGCACGACGTCCGGGGCACTGCTCACGGCGAGCTCGGTGCCCTCGGCCCCGTCGCTGGCCTCCCCCACGACCTCGATCCCCGACTCGACGCCGAGCAGCATGGTCAGGCCACGCCGGAAGAGCTCGTGGTCATCGACCACCAGCACCCGAACCGGCTCGTTCCCACTCGCCACCCGAGCATCATGACACGCACAGGCGGCGGGAAGGCCCTGATCCCGTTGCCGTGCGCGTCGCGGCGGCCGCTTCCTAGACGCCGAGGTCGAGCGAGATCACGCCGTAGTCGTAGCCGCGGCGGCGGTAGACGACCGCCGGCCGCTCGCTCTCCTTGTCGACGTACAGGTAGAAGTCGTGGCCGACCAGCTCCATCTCGTAGAGCGCCTGGTCGAGGGTCATCGGGCTCGCCGGGTGGGTCTTCTCGCGGACGACGAGCGGCCCGTCACCGGTCACCGCGATCGGTCCGACCAACCGCTCCTCGACGGTGTCGGTCGCATCGACGACGCTCGTGGCGGAGGTCAGGCCGTCGACGGGCACGCCCGCGAGCGCCTGGCCGACCGAGACCGGCGAGCGCCGGCCACGGTGCACGCGCCGCCGGTCCGCGGCCCGCCGCATCTGCGCGGCCATCTTGTCGAGGGCGACGTCCAGCGCCGCCATCTTGTCGTCGGCGGCGGCTTCGGCGCGGATCACCGGCCCCTTGGAGAAGGCAGTCAGTTCGACGTGTACGGCGTGGTCGTGCTGGCGCGGGTTGGGTTCGCAATCGACCTCTACATGGACCCTGATGATCCGATGATCGTGCTTCTCCAACCTCGTCAGCTTCTCGGCTGCGTGTCCGCGAAAGCGGTCAGAGATCTCGCAGTGCCGGCCGGTGACCACGACGTCCATCAGGTACCTCCAAATAGTTGGGGATAGGACTTTTGTTCAGCTGTTCCGCGCGTCAAGCGCGGACGTTCAGACAGGCGAGGGTGCAACCTGCAGCCGCCAACCAGCCT
Organism: uncultured Actinomycetota bacterium; assembly: GCA_963849765.1. Taxonomy (GTDB): domain Bacteria; phylum Actinomycetota; class Actinomycetes; order Propionibacteriales; family Nocardioidaceae; genus Nocardioides. Next base: position 63,915 of record CAWKIP010000019.1, read on the forward strand.
CAACCACAGCAAGCGCTCGACTGCGGCGCGGCAGCGTGTCGCGCCGGTCCGCGACACGCTCGCGCAATCCAAAACAGCGGAATCCGCCCGGCCGACCTGGTCTTCGTACCCCACACCCGCCTGCTGGAGCCTCGCAGCTTGGTGCCACTGCGACTCTCTCCCGCCGATCGGCCACATCTGGTGGCCGGGGCGAGGCAGGACTTACCGACTAAGCCGCACCGTGATCATCGACGCGAGCGTCGACTTACGTGGACCGTTTCGCCTGCGACTGGCATCGGCTTGCCGTGGGGCGCCCGGAGTGACCCGCGGCGTCCCGACGACGCAACCACGGACCCGGGCGGACTCCATATAGAGACGTTAGTCGGTCATCGGGAGCCTCGAAAGGTTTGGGCGACTATTCCGGACTTTGGTCCCGTCCGGGGTGCCTCCGGGTGGTGGCTGCGACGGCCGCGACCGCGAGTACGGCGACGCCGGCGGCCTCGAGCGCACGCTGCGCCTCGCGCGCAGTTGCGCCGGTGGTGATCACGTCGTCGCAGACGACCACATGCGCGCGACGGCCGGCCAGCCGTCGTACGGCGCGCGCCGGGCAGGCCATCGAGCCCGCAAGATTGGCGTGCCGCTGGTCGGCGTCGAGCCCGGCCTGGTCGGCGACGCCGGGTCGGGTGCGGAGCAGGCGGGCGACGGCGACCTCGCGGTCCGCGGTGCGGAGGGTCCGAGCGGCGCGGCGGGTCATGGCGAGGGTCGGGTCGTGTCCGCGGGCCCGCACCGCCGCGGGACGCGACGGCACGGGCACGAGGAGGAGCGGAGCCGTGGGTCCGGAAGCGGCGAACACGGACGCCGCCAGGAGCTCGCCGAGCGGGCGGGTCAACCCGAGCAGCCGCCGCTCCTTGTGGCCGACGACCATGGCGCGCAGGGTGCCGTCGTACGCGCCGGTGGCGAAGGGCCGGGCCAGGCCGGCGGGGGTCGGCGTGGGCCATGCCTCGACGGCCTCGGCGGGCAGCCCGGCCCGGCAGCCCGGGCAGAGGACCCGACCAGGCTCGCCGCACCCGACACAGGCCGCGCCGAGCAGCAGGTCGGCGCCGGCGTCGAGCAGGGCGCTGAAAAGAGTCACCCGAGAGACGTATCCCGTGCCCGGGCCGCGGACAACCGCGGCGCCGGTGCCTGTGGACTCAGCCGGCGTAGTCGAGGTCGTGGAGCCTGGTCGCGGGAACCTGCACGCCGGTGCGGATGTCGATGAGCGCGTTGCGGGTCACGGCATAGACCGGCGTGTCCGTGGAGGGCTCCCCCGCCAGCCCGATCACGCGGCCGGGCACCATGGTCGAGAGCGTGTCGACACCGACCGTCGCCCCGTCGGCAGCGACCGTCTCGATCTCGTAGAGCTCGCCCGGTCGGGCCGGCGAGAGTACGGCGATATGGGCGGATGAGGTCCAGGCGATGTCGATCGCGTGCTGTCCGGTGAGGGTCCGGATGACGGTCGACTGCACGATGCGGGCGACCCGGCCACTGTTGTCCAGCACGACCCTGGCGGCGACGAGCCGATCGCCGTCGGGACGGTTGACGAGTGCGATCAGCCGGGTGCCGTCGCGGGACACGAGGATCCGTCGAGCGTCGGTCCTGGTGACTCCGGGCACGCGCACGTCCCGGACCTTGACGCCGTGGTCAGAGACCAGCACCCGCGCGCCGCGCGGCCCGCGATCGAGGATCCACAACCGACCGGACGCGTCCCAGGACGGCTGGGTGAGCTCGGTGCCGTCGGCGACCAGGGTGTCGACCACGGTCTCGCCGGCCGGCGACCGGAGAGGCGCGACCAGCACCTGGCGAAGATCCTCGGTCACCGCGGCGATCCGGTCGCCGACGGGCGCGACGGCCACGGACGCGAACTGTCGTTGCTCGCGGCCGAGCGGTCCGTCGACCACCCGCAGGTCATCGACGGAGCCCGACACGAGGCGGCCGCGCTGCAGCCCGTAGAGGACGCCGGCCGATCCGGTGTCCGCGGGATCGAACTCCGCGGCGGACCCGACGTCGTACTGCGCCGCCGAGCCGGGTGGTTCGACCTCCTCGCCACCGATCGACACCCGCAACGCGGAGATCCCCGGCTCCTGGGCAAGCGTGGCCGCGAGCTGGGCGAGGATCAGCTCGGCTGCGGATGCCAGCGTGTCCGGCGCGTCGCCCTGGAGGTCGAGCACCGCCACCCCTTCGATCACCGGGACCGAGAGCCCGACACTGAGGCCCGACGGGATGAAGGTCTGGACGACGTCACGCAGCCGCGGAGGCGGTCCCGCCACCAGCGCTTCCACCAGGTTGGTCGCGAACGACTCCCCCACAGGCACGAAGACAGGCTCGGGGACCAGGACCTGTGTGGCCGGGTCGAAGTAGTAGAGCGAGGCCTGGCGATAGCGGTCCTTGAACCAGTCCGAGGTGACGACGAGCGCGTCCATCGGCTCGAGGATGCGGAACTCGCCGTCCTCGACGGTCATCTGGAACTCGAGGTTGCTGCGATCCTCAGGGATGGACCCACGCCAGCCGCCGGAGTCGTCGAGCAGCGCCGCGTCGCGCATCGGGATCGTGACGGTGCCGCCGTCCTCCCGCGCCTGCCCCAGCTTCGTGTAGATGACCGTCGCGTTCGGTCGCCACTCCTCGGCGGCGTCGTCGGTGAGGTACTGCTTCGCGATGCTCGTCGAGATCGGCCACGCCATCATCGCGTCCAGGAAGCCCTTGACCACCTCGAGCCTGGAGGCGCCGGGCTGCGGCGGGCGGCCGTCGATCGAGGAGACCCGCTCCTGACTCCGCTCGCCCGCGACCTCGGCATCGACGACGGGCCCGTCCTCCGGAAGGCCGATGCAGCCGCTGAGCGCCACCATGACCGCGATCGCGAGGACACCCTGCGTGAGTCTCCTCATGAGGTCACCCCGCGGCTCGTCTCGCGGCCGGGCTCGATGGCCGGAACGTCGTCCTCCGCCTCGATGTCGACGTCGACGTCGACGTCGACGTCGTCGAGCGGCGCGAGCGGGAGCGGGCTGTGCCGCAGCGGAGTGCCGGCGCGCCGCGGCAAGGTGAGCCGGAACTGCGCGCCCTCGCCGGGCCGTCCCCAGGCCTGGAGCCAACCGCCGTGGAGGTGGGCGTCCTCGAGCGAGATCGCCAGCCCCAGGCCGGTGCCGCCGCTGCTCCGGGCGCGTGCCGGGTCGGAGCGCCAGAACCGGTTGAAGACCATTGCCGACTCGCCGGGAGCCAGCCCCACACCCCGGTCGCGGACGGTCACCGCCGCGGCCTGGTCGTCGGCGGCCATCCGGACCACGATCGGGCGGTCCGGGTCGTCGGGGAACGCGTGGTCGATCGCGTTGGTGACCAGGTTGCGGAGGATCCGCTCGACCCGGCGCGCGTCGACCTGGGCTCGGACCGGCCGTTCGGGCTGCTCGACGACGACGAGCACGCCGCGCTGGTCGGCGAGCGGACGGGCCGCATCGACCACGCGGTGGGCGACGTCGAGCAGGTTGATGTCCTCGATGTCGAGGAGGGCAGCGCCGGCGTCGAACCGGCTGATCTCGAGCAGGTCGACCAGCAGCGTCTCGAACCGGTCGAGCTCGGCCTGCAGCAGCTCGGCTGCGCGGCCGGTCGCGGGGTCGAAGTCGCGTCGCGCGTCATGGAGTACGTCGCCCGCCATCCGCACGGTCGTCAGCGGCGTGCGGAGCTCGTGCGACACGTCGGACACGAACCTCCGCTGCACCCAGCTGAGCTCCTCGAGCTGGCGGATCTGGCGTTGCAGGTTGGAGGCCATCTGGTTGAAGGAGTGGGCCAGCCGGGCGAGGTCGTCCTCCCCGGTGACGCGGAGCCGTTCCTGCAGCCGCCCGGCCGCGAGCCGCTCGGCCACCCGACGCGCCATCCGGACCGGCTTGACCACCTGGCGGGTCACCAGCCAGGTGATGCCGGCGACGAGCACGAGGAGCAGGCCGGCCGCGGTCAGCAGGGCCCGGGTCACCAGGTTGAGGGTGTCCTCCTCCTCGGTCAGCGGGAAGACGAAGTAGATCGTGTAGGTCAGGCCGTCGGCAGGCAGCCGGACCTGGGAGCCGACGACGATCCCCGGCTCGGTCTCGATGCTGCCGTCGGAGGTGGTGCGGACGATCTCGGTGTAGGTCCAGGCCGTCGACCGGTTGACGCCGTCGAAGTGCGCCTCGAGCCGCTGGGGGATGCTTGCGAGCTCGAGGCCGCTGGTGCGGTGGGCGCCGCCGTCGGCCAGGTCGGCCTCGGTGCCTTCCGGGCCGCCGAGCACCACGCCGTAGCCGCGGCTGTCGCCCGCCTCGATGATGGGGCCGATCAGGTCGTCCCGCTGCGCGCTCGCGTCCTCCTCTGGGGTACCCGAGGCGGCGGAGAGCAGGTCGCGGGTGTCGGCGACCTCGGCCTCGACCTCACCGACGACCACGTCGACCCGGTGCCGCAGCAGGCCGTCCCGCGTCTGCTGCAGCAGGAACCAGCCGACCAAGCTGATGACGATCGCGGACAGCACGAGCGTGCTGGCGACCACCCGCGCCTGGATCGAGCGCCGCCAGAAGGTGAGCGCCCACCGGAGCCGACTGGGCAGCGCGATCCGCACTCGGCTAGCTTCCCGCCTTGTAGCCGACACCGCGGACGGTCAGGACGATCTCGGGGTGCTCCGGGTCGTGCTCGACCTTGGACCGCAGTCGCTGGACGTGCACGTTGACCAGCCGGGTGTCGGCGGCGTGGTGGTAGCCCCACACCTCCTCGAGCAGCACCTGGCGCGTGAAGACCTGCCACGGCCGGCGCGCGAGGCACAGCAGCAGGTCGAACTCCAGCGGCGTCAGCGGGATCTCGGTGTTCTCCCGGGTCACGCTGTGGCCGGCGACGTCGATGGTCAGGTCCTTGAGCGTGAGCGTCTCGGACGCGACCGAGTCGGTGCGGCGTACGCGGGCCCGGATCCGGGCGATCAGCTCCTTGGGCTTGAACGGCTTGACCACGTAGTCGTCGGCGCCGGCCTCGAGCCCGACGACGACGTCGACGGTGTCGCCCTTGGCGGTCAGCATGACGATCGGTACGCCGGACTCGGCGCGGATCTCCTTGCAGACGTCGATGCCGTCACGTCCGGGCAGCATCACGTCGAGCAGCACGACGTCGGGGCGGTAGTCGCGGAACGCCGCGAGCGCGACGTCGCCGCGCCCGCAGGCCTGGCTGTCGAACCCCTCCTGCCGCAGCACGATGCCGAGCATCTCGGCAAGCGGAGCGTCGTCGTCGACGACGAGGACGCGTCCCTTCGTCGCGTACGACGACGCACCGGCAGTCTGGTTCACGTCCCAATGGTAGGCGGCACCATGAACAGGAGCCCCGCACCCGGTGAGGGTGCGGGGCTCCGAGCGCCGAGCCGCCAAGCGGTCCACCGACGCTACGTCAACGCGCCGCAGCGCCGGTGAGCCGCCAAGGGGTCTCCGACGCCTACGCAAGCGGCGCGGCAGCGTGGCGCACCGCGGGCGAAGCCTGCATCGTGCAGCGCCCCCGGACCGAGCGAAGCGATGGTCCGAGCGGCGCCGCACGATATGCGACACGCTCGCGCAGTTCGCTCAGTACCGGTAGTGGTCCGACTTGTAGGGGCCCTCGACCGGGACGCCGAGGTAGTCGGCCTGCTCCTGGGTGAGCTCGGTCAGCTCGACGCCGAGGGCGTCGAGGTGCAGCCGGGCGACCTCCTCGTCGAGGTGCTTCGGCAGGACGTAGACGCCGACCGGGTAGTCCTCGACCTTGGTGAAGAGCTCGATCTGCGCCAGGACCTGGTTGGTGAACGAGTTCGACATCACGAACGACGGGTGACCGGTCGCGTTGCCGAGGTTCAGCAGCCGACCCTCGGACAGCACGATGATCTTCTTGCCCTGCCCTCCATCCGGCGCAGGGAAGATCCACTGGTGGACCTGGGGCTTGATCTCGTCCTTGACGATGCCCGGGATCTTGGCGAGGCCGGCCATGTCGATCTCGTTGTCGAAGTGGCCGATGTTGCCGACGATCGCCTGGTGCTTCATCTTCTCGAAGTGCTCGACCCCGATGATGTTGAAGTTGCCGGTCGTGGTGATGAAGATGTCGGCGTACTCGACGACCGTCTCGAGGCGCTTGACCTCGTAGCCGTCCATCGCGGCCTGCAGCGCGCAGATCGGGTCGATCTCGGTGATGATGACGCGCGCACCCTGGCCGCGCAGCGACTCGGCCGAGCCCTTGCCGACGTCGCCGTAGCCGCAGACGACCGCGACCTTGCCGCCGATCATCACGTCGGTGCCACGGTTGATGCCGTCGATCAGCGAGTGGCGGCAGCCGTACTTGTTGTCGAACTTCGACTTGGTGACGGAGTCGTTGACGTTGATCGCCGGGAAGAGCAGCGAGCCCTCCTTGAACCGGTCGTAGAGCCGCAGCACACCGGTGGTGGTCTCCTCGGAGACACCCTTGATGCCGTTGGCCATGTTGGTCCAGCGCGTCGGGTTGTTCTCGAGCGAACGGGCCAGGACGCGCAGCACCTCCTTGTACTCCTCGTTGTCGGTCGAGTCCTGACCGGGAACCGCGCCGGCCTTCTCGAACTCGACGCCCTTGTGGAGGAGCATGGTGATGTCGCCGCCGTCGTCGAGCAGCATGTTCGGGCCGATGATGTTGCCGGCCTCGTCCTTGAAGTCGAAGACCTTCTCGGCCTCGTCCCAGTACTCCGCCAGCGACTCGCCCTTCCAGGCGAAGACCGGGGTGCCCTGGGGGTTGTCGACGGTGCCGCCCTTGGACGGGGGCCCGACGACGACCGCGGCGGCGGCGTGGTCCTGGGTGGAGAAGATGTTGCAGGTGGCCCAGCGCACCTCGGCGCCGAGCGCGACCAGGGTCTCGATGAGCACACCGGTCTGGATGGTCATGTGCAGCGACCCGGCGACGCGGGCGCCCTTCAGCGGCTGGGCATCGCCGTACGTGGTGCGCAGGGAGACCAGGCCGGGCATCTCGTGCTCGGCGAGGGTGAGCTCCTTGCGGCCGTAGTCGGCCAGGCTCAGGTCAGCAACCTTGTAGTCCATGAATGATTCTTCCTCGATGACTTACGGAGGCTGTCTCTGCGGCGCATCTGCGCTTCGTCGGGATCTCCCGCACAGGACTGGTGCCCACCCTAGCGGGAACGTGGGTCGCGTCGCCGGCGCCGCTTCGTGGTCACGGCCGATCGGCAGCAGGTGGACGATCAGCACGACCACGCCGCGCCGACCACGAGGCCGATGAGCGCCGAGATAGCGGTGTTGGCCAGCCAGGCGAGGATCGCACCGAGCACGCCGGTCGCCGCCTCCTGGATCTCGTGCTCGAGGTCGTGCACGAGCTCGTACGGCGCCTCCCACCAGCCGACCTCGTGCACGTTGACCAGCAGGATGTGGCCGCCGACCCAGAGCATCGCGACCGTGCCGACCAGCGAGATGACCGCGAGCAGCCGGGGCATCGCGGAGACCATCCCGTGCCCGAGCCGCTGCGCGAAGGCCGACGTCGCTGGGTGAGCAGCAGGCCGACGTCGTCCATCTTCACGATGAGCGCGACCACGCCGTAGACGGCGATGGTGATGACGAACGCGACGACGACCAGGATCGCCGAGCCGCGCCCAGAAGCTCTCGTCCGCGACCTCGTCGAGCGCGATGACCATGATCTCCGCGGACAGGATCAGGTCGGTGCGGACCGCACCCGCGACCATCCGCTTCTCGGCCTCCGGGCCGACCTCGACGCTCGGCGTCGGCAGGTCGCCGACGTGGTCGTCGTGGTGCGAGATCCGCTCCCACACCTTCTCGGCGCCCTCGAAGGCGAGGTAGGTGCCGCCGATCATCAGGATGATCGGCAGCGCGTCGGGGAGGAACTGGCTGAGCAGCAGCGCCAGCGGGAGGATGATCAGCAGCTTGTTGCGGATCGAGCCGAACGCGATCTTCTTGATGATCGGCAGCTCGCGCTCGGCGGCGAGGCCGTGGACGTACTGCGGCGTCACCGCCGTGTCGTCGACGACGACACCCGCGGCCTTGGTCGTCGCCCGCCGGCCGCCGCACCGACGTCATCGACCGACGCAGCCGCCAGCTTGGCGATCGCAGCAACGTCGTCGAGGAGGCCGAAGAGCCCCGCACTCATCGAGGTCGCAGCCTGGGTCCGCATGGGCCGGAAGGCTACCGGGGATCCTGCGCGACGACGCTGTCAGCTGTCCACCGCCTGCTTCACCTGCCGTTCAGCGTGACCGAACGGGTCGACGACCAGCGCGAGCCGGCGCGACACCACGGGGGCAGCCAGTGCGAGGGCGAGGAGCACGGCGCCGACCAGCGTGACGAGCGGGGCGAGGACGGGGTGGTCACCGGCCCAGCCCGGGTACCCGGCGTACTCGGCGCCCAGTACGAAGAAGCCGTGGCAGAGGTAGACGACGAGCGTCATCGCGCCCATCCGCGAGAACCAGCCGCCGAACCGCGGCACCAGGGCGAGGAAGGCGAGCGAGCCGAGGACGGCGACCGTCAGCAGTCCGAGTCGGATCATCATGCCGCGGGCATCCGCGACGCCGAGGTCGTCGTACGGCGTGCGGTAGTAGAGCCACTCTGTGCTCGCCACCTCGTCGAGGTGGGCCGAGAGGATCCAGATCGCCAGGAACGTGCCGACCGCGATCCACCGCATGCCCGGGGCGCGGAGCCGCTCGAGGCGGGTGGAGGTCGCGTGCACGCCGAGCACGAAGAAGGGCAGCAGGCCGGTGACCCGGGTCAGGTCGAGAAGGTCGGCCACCTCCCCGGTGGCGACTCCGGACGCGGCGCTCACGGCGACCGCGACCGCGATCGCGACCGGGGCGGGCATCGCCTTGAAGACCGGGGTGAGCAGTCGCCACGCGATGAGCGCCACCAGGAACCACATTGGCCAGTGCGGGTTGGCGAAGAGGTTCTCCAGCTTCTCGCCACCGACCCAGATGCGGAAGAGCGCCAGCACGCACTCGAAGAGGATGTAGGGCAGGGCGACCGTGCGCACCAGGCTCCACAGCCGGTGCGGCGTGTACTCGAACCTGCGCGACAGGTAGCCCGTGACGAAGACGAACGCCGGCAGGTGCCAGAGGTAGAGGAAGTCATAGAGGCGACCGACCATTCCGCCGCCCGGCAGCAGCGTCCAGGCATGGCCGACGACGACCAGCGTGACGAGCGCCATCTTGGCGTTGTCGAGCCACGGGTCCCGAGTGATCCGTTGCGGAGAGGAGGACATCCCCTGTTTGCTACCCGTTTTTGTGCCGGGCAGCCAAGTTGTCCGTCAATCCTCGACGAGGCCGAGGCGGAGGTACTCCGCGGCGTACGTGCCGCTGAGCAGCAGGGATGCGTAGCGGGCGACCTCGCCGTCGGCCTCGGTCGTGACCGCCTCGACCCGCACCTCACCGGCGCGCGCGGCGTCCTCGAGCCGGCCGCGCTGCTCCCGGACCACCGGGTCGTCGGCGCCGTCGTCGAGCACGATGAGGACCGGGCGCCGCTCACTCCCCGATCTGCTGCCGTCGGCGTAGGGGTCGGCGAAGACGTTGCGGGGTCGCGACGCCTCGATCACCGGCAGCAGGTGCTCGGCGTCTCCGGCGACCGCGGTGCGTCCGGAGGTACGGCGGATCAGCTCGGCGACACGTCGCGCGGCACGGGCCGCGAGCACGGACCCGCCCCAGACCACCGGGGCGGCGTCGGCGAGGGAGATCGCCAGCATCTTGGCGGGGTTGATCGAGATGTCCCGCTGCGGCGAGCAGGAGATCGCGACGTCGTCGAGCGCCTCCGCGACGGCGGTGGGATCGGAGGACGGGCCCAGCGCGACCTGGTGCAGGAAGGAGAGCATCACGACCGCCGTCGCGAGCTGGTCGCCCGTCTCGGTCGGCAGGATCGTGGTCCAGCGCCCGGCGGCGTGCATCCCGACATTCGACTCGGTCGGGCAGGCCACGACCACCTGACAGCCACGCCGGGCCGCTTCGGCGACCGCGGACGCGGTGCCGGTGTCGGAGCCGTCGGGAGCCAGCACGACGACCAGGTCGAGACTTCCGGCCCAGCCCGGCAGGCCGGCCGACGGCCAGGCCACGAACGGCACCGGGCACCACGGCTCCAGCACCGCACGCAGAAGTCGAGAGTCCGGGCCGGCAGCGATCACCGCGCGGGGTCGGGCGTCGGAGACGCGGCCCACCGCCTCGGCGAGCGCGTCGACGGCGGCGTCCGCCTCGCGCCGTACCCGCGCCCCGGACTCGGCCAGCGTGCGCAGCCGGAGGTCCGCGCTGCCCAGCGCGATCTCGTCATCGAGGCGGGACTCGTCGAACCAGGTCATCGGCGTCGGCGGATCAGCGGGTGGCCCGGGCCTCGTCGACGAGGAGCACCGGGATCCCGTCGCGGACGGGGTAGGCCAGGCCGCAGCCCTGGCACACCAGCTCGGGGGCATCCCCCTCGGTCAATGCGAGCTCGCCGTGGCACGCGGGGCAGACGATGATCGCGAGCAGCTCCGGCGCCACACCGGCACCGCCGCCACTCATCGCGCGCCCCTGATGCTCTGCTTGTTGATGAGGCGAAGCACCTCGTCGCGGATAGCGGCCATGGTGGTGTGGTCCTTCCCCTCGGCGTTGAGCCGCAGCAGCGGCTCGGTGTTGGACGCGCGGACGTTGAACGCCCAGTCGGCGGACGTCACGCTGAGACCGTCGAGGTGGTCGACCTCGACCCCATCGGCACTGTCGCGGCCGCCGTAAGTCGCCTCCAGCTCGGTGAGCACGGCCTGCTGGTCGGCGACCTCGGAGTTGATCTCGCCGCTCATCGGGTAGCGCTCGTACTCCTTGAGCAGCACCGACAGCGGCTGGTCGGACTCGGCGAGCGAGGCCAGGGCGTGGAGCGCGGCGAGCATCCCGGAGTCGGCGCGCCAGAAGTCGCGGAAGTAGAAGTGGCCGCTGTGCTCGCCACCGAAGATCGCGTCGGTCTCGGCCATGGTCGCCTTGATGAAGGAGTGGCCGACGCGGGTGCGGACCGGCTTGCCGCCGAGCTCCGCGACGATCTCCGGCACCGCCCGGCTGGTGATCAGGTTGTAGATGATCGTGGCGCCCGGCTCCTTGGCCAGCTCGCGGGTGGCGATCAGCGCGGTCAGCGTCGAGGGCGGCACGGCACGGCCGCGCTCGTCGACGAGGAAGCAGCGGTCGGCGTCGCCGTCGAACGCGAGGCCGATGTCGGCCTTCTCGGCGAGCACCCGCTGCTGGAGGTCGACCAGGTTGGCCTCGTCGATCGGGTTGGCCTCGTGGTTGGGGAACGTGCCGTCGAGCTCGAAGTACATCGGGATCAGCTCGACCTGCTCGGCCAGCCGGTCGAAGACGGCGGGTGCGGTGTGCCCGGCCATGCCGTTGCCGGCGTCGACGACCACCTTCAGCTTGCGTCCGGCGACCGGCGCAAGCGAGAGGAGGTGCGCGGCGTAGGCCTGGAGGACGTCGTGGCTGGAGATCGAGCCGGTGCGGTCGGTCGTGACCGCCGCGTCCTTGATGACCAGGTCGCGGATGTCGGCGAGGCCGGTGTCGAGGCCGACCGGCTGCGCGTGGGAACGGCACATCTTGATGCCGTTGTACTGCGCCGGGTTGTGGCTGGCGGTGAACATCGCGCCCGGCAAGCCCGAGGTGTCCCGAGGCGAAGTAGAGCTGGTCGGTCGACGCGAGGCCGATCATCGTGACGTCGGCACCCGCGCTCGTCGCGCCGTCGGCGAACGCCCCGGCGAGGTCGGGCGAGCTGGGCCGCATGTCGTAGCCGATCACCATCGACGTCACGCCCAGGACCTCGACGTAGGCCTGGCCGGTGGCCCGGGCGAAGTCCTCGTCGAGCTGGTCCGGGACGGTGCCGCGGACGTCGTACGCCTTGAAGACCGCGTTGACGTTGTCAGGCGAGGTCGTTGACATGACGGCAACCGTAGTGGAGGTCGGCTCGGGCGCCGTCGCCTCGCTCCCCGGGACGCGCTCGGGGTGCTCAGTCGTTGGTGAGGACGCGGAGGTGGCCGCGGCGGGCGACCTCGCGGCCGGTCTCGCGCACCGGGGGCGGCATCGGCGCGACCGGGCGGGCCGCTTCGCGCACCGCGTCGGCAAGGGCCAACAGGTCGTCCTCGGTGGGACCGGGGACCGTCTGGTCGAGCGCGAGCCGGAGCACTTCCCACCCGCGCGGCACGGACAGCCGCTCGCCGTGGAACCCGCAGAGGTCGTAGGCGTGCGGTTCGGCGTACGTCGCCAGCGGGCCGAGCACGGCGGTCTGGTCGGCGTAGACATAGGTGAGCGTCGCGACTGCGCCGCGGGCGCAGGCGGTGCGCGAACAGCGCCGGGCGAGACTCACGCGGCAGACGGTACCCCTTGCCGGGCAGCGCGCCGGATAGGCTCGCGGCTCGTGGAGGACTCCCCGTCGACACCGCACTTCCGGCGCGACCGGCGCGGCCGCGGCCTCCGGGGTCCCGCCGCGATGGGACATCCTGCCGTCGGGCGGCCGCCGTACCCCCGCAGCAGGCGCGAGTCGTTCGACCGCCTGGTGCTCGACATCATCAGTGACCTCGACGAGCGGTGGTCGGACCGGCTCGGCCTGGTGGAGTACGCCGTCGAGGACACCCCTCAGCTGCCCGACGACTGGGAGCCCGGGACGGTCCCGCTGTCGTCGCTCGTCCGCGGGTCCGGCGCGACCCCGACCCGGCTGGTGGTCTTCCGCCGACCGCTGGAGCACCGCGCCGCGGACCGGATGGAGCTCGAGGCGATGGTGCTCACCGTCGTGGTCGAGCAGGTGGCCGAGCTGCTCGGGATCGCCCCGTCGGACGTCGACCCCCGCTACCCCGACGACTCCGACTGACGCCGAGGCGGCTCCTCGACCACGCGCACGATGCCGAGTCGGCTCAGTCTGACCACGCGTACGACGCCGCGTCGGCTCATCGTGAAATTGCGCCGACTCGGGGTCTTCGGGCAGCAGAGTCTGCGCCGACTCGGCGGCCGTCATCGCGCAGAGACGCGCCGGGCCACGGACTACTCGGGGCGGACGACGGGGACGTCGGCGTCGAGCTCGGCCGGCCAGAGCCGGAGCACGCCGACCCGGTCGCCGGTCAGCATGATGGTGCCGGCGATCGAGGTGCTGCGCGCCCGGACCGTCACGAGCACCGCCTCGTCGGGCAGCTTGAGGCGGTGGCCCCGGTCGGCACCGACCTCGACCCGCTGCTCGTCCAGGAGCACCTTGCCGCGGGCGTCGGTCGCGGTCACCCGCACCACCCCGGCCCGCTCGGCTCCGGCCAGCACCAGTGCCTTGGGGCCTTCCGGCACCACGGACGTCACGGGCTGGTCGTCGGCGATCGACGTCGACGGAGCGACCAGCCCCAGGTCGTCGCCGAGGATCCGGACGGACGCGACGAGCGGCTGGGCCGACTCGATCTGGAGCCCGAGCGCCCCGTCGGCCGCCGCCTTGGTGAGGACCTCCGACAACGGCACCTGGCGGACCGTGCCGGCGGGGACGACGACGTCGTCGAGCCCGGCCGGCGTGAAGACCGCGGAGTCCGAGACGACCCGGACCGTCGCGCGGACCTCGTCCTCGCCCGGGTTGAAGAGGTGGACCTCGCCGGTGGCGTCGGCCGGGACGCCGAGCAGCAGGTTCTCGGTGGCCGGCGCGGCCTGGGCGGGCAGGAAGTCGATCCGCGGCGTGCCCCGACCCAGCGGGTCGTAGGTGTGTCGCACCGTGGTGGTCACCCGGCCGCGCACCACGGTCACGTGGGCCGCGAGCGTGCCGCGCCGCGGGGTGACCTGGGACAGGTCGAGCCGCTTGATCTCGTGCCCGGGCACCCGGATGCCGTGCAGCTCCTGCTCCTCGACCGGGCCGTGGCGGCCGTGGAGGGCGATCTCGACGATCGCGGGCCCGTCGTCGGGATTGACCAGCTCGATGGTCGACGAGTGCTTGGCGGCGGCGCCCATCCCGACGTACCACTCGTCGAACGTCGGCGCCCGGCACTCCGCGGCCGCCCGTGCCGGTCCGGTACGGCCGCCCACCAGGCCGGGAGCCGCGGCGTCCGCGCCGGTCACGAGCACGTCGCCGTCGGTCGCGACCGTCGCGAGCTCTCCCGACTCGACGTCGACCTCGTTCCTGTCGGTGAGGTCGGTCGCGGCACCTTCCGCAACCTGCACGGCGACGTTGCCGCCGCGCATCCCCGGCACCCGTGAGAGCACCACGTCGCCCGCCGTACTGCTCGATGCCGCGGCGCACACCACGGAGGCGTCGGTGAGCGGCGCGGACGACGGCGGCGCGTCGGGCCACGGCGTCGGGTCCTCGCCGTCGGTGACGGCGAGCGCGACCGCGACGACCGTCGGCAGCACGATCCCGAGTACGACGAGCGCGTCGATCTTGTGGCGCTGGACGATCCCGCGCTTGCCCGGACCCGTCGCTCCGGCCCGGTCCGCCCGGCGACCGGTGCCCGGCTGCTGGTCGCTCATCGCCTGCTCCTGCGCATCGTCGGGAGGCCGAGCACGGCCACGACCGGGATGGCGACCGCCTGGAGGACGAGGAGCACGATCCGGGGCCACGACCGGGGTCCCTCGACCGAGGCGGGCTCCGGCTTGTCCACCACCTGCCAGGCGCGGGTGGCGCGGTCCTCGGCACTCGCGCGCACCAACCCGCTGGTGGCGTCGAGGCGGGTCGCGACCTCGCCGTCGGCCGGTGCGGGCTGCACGATGAACCGGATGCCGCGCCCGGTCAGCGCTGCGACGGCCTCGGGCGCGGGCGCCGTCGCGAGGTCGCCGACGAGGGCGGTCGCGTCTTCGTCCTCGGCGGTGAGGGCGGCGATCTCGTCCTCGCCGATGGTCGGCCCGTCACCCCGTTCGACCTCGTAGGTGAGACCGTTCGCGACGCTGCCGCGGATCACGAGGATCCCGTACTCGGGGGCCACCTCGGCCTGCTGGGACATGTAGACCGGGATCCCGCTCTCGGGATCCGACTGCAGCTCGTCGCCACCCCAGCCCGCGAACCAGACGAGTCCGGCGACGGGCACCACCGCGGCGGCGACGCCGACCACCGCGGTCGCGGCCTGTGCGATGCGCGGCAGCACGATCGGCGACGGCGAGCGCTCGGTGAGGGCGAGGCCGCCGAGGAGGGCGGCGGTGATCCAGGCGCCATGGACGACGAGCAGCACCGCGCCCAGGCCGGGCTGCTGGGTCGCGGCACCGGTCAGGTCGATCGTGGTCAGGCCGAGCGGCACCGCCACCACGGCAGCGACCGCGGCGACCAGCCAGCACAGCACGACACCGATCCGGGTCGGCCGTGGGAGCAGAGCGAGCAGCGCGAGCACCGGCAGCACCAGGCCGAGCCACCACGGCGCACCAAGCTCACCGAAGCGGCCGACCAGCACGTCGAGACCGTCGGTCGACGGCGTCGGCCAGCGGCCGATGTCGAGGAACAGCCCGCCGCCGGCGCCCTCCCAGACGGCCGGGAGCCACCAGGGGGCGAGCAGCACGGCCGGTACGGCGAGCGCGGTCGCGGGCGGGCCCCAGACCGAGCGGTCGCGGATCGCGCCACGCACGACCGCGGCCGAGGCGGCGACCACGACCGCGCCGAGGATCGCGCACAGCCACCACATGACGGGCGCGACGGCGGTGAGCAGGGCGAGCAGGAAGCCGGTCCGCCACGCCGCCCGCCACCGGCGCGCGACCTCGGGCTCGGCGAAGCCGAGCGCGGCGTGGGCCAGCCACGGCAGCACGGCTGCCGCCACGACGACGCCCCACCGGCCGCTGCCCCACGCGCCCGCGACCAGCGGGACGAGGGCATAGCTGACCGACCCCCAGAGCAGCAGCCACCGCGGCGCGCCGTACCGGCTGATCAGCCGACCGACGACCCGGAGGAACCGCCACGCACCCCACAGCGCCACTGGCGCGGCGGCGACGAGGAGCACGGTCATCGTGGTGCTGGTGCCGAGGACCGAGGCAAGGAGCGCGAGCGGCAGGACGTACGGCGGCGCCGGCACCGCGCTGCCGAAGCCGATCGGGTGCCAGCTCTCGTAGTGGAGGGCCCACCAGTCGCGGGCGCCGTCGGGGACCGGGGACAGCGCGCCGCCACTGACCGCGCCGAAGGCGTCACGCGCACCGATGACGAAGGCGATCGCGGCGATGGCGAGCGCGACCGCGACCGGGTCGGTGAGGAACCGGGCCACCAGCCCGGTGTCCTCGAAGTCCTCGTCGTCGTCGGTCTTGTGCCGGGCGACCGGCGGCGTCGGGTCGCGTTCGGCCGCTGCGGCTCGACGCCGTTCGGCCACGTCGGCGGCCTGGTTGGTGGCGGCGGCGGCCAGGTCGCTGACGAAGTCGAGCCCGTGCCGGTAGGGCAGCCACCAGGGCGCCAGCAGCCGCTTGACGCGAGCGTGGTCGGGGGTCTCTGCTGCCTGCCGTTGCCGGCGCTGCCGGCGCGCCTCGAACAGCGGTCCGGGGCGGCCGTAGACCGAGACCAGGGCGGCGAGCTCGTCGAGCGCCTCGCCGACCGAGCGGACGAGGACGAAGCCCAGCATCCGCAGGAACGAGCCGAACGCCAGCCGGACCGCCTGGAACGGCAGGGCGCCGCCGCGACAGTTCGCGAGCAGGGTGAAGAGCGCTGCCCGGCGCTCCTGGTAGTGGGTGTGGCGCCCGGTCAGCGGGGTCCGTCGGTTGCCGCGGTGCGCGGCCTCGGCGTGGAAGACCACGGCCTGGGGCACGACCAGCGTCGTCCGGCCGGCGGCAGCGGCGCGCCAGCCGAGATCGATGTCGTTGCCGAACATCGGCAGGTGCCGGTCGAAGCCGCCGAGCTCCTCCAGCGCCGTACGCCGGACCAGCAGGCCGGCGCTGTTGACGGCGAGCACCTCTCGCACCTGGTCGTGCTGGCCCTGGTCGTACTCACCACGCTCGAGACCGGTCTCCCGGCGGCCGGTGCCGCTGATGGTGACGCCGACCTCGAGCAGACGCTTGAGCGAGGGCCACTCACGGAGCTTGGGGCCGAGGAAGTCGGCCTCGGGTCGAGCGGCCGCCGCCCGCAGCAGCTGCTCCAGCGCGTCGGGCGCCGGGTTGCTGTCGTCGTGCAGCAGCCAGATCCACTCGGTGGCGAGGCCGTGCTCCGCCAAGGCGGACATCGCGAGCGCCACGGCCTCGGGGTACGACGTACGGCCGCTCTCGCGCAGCACGCCCGCCGAGATCGGCGGAGCGGCGCCGAGCGCGGACTCGATCAGGTCGGCGCTGCCGTCCTTGCTGCCCGTGTCCACCGCGACGACGCCGGCGACCGGCGCGGTCTGCGCGCGGATGCCGTCGAGCACCGCAGGCAGCCACGACGCCCCGTCGTGGCTGACCATCACCACGGAGACGTCGGACACGAGGAGCGAGCCTACCGACGGGCAGTCAGGCGCCGAATCGATCAACTCGCTGTCGAGCAGAGCTCGTACGCTGAGGTGCGAGGCCGCCCGCGGCCGCAGCCTCGAAGCCGCCTCGTCAGCGTCGCGCCTCGGTGTCGAGGCTCCTCGCTGCGCTCGTCGCACCTCGACAGCGGCGAACGTCAAACCGCTTTCTTCTTGAGCTTGCGACGCTCACGCTCGGACAGACCGCCCCAGATGCCGAAGCGCTCGTCCTTCAGCAACGCCGCCTCGAGGCACTCGACCCGGACCTCGCAGGTCTGGCAGACCTTCTTGGCCTCCCGCGTCGACCCACCCTTCTCCGGAAAGAATGCCTCGGGGTCGGTCTGCGCGCACAGCGCACGCTCCTGCCACCCCAAGTCTTCGTCGGTGTCCACATCCTCGACCAGGAATAGTTCTCTCACCGTCTTGCCCCTTTACCCCAGTTGGTACTGCGACCCCCGTGTGTCTTTAACGACACTAGTGGAATTACACGCATGTCATACCCACTTCGTCAACCCCGAGTCTGCTATAGGCGACTCGTTATCACGCCTGGCTGAAGCCCCCGCGCCAGGGTGATCGTCGGGGAGGCGGCAGAGTTGCCCCCATGAAGAAGCTGACGGTGCTGTCCGGAGGCATGGGCGGAGCACGGTTCCTGCAGGGCCTGCTGCACGGGATCACGGCCGGCACGCTGCCCGGCGTCGACGCCGACGCGGAGGTCACCGTGGTGGCCAACACCGCCGACGACTGGTGGGTCCACGGCCTCAAGGTCTGCCCCGATCTCGACACCGTGATGTACACGCTGGGCGACGGCATCGACCCCGAGCGCGGGTGGGGACGCCGCGACGAGACGTGGAGCGCGAAGGAGGAGCTGGCGGCGTACGGCGTCGAGCCCACCTGGTTCGGGCTCGGCGACCGCGACATCGCGACCCACCTCGTGCGCACCCAGCTGATCGACGCCGGCTACCCGCTGTCGAAGGTGACCGAGGCGCTCTGCCGGCGCTGGCTCGCGCCGGTCTGGGGTGACCGGGTGCGGCTGCTCCCGATGACCGACGACCGGGTCGAGACCCACGTCGCGGTCGCGGACACCGAGTCGCCGAGCGGGCGCCGGGTCGTGCACTTCCAGGAGTACTGGGTGCGGATGCGAGCCGAGGTGCCCGCCGAGACGGTCGTCGTGGTCGGGATCGACGACTCCTCCCCCGCGCCGGGCGTGCTCGACGCGCTCACCGACGCCGACCTGGTGCTCTTCCCGCCGTCCAACCCGGTGGTCTCCGTGGGCACCATCCTCGGTGTCCCCGGGGTCCGCGAGGCGTTGCGTACGACGGCGGCGCCCGTCGTGGGCCTCTCCCCCATCGTCGGCGGCAGCCACGTGCGCGGCATGGCCGAGCAGCTGCTCGCGTCGATCGGCGTCGAGGTGAGTGCGGCCGGGGTCGGTCGCCACTACGGCGCGCGGAGCGCCGGCGGGGTGCTCGACGGCTGGCTGGTCGACGAGCGCGACGCCGACCAGGTCGCGGCGCTGGAGCAGGCCGGGATCCGCAGCGCCGCCGTACCTCTGATGATGACCGACCACGACGCCACCGCCGCGATGGCGGCGGCCGCCATCGAGCTGGTCCGTCCCTGATGCTGACCGTCACCGCCCCGGACGGGGTGCCGGAGGTCCGGTCGGGCGACGACCTGGCCGACCTCCTGATCCCGGTGGTCGAGCTCACCGACGGCGACATCGTCGTCGTGACGAGCAAGGTGGTGAGCAAGGCCGAGGGCCGGATCGTCGACGGCGACCGCGAGGACTGGATCACCGCCGAGACGGTGCGGTTGGTCGCGCGTCGCGGTGCGACCCGGATCGTGCGCAACCGGCTGGGGCTGACGATGGCCGCGGCGGGAGTGGACGCGTCGAACGTCGCCCGCGGCACCGTCGTACTCCTGCCGATCGACCCGGATGCCTCCGCCGCCCGGCTGCGGAGCGCGATCGCCGAGCGCACCGGCTGCAACGTCGGCGTGATCGTCACCGACACCGCCGGTCGCGCATGGCGCGAGGGGCAGACCGACATCGCGATCGGCGCGGCCGGGGTCGTCGTACTCGAGTCCTACGTCGGCCGCGTCGACGAGCACGGCAACGAGCTGGCGGTGACGGCGCCCGCGGTCGCCGACGAGATCGCGTCGGTCGCCGAGCTGGCGCAGGGCAAGCTCGGCGGGCGTCCGTTCGCGGTGGTGCGCGGACGCGCCGACCTGGTGCTCCCGCCCGGTGACGACGGGACGGGGGCAACCGCCCTCGTCCGGGCGGACGGCGCCGACCTGTTCGGGTACGGCGCCCGCGAGGCCGTCATCCGCGCCGCCGGCCTTCTCGCTCGAGGACATGCCGCCGTTCGGCGCGCCCGCGACCGCCGAGGAGATGATCGAGGCGCTGCTCCGGGTGGGCATCCACGCCGTCCTCGTTCACGACCGGGAAGTGACCTGCGAGGACCATCGGCTGGAGGCGGTCGGAATCGTCGCGATGGCCCACGGCTGGCAGGTCGAAACGGGCGAACCCGGCACCGATCACCGGTTACGACCCGTCGGTCCGTAGACTCACCGCGACCCGCCCCACGACATCGAGGTAAGCCGCACCGTGGCCAAGACCACCAAGTCCGAGAAGTCGGACCGCCAGAAGGTCATCGACGACATCCGGCGCAAGCAGAAGAGCGCTGAGAAGCGTCAGGGCTTCGTGATCCTGGCTGTCTGCATCGCCATCGCGCTCATCATCGTGGTCGTGGCCGCCTACAAGCCGGTCCGCGCCTGGTTCGAGCAGCAGAAGTACGCCAACGACGCGCTGGCCGACATCGGCAGCTCTCCGTCCGTGTGCGGCGACGTCATCACCAAGGACGCCAAGGGCAGCGGTGAGCACCGCGACGAGAACGAGCAGATCACCTACGACGACGCGCCGCCGGCGTTCGGGCCGCACTGGAACGTGGGTGGCTTCGCGCCGGTGCCGATCGACGACCGCTTCTACACCGAGGACTCCCGCCCGGAGCTCGAGCAGCTGGTGCACAACCTCGAGCACGGCTTCACGATCCTCTGGTACGACGAGACCGCCGCCGATGACGCGAGCATGCTCGGCGAGATCAAGGCGATCGCCGACAAGCTCGACTACAGCGACACCAACAACCGGCTGTCGTTCATCGCCGCGCCGTGGACCTCGGACGACGGCAAGGACTTCCCCGACGGCGAGCACATCGCATTCACCCACTGGTCGGCCGACCAGGGCAGCGACAAGTCCGAGGGCATCTGGCAGTACTGCTCCAGCCCAGCGGCGAGGCGCTCGAGACCTTCATGAAGGACTACCCCTACTACGACGCGCCCGAGCCGATCGGCGGCTACGTCGGCGAGCAGTAGCGCCGCCAGGCTCAACCTCACGTGAGCTCCGAGCGCCCCTGGTCCTTGAGCTCCGCGACGACGGCCTTCACGCCCTGAGCGTGTTCTCGCGACGCGATGAGCAGGCCGTCGGGGGTGTCGACGACCACGACGTCGTCGAGGCCGAGGACGGCGATCACCCGTCCTGACGCGGGTACGACGAGACCGGTCGACTGCTTCGACAGCACCAGCCCCGGATCGCCGAGCACGCTGAGCTTCTCGGCGTCACCGAGCATCCCCGCGAGCGAGTCGTAGTCACCGACGTCGTCCCAGCCGAAGCTGCCGGGCACCGTCGCCACCCGGCCGTCCGCCGCTGCCGGCTCGGCGACCGCATGGTCGATCGCGACCTTCGGCAGGCTGGGCCACAGCTCGTCGAGCCGGTCAGGTGCGGCGCCGAGCTCGCGGAGGGCCGCGGCGAAGTCAGGGCTCTGGTCGGCGAGCAGGTCGAGCAGCACGCCGGGTCGGACGACGAACATGCCGGCGTTCCACCGGTACTCGCCGGTGGCGAGGTAGTCCTCCGCCACGCTCACCGACGGCTTCTCGACGAACGTCCTCGACGACGCGCGCCCGCTCGTGCCCGGGCAGGCCGCTGCCCTGACGGATGTAGCCGAAGGCCGAGCTCGGGAAGGTCGGCTCGATGCCGATCGTCACGAGCCAGTCCTCGCGCGCCGCCGCGACCGCCTCCACCACGGTGCGGTGGAACGCGGCCGGGTCGGAGATGACGTGATCGGCGGCGAACGAGCCCATGACGACGTCCTCGCCGGACTGCGGTCGCCCGGTGCTCGAGGATCGCGGCGGCCAGCCCGATCGCCGCCATCGAGTCGCGCGGCGACGGCTCGGCGAGCACGGCTCCGGGCCCGAGCTTCGGCAGCTGGGCGCGGACCGCCTCCTCGTGGGCGCGACCGGTCACGACGAGGAACCGGTCCTCGACCAGCGGCGAACAACCGGTCGTGCGTCTGCTCGAGAAGGGTGCGTCCCCCGCCGGTCAGGTCGTGCAGGAACTTGGGCGATGACGACCGCGACAACGGCCAGAGTCGAGTGCCGGCACCCCCGGCCGGAACCACCGCCCAGAACGCGTCGATCGCGCCGTCCACCACGTCGAACCCCCAGGTATCCGCTCGCTGTCGCAAGACCCCGCCACCATAGGGCACCGAAGGGTCCCGCCTATCCTCGGCTCCGTGCTGACGTTCGCTGCTGTGCTCGCCGACCGACTGCGTCGCGACCCCGGCCGGCCCCTGGTGACGTTCTACGACGAGGAGACCGGCGAACGGGTCGAGCTGTCGGTGACGACGTACGCCAACTGGGTCGCCAAGGCCGGGTCCCTCCTCGTCGACGAGCTGGGGCTCGAGCGCGGCGACACGTTGCGGGTCGACCTGCCGCCGCACTGGCTCACCCCGGTGTTCCTCGGCGCGGCCTGGAGTGCCGGGCTCGTCGTGACCGATGCCGACGAACCGGCCGCTGTCGTGTGCGGTCCGGACCGACTCGATCAGTGGGCAGGTGACGCCGCGGAGCGCGTCGTACTCGCGTGCTCGCTGTTGCCGCTCGGGGTGCGGTTCGCCTCTCCGCTCCCGGCCGGCGTGCACGACGTCGGCATCGAGATCTGGTCGCAGCCGGACGCGTTCACGCCGTGGGACCCGCCGACGGCCGACGACGACGCCGTCGACCTGGCCGGGATCCGGCTCACCCAGCAGGAAATGTGGGAAGCGGCCGCCGCCGGGACTCTCGTCTCCGACGGCGGCCGCCTCCTTGTGGCCGCGAGTCCGGCTTCCCCACCGGAGCTCGCGACCTTCACGGAGCCGCTCGCGAAGGGCGGCTCTCTCGTCCTGGTCACCCGGGCCGGAGCGGACCGTCTCGAGGCGATCAATGTCGCCGAGCAGGCCACCGCTCGCTTCCCCGCCTGAG
The DNA here is from genome assembly GCA_963849765.1 of uncultured Actinomycetota bacterium. GTDB lineage: Bacteria > Actinomycetota > Actinomycetes > Propionibacteriales > Nocardioidaceae > Nocardioides. The sequence continues at coordinate 86,532 of CAWKIP010000019.1, forward strand.
TGCCAGGCACGTCATCACCCCACCATGTCGTACCCCTGGGTGTCGCCCGTGACGGCCACCGGCGTGCGGAAGCCGGAGACGCTGCCGGGGATGACCCACAGCTGGCCGCTGCTCTTGGTGCGGGCGATCAGGTCGCTGTGGCCGGTCATGTCGACGTCGTCGACGCCGAGCAACCAGTCGTAGCTGCCGATCGGCAGCGCCATGGACTTCTGCCGCGTGAACCCGCCCGGACCGTTGCCGTAGTAGAGGACCAGTCCTGACCGGGTGCGGATCAGGCTGTCGGGAGCGCCGTCGGCGTCCCAGCGTCCGATGGGAACCTGGTTGCGGCCCCGGACCGGCGAGTACGCCGTGTAGCCCGTGCCGCAGCCCGGCAGCACCGGCTCCGGGGTAGATCCGCATCGAGCCGCGGTCGGGCTGACCCATCAGGTCCGGCCGGCCGTCGCCGGTGAAGTCGCCCACCGCTGCCAGCTTGGTGACGTCGACCGAAGCCCGTGGCGAGCCGGGTCGGCGTCGCGAACTTGCCCCTGCCGACGCCTCGGTAGAGCCACAGCACGCCGTCGTCCTTGACGATGAGGTCGCCGTAGCCGTCGAGGTCCCAGTCGCCGGCCTTGATGATCCGGTCGGCGCTCAGGAAGCAGCAGCCCGGTCGACACCCTCTTGCCGAGCCGGTAGCCGGTGTCGGTCGGCACGACCTGCCGGATGAAGACCTTGCCGTCGACCGCGCGCCGCAGCACCAGGTCGGGCCGGGCGCTGCTGAATCAGGCTGGACTCGAGCTCGCGCCCGCCCCAGCCCTGCTGCGCCGCGGTCGCCAGCTCCCGGATCCGCGGGATCCGGTTGTAGAGGTTGATGCCCGGACAGGCGGTGGCGCCCGCGTCGCGGTGGCCGTTGATCGCCTTGAAGTAGTCGGAGGTGACGTACTGCCGGCCGTCCGCGGCGTTCACGCCGTGCAGCGAGAGCTTCCAGGCGAACAGCCTCCCGTAGGCCCGGATCATCGCCCGCGACGGCCGCGCGGTCTCGAAGTTGCCGATGGCCGAGGCCGCGAACGCGTTGTCGTTGTAGCCGAGGGTGTGGGCACCGACGACCGGCCGGTTGACCCCGCCGTACCGCCCCTCCCAGACCCGGCCGAACTTGTCGACGAGGAAGTTGTAGCCGATGTCGCTCCAGCCCTGGGAGCGCGTGTGGTAGGCGTAGATGCCGCGGATGATCGACGGCACCTGGGCGCGCGTGTAGTCGTTGGCGTTGACCGTGTGGTGCACGAAGCCCGCGTGCACCTCGTAGTAGTGCAGCGACGGCGCGTCCCGCATGCTCTCGTCGGCGCCCCACTGCGCGCGGGAGAAGATCTTCGGCTTCGGAGCGGTCACCGACGCGCGGAGCGAGAGCTCGCCCTCGCTGGTGTCCGAGGTGCCGGCCGTGCTCGTCGCCGAGGGTGTCGGTGTCGATCGCGGGCTTCTCGCGCGCGGTCGTGGTCGCCTCGCCCGGGTCGATCACGGCGAGCTTCATGTCAGCCGGCGCGGAGGAGTCGGTCGCGATGCGGACCTGCACCTCGTCCACCTCGCCGACCAGCAGCGGCTCGGTGCCCGGGCGTGCGTGCCGGGCCTCGTCGCTGTCCGGGTCCGGGCCGTGGTCGTCGTGGTAGGGCACCTCGGTCCAGTCCGACCACGCGCCGTCCTGGAACGTGCGGGCCTGCACCGCGAGCGCGTCGTCGGCGACCTGCTGGCCGTGCTGCCAGGTGACGCCGACAGCGCCGTACCCGAGGACGGGCACGGCATCGCTGGTCAGCTCCTGGCCGCCGGTCGCCGTACGGCGGCTGCTGGCGCGCAGCGCTCCGGGTGCCAGCCGCGCACCCGTGGGTGCGGTGAGGCTGTACTCCGCCACGTCGGGGTCGATCACCGTGGTCGGCACCGTCGCCGGCGCCGATGCCGAGCGCAGCGCGACGCCGGCGTGGTGGTGGGCACCGGTCGGCGAGGCGGGGCGAACGTCCATCGTGATCGTGCGCGCCGCGGGCGTCAGCGCCGCGAGCACCAGGCCGAGCGCCAACAGCTGCTGGCACGCCGAGACGTACCGGCTGCGGCGGCCCGTGAGCGCACGGGCCGGAGCCGCCTCAGCGGTGGTGTCAGCGCCCTCAGGGCTCTGCGTCGGGCTCGCAAGCATGGTGAATCTGCTCCAGTTGTGCGCGGGGAAGGTGTCACACAGGTAGCAACTTTCACACGCGTCACAGGCACTGGGAAGAGGTTCTGAGTAACTACAAACGTGTAATTACCAGCCGACACGCCGAGCAAATCAAGATTTGTCAAGTCCGATCAGAGCGTGCTTCGCTCGCAACTCGCCACGGCGCGGACGTCTTGCCGCTAGACAGCCGCAACCCATGACCGCGTCAACCGCGGGCCGGCAGCGTGTCGCGCTGCGGCGAAGCGCGCGAGCTGGCGTGCGGTGCCGCAGCGATCCGCGACACGCTCGCCCAATCCAGCTCAGATGTCGTCGCCGGTGTCCTCGTCGGCGAACTCTTCCTCGTCGTCGCCGTCGTAGTGGAGGAAGTGGATGCCTGCCTCGACGTCGCCGTCGAAGGCCAGCCGGCCGTTCTCGAGGACGATGACCCGGTCGCACATCCGGCGGACCTGGCCGGCGGCGTGGCTGACGTAGAAGATGGTGCGGCCGCTCTCGCGGATCTCGCGCATCTTCGCCAGGCACTTGCGCTTGAAGGGCTTGTCACCGACGGCCAGCGCCTCGTCGGCGAGGAAGATGTCGGAGTCGACGTGGATCGCGATGGCGAAGCCGAGCCGGGCGTTCTGGCCGGAGGAGTAGTGGCCGACCTGGGTGTCGAGACGGTGACCGAGCCCGGCGAAGTCGACGATCTCGTCGAGCTTGCGGTTGGTCTCCTTCTCGCTCATGCCGAGGATCGCGGCGTTGAGGAAGAGGTTCTCGCGACCGGTGAGCTGCGGATGGAAGCCGGCGCCGGTGGCGATCAGGCCGGCGATCCGGCCGCGGGTGAGGACCGACCCGCCGTCGGGCTTCATCACTCCGCTGATCACCTTGAGCAGCGTGCTCTTGCCCGAGCCGTTGAGGCCCATCAGGCCGATCGACTCCCCTTGCTCGACGGTGAACGAGACGCCGTCGACGGCCTTGAAGTCCGCACTGGTCTCCTGGCCGCGGATCTTGGCCACCGACATCTGCTTGATGGTGCGGTGGAAGCGCAGCTTGAACGTCTTGGTGACGTCGTCGAGCACGATCGAGGTGGTCATCGCGTCACAACCGTTCCGGGATCCGGGACTCGAGCCGGCTGAACACCAGCTGGCCGATCGCCAGCACGACGACGCTCACGCCCGCCATGACGAGCCCCCAGATGAACAGGTCGGGCGGGAGGTCGGTCCGCGCGGTCTCGGCAGGGTCTTCGGTGGTGCCGACCCAGAACGCGCGTTGGACGAGCAGCACGCAGTCGGCCAGCGGGTTGAACAGGTAGTACTTGGCTGCCGCGCCGAACCGATCGTCGACGAAGGCGTAGGGATAGATCATCGGCACGCTGAACCGGACGAACAGCAGCAGGATGCTGACGATGTTGCCGAAGTCCCGGAAGAAGACGTTGGCGGCGCTGAACATGAGCGCACAGGCGGTGCCGAGCACCATCGCGATGAACAGCGCCAGCAGTAGTGCCGCCATACCGGCCGCGTCGGGAATCCAGCCGTAGGCCAGGCAGGCGACGGTCAGGATCAGCAGCTGGGGAAAGACGTGGAACAGCGACACCAGCATCGAGGCCACGGGGAACATCTCCCGCGGCAGCGGCAGCTTCACGATGATCGACTTGTTGCGCACGATGGACCGCGTCCCGGCCGAGAACGTCTCGGTGAAGAAGTGGACCACCACGAGGCCGGAAAAGATGTGGATGCCGAAGTTCTCGACCTCGTCGTGGAGCCCGAGGATCGCCCCCATCACGAACCAGTAGACGAAGAACTGGCACATCGGTCCGATGTAGGACCACAGCAGGCCGAGGAACGAGCCCTGGTAGCGGGCACTGATCTCGCGACGGACCAGCAGCTTGAGCAGGTAGCGCTTCTGGAAGACCGCGAGCAGGCCGTTGTTGGCGGTCGGCGGCGTGAGCGGATGGCGGCGACGTCGCGTACGACGCGCACCTCCGGCTCCGGCGGCGCGACCTCGGCCACCTCGGCCACCTCGGCCGCCTCTGACTCTGCCTCGGCCTTGTTCTGGCGACGGCGCTCCCGACGTTCCTCGCGGCGCTCCTCCCGGCGAGCCTCCTGGCGCGCCTCTCGGATCGCTGGGTTCTCCCTCGTGTCGTCGATGTTCTCGGACGTGTCGACCTCGACCGGCGCGCCCAGGGCGGCGGGCACCAGCTCCGGCTCGGGCTCCAGCACGGGCGGCGGGGCGTAGGCCGTCACCGGCCCCGGCTTCGGCTCCGCGGATCGGCGCCTCGGGTGCCGGCCAGGCGGGCTCGGCGACGGTGGGTTGCGGCGGAGGCGCAGCGAAGCCCCCGCCCGCGCTGTCGGTCGGAGGAGTGGTGGTCTCCTCGGGCGTGACATCCGAACGCCGGCGACGGCGGCCGGTCCGTTGCCCCCGCGTGCTTACCTGCCGCTCGACGCCGAGCGCCGAATCCGGGATCATTCGTCGTCGATGCCTTCGAAGGTCAGCTTCCAGCGCTCGGGCGAGGTCAGCTCGGGCAGGGCGGAACGCCACCGCTCGGCCAGCTCGTCCCACTCGCGGTAGAGCTTGGCGTGCATCTTGAGCGAGCGCGTCATCTGGTCGCGGAACTGGGCGGGGTCACGGCGGTACCACGAGGCCGCGACACCATCGGCCGACGAGACGATCGCCGAGTCGAAGTGCGCCAGCCGGTACCACCGCTGGTCGACGTGAGGCACGATGCCCTCGGGGTGCTCGCCCGCCAGCTCACGGGTCGGCATCGCCTGGCGGATCAAGCCCGTCGCGGCCATCTTGGCCTTGCCGACCGTCGTCGACGGGACCGGGATGCCCTTGCCGCGCTTCTCGAGCTTCTTGCGCCGCGGGGACGGGAACGCGTCGAGCTCGGCCTCGGACTTGCCGTCGTCGTACTCGTCACGCAGCGCGCGGACCTCGGACAGCCGGTGCAGGATGTCGTGGTGCATCCGGTCGGGGCCGTCCAGGACGTCCTGGAGCGCCAGCAGGATGGTCTCGCCGGTGCCGTACTGCATCGACATCAACCGCTTGGTGTGGTTCTCGAGGCTCTCGCGGACCAGCTTGCCGCCGTGGGGGTACGGCGAGTGCAGCAGGCCCGACACGAGCCGGTTGCGCTCGTGGAAGTAGGCCTGCCAGTCGAGCGTGTCGTCCTTCTCCGTCCACGGCACGTGCCACACCGCGACACCCGGGAGGGTGACCGTCGGATAGCCCGCGGCGCCGGCGCGGAGGCCGAACTCGGCGTCGTCCCACTTGATGAACATCGGGAGCGACAGGCCGATCTCGCGGATGACCTGGGTGGGGATGAGGCACATCCACCAGCCGTTGTAGTCGACGTCGATGCGGCGGTGCATCCAGGACGTGTTGCGCAGCGACTTCTTGGCGAAGTCGTGGCCGTGCACGCTGGGCGCGACCGGGCCCCAGAACCAGCGGTACTTCGCGATCGCCTCGCCGTAGGCGTGCATGACCGAGCGGTCGTAGAGGCTGAACATCTGGCCACCGACCAGTGACGGCGTCTTCACGAGGTCGGCGAACGCGACCGCGCGGAGGATGCCCTCGAGCTCGCAGACGACGTCGTCGTCGAGGAGCAGGACGTAGTCCGACGCGCCCATCGAGGTCGCCTCGTTCATGGACCGCGAGAAGCCGCCCGAGCCGCCGAGGTTCGGCTGCTCGATGATCCGCAGCTTGTTGTCGAGGTTGGCCGCAGCCGACGCGTAGCCCTCGTCGTCGACGACCTTCTGGCTGCCCTGGTCGACCACCACGATCTCGTCGATGATGTCGAGCACCGCGGCGTTGGTCGCGAGGTTGACCAGTTGCGCGACACAGAAGTCGGGTCGGTTGAACGTCGTGATGCCGATGGTGATCCGACCACTGCGCACGCGCTCGGTCTCGAAGCCCCAGTTGGCGTCCTCGAGGACCAGCTCGCCGTGGCCGCCCTCGAGGTCGAACCAGTACCAGCCACCGTCGATGAAGGGCTTGAGCGGCAGGTCGAAGGTGACGGTCTGGGTCTCGTCACTGTCGATCCGGTAGGAGTCGGCGCGGACGACGTGGCCCTTGGCCGTCGACCGGTAGACGATGACGGACCCGTGGCCGCGGAGCCGGGTGGTCAGCCGGACCGAGGAGAACTCGGTCCACCGCCGCCAGTAGCTGGCCGGGAACGCGTTGAAGTAGGTGCCGAGGGTCACCCGCCGCTGCGGGTCGACCGCCACGCCGGCGCCGTCGGTGAGCCGGCCGAAGCCGGACATGCCGGCACTGCCCTCGGAGCTGCTGGCGTCGTCGTCGCTCTCGGGCTCTTCCTCACGGCTCTCGTAGTCGCCGCCGGACTGGCGCGACATCGAGTCGTTGCCGGAGGAGATGCTGGTGACCCCGCTGACGTAGAGCGACTGGACGTCGAGCTCCTGGTCAGCCGGCAGGACCAGCCGTTGCACGACCCGGAATCCTTCGTCGACGGGCGACGGGGAGGTGGCAGTGGCGGCTTCGCTCACGTGGGCGTGTTCCTTCGACTTGACCGATAATGGACGTAGATCAAGGTATCAGCGGAGCGGTGGCTGACCGTGAATCGCCTGCTACTCTCCGCCGGTGCCGAATGCGTCACATTCCGGCTCGGGAGCCCCGCGGATCGTGCTGCACATCGGTGCGATGAAGACCGGAACGACCTTCCTCCAGCAGCTGTTGGCCGACCATCGGGCGCTGCTCGGCCAGCACGGCTTCCTGGTGCCGAGCGACCAGGGAGCCGGTCTGCGGAGCATCCTCGCCGGAGCGCACGAGCCCGGTCACACGGGTCGGCAGGCGCGGATGTCGCGCCGGCTGCTCGGCGCCGTCCAGGAGTACGACGGCCGCGCCTCTCTCGTGTCCTGGGAGTTCCTGAGCTTCCTCGACCGCGCCGCGGCGCAACGGCTGCTCGACACCCTCGAGGTCGAGGTCGACGTGATCCTGACCGTGCGCGATGCCGCGCGCACCATGCCCGCCCAGTGGCAGACCCGGTGCCGCAACGGCAACACGGTCCGGTGGCCGCAGTTCGCCGAGTCCATCGGAGAGTGGCTCGAGACGGCCGCCCCTCGCCCGCCGCGCGGGTCTTCGAGCGCACGCAGGGCTTGGCGCGGATGCTCGACGTCTGGGTCGGCGTCGTCGGGGCGGACCGGCTCCAGGTCGTGACCGTGCCGCACTCGACCCCTGACCGGCTCCTCCTCTGGCGCCGGTTCGCGGAGGCGGCCGGAGTGGATCCGTCCGTCGTCGTCGAGGCGGACGTCCGGAGCAACCCGTCGCTCGGCTATCCGTCCTGCGAGCTGCTCCGCAGGATCAACGAGGTGCTCGGCCCGGAGGTGCCCGACGACTGCGGTCGTCTCATCCGGGCAGTCGTCGCGCCCGACCTCGAGGCGCGGGCCGGGACCGAGGCCCGGGTCCGGCTCGACGGGCCGGGGCTTGCGGTCTCCTCGGCGTGGAACAGCAGGACCGCCGAGGCGATCCGCGGCGCGGGCGTCAGGGTCATCGGCGACCTCGACCAGGATCTCCCGACCCAGCCGCCGACGGACGCGGCGTCGGTCCCGCCGCCGACGGATGCGGAGCTGCTCGAGGCGGCGGGGACCGTCCGCGCCAGCCTGGTCGGGCTCGGCGCGACACCCGCGGCGGACCGCCCGGCCGACGTGGACGCCGCGGTCCAGGAGCTGGCGACGATGATCCGCGCGACCGCTGGCGTCGACCTCACCGAAGCCCGCCGGGCACGCGGCCGCGGACGCCACTGAGGGTTCGGATTTCGGGCTTCTCCGCGCGTTGATAGGGTCCGCCACATGGCCCCGCGATGGCTGGATCGGCGCGACCGGCCCGCGCCCGTCTACCTCCACATCGGCGGCCCGAGCACCGGGACGACGTACCTCCAGCGGCTGATGGCCGCCAACCGTGAGGTGCTCGCCCAGAACGGCTTCCTGCTGCCGGGTCGCAGCTGGCGCGACGTCGTGCTCGCCACCCACGACGCCCTGAGCTACGCCCGCGAGCCGGACGGGCAGCAGAACGACGTGGTCGGTGCCGCCGAGGGCCGCTGGGACCGGCTCGCCGAGGAGATGACGGCGCACCGCGGCAAGGCCACGATCGTGTCGATGGAGTTCCTGTGCTGGGCCAAGCCCGCGGCTGCCGAGCGGATCGTGGCCTCGCTCGGCGACGCCGACGTGCACGTCGTACTGACCGTCCGCGACACCGCCTCCGTGCTGCGGTCGCAGTGGCAGACCAACTGCCGCAACGGCGCCGAGGTCCCCCTCCGCCGGCTGATCTGGGGTCTCCGGCAGGTCGTGGAGAAGGACGGCACGCCGGCGAGCCGTCCCGAACGGATGATCGATCGGGCGATGGGTGTCCCGCGGATGATCGACACGTGGGTGCCGCTGGTGGGCGCCGACCGCTTCCACGTCGTCACGGTCCCCTACCGCAGCGACGATCCCGACCTGCTCTGGAAGCGGTTCGCCGGTGTCATCGGCATCAACCCGTCCCGCTGCCGCGAGCGCGCCGTCGAGAGCAACTCCTCGCTCGGGCTGCCGTCGAGCGAGCTGATGCGCCTGCTCAACCTCGAGCTCGGGCCGGTCAGCCGCACGGAGTACCTGCGCACCATGAAGGCGCTCCTCGCCCGCGACATCCTCGGCGAGCGCGCCGACCAGGAGCGCAAGGTCACCCTCAACCGGCCCGGCCGCAACTTGTCGGCCCGGTGGAACAACCGGGTGCGGGAGGCGATCGATACGAGCGGCGTACGCCTCGTCGGCAGCCTCGACGACCTGCCGGTGACGAAGGTCGGGAAGGACGTGTCCGCCGCGCTCGAGACGCCGACCGACGAGGAGCTGCTCTTCGCCGCGGCCTGGGCGCGCAAGGGTCTCGTCGAGGCGATCGGCACGCTCGAGGACAAGGTCGCAGCGCTCCGCGAGGACCACGGGTACGACGAGAGCGCGCCGGTCACGGACGACTCCGGCGACGAGCTCCGGCGACGACGAGCCCGAGGACGACGGGCCGGACGACGACCCCGAGGGCGACGGGCTCGACCGGAAGGCGCAGCTCGAACGCCAGCTCCGCGACCGGACGCCGGAGGTCGGCCTCGCCCTGACCGAGATCATCGGCCTGGTGCGACAGGCGATGCCGCTGGGTGCCGAGATCTCGTCGCTCAGGACGCGTTCGGCGCCGCCGACGAGCTAGCGGGTCGAGATGCGCTCGATGACCGCTGTCGTGGAGATGGCCGGCGTCCGGGCCAGGTAGACGACGTCGCAGATGTCGCGGAACTCGTCGAACTTGCCCTCCCAGTCGTCCCCCATCACGAGGACGTCGGCCCCGTTGGCGTTGAGGTAGTCGCCGCTTGCCTTCGAGCGACTCCTCGAGGAAGACGTCATCCACCGCGGCGAGCGCACGGACGATCGCCATCCGCTCGTGCTCGGGAAAAACCGGAGCCCGCCCCTTCTTCCGCTCGTTCAGAGCGTCGGAGGACACACCCACGACGAGCCGGTCTCCCAGGGCCGCGGCGCGCTCGATCACGTTGAGGTGTCCGACGTGGAAGACGTCGAAGGTTCCGAAGGTGAGCACGGTCCTGGGCACGGGACGGGATCCTTTCATCCGGTCGATCAGGAACTCAACTCCACGCGCAGAGCGGCTGGTGGGGCACCACGACCGCGGCACGACGTGCCTCGACCCCGCCGTTATAGTCTGGCGCTGGCTGCCGCGAGTCGGGTGCAGCCGCCGAGTCACGACGAGTTGAGGTAGCAGTGAGCAAGCCATCTGACGAGCCCGGTCCACGTGGCGTCGAGGACCGGTTGCGCGTCATCGAAGAGCGGCTCAGCGCCGTTGAGGACGCGCTCAAGGCGACCTCCTCACCGGACCTCAAGGGTCGCGTCGGCCGAGCGATCCGTCGCGGCGGAGGGCTCGAGCAGCGCCTCGCCGAGGTGGAGGCCGAGCTTCAGGAGGGCAGGCGCCTCAACATGCGGCTGGCTGAGCTGACCGACATCGTCCAGGAGCTGCTCGTTCCGCTGGCCCAGCAGGACAAGGAACTGCTGACTGATCGCCTGAAGCGCTACTCGGCATCCTTGTGAGGTCGAACCGACGAGCCCAGCGCATCGACGTCGACGTACTTGCGAGAGAGTGACATCAGGGACGACATGGCAACTCAGGTCTACTTCCACGTCGGCGCGCCCAAGACCGGCACCACCTTCCTCCAGGGGGTCATGCGCCATAACCGCGAGGCGCTCCGGACGCAGGGCGTCCTCTACCCCGGCGCGACCGCGCGCGACCACCTGCACGCGTCCCAGGTCGTGCGCGGGGTCACGAAGCACCCGCGGCGTCTCGACCGGGCCGAGGCGTGGGACCGGCTGGTGGCCGAGCTGGCCGAGTGGCCAGGCGTCGGGATCATCAGCCACGAGTTCTTCGGAATGGCCACGGAGGAACAGGCGCGAGCCGCGATCGAGCGACTGGCACCGGCCGAGGTCCACGTCGTCCTGACTGCTCGCGACTACGTCCGCCAGTTCGCTGCGGACTGGCAGGAATCGCTGAAGATGGGGCTCGACCTCACCCTCGACGACTTCCTCCGTCGCGCCGATCGCAACCGACTCCCCGCCCGTGGGGCTGGAACGCCCACGACATCGTCGGGACGCTTGGAGCGGTGGGGCGCCGCACTCCCGCCCGCTCGCGTCCACGTCGTGACCGTCCCCCAGGCCGGCGCACCCCGCGACCTGCTCCTGCGCCGCTTCTGCTCGGTCGTCCAGGTCGATCCCGACACCCTCGATCTCGGCGCCGCGTTCAGCAACCAGTCGCTCGGCGTCGTCCAGGCCGAGCTGCTGCGCGGCTGAAGCCGCGCCTCGCGGCGCCGCTGGACGACGCGCCCGAGCGGCACCGTTGGCTGCGTGGCTACTTCGCGCACGATGTCCTGCTTGCGCAGAGCGGCGCGCGTTTCACGCTGCGGCCGGAACAGGCCGAGGTGCTGTCCGCGCGTGGAAGCAAGGCCATCGAGGCGATCCGGTCGGCCGGCTACGACGTCGTGGGAGACCTCGAGGAGCTGGTGCCCGCTTCCCAGGACCCCGAGCTGCGCCACCCGTCGGACGTCTCGGACGCCGAGGTGCTCGACTCCGCGCTGGTCGCGATCGAACGGATGCTGACCGACGTACGCACGCTGACACTGCAGCGCGACCGGATGCGCGCCCGCGCCGCGAAGCGGGTCGGCGCCGCGCGTAGGCCGGCGGCTGCGCCGCGCGCTGTCGCGACGGAGCAGCTGACCTGATGGCATCGAACCCTTCCGCCCAGCTGACGGCCACGGATCGCGGCATCACCGTCCGTGGTGAGCTGGACCGTCGATCGCACCCACGACGTCGTCATCAACGGTCTGCACGTCTGGTCCCTACACCCGACACGCGACATGCGCCAGCGCCAGGCGTCCTTCGTCTGCGAGTGGCCGAAGGCGCTCCGCTCCTACCTCAACGGAACTGCCGACGTCGAGCTGCGCGATCACGTCACCCAGGAGGTCGTCGGGTCGACCTCGGTCACGCTGGGCGAGGCGGCGACCCGGTCTCGATCCTCAACAAGGACGGCCGGCCGCTGATCCTCGACAAGTGGGGACGGATGATCGTCCGGCTCGACAGCGAGGGATCGCAGCAGGTCGACGAGCTGATGCAGCACGTGTCCGACCTTCTCGACGCGATGCAGAACAAGTGCGGCGTGCCCGCGTACATCGCCTACGGCACGCTGCTCGGGGCCGTCCGCAACGGTCAGCTGATCGGCTACGACAACGACGTCGACATCGCCTACGTGTCAGCACACGAAGCGCCGGTCGACATCGCACGCGAGAGCTTCCGGATCCAACGGGTGCTGACCGAGCACGGTTGGGTCGTACGCCGGGGCTCCGGCTCGCGGCTCAACGTCCGGGTCGGTGATGGCCGACGGATCGACCCGGCCACATCGACATCTTCACCGCCTTCTGGATCGGCGACACGTTCCACACCCGCATGGACATCGGCTTCGGCTGACCCGCGACGACGATCCTGCCGGTCTCCAGGTCGAGCTCTCGGCCACCGGGTGGCGGCGCCGGCCGACCCGGACGCGATGCTCGCCGCGGCGTACGGCGAGGGCTGGCGGATGCCTGATCCCGCGTTCCAGTACGAAGCCCCGCGTGGCTCAAGCGCCGGATCGGCGGTTGTTCGGCGGTCTGCTCACCCACCGGAAGCAGTGGGACGCGTTCAACGCCGCCCACGGCAAGCGCCTCGCCCAAGAAGCCGTCGCCGTTCGCGCAGCTGGGTCGACAGCGAGTTCCCGTCGGACGCGACGCTCGTCGACATCGGCGTGTGGCGGCGGGCGCGACTCCCGGCTGTTCGCCCGTACCGGCCGCCCGGTCATCGGCTGTCGACTACAGCCTCGGGAGCCGATGCTGCGCGCTCAGCGGCGGGCGCGCGGAGGGCGCCGAACGTCGCTTCGAGCCGCTCAACTTCTACGACACCCGCGACGCGCTGGCGATCGGCGCCCGGCTCAGCCGGGTGGACCGGCCCGTCGACCTCTACGCGCGGTTCGTGCTCCACGCCTTGGAGGATCGCGGTCGCGAGAACTTCTGGCGGATGGCGTCGATGTCGCTGCGCAGGGGCGGCCGCCTGTTCCTCGAGTTCCGCACCGAGCAGCGACCGCGCAGCGTCACCACGTCTTCCGGCAAGCACTTCCGCCGCTACCTCGATCCCGACCGGTGCAGGCCGAGATCGAGGCGAACGGCGGGCGGGTCGTGCACCGGGAGGCCGGCACCGGGCTGGCGCCCTTCCGCACCGAGGACCCGCACGTGTGCCGAATCGTCGCTACCTGGTCCGAGTGACGCGATTCCGCTGGGCGGAGCCTGGGGCTTCCTCGAGCGCGGGTAGAGCGCCTCGGCCTCGTCGAGCTTGGCCCGGTGCAGGCGACCGGCCTTGAGCCGGAACTCCGGGTCGCTCGCGGGGTCGGGCAGCTTCTCGGTGCCGACCGGCGCGATCGCGAAGCCGGTGCCGAGCTCCGCGAGCGACTGGTGCTTGGTGCGGTAGTAGGAGTCGTCGATCTCGATCGCGACGCCGTCGGCGCCCACCGCGGCTGCCAGCTGGTGGAAGTGGTAGCGCGTGGTGATCCAGGTCTGCAGCGGGAGACCCGGGAAGCCCTCGTGCCAGAGCCGGACGAAGGACATGAAGTTCTCCTCCGGGATCAGGTCGGCGAGCAGGTCGTAGGCCCGGCGGTCGCGGTCGTGCCGGGGATCGACTCCAGGTAGCGGATCGTGCGGCCGTCGAACCGCCCGCTCTCGAGCATCGCCCGCACCGCGGCCACGTTGGCCTCGAAGATCTCGGGCTCGGCGAGGTCGCACTGGATGCTGATCCACACGTCGCCGGGCTGGCCGGTCGGGTCGGGCCGGGTCCCGAAGCCGGGGATCCTCGGGAGGCCGAGGAACGCGTCGTTGACGCCGAGCTCGACGCCGGCGATCTCGGCGCTCGCACTGTCGCGCACCGTGGCGTGGTCGGCGGCGGCCAGGTCGTCGCGGATCCGCGCCGGGTCGATCGGCGGCATCAGGCCGAGGCCGGTCGCGACGAAGCGCGCGCCACTCACCTCGGCGAGCCGGCGGGCGGCGCGCACGAGGCGCCCGTGGTGCAGCCAGTTCGAGGTGATGTGGCCGCCGCCGATCAGGTGCACCGTGGTGGCGCGGCGGAGCTCGATCAGCCCGTAGTCGAACGCCGGGCTGCCGAGATCGGTGACCAGCCGGTCGACGATCTCGTCACCCTCGTCGGGATCGGAATCCATCGTCATCCAGCTGACCCGCCACAGCAGGTTGGTGAACTTCACCCGGGGGTGCAGGCCCTCGAAGAGGAACGCCGCCATCCCAGGATCGGGGCAGTCCAGGACCACGTCGGTGTCGGGCTGGCGCTCGGCCAGGAACCGCAACCACGACGCGGCGATGAACTCGTCACCGAAGTTCGGGTGGCCTGCCGTCGAGACCAGGTGGACGGTCGGTTGCTTCTCGTTCTCGCTCCCCTGCGACACGTCGGTCAACCTAGCAGGGGCTCCGAGCCGCCAACCCGTACCCTCGTCTTGTGGGGTCGGCTCCCGTCACCCGCGATCAGACGTCTGGGGGACCTGTCCATGCGCCGAGCCGCAGCACTGCTGGCGATCCTGCTGCCGTTGACGCTGATGCCCCCGTCGCCGACCGCCAGCGGCTATGAGCCCGGCGGCGCTCCGACGTTCAACGTGCCGAACCCGTGGGGCACCGAGGCGGAGAACAACCGCATCGTCAGCAAGGTCGAGGAGGCGTTCCGGCACGTCCGGCCGACCGCGCGCGACCCGCATCCCATCATCTTGGTGACCAACTTCCTCTTCGACCGCAGGCTGAGCGCGGACGCGCTCATCGACGCTTGTCGTCGCGGCGTGTCGGTGCGGGTGATCATCGACCGCGACGTGGTCCTCGCGTCCGTTCCGCAGCCTCGTGACGGTCCTCAACGCCGACAACGTCCGGGACAGGAACCGTGATGGCGTGGCCGACAACGACCCACGTGCCGGTCGGTGCAACCGGGCGCTCCCGGCCGACCATGGCGGCCTCCGCCAGCGCGATCAGGGGATCCCGCTGATGACGAGCCGCCAGGTCTCGGCGAGTGTCCGCGGCACCGACCGGACGGGCGGTCACCTGGGGCAGGGACGGCAGCTACGTCCTCAAGTGCTCCGGCAGCTGCCGCGGCGCCGCCGACGCGAACATGCACTCGAAGTTCTACGCCATGTCCCACAGCGGTACGGCGAACAACGTCGTCATGGTGTCGTCGTCCAACCTGAACTCCGGCGGCACCAACGCAGGATGGAACGACCTGGTCGTGATGAAGAACCGGCCGAAGACGTTCGAGTTCATGGTGCGCGTGCACCGGCTGATGACCGCGCAGAGGCGGGCCGGCCCCAGCTGCTCGAGCTCATGGACGGCCCCTACACGACGCGGATCTTCCCGATCGCCGGCGGCAAGGACCGCGACCCCCTTCTGAAGGACCTGCGCAAGATCAAGTGCTCCAGCGCTTTCGGGCCGACCTCGCTGCACATCCAGCAGTTCTGGTGGAACGGCTACCGCGGCAACTACCTCTGGGACAAGATCCGCAACCTGGCGCGGCACGGCTGCAAGGTGAAGATCATCATCGGCGCCGTCGACCGCGATCTGGGACGGAAGATGCGCGACGCGCGGCGCGCCGGCCTGATCGAGTTCTGGGACAGTCGATCGACACCGACGAGGACGGCGAGGTCAACACCCGCACCCACATGAAGTGCATCGCCGTCCGCGGGACGTACGGCACCAACCGGCGCTACCACGGCGTGTGGACCGGCACCGCCAACTGGTCCAACGGCTCGCTCAACCGGGGTGACGAGAACACGGTGAACATCCACAGCGCGAGCCTGTGGCGCCGCTACGTGCAGTACTGGGCGACGGTCAGGAACCACTCGCACCGGTAGCCGCGACGGACCTCAGCAGATCAGCTCGCCGCGCACCCAGCAGCCGCGCGTCGTGATCTTGAAGTCGACGATCAGCGGACGGTGGTCGGAGTTCATGCCCCGCATGATCCGCTGGCCGGTGGCGATCACGCGCCGGGTCGGCTTGAAGTTGACGTAGTCGATGAGGCGCTTGTCGAAGCCGTTGTCGAGCACGTGGGTGCCGGTCGCGGGCTCACCGAGCTTGTAGTAGCTCGAGCGCAGCGCGCGGGTGCCGAGCGCGGCGTACGGGAAGATCGGGTCCTGGCGGATCTTGTCGTTGCGGTAGTTGACGTTGAAGTCGCCGGTCACGAACACCAGACCGCCGCCCTCCTCCGTGCGGATCCGATCGATCACGCCCTGGAGCCCCGACATGTGCCGCGCGTAGAGCCGGGTCCGTCGTACGTTCCCGTTGCGGCCGCCGTCGGAGTCCTGGACGGTCGGCACGAAGTGGTTGTTGAGGATCCAGATCGTGCGGCCCGTGAGCTTGTCGAGCAGCCGGACGCGGACGACGTACTTCGCGTGCATCGTCGACGGGCCCGCGCCGCGGTCGCCGACGAAGGTCTCCGGTGCGACCTCGATCCAGTCTCGGCCGAGGAACGTGAACTTGTCGGAGCGCCACAGGATGGGCTGGCCACCCTGGACCGCGGGGACCGGGATCCAGCCGTCCCATGTGCAGGTGGCGCAGTCCAGCAGCCGGATGCGGACCCGCTCACGACGCGCCCAGCTCGACATCTCCTGGAGCGCGACGATGTCCGTGCCGGCGGCGAGCAGGTCCTTGACGTCGTTGAACCCCTGCCGCGTGGACGACATCGCAGCCGTGTTGAACGTCGCGATCCGCACCTTGCTCGCGACCGGAGCGGGGTCGGACGCGGCGGCGCGCGCCGGGGTCGCGGTGGCGGACGGGCTCAGGCCGAGACCGAGAGCGCCGACGAGGAGGAGGGCTCCCATTCGTGCGGCCTGGGAGCGTCGGGGATTCCACACGAGAGATTTCCTCACTGCTCGGCGTGTCGCTACCGAGGTTGCGACCAGATGCGTGTCAGGATGCGAGTTTCACACCAGTTACTTGGATCACGCAACCCCTCAGGCGTCCCAGTGGTCCCTTTGGTGCATGCCGCTAGCCCGTCCGAGCCATGTCTCGGCGGGTCGATCGAGCGAAAGCTCCGTGGCGTGACTCAGGCGCCGGGGTCGCCGAGACGGTCGCCGCGACGGCGGTTCCTGGCGGCGCGATAGGCGCCCCTCAGCTTGCGCAGCAGCGGGCGGTTCTCGCTCGCCTGGACCAGCGCGAAGCGCACCGGCTTCTCCTGGGCGGTCGTCGTCAGGTCGTCGGCCCGTTGGACGGCGGACCGGCGCTCGTTGAGCACCACCAGCAGGTCCGCGATCGTCGCCACGCTCTCCGCGAGGAGCGTGGCATCGGTGGGTACGGCGTACGCGTCCCCACCGGGTGCTCCCCCGGCCACCGGCACCAGGTCGGCGAGGTCGCCGACGACGTCGGCACCCATGGCCGCGATCCGCTCCGTGATGCCGCGCCCCGCGTCGGCCGCGAACTCCTGGTCCGCTGCATCGAGCGCCAGCCTGGTGCCGGTGCGCGGCTCGAGGATCCGGTGGGCGAGGACGTTCTTGACGACGAGCGGGTAGGGGCCGGGCAGCGGCAGCCGGTCACCGAGCTCGAGGTTGACCCGCCGGAGCAGCTCCGCCTGCTCCGCGCCGAGCGAGGTGTTCGAGCGCTCCAGCTCGGTGTCGAACGCGGCCGGGTCGACGCCGAGCAGCCCGGCGAAGCGATCCCACAGGATGGTCGGGTCCGAGCCCGACGGCGGCACGGTCACGACGTGCAGCTGGTCGGGCGGCAGGTCGGCGCCCCAGCGCTCGAGGACCCCGGCGTAGTCCTGCACCTGCCAGAACCAGCTGGTGCGCGCCGTGTCGTCGCGCACCTCCCGGACGAAGTCGCCGAAGGTCGCGGCCGAGCGGTGCTTGACGTGCTCCTGCCACTCGGCGCTGATCTGCCGGACGTGGTCGCGGGCGGTGACGACGACGTGCACCTCGGCCCGGTCGGCGAGCGTCTCGACCGCACGGCGAGCCTGCTCCGCGGTGGCGCCGGCGAAGAGCTCGTGGGAGATCAGCACGGTGCCGTCCCAGTCGAGGGCCTCGGCGACCAGCCGGTCCCACATCCCGCGGGCCCGCTCGGGGTGGGTCGGGTCGTCGGCCAGGCCGCGGACGTCGAGGGTGGCCAGGAAGTGGTCGTGGAAGCGCTCGCCCGGCAGCAGCAGCCCCTGCTCCCCCGCCGTCGCCCGCTGCGACCAGAGGACGTCCTGGAGGAACGTGGTGCCGGTCTTCGGGCTGCCGACGTGGAGGAACACGCGGGGCCGCCGGTCGCGTCTCGCCATCATCGGCCTAGCCACGGATCCGGGCGAGGCGACGGCGTACCCGGCCTCCGACGCGACGGGCGGTCGGCACCAGGCCGGGGTCGGGCTCGGGCTCGGGCTCGGCCTTCTCGACGAGGAGCTCCGCGATCGCCGCGACGGCCGCGGCCGCCTCCAGCGCGGGGTCGACCGAGTCGGGGTCCGTCCACGGTCCGTCGCCGGGTGGCGGCACCAGCTCCTGGAGGTCGCCGTGGACCTGGTAGCCGCGCCGGGTGATCCGGCTGTTCTGCTGGGTCGCGATCTGTCCCAGCCTCTCGACGAGGTCCGGCGGGCACTGGGCCGGCGCCGACGCCTGACCGGCCAGGATCGACTGGGCGAAGACCCGCTTGACGACCTTGCTGTAGGCGGGCTGCTGGATCCGACCGTCCAGCACCTCGTTGACGCGACGCAGCACCGCCACCTGGACCGCGCCCAGGGTCTGGTTGGCCGTCGGCTCCTCGATCGTCGGGTCGAGCGGCACTGGCGTCGAAGCCGGCAGCGTCGCCGAACCGCCGCCACAGCACGTCGGGTGCCGCGCCCGGCGGCGGCCCGACGACGAGGTGCACGTTCTCGGGCGGCACGTTGCGCGCCCAGCGGTCGAGGATCCCGATCAGGTGCTGGTTGCGCCAGAAGCCGTTCTGGCGCTCCAGCCCGACGTTGGCGCAGAAGTCCGCGAACGTCACCGGGTTGCCGTTCTTGACCCGCTCCTGCCAGTCCGACGCGACCTGGCGGGCCAGGTCACGGGCGGTCACCACCAGGTGCACGTCGAGGCCCTCGAGCGCGGCCAGCCCGGTGTCGACCTGCTCGCGACGAGCCGCGCCGAGCAGCTCGTGGCTCATGATCGTGATGCCCGGGTAGTCGCGGGCGGCGTCGCTGAGCCGCTGCCAGGTGCCCGCGAGCTCCTCCTTGTCCCTGCCCCAGAAGGCATACGAGCCGCGCAGCTCGATCGCCGCGTGGAACATCTCGTAGTGGCGGTCGCCGGCGCAGGTCACGCCCATCGCGTCGAGCTGCTCGCGGTGGCGCCACAGTGCGCGCTGCAGGAAGGTGGTGCCGCTCTTCGGGGTGCCGATGTGCAGCACCACCCGCTGGGCCGTGGCAGGGGAACCGGTCATGCTCATGTCGGGGCTGACTCTAGTGGGGTCAGCGATGGCGCCGGAGATCGGAATCCCCCGTCAGCGGCCGTAGACGTCGTACGGCAGCCGCCGCGAGTGGTCGCGGATCGTGTCCCAGTTCTTCCGGTAGCTCTCGTACGCCGACCGCAGCCCGATGTTGAGCGTCAGTCTCGTCGCTGCGCGACAGCGACCCGGCGACCCAGTTCTGGGACCCGGTCCACACTCGGTAGGCGCGGCGGTCCTTGCCGACCGTGCCCTTCACCAGGACGTACTTCGGCGTGGGTGCGGACCTCGTTCAAGCCGTCGTCGTTGTAGTCCCAGCGGCTGTCCCACAGATTGATCAGATGACTTTCGAGCGAGATTGCGCATCCGCTCCGCGAGCAGCCGCGACGGAGCGCCGTAGACGATCCGCACCTTGCAGCCGTTCCGGGCGAGGTCGGCGACCTTGTCGAGCAGGTAGGAGCCGCGCTTGCCCTTCCAGTAGAACATCGAGATGTGGACCCGGGTGCGGCCGAAAGCACTGCGGCACCGGATCTTCTTCAGGTCGCGCAGGGTCGGGTCGGTCTACTTGCTGGCGTTGCGCATCGGGAAGAACCGAGCGATGAAGGGCCCGGCGTTGATCTGCACCTTGTCGCCGCCGGCCCTGACGTCGTCGGTCATCAGCCGGTGCATCGCCTTGAACCCGCGGTAGAGCTCCTTGCGCCTCTTGACGACGTACATGTCGTTCCAGCCGAGCTTCGCGCCGCCGCGGTTGAGGTTGGACGAGCTCACCATGACGACGTGGTGGGACTTCTTGGTGCTGGCTGAAGAGGTAGAACTTGCTGTGCATGTTGCCGCCCTTGCCGCGGCAGCTGCCTTCGCACCTCTTGACGTAGCTCCCGTCCCTGCCCCACGTGAACGAGTTGCGCTTGGGCGCCTCGACGCTGCGCACGGCCTGGCGCGGCGTGAAGAGATCGAGCTCGGTGTCATCGGCGTCGGCACCCGGCTGCACCCGGAGTCCGCCGTGGTCGGAGCGCAGCGGGCGGTTGCACCTGCCGGCCCGCGGGTCCTGCCCCCGCCTGCGCACGTTGTCGGCGTTGAGCGCCGTGATCAGCTTGCGGGAGGGGCGGCTCTCGATGTCCTCGTCGAGGATCACCCGCACCTGGACGCCGCGGCGGCAGGCCGCGATCAGGGTCTTGACGGTGGTCGGGCGGTCCAGGAGGTACGTCGAGATGTGGATCACCGGGTGGGGGTGCTTCCGCGTCCGCACCGTGTTGCGGATCGCGTGCTCGACCTTCTTGACGATCCGGTAGTTGGCCGCGTCGTCGCCGTAGGGATTGGGGAGTGTTGAACACCGCCCCGCCACGCGGGCCCATCGCCGAGGCCGGGACCAGCACGAACGAGAGCGACAGAACGGCAACGAGCAGCAGCGATACGCGGCGCACGGATCTCCCGGACGGACTAGACGGCAGGTGAGGTTCGTGGAACCCCGTTCCTCAGCAGGATAACCCTTTACCTTGGGACTGCTGGGGTCAGTGGGACCGGGCGTGGCGCACGAAACCCGCGGAAGGCGCGGCAATCGGCCGTAGCCCAACGGGTCGAGTAAGGTTGATCACTGCACCGAGCCATGTCGGTGTCACGGGAGGGAAGCCGGGAGAAGTGGGCAAGCACGAACAGCCGCGCCGCGCACGCCTGCTCCCTGTCCTCGGCATCATGGTGCTGGTTGCAGCACTGCTCGTGGTCGCGCGCTTCGGGATGGCCAACAACCCCGCGACGGCCAAGGACGACACCGACCCCACCACTGCCAGCGCCTCCGACAGCGTCGAGGCCGGCAGCACCGACAACGTCGCGGACGTACCGCCGCCCGACAAGACCAAGGGCGACGACAAGGACAAGAACAAGGGCGACGGCAAGGGCGACAAGAAGGACGACAAGAAGCGGTCGCGGATCCTGCGCAACCGGGTCCAGCTCGCCGCCGACGGGCTCGCCGCCGACAACGCCACCTTCCGGGTCGCCAGCTTCAACGTCCTCGGGTTCTCCCACACCAAGCCCGGCGGCAACAAGTGCTGCCGCTGGGCCGGCGGCATCGCCCGCACGGGTTGGGCGCTCCAGCTGCTCCGCGGCAACAACATCAGCGTCGTCGGGTTCCAGGAGCTCGAGAAGGAGCAGTACAACTCCTTCATGTCGATGACGGGCGGCGGCTGGGCCGCCTACCCCGGACTACAGCTGGGCAACAACGCGGTGCGCAATTCGGTTGCGTGGAACACCGCTGTGTTCGAGATGGTCGAGGCGCACACGATCCCGATCCCCTACTTCCACGGCAACCTGGTGCCGATGCCCTACGTGCTCCTCAAGCATCGGGAGACCGGCCGCCTGGCCTGGTTCATCAGCATCCACAACCCGGCCAGCGTTCGTGGTCCGGCCCAACACTGGCGTGACGTCGCGACCGCCAAGGAGATCGCTCTGATGAACGACCTCCAGGCGCCGGAGACCCCCAGCCAGCTCGGCATCCCGACGTTCCTCGTGGGCGACTTCAACGAGAAGGCAGAGGCCTTCTGCCGCGTCACCGTCGGAGCGAACGCCCAAGCAGCCAACGGCGGCATCGGCTCACCGTGCCAGCTGCCCGCCAACCACGGCATCGACTGGATCTTCGGCTCCACCCCGGGCGTCGGCTTCTCCGGCTACGTCCGGATGGACGGCGGGCTCGTCAACCGGGTCTCCGACCACCCGATGATCTTCAGCGACGTCACCCTGTCGGGCGAAGCACCCTTCGTGGAGTAGCCGCGCGCTTCGCGCGCGGTGTCTTCCGCGCTGCGCGCGGGGGCTGGGGTTGGTGGGTTGTCGCCTGGTGGGTGTGGCGGGTGCGGCTGGCGGTCGGCGGTGCGGGGCGTGGCCTCCAGCGGGCTGCAAACCGTGGCCCGCCGGCCCGGATGGCACACAGGCTGGATGTCCCGCGTCGGAGGAAGGCCGGATGCGGTTCCTGCGACAGGCCGGCAGGAGCAGCCGGCGGGCCCCGACTTGCCCGCCGGAGGCCACGCCCCGCACCGCGTCCGCGAGCCGCACCCGCCACTCCCACGGCTCCCGCGGCGCGGGGTGGATGGGGTTCACCCATGTGATCCGGGGTCGGTGCTCTGGGAGGGGTGGACCGACCACGGGCCTGGTGGTCCTCTCCCGCACGATTCAGCCCCGTATCGACACAGGTAACCCATCCACCCCGAGCCGCGAGAGCCGTGGGAGTGGCGGGCGGTGGTGTGGCCGGTGCGGGGCGAGGTCCGGGGCGGGCAAGTCGGGGCCCGCCGGCCGCTGCTCGGCCCCCACCCGCGAGCCTCACCGGCTCTTCCTCCGAGGCGAGCCATCACGCCCCTGGACATCGCGGGCCGGCGGGCCACGATGAGGGAAAAAAGCGTCCTGGGACTGAGTGCTGGCTCGGTCTCGACTAAGGGTGGACGCGACCGACAAGGCTGGCCTGCTCGACCTGGTAGACCAGAGGTCGGCCAGGGCTGGAGCTACGTAGCGAGAGCCCTGCTGCTAGGGTCTGGACGAGGACCGGGACGCGTCGCTGGGAGCGAACGCCGCACGGGTGATCGGCTCACCGATGCGCGGCCGGGCGGGAGTGGTGATGCACGCGCTGCTGCGCCGCCGAGCGGGCTGCGATCCTGGAGCTGTCGAGGTATGGGGTGGCATTGACAAGTCGCAACGCAAGCTCGACGCACCGCGGCTCGCGGCTCGAACTGGTGCACGTCTGGGAGTGCACGAGTGCTGCGCGTGCTGAGACGCCGAGGGCCTTGCCCTGCCTGGGAAACCGGCCCGCGAGCGCTGGACGAGGCGCGAGGCCGGACTGGGATGGCGCGGAAGCCGAACAGCATCTGGTGTTACGACTTCACACGCTTCACAGCGCCAAGGGTTTGCAGCCCGCCCCGGGCCTCGCCCAGCGCCGAGAGCCACACCACCGCCCGCCACACCCACCCAGGCGACAACCCATCCAACCCAGCCCCGCGCGCAGCGCGGAAACCCGCGCGCGCAGCGCGGCGTCGTACTCAGTCGTTGTCGGGGTCGACGCCGCCGCTGGCGAACGCGGCGCCCTCGGCGAAGTGGGGCTTGATCTTGTTGTCGTACATCGACAGGGCGGAGCCGATCGCCATGTGCATGTCGAGGTACTTGTAGGTCCCGAGCCGGCCGCCGAAGAGGACCATCGGCTCCTTCTTGGCGAGGTCGCGGTACTTCAGGAGCTTCTCGCGGTCCTCGGCGGTGTTGATCGGGTAGTACGGCTCGTCCTCGGGCTCGGCGAAGCGGCTGTACTCGTGGACGACGACCGACTTGCCGGGGAGGTAGGTGCGCTCGGGGTGGAGGTGCTTGAACTCCAGGACCCGGGTGAAGGGGACGTCGGCATCGTTGGCGTTGACGACGCCGGTGCCCTGGTAGTCGTCGACGTCGACGACCTCGGCCTCGAGGTCGACCGTGCGCCACGAGAGCCGGCCCTCGGAGTTGTTGAAGTACTCGTCGACGGGGCCGGTGTAGACGATCGGCACCTTGCCCTTGAACTCGTCGGCGACGTCGAAGAAGTCGGTGTCGACCCGGACCTCGATGTTGGGGTGGTCGGCCATCCGCTCCAGCCACGCGGTGTAGCCGTTGACGGGGAGGCCCTCGTACTTGTCGTTGAAGTAGCGGTTGTCGAAGTTGTAGCGGACCGGGAGGCGCGTGATGATGTCCGCGCTCAGCTCCTTGGGGTCGGTCTGCCACTGCTTGGCGGTGTAGCCCTTGATGAACGCCTCGTAGAGGGGGCGCCCGATCAGGCTGATCGCCTTCTCCTCGAGGTTCTTGGCATCCTTCGTGTCGATCTCGCTCGCCTGCTCGGCGATGAGGGCGCGCGCCTCCTCAGGCGTGTGGCTCTTGCCGAAGAAGGTGTTGATCAGCGCTAGGTTCATCGGGAGCGAGTACACCTGCCCCTCGTACTTGCCGAAGACCCGGTGCTGGTAGTTCGTGAACTCGGTGAACCGGTTGACGTACTCCCACACGCGCTCGTTGGAGGTGTGGAACAGGTGGGTGCCGTACTTGTGGACCTCGATGCCCGTCTCGGGCTCGAACTCGCTGTAGGCGTTGCCGCCGAGGTGGTAGCGACGCTCCAGCACGAGGACCTTGAGGTCGAGCTCGGTGGCGCACCGCTCAGCGATGGTGAGGCCGAAGAAACCGGAGCCGACGACAAGCAGATCAGGGGTAGACACGATCGGCGATCCTACCGTCCGACGGGGGCCGTGCCGAATTCGCTGGCGATCTGGAATTATCCTGTGCTCGTGAGCAACGGGTACGGCGGCGGGCTCCGCCAGGCTGCGCGCCAGTTCTGGCTGGCGTGGGCGATCGGCGCGGTCATGGCGATAGCGATGGTCGTGCTGGCCCTGATCGAGGATCTGCCGATCCGTGATCCCGACGACGACCTGCTTCCGAGCTACATCCGGATGCCGCTGATCGTGTTCGGCGCGATCCTGGTCGACATCCTGCCGCGCATCGCCCATCGGGCCCGGTTGCGGTCCTCGTGGTCCCCCAGGAGCCTCGGCGCCCTGTGGCGGGAGGTGGTCGCCGAGCGGTGGCCGGCGTCGCACTTGTGGTTCGCCATCAACGGTGCGCTCGCGTGGTACCTGACCTATGCGACGTTCCGCAACATCAAGAGCATGGCGCCGTTCGTCAACGGCGCCGACTGGGACGACACGATGGCCGACGTCGACCGGTTCCTCTTCGCCGGGCACGACCCGGCTGCGGTGCTGCACGCCTGGTTCGGGACGGACCTGATGGCGCAGCTGATGTCGGCGGTCTACGTCGTCTGGATCGTGCTCGTGCCGACGTCGATCGCGGTCGCGCTCGTGTGGACGCGGCACACCAGCGCGGGGTCGTGGTACGTCACCGCGGTCGCCGTGGACTGGTGCCTCGGCGCCCTGCTCTACCTGCTGCTGCCGTCGCTCGGGCCGATCTACGCCCGGCCGGGTGACTTCGCCGAGCTGCCCCACACCTTCAACACCACGCTCCAAGAGGGGCTGTGGACAGACCGGACGGCGGTCATCGCCGATCCCTGGGCTGCCGGCACGTTGCAGACCGTTGCCGCGTTCGCCTCCCTGCACGTCGGCATCATGATGACCATCTGCCTCGTTCGTCCGGCTGGTCGGCCTCCCGCGCTGGATCCAGGCTCGCGTCCTGGGTCTTCCTGGGCCTGACCGTGCTGTCCACGGTCTACCTGGGCTGGCACTACGTGGTCGACGTGCTCGGCGGCATCGTCCTGGGTGCGTCGGCGGTGTGGATCGCCGGCATCGCCACGGGCAACCGGGTGGGCTGGCGGGTCCGGCTCAACCCGGCGGACCCGGAAGCGTCCTCATCCCCCGCGCATCCCGGAGCGCTCGTGTCACGTTCCGCGCCTCTGCCCGACCACCCCGGAGCGGACTGAGCACCAGCACCCCGAGGGTGATCAGCCACGGCTTGAGCCGCACCAGCGGGTTCTCGCCGTACCGGAAGTGCACCGCGAACAGGTTGCGGTACATGTAGTAGCCCTTCCAGCCGGCCAGGTCGTGCTGCTGGTCGAAGTCGAGCTGGCGCACGAGCACCGCGTCGCGGACGGCGAGGATCTCGTAGCCGGCCCGCCGGGCGCGGATCGCGAAGTCGACGTCGTCGTAGAAGATGAAGTACGACGGGTCCGGCAGGCCGATCGCGTCGATGACCTCGCGCCGGACCAGGAAGCCCTCGAACGACACGTTGTCGACCGGCACCGTCGCCGGCATGCTCGCCCGGTCCGCGTAGGTGGAGTCGACGCTCGCCTTCTTCGGGCGGATCGAGAGCGGGTTGCGCAGGTCGAACCGCACCGCGGCCTTCTCGACCAGCGCACCGGTCAGGTCCTCGCGGACCGCCGTCAGGCAGCTGTTGTCGACCTCGAGCAGCCGGGTCAGGCAGTCCGGCGCCGGGACGACGTCGTCGTCCATCAGCCACATCGCGTCGAAGCCCTTGTCGTAGGCCGCCTTGAGGCCCAGGTGGAAGCCACCCGCACCACCGAGGTTGTCGGTCGTGTGGATCGCCACCAGGTCGGGGTTCGTCGCGCGCTCGAGCACCTCGCGGGTGTGGTCGGTGCTGGCGTTGTTGACGACGATCACGCAGTCGGGCCGCCGCTCCATCGCGTCGAGACCGCCGAGCATCCGCTCGAGGAGGTCGGCGCGGTTGAAGGTCACGACGACGACGGCCACCCGCTCCGGGGCCTGTCCTGAGGAGCCGAGGGACGAGGCGTCTCGAAGGGTCATGACAGGTACCTCTCGTGGCCGGAGAAGTTGCCGCGGAGTCCGGCGTACGCCGCCCGCGCGCTCATCACGATCCGGCCCGGCTGGGGCTTGGTCACGAGGTAGAACCAGACCGTCTTGATCCAGAACAGCAACACGTGCGGCCAGCCGCGGTAGGCGCGGAGGTTGAGCGTGTTGTTGCGGGCCATGCAGTAGTGCTTGAGGTCGCTCGGCGTGTGGTTGTACGTCGTGCGCCCGAACATCATCGGCGTCCCGAGATCGCCCACCGAAGGATGTTGGACGACCGCGTCGACGACGGTGGCGATCCGGGCGCCGGCGGCCTCGGCGCGGAGCCGGTACTCGTGGTCGTCGCCCCAGATGAAGAACTCCGCCCGGGGGTAGCCGATCTGCTCGACGAGCGCGCGGGTGACGAGCACGCCGTTGAACGGGATGACGATGTCGTCGAGCAGGCCGTCCGCGGCCGCGGCTCGTGCCGACGCGACGTCGTGCACCACCCGGGTGCCGCCCGGGAGCCGGATCGGGAAGACCAGGCGGTCGGGGTCCTGCTCGTCGACGACGAGCGGTCCCCAGAAGTCGAGGTCGGTCTCGGCCAGGAGCCGCTCGAGGCAGTCGGGGTCGGGCAGGCCGTCGTCGTCCATCAGCCAGACCAGGTCGGCGTCGTACTCCTCGACCGCCCAGCGCAGCCCCTCGTGGAAGCCGCCGGCACCGCCCCGGTTGTGGTCGAGCGTGCGGTGGTCGACGTCAGCACCCGCCAGCCACTCCCCCGTGCCGTCGGTCGAGGCGTTGTCGACGACGAGGACGGCGGTGAGCCGGTCGACCTCACGCAGCCGGTCGACCAGGCGCTGCAGCAGGGACAGGCGGTTGAAGGTCACCACCACCGCCACGATCCGCACGGCGGCAACCCTAGATGACCAACCGTCCCGGTGCGTTCAGTCGGCGTCGCTGGTCAGCAGGTCCCGCAGCGCGTCGGCCTCCTCGGCGCAGGCGCCGCATCCGGCCAGGTGGGACTTCATGGCGGGGTCCTCGTAGTGCGGGTCCGCGACCCGCCGCTCGACGTACTGGTCGATCCGGGCGAAGCAGTCGTCACAGGAGAGGTAGGGGCTGGTGTCGGCCAGCAGGCTGGCGATCGTCTCGGCGGTCAGGCCGCGGGCTGGTTCGGTCATGGCTTGCTCCGGTCGCTGCGGGTCTCGAGCAGGCCGCCGTCGATCAGCGCGGCGCGCAGCCGCCGACGGGCGTCGTGCAAGGTCTTGTAGAGGGCGTTGCGGGTGGTGCCCAAGCGGTCGGCGAGGACGTCGATCGGCACCCCTTCCACGAGCAGTGCCAGGGCGACGCGCCGCTGGTGCGGTGTGAGCTCGGTGGTGATCGCGTCTCGTACGGCGTGGGCAAGCTGTGCCGCTTCGGCGTGGGCGTCCGGGGACGGCGCCGCCATCGACGACGGTCAGGGTGTCGGGCAGTGGGACCTCGCGGTGGCGCCAGGCCTGTCGGCGTACGGCGGCGCCCGCGTGGAACACCCCGAACTTGTAGGCCCACGTGGTGAACCGGCTGCGCCCCTCGAAGGTGCCGAGCTGCTGCAGCACGGCCATCAGCGCGTCGTTGGCGGCCTGCTGGGCCAGGTCCTCGAGCTCCCCAACACCAGCCCCGGGCAGCAGGTGGCGCAGCCGCCGTACCTGATGCCGGGACGCCCGCAGCAGGAGGTCCCGCAGGCGCGCCAGCGCCAGCTGGCCGGTGGGCCCGTCATCGGTCAGGTCGGCCAGCCACGCGTCGTCCGACGGTGGGGGGACCACGTCGGGGGTCGTGGGGTTCACCGTCGTCACGGTGCCACAAGGGGGCATGTCTTCTTAGTGTCGCCGCGGGCGTCGGTTCTTACCGCGTCCGAGCTCACGGGTAAGGGGCCGTCTGCTCCCGACACCAACTGGGCATGGCTATCTCAACGACCCCTACCGGGACCACCCGGACCAACGTGGGCGCCGACCGCGCCTACCTGCTCCTCCGCACCGTGTTCACCATCGCGCCGATCGCGTTCGGCCTCGACAAGTTCGCCGGCGTGCTCACCGACTGGGAGCAGTACCTCGCACCGTGGATCAACGACCTCGTCCCCGGCAGCGCCCACCAGGCGATGCTGGCGGTCGGTGTGATCGAGGTGGTGGCCGGGATCGCAGTCGCCGTCGCCCCGCGGTACGGCGCACTGCTGGTCGCGGGCTGGCTCGCCGGGATCATCCTCAACCTGGTCACGATGGGCGAGTACTACGACGTCGCCCTGCGTGACTTCGGCCTCCTCGCCGGCGCACTCGCCCTCGCCTTCCTCGCCTTCGACCGGGGAAGGACCGCATAGCCAGCGATGCCGTCCACCGGTCGGTGAGGCACTAGCGTGACCGCGTGGACACCGACGCCGTGCTGACCCTCATGCAGGAGGTCGCCGAGCAGGTGATCAACCCACGCTTCCGGTCCCTGCAGGACCACCAGGTCTCCGAGAAGAACCCCGGCGACCTGGTGACGGTCGCCGACCACGAGTCCGAGGAGCTCCTCACGACCGCGTTGACGGAGGCCTACCCGGACGCGGTCGTGCTGGGCGAGGAGGCCCACGCGAAGGACCCGACGCTGCTCGACCGCTACAACGAGGCGGAGCACGCGTTCGCCGTCGACCCCGTCGACGGCACCAAGAACTTCGTCAACGGGTCCCCCGACCATGCGGTGATGATCGGCGAGGTCCGGGCGGGCGAGGTGGTCCGCGGGTGGATCTGGCAGCCGCAGCACGACGCGGCGTACGTCGCCGAGCGTGGCGCCGGGGCCTTCCTCAACGGCCGGCGGCTCACCATGGCCGGACCTGTGAGCGACGGCGAGGCCGCGCCGCCGTACCGCACCGCCCGGAGGGCCTGGGTCGGCCGTGAGCTCCCCGGCCTCGGGGTGCTCGAGCTCACCTGGGCGTGCTGCGGCGTCGACTACCCGCACCTGATCGCGGGCGACGCGCGAGCGCTGGTCTACAACCACAGCAAGCCGTGGGACCACCTTCCCGGCTCGCTGCTCGTCCAGGAGTCCGGCGGCTGGATCGGCGGCAACGACGGCCGGCCGTTCGCACCGCAGGCGCTCGGCGCCGGCCTGGTGTCCGCGTCGGACAGGGCGACGTACGACGCCGTAGTCGCGGCCCTCTAGCCGACCCGGCACAAACTCGGGCTCAGATCACGTCGACCCGGCTCCAAGCTGGCGACGGGTCGGCGGGAGATCAGCAGGCGGCGGCGAGATCGTCGGCCTCGTTGGCGGCGTACCCCTCGTTGAGGGAACCGATCGACCCGCCGGTGACGGCGTCGGGGTCCTTCTTGCGCTTCTTCTCCGGTGAGGCGTCGCCCTCGGCGCGGTCGATGGCCTCGGCGACCTTGTCGTGGATCAGCTCGATGTCGGGATCGCCGGTGTTGATCAGCGGTGGCACCAGCGAGAGCGTCGACATCTTCTGCTCGCGCGCCTTGAGCGCGAGGTCGATGAACTTGCTGGCCTCCGACGCGGGCAGGCTGGTGGAGAACACCTCGCTCGAGGCGGTGGCGAGGTCCTCGAAGTTCCTCAGCACCGACTCCGGGCTGAGCTGCTGCACCATCGCGTTCATGACGCACTTCTGGCGGGCCATCCGCGAGTAGTCGTCGGAGCCTTCGCGGGCGCGGGCGAACCACAGCGCCTCGAAGCCGTTGAGCTTCTGCGTGCCGGGGTCGATGTAACCGGTGACGTCGTCGCCCAGCCCGCCGATCGGGATCGCCTGGCGGACGTTGACCGTCACGCCGCCGACGGCGTCGACGAGCTGCTTGAAGCCGGCCATGTTGACCATCGCCCAGTAGTTGATCTGCAGGCCGGTGATGCCCTCGACCGCCATCGTGGTGGCGTCGATCCCCGCACTGTCGGCGTCGTCGAAGAGATCGGTGTGGTCGCCGGCCCAGGTGCTGACACCGTTGAGGTAGCAGCCGTCGCAGTCGAAGCCGTCGGGGAACTCCTTGTCCATCACCGAGCCGTCCTCGAACGGGAAGTTCGCCATGTTGCGGGGCAGCCCGATGAGCAAGGTCCGTCCCGTCCTGGCGTCGATCGACGCGACCGTCATCGAGTCAGGGCGCAGGCCCCACCGACCCGCTCCCGAGTCACCGCCGAGCAGGAGCACGTTGTAGCGCCCGTGGTGGGCCCCGGTGACCTCGCCGTCGCCGAAGACGGCGATCACCCAGTCGCGGTGGACGGCGACCAGGTGGGCGCTGAAGAGCATGGTGCCGGCGACGGAGAGGCACAGCAGGCCGTTGAGACCGACGATCGCGCGCCGGTGCGGGAGCCGGAGGCTGAGCGGCCGGCCGATCCGCCAGGCGTCGACGAAGAGCGCCGCCCAGACGATGGCACCGGCGAGCAGTGCCAGCCAGAGCACGAAGAGCAGGTCGGCGTTGGTCCCGAGCCGGAACGCGATCCGCCGGTCGAGGAGTACGGCGACGAGGACGACCGTGCCGACCAGGATCGAGCCCAGCCAGACGCGGAGGGCGATCCGTCCGATCTTCCGGTTGCCCGCGACCAGCTGGGCGGAGCCGGGCGCGACGAGCGTCATCGCCATCAACGCAAGCGCCCGGCGGAACCGGACCCGTGCCGCACGGTCGGCAACGCTCGACTGCCCGACGCCGGTCTGGGCGGTCGACGCGGTCAGCTCGGCCATGCGGGGTGTCTCTCCTGCCGGGGAAGGTGCAGTGAACCCGCTCAGTATCACCAGTCACACGCGTCACACGCGTGCGACACGCTGCGACAGTCAGGCGGCGGCGAGGCGCGCGATCTCGTCGGCGGAGGCGTTGCCGCCGGTGCACATCACGGCGACCCGGCCCGGGCGGGCGTCGGTCGCGAGCAGCCCGGCGAGCGCGGCAGCGCCCGCTCCCTCGGCCAGGGTGTGCGCGTGCGAGGCCAGCAGCCGGGCGGCGTGGTCGATGTCGTCGTCGGTCACCAGCAGGAAGTCCTGGAGGCCGGCACGCAGGTGCGCGAGCGTGGCGGGGTAGCCGTTGGACGTCGCCAGGCCGGACGCCCGGGTCGCTGCCGGCGCGGTCTCGATCGCACCCGACCGCCAGGATCGCCACGCCGCCGGCGCGGCAGCGGACTGCACGCCGATCACGCGGCACTGCGGCGCGAGGGCGTCGCGCACCAGGCAGGCACCGACGGCACCGGTGCCGCTCCCGATCGGGACGAAGACGGCGTCGAGGTCGGGCGCCTGCTGGAACAGCTCGAGGTAGGCCGTCGCGTGACCGAGGATGATCCGCGGGTCCGTGGTGTCGATGTACGACGGCGCGCCGGGGCCCGCCGCGCTGACGGCCAGCGAGCGCGCGTGCGCGGCGGCCTCGCCGAGGGTGTCGCCGTGGCTGACGACGGTGGCGCCGAGCGCGGCGACCGCGTCGCGCTTCACCTGGGGCGAACAGGCGGGCATGACGATCGTGGCGTGGCACCCGGCCAGGCGCGCGGCGTACGCCACCGACTGCGCGTGGTTGCCGGTCGAGCAGGTCACCAGCCCGCTGGCCCGCTCGGCCTCGGTGAGCAGCGCCGCGAGGTGGACGCCACCGCGCACCTTGAACGAACCGGTGGGCAGCACGTGCTCGTGCTTGACGAGGACCTCGGTGCCGGCGACCCGGTCCAGCAGCGGGTGGCCGACCAGCGGCGTGGTGCCGAGCTCGCGCGCCACGATCTCCCCTGCCGTCCTGATGGCGGCGAAGGTGAGCGCGGTCCGGTCCTCGACGATTTGCATGCACCCACTCTCCCCCGCTACCCACTCATCGGTCCAATAGTTCTTTTCATGCAAACCCATCAATACTGTCGATGTAATGCCTAGACTGGAGCGATGATCGACCTCCGCCGCATCGAAGCGCTCGTCGCCCTGCACCGCACCGGCACCGTGTCGGCAGCGGCAGCCCAGCTGCACTACGGCCAGCCGACCATCTCCCACCACCTGCGCCGGCTGGAGGCCGAGACCGGCAGCGTGCTGCTCCAGCGCGTCGGCCGGGGCGTCCGGCTGACGCCCGACGGCGAGCGGCTCGCCGGCCGCGGCGAGGAGATCCTCGCGCTCCTGGCCCGCGCCGAGTCCGAGCTCGCGGCGTCGACCAGCCTGCAGGCCGGGCAGATCCGGTTGGCGGCGTTCCCGTCGGCCGCCGCCACGCTCGTCCCGGCCGCGGTGTCGCTGCTCCACCAGCGGCACCCGGGCCTCGGCCTCGACCTGATCGAGGCCGAGCCGCCGGAGGCCGCGGCGATGCTGCGGGCCGGCACCGCCGACCTCGCCCTGACGTTCGTCTATCCCGGTCAGTCCGAGCCGGACGGCGTCACCGTCGCCACCGTCCACGAGGACCCGCTCTACCTGGTCGCACCGGGCGACACCGACCTCGGCAGCGGGCCCGTGGACCTGGCGCGGTTCGCCGACACCCGGTGGGTGACGGGGTGCGAGCGGTGCCGCAAGGAGCTGCTCGCGCTGTGCGCGGACGCCGGGTTCGCGCCCGACATCGCGTTCGCCAGCGACGACTACGTCGCGGTGCAGTCGCTGGTGGCCAGCGGGCTCGGCGTCACCGTGCTGCCCGGGCTCGCGCTGCGCGCCCACCGCAACCCCGACGTCGTACGACGCGCCCTGCCGGGTGCGGCCCGCCGGATCCAGGTCACGACGTACGGCGCGCCGCCGCACCCGGCGGCCGTCGAGGCCGTCGCGGCGGTGCTCACCGAGGTGTCAGCTGCTGCCTGACCGCCCCGCCTCGATCGCGGCCCGGCTGGCCAGCCGGTGCTCGCGACGGATGCCGGCCTCGCGCATCCGTCGCTCGTCGTCGGGGGTCTCGGGTCGCAGCGGCGGCACCGGACGCGACGCGCCGGCCCCGTCGATGGCCACGAAGACGAAGTACGCCGACGCGACGTGCAGGCTGGCGGTCGAGGCGTCGTCCCACGGTTGGGTCTCGACCCGGACCCCGATCTCCATCGACGAGCGCCCGGCCCAGTTGATCTGGGCGAAGGTGCGGACGATGTCGCCGACCCGCACCGGCTCGAGGAAGGCCATCTCGTCCAGCGCCGCGGTCACGGCCGGGCCGCCGCTGTGCCGCTGGGCGACGATGCCGGCTGCCGAGTCGGCCAGCTTGACGATCTCACCGCCATGGATGTTGCCGAGCAGGTTGGCCTGCGACCGCGCCGTCACCTCGGCGAGCTCGATCCGCGAGTAGCCGGGCGTGCGGGCCTCGAACGAAGTGCTCACACTGCAGGACGGTAGCGTCATCCACCATGGCAGAGCGCCCAGGCGGCACACCGGCCGGTGCCGGCGGTGACAACCGCGACTTCGACTGGATGTACGGCGACCGTCCGGCGGGATCTCCGCCGCCGACGCCCCCTCGGCAGCCGACGCCGCCGCCCGCGGACGACCGCCCCGAGCCGACCCGGATGCTGCCCGCCCAACCGCGGCCACCCGCGCAGCAGCCGGCTCAGCGACCATCAGCCAGTCCCACACCGACGGCCGCCGCGCCGCCGTACCAACCGCCGGCGCAGCCGCCCGTGCAACGGAGTCGTGGCGGCGGCCGCAGCACCTGGTCGAGGCCGCGCACGTGGATCATCCTGATCCTCTCGCTGATCCTGCTGTGGGTCGTCTATGTCGTCGCAGTGCCGTTCTTCACGTGGACGAAGGTCGACAAGATCGCGTTCGAGCCCGACGGTGAGCGGCCCGACGACCAGCCCGGCACCACCTACCTGATGGTCGGCAGCGACTCCCGCGCCGGGCTCAGCAAGGAGGAGCGGGAGGAGCTCTCCACCGGCAACCCCGAGAGCTCCCTGGCCGACACGATCCTGATGCTGCACACCGGATCGGGGCCCGACGTCCTGCTCTCCTTCCCGCGGGACTGGATCGTCGACGGCCGCAAGATCAACGGCTACTACGACCCGGGCGACCCCACGGCGCTGGTCGCCGCGCTGGAGCAGCAGACCGGGATCCGGATCGACGAGTACGTCGAGATCGGGCTCGGCGGCGTCGCCGGCGTGGTCGACGCGGTCGGCGGAATCGAGATCTGCCCCAAGGAGGCGATCAAGGACCCCAAGGCCGGGCTCGACGTGAAGAAGGGCTGCCAGGAGGCCGACGGCGCGGTCGCGCTCGGGTACGCCCGCACCCGGGCCACCACGCTCGGCGACCTCGACCGGGTCGGGCGGCAACGCGAGGTCGTCGCCGCGATCGGCGACAAGGTGCTCTCGCCGTGGTCGGTGATCAACCCCATCCGGTGGTGGCGCCTCAACAGCGCGATCCCCGACTTCTTCGCGTTCGGCGAGGGCACCGGCCCGACGGACGTCGGCCGGTGGGCGCTGGCGATCGGCAACGTCGGCGACGGCGGGAAGACCTGCACGATGCCGGTGACCGACGGCTCGGCGAACACGATCGACCGCGAACGCGCGGACCCGCTGTTCGACGCGATCATCGAGGACCGCACCGACGACATCACCAAGAAGCAGTGCACAGCGGCAGGAGTGGCAGGCAGTTGACCTACGAGACCCTTGACTGGAGCGTCGACGAGCACGGCGTCGCCGTACTCACGCTCAACCGGCCGGACGCCCTCAACGCGTTCGACCTGACCATGGCGCGGGAGCTCGAGCAGGTCTTCCTCACCGACGCCCGCGACGACGCCGTGCGGGCAGTCGTCGTCACCGGCGCCGGCCGCGCGTTCTGCGCGGGCATGGATCTGTCTGCCGAGGGCAACGTCTTCGGTCTCGACGAGACGCTCGCGCCGACGCCCGAGGACTTCCGGATGCGGTACGACGAGCCGCCCTTCGACACCGGCATCCGCGACACCGGCGGCAAGGTGACGCTGGCGATCCACGCGCTGCCCAAGCCGGTGATCGGCGCCATCAACGGCGCCGCCGTCGGCATCGGCGCCACGATGACGCTGGCGATGGACATCCGGCTGGCATCGACCAAGGCGCGGATCGGCTTCGTGTTCGGTCGGCTCGGGATCGTCCCCGAGGCCTGCTCGACCTGGTTCCTGCCGCGGATCGTCGGCATCCAGCAGGCGCTGGAGTGGGTCTACTCGGCCGACATCCTCACCGCCGAGCAGGCGCACGCCGGCCGGCTGGTCCGCAGCCTGCACGAGCCTGACGAGCTGCTGCCGACGGCGATCGACCTGGCGCGCTCGTTCGTGGTCGACCGCTCCCCCGCCGCACTCGGCCTGGCCAAGCAGATGCTCTACCGCAACGGTGCTGCCGACCACCCGCTCGAGGCACACCTGTCCGACTCGCTGGCGATGTTCCACACCTCGCTCGCCGACGGCAAGGAGGGCGTCGCCGCGTTCCTGGAGAAGCGGTCGCCGGAGTTCACCTCGAAGGCGTCGGAGCTACCGCAGATCTATCCGTAGCAGGCGACCGACTCACATCGCCATGAACAGGATCTCGTCGCGGGAGTACTCCCGTCCGGGGTGCTCGGCCGCCAGGTGCTCCTGCACCTTCTCGACCAGCTCGTCGTCGTCGGCGCCACGGATCGTGACGTCACAGGGGCACCGCAGCGAGGGCATCGGTCTCTCGATCAGACGAGGGCGGGCGAAGTACGGCGACGAGCGTAGACCACCGTCGCGGAACCGCCGCCGACCAGGCTGAGTCCGAGCAGCAGCCACAGCATCGCGGGGCCACCGGTGTCCGGCAGGATGCCGTCGGGGTTCTCGCCGCCGGGCGGGGTGCTGTCGTTCGTGGAGTCGACGGCGAACGCCTCGCTGGCACGGCAGCGCGCGAAGGTCTTGTCGGACGGGAAGAAGCGCGCGAGGGCGACGTAGTCGTGACCGCGGGCCAGCACCGGGCCGACCACCTTCTTGGTGCCGCCGTTGTAGTTGACCGTCTTGTCCCACACGACGTCGCCGCTGGGCTTCTGGATGATCGAGACCGCGATCTTGCCCGTCGGGGCGGCCGGCGAGTTGGCGTCGACCGAGACCCTGACCACGACCCGCTCCCGGGCTCGACGACCGCCGGGACGCTGATGGAGCAGTCCGTGTCGATCGACCCCGAATAGGGGTCGGGAGCGGTAGCGCCCGCATGTGCGGGGACACCAACCAGCGCCACAGACCCGAGAATGGCACCGGCAAGTACAACCGATCCGCGCATATCAGCCCCTTCAGTCACTGGCTCAACGTCCCAACTCGGAACAGGTCACCCTGGATGAGCGAGATTTCGAAAATTGATAATCATCCGGGCCGCGCTCCCGTGACAGAGAGGCGCCGCCGCGGACGCCACGACCACGGTTCGGACGCCGAACTCGAGCCGCCGGACGACGGAATGAGCGGTCAGACAGCGGCGGGCGTCGACGTACGACGACGCCGCGCGACGACCACTGCGGCCGCGCCGCCACCGACCAGGCCGACGCCGAGTCCCGCGAGCCGCGGAACGTGTTGCCGTCCGGGGTGAAGACCGCGGTGACCAGCCAGTCGCCGGTCTTGGGGAACGCCGGGCCCGTGACGTGATCGGTGCCGCCGTCGTACTGGATCGTGCGGGACCAGTGATATCCGAGGATCTATTTCCGTGTCATCGCCCGCTGGGGTCGGACGCGATGAGATGCCCGAACACCACTGACCGCTGCTCGGTGTGGAAGATCTCGGCACAGCTGACCAGCGTGATCAGCTCGTCGCCTACGTCGCCCGGCGGCTCCACGCCGCCGTCGGGGTTCTTCGGGAACGGCTGCAGGACCCAGTCGTCGGTGAACGGGACCTCCAGGTCGGTGCCGCCGAAGTCGAGCTCGTAGGTGTAGGTCACGGTCCGCGTCTCGACGTAGACGAGGTCGCCCTCCTCGAGCTCCGGGAAGTCCGCGAACGGCTCGCCATGGGTCACCCGGTGGCCGGCCAGCACGTAGTTGCCGACCTCGCCGGGATCGGCGGTGTCCTCCACGTGCCCGATGCCGGCGGCGAGCACCTCGTCGGTCGAGCCCTCCAGCACCGGGATGGCGTAGTCGTCACCCCACCGAGGGACGTGCAGGATCGCGCTCGCCCGGCCGAAGTCCGTGGTCACGGTGTCGCTGCCATCGGCCCAGCTGTCCTCGAGCGCCGATGCGACCTCGTCCTGACGCCGCTCCGAGACCCAGTTGGTGCCCCAGAACTGCCAGGCGACCCACGCCAGCACGGCGAGCCCGGCCAGGACCATCCCGTAGCCGCCGTAGGTGAGCCAACGGGTCGGCTTCTTCTTCTGCGGACGGCGGCGGCGGACACGGTGCCGCTCGACGTCGGGCTCGACGTCGGGGTCTGGCGTCGACCCTTCGTCGATGTGGGTGATGGCGCTGCCCTCCTGATGGACCTTTGTGGACCCAACGCGGCACGCCGTGCGCGGGTCACGCATCGTCCTTTCTACTCCTCCTGCCCGCTACGGGCGGGCAGAGAGCACAAGACGCTCGGCGAGCCGCGGCGAGAAGAGCTTCACGGCGTCGAGCATGGTGGCGTACGCCGGCATCATCTCGACCGGGCGGTGCCGGACAGCGTGGACCACCCAGCGCGCCGCGTCCTCGGGCTCGAGGGCGGCGAGGCCGGCGTACTTCTCGGTCGGCGCGATCATCGGGGTCCGCATCAGCGGGAAGTGCAGCGACGTGATGAGGATGCCGTGCCGCCTCTCCTCCGCCTGGAGGCTGCGCGAGAAGGCTGCCAGCGCTGCCTTCGACGCGTGGTAGGCCGTGAACATCGGCATCAGCCCGCCGGGCACGCCCCACGTGGAGGAGTTGATGATCTGCCCGCCACCCTGCGTGCGCATCGCCCCCAGCAGGTTGAGCGTGAGCCGCACGGGTGCGTGGTAGTTGAGCCGCATCAGCCGGTCGTGGTCGTAGGGACGCTCGGCCGTGTCGGCAGCGGACCGGCGGATCGAGTGACCCGCGTTGTTGACAAGGACGTCCACACCGCCGAACCGGGTGATCACGTCCTCGGTGAGCGCGTCGATCGCGTCGGCGTCGGTGAGGTCGCACGGCAAGGGGTACGACGTACCGCCGGTCCCGGCGATCTCCGTGACCAGCGCCTCGAGCTCGTCCTCGCGACGCGCCACGGCCAGCACCGTCGCCCCCTCGGCCGCGAGCCGCACGGCTGCCGCCCGGCCCACGCCGGAGGAGGCACCCGTGACGAGGATCCGCTTGCCGGCGATCGGCTCGCCCTGCCGCAGCGAGCTCGGCCCCGGCAGCGGGTCGAGGGAGAGCCGGGCCAGGCGGCTGCGCATGCTCATCAGATCTGGGACTGGATACCGGCGAGCAGCTGGCGCGCCATCACGATCCGCTGCACCTGGTTGGTGCCTTCGTAGATCTGGGTGATCTTGGCGTCGCGCATCATCCGCTCGACCGGGTAGTCGCGGGTGTAGCCGTAGCCGCCGAGCACCTGGACCGCGTCGGTGGTGACCTCCATCGCCGTGTCGGACGCGAAACACTTGGCCGCGGCGCCGAAGAACGTCAGGTCCTTGTCACCGCGCTCCGAACGACCGGCCGCGGCGTAGGTCAGCTGGCGCGCGGCCTCGACCTTCATGCCCATGTCGGCGAGCAGGAACTGCAGGCCCTGGTTCTCCGCGATCGCGCGGCCGAACTGCTGGCGCTCCTTGGCATAGTCCAGCGCGTAGTCGAGCGCGCCCTGGGCGACACCGACCGCCTGCGCGGCGATCGTGACCCGGGTGTGGTCGAGGGTCTTCATCGCGAGCTCGAAGCCCGACCCGACCTCGCCGATGATCCGGTCGCCGGGGATCCGCACGTCGTCGAGGTAGACCTCCAGGGTCGGCGAGCCCTTGATGCCGAGCTTCTTCTCCGGCGCGCCGAAGGAGACGCCCTCGTCGGACTTCTCGACCACGAAGGCCGTGATGCCCTTCGAGCGCAGGTCGGGGTCGGTCTGGGCGAGCACCGTGTAGTACTCCGAGACCCCGGCGTTGGAGATCCACCGCTTGACGCCGTTGAGCACCCAGTCGTCGCCGTCGCGCACCGCGCGGGTCTTCTGCGCCGCCGCATCGGAGCCGGCGTCCGGCTCGGACAGCGCGTAGGAGAAGCCGCCGTCACCGCGGGCGAGCGCTCCGAGGTACTTGGCCTTGAGCTCCTCCGAGCCGCCGATCATCACCGGCAGCGAGCCCAGCTTGTTGACCGCCGGGATCAGCGAGGACGACACACACGCCCGGGCGACCTCCTCGATCACGATCACCGTCGCCAGCGCGTCCGCCCCGGCGCCGCCGTACTCCTCCGGGACGTGGGGTGCGTGGAAGTCCGCGGCAAGCAGCGCCGCGGCCGCCTCGTGGGGGTAGCGGGCGTTCTCGTCGACGTCCGCGGCGTGTGGCGCCACCTTCGCGTCACAGATCGCACGCACCGCCTCGCGGATCGCCTGGTGCTCCTCGGAGAGGCCGTAGTACGGCATTTCTGGAATTTGTGGCGCTCACAGGAGAGATAGTAGGAAGTCCTACTGTTTTCCGACGACTCGGGCTCAGCCGGGCCAGCGTCGGCTGTGAGCGACCTCACGCACCGCGGCGCTCGCGGTAGAACCACTGCTGCGACGGACAGACGTCCATCACCATCGGCATGCCGGCTTCCGTCGTACGGCGGAACGCGTCCTCGTCCATGACGCCCATCTGGAACCACACGCCCCCGGCACCGACCGCCACCGCCTGGTCGGCGAACTCGCCCGCCGCGCTGGACCGGCGGAACACGTCGACCACGTCGATAGGGAACGGGACGTCCGCGAGCGTCGGGTAGACCAGCTCGCCGAGCACCTTCAGCTCACCGTCGGCGCTCGGGTGGATCGGCACGATCCGCTTGCCGCGCTCCTGGAGCTCCTGCGCGATGGAGTACGCCGTCCGCCACGGGTTGTTGCCCAGTCCGACGATCGCCCAGGTCTCGGACTCGTCGAGCATCCGGTCGATGACGGCTTGATCCGTCCAGGGCTTGGTCACGAAGGGTCAACACCGGAAGGGCTGGAGTGCTTCCCGAGGACTATTCGATGACGGGCGGCATTCCGCTGCCGCGGACTGCGGCGCCCTTCGCCTGGGCGCGGCCTTGAGGTCGGCCTGGAACGCGCTCATCCGCTCCTGGAGCGCGGGGTCCCCCGCAGCCGAGGATGCGTACGGCGAGCAGGCCGGCGTTGCGGGCTCCGCCCACCGCGACCGCGGCCACCGGGACACCGGCCGGCATCTGCACGATCGAGAGCAGGGAGTCCATGCCGTCGAGGTACTTGAGCGGCACCGGCACGCCGATCACCGGCAGCGGCGTCACGGACGCCAGCATGCCGGGCAGGTGGGCCGCTCCCCCGGCGCCGGCGATGATGACCTCCAGCCCGCGCGCGGCGGCGGTCTTGCCGTAGTCGAGCATCTCCTCGGGCATCCGGTGCGCGGACACGACGTCGGCCTCGAAGGCGATGTCGAACTCGGCCAGCGCCTCCGCGGCAGCCTGCATCACCGGCCAGTCCGAGTCGGACCCCATCACGATGCCCACACGTGCAGTCATGTGCGAAGCGTAGTGAAGGGGTCTCGTGACGGTCGCCAGGGCGACCTCCTCGACCAGCGGTGGATCAGTCGCTGTCGTTGCCCAGAGTCCCCGCGGAACCAGGCCGCGGCGTGCCGCGCCCGCTCGAGCACGTCGTCCAGGTCGTCGCCGTACGCGTTGACGTGGCCGACCTTGCGGCCGGGGCGCAGCTCCTTGCCGTAGAGGTGGACCCGGAGCCTGGGGTCGCGGGCGAGCGCGTGGGGGTAGCCGTCGTACAGGTGGCCGATGTCGGGGCGCGGCGACCCGAGGATGTTGACCATCACCGTCCAGCGGGCGCGCGGCGCCGGGGAGCCGAGTGGGAGGTCGAGCACCGCGCGGAGGTGGTTCTCGAACTGCGAGGTGACGGCGCCGTCCTGGGACCAGTGGCCCGTGTTGTGCGGCCGCATCGCCAGCTCGTTCACGAGAATCTGCGGCTCGCCGTCCCGGCCGACCGCCTCGAACAGCTCGACGGCGAGGATCCCGGTCACCCCGAGCTCGCCGGCGACCCGGAGCGCGAGCTGCTGCGCATCGCCGGCCAGGGCGGGGTCGAGGTCGGGCGCCGGTGCGATGACCTCGTGGCAGATGCCGTCGAGCTGGGTGCTGGCGACGACGGGGTACGCCGCCGCCTGGCCGCTGGGCGAGCGCGCCACCAGCGCGGCGAGCTCGCGCCGGAAGTCGACCAGCTCCTCGGCCAGCAACCGGACGCCGGTGCGCTCCGCGACGGCGAGCGGCTCGGCGATGTCGTCCGGCGTACGGACGACCCAGACACCCTTGCCGTCGTAGCCGCCGCGGCTGACCTTGAGCACGCACGGCAGGCCGAACGCCTCGATCTCCGCGGCGGAGGACACGACGTCCCAGCGCGGCTGCGGCGCGCCGAGCCGCGCCATGGCGGTGCGCATGACGATCTTGTCCTGGGCGTGGACCAGCGCCTCGGGCCCCGGCCGGCAGGCGACACCGGCGGCCTCGAGCGCGTGCAGGTGCTCGGTCGGCACGTGCTCGTGGTCGAACGTGACCACCGCACAGCCCTCCGTGACCTGCCGCAACGTGGCGAGGTCGCGATAGTCACCGACGAGCTGGTCGGGGATCACCTGGGCGGCCGACACACCGTCGGCCTCGGCCAGCAGGCGCAGGGGTACGCCGAGCGCGATGGCCGGTTGCGCCATCATCCTGGCCAGCTGGCCGCCCCCGATGACGGCGACGCGGGGAGCGGAGTCGGGCACGCCCGCACCCTATCCAGCCCTATCCAGCCCAATCCCAGCCCTGATCCGATCAGCAGAGGCTCAGGCCTTGACGGCCGCTTCGGTCTCGAACCGCAGGCCCTGGCCGCGGACCGTGGTGATCAGGGTGGGGTGCCGGGTGTCGTCGCCGAGCTTGCGGCGTACCCACCCGAGGTGGACGTCGATGGTCTTGGACGAGGTCCAGAACGTCGCGTTCCAGACGTCCCGCATCAGGTCGTCCCGGGTGACCACGGAACCGGCCTGGGCGATCAGTGCGTGGACGAGGTCGAACTCTTTCCGGGACAGGCGGATCTCCCGATCCCCCCGCCACGCACGACGGCTCGCCGGGTCGAGCCGCACGTCCTGCACCTCGAACACAGGCTCAACGTAGGAATCAGCGGACCCCGCCCGTGGCTCTTTCGCAAAATTTTGCCATTCCAGGGAGTTTAAATGCCTAGGCGCTGTCAGATCCGACGGGCCGTGAGCGGCTCCAGCACGCCGAAGCCGCGCATCGGACGGGCCGGCAGCGGCCGGGTCTCGATCTGGTCGTTCGGGAGCGCGCCGGCGGTCTCGTGGTCGACGATCACCCGGTTGCGGCGGGCCACCGCGGTCAACCGGGCGGCGAGGTTGACCGGCGGGCCGAAGACGTCACCGAGTCGCATCACGACCGACCCGGTCGCGAGACCGATGCGTACGTCGGGCATCCGCTTGTCGCGGCCCACCACCTTGATGATGCCCTCGGCAGTCTCGAAAGCGCCGAGCGCGCCCTCGTTCACGAACAGCACGGCGTCGCCCATGCTCTTGATCAGCCGGCCGCCGTTGGCCGCGATCACGTCGCCGCAGCGGGCCTCGAAGACCTCGACGAGGTCGCCGATCTTCTCGCGGCTGAGCTCGTTGGAGAGGGCGGTGAAGCTGACGATGTCGGCGAACCCGACGGTCAGGTCGGTCGTGTGGGGATCCGCGTCGATCGCGCGCATCG
Organism: uncultured Actinomycetota bacterium; assembly: GCA_963849765.1. Lineage (GTDB taxonomy): Bacteria > Actinomycetota > Actinomycetes > Propionibacteriales > Nocardioidaceae > Nocardioides. The sequence goes on from CAWKIP010000019.1 coordinate 129,506, forward strand.
ACTCGACCCGGGCGACGGCGGCGGCCAGGTGGCGGCGCCAGGCGTAGAGCAGGATCACCTCGAAGCGGTCGCCGTACTTGTCGAGAGCCCAGTCGGTCGCGGCGGTCGGTGAGGACCCGGGGCCGCCGTCCTCGACGAACGCCGCCTCGATCCGCTGGATCAGCGCGCCGACCTCCCAGTCGGCGAGCCGGGCCATGCTCAGCCCGACCCCGCGCACGACGTTCTGCGCCAGGTCGAAGTCGATCAGGCCCTCGTTGACGACGTTGGCGACCACCGAGATCGCGGCGACGTCGTCCTCGTTGTAGGCCCGCTCGTCGCCGCGCTCCGGGAAGCCGAGCGTCCGCCACAGCCGTCGCGCCTGCCGGAGCGGCAGACCGGCCGCGGCCGCGGCCTCCGCCGCTGTGAGCGTCGGCTCCTGCCCGAGGAGGGCGCGCTCAGCGTCACCGCCTGCGGGGAGCGGCGCGTCAGACACCTTCGTCGGCGCGTCCCGAAGCAATGTTGCCGCCGTGGATCGCGTGGAGGAGCTCGTTGATCTGGCGCTGGGTCGCCTCGATGTGCGGGATGTCGTTGAGCCGCACCTCACCGAACGTCGAGGCGTCGGTGATCACCAGGGTGCCGCAGCTGAACGGCCGGTCGATCAGGTTGATCTCCATCTGGATGTCGCTGATCCGGGCCAGCGGGATGTCGTGGCCGTGTCGGGTGATGATGCCGCGTCGGGTGATCAGCCGCCGGTCGGTCACGCCGTGGACGGTCGTCAACCAGATGAAGAACTTCCGGACCGTGAACCAGAGGATGCCGAGCACGCACACGATCCACACGCCGCGGGACGTCCACTTCGCCGTGTCGCTGTCGCCCAGGATCACCTGTCCGGCGACTCCGATCGCGAGGAAGATGACGAGCCACATGATCGGCGCGAAGAGCGCCTTGGGGTGCTGCCGGGTCGAGATCATCAGCTTCTCGCCGGGGTTGAGCAGCTTCTCTGAGATGGCCACGGGAGGATCATCGCATTCCGGGTGCTATTCGGGAACGACGTGCACGACGTCGCCGGCGCCGACCTTCTCGACGCCGTCGCCGGTCTCCACGACCAGCCGGCCGTCGATGTCGACGTCGACCGCGCGGCCGGAGATGGCCGTGCCGCCCGGGAGGTCGACGCGGACGTCCTGCCCGACCGTCGCGCACGCGGCGACGTACGACGACGCCAGCCGGGATGCGGCCTCGGACCCGCCGACCTGCCAGGCGTCGTACCCCTCCCGCACGGCGGCCACCACACCGAGCAGCACTCCTTCACGGGTCGGGGTCAGGTCGGGGTGGGCGACGGCGAGCGAGGTCGCGGTCGGGACGGGCAGCTCGTCGGCCGGCGTCGACACGTTGATGCCGACCCCGACGATCGCGGCGGGGCCGTCCTCGGTGTCGATCCGCTCGACGAGGATGCCGGCGACCTTGCGCCCGTCGATGAGGACGTCGTTGGGCCACTTGACCCGGGTCTCGTAGCCGAACGAAGCGAGCGCCTTGGCGACCGTGTGACCGGTCAGCAGCGGCAGCCACGGCCACGACGAGGCGGGCACCGTGGGCCGGAGCACCAGGGAGAACGTGATGGCCGCGCCGGCCGGGGTCTCCCACGTGCGGTCGAGCCGGCCACGCCCCGCGGTCTGGTGGTCCGCGACCACCAGCAGGCCGTCGGGAGCCCCGCCGCGGGCGCGATCGGCAGCCACCTGGTTGGTGGACGGACTCTCCGGGAGCAGCTCCAAGGTCAGATCGGGTGTCAGCGCGAGCTCTACTGCCAGCACGTGCTCGTCGAGGGGTGGGCGCTGGTCCGAGTCACCGATCACGACCACTACCCTTCCCTACAAGCCGCAAGGAGGCCAAGAACCGTGACTGCCGAAGCGACCGGCACCCCCGCAACGACGCAGGGCTGCCGGACATCCACACCACCGCCGGCAAGCTCGCCGACCTCGAGCTCCGCCTCGACGAAGCGGTCCACGCCGCGTCGGAGAAGGCAGTCGAGAAGCAGCACGCCAAGGGGCGCCAGACCGCACGCGAGCGGATCGAGATGCTCTTCGACGAGGGTTCCTTCGTCGAGCTCGACGAGCTGGCCCGGCACCGGTCGGTCGCGTTCGGCCTGGAGAAGAACCGGCCGTACGGCGACGGCGTGATCACCGGCTACGGCACCATCGACGGCCGCCAGGTCTGCGTGTTCAGCCAGGACTTCACGATCTTCGGCGGCTCGCTGGGCGAGGTCTACGGCGAGAAGATCACCAAGGTCATGGACCTGGCCATCAAGACCGGCTCCCCGATCGTCGGCATCAACGAGGGCGCCGGCGCGCGGATCCAGGAGGGTGTCGTCTCGCTCGGCCTGTACGGCGAGATCTTCAAGCGCAACGTGCACGCCTCGGGCGTGATCCCGCAGATCAGCCTGATCATGGGCAACTGCGCGGGCGGCCACGTCTACTCCCCCGCGGTCACCGACTTCACGGTCATGGTCGACAAGACCTCGGCGATGTTCATCACCGGCCCCGACGTCATCAAGACCGTCACCGGCGAGGACGTCTCGATGGAGGACCTCGGCGGCGCCCGCGCCCACAACACCAAGTCGGGCAACGCCCACTACATGGGCGCCGACGAGGAGGACGCGATCGAGTACGTCAAGGCGCTGATCGGCTACCTCCCGCAGAACAACATGGACGAGCCGCCGACGTACGACGACGTCGCCGACCTGGAGTTCTCCGGCGAGGACATGGCGCTCGACACGCTGATCCCGGACAGCCCGAACCAGCCCTACGACATGCACGACGTCATCACCGACCGTGCTCGACGACGAGCGAGTTCCTCGAGGTGCAGCCGCTCTTCGCGCCCAACATCATCGTGGGGTTCGGCCGGGTCGAGGGCCGCTCGGTCGGCATCGTGGCCAACCAGCCGATGCAGTTCGCCGGCACCCTCGACATCGACGCGTCCGAGAAGGCCGCGCGGTTCGTGCGGTTCTGCGACGCGTTCAACATCCCGGTGCTGACGTTCGTCGACGTGCCCGGCTTCCTGCCCGGCACCGACCAGGAGTGGAACGGCATCATCCGTCGCGGCGCGAAGCTGATCTACGCCTACGCCGAGGCCACCGTCCCGCTGGTCACGATCATCACCCGCAAGGCCTACGGCGGGGCGTACGACGTCATGGGCTCCAAGCACCTCGGCGCCGACCTCAACCTGTCGTGGCCGACCGGCCAGATCGCGGTGATGGGCGCCCAGGGTGCCGCCAACATCGTGCACCGCAAGACGCTGGCGGCCGTCGAGGCCGAGGGCGGAGACGTGGAGGCCCGGCGTGCGGAGCTCATCGACGAGTACGAGACCACGCTGGCCAATCCCTACATCGCTGCCGAGCGCGGCTACATCGACGCGGTGATCATGCCGCACGAGACCCGGGTCGAGATCGTGCGCGCGCTCCGGCTGCTGAAGACCAAGCGCGAGATCCTGCCGCCGAAGAAGCATGGCAACATCCCGCTGTAGCGAGGCGCAGCCGAGCGGAGGCGGATGTTGCCTGCTTCTTCTCGGTCGAGCCGACCCGGCGGATACTCGCTCTCGCGAGCGAAGCGAGCCGCATCTCGAGTTTGCGCCGTGTCGGCGGCCCGTAAACCACCGCAAGCCGAAGGACAACGATGACCGAGGAAGCCAAGGAGCAGCAGCCGCTGCTCAAGGTCATCACGCCCGACGCCACCCCCGAGGAGGTCGCGGCGATCGTCGCGGTCTTCGCGGCGATGGGCGGGAACGCGGCAGCGCCGGAGAAGCCCCGTTCGGAGTGGGCCTCCCCGGCGCGCCGGATGCGTCGTCCGCACGTGCACTACCGCGGTGCCTGGCAGGCCAGCGCCCGCGGCGGCCGCTGACTGACCACGCCGACCCGGCGCGTCTGACCCCCTCGAAGTACGCCGAGTCGGCTCTTCTGACCCGCAAAATCGCGCCGAGTCGGCTCTTGGTCACAAGAGCCGACTCGGCGATCTGCGCGCTCGGGTCAGGCGAAGAACGTCCGCAGGTCCGAGACGACGTCCTCCGGGACCTCCATCGCGGCGAAGTGACCGCCACGGGGGAACTCCGACCAGTGGTCGATGTTGGCGTTGTCGCGCTCGGCGAGCGATCGGATGGTCTGGAAGTCATCCTTGAAGACCGCCACCCCGAGCCGTCCCTGGCTGACGACCGGCTCGGCTCCGGAGTGCGCCTCCGCGTAGTGGTAGCGGGCGGCCGAGCCGTAGGTGTTGGTCAGCCAGTAGAGGGTCGCCTGGGCGATCACCTGCTCCGGACGCACCAGGCTGGTGCCGTTGCCGAAGTTCTCGAAGAGCTCGCTGTAGGCGAGCACCGCGACCGGTGAGTCAGCCAGCCCAGCAGCCACGGTCTGCGGCCGGGTGCCGTTCATCTGGTTGTAGCCGCCGACCGACTGGAACCACTGCATGTGCTCGAGCGCGGCGTACTCCTTCGGGCCGAAGCTCTCGAACTCGCTCGGGTCACCGGACGGGAACGAGAACAGGTGCAGCACGTGGGCGCCGAGGAAACCCTCCGGGTTGATGATCGCGAGCTCTCGGCTGACCATCGCGCCGCCGTCGCTGCCGTGGATGCCGTACGACGAGTAGCCGAGCCGGCGCATCAGCTCGTCGTACGCCGTCGCGACCCGGGCCATCGTCCAGCCCGTGTCGACGACCGGGGTGGACCAGCCGAAGCCGGGCATCGACGGCACGACGACGTGGAAGGCGTCCGCGGCGCTGCCGCCGTGCGCCTCGGGGTTGACCAGCGGGTCGATCATGTCGATGAAGTCGAGGATCGAGCCCGGGTAGGTGTGCGCCAGCAGCAGCGGGGTGGCGTCCTCGACCTCCGACCGGACGTGCAGGAAGTGGATCCGCTGGCCGTCGACCTCGGTGACGAAGCCGGGGTGGGCGTTGATCCGGGCCTCGACCTCGCGCCAGTCGAAGCTCTTCCACTGGTCGACCATGTCGCGCAGGTAGGACTCCGGCGTGCCGTACTCCCACGAGTCGCCGGGCACGGCCGGCGCGAACCGGGTCCGCTCGAGCCGCTCCTGCAGGTCGTCGAGGTCGGCCTGGGGGACGTCGATCTTGAAGGGGGTGATCTGCTGGTTCATCGGCTGGGTCATGGCCTTGCCTTTCGGTTCGTTCCCTGGTTGGTGAGTACGACGTTATGACCTATTCCGGAACGGTTCCTTCCTGTTAAATAGCCCTCGTGAAGAAAACTTCCGGACGTGTTCTCGAGCTGCTGGGACTGATGCAGGCGCGGGTCGACTGGACCGGTCCCGAGCTCGCCGCCCGGCTCGGCGTCACCGACCGGACGGTGCGCAACGACGTCGCCCGGCTCCGCGAGCTCGGCTACCCGGTCGACGCGACGCGCGGCCGCGACGGCCACTACCGGCTCGGCGTCGGCGCCAAGCTGCCGCCGCTGCTGCTCGACGACGAGGAGGCGGTGGCCGTCGCCGTCGGCCTGCGCACCGTGACCGGCGTCGCCGGCTTCGAGGAGAGCGGCGGCCGGGCCCTCGCCAAGCTCGAGCACGTCCTGCCCGACCGGCTGCGGCGCCAGCTGGTCGCGCTGCGGGACGCCACCAGCGCCGGTCCGGTCAACACCGACTCCAACGTGGAGGACCCGGAGGTGGACGCCGCCGTACTCACCGAGATCGCGGCCGCGATCCGCGACCACCGAGGACTCCGTGCCTTCTACCGGGACGACGAACGGGTCGAGCTCGAGCCCTACCGACTGGTGGGCTGGCAGCGGCGGTGGTACGTCGTGGGCCGCGATCCGGCGACGACGGCCTGGGCGCCGTACCGCGTCGACTGGCTGACCCTGCGCACGCCCGGTGGCCGCGTCTTCACCCCGGTGGAGTTCCCCGGTGACCTGACCGAGTTCGTCGTCCGCGAGGTCGCCCGCACGGGGTGGGCCGTGCACGCCCGGATCGTCATCGACGCGCCGGCAGCCGAGGTCCTCGCGCGGATCAACCCCGCCGTCGGCACCGTCGAGCCACGACCCGACGGTCGCAGCGTCCTGGTCACGGGCGGCGACAGCCTGGAGGTCGTGGCGGTGTGGATCGGGATGCTCGGCCTCGACTTCACTGTCGAGTCGCCGGCCGCGCTGGTCGACCACCTGCAGGTGCTGGCCGAGCGCTACGCGGGGGCGGTCGCCGGCAGCGCCGGCTGATCGGGAGTCGTCGCCGAAAACTCGGGTGTTGGCTGTCCACGACGAGGCATAGGGTCGCCAGCATGACCCGACCCGTCGACGCCCGGACCGATCAGTACGTCGAGGAAGTCGTCGCCCTCGACCCGCTCACTGCCACCTTCGCCGGCATCGCCGGCCACGACGACAAGCTGCCCGACCTCACCCCTGCGGGCTTCGACGCCGTCGAGGAGCTCAACCGGCGGGCCCTGGCCGAGGTCGCCGCGCTCGAGCCGTCCGACGATCGCGAACGGGTCGCCAAGGAGGCGTTCCTGGAGCGGGTCGGGCTCGAGGTGGAGAAGGCGGAGGCCGGGTTCGAGCGCTCGGCGGTCTCCGTCATCAGCAGCGGGGTCCACGCCATGCGCGAGGTGTTCGACCTGATGCCGACCGACTCCGAGGAGGACTGGCAGACGATCGGCGACCGGCTGGCCGCCGTACCGACTGCCGTCGCCGGCTACCGCGAGACGCTCGAGGCCGAGGCGGCGGCCGGCCGGTTCTCCGCGCGGCGGCAGTACGTCGAGGTCGCCAGCCAGATCCGCGGCTGGACCGGCCAGGAGGGCGCGTCCGGCGACTACTTCGGCAACCTCGTCGCGGAAGCGCCCGAGGGGCTGCGCGACCGGCTGGCGGAGGTCGCGGCGGCGGCCTCGGCGTCGTACGCCGAATTCGGGCGGTTCGCCGAGACCGAGCTGGCGCCGCGCGGTCGCGAGGTCGACGGGGTGGGGCGTGAGCACTACTCGCTGGAGTCCCGCTACTTCCTCGGCGCCGAGGTCGACCTCGAGGAGACCTACCAGTGGGGCTGGGAGGAGCTGAAGCGGATCGAGGACGACATGGAGACGACCGCCCAGCGGATCGTCCCCGGCGGTTCCGTCGACGACGCCGTCAAGGCGCTCGACCTCGACCCGGCCCGCGACTGCGGCAGCCGTGAGGCGTTCGAGGCCTGGATGCAGGAGAAGGCGGACACGATCCTGGCCAGCTTCGACGGCGTCCACTTCGACATCGCCGAGCCGATCCGCACCATCGCCTGCAAGGTGGCGCCGATCAACGACGGCGGGGCGTGGTACACGCCGCCCTCCGAGGACTTCTCCCGCCCGGGCACGATGTGGTTCTCGTTCACCGACGACCAGGAGCTCTACTCGACGTGGCGCGAGACCACGACCGTCTTCCACGAGGGCGTGCCCGGCCACCACCTGCAGTGCGCCCAGGTCGTCCACCAGGCCGAGCTGCTCAACCGCTGGCAGCGGTTGCTGTGCTGGGTCAGCGGCCACGGCGAGGGCTGGGCGCTCTACTCCGAGCGGCTGATGGACGACCTCGGCTACTTCGACGACCCGGGCGACCGGCTCGGCTTCCTCGACATGCAGGGGTTCCGCGCCGCCCGGGTGATCGTCGACATCGGCGTCCACCTCGGGCTGACCATCCCCGCGGACAACCCCTACGGCTGGCGACCCGGCGAGGTGTGGGACGGCGAGAAGGTCTTCGAGTTCATGCGCGGGCACTCGCGGATGGAGGACGGGTCGCTGAAGTTCGAGGTCAACCGTTACCTCGGCTGGCCGGGACAGGCGCCGTCCTACAAGGTCGGCGAGCGGATCTGGCTGCAGGCGCGCGACGAGGTCAAGGCGCGCAAGGGCGCTGATGGCACAGGGTTCGACCTCAAGGACTTCCACACCGCGGCGCTCAACCTCGGCTCGATCGGGCTCGACCCGTTGAAGGCAGCACTCGGCCGGCTGTGAGTCTCGGGTGATCACGCTCGATCGCGAGCAGGCGCGCCGGATCGCGGTCCGTGCGCAGCTGCTCGACGCCTACCGGCCCGAGTCGCTGGTGGCGACGGTCGACCACCTCACGCTGCTCCAGATCGACCCGACCGCGGCGATCGCGCCCAACGTCGACCTGGTCTCGTGGTCCCGGCTGGGCGTGGGCTACGACCACTCCGACCTCCGGTTCGCGCTCGAGGAGGAGCGCTCGCTGGTCGAGCACTCGTCCTACGTCCGGCCGATGGACGACATCGGACTGGTGCTGGCGACCGCCACGGATCGGTTGCACTACAGCGCGGTGGCCTGGCTCGATGCCAACGCGGCCTTCCGCGCCGACGTGATCGGGCTGCTCGCCGCCGAGGGCCCGATGACCGCGGCCGAGGTGCCCGACACCTCGCAGGTGCCGTGGAAGTCGTCGGGCTGGACCAACGACAAGAACGTCGACCGGATGCTGGAGCTGCTGTGCCGCACGGGCGACGTGGCGATCAGCGGCCGTCGCGGAAAGCTCCGCGCCTGGGACATCCCCGAGCGGGTCTACCCGGCCGACCTCGACGTGCCGTCGTACGACGAAGCGCGGGCGATGCTCGACGCGCGGCGGCTCGCCTCCCTCGGGATCGCCCGGCCGACGTCCAAGGTCCAGGGCGAGGAGATCGGCGCGGCCGGCCTCGGCGAGCCGGTCGTCATCGACGGCATCGAGGGCGAGTGGCGGGTCGATGCCGACGCCCTGGCCGCGAGCGACGAGGACTTCGAGCCACGGACCGCACTGTTGTCGCCGTTCGACCGGCTGGTCTACGACCGAGACCGCACGCTCGAGCTGTTCGACTTCGAGTACGTCCTGGAGATGTACAAGCCGGCGGCAAAGCGGCGCTGGGGCTACTTCGCGCTCCCGATCCTCCACGGCGACCGGCTGGTCGGGAAGTTCGACGCCAAGGCCGATCGCAAGGCCGGTGTGCTCCGGGTGTTCGCTGTGCACGAGGACTTCCCGTGGGAGCCCGAGATCGGCGACGCCGTCGATGCCGAGATCGAGGCACTGGCGGCGTGGCTCGGGGTCGAGGTCGTGCGGGGCTAGATCCGCCGGTCCGGCGACGACCGTCTAAGGTTCCAGCGTGCCGACTCTCGTGCTCGCGTCCGCCTCCCCCGCCCGGCTCACGACCCTCCGCAACGCCGGCCTCGATCCGACCGTGATCGTGTCGGGCGTGGACGAGTCGCAGGCCGACGGGCTGCCGCCGTTCGAGATGGCGCTCCAGCTGGCCGAGCTCAAGTGCGCAGCGGTCGCCGAACGCGACGAGGTCCCGGAGGGTGCGCTGGTGCTCGGGTGCGACTCCGTCCTCGAGCTCGACGGTCAGGCGCTCGGGAAGCCGACCGACGCCGCGGACGCCGTACGACGCTGGCAGGCGATGCGCGGCGGCTCCGGCGTGCTCTACACCGGACACTGCCTGCGCGACACCGCCACCGGACGCGTGGCCGCCGCGACCGCGTCGACCACCGTCGCCTTCGCCGACCTCTCCGACGCCGAGATCGATGCGTACGTCGCGACCGGCGAGCCGCTCCACGTCGCCGGGGCGTTCACCGTGGACGGCCTGGGCGGTGCGTTCGTCACCGGCATCGACGGCGACCACCACAACGTGGTCGGCGTCAGCCTCCCGCTGCTCCGCGACCTGGTGCTCGAGCTCGGCCACTCCTGGACCGACCTCTGGAGCCGACCCGTCACGAGCTGATGCCGCACGAAGGCGCCGACCCGTCTCCAACTTGGAGCCCGGGTCGGCGCTCCTTGACGGGCGACTTTCGCGAATGCCGTGGAGTCGGACGGGGCTACTCGGCCGGGACGAACGTGATCGAGTCCACGGCGTCGGCGGCCTGCTGCACCACCGCGGGCGGGGTGCGGGGTTGCGGACCAGGTCGACGGCGAGCAGATCCCGTCCACCTCCACGACCCAGAAGTCGACGATGAGCACCTCGTCCTATCGGTGAAGGTCATGCCGCGCGGTCCGCCGGCGGTCTGCACCGGGCCGTACGCGGCGACCGGGACGCAGTTCTGGTCGACCCGCACCCTCAGGTGGACGGCAGCCAGCCCGAACGCCGCGGTCGCCGTCGGGGGCTGGACGACCTCGCTGCGGGGAAGCCGGGCGAGCTCGCGGACCAGGCTGTCGGGCGTCTGTCCCACGCCCCGGGTCACTGCGGCGTCGCCGACGCACCCGGAGCCGGCCGCCACCGCCACTGGCTCATAGATGCCGATCGATGCCGACGCCGTTGTCGTCGGACACGGTCGGGTTGCTCCTGGCTTCCCAGCCCGCTCCGAGGAAGGTCACGTCGGCTGCGAGCTCGCCATCGAGGCTGGGAGGCCACGTCACCCGATACGTGCCAGGCGCCAGCCATGCCGCGGTGCTGGACGGTGCTCGCCGATCCACGCCTTCCGTATGTTGCTCGACACCAAGGTGTTGGCGAGCATCCGGCGGACGTAGGCCTCGGGGAACTCCATCCGGCCGGAATCCGCCCCCAGCGGACGTACGCCTTCTCGAGCGTGGTCTGCAGGAGGTCCTCGGCGCCGCTGGGGGACGCCGCCGCAGGAAGGCCAACCGGTAGAGGGACGCCCATCGGGTGCCGACGAAGTCGACGAAGTCCTCGTCCGTGGTCATCGGTCACCTCCCTCGCGTCGGTACACCCCTGCAACGCGATGGTGGGCGATCCGGTTCGTCCGCGCCGCCGGATTCGCGGATTACTCGACGGGCAGGCCGAGGCCGCGGGCGATGAGCATCCGCTGGACCTCGGAGGTGCCCTCGCCGATCTCGAGGATCTTGGCGTCGCGGTAGAAGCGGGCGACGGCGTACTCCTCCATGAAGCCGTAGCCACCGAAGACCTGGGTGGCGATCCGGGTCGCGGTGACGGCCGACTCGGAGGAGTAGAGCTTGGCGATCGAGGCGGCGTGCTTGAAGTCCTTCATCGACTCGGGCCGCCCGGCGTGCCCATCGCGTCCTTCATCGCGGCGGCCTTGTAGGTGAGCAGCCGGGACGCGTGGAGCATCACCTCGAGGTCGGCGATCTGGAAGGCGACGCCCTGCTTGCGGCCGATCGGCCCGCCGAAGGTCTGCCGCTCGCCGGCGTACTCGACGCAGAGGTCGACGCAGGCCTGGATCAGCCCGACCGCGAGCGCCGCGATCGCGACCCGGCCGTCGTCGAGGATGGCGAGGAACTGGGCGAAACCGCGGCCGCGCTCACCCAGCAGGTGGTCGGCGGGCACGCGGCAGTCCTCGAACGACAGCGGGTGGGTGTCGGAGATGTGCCAGCCGAGCTTGTCGTAGGCCGGCTCCGCGGTGAACCCCGGCGTGCCGGCAGGTACGACGATCGCCGAGATCTCGGGCGAGCCGTCCTCCCGGACACCGGTGCGGGCGGTGACGGTCACCAGCGACGTGATCGAGGAGCCGGAGTTGGTGATGAACTGCTTGCTGCCGTTGACGATCCACTCGCCCGACGAGGCGTCGACCTCGGCCTTGGTGCGGGTCGCTCCGGCGTCGGAGCCGGCGCCGGGCTCGGTCAGGCCGAACGCCGCAAGCCGCTGTCCCGAGACCAGGTCCGGCAGCCAGGCCTGCTTCTGCTCGTCGGTGCCGAAGCTGAGGATCGGGTTGATGCCGAGACCGACTCCGGCCTCGAGCGTGATGCCCATCGACTGGTCGACCCGGCCGAGCTCCTCGATGGCCAGGCACAGCGAGGTGAACGGGCCGTCCTCCGGCGCGAGGCCGGCGCCGCCGTACTCCTCCGGTGCGACCAGGCCGAACAGCCCGAGGTCGCCCATCTGCTGCACGACATCGGTCGGGAAGTGGTGGTCCTTGTCCCACTTCGCGACGTGCGGCGCGATGGCGGTCGCGGCGAAATCGCGGACCGTACGGCGGAACTCCTCGTGCTCACGGGACAGCTCGAACGACGTCATGGGCCGCATCGTAACCCGCCAGGTTAACGATTGTTAACCTGGCGGCTCAGCGCACGACCTTCCAGTTGAACAGCGGCGTCCCGACCGCTCCCATCACCCGCAGCCAGGCCGGCATCAGCCACTCGACCCCACGAGCCGTGGTGACGTCGCCGAGGTCGAAGATGTCGGTGTGGCCGAGCTCGCGGAGCAGGTCGGTCACCGCCTGCTTCGCATGCGGATCGTCACCGGAGAGGAAGACCGTGCCCGGGTCGGACAGCTGCTCCGGGTGCACCATGACTGCGGCCGTCATCGTGTTGAGCGACTTCACCACCATCGCCGCCGGGAAGGCGCGCTGGATCTGCTCGGCCATCGAGTCGTCCTGAGGAAAGGTGATCAGCGGCGGGAAGCCTGCCGAGAAGTCCAGGCCGTTGGAGACGTCGAGCACGATCTTGCCGCCGAGGTCGCCCGCCTGGCCGAGTACGTCGAGCGTCACGTCGCCGCTCGTCGCATTGATCACCACGGGGGCGCCGACAGCCGCTTCGGCGAAAGTGGCGAGGCCGACCGCCGGGTGATCGGCCGCCCAGGCGGCGTACTCCTCCTTGGCGCCGGTGGCGCCCGGTTCCCGCGTGCCGACGGTGACGTCGTGGCCGAGCTCGGCGAACCGGCCGGCGAGTGCTCGGCCTACCGCGCCGGTGCCGAGGACTGCGATCTTCATGCGCACCTGTCTAGTGCGTGGGTGGCCGACGGCACAACCGGCAGAGCCACCTCCGGCCGCTCTCATATCTGAGCGCCCGGTGCTGGCACGGCGGCGGGTCGCCCTAGACTGCCGGACGTTCCAATACGAGGAGGACTTTCGAGTGCCCGAGACGACGCAGACCTTGAGGCCGTTGCAGAAGGTCCTGATCGCCAACCGTGGTGAGATCGCGGTCCGCGTGATCCGTGCCTGCAAGGACGCCGGGATCGGCAGCGTCGCGATCTACGCGGACCCCGACCGTGACGCGCTGTTCGTGCGCCTGGCCGACGAGGCCTACGCCCTGGGCGGCGCGACGCCGGCGGACTCCTACCTCGACATCGACAAGATCCTCAAGGCCGCCGAGCAGTCCGGCGCCGACTCTGTCCACCCGGGCTACGGCTTCCTCGCCGAGAACGCCGGCTTCGCCCAGGCGGTGCTCGACGCCGGGCTGATCTGGATCGGCCCCTCCCCGGATGCGATCGAGGGCCTCGGCGACAAGGCCAAGGCCAAGCAGATCGCCCTCGCCGCCGGCGCGCCGCTCGCCCCGGGTCTCAAGGACGCGGTCAAGGACGCCGAGGAGATCGTCGGGTTCGCCAAGGAGCACGGCCTTCCGGTCGCCATCAAGGCAGTCTTCGGCGGCGGCGGCCGCGGCCTCAAGGTCGCCCGCACGCTCGAGGAGATCCCCGAGCTCTACGAATCCGCCGTCCGCGAGGCCGTCAGCGCCTTCGGCCGTGGCGAGTGCCTGGTCGAGAAGTTCCTCGACAAGCCGCGCCACGTCGAGACCCAGTGCCTGGCCGACCCCACGGCAACGTCGTGGTCGTCTCCACCCGCGACTGCTCGCTGCAGCGCCGCCACCAGAAGCTGGTCGAGGAGGCCCCCGCGCCGTTCCTCACCGACGACCAGGTCAAGCGCCTCTACGACTCCTCCAAGGCGATCCTGAAGGAGGCCGGGTACGTCGGCGCCGGGACGTGTGAGTTCCTGGTCGCCGCCGACGGCACCATCTCCTTCCTCGAGGTCAACACCCGCCTCCAGGTCGAGCACTGCGTCTCCGAGGAGGTCACCGGCATCGACCTCGTTCGCGAGATGTTCCGCATCGCCGCGGGCGAGGAGCTCGGCTACGACGACCCGGAGATCCGCGGCCACTCCATCGAGTACCGGATCAACGCCGAGGACGGCGGCAACAACTTCATGCCCGCGCCGGGCACCCTGACCGCGTGGAACCCGCCGTCCGGACCCGGCGTCCGGCTCGACGGCGGCTACGAGAAGGGCGAGACCGTCCCGGGCGCGTTCGACTCCCTCGTCGCCAAGCTGATCATCACCGGCAAGGACCGCACCCAGGCGATCGAGCGTTCCCGGCGCGCACTGTCGGAGTTCGAGGTCGACGGCATGCCGACCGCGATCACCTTCCACGAGGTCATCACCCGCGATCCCGCCTGGGTCGGTGCGTCCAACCCGACCGGCGAGGGCTCCTTCGACGTCTACACGACCTGGATCGAGACCGACTTCGACAACCAGATCACGCCGTACGGCGGCGCCGCGGGTGAGGCGCCCGAGGCCGACGAGCGGCAGAAGGTCGTGGTCGAGGTCGGCGGCAAGCGGCTCGAGGTCGTGATCCCGGGCGGTCTCGGCGGTCTGGCCGTCGGCGGCGCGGCCGGCGCTGGATCAAAGGGGAAGCCGAAGCGGGCCGCGGGCAAGAAGTCCGGCGCTGCCGCGAGCGGCGACGCCGTGGCCAGCCCGATGCAGGGCACCATCGTGAAGATCGCGGTCGAGGAGGGTCAGGAGGTCGCCGAGGGCGACGTCGTGGTCGTCATCGAGGCGATGAAGATGGAGCAGCCGCTCAAGGCCCACAAGGCCGGCACCGTGACCGGACTGAAGGCCGAGGTCGGCGCGACCGTCGGCAACGGCGAGGTCCTCTGCGAGCTCAAGGACTGACAGCAGACGTACGACGACGGCCCGGCCCCTCGAGGGGCCGGGCCGTCGTACGTGCTGCTGGATCAGCCCTTGGCGATCCACGGCGTGAACGCGCGCGGCGCGCTCAGCCAGTCGGTCAGGCCGTGGCTGGTGCCGTCGGTGCGGGTGCCGCCGACGCGCACGGCGATCCGGACCTCGTCGGCGTTGCCGATGGCGGCACGTGAGACCACGAACCGGACCTTGTCGTGCTGGTAGTCGACCTTCATCTGGTAGTCCCCGTGCTCGACCGGCTCGCCCCACTTGCTGACGGCGAATCCCTCGGTGTGGATGAGCTGGTAGTCGGTGCCGTCGGTGAAGCCACCGACGAAGACGTACTCCGGGCCGAGGTTCTCGGGGTCGGTGCTGATGAAGACGGCGCCGCCGGACCCGGTCTTCGGGTCGCGGCGCAGTCCCTCGTGAGTGGTGACCACGACGAGGTTGTCGTTGCCGTTCCTGATGTCGACGGCGAGCAGGTCGGAGCCGTGGTAGGTGTCCTGCGGGTCGTCGAGGCCGTAGCGCTCGGCGTGGGCCGTTCCGGCGGTGCCCAGGGTCAGGGCAGCGGCCGACAGGGCGGCGGCGGTGCTGGCGATGATGCGGTTCATTGCGGGTCTCCTCTGTAGCTTGGTCGCCCTGTGGGGGCGTGCCCGATCGAGCACGGACAAGAGACGCGACCTGCCGGGAAACGGTTGCAATCGATGCCGGCCATCCGGATGTGACGCTCGCCACGACCGGCTGGGTGCCGTCCTCTACGGTCGGTGTCGTGACCGACCTGCGCGAGCCCGCGAACCGGGTCGACCCTCGTGCCCGCGCGATGTGGACCGTCGAGTGCGGGATCACCGCCGCCGTACTCGTGGTCGCCGCCGTCGTCGGCGCTGCGCTCTGGACGGAGTACGCCGCACGCTGGTGGGGCGTCGCCCTCGTCGCCGCGGGCGCCCTCGCCTACGTCCTGGGCGTGCCGCAGTGGCGCTACCTCGTGCACCGCTGGGAGATCACCGAAACGGCCGTCTACACCCAGCGCGGCTGGTGGGCACGCGAGCGGCGGATCGCTCCGATGTCCCGGGTGCAGACCGTCGACTACGCGCAGGGCCCTCTGGCGCGGCTGTTCGGGCTCGCGACCCTGACCGTGACGACCGCGTCGGCCGCGGGCGCGCTGCGGATCGACGGGCTCGACCGTGCCGAGGCGCTGACCCTGGTCGACCAGCTCACCCTGCGGGCGGAGGAAGCCGGCGGAGACGCCACGTGACCCTTCGAGACGCCTCGTCCCTCGGCTCCTCAGGAACCGCCGACTGGCAACGGCTCGACCGCCGGATGCTGCTGGTCCACCCACTGACCGAGCTGCGCCGGTTCGTCGTACCCCTGGTCGGCGTGTTCCTCTTCGGCGCCACCCAGGGTGGCAGCAACGCGATCGCGGGCATCGTCGCGATCGGGATCCCGATCGCCATCGGTGTCGTGCGCTACCTGACGACGAGCTACCGGATCGCGGACGGCCGGATCGAGCTGCAGCGCGGCCTCTTCAACCGGCAGCGGTTGTCGACGCCGCTCGACCGGGTGCGCACCGTCGACCTGACCGCGTCCGTGGTGCACCGGGCTGCTCGGGCTGAGCACGGTCGGCATCGGCACGGGTACCGGTGGCACCGAGGACCGGGTCGAGCTGGACGCCCTCGCGACGACGGACGCCGCCGTCCCTTCGCGACCGGTTGCTCGCCGGCGCCACGGCGCGCGCCGAGGTCACGGAGGAGGGCGCCGGCGACGTCGTACCGCCTCCGGCGGAGCCGCTGGTGGCGTTCACGCCACGATGGCTGTGGTACGCGCCGTTCAGCAGCACCGGACTCGTGCTCGTCGGCGGCATCATCGGCGTCGCTCGGCCAGGTCGCGGGCGAGTCCGACATCGAAATCCGGATCGACGACGACCTCGCGGCACCGTCCGGCGTACTGATCGCCGCAGCGGTCGTCGCCCTGCTGCTGGCCGCACTCGCGATCACGGTGCTCGGCTACCTGGTCGCGAACGGCGGTTTGAGGCTCACCCGGCAGCCGGGCTCGTGGCACCTCCGGCGTGGCCTGCTCACCACCCGGGAGACCAGCATCGACGTCGAACGGGTCGCCGGTGTCGCGATCGGCGAGCCGGCGCTGCTGCGCCTGGCCCGTGGAGCGCGGCTGTCCGCCATCGTCACCGGGCTCGATCGCTCGGACCCCGGCTCGGAGGTGCTGGTGCCGCCCGCTCCGGCCGCGGTCACCCGCACCGCGGCGACGGCCGTGCTGGGCACGGTCACGCCGATCGACAGTCCGTTGGTGGGTCACGGCCCGGCCGCGATCCGCCGGCGGTACGTCCGCGCGCTCCTGCCGGCGGGCGTCCTCGCCGTCGTCGTGGCACTGCGGTGCTGGCCGGCCTCGTCCCCTGGCTGCTGCTCGCCGCGCCGCTCCCCGTCGTTGCTGCGCTCGCCCTCGCCGCCGATCGCGCGCGCTCCCTCGGCCATGCACTCTCGGGTGAGCACCTGGTGGCGCGCTCCGGCTCCCTGCTGCGGCGCCGGGACATCCTCGAGTGCGAGCACGTGATCGGCTGGAACTTCCGCGACACCTGGTTCCAGCGGCGCGCCGGGCTGACCACCCTGGACGCCACGACGGCAGGCGGCCACGGCCGGGTGACGGTCCTCGACCTGCCTGTCGCCGACGCCACCACGCTCGCGGACGACGCCCTGCCCGGACTGGTCGCTCAGTTCCGCTGAGGGCTCAGGGAGCCCCACGCTGTCGGCCAGCATCGCGAGGTGCTGTTCGAACAGTGCCTCGGGATCGCCGAGCCCTTCCGGGCCGTACTGGCCGAAGACCTCGAAGCTGACGCATCCGAAGAGGGCCGCGAAGACGAGCACCCCGCGGGTGATCACCGCGTCCGGCAGGGAGACGTCGAACTGTCCCCGCACGCCCTCGAGACCGGCCGCCAGGCCAGGAGTCGTCGGGCCGCCCGCAGCGGGCTCGACGAGTGCCCCGTCGGCTCGCGCGTCCTCGGCGATATGGAGCAGCACCCGCGCCAGGCGGGTGCCGGGCTCGGTCGTCTGCTCGGCGGGCGCGTGGTAGCCAGGGACGGGAGCGCCGTACAAGAGGGCGTACGTCGCGGGCTCGGCCAGCGCCCACGCCCGGATCGCGCGCCCATAGGTCAGGAAACGATCGCGGTAGTCCCCGCGCGGGACGTCGGCCAGTGCCGACTCGACCGCCTCGCCGAGCTCGTCGTACCCGTTGACGACCAGGAGGGTCAGCAGCTCGTCGCGGCTCTTCACGTAGCGGTAGACGGCGGACGACACCACCCCGAGGTCACGAGCCACGGCGCGCAGCGAGAGCGCGGCAGCGCCGTACTCGGCCAGGTGCTGCCGGCCGATCCGGGTGATGTCGTCCATCGTCTGCGCGCGCGCCCGTTGTCGCGGGGTGCCTGCCATGGGGTCATCATGCCACAAATGTGAACAGTTGCCGCAAATGTGAGCACCGCTCTTGCAATTGCCTCGGCCGAGTGGTTCTCTGGTTTCAGAGAGCACTGCTCTCACCGCACTCGAACCCTCGGAAGGCATCTCATGAACCAGCTCCACGTCGTCACCGGCGCCGGCCCCGTCGGCAGCACCATCGCGCTCCAGCTCGCCGACCAGGGCCACCGCGTCGCGGTCCTCACCCGGTCCGGCAGCGGCCCCGACCATCCGCTGGTCGAGCGCCGCAGGGTCGACGTCTCGAACGGCGACGGCCTGGCCGACGCGGTTGCCGGCGCCAGCGCCGTCTACCACTGCATCCACGGCTCGAAGTACGCCGCCGACACCTGGCGGGCCGAGCTGATCCCCGCCGAGCGGGCGATCCTCGACGCCGCCGGCCGCAGCGGCGCGGTCGTCGTCTTCCCCGAGAGCCTCTACGCGTACGGCGAGGTGGCCGGCCCGATCACCGAGGACCTCCCCCGCACCGCGGACCACGGCAAGCCCGGCGTCCGCGTCGAGCTGCTCCGCGCCCGTGCCGCGTCGGCGACGCCGACGGTGAGCGTCGCCGCCTCGGACTTCCTGGGCCCCCGGGTGCGCAACTCCCACGCCGGGGAACGGATGGTGCCGACGATCCTCGCCGGCAAGACGATGCGGGTGGTGGGCAGCCTCGACCAGCCGCACTCGTTCACCTATGTCCCCGACCTGGCCGCGGCCATGATCCGCGGCGCCGCCGACGAGTCGCTGTGGAACTCGTTCCTGCACGCGCCGACCAACCCGGCCGTCACCCAGCGCGAGCTGATCGCCGCGTTCGCCGACGCCGCCGGCGTACCGATGCCGAAGGTCGGCACCATCCCCGCCGGCCTCCTACGGCTGATCGGGCTGGTCCATGGCGAGACCCGCGAGCTGGCCGAGATGAGCTTCCAGTTCACGGCGCCGTTCGTGCTGGACTCGAGCCGCAGCGAGGCGAGGCTCGGTCTCAAGCCGACCCCGTTCGACGTCGCCGTCCAGGAGACGCTGGACTGGTGGCGTGCTCAGCAGGGCTAACGTGCACGGCATGGCCGACTACTCCCCCGAGCCCGACGGACGACCCGATCCCGGCGAGGTCTGCTGGGCGTGGGTGCCCTACGAGGACGACCCGAGCCAGGGCAAGGACCGACCGGTGCTCGTGATCGCGGCCCGCGCCGGCGACGGCGGCGACGACGGGGAGCAGGTCGTGGACTGCCTGGTGATGACCAGCAAGGACCACGACCGCGACGAGGCCCAGGAGGCGGCGGCCGGCCGGCACTGGATGGACGTCGGCGCCGGTGGCTGGGACCACGAGAACCGGCCCAGCGAGGTCCGCCTCGACCGGCTGGTCGTGCTGCGCGAGTCCGACGTACGACGCGAGGGCGCCGCCCTCGATGCCGGGATCTACGCAGAGGTGCTGGCCGCCCGCGCTGCGCTGGGCTGAGTCGGCGCCAGGACCGGTCGGACCCCGGGCAGCACGACCACGGGCGCGCAGTCGCCCCACTCGGTCTCGGCGCACTTGTTGCGCCCGCCGATCACGGCCGCGACGTCCTTGCGCCCGGCGCCGCCGTTGACGATGTCGTCGCCCTTGCCGGCCGACACCACGTCGTTGCCGCCGTACGTCGATGCGCTCAGGTTGCCGCCGAGCGCGATCACGCTGTCGCTCGCGTCGGTGCCGACGTACGTCCAGGAGTGGTCGCCCTTGAGCCAGACCAGCTCCCAGCCGGCGAAGGCCCCGGGCTCGTGCTCGGGCTCCGGGCCCAGGATGAGGATCTGCTCGGCCTGGTCGAGCAGCACCGGATTGGTGCCGCTGACGGTCAGCGTCAGCAGGTCGAGTCCGTCGTCGCCGAGCAGGGTGACCGGCTCGCCGGCAGCGGTGGTGAGGTCGACGGTCTCGTCGCCGGCACCGCCGACGACGCGGTCGGCCCCGCCCGGGCTGATCACCCAGTCGTTCCCGTCGCCGCCGAGAGCGATGTCGGCACCGGCACCGGTCATGATCCGGTCGCTGCCGGGACCGCCGCACACGACGTCGTCATCGCCGTACGAGCGGATGACGTCGTTGCCGCCCTTCGCGACGATCACGTCGGGGCCGGAGGTGCCCTCGAGGGTGTCGTTGCGATCGGTGCCGACGATGGTCGCCGGGAGGCCCTCGCAGTTGGCGCCGGCCGCGGCGAGCCCGGCGCCGGGATCGTCACGATCACCGGAGACGCCGAAGAGCACTGACAGCACCGCCAGGCCCAGCAGCGCCACCAGCGCGGCGAGCATCGCGCGTACCCGCATCCGGCCTCCTCGGCCATCGAGACTACGGCGGCTGCTCCTGGTACGAGTTGTCCCACGCCGGAGCGGCGGCGAGCGCGCAATAGGCTGGCGGCGCATGTTCTCGAAGGTGCTCGTGGCCAACCGCGGAGAGATCGCGATCCGGGCGTTCCGGGCTGCCTACGAGATGGGGGCGCGCACGGTCGCGGTCTTCCCCTACGAGGACCGCTGGTCCGAGCACCGGCTGCGCGCGGACGAGGCCCACGAGATCGGTGAGCGCGGCCACCCGGTGCGCAGCTACCTCGACCCCGACGCGATCGTCGAGGTCGCGGTGCGCGCGGGCGCGGACGCCGTCTATCCGGGCTACGGATTCCTGTCCGAGAACCCGGCGCTGGCCGAGGCGTGCGTCAACGCCGGGATCACCTTCGTCGGGCCACCGTCGACCGTGCTGGAGCTGACCGGCAACAAGGCCCGCGCCATCGCGGCGGCCAAGGAGGCGGGCGTGCCGACCCTGGCCGGTGTCGAGCCGTCGACCGATGTCGACGCCCTGGTCGAGGCGGCCGAGGCGCTGCCGTTCCCGGTCTTCGTCAAGGCGGTCGCCGGCGGCGGCGGTCGCGGCATGCGGCGCGTGGACGACAAGGCCCTGCTGCGGGAGGCGATCGAGGCCTGCATGCGCGAGGGCGAGGCGGCGTTCGGCGACGCCACCGTCTTCATCGAGCAGGCGGTCGTGGACCCGCGGCACATCGAGGTCCAGATCCTCGCCGACCACAGCGGCACACTGGTGAGGTGATCCACCTCTTCGAGCGGGACTGCTCGGTCCAGCGTCGACACCAGAAGGTCGTGGAGATCGCGCCGGCCCCGCACCTGGACCCGGAGCTGCGGGACCGGATGTGTGCCGACGCGGTGAAGTTCGCCCGCTCGATCGGCTACCGCAACGCCGGCACCGTGGAGTTCCTGCTCGACCCGCAGGGCAACTACGTCTTCATCGAGATGAACCCGCGGATCCAGGTCGAGCACACGGTGACCGAGGAGATCACCGACGTCGACCTGGTCCAGTCGCAGCTGCGCATCGCCGCGGGCGAGACGCTCGCCGACCTCGGGCTCACCCAGGACTCCGTCCGGATCCGCGGTGCCGCGTTGCAGTGCCGGATCACGACCGAGGACCCCGCCAACGGGTTCCGCCCCGACACGGGCAAGATCACGACGTACCGCTCCCCGGGCGGCCCGGGCGTCCGCCTCGACGGTGGTACGACGTACAACGGCGCCGAGGTCAGCCCCCACTTCGACTCGATGCTCGCCAAGCTCACCTGCCGCGGCCGGACCTTCGACGAGGCGGTCCAGAAGGCGCAGCGGGCGGTCGCGGAGTTCCGGATCCGCGGCGTGCGCACCAACCTCGGGTTCCTGCAGGCGGTGCTCCGCGATCCGGACTTCGCCGCCGGCGGTGTGACGACGTCCTTCATCGACACCCATCCCCAGCTGCTGGTCGCGCGGAAGTCCGTCGACCTCGGCGGCCAGCTCCTGCGCTACCTGGCCGAGACCACGGTCAACAAGCCGTACGGCGAGCCGCCGGTCACGCTCGAGCCGGTCACCAAGCTGCCGCCCCAGTCAGCACTGTCGCTGGAGGTGCCCGGCGCCCGACGGCACCCGGCAGCTGCTGCTCAAGCTCGGACCGGAGGAGTTCGCGCGCCGGCTGCGGGAGCAGAACCAGGTCGCGGTCACCGACACCACCTTCCGCGACGCCCACCAGAGCCTGCTCGCCACCCGGGTGCGCACCGTCGACCTGCTCGGCGCGGCCGGCCACGTCGCCCGGATGACGCCGCAGCTGTGGTCGGTGGAGTGCTGGGGCGGAGCGACGTACGACGTGGCCCTGCGGTTCCTGTCCGAGGACCCATGGGAGCGGCTCGCCGCGCTGCGCCAGGCGATGCCGAACGTCTGCCTCCAGATGCTGCTGCGCGGACGCAACACGGTCGGCTACACGCCGTACCCGACCGAGGTGACGACTGCGTTCGTCGAGGAGGCGGTCGCGACCGGCCTCGACGTGTTCCGGATCTTCGACGCCCTCAACGACGTCGAGCAGATGCGCCCGGCGATCGAGGCGGTCCGGTCGACCGGCACCGCCGTCGCCGAGGTGGCGCTCTGCTACACCGGCGACCTCTCCGACCCGGGCGAGCAGCTCTACACGCTCGACTACTACCTCCGCCTGGCCGAGCAGATCGTCGAGGCCGGCGCGCACGTGCTGGCGATCAAGGACATGGCCGGGCTGCTCCGCGCACCCGCGGCCCGGCGGCTGGTGACCGCGCTCCGCGACCGGTTCGACCTGCCCGTGCACCTGCACACCCACGACACCCCGGGCGGCCAGCTGGCCACCCTGCTCGCTGCGATCGACGCCGGGGTCGACGCGGTCGACGCGGCCGCGGCCTCGATGTCCGGTACGACGTCGCAGCCGTCGCTCACCGCGCTGGTCGCGGCCACCGACCACTCCGACCGCGAGACCGGCCTCGACCTCGGGGCGGTCAGTGCGCTGGAGCCCTACTGGGAGGCGGTACGGCGGGTCTACGCGCCGTTCGAGTCGGGCCTCGCCTCCCCCACCGGCCGCGTCTACCGCCACGAGATCCCCGGCGGCCAGCTCTCCAACCTGCGCCAGCAGGCGATCGCCCTCGGGCTCGGCGAGCGCTTCGAGCAGGTCGAGGACATGTACGCCGCCGCCAACGACATCCTCGGCAACGTCCCCAAGGTCACGCCGTCGTCGAAGGTGATCGGCGACCTCGCGCTCGCGCTCGTCGGGCTCGGCGCCGACCCGGCCGCGTTCGCCGAGAACCCCGGCGACTACGACATCCCCGCGTCGGTCATCGGCTTCCTGCACGGCGAGCTCGGCGACCCGCCGGGCGGCTGGCCGGAGCCGTTCCGCACCAAGGCGCTCAAGGGCCGGGACTGGACCCCTCCCGCCGAGGAGCTGTCCGAGGACGACCAGCGCGGCCTCGCTGCGTCATCAGCCGACCGCCGGCACACCCTCAACCGGCTGCTGTTCCCCGGGCCGACCAAGGAGTTCGAGGCCGCGCACACGACGTACGGCGACGTCTCGATCCTGCCGACGCTCGAGTACCTCTACGGCCTGCGGGTCGGTGAGGAGCACACCATCGATCTGGACGAGGGCAGGCGGCTGCTGCTCGGACTGGAGGCGATCGGCGAGCCCGACGAGCGCGGCTACCGGACGGTGATGTGCCGGATGAACGGGCAGCTGCGGCCGATCCCGGTCCGTGACCTGAGCATCACCTCGGACGCGGCGGGAGCCGAGAAGGCCGACCCTGCCAACCCGGACCACGTCGCCGCGCCCTACCAGGGCGCAGTCACGATCGCGGTCGCCGAGGGCGACCAGGTCGAGGCCGGCGCCACCCTCGCCACCATCGAGGCGATGAAGATGGAGGCGTCGATCACCGCACCGCGCGCCGGGAAGGTCGCCCGGCTCGGGTTCACCGGCACCCGGCCGGTCGAGGGCGGCGACCTGGTGCTGGAGCTGGAGTAGCCCAGCGACCACCGCTGGTCGAGGAGGTCGCTCTGCGACCGTCACGAACGCTGGTCGAGGAGGTCGCTCTGCGACCGTCACGAGACCCGTCAGGCCTCGCAGCCGGCCTTGACCTCGGTGACGCACACGTCGCCACCGGGTCCGCCCTCGGCGATGTCGAAGCCTCGATCGCCGATGAGGAGGTCGTTGCCGCCCTGTCCGCGGAGCCGGTCGTCGCCGGCCCCTCCCTTGAGGAAGTCGCTCTTCCCGGTGCCGTCCAGGGTGTCCGCCTTCCTGGTGCCGATCATCACCACGATGCTCGCCATGGTCACGGATCGGTCGCCCCAGGTGGCCTTGCCGGTCCCGAGGTTGGCGGTGACGCTGCGCCGTACCTTCTCGAAGGAGATCACGTCGTCACCGCGCTGTCCGTTGGCGACCCCGGCGCCCTTCGTCAGCACCTGGAAGAGGTCCTTGCCGACGCCGCCGCGCGAGACGCCGCCGCGCATCACGAAGCGGTCGTTGCCGACCTCGCCGAAGGCGCGGCCGGTGCGGTGGACGACGAAGAGGTCGTTGCCGGCGCCGCCGTGGGCCTCGCCCGACGAGATCCGGAGCAGGTCCCGGTCGCCGAAGCCGAAGATCCGGTCGTCACCGCCACCGCCGGCCAGGTCGTCGAACTCGCCGCTGCCGTTGATGACATCGGCCTGGCGGCTGCCGACGAACCGCTCGAAGTGCCCGAGGCTCGTCGTTGCCGGCGCCGTTCACCTCGCCGGTCGCCCAGTTCGACCGTGATCGCGGTGGTCGCGTCCCGGTAGCTGACGATGTCCTTGCCCGTGCCGCCCGTGGCCTGGTCGTCCCCGGCGCTCTCGACCACCAGGTCGCCGCCGCCCGCGCCGCGGATCAGGTCGTCGCCGTCACCGCCGCGGAGGAGGTCGTTGCCGGTGCCGCCGCGGACCTGGTCGTCGTCGGCCTCGCCCCAGATCCGGTCCCGGCCGCCGTCGCCGTCGAGCGCGTCGTTGCCGGTGCTGCCGAACAGCTGGTCGTTGCCCTCTCCGCCGCAGACGACGTCGTCGCCCTGACGGCCGTGGAAGGTGTCGTTGCCCGGCCCGAGCGCAACGACGTCAGGCAGCACGGTCCCGTCGACGTCGTTGTCGTCGTCGGGGTTCGGGACGGTGATCGTGACGGTCTGCCCCTGGCAGGTCTGCTGCGCCGAGGCCGGCGTGGCGTACACCACCGGGACCAGGGCGACGGCGGGTGCGAGCAGGGCAAGAGCGAGTGTGCGACGCATGCCACACCAACGACGAGGGCGCGCTCCGGTGCCGATCATTCTCAGGCCTCCCAACCTGTGAGACGGATCAGCCCTGCCGCCACCAGCTGGATCGCAGCGAGAACGTCGATCCGGAAACTCCTCTCCCGTGCGGGTGACGCTATCGCGACTGCCGACCACGCGGAGGCGGATCACGCGACCGTTCCACGCGCCGTGGCCGTCGCGCTTCAGGACCCGCAGCCGCTGGAAGTCGCCGATCGCCGGGTAGGCGGCCTCGATCTTCGTCGCCGGGAGGCGGTAGCTCCCACGGGTTGACCGGGTCCCAGTTGTCCTGCTTCGCGACCTGGTAGGGCACCGACGCCGGCGACGGTCCAGCCGCCGTTGCTGGAGGAGAACTCGGTGAACGCCGGCGCCGCCGGCGTCAGCAGCACCTCGCGCGCGGTGGCCCGGATGGCGGCGTCGCTGGCCGGGTGGCTGTCCCCGACGCCGCCGTACACCTGGCAGGAGGTGGTGCTGCAGATGTCGTAGTAGCGCCTTCGGGTGGTCGCGCGCAGTAGGTCGGCGTAGGTCCGCGCCGCGACGGCCTGGGCGCGCACGGCCTCCGGGTGCCACAGCGCCGGAACCTCGCGGGGTACGACGCCGCGCAGGTAGGCGTCGAGCGAGACGACGTTGACGGTGTCGCGGCCACCCTCGGGCGACCATGGCCGAGCGCAGCGCGCCCTGGTAGCGCCGGTGCCGGCCGGGGTGATCAGCGTCGAGCGCGCGGGACGCCGCCGCGGAACTCGGCCTCGCCGGGGATGACCTTGTAGGAGTGCCATCGCGCCGTGAAGTAGGACACCCGGGTCGCGGAACCACCCTGGCGCGGCGGTCAGCTTCCACTTCGTCGCCCTCGGCGCGGCGTTGCCGAGCTGCCACGACGTCGCCGTTCGACACCTGCGGACGTAAGGCCGCCGGCTGGCGTACGACGACGTCGTCGCCGGTGTCGGCGGAGATGAGCACCCGGATGGCGCCGCGCGCCGTGCCGATGCTCGAGTCCCGGGTAGTAGAAGGCAAGGATCTGCCGGTAGGTCCGGCCGTGGTCGGCCGCCGCGCTCTGGGCGCCGTACTGCGACATGCCCCGGCCATGGCCGAAACCGCGGCCCTCGAGCAACACGGACGCGGGCCCGGCCGCCGCTTCCGTCGGCCGGGAGAGCGCCGGTGCGACCGGCAGGATCGCCGCGGCGACCGCTAGGAATCCGGTCAGAGCCAGACGGAGCCGGGTCGCACGCATCGGACGACCGTAACAACCGAATTCAACTATCCCGCCCAGCCACCCTAGGATTTGTCGCTATGACCGAGATCCAGCAGGCCCCCGACCCGACCAGCACCGATTCCGGTGCGGTCGTGGTACCGGAGCGGCCTGCGCTCGAGGGCCTCGAGGAGAAGTGGGCCGCGCGGTGGAAGGCGGACTCGACGTACGCGTTCGACCGCACTCAGCCGCGGGAGAACGTCTACTCGATCGACACCCCGCCGCCGACCGTCAGCGGCAAGCTCCACGTCGGGCACGTGTTCTCCTACACGCACACCGACCTGATCGCCCGCTACCAGCGGATGACCGGCAAGTCCGTCTTCTACCCGATGGGCTGGGACGACAACGGCCTGCCCACGGAGCGTCGGGTCCAGAACTACTACGGCGTCCGCTGCGACCCGTCGCTGCCCTACGACCCTGACTTCACGCCGCCGGAGAAGCCGGACCCCAAACGTCAGATCCCGGTCAGCCGGCCGAACTTCATCGCACTCTGCGAGGAGCTCGTCGAGATGGACGAGCAGGTCTTCGAGCAGATCTGGCGGACGCTGGGTCTGTCGGTGGATTGGGACGAGCACTACACCACCATCGGAACCAAGTCACAGAAGGTCAGCCAGACCGCGTTTCTCCGCAATCTTGCACGAGGCGAGGCCTACCTGCAGGAGGCGCCGACGCTCTGGGACGTCACGTTCCAGACGGCGGTCGCCCAGGCCGAGCTCGAGGCCCGCGACTACGCCGGCCACTACCACCGGGTGGCCTACCACGCGCCCGACGGCGCCAAGGTCTACGTCGAGACCACCCGCCCCGAGCTCATCCCCTCGGCGGTCGCGCTGATCGCGCACCCCGACGACGACCGCTACCAGGGCCTGTTCGGCACCACCGTCACCTCGCCCGTCTTCGGCGTCGGGATCCCCGTGCTCGCGCACCCGGCCGCCGAGATGGACAAGGGCGCCGGCATCGCGATGTGCTGCACCTTCGGTGATCTCACCGACGTCCAGTGGTGGCGGGAGCTGCAGCTCCCGGTCCGCACCGTGATCGGGCGGGACGGGCGGCTTCACCGGGAGACGCCGGAGTGGATGGCGAGCGAGCAGGCCTCGGCGGCGTACGCCGACCTCGCGGGCAAGACCGTCTTCTCCGCCCGCGAGGCGATGGTCGCCAAGCTGCGCGAGTCCGGTGACCTCGACGGCGAGCCGACCCCGACCCAGCGGATGGCGAACTTCTACGAGAAGGGCGACAAGCCGCTCGAGATCGTCTCGACCCGCCAGTGGTACATCCGCAACGGCGGCCGGGACACCACGATCCGGGAGCAGATGATCGCCCGCGGCGCCGAGATCGACTGGCTGCCCCAGCACATGCGGCACCGGTACGACAACTGGGTGGGCGGGCTCAACGGCGACTGGCTGATCTCGCGGCAGCGGTTCTTCGGCATCCCGTTCCCCGTGTGGTACCCGCTCGACGGCGACGGCGAGCCCGACCACACCCGGATGCTGCTGCCGACCGAGGCCGAGCTGCCCGTCGACCCGTCGACGCAGGTGCCGACCGGGTACACCGAGGACCAGCGCGGGAAGCCCGGCGGCTTCATCGGCGACCCCGACGTGATGGACACCTGGGCGACGTCCTCGCTCACCCCGCACATCGCCGGCGGCTGGCTCGACGACGAGGACCTGTGGCAGCGGGTCTTCCCGATGGACCTGTGCACCCACGCCCACGACATCATCCGGACCTGGTTGTTCTCCCGTGTCGTGCGGGCGCACTTCGAGAACGACGCCGCGCCCTGGCGCCACGCGATGATCTCCGGCTTCATCCTCGACCCGGACCGCAAGAAGTTCAGCAAGTCCAAGGGCAACGCGGTCGTCCCTGACGAGATCCTCAAGAAGTTCGGTACTGACGCCGTGCGCTGGCGGGCCGCGTTGGCCCGTCCCGGCCTGGACTCGCCGTTCGACGAGACCCAGATGAAGGTCGGTCGCCGGCTGGCGATGAAGGTGCTCAACGCGTCGAACTTCGTGCTCGGCAGCGTCGGCGCGACCCGCTTCAGTCCGGCGCTCGTCGGCGAGCAGGTCGACGCCGCGCTGCATCGGCCGGCTCGGCGGTGTCGTCCGCAAGGCGACCGAGGCGTTCGAGGCGTACGACTACACCACCGCCCTCGAGGTCACCGAGAAGTTCTTCTGGGAGTTCTGCGACGACTACCTCGAGCTGGTGAAGGAGCGGGCGTACGCCGACAACAGCCACACGTCCGAGTCCGCCAAGGCGACGCTGGCCTTCGCGCTGCACGTCCAGCTCCGCCTGCTCGCGCCGTTCCTGCCCTACGTGACCGAGGAGGTCTGGTCGTGGTGGCAGGAAGGCTCGGTCCACCGGGCGGCGTGGCCGACGGTCAACGAGCTCGGCTCCGCCGGTGCCACTGACGGCTCGGCCGTCGACGCGATCGCCGCCGCCCTCGCGGGCATCCGCGGCGCGAAGTCTCAGGCGAAGGTCTCGATGCGCACCGAGCTCGAACGCGTCGAGATCACCGGACCCGAGAAGCTGGTGCGGCACGCCGAGATGGCGGCCGCCGACCTGCGGTCCGCCGGCAAGATCACCGGCGAGCTGGTCTTCACGGTCGACGAGAGCGCGACCGAGCTGTCGGTCGCGGCGCAGATCGCCGAGCAGGCCTGACCCGTCGGTCGCGTAGCCCGCAGGTCGGGACGCCGTGCGCCAAGACCCTCGCTCACAGCGCCGCGACAGGGGCAGTATCACCGCACCACCGCATATCCGGGTCAGCCTCCGGTAGGGCGGCCGTGAAGCAGCGGCCGGGCCGGATCCCACGTCGTACCGTCTCGTTCGTCGCGACGCTTGCGCGCGATCGCCGAGAGCGCCTCGAGCACGACCCTGTTGGCCAAGGCAGCCGTGATGTCGGAGTGATCGTAAGGCGGGCTGACCTCCACCACGTCGACCCCGACGACGGGGAGCTCGAGGCAGATGCGACGCACCGAGTCGAGCAGTTCCCGGGCGGTCAGACCACCGGGCTCCGGCGTGCCGGTACCCGGCGCATGGCCCGGGTCGCAGACGTCGATGTCGACCGAGAGGAAGACGCCGTCGCACTCGTCAATGGCGATCGAGAACGCCTCGGTCAGCACTGTGGTCAGGCCGCGGTGGACGATTTCCGTCATCTCGAAGGACCGCATACGTCGCTCCGCCATCCAGTCGAGCGTCTCTGGACCAGGCCAGTACCCGCGCAGGCCCACCTGCAGGAACCTGTCACCTCGCAGCGCGCCCGACTCGATCAGGCGACGCATCGGCTGGCCGTGTCCCCACAGCGAGCCGAACTCGATGTCACCGGTGTCCGCATGGGCGTCGAAGTGGATCATCGAGACCCGCCCATGCCCCAGCACGTTGGCCACCCCCTTGGCGTCAGGAAACGCGATCGAGTGGTCACCACCCAGGACGACGGGGATCGCGCCCGAGCGCGTCACTTTCTCGACGGCCGCTTCCAGCACCCCCAGTGCCTTCTCGATGTCCCCCGGCGGCATCTCGACGTCGCCGGCGTCGACGACCCTCAGGTCCTTGAGCCCGTCGGTCCGCAACGCCAGCGATGGTCGAGACCCGTCATGGGCGAGGTAGTCGGTCATCCTGATCGCCTGAGGGCCGAAGCGCGTGCCGGGCCGGTGCGACGTGCCGCCGTCGAACGGCGCGCCTACGATCACCACGTCTGCATCGGCGTACGTCGACTCCTCGGCCAGGTCGCATGAAGGGACGCCGAGGAAGGTGATGTCAGGGCCGTACTGCGCGCCGTAACGGGTCATGGCGGTCATGATGCTCGCCCGATCATGCAGTTGACCAGCACCGTCAACGCTGCCGGACTCGGCCCGTGAGGATCGTCCCGGTTGCGGCGCGAGCAACGCCAGGGCGAGCATGAGGAATGACCAGCCCGAATCGCAGGAGGCTCTGGCGTGGCCTTCTCGTGTTGCTGCTGCTCGTGGGGACGGTGATTGCGATGCTGTGGGCGCTGCAGCGTCACCTGATCTATGTTCCCGATTCCACGCCGGTGCCGCCGGCGGCGGAGGTCATCTCCGGTGCCAGCGACGTCACCCTTCACACGTCCGACGGACTCGAGCTGGGCGCCTGGTTCGTCCCTGCAACCGGTCCAGTGGATACGGGGATGGTGGTGCTGGTCGCGCCCGGCAACGGCGGCAACCGGGCGAGCAGGGCCGGGTTCGCCGAGGAGTTGAGCCGCCGTGGACTCGCCGTGCTGCTGATGGACTATCGCGGCTACGGTGGCAACCCGGGTGATCCCAGCGAGGACGGCCTGGCCGCGGACGCGGACGCGGCCGTTAGGGCACTGGAGGATCTCGGGTATCCAGCGCAACAAACCCTCTACTTCGGCGAGTCCCTGGGGTCAGGGGTCGTTGCGGCCCTCCAGGCCCGACACCCGCCGGCAGGGATGGTGCTCCGCTCGCCCTTCACCGAGCTTGCCGACGTGGGAGCGCACCACTACCCCTGGCTACCTGTGCGCACGCTGCTGCGCGACCGGTTCCCTGTCGTAGAGCACCTGGCCACCAGCGACGTGCCCGTGACAGTCATCTACGGCGACCGTGACTCAGTAGTGCCCTCGGAGCTCAGCGCCCGCGTCGCGGACAATGCCCCCTCCCTGGCCGAGCGAGTGGTGTTCGCGGGTGCCGATCACAACGACCACGTCATGTTCGGGTCTCGGGTGGCCGCCGCGGTCGCACGGCTGGCGCACAGTGTGGACTGAGCCGGCATCCGACGCATGAGCACGGGCGGCACATTGATGAGTCCCGTGTCGGCGTCACTTCGCCGCGAAACGGCAGGGTCCAGTGCTGACGCTTCAACCTTCGTCCGGTGTACCTGCATGTAGTGCAGCGCTGAGTATCCGCAGGAGGTCAGCCGCCGCTGACTGCAACGGTTGCGTAGGCAACCCGAACTGTCGTGCGACCCTGATGGCGTCCTGCATCGTGGCGAAGTTCCGCTGGCGCATCGCCTGGGTGATCACGAGGCCACACAGCATCGGGGCCATCATGCGCTTTTCTGCCTCGTTCCTGTGGTCGAACACGGGCAACCAGTCGCCAGGATGGTCGTTGAGCATGGCGCGGAGCGCTCGCCACGCGTGGTCCGGATACTCCGGTGCAACCAAGGCGGTGGGCGGCTGGGCGTCGCTACGGAGCGTCACTGCGCACAGGAAGCCCATGACGAACGCGGTGTGGTACGAGGCGGCGCGGGCGTACCGCGTTCGCTCTGCACCCGCCAGACTGGCAAGGCGCTCAGGGTCGATGTTGCCGCAGGGTAGGAGGCCGACTTCGTCTTCAACGTGGGCGAGCACGTCGAAGGCGAACGCGGCAATGGGCGACCACGCCTCATGCAACTGGGGCCACGCCATCAGCAGTTCGCCCACGAGGTCGTAGTCGCCGTGATCGAGGTAACGAAGGACCAGCGCTTCAACTTCGGCCAGGATCGCATCGCGGGTGCGGCCGAGCTCGGGGTTGGCCGTGCGGCCGAAGTCGGTGACGTAGAACAGCAGGTGGGTGAGCCCGTAGGGGTCCTCCCGGGAGCCGACGAGCAGGTCGAACGGGTGCGTCAGGGCGGTGCCGGAGGCCGGGTTCGACACGGCCGGAAGTGGACGATTCCACACGGAGGCGATCCAGCGGCGCTCGGCGAGCACGGTCGTGGGCTGATCGACGGCGTGGGAGAGGACGCGGGCGCACACGTCGGCAGCGAATGCGTCGAAGGCGTCGTCGGGATAGCCCATTGCCGCAAGGAGTACGTGGGGAATGGTTCGCCGAAAGACCTGGTCCGGGTTCAAGGCCATATCAGCGAGCGCTCGCGGCGACCGCACCAGCGGATCGAGCTGCCGGGCCAGGGCGTCGACACGGTCGCCTACTGCCCTCGACCGGCTCGCCCCGTGCGCCGCATAGGCGAGCATCGCGGCCTCCGCCACAACCTTCTCGGGCCCGAAGCTGAGCGCCGGCCGCACTGCGTCGTCGTACCCGGCCTCACCGAAGTCGGACACCGCGACAGTCGCGAAGTCCAGGGCATTGACAAGCCGCTGCTCGAGATCCGCTGTGGGCCAGACCGCGACGCCTGCCGCGGCCTGGCCCGGCGGCGTCGAATGATCGACGCAGATCACTGTCAGCGGTTGTGCAGATCGACGGCCTCGGCCAGCCCGGCGCCACCGCGCAGGCCGCCGAAGACATTGCCGAGGTCGTCGGCGCGGAGGAAGCAGGCGAGCATGTTGAACCTTCCGTAGATGACGCCGTGCAAGCCGTCGTCACGCGTCGCGAGCTCGGGGCCGATCTTCGACACGAACGCGCCGACGGCGTCAAAGTCCAGCGAACCCGACTCGACGAATCGAGCCGCGATGTCCTCGTGTGAGATTGAGTTGTGCATGTTCGTTCTCCCTCTGTGAGCCGGCCAGCAAGCACCGGCAGCGGTGACCGGCGGTCGCCGGTATCAGATAGGAGAACCGGGAGCCAGCCCTGATACACAAGGCATGTCGAACAAGACGAGATGAGCTGTCAACTGATGTGCTCCATCGCCACACGCCACACGCCGTCAGGCTCCTTGCGCCACACGAGCATGCCTCGCACATGGACCGTCGTCGGCTCGCTGTCCGCTGGTCCGCTGACCCAGGACGCCTCGATCCATACCGCCGCGAGGCCTTCTCGTCCCTCGGTGCGGAGCGGCCGGATGGACACAGACCTCAGTGGCCGCATCGATCTGGCCATGTCGAGCAGCGATCCGCGCCCAACCGTCGCGTGTTCGCCGCCTGCGTCGAACACTGCGTCGTCGGTGTAGTCAAAGACCCAGGCGGTTGGGTCAGCCGCCTGCAGCGCAGCCTCCAGTCGACGTTCTGCGTCGCGGATCTCGGACTCGTCAAAGTTCGTTTCGCATCCATGTCCACCCACCCTCTGGGCCCGAGTCCGCAGTCCTTGGACGACCCGGCGGCCGCCGCCAGCATTGTGGCATCCGGCGGGGCTGAGGGAGAGCGCATGCAGACGGCCGCTCGCCAGCGAGAATCTGTCCTCAACCACACTCGTGGCGCCGCGAGTGGTGCGCCCTGTCGCCGCGAAGCGGCAGCGTCACTTCGCTGCGAGTGCCAACTGCCCTCAATGGTCTCCGGCCACTCTTGCTCAGGACTCCTCCTGCCGAGCGATCCGCCACCCGATCGCAACCACGACCAGAGCGATCAAGGCAGCGCCCACCGCGGCCTCCACATCCCGAAACGCGAGCCCAACGGCCAACGCGGACAACGGGACCGGTACCAGCCAAAGCCCGCTGCGTTGGACCGCCGGCGATCGATGGACCACGGCCCGTCGTCTCAGCTGATGAACGCAGTACGCCGCCACGACAATGCAACCGACAGCCGTCGACAACTGCTGGAGCCACTGGTAGCCCCTCATCCGGCCGTATTGCTCGCGGAGGAAAGCGAACTCCTCGACGATGAATCCCCAGTCATGAGTGGCGGAGTCCCAGAGAACATGCGTAGCCGCGCCGATCGCGAGGGCCAGCGGAGCCAACAGCCACGCCCGCCGGTCGGGCCGAGCACGCGCTGGTGCGCGTGCTCGCAACGACGGCGTCAGGTCGACGACCGCGTCACGGACCAGGGCGAACCACAACCACAGCACCGCCAGACCTAGGACGACGTCGACAGCGATTCCCCAGCCGCTGTGTGTCGTCTGGTAGTCCACGCCGACGGGCAGGTACACCGGCACGTCCGGCGCCACCGAGCCGACCACCAGCGCACTCAGCGGTAAGCCGAGCCGCTGGAGAGGCAGCACAGCCGCCGGGTGCGCAGGCGACAACGGCACCCCAAAAGGATAGGCACGACCCGTGCCAGCGAGCGCGCAGCGACAATTCCACGTCCCAGGAAGCCCTCGACGTGCGTCACACCGCGCGCCAGACAGCGCACCGCCCAGGCCCGAATGCGGCGCAGGACTTTGGGCACCGGACTGGTGTCCGACGAGATCGAACCGCGGTCTCCGTCCGAGACTCAGGGAGGGACGAGAGGTCATGGGCATCGGAGACAAGGCCAAGCATGAGGCCGAGAACGTAGGCGGGAAGGCCAAGGAGGTCGGCGGCGAGATCCGCGGTGACAAGCCGCTCAAGAACAAGGGAAAGCGTGAGCAGTCGAAGTCGAAGCTGAAGCAGGCCGGCGAGAACGTAAAGGACGCGGCAAAGAAGAAGTAGCAGATGGGAGCCGATAACGACGACCTCCACCGCGAGGAGTTCGTTCATCTCGTCGACCTCTCGCACGACCGGGCCCTGATCGCGTGGGGAGCGTTCTGGTTCCGGCGCGACCAGGCGGACGGCCGGTGGAACATCCTGGACGACTCCGAGCTGCAGGCCGCAGTGGGTCGCCGTACGTCGATCGGGCACGGCGCGGAGCCGTACGGCGACGGTCACGTCGAGGTGCTGGACGCCGGCGGCGAGGTTGTCGCTGAGGCGCGCACCGAGGACCGGGCCTGGGTCTGGGTCGAAGGCCTCGAACCGGACACGGCATACCGCTACCGCGTCGACGTCGACGGCCGGGAGTGGGCGGCGGGTCAGCGCTGGGACTGGGTGCCCACCGCGTCGGGCGGCTACGACCTCGGGCCGGGCGACACCTACGACCTGGAGTTCCGCACCTTCCCGGACCCGGACACCGCGACCCCGCTCGTTCGGTTCGTCGCCATGGGCGACTACGGCGTCGGGATCAAGTCGGACAGCGAGTCCAGCCGACGGCAGCGCCGGATCGCGGAGCTGCTGTTGGAGCTCGTGCGCAACCACGAGGTCCGCTTCGTGTTGTCGCTGGGCGACAACATCTACCAGGGCGAGCAGGGGCAGGTGGACGACGAGAGCGGCGGGGAGGACGACGACTGGTACTCGAGCTTCTTCCAGCCTTACCGCTACGTCATCTCCCGGGTCCCGGTGTTCCCCGCGATCGGCAACCACGACACCACCGACACCGAGGGCAGCGACGACCGGGCGCAGATGGAGGACAACTTCCACGTCCACGAGCGCTTCCGCAAGCAGCAGGACCGCGCCTCGGTGGGGCCGGGCCTGTTCTACCGCTTCGACTACGGCAAGGATCTCGAGCTGATCTGCATCGACACCTCCCAGGACAACGAGGACCCGGAGTACCACCGATTCTTCCAGGTGCCCGACCACCAGCAATGGCTGAAGGACGCGCTGGCGGAGGCCAACCCGCTCTGGCGGATCCCCTTCTCCCACCACCCGATGTTCTGCGCGGGCCCGGAGCACGGGAACGACCAGGAGATGCTCGAGATCCTGCTGCCCCTCTTCGAGCGCGGCGGAGTGCGGCTCGTCCTGGCCGGCCACGAGCACAACTTCCAGGTCTCGGAGGTGGACAGCCGCACGTACGTCGTCTCCGGGGCAGGCGGAAAGCTCCGCGAGGGCGTCCCCGAGGGCTTCGACGACGCCCACACCACCGCCTGGGCCGCCCAGGCACACCTCCTGGTCGTCGAAATCGACGGCGACGAATCACGCCTGACGCCGATGTCGGGACTGATGCCTGACGGGTCGCCACACCTGATGACGGCGCTCACGAGGCGCAACGAGGTCGTGCGCCCGCCGTTCAACGTGCGGCCCCGGTAACAAGGAGGTACGCCGTCGATCGCTGGCCCTACAGCTGGGGCGGGCTTCGGCACTCCGCCGCCCGGACAAGTCGAAGAGCCATCGTGCTCGATGTGAGCTTGCAACCGTCATCACCCGAGGTGTCGTCAAGGCGAAGGATCGTACAGACCCTGTTCCTCTGCGTCGGGCATCTGGAACAGCCCCTCGTAGGACTGCAGGACCTCCATCGTGAGTGGAACTGAGGCGGGACCGGGAGCTGCATTCCTTGCGGCCAGTCGTCGCCATCGTTCCTCGATCGGAATGTCGAGAACGATCAGCTCGATTCCGACATCGTGTCCCCTGGCCCAGTCGCGTTTGGTGTCGCGATCCGACTTCAACCAATGGCCCGACTCGATGATGGCCGTGCCGCCCGTCAGGGCGAGGTCTCTAGCCAGTCGCCACTGGAGTTCTTCCACGCGCTCACGGATTGTGTCGTCGAAGAAGTCACCGCCCAGGTAGGCGATCCACTCGTCCGGACATAAGCGAACCGCACCCCGATTGCGCGCCAAACTACTCGCGGTCGTCGTCTTCCCTGAGCCTGGAAGGCCGCACAGCAAGATGAGAGTGCCCCGCCTCTGACCAACTGGGTCCACGTCGGGCAGCCTTCCACGTGATGTGCAGTCGGGACGACCGACTTTCATCGCGGCGCCGCCAGGTCGGCCAAGGAGAACCGCCGATGTCATCGTGGCTTCGGCCGAGGGTTCGTAGGATCGTCATGATGCGCGCGCCAGATCGTCTCTTCGCGGATCCCCGCCTCGCCGTGTTCTGCGACGCGCTCGACGATGACCGCTCTGACCTCGACGCCTACGTGGCGATAGCCGCGGAGTTGGATGCCCGAACCGTTCTCGATCTCGGGTGCGGGACTGGATCGCTTGCGGTGCGGCTGGCCGCCCTGGGCATGTACGTCGTCGGCGTCGACCCCGCTGGCGCCTCACTGGATGTGGCGCGCGCGAAGCCGCTGGCCGGGCGCGTCAGGTGGATCCAGGGAGATGCCCTGGACGCTGCAGAGGTTGGCGTGGTCGCCGACCTGGCTGTGATGACCGGCAACGTCGCTCAAGTGTTTGTCACCGATAGCGACTGGCGCAGCACGCTCTCATCTGTGCACGACTGCTTGCGTCCCCGCGGTTGGTTCGTGTTCGAGACCCGCCGCGGGGAGGTGCGGGATTGGGAATCGTGGGATCAGGCGCCGACCACGGTCGCCCTTCAGGACGGCAGGACCGCTGTCGTGTCGAGCAGTGTGACCGAGGTGTCGATGCCGCTGGTCACCTTCGTCCACGAAGTGAGCGTGGACGGTGAAGCCGTTTCCTCGACATCGACCTTGCGATTCAGAACAGCCAATCAAATAGAGCAGGATCTCGACGCGCACGACTTCGAAGTCGTTGCCATTCGCGACGCCCCTGACCGACCGGGGAAGGAGTTCGTCTTCCTGGCCCGCCGCCGGACCTGATACGGCGCCAATCGACTCACGACCGCGACACTTCGCCGCCTACCGGCGTTGCCGCAACATCCGCCATTGCCGATGAGCGGTCGCCAGGACGCGACGCATCGAAGCCGAGGCGGGGCGTCCGGCATTGCCTTCGCGGGCGCGCGAACTCATGATGGAACGATCGAGGAGGGTGACCGTGGCCGAGGAGGAGGAGACAGTTCCGACGCCGGTGGGCGCCGCGTCCGCGCACGACGGACAGGCGGCACTGGAGGCCAGCCTCGGGCAGGCGCTCCAGGACGCCCGGGAGCAGTCGCTGGCCAGTCGCGAGATCCTGGTGGCGCTGGGTCGGGAGAGCGGCGGGCCCGAGCAGATCCTCGACACCATCGTCGACCGGGCGGTGCCGCTGTGCCGTGCCGACGTCGCGCAGCTGTACCTCCTCGACGGAGACGCCTTCCGGCTGTCCCGGATCTCCGGCGAGGTTCCCGAGGAGTTCCGCCGCTACACGAAGGACCACCCCTTGCAGCGGAGCCGCGCCAGCCTGCTCGGCCGGGTCGCACTGGACCGGCGTACGCAGCAGATCGACGACGTCCTCGCCGACCCGGAGTACGGCCGACAGGACCTCCAGCGGCTCGCCGGTTTCCGCACCCTGTTGTCCGCGCCGATGCTGCTGGGTGACGAGGTGGTGGGCGTGCTGTCGGTGTGGCGGGCCAAGGTCGCCCCGTTCAGCGAGCGCGACGTGAGCGTGCTGGACGAGTTCGCGGCGCAGGCGGCGATCGCGCTCCGACAGGTCGACCTGATGAAGTCCCTCGAGGCTCGCGGCACCGAGCTCGCCAGCAAGGTGGAGCAGCTCGAGGCGCTCCGCGAGGTGGGCGATGCGGTGAGCTCGAGCCTCGACCCCGACGCGGTGCTGAACAGCATCGTCAGCAACGCGGTGCGGCTCACCGGCACCGACGGCGGCTCGATCATGGAGTACGACGAGCGGACCGACGCGTTTGTCGTCCGGGCTGCGGCCGGGAGCGGGCAGGATCTCCTGGACCAACTGCGGGAGATCACCATCCGGCGGGACGCGACGCTCGTCGGCCGGGCTGCTACCGAGCGGCGCCCGCTCGAGGTCCCCGATCTCTCCCAGGTGTCGCTCGACCCTCACCAGGACGCCCTCTATCGCGACGGCTGGCGGTCGATG
Source organism: uncultured Actinomycetota bacterium (assembly GCA_963849765.1). Classification (GTDB taxonomy): domain Bacteria; phylum Actinomycetota; class Actinomycetes; order Propionibacteriales; family Nocardioidaceae; genus Nocardioides. The sequence continues at coordinate 167,996 of CAWKIP010000019.1, forward strand.
CTCGCGATCCCGATGCTCCGGGGCGACCTCATCGTCGGCGTGGTCGTGATCCGCAGGCGGACCGTCGGTTCGTTCCCCGAGGACATGGTCGAGCTGCTGCAGACTCTCGCCGCGCAGTCCTCGGTGGCCCTCGTGAACGCGCGCCTGTTCCGCGAGCTCGAGACGAAGTCCGCGGAGCTGGAGGTGGCCAGCCACCACAAGTCGGAGTTCCTGGCCAGCATGTCGCATGAGCTCCGGACGCCGCTCAACGCGGTCATCGGCTTCTCGGAGGTCCTCATCGACCGGATGTTCGGTGAGCTCAACGAGCGCCAGGACGAGTACGTCCACGACATCTGGAACTCCGGCAAACACCTCCTCGAGCTGCTGAACGAGATCCTGGACCTGTCCAAGGTCGAGGCCGGCCAGATGGTCCTCGAGCCGAGCACGTTCCGTGTCGAGCACGCTCTCGAGTACACCGTGTCGCTGACGCGCGAACGCGCGGCCGAGCACGGCATCTCGGTGAGCGTGGAGATCGGCGATGACGTGGACACCATCGATGCGGACGAGTTGCGCTTCAAGCAGGTGTTGCTCAACTTGCTGTCGAACGCCGTCAAGTTCACCCCGGACGGCGGCAGCGTCGAGGTCCGGGCCGAGCGGGTGGAGGACGAGCTGGCGGTCACCGTGTCCGACACCGGGGTCGGTGTTCCGCCGGAGGATCGTGAGCGCATCTTCGAGTCGTTCCAGCAGGGCGGCCGAGGCGTGGCGCGCGAGGAAGGGACCGGTCTCGGGCTCACCCTGACCCGGCGGATCGTCGAGCTCTTCGACGGTCGGCTCTGGCTCGAGTCGGAGGTCGGTGTCGGCAGCACGTTCGGCTTCGCCGTCCCGCTCCGTTCGCGAGCCGCCGTCGGGCCCGATCCGGAGGCGCCGGAATCGGCGCGGCAGACGGTGCTGCTCGTCGACGACGACCGCGCGTCCCTGGACCTGATGGCTGCCTACCTGGAGAGCTCGGACCTGCGCCTCGAGCGGGCCACGGACGGCGTCGAAGGGCTGCGACTCACCCGGGAGCTTCGGCCGGCGGCCGTGGTGCTCGACATCCGTCTTCCCCGGCTGGACGGCTGGCAGGTGCTGGACTCGCTCCGTGAGGACCCGGAGACCGCGGACATCCCGATCGTCGTCGCCTCGGTGGTCGACGAGCGCGCCCGAGGGCTCGCGCTGGGGGCGTCGGCGTACCTCCGCAAGCCGCTGAGTCGCGACGACCTGCTGGCGGCGCTCGCCGGTGTAGGGGTCGGCGGGCACGAGGGCGATCCCGTGGAGTCGCCATGAACGGCCCGCGGATCCTCGTGGTCGAGGACAACCCGCTCAACCTCAAGCTGGTGCGTGACGTCCTTGGGGCGGCGGGGTACGACGTCGTGGAGGCGACCTCGGGTGAGGAAGGACTCCTGGCGGCCACCGAGTACCCGCCCGACCTGGTGTTGATGGACCTCCAGTTGCCCGGCATCGACGGCGCCGAGACGATGCGCCGGCTCCGCGAGGGGCCGCTCGCCGACGACGTCCCGGTGGTCGCGGTCACGGCGTTCGCGATGGGGGAGGACCAGGCGAACGCGACGCGTGCGGGTTTCGACGGCTACCTCGAGAAGCCGATCAGCGTGCGCGCGCTGGTCGGAGACGTGCGCGGCTTCCTCCAGAGCGGTCGGCAGTGAACGACGGCCCGCTGACGGTGCTCGCGGTCGATGACCAGCCGGCCAACCTGCGCCTGCTCGACGCCGTGCTCGCGCCGCGCGGCTACAGCGTCGTCACCGCCGGCTCGGGGCAGGGCGCCCTCGCGATGCTCGAGGATCTCGACGTCGACTTGGTGCTCCTCGACGTCGTGATGCCGGGACTCGACGGCTACGAGGTCTGCCGCCGGATCCGCGCCCGCGAGCGGACGGCGTACCTGCCCGTTGTGATGATCACGGCGAGCGGCGACCAGCAGCGTCTGGCCGCCCTGGAGGCCGGCGCCGACGACTTCGTGACGAAGCCGTTCGACCAGAGCGAGCTGCTCGCCAGGGTGGCGTCGCTGACCCGTCTCAAGCGCTACCACGACACGATCGAGCGGCAGGCGGACGAGCTGGCCTCGTGGAACGCCGAGCTCGAGCGGCGGGTGAAGGAGGGTGTAGCCGAGCTCGACCGCACCAACCGGCTCCGCCACTTCCTGTCCCCTCAGCTCGCCGACGTGGTCGTCGACAACCAGGAGCTGCTCGCGAGTCACCGCCGCGAGATCGTCGTGGTGTTCTGCGACTTCCACGGCTTCACCACGTTCGCAGAAACCAGCGAGCCCGAGGAGGTGATGGGGGTCCTGGGCGAGTACCACGGCGTTGTCGGTCGCCGGGCGCACCAGCACGAGGGAACGTTGGAGCGGTTCACCGGCGACGGGATCATGCTGTTCTTCAATGACCCGGTGCCGTGCGACGACGCGGCCGAGCGCGCCGTACGGATGGCGCTCGAGATCGATGCCGACGTGCAGCGGCTCGCCGACGGCTGGCGCCGCCGCGGTCATGACCTGACGCACCGCAGTGGCATCGCGCAGGGCTTCGCCACGCTGGGGAGGATCGGATTCCCGGCCGCTTCGACTACGCCGCGATCGGCAGTGTCACCAACCTGGCCGCCCGGCTGTGCGCCGACGCGGGCGATTGGGAGGTGCGCGTGACCGACCGTGTGCTCTCCGAGCTCGAGGGCCCGGTGAAATCCGACCTGATCGGCGACATCCGAGCCACGGACTTCTCGCGAACGGTCCGGGTGCACGCCGTCAGATCGCTGAACGGCAGGCAGGCGAACCCATGATCGCCTTGAGCAGAACTCCGGCACCGGTCATGCGCGAGATGACCGGTGCCGGGATTGGTTCGCCGGGCTCTCGAAGCCCGCTGTTGCCTCAGGCGTGGGCGTGGCGGACGTGGACCAGATTCCAGAAGCGGGCACGGCGGGTTGTCTTCCAGACGCGGGGTGCGGCGGGGGAGGGCAGCTCACGGCGCTGTGCCGCGTGAAACCGGCGCCGCCGGTCCGCTTCGCGGAGGCGATCCTCGACGAGTGCTTTGGCGAGAAGGTCGGAGGGGTAGTACATGGGGGCTCCTGGTGTGGGATCGAGTCGGCTTGACCTGATGCGTCGATCCTGCGCCGGTGTCTTGGATCTCTGTCCGCCTGCCGACACTCCGAGTGACCGATGCACGGCGGTCGCCGTGCCGGCGCCCGAGGTCATCGGCGGCAGCGCAGCTCCAGAGCGGCCAGGTCCAAGACCTCGATACGCGACCGGCTCAGCCTGACCACGCCCTGCTCTGCCAGTCGCTGAAGGACCTGGTTGACCGA
>CAWKIP010000020.1:0-48230 GCA_963849765.1 uncultured Actinomycetota bacterium
CCGTTGGTCGAGGAGGTCGCTCTGCGACCAGACCCCGCTGGTCGAGGAGGTCGTCACCACCGTTGGTCGAGGAGGTCGCTCTGCGACCGTCACGAGACCCCCTCTGCCAGCCGCTTGCGGTCCGCTGTGGGGTGGGTCCTCTGTTTACGAGGGACGTGGTTGCTCGCCGTCGTTGCTGACGGCGCTGTCCCCACGGCCCTGCCCGGGTGCAGCGCTGCGGAGGGGCTCGCTGGGGTTGCGGTCAAGAAGGCGGGACCAGTTCGTGCACACCTCGATTGCCATGCATGGTCCGTCCACAGGCAGGTGCCGATGGTTTCGTTGTGTCGGATGTTCCATATTGAATAGGTCTCATGGATCTCGGGACCGCACCCCTCTTCGACCTCACCGCCCCGGCGGGCGAGGTCGGCAGAGTCGGCGAGCACGTGCGGTCTCGCGGTCCGACGAGTTGCTGGCCGAGATCCGCAGCGCCGGGCCGTGGTCGCCGAGCAGGAGATCGCCACCTTGCGGGCGATCGCCGAATGGGCCGGGCAGCACGTCGTCGACGACGAGGCTGACGCGGCGACGTTGATCGAGCGTGGCCTGGACACCGGGCTCCCGCTCGCCGGACCCGGAGCCCCGCTGATCTCCGACTTCGCCGTCATGGAACTCAGTGCCTTGCTGGGCCGGTCCCTGGACTCCGGCCGCAACTACGTCGGACAGGTCATCGAGCTCGCCCACCGCCTCCCCAAGACCTGGGCCCGGCTGCTGGACGGTGAGGTACCGGTCTGGAAAGCCCTGCGGGTCGCCGACACCACCCGGCTGCTGCCCCTCGATGCCGCGACGTTCGTCGATGCACAGTTGGCTCCGTTCGCGCACGGGTGCAGCTGGGCGCAGGTCGACCGGCTGGTCGAGGAAGCCCTGGTCAGGTTCGACCCCGAAGCCGCCGAAGAACGACGCCGCGATGCCCGGACCACCGGCACGTCGACCTCGGCCTGGACCAGGTCGGCTACGACGGCATCGCGCACGGCAGCACCGCACTCGACGCAGCCGACGCCCTCGACCTCGAACAAGCCATCGCCCGCCGCGCCAAGCTCAACGGCCAGCTCGGCGACAGCGACCCCCTCGACGTACGCCGCGCCAAAGCCCTGGGTGAGATCGCCCGGGAGGACCTGATCCTCGACCTCGAAGTCGCCGACCCCGACACCGGGGAGATCACCCGCACCATCCCGGGTCGCAAGACCGAGCTCATCCTCCACCTGTCCGCCACCGACCAGACCGTCGGACGGTTCGGCAACACCCGCACCCCGATCTCGGTGGAGCAGATCAAGTCCTGGCTCGGCCTCGCGAACACCTCGGTGATCATCCGGCCGGTCCTCGACCTCGCAGGCCACCAGCCCTTCGACTCCTACGAGACCCCCAACCGAACCCGCTCCAGGTCACCGAACGCGACCACCACTGCGTCTTCCCCACTGCACCCGACCAGCCGAACGCTGCGACCTGGACCACATCCAGGCCCACGCCGAGGGCGGAGCGACCTGTGCCTGCAACCTCGCGCCCCTGTGCCGCGGCCACCACCGGATGAAGACCGCCGGCAGGGCGTCCTACCGGATGCTCACCCCCGGCACCTACCACTGGACCCTCCCATCGGGGACCTACCTGGTCGACCCCACCGGCACCCACCAACTCACCGGGTCCACAGCACCCGACCCGCCCGAGGAGTAGCTACCCAGCCCCGACACCCCGCCACCGGCGGGGCTGGAGGCATGTCCAGAGGGGGTCTCGTGACGGTCGCAGAGCGACCTCCTCGACCAACGGCGTTGCGGCCGTGAGCCGCACAACGACCGCGAACACCCGTCGTCCCTCTCGCGGCCGCAACCACAGCGAGCACCTCAAACAACGCCGCGCCCGGGCAGGGCCCGGGGGACAGCGCCGTAACCAACGACGGCGAGCAACCACGTCCCTCGTAAACAGAGGACCCAGCCCACCGCGGACCATGACTTACGCCGAGGGGTCTCGTGACGGTCGCAGAGCGACCTCCTCGACCAACGGCGTTGCGGCCGTAGGACGCGCCACCACAGCGAGCACCTCGGGCAGCGCTGTGTCGGGCAGGGCCCGGGGACAGCGCGGCCAGCCTCGACGCCGAGCGGTCTCGTCGACGGTCGCAGAGCGACCTCCTCGACCAACGGCGGTGGCGCAGGTTCAGCCGTCGGAGAGCCGCACCAACCCGGCGACCGTGGCGACGTACAAGGTCCCGTCGGGGCCGAGGTAGATCGCGGCGTAGTGGTTGTTCCACTGGATGCCGGTGCCGGTCAGCCTGCTCCACGCGATGTCGCCGGTGCGGATGTCGATCGCGGTGATGTACCAGGCGTCGATCAGGTCCTTGCGGACCGGCTTGGTGTAGGCGTAGACGAGCCCGTTGCCGAGCGATGCCTTCGCGACGGAGGACGGCGCGATCACGTTGTTGTTGGTCCAGGCGACGTGGCAGCCGTCCGGGTCGATCATCACCCGCGCCATGCCGGGCGTCGTGGACTTCCCGAGCAGTGTCGCCTGGACGCCGCTGTAGCCGTAGTTGTTCTCGATGATCAGCGAGTTGCCCGCCGCTACCAGGCTGTTCTCGGTCGTGCTGGCGCCGTCCGCGAGCACCGGCACCTGGCAGTGCAGCCGGTCGGTCACGCCGATCCGGCGGTCGTAGACGATGACGTTGCTGCGTGGTTCGGCGTTGTCGGCGATCGCGAGCCACCGGTCGCCGATCAGGGTCGGCGACGTGCCGGAGCCCTGGGAGAGCATGCCGGGCTTGACCTTGGTGCCGCGGTCGTACGGGATCCGCCAGGTCACCTCGGGAGCACCGGTCGCGCCGGCGTCGAGCCGGTACGACGCGTGCGTGGTGACGAGGTACATGCCGCCGGTCTCGTCGCTGGAGACCGAGTTGAAGATCCCCTCGCCGGTCGGCAGCGCAACGGTCTGCACCTGACCGCTGACGCGGTCGAGCGTGCCGACGACACCCTGCTGGCTGAACCACCACAACCGGCCCGACCAGTCGACGCCAGTGGCGACCAGGCAGTCGCCCTCAGGGAGGTACGACGCCATCGGCCAGTCCCGGACCCGGCTGAGGGTGCCGTCCGCGGCGACCGCGACCTCGGCGATGCCGGAGTCGGTCGTGGTCGCGAACGCGTGGTCGTCGGGGTCGAGGAAGAAGTAGGTGCCGCCGCAGATGTCGGTCAGCGGGTTGGCGCCGCTGGCCAGGTCGCGCGTCGAGACCCGCAGCTCGTCGACCACGTCGAGGGTCATGGGATTGATCACCATCATCGTGAAGCCCTCGAGCCCGCCGCACAGCCCGACCATCCGGTCCTGGGAGTCGAACGCGATCGTGGCGCACTCGCGGACGCCGTAGCTCCGCGACTTGACCTTCAGGTTGTTCCCGAGCGGCCCGCTCACGTCGTACGCGTCGGTGCTGTAGGCGTCGTTGTGCATGCTGCTCGTGCCGTTCGCCGACAGGTACGGGTTCTGCGGCACCGGAGGCGCGGGCAGCGGCTGCGGGGTGACCTCGGCGCCGATGAACTTCGGCACCAGCAGGTCGGTCGGCAGCGACGGGATGGGCAGCCCGGGGACCGCCGGGATCGGCGGCAGCGACGGATCGGCGGCATCGGCCGACGTCATTGGTCCGGTCAGGAGCGCGAGGGCCGCCACGGCAGCGACGACCCTCGCGGCGGGGAGCACGCGCATCTTTGTCCTTCGGTCACTGAGCTCGCGCAGCGAGCGTCGTCCTTCGGTCACTGAGGAGCTCGCGCAGCGAGCGTCGTCCTTCGGTTACTGAGGAGCTCGCGCAGCGAGCATCACGAAGTGTAGAACGTGTTCTAGTCGCGCGGCGGCGTGGTCTCGCCCAGCAGCCAGGCGTCGAAGAAGGCGGAGAGCTCCTCGCCGGTCTCGGCCTCGATCCAGGAGAGGTACTCCTCCCGGTCGGCGGTGTCGTTCTCCTGGTCGGCCGGCCAGTCCCGCAGCATCGCGAAGAAGGCGTCGTCGCCGATCTGCTGGCGGAGCTCGTGCCACATCAGGGCCGGTCCGAAGTAGATGTTGCCGTCACCGAAGTTGGCCGGGTCGTAGTCGGCCGGCGGCCCTGAGAAGTTGCGCAGCTCGCGCTCGAAGACCGCCCAGTCGTCCATCTTCTGGTCGATGGTGATGCCCTCGTCCTCGGCCTCCCACATGCCCTGGAGGTACATCGCCATGCCCTCGTTCATCCAGACGTCGCTCCAGTCGGCGGGGGTGACGGTGTCGCCGTACCAGTGGTGCGCGAACTCGTGCACGACGACTGCCTTCGACGTGGCGTACGGCGTCGAGCCGAGAGTGATCATCGTCTGGGTCTCCATCCCGCTCTCGCCGTCGTAGATGAGGATCCCGGCGGTGTCGAACGGGTAGGGCCCGAGGTACTGCTCCAGCCAGTTGATCGCCTCGGGGGCGTACTCGGTGTCGCCGATCGCCTCCGGGTCGTCCGTCGGGCCCCAGATGGTGATCGGCACGCCGGTGGCGGACTCGAGCTCGATCGGCGTGTAGTCGGCGAAGGCAACGGTCACGAGGTACGACGACGCCGGCTCGGCCAGGTGCCAGGTCGTCGTGCGCAGGCCGTCGGCCTCGGTGGTGTCGGTCAGCGCGCCGTTCGCGATGCCGGTCCACGGCTCGGGCACGGTGAGCGTGAAGTCGTAGTAGGCCTTGTCGGCGGGCTGGTCGTTGGCGGCGTACCAGGTGAAGGCGCCGAACGGCTCCTGGATGGTCCACACCTCGTGCTCCGGCGTCACGTGCCAGCCCACGCCGAGCCGGAAGTCGGCCCGCTGGGTCGGCGCGTCGTAGGGCTCGGGCGTGCCGGAGTAGGTCATGTCGAGGACGTACTCCTCGTCCGCCTGCACCGGGTGCTGGATCAGGAGGTCCTTGTCCTCGCGGGTGTGGCCGACCTCCTCGCCGTCGATCGTCAGCGTTTCGATCGTGAGGACGTCGTCGAAGTCGAGCTGGACCTCGTCGGCGTCGGCCGTCGCGCGGAACGTCAGCCGCTCGGTCGCCAGGAGGGAGTCGGACTCCGGCGTCCAGGCCAGCGAGAGCTCGTAGTGGAGGGCGTCGACCAGCGGATCGCCCACGTGGGGGTAGACCGAGTCCTCCCGCGTCTGGTTGACGGCATCGTCCACATCCGTGTCGTCGGGCGTCTCGGTGCTGCTCGGGCTCTCGAGGCTGGCGGACCCGGTCGGCGGGGTCGTCGACGGCCCCTCATCAGCGTCTCCACCGTCTTCTCCGCCGTCTTCTCCGCAGCCCGCCACGGTGACCACAAGGAGGGCTGCACAGGCGGCGATCAGGCGGATTCGGCGAGGCATCGGCTCATCATGCACGTTTTGTGATGAAGTCATGCGTTTCTAATTGGCTTCTCCAGCGTTATCCATTTTGGAAACACCCAACTGGTCCAGTAGTTACGATCAGCCCCACCATTGGCGGCCTCCCAGGGAGCCCGACCGCGATTGGCCCATGCTTTCACGCAGTCATTAATAAGGAGTCATTTCCATGCGACGTCTTGCCCTCCGGGGAGCGCTGCTGGCCATGGTCAGCACCGTCATCCTCCTTCCGGGCGGCCCGGGTCACGCAGCGCCTGTTGTGCAAACAAAGGCAGCTGCAGCCCCGAGGCCCACGAATTTCGGCCTGCACGCTATGGGCTACGGCACGGCGATCAAGGGTGGAGACATCCCGCTCGCCTCCGGTGCGACCGGCTTCGCGCACATCACCTGCACGACGCTCGCCGGTCTCAACCGGTCCAACGGCGTCGCGAACGTCACGTTGCCGGGTCTTGGCACCATCGACGCGCTCGACACCAAGGTCGCCACGATCAAGAACGGCAGGACCGTCACCTCGGTCTCCCGCCACGCGCTGGCCGGCATCACCCTGCTGGAGACGGCACTCGGCTCGCTGGCGCTCGGTGCAGTGACCTCGAAGGCGCGGGTCTGGCACAACGCCACCGGCTTCCACTCCGAGGTCGACACCCAGGTCGCCGGCATCGTGCTGACCCCGCCGGGAGGGGACCCGCAGGTGATCGCGATCCCGACGCCCGGTCAGCCGGTCGAGATCCCGGGCCTCCTGCGGATCACCCTGGGTGAGACGAAGGTCGTCAAGAAGCAGCACTCGATCTTCGCCCGCGCGCAGGCCCTCCTCATCGAGATCCTCCCGACCAACACCAAGGTCAAGGTCGCGCTCTCGCGTGCTCGGATGACCGACGAGGTCGTCAACTCGATCATGAGCGGCTACGCCGCAGGGCTGAAGGGCAAGGTCCTCAACGTCGGTGACGACACGATCCTCACCCTCGGCCGTACGCCGGTGAAGGACCTGCCGTGCGAGGGCACGGACGGTCAGGTCAAGCAGACCCGCACCGTCGGCGTCCACATCCCGTCCGCCATCGACGTGGGTGCCGCCCAGGCCAGGGTCTACGGCGTGCAGTGGGGTCGCCGGAACGCGAAGGCTTGGACCGAGGCCACCATCGCGCACGTCGACCTCGGCAACGGCATGCTCGTCGTCGACGGCATCAAGGCGCGAGCCACCGTGATCCGACGTGAGGGTGTGCTGATCCGCAACACCAGGGGCTCGTCGTTCCTCACGCTCACTGTCGACGGCGATCCGCACACGATCCCCGACACCGGCGTGCTGGAGATCCCGGGCGTGCTGAAGATCGAGCAGAACGTCACGACCCTGGTCCGCGGCGGTATCGAGGTGATCGCACTGCAGGTCACCCTTCTCGACGGCACCGGTGCGGTGATCGACCTGGGTGTCGCTCGGACACAGGTCAAGAAGGCCATCCGCTGAGGTAGGTCTGGCAACGCGAACGAAGGCCGCTCCCCGTAAGGGGGCGGCCTTCGTCGTACGCGCACCAAGCTTTACCGGGTCACCTGACCTGCTGACCGTCGCCTCCGCCGATGTCTGTCGTTGTGGATGTGGCGGCGGTCACCACGACCGCTCGCCCGACGGGTCAACAACAAGGTGGTCGGCGTGGAGCGCAAGCAGTCGGTGCGGATCGGACTGGCGGCGGTTGCCGCAGCGGCAGTGGTGGCGACGGCGATCTCGGTGCCCGGTTTCGGCACCGACCGCGCGGTCGACCTGGCCGCGGCCTCCGAGCTCGACAAGAGTGCCCTCGGGCTGCCGCACGTCGACCCGCCCGGCACCCCGCCGCACCGTCACGACGACCCGCGGACCAAGAACCTCGTCTCCCGCGCCGGCTTCGAGGAGGGCACGCTCGACCCGACGACCGCCGAGCAGCGGCTCGAGTCGGCGGCGTACGTCGATCGCGAGCGGGCGCTGCCCGACCCGCAGCTGACCCCGGTGCCGGCGTACCCGACACACACGGCCACGCCCGCGACCCGGTACGCGATGGCCGGCGCCTGCTACACCCTCCAGGCACCGTCCGGTGCCTACGTCGTCACGGACGGTACGTCGGTCGCGCTGGCGGACGTCTCCGCGGCCGAGGCGACGCCCCTCTTCTTCAAGGCGACCCGGCTCGGCGGCTACCTGCTGCACACCAGCGCCGGGGTGCTCGCCAGCACCAACGGCTCGGTCGCGATGAAGGCCAAGCCGAGCGAGGACGCGGACTGGACGGTGTTGCGCGGCAACACCGGTCGGTTCAGCTTCCGCGCGCGGGGCGGCGACCGGCTGACCGCGTCGGGCGACGACGTCGTCGGCGGCGACCAGGTGACGACGTACCGGCTCCGGCTCGCCGGCGGTGACTGCGCCGCCTACCCGGAGGCCGACGTCAACGTCAGCGGCGACCCGCACGGGGGCGTCACGTCGTACCAGGAGGTGCGCGGGTACGTCGACGCGCACACCCACGGCATGGCCTTCGAGTTCCTCGGCGGCAAGGTGCACTGCGGCCGGCCCTGGCACGAGTACGGCGCGCCGTACGCCCTGGTCGACTGCCCGGACCACACGCTGACCCAGGGCAACGGCGCGATCCTCGAGTCCTTCCTGTCCGGCGAGGCGTCGCACGACCCGGTCGGCTGGCCGACGTTCAAGGACTGGCCGGCGCCGAACTCGCTGACCCACGAGGGCACCTACTACCGCTGGCTCGAGCGCGCCTGGCGCGGTGGGCAGCGGCTCTTCGTCAACCTCCTGGTCGAGAACAACAAGCTCTGCCAGCTCTACCCGCTCAAGCGGAACTCCTGCGACGACATGGACTCGATCCGGCTGCAGGCCGCCGACATGTACGAGTTCCAGGACTACGTCGACGCCCAGTTCGGCGGCCCCGGCAAGGGCTTCTACCGGATCGTCCGGACGCCGTTCGAAGCACGCCAGGTCATCAACGCCGGGAAGATGGCGGTGGTGATGGGCATCGAGACCAGCATCCCGTTCGGGTGCACGGTCAAGATCGTGCTCGGTCGCGACCAGCCGGCCTGTGACGCGGAGGAGATCGACGCCAACCTCGACGAGATGCGCGCCCTCGGCGTCCGTCAGATGGAGCTGGTCAACAAGTTCGACAACGCGCTCGCCGGTGTCGCCGGCGACTCGGGCGAGGTCGGCGTGCTCGTCAACTCGGCCAACTTCCTCGAAACTGCGACGTTCTGGCAGATGGAGCACTGCGAGCCGGCCGACGGCGTGAGTGCGGACAACCCCCAGACGACGCTGCCGACCCTGCCCGCCCAGGACGCGATCTTCGGCGCGATCTTCTCGCTGTTCGGCGATGCCGTGCAGCTGCCGGCACTGCCGGTCTACGGGCCGCCGGCGCACTGCAACAGGCGCGGGCTGACCGAGCTCGGTGAGCACCTGATCCGGGCGCTGGCCCAGCGGCAGATGATCTTCGACCCCGACCACATGAGCGTGAAGGCGCGGCAGTCGTCGATGGACCTGATCGAGGACCTCGACTACTCCGGCGTGATCTCCAGCCACTCGTGGTCGACGCCGGACACCTACCCGCGGATCTACCAGGCCGGTGGGTTCATCACGCCGTACGCCGGCGACTCGACGGGGTTCGTGGACAAGTGGCGCACCCACCTCGAGTGGGCGGACCCCCGCTACTACTGGGGGATCGGCTTCGGCGCCGACATCAACGGACTCGGCGCGCAGGGTGACCCGCGGGGCGCCGACGTGCCCAACCCGGTCAGCTATCCCTTCACCGGCCTCGGTGGGGTGGAGGTCGACAAGCAGCAGGCGGGCGAGCGGGTCTTGGACATCAACGTGGACGGCGTCGCGCAGTACGGGCTCTACCCCGACTGGGTCGAGGACCTCGGCATGGTCGCCGACTCCCAGCACGACGGCGACGGCAGCCTGATCCAGGACGACATGGCCCGCGGCACCGAGGCCTACCTGCAGATGTGGGAGCGGGCGGTCGGCATCGAGGCCGACTCGTGCCGCAACCCCGGCCTGCGCAAGACGGTGGCCACGGTCGAGCGCCTGATCCAGCCCGGCCTCACCACCACGCAGGTGATGCGGCGGGTCGGCCAGCCGTTCCGCCGCCTCGGCGACACGTACGGCGTCTGCGCCAAGAGCGCGGAAAGTCTGCGAGTGATGGTCTCCATCGTGTTCGACGGGCCGGAAGGGTCCTCCGGGTAGAGGTGAGCCTCACTCCGAACTCCAAGTTACTTGCGGGTAAGATCCAGCACTTGGGCCACCGGCCCCGGATCTGACCGACGGGCGCGAGATTCCGTAGTCTGAGCCCGATTCCCCGGACCTTTTGGAGTGACGACGTTGACCGTGACGCTGATCGTTGGCCTGTTGCTCAACGCGATCATCCTGCCGCTGGCGGCGAAGCGGGGGCTGTTCCTCTACCGCCTGATCTCCCACGGCCAGCCGGCGCCGGACCGGATGGAGAACGTCACCAAGCGCACCGCGGTCGCCATCGGCGGCCAGCTGCGTGAGGTGCTGGGCCAGCGGCGGCTGCTGAAGTGGACGATCCCGGGCATCGCGCACTCGTTCGTGATGTACGCGTTCCTGATCCTGGCCACCGTCTACGTCGAGGCGTACGGCGTACTGCTCTCGCGCGACCCCGACTGGCACTTCCTCTTCATCGGGACCTGGGGGCCGCTCGGCTTCGCGCAGGACCTGATCGCGGTGCTGTGTCTCGTCGGACTGGTGATGTTCTACTTCATCCGGATGCGCAACCAGCCGGAGAAGCTGGGTCGCAAGTCCCGGTTCTCCGGCTCGCACCTGGGTGGCGCCTACCTCGTCCTGTTCATGATCTTCAACGTCATCTGGACGATGTTCCTCTTCCGCGGCGCGGTCGCGGCGCGGGTGATCGAGGAGGGCACCGACGAGGGCTACGGCAAGGCGGCCTTCGTCTCCTACGGGCTCGGCAAGGTCCTGCCCAACAGCACGTTCCTGATCGGCCTCGGCCTGATCCTCCACATCGGCGTCATGCTGGTGTTCCTGATCGACGTGCTGCACTCCAAGCACCTCCACATCTTCCTGGCGCCGCTCAACGTCATGTTCAAGCGGCCCGACGGCTCACTGGCGCTGGGCGCGGTGAAGCCGATGATGAACGAGGGCAAGCCGGTCACCCTCGACGACGTCGACGACCTCGACGAGGACGCCACCCTCGGCATCGGCTCGATCACCGACTTCTCGTGGAAGGGCGTCCTCGACTTCGCTTCCTGCACCGAGTGCGGCCGCTGCCAGTCGCAGTGCCCGGCCTGGAACACCGAGAAGCCGCTGTCTCCCAAGATGCTGATCATGAACCTGCGCGACCACGCGTTCGCCGCGGCGCCGTACAACCTGGCGGCCGAGGACAAGCGTGAGTCGATCGACGCCGCCGTCGTGGCGGAGGCGCAGCGGCCGCTCGTCGGCGAGACCGAGGGTCTGGCCTGGGAGCCCGAGGGCGGCGCGATCATCGACACCGACGTGCTGTGGTCGTGCACGAACTGCGGCGCCTGCGTCAACCAGTGCCCGGTCGACATCGAGCACGTCGACCACATCACCGACATGCGCCGCTACCAGGTGCTCGTCGAGTCGAACTTCCCGTCCGAGCTCAACGGCCTCTTCCGCGGCCTCGAGAACAACGGCAACCCGTGGAACATGTCGCCGCGCGGCCGGATGGACTGGGCCAAGGACCTGCCGTTCGAGGTCAAGGTCGTCGGGCGACACCATCGAGTCGCTCGACGAGGTCGACTGGCTGTTCTGGGTCGGCTGCGCCGGTGCCTACGAGGACCGCGCGAAGAAGACCACCCGGGCCGTGGCCGAGCTGCTCGACCTGGCAGGGGTGTCGTTCGGCGTACTCGGCAACGGCGAGACCTGCACCGGTGACTCCGCTCGCCGGGCCGGCAACGAGTTCGTGTTCCAGGGCCTGGCCCAGCAGAACATCGAGACGCTCAAGGACGCGCGCGCCAAGCAGGTCGTGTCGACGTGCCCGCACTGCATGAACACGCTCAAGAACGAGTACAAGGAGCTCGGCATCGAGCTCGACGTCATCCACCACACCCAGCTGCTCAACCGGCTGGTGCGGGAGGGCAAGCTCACGCCGGTCGCGACCGGTGACGGCGCGCACCAGCGCAAGATCACCTACCACGACCCCTGCTTCCTGGGCCGCCACAACCAGGTCTACACGCCGCCGCGGGACCTGCTGCAGATCATGCCGGGCGCCGAGCTCGCCGAGATGGAGCGCAGCGGCGAGCGGTCGTTCTGCTGCGGCGCCGGCGGTGCCCGGATGTGGATGGAAGAGACCATCGGCGAGCGGATCAACGTCAACCGCACGAACGAGGCGGTCGCCACCGGTGCCGACCAGATCGCGGTCGGCTGCCCGTTCTGCCGGGTGATGCTCGCCGACGGGCTGACCGAGGCCCAGGACAACGGCTCCGCCCGCGCGGAGGTCGAGGTCCTCGACGTCGCGCAGATGCTGCTCGCGTCGGTCAAGGGCGAGGTCGCCACCAAGCTCAAGCCCGGTGAGGGCGCGAAGCCCGCCGCGGCCAAGGCGAAGAAGGAAGCCGAGGAGGAGCTGGTCGAGCCGGAGAAGGTCGGCGCGGCCGCGAAGGCGTCGTCCGGGGGCTCGCTCGCTCTTCGACGACGCTGGCCGAGCCGAGGCCGGCCGAGGCGAAGAAGCGTCCGGCGGCCGCTGTTCGACGACGAGCCGGCTGAGGCCGAAGCAGCCGGCGGGCGGGTCGCTGTTCGACGCGACGCCTGCCGAGAAGGCCTGCCGAGGAGCCGCGCCTCGCCGGCGGTGGATCGCTGTTCGACGCGCCGACACCGCGCCTGCCGAGGCAAGGCCGAGGCTCCGGCGAAGCGAAGGCCGAGCCCGAGCCCGAGGCGAGCCAGGCTCCGAGCAGGCCGACACTGAGCGGCTCGCTGTTCGACGTCGGTGGAGTCGCCGCCGGATGACGCGCCGAAGGCCGCGCCGGCCGCGAAGGAGGAGAAGCCCGCTCCGCCGAGGAGAAGGCCGAGCCTGCCAAGGACGAGACCGCAGCCCGCCCCGGCCCAGGCCGACCTGAGCGGTTCGCTGTTCGACGTCGTCGAGGCGACGTCGGCACCGGCCACGGAGACTCCGATGTGGGACCCGTCGGCGGACGACTCGGCGGGCGCCGAGGCGGAGCCCGAGGCCGAAGAGCCCGAAGCCGAAGAGCCCGAGGCCGAGGAAGAGCCCGAGCCCGAAGCCGAAGAGGAGAAGCCGAAGCCCGCGCCGGCCGCGTCCTCCGGCGAGAAGAACGAGCCGAAGACGGACGTGGACATCTCCGGCTCAGGCTCCCTCTTCGACCTCTGACCGCGAATCCGGCCGGATCCGCGCCGAGACCGCCGGTTTCGGTTGCGGATCTGGCCGGATTCGCGGAACTAGCGGCCTCGTCCGGGCTGCACGAGGCCGTGGTCGAACGCGAACACCACGGCCGCGGCGCGGTCGCGCAGGTCGAGCTTCGTGAAGATGTGCCCGATGTGGGTCTTGACGGTGCCCTCGCCGAGGGTCAGCTTCGTCGCGATCTCGGTGTTGCTGAGCCCCTGCCCGATCAGCGCCAGCACCTCGCGTTCGCGCGGGGTGAGCAGGTCGGCCTCCGGCCCGGGGAGCATGGGCGTCGGGCCTTCGCGGTAGGCCGACAGGACGCGACCGGTCACTGCCGGGTCGAGCCATGACTCGCCTCCGGCCACACCGCGTACGGCGCGCTGGAGGTCCTCTGCCGGGCACGCCCTTGAGCAGGAAGCCGGCCGCGCCCGCGCGCAGCGCACCGGCGAGGATCTCCTCGTCCTCGAAGGTCGTCAGCACGAGCACCGGGGTCGCAGCGTCGGCCTCGCGCAGGAGGCGGGTCGCCGTGACGCCGTCGACGCCCGGCATCCGCACGTCCATCACGACGACGTCGGGCTCCAGCTCCGCGACCGCCTCGACCACACCGGCGCCGCTCTCGAGCTCGCCGACGATCTCGAACCCGAACCGGGCCCGGAGGATCCCGCGCAGACCGGTGCGCACCAGCTCCTGGTCGTCGACGAGGAGCACCTTGATGCTCCTGTTCTCCTCGTCGCTCACGACGGCAGCACCGCCTCGACCAACCAGCCGCGCTGCTCGGCCCCGGCCCGGAGCCGACCACCCACGCCCTCGGCCCGGTCACGCATGCCCAGCAGCCCGGTACCGACAGGGGCGCTCGCATCGACGTCGCCACCGTTGCGGACGGCGACCGTCGCCGTACCTCCCTCGACGGTGACGGACACGCTGATCGGTTCGCCGGGTGCGTGCCGGACGGCGTTGGTCAGCGCCTCCTGGATGATCCGGTACGCCGCGAGGCCGCGGGCCGTGCCCAGCGCGGTGAGGTCGCCGGTGACGGTCAGGTCGACCTCGGTACCGGCGCTGCGGAACGACTCGACGAGCCGGCCGATGTCGGCCGCCACCGGCAGCGGCGCCCGCTCGCCGGGAGCATCGGTCCGCATCAGTCCCACCGTCGCCCGGACCTCCTCGAGGCTCGATCGGGCGAGTCTTTCGGCCTCCTCCAGTGCCCGTCGTGCCTCGTCCGGGTCCTCGTCGAGCGCAAGCCGGGCGCTGCTGATGTGGAGCAGCGAGACGGTCAGCGCGTGGCCGATCACGTCGTGCACCTCACCGGCGATGCGCGTCCGCTCCTCGGCCCGACTGCGCTCGGCCAGCAGGTGCTGGGCCTCCTCGAGCTGGACGACGGTTTCCCGGAGCCGATGGGCGAACATGCACGCGACGAGCGTGAACGCCGTACCGATGATCCAGGCCGCCCACCCTGGCTCCCCCGTGTCCTGCGTCCACTCGACGACGATGCCGATCGCGAGCGCCGCGCCCGTGGTGAGGGCGACCGGGATGGCGGACGCCAGCGCGACCCAGCCGGCCGTGACGCAGAAGCCCATCCACACCAGGTTCGACGAACTGCCGTGACCGAGCACGAACAAGCCCGCTGCGGCGACGAGCAGCGCCGCCGCGAGCGGCCAGCCGGTCAACCGACGCCATGCGGCGAAGGCAGCGATCGCGCAGACGCCCGCAGCGACCGCCAGCCCCAGGGGGAGCGGGCGGTCGCCCATCGCGACGCCGAGTACGGCGAACAGCGCGAGCATCGCCGGAACGATGACTCGCACTACTCGATCCGTCATGGACATGAGCCTAGGCGGTTTTCAGAGTGCCGTCCGCCGGGCGGCGAGTGCGGTCGCGACGATCGCGATCGCCGTGGTCGCCAGCAGCGGACCGGTGCCGTTGCTGATCCCGAGCCAGGGCTCCCGGATCGCGTCGTTGGCCAGGGCCAGCGGCAGTCGTTCTGCGATCTCGCGCAGGGGCTCCGACATGACGGCGGGCGGCGGGCCGCCGACGCCGAGCAGGAACGACGGGAAGAAGAGCATCAGGCCGACCGCCTGGGCCGAACGAGCCGACGGGAGCAGGGTGCCCAGCAGCACGCCGATGCTGACGAACGCGACCGACGCGACGACGATCCCGGCCGCGACCCGCAGCGGGGACTCGACCTCGGGCAGCCCGTAGACGGGCGCCGCGACAGCCAGCAGCAGGATCCCTGCGATCGCGATCGATCCCAGCCCCATCACGAGCTCGGCGAGCGCGAACGACCAGCGCGGGAACCCCGACGCGGCGAACCGGCGCAGCACCCCGCGCTCGCGGTAGGTCGCGATGTGCACCGGCATCCGGATCAGGCCGGTGGATCCGATGACGACGGTGAAGTACGACGCGACGTACCAGTGCGCCGGGTTCACCGGGAACACCTCGTCGGGCTCGGTGCCGAACGAGCCGCCGATGATGAGCATCGAGATGATCGGGAACGCCAGCACGAAGGTCAGCGTCATCGGGTCCCGGGTCAGCAGTCGGAGCTCCGCGGCAAGCAGCCGCCGGGTGGTCGAGGGGTGCCGGGGGTGGACCTCCGCCTCGGTAGCAGGAACGGTCGGTCGGGTCGCGGCGATCGTCATCACGCAGCTCCCTTCTGGTCGGAGTCGGTCGGGGAGTCGAGGAGGGTCAGCAGGGCCGACTCGAGGTCGGGTACGTCGACGCGCAGGTCGGCCGGGATCGAACGCCCGGTCCCGACCAGCCATGCGCCGACATGGGCGATCGCCGTACGGTCGCCGCGGACGGCCACCTGGCCGCGGTCGCGGGTCACGCCGGCGACGCCGGGGAGCCGGTTGAGCGACTGCAGCGTGTCGGCGGTGGTGTGGAGGTCGGTGTCACGGATCAGCGCGAACCGGACGGTCACCTCGCGGGCGTGCCGGGCGACCAGCTCCGCAGGCGTGCCCTGGTCCATGACCCTGCCGTCGCGCATCGCGACGACCCGCTCGCACAGGGCCTCCGCCTCGTCGAGCTCGTGGGTCACCAGGAGGACCGTGGTGCCGGCGTCGCGCAGCTTCGCCACGGCATTCCACACCTCGCGGCGGGCGGCCGGGTCGAGACCCTGGGTCAGCTCGTCGAGGATCACCAGCCGCGGGCGGTTGAGCAGCGCCAGCACGAGGAACAGCCGCTGCCGCTCGCCACCGCTCAGCCCGGCGTACGGCGACCGTCGCTTGTCAGCGAGCCCGAACTGCTCCAGGAGCGCGCCTCCGTCGGTGGCCCGCGGTCCGGAGAACAGGGCGACCGCCTCCGAGACCCGCAGCCGGTCCGGCAGTCCTGAGCTCTGCAGCTGGCTGCCGATCTGCGGCCGCAGCCGGTCGGCGTCGTGGATCGGATCGAGACCGAGCACTCGGAGCTCGCCGGCATCGGGCCGACGCAGGCCCTGGAGGCACTCGACCGTGGTGGTCTTGCCGGCACCGTTCGCGCCGATGAGGCCGAGCACCTCACCGGCATGGACGTCGAGGTCGAGGCGATCGACGACGGTGCGGCCGCCGTACGCCTTGGTGAGGCCGCGGACCCTCACGACAGGGTCGACGGGGTCGACGGGGCCGGCGGGGTCGGCGGGATGGAGATCAGTGGTGGTCATGCGTTCATCCCACCGGCGGCAGCCCTCTTCGCACATCGACCCGAGGGCAGAACCTCGACTCTGCCCGTGGCCAGAGGTAGGACTGTGGACATGGAGTCCTACGCTCGCGGCGAGACCACTTCTGCCCTGCTCGACGACACCATCGGCCGTCGTCTCGAACGGACCGTCGGGACCCGTCCGGACCGCGAGGCGTTGGTCGACGTCGCGAGCGGGCGTCGGTGGACCTGGCGCGAGCTCAACCACGCCGTCGACGAGATCGCGCCGCGGGCTGATCGCCTCCGGGATCGAGGAGGGCGACCGGGTCGGCATGTGGGCGCCCAACTGTGCGGAGTGGACGATCGTCCAGTTCGCGACGGCGAAGATCGGCGCGATCCTGGTCAACGTCAACCCGGCCTATCGCACCCACGAGCTCGCCTATGCGGTGAACCACTCCGGCGTGCGGCTGCTCTTCGCGGCGAGCAGCTTCAAGACGAGCAACTATCGCGGGATGGTCGAGGAGACCGCGGCGGAGTGCCCGGCTCTGGAGCGCACGGTCTACGTGGACACCGACGACTGGGCGGAGCTGGTCGCGGCGGGTCAGGAGATGTCGGCCGACGTGGTCGACCGGCGCGCACACGACCTGAGTCCGGACGACCCGATCAACATCCAGTACACGTCGGGGACGACCGGCTACCCGAAGGGCGCGACGCTCAGCCACCGCAACATCCTCAACAACGGCTACTTCGTCACCGAGCTGATCAGCTTCACCGAGCAGGACCGGCTCTGCATCCCGGTGCCCTTCTACCACTGCTTCGGC
This sequence comes from uncultured Actinomycetota bacterium, assembly GCA_963849765.1. GTDB lineage: Bacteria > Actinomycetota > Actinomycetes > Propionibacteriales > Nocardioidaceae > Nocardioides. The sequence goes on from CAWKIP010000020.1 coordinate 17,107, forward strand.
ATGGTGATGGGCAACCTCGGCTGCATCACCCACGGCGCGACGATGGTGATCCCCGCGCCGGGCTTCGATCCGGCGATCACCCTGCAGACCATCCAGGACGAGCGCTGCACGGCCGTCTACGGCGTACCGACGATGTTCATCGCGATGCAGAGCCATCCGGACTTCTCGTCGTACGACCTGTCCTCCCTGCGCACCGGGATCATGGCCGGCGCGGTGTGCCCGGTCGAGGTGATGAAGAGGTGCGTCAACGAGATGCACATGGCCGAGGTGTCGATCGCCTACGGCATGACCGAGACCAGCCCGGTCTCCTGCCAGACCCGCAGCGACGACGACCTCGAGCGCCGTACGGCGACGATCGGGCGGGCCGCTCCCCACGTCGAGATCAAGATCGTCGACCCGGCCACGGGTGCGACCGTGGAGCGTGGCGAGCCGGGGGAGTTCTGCACCCGCGGCTACTCGGTGATGCTCGGCTACTGGGAGGACCCGGACAAGACCGCCGAAGCGATCGATGACGACGGGTGGATGCACACCGGCGACCTCGCCGTGATGCGCGAGGACGGCTACTGCAACATCGTCGGCCGGATCAAGGACATGGTGATCCGCGGTGGCGAGAACATCTACCCGCGGGAGATCGAGGAGTTCCTCTACGGCCACCCGGACGTGGAGGACGTGCAGGTGATCGGCGTGCCGGACGAGAAGTACGGCGAGGAGCTCTGCGCCTGGATCAAGCTGCGCGCGGGCGCCGAGCCGGTCGACGCCGAGGCGGTCCGGGCGTTCGCGACCGGGAAGCTGGCCCACTACAAGATCCCGCGCTACGTGATGGTCGTCGACGAGTTCCCGATGACCGTCACCGGGAAGATCCGCAAGGTGCAGATGCGCGAGGAATCGGCCAAGACGCTCGGGCTCGACTGAATCCCCTGCGACACCGGCTGGTGCGGTCCGGTAGGAATGGCGGGTGACCGACGACATCGCGAACCTTGCCGACGAGTACCAGCAGTTCCGCTACCGCCAGAACCCGATGTGGGCGCACATGTCGGGGGAGTACTCCGTCGCCGGGTCCTACACCGACGTCAGCGCCGCCGGCGAGGAGGCGGCGGTCGCGGAGGCGCGCGAGTTCGCCGCCCGCGCCGAGGCGATCAGCGACGACGGCCTCGACGAGCAGGAGCGGCTGTCCCGGGCGATGCTCGTGTGGGACGCGTCGTCGACGGCCGAGCTCGGCGCGCTCCGCTCGGCGGAGTACGGCGCCAACCCCATCTTCGGGGCGCAGGCCTCGCTCGGGATGTACCTGCCGAAGCTGTCGATCCCCACGCCCGAGGTGGCGGACGCGATGGTCGACAAGCTGCGCGCGGTGGCGACGTACTTCACCGATCTTGCGGACCGGCACCGCGACGGCGTCGCCGCCGGTCGCACCCCGGCCGCGTTCGCCGTTGCGGACACGATCGCGCAGCTCGACGAGTGGCTCACCACGCCGCTGGGGGAGGACCGGCTGCTCCGGATCGCCGCCACCCCGGACGGCGTCGACCGCGACGCGCTGGTCGCGAACCTGGAGCAGGTGGTCGACGACGACGTACGGCCCGCGCTGGCGACGTACATGGCCGTCCTCCGCGACGACGTGATGCCGGTGGCGCGCGAGGACGAGCAGGTCGGCCTGCTGCACGTGCCCGGCGGCGAGGAGGCCTACGCGACGCTGACCCGCTACTACACGACGACCGACCTGACGCCGCAGGAGATCCACGAGATCGGGCTCGAGCAGGTGGCCGAGCTGGAGCGGCAGTACGCCGAGCTCGGACCTGCCGTCGTCGGCACCGACGACGTGCCGTCGATCCTGGCCGCGCTGCGGGACGACCCCGCGCTGCACCACACCGACGCCGACGAGATCGTCGAGGCATCGATCGCCGCGATGGCCAAGGCACGGGGCGTGATGGGCGACTGGTTCGGCCGGCTGCCGCAGTCGGACTGCGAGGTCGAGTCGACGACGAGCGGCGCGATCGCCTACTACTTCCGGCCTGCGATGGACGGCAGTCGCGGCGGCGTCTTCTTCATGAACGTGTCCGACCCCGAGGGATGGGGCCGCTACGAGATCGAGTCAACGTCGTACCACGAAGGCATCCCGGGCCATCACCTCCAGATCGCGATCGCGCAGGAGCTCGAGGACCTCCCCGACTTCCGCAAGACCGCGTTCGTCACGGCCTACAGCGAGGGTTGGGGCCTCTACACCGAGCGGCTCGCCGACGAGATGGGTCTCTACGGCTCACCGCTCGACCGGATGGGCATGCTGGCCGCCGACTCGATGCGCGCCTGCCGCCTCGTCGTCGACACCGGCATGCACGCGCTCGGCTGGACCCGCCAGCAGGCGATCGACTACCTGCTCGCCAACAGCGAGAAGTCCGTCGGCCACGCCACCGCCGAGATCGACCGGTACGCCGTCACCCCCGGCCAGGCGCTCTCCTACATGATCGGCCGGCTCGAGATGCTCCGCATCCGGGACGCCGCCCAGCAGCGCCAGGGCGACCGGTTCGACATCAAGGCCTTCCACGACGCCGTGCTCGAGTCGGGAGCGCTGCCCGCTCTCCGTGCTCTCCGACCACGTGGCTCGGCGGCTCCCGTAACCCGCGAAGTGTCACTCTCGGCCTGCCGAAGTGTCGGTCTTGGCCTGCCGAAGTGTCGGTCTTGGCCTCACGAAGTGGCGATCTTGGTCGTCCGAGATGTCACCGACGATGCCATCTCGGACGGCCAACTCTGACACTTCGCGCGACCAACTCTAACACTTCGCGGGGCCAACCCTGACACTTCGCGCGACCAACCCTGACACTTCGCGGGAACCGGATGAGGGGGCTCGCCGGTCTCTAGGGTGACCCGGAGACCAGGAGCTCTGCCCATCAGCATGGACTTCACGACGTACGTCGCCCAGCGTCGCACCCGCCTGGTGCGGACCGCGGTGCTGCTCGGCTGCCCCGGGCGGACGCGGAGGACATCGTCCAGACCGCCTTGCTGAAGTGCTACCGCTCCTGGCGCCGGGTCGCCCGCGCCGACCACCCCGATGCGTACGTGCACCGGGTCCTGGTCACCACGCTCGCCGACGCCCGCGCCCGGCGCTGGCACGGCGAGCTCCCGACCGAGAACCTGCCCGACCACGGCGAGGACGCAGACCCGACGGGCGGCATCGCCGTACGACGGGCGCTCGCCGCTCTCTCGCCCGAGCACCGCGAGGTGCTCGTCCTGCGGTTCTACGCCGACCTCTCCGAGCGCGACACCTCCGTCGCGCTCGGCGTCGCCCCCGGCACGGTCAAGTCGCGCACGTCCCGCGCCCTCGCGGCGCTCGCCCCGCTCGTGGAGGCCCCCGATGCCCACTGAAGACTTCGACGAGGTCCAGGCCAGATCACTCCTGGCCAAGGCCGCCGCGACGATCGACGTCGACGACACCGCGCCGATGACGCTCACCGGCCTGCCCGAGCCGGGGCATCGTCGCTGGCCGGTGCTGGCCGCCGCTGCTCGCGGTGGTGGTCGCGATCGGCGGGGGCTACCTGGTCACCCAACAGTTCGGTGACGACCCCCAGCCCACACCGCCTACCGACCAGACCGACGCTGCTGATCTGAGCCGGTCGAGCAGGAGCACGTCTACGCCGACGACGAGATGCCGTCGCTGCTCGGGTACACCACCGAGGAGGCCACCGAGCTGCTCGAGTCCCGTGGCTACCCCCTGCGCGTGGAGGCCGAGTACAGCTGCGACCAGCCGGCCGGCTATGTCGCTCGGCACCGACCCGGGTCCGGGCACGCCGATGGAGCCGGGCGACCGGTGCGCGTGCGGGTCACCGGCGGACCGGCGCCGAACGTTCGATGTGCCGCGCCGGCCAACACCTGGCAGCAGGTGCTGGATCTCGCGCGTTTGCCCGCGGGCTCGGACCGGCGCCAGCCTTCCCCGGACCGGTCAGCATCGCCGTCGGTGAGGAGGAGTACGTCGACCTGACCGCCGCGGAGGCCGCCGACCCGGCGAACTGGGTGCTTTGTGAGGACGGCGAGTGTCACTCAGCGCTCGCGGCGCTGGCACAGATCCTCACGACCCCGGTGGAGATGGACGACTTCTACGCGCAGACCTTCCTGGTCGTGACCGACGACCTCCCCAGCAACCCGGCCATGGACACGTTCGCGCAGTGTCTGACGCCGCGATCCTCATTCCCAGAGGGCTTCCCTACCACCGCCCGACCTACGTCTACGTCGACTACCCGATCGGACGGCGGCCGCGCCTCGTGCCCGCCCCCGCCCGTGCTGCAGATCGGGTGGACCGAGGGCCACGAGATCGCGAGCGTCCGGCTCCGGCTCGCCGCGACTGACGCAGCAGAGGTCGTGGACCCGACCGAGCCGACGGCCGAGCGCCAGGCGTCGGCCGAGGAGTTCGTCGCCTGGGCGCGCGGCGAGGGACCGGCGCCGGCGTTCGCCGACCGCGTTCGGGTGATGTTCGGCGGTGGCGGGCATTCGGCTCGACGGGCTGGGCGAACACCCCGGAGGAGCCGAGCAGCTATGGCGGCTGCTCCGGCGCTGGCTTCCCCCAGTGCGGCCTCAACCCGGTGGCCGTGATCTATCGCTACGAGGGTCTGGTGGTGGCGACGGCCGGTCGTTCGATCTGCGCCGACGGGGGCGAGGTCCCGAAGCGCTTCGCCGAGGCCGAAGGAGACGTGGTCCGCCTCGAGGAGCCCGAGCCTGCCAACTGCAGCGACGCCTGGGCGGTCGAGCTCTGGATCGACGCGGACGGCGTCATCTACGGCGTGAATCAGGCCGGCGGGAAGACGTAGCCCAGCTCCGCCACCGTCCGGCCGCCCTCGCACGCCTCGTCGAGCGACGTGAACTCGTCACCGGCCGAGGTCTCGCACCGGTACAGCCCGACGGTTCCGGGCTCCTCCGCGGTGTAGGCGTACCCGACCAGCCGCTCCTCCTCGGGTGTGGTTCCGCAGGCCGCGCTGACGTAGCGGTCGTCGTTGCTGGCGCGGCACTCGAACAGCGCGCGCCGACCCGTGTCGTTCGTCGCGAGCAGGTACGCGGCGATCCCATCGAAGCGGGCGCCCGGCTTCTCAGGTGCGGACGTCGCGTAGTGATCCCCACCGGCACCGACGTACGACGACAGCGCCACCGTCGACCACGGCCCGTCCGTCGGCGCCTCGGTGACCTTCACTTCGCGGCGGACCAGGTAGCGGCCGTCATCCAGATCGTCGCCGGGGAAGACGTACATGTGGAACAGGTAGAACGTGTCGTCCCACTCGCGCGCCCCGTCCTTTGCCATCGCCGAGACGTAGCCGAAGATCTGCTTGTCGTCGACGACGCCCCAGTCGTCGCGGATCTGCGAGTCCAGGTAGGGCACGAGCGGTTCACGGAGCTGGGCGAAGTGGATGCCGTCCTCCGACGACTGCATCACGATGCCACCGCGGGGTCCGTTCTGCCGCAGGAGCATGACCTCGTCCGGAAGGCGTGTGGACGCTTGCCGACGACGCCCCCACCTTGACGTCCAGAGCGGCGGCCGGCCCGTCGAGCGCGTCGGACGTCCAGGCGCCCCGGCCGTCGGCGTCCTCGGTGTAGTTGCGCCAGGAGCCGGGGACCCCGCCTGACTCGATCGGTGCCCGCGCGACGCTGGTGACGATCGAGAAGTCCGGCAGGACGTTCTGGTAGTACATGAAGAAGTACTTGCCGCGGCGCACGATGCTGGTGTTGCCGCTTCCGGTCCGTTGGCCCGCCACGACGTCGGTGGGGCTGCGGAGGACCTGGTTCTCGGGGTAGCCGGGCTTGGTGAAGGTGACCCCGCCGTCGCGCGACTCGGCGTAGGCGACCGACTTCCGGGTCTGGTGGTCGGCGTAGGAGCAGTCCGCCTCGGCGTGGTACCAGGCGCGCAGCAACCCAGGGTCGCCTTGATCGCGGACCACCGCGTTGAGCCACGCGCCGCAGCGGTCGAAGTCTTCCTCTGCCGCCCCGCTGGAGGGCTTCCTGCCCGGTCGGCTTCAGGTCGGTGACATCTCTGCCCTCGAGGAGGTAGGTGTCGCCCCTGCCGACGTAGGCATGGACCTTCCCTCGGACCTGGACGGCGTTGATGAACGAGTCGGCAGTCGTCGTCGGGCCCATCACGATCTCGGCCGGCCCCACCTGGAACTGGGCTTCCGCGAGCTGGACGACACCGTCGCCGGGCCGTCCCTCGGCCGGCGGAGTGCTCCGCCCCTGGCCGCCCGGCTGGACGCTCAGGTGACTCCAAGTCGGTGCAGGCCGCCAGCGTCGCAGCGAGTGCGAGGGCGACCGCGCACGAAGCCACACGATGCATCACGGCCCGAACCCTACGTCGACCTGAAAATGTCACTGTGACGCCACTTTGACTTGACATGACGTCATCGATGATGTCAGAGTGGTGCACATGGACATCACCCCGTACGTCGAGAACCTCCGCCGCGACTTGCTCGCAGCGGCGGAGAGCGCGGGAGCGGAGGCACGGCAGACCGCCGAGCGCCTCGGCTACGCCCTCGACCCCTCCGCCCGGCTCGCCCTGATGGAGGCGATCAGCCAGGCCGCCTCCGAGATCACCGCCGCGATGCCGTCGGGGAGCGTCGACGTACGCCTCGACGGCCGCGACCTCGACTTCGTCGTCCAGGCGCCCCAGGCGTCCGCCCCGGCCCCGCCGATGCCGCCGCCCCCGCCGGCGCCCCCGGCTCCCGGCGACATCGAGGAGGGCCTGGCCCGGATCACGCTGCGGATCCCGGACTCGGTCAAGACCAAGGCCGAGGACGCTGCCAACGCCGCCGGCCAGTCGCTCAACACCTGGCTGGTCAACCTGGTCCGCGCCGCGACCAACGACCGCGCCATCCACGTCGACGTCGACCTGTCCAGCCTGCCCTTCGGTGGCGACTTCCCGTTCGGCGGGAAGCGCGGCAACCGCCGCGTCACCGGCTGGATCTGACCACCCCGATCTCACCCATCCGCCCCATCTCGAGGAGACCGCCATGCCCGAATACAGCTTCGAAACCCCCGAACCCGTCCAGCTCTACGTCGAGAACGGCAGCGGCCACATCGACATCACCGCTTCCGACGTCACCCAGACCGAGGTCCGGATCGAGGGCCGGCACGCCGATCAGGTCCAGGTCGTCCACGACCGCGGCCAGGTCAGCGTGATCGCGCCCAAGCCCCGCGGCGTCTTCGGCGACCAGAAGCTCGAGATGGACATCGTGGTGCCGACCGACAGCAGCCTCGTCGTGAAGACCGGCAGCGCCGACCTCCGCGTCTCCGGCCAGGTCGCGACGACCAAGATCAAGTCCGGGTCCGGTGACGTGAGTCTCGAGCGGGTCGCCGGCTCCGGTTCGATCGACACCGGGTCCGGTGACGTCGCCCTCACCGAGGCCGACGGCGAGCTCCGCGTGCGCAGTGGCTCCGGCGACTTCGTCGCCGACCGCCTCGGCGCGGCGACCTCGGTCTCGACCGGCTCCGGTGACATCCGGGTCGAGCACGCGGCCGGCCCCGTCGTCGTCAAGACCGGCTCCGGGGACCTCGACATCGCCCGCGCCGAGGACGACGTGTCCATGACGACCGGCTCCGGCGACACCGTCATCCGTACGGCGACGCGCGGCCGGATCACCAGCAAGGGCGCGTCCGGCGACGTCCGGATCGGCGTGCCGGTGGGCACCCCGGTGTGGACCGACATCACCACCGTGAGCGGCACCGTCAGCTCCGGTCTGGAGGGTGTCGGAGAGCCCGAAGCGGGCGCCGACTACGTCGAGGTCCGGGCCACCACGGTGTCCGGCGACGTCCACCTGGTGCCCGCCTGAGCAAGCGCGATCAGGCACGAGCCACTGTCGGTGGCGCCTGATTGAGTAAGACACATCGACTACGAGTGCCGGAGAGGAGGAAGCGACCATGATCGAAACCACGAACGAGCTCCGTGCCCGTCAGGAGATCGCCGACCGGATCGCTCGGGCCAACCGCCGCCGGCTCGCTGCCCGGACCAAGTCCGGCCGCCGCGCCCGTCGCGCCGGCCTCGAGTTCCTCTGACACCGTGACCACGGTCACTGCTCCCTCGTTTAGCCTCCGAGCCGAACGAGGGAGCCCCATGATCCGCCACCACTTTCGCGCGCTTGCGGCCGCGGCCATCGCTGACCGCACTGCTCGGCGCCGGCCTCGCCGCTCCGGGCGGGTCCGCGTCCGCCGTACCGTCGGACCGGGCGCAGGCCCAGGCTCCGCTGCAGACCGCCCCGTCGAGGGCGAGCAGGTGGGAGCCGCGTCCGGAGCAGTACCCCGAGACGGTGAAGACCACCGACGTCCCGATCCGGATGGACGACGGCGTCGTCCTCCGCGGCGACCTCACCCTGCCGGCCACGGCCGACGGCGAGCCGGTCAAGCGCCCGGTGCCGGTGATCGTGATGATCACCGCCTACAACAAGACCGTCATCGCCGGTGGTGGCGGCGGTCTCGCCGGCGGCGACCCGGAGTTCCTCATCAAGCGCGGCTACGCCTATCTCGTGGTCGACGCCCGCGGCACCGGCAGCTCCGCCGGGACCTGGCAGGCGTTCAGTGCCCGCGAGAACAAGGACGCCGGCAAGATCGTCGGCTGGGCCCACCGGCAGCCGTGGAGCAACGGCAAGGTCGGCATGATCGGCCCGTCCTACATGGGCATCAGCCAGCTGATGGCCGCAGGCCACAAGCCGCCCGGGCTCAAGGCGATCTTCCCGCAGGTCCCGGGCATCGACGTCTACCGCGACATCGTCGCCTCCGGCGGCCAGATCGACGTCGGCTTCATCCCGCTGTGGCTCGGCCTCGTGCACACCACCGGCCTGATCCCGCCGGCGTACGCCGCCGACGACCCCAGCGCGCTCGGCACCCTGCTCGAGCACCTGATGGGCGGCGGCACGTTCACGCTGCCGCTCGTGCTGAGCGCCCTGACCGGCGGGGACTCGGCGTACGACGGGCCGTTCTACCGCGAGCGATCCGCAGGCTCCTACCTCAAGGACGTGACCGTCCCGACCTTCCTGGTCGGCGGCGAGCACGACCTCTTCCAGCGCGGCACGCCGATGATCTTCGAGAAGCTCCAGCGCAACGGCGCCCCGGTCAAGATGATCATCGGACCGTGGGACCACCTGGAGGGCTCGGCCGGTGCCGAGGTCGTCGACGCCGGCTACGGCACGCTCACCGAGCTGCACCTGCGGTGGTTCGACCACTGGATCAAGGGCAAGGACACGGCACTCGGCGAGATCGCGCCGGTCACCTACTTCGAGCAGGGCTCGGACAGGTGGCGGACGGCTCGGGACTGGGTGGATCGCACCAAGGGCGTCCACACCCGGCTGCTCTCGGGCACCTCGATGCAGGGCGGCAAGTACGGCGGGCTCCGCAAGAAGCGTGGCTTCGAGGGCAAGTCGACGATGCTGCCGCTGCCGGTGTCCGGCCTGTGCTCCCGGTCCACGAACCAGTGGACCGCGGGCGTCCTGAACATGATCTGGGCCGACAACCCGTGCTTCAAGAACAACGACATCAACGACTACACCGGGCTGACCTTCCAGACCCGCAAGCTCGATCGCGCCGTCCACTTCCGCGGGCCGATCAACGCCCATCTCTTCGTGTCGTCGGTCAGCGGCGACGGGATGCTGTCGGTAGCGGTCGAGGACGTCGCCCCCGACGGCACGGTCAGCCGGATCACGGGCGGGTGGCAGGTGATCTCCCAACGCAAGCTGATCAGGTCGAAGTCGCGCTACCTCGACGGCAAGCTGATCCAGCCGTGGCACCCGTTCACCAAGGCGGCGAAGAAGAAGCTGACGTCAGGGCAGATCGCCCCGGTGGACGTCGAGATCTTCCCGACGTCGGCGGTGATCGAGCGCGGCCACCGGCTCCGGTTCACGGTCCAGGGCTTCGACGTCCCGCACCTGCTCGGCACGATCCCCGACATCCCGGGGTCCTTGCTGCCGATCACGCTCTACACCGGTCCGAAGTACCCGTCGAGCATCTCCCTGCCGGGCCAGCTGACCGCCGCTGGTTGCAGGTGCGAGCGCAGCGTAGCCTCGAGACCAAGGCCACAGCGTGGTTTCGAGGCTCGACGCAAGCGCTCCTCGCGACCGTCAGGACCAAGGTCTACGACCGCATGGCGACGCCCTCGCGCCAGTAGCCCATGAACGCGACCTGGCCGCGGTCGATGCCGAGCTCGTTGACGAGCCGGCGGCGCAGGCCGGTGACGACCTTGGACTCGCCGGCGATCCAGGCGTAGAGGCCCGCGTGCGGGGTGTCGTCGACCGGCACCCGCGTCGTCTCGGCGACGTCCTCGCCTGACGAGGAGTAGACCGGCGTCTCCCACAGGTCGGGGTCGATCTCGTCGTCGCTGACCTGGGGCGCGGTCTCGGCGGTTCCGGTCAGCCAGGCGATCACGGCGGCGTGCATGCTCGCGCCGCGCGGCGCGTCGCCGCGGGGGAGCCAGGTCACCTCGATGCCGGCGGGCGACGCGACGTCGCGCTGGATGTCCTCGGCGGTCGGCACCTCGACGAACGCCGCGCCGGTCGCGTCGGCCGGGAGGTCGCGGAGCACGCCACGGATCGCCGGTACGGCGGTCTCGTCGCCCGCGAGGAGCAGCCGGGTCGCCGTACCGGGGGACCACTCGATCCCGCCGAACTCGTGGCCGAGCCGCGGCGCCATCACGATCAGCCGGTCGCCGGGCTGTGCCCGGAGCGCCCACTCGTTGCCGGGTCCCGAGTGCTCACCCGGCTCGTGCACGACGATGTCGACCACGAGCCGGGCCCCGGCCCCCGAGCCGGCCAGGTCCCGGATCGTGTACGTGCGCATGGAGCCGCGCTCGTCCTCGGGGATCTGCATCCAGGTCTCCCACCAGGACTCGTCCATGCCCGCGAAGGAGGGCAGGTTGCCGGCCGCGTTGGGGAAGACGATCTTCATCCGCTGGTCGTAGAGCGGCCCGTCGGTGCCGCACTCGGCGAGGCCGGGGCCGCCCAGCTCGATCCGCACGAACGACGGCGAGATCCGCTCGACCCTCTGCACCTCGACCTCGTCGAGGACCATGGGGAGGGTGGCGACGTACTCGTTGGTTGCGGTCACAAAGGTTAGGTTACCCTAACCTTCACTCCGGTCGTCGAGTAGCCCGAGCCGCCAGGCGAGGGCGTATCGAGACGCCGGCCTCAGATCTTGGTCCGGTGGAACTTCAGGTAGGACCGTGACGGCGTCGGGCCGCGCTGGCCCTGGTAGCGGGAGCCGTACTTCGCCGAGCCGTAGGGGTGCTCCGACGGCGAGGTCAGCCGGAAGAAGCAGAACTGGCCGATCTTCATGCCGGGGTAGAGCTTGATCGGCAGCGTCGCGACGTTGGCGAGCTCGAGGGTGACGTGGCCCGAGAAGCCGGGGTCGACGAAGCCGGCGGTGGCGTGGGTCAGCAGGCCGAGCCGGCCCAGCGACGACTTGCCCTCGACCCGAGCCGCGATGTCGTCGGGCAGGGAGACCACTTCGTACGTCGAGCCCAGCACGAACTCGCCCGGGTGCAGGATGAACGGGTTGTCGCCCTCGGGCTCGACCATGCGCGTGAGGTCGGACTGGTCGGCGGCGGGGTCGATGTGCGGGTACTTGTGGTTGTCGAACACCCGGAAGAACCGGTCGAGCCGTACGTCGATCGACGACGGCTGCAGCATGGCCGGGTCATAAGGATCCATGGCGATCCGCCCGGCGTCGATCTCCACGGTGATGTCCCGGTCGCTCAGCAGCACGTCGGCACCCTACCGGCCGAGCGCGTCTCCGGCGCGGACAGAGGCAGCAAGCTGCCGGAGCGGCCTCCCGCCGCGCTGCCGGCAGCCGCCCGACGCTTGGTCGGGTGCGCGAGCACGGGCCCGCCATGCACAATCGATGCATGAGCTTCCAGCGGTACGTCGCCATCGGCGACTCCTTCACCGAAGGTGTCGGGGACGCCGACCCCACGCGGCCCAACGGCTGCCGCGGCTGGGCAGACCGGGTAGCCGAGGCACTCGCGCTGCAGTCGCCGGACTTCGGCTACGCCAACCTCGCCATCCGCGGTCGCAAGCTGCCCGCGATCATCGACGAGCAGGTGGCGCCCGCGATCGACCTGGCTCCCGACCTGGTCAGCATCCACGGCGGCGGCAACGACGTGATGCGGCCCAAGGTCGACCTCGACAAGCTGGCGGCGAAGTACGACGAAGCCATCGGCCGGCTGGCCGCCACCGGCGCCCGGGTCGTGATGTTCACGGTCGCGGACCCCGGCATGAACCCGGTGATGAAGCTGATCCGCGGCCGGACCGCGATCTTCAACGAGTGGGTGCGCGAGATCGCCGAGAAGCACGACGCCACCCTCGTCGACTGCTGGCGGATGCGGGACTGGAAGGTCGCCGAGGTCATGGACGTCGACCGCCTGCACCTCAACCCGGTCGGACACCAGGCGATCGCCATCGCCGTGCTCGACCGGCTCGGTGTCGCGCACGACCTGGTGCCGCTCGCCGTACCCGCCGTGCCCGTGCTCGCGCGCCGGGCCCAGCGGCAGGCCGACCTGGAGTGGGCCCGCGCCCACCTGGCGCCGTGGGTCGGCCGCCGGATCACCGGCCGGTCGTCCGGTGACGGGGTCGAGCCGAAGCGTCCTGGGCTCAGCCCCATCGGGTAGCATTCCGGTCGCGCAGATCGATGCGCACGCGGACGTAGCTCAGTTGGTAGAGCGTCAGCTTCCCAAGCTGAATGTCGCGAGTTCGAACCTCGTCGTCCGCTCCCGGCCCGCTGGTCGAGGAGGTCGCCCTGGCGACCGTCACGAGACCAAGGGCTCGCTAGCCTCGGACCCGTGGAGTTCACTGGCTTTCCCGTCGCGGCACTCGACTTCTACGACGACCTCGAGGTCGACAACACCAAGTCGTTCTGGGACGCCCACAGGGCCGTCTACGACGAGCAGGTGAAGGCGCCGATGGTGGCGCTGACCGATGCGCTGGCTCAGGAGTTCGGGGACGCGAAGGTGTTCCGCCCCTATCGGGACGTGCGGTTCGCGAAGGACAAGACGCCGTACAAGACCCATCAGGGTGCGTTCGTCGGCGTGGCGCCCTCGACCGGGTACTACGTGGAGGTCTCCGCCGCCGGCGTGCGGGTCGGCGGCGGCACCTATCACGCGGCGGGGCCGGAGCTGTCGTTGATCCGCGAGGGCATGGCGGAGGAGCGGTCCGGCAAGGTGCTCGAGCGGATCGTCCGCGACCTGGAGCGTGGGGGCTTCGAGATCGGTGGCGACCAGCTGAAGACGTCGCCGCGTGGCTACGACAAGGATCATCCGCGGATCGAGCTGCTCCGCCACAAGTCCCTGCTCGGCATGAAGAAGTACGGCTTCGAGCCCTTCGTCCACACCGCCGAGCTGCTCGACCGCGTGCGCCAGGACTGGCGCAAGCTCCGGCCCCTGGTGGGCTGGATGGCCGAGCAGCTCGAGCGCTGAAACGCCGAAAAGTGGATAGTCCCTGACGAAAAGCACCCCGATCGAGGTGATCGAGGTGCTTTTCGTCAGGGACTATCCATTCAGCCGGCACCGGGGCATCATCGACGCGTCCCGAACCCGCAGTCGACGTCGCCGATCGAGTACGCCACCTGGAGGCCGGCGACCTGGTCGTCGACGTCACCGGACGTCGTGATCCGCAGGGTCAGCGTCGCTCTCCCGCAGGACAGAGTCGGCGGGGATCGTGATCACGTAGTCGTCGCTGGTGAGATCGGTGGTGAACGGCATGTTGGTCGAAGCCGCCGCACGGGTCGTTCGCCGGGGGCTCGCCGGCGGATGGCCTGGTCGACCTCGGCACCCTCCTCGATCTCGGGCCTCGGCGCTGGCCCTTGAACACACTCGCCCTCGATCTCCTCCCCGTCCGGGACGTCGGGTGGCGTCGAGGCCATGCCCGGTCCGAAGCTGTCGGACTGGTAGTCGACGTCGGCCTCGATGCCATGGTCGGCCAGGGCCTGCTCGAGCCCGTCCGCGTCGTCGAGCTCGTGGATGGTGATGACGATGTCGCCGTCACCGGTCTCGTCGACGGCGTACGCCGCCGGTGAGCCGAGGGAGGTCAGGCCGAAGGCGGTGACGGCCGCGGCGGCGACGCCGGTGCCGACGTACGCCCAGCGCTTGCGAGTACGGCGGACCGGTGCGGCCGCGGGCTCGGCGGCGACCTGTCGGAGCTCGGTGAGGAGCGCCCGGTCGAAGGAGTCGAATTCGGAGTCGGTCATGGTCATGCCTCCTGCGCGAGGACGGCAGCAGCCGCGTCCTCCGCGCTGTTTCGAAGGGTTTGGTTGTCGAGGTGCTGCTGGAGCCGGGCGCGGCAGCGGTGGAGCCGGACCCGCGCGGTCCCCGGCTTCATCCCCAGCTGCGCCGCAGCTTCGGTGACGGGTATCCCGTCCACAGCGACCAGCTCCATGAGGGTCCGGTCCCGACCCGTCAGCTGGTCCAACCCGGCGTACAAGGCCCGGGTGTAGGCCTCGGCGGCGATGCGTTCCTCGATCCGGGCGACCGCGTCCTCGTCGAGCAGTCGGCGCCCCACGATCCGGCTCTCCGCCCGGAGTCGCCGCGCCTGGCGCCGCGACGCTTCGGCAAGCGTGTTGCGGGCGATGCCCAGCAGCCAGGCGATCGGGCGGCCCCGGTCGGGCCGGTAGCCCGCTGCGCCGGTCATCGCCGCGAGGAAGGTGTCGGCGATGAGGTCCGCGACCAGGTGCGGGTCGTCGACCCGGCGTACGAAGAACGCCTTCACCGTGGCGCTGTGCTCCCGGTAGAAGACCTCGAGCAGATCCGGATCTCTACCGACGAGCGGGACCTCGTCATCTCTGATCTGATTCACAACCGTTCTTCGGCGCGCACCCTCAGAGCGTTACACCCGGGTGGTAGATCTACGCCTGGTTGAAGCTGGCCATCGTCCGGTCCGGCTCCCAGAACGCCTTCATCGACTTCACCCGGCCGTCGTCGTCGACGATGTAGACCATGATCAGGTCGGTCGTCGTGTAGCTGCCGTCCGCGAACGACGTCCTGATCCGCCCGATGTTGGCGCAGGTGTTGCTCTCGGGGTTGGCGAACGAGTCGTAGATGTCGAACTCGAACTTCGCGATCGGCGAGATCGCCTTCTCCCAGAACGCGGAGATGCCGGCGTGGCCGTGGTGGCCCTTGCCCTCCGGATCGAACATCGACTTGCCGACCGGGTCCTCGAGCACGCAGTCCTCGGCATAGACGGTCAGCCACTCCGCGAGGTCGCCCTTCGCGACCGCCGAGTAGGACCGCTGCGAGGCGGCGCGGGCCGGGTGCGGGTCGTTGGGCGCGTTCCACGCGATGGCGTCGGAGGTGATCATGCGGCGATCTTACGACCGAAACTGGAACACGTTCTAGTGACGACCGTCAGAGAGCGGCTTCTCCCTGCGCTTGCGCGTGGTTCGCGAGTCGTTCACAAGCCGGTCAGGTCGGTGTCGGACCCTGCTGGCATGGCAAAGAAGAGAAAGGTCTTCGTGCACGTCGGCATGTCCGGTGCCGGAGACATCATCGACGTTGCCCTCGTCCACCATCGCGAGGCGCTCCTGGAGCTCGGTGTCGACGTCCCGGTGCGGTCGACGGAGGAGTCGTTCCTGTCCGCCGTCGAGATCCTGCGCGAGCACAAGGCCTGGGGCTTCAGGCGCAAGGAGGTCGAGGGTCAGTGGGCCAACGTCTGCCGCCGCGCGTGGCAGAGCAAGCAGACCGTCGCGGTCAGCCTGCCGCTCATCGCGACCGCGAGCAGGCCCGAGATCGACCTGCTCCTCGACGCGCTGATCGGGATGCAGATCCACGTCGTACTCACGGCGACGCCCGACGACGACATCGACGACATCGCCGCCCGCTGGGGCGCGGCCGTCCGCAAGCCCGAGCGGCTCCACGTCATCCGGCTCGAGGACCCGTCACCGAAGGCCGTCTGGAAGGCCTTCGGCAAGGTCGTCGACTTCGGTACGGCGTCGCTCGGCCTGGCCGACGTACCCGACCCGGTCGGCGCCCGCCCGGTCGCCTCGCTGGACGAGGCGCGGCACGAGATCGAGCGGCTCGCCCGCCGCAACCGGAGCCTCGAGCGGTGGCGCGAGGAGAGCGACCGCAAGCGCAAGAAGCAGGCTGAGGCGGCGGTCGCAGCGGCGGACGCTGGCATCGCGCCGTCGGCCCGCGGACGCCGCACGATGCGAGCTGCGCCCGCCGAGCGACGCTGCCGGCCCGCAGTCGAGGTGGTCTGCGCCTACGCTCGCGCTAATGGCCTCAATGCGCCTTCCAGGCGTCCTCGTCGGCCGTGCGCTTGGTCACAGCCGGGGGCATCTCCCCGTCGGCGAGCTGCTGGATCGAGACCTCCTCGAAGACCTCGCGCAGCGAGCTCCGGGCGGCGATCCAGACGAGCTGGAGCACCTCGGCGGAGTCGTTGTAGCTGACCGCCTCGGGACGCAGGCCGTAGACCGACACCAGCGGCCCGTCGACCGCCCGGATGACGTCGGCGACCGAGACCTCGGAGGCCGCCCGGCCCATCCGCCAGCCGCCTGACTGGCCCCGCTGGGACATCACGACGCCGGCCCGGCGCAGGTCGGCCAGGATCGCCTGGAGGAAGCCGTGCGGGATGTCCTGCAGGCGGCCGAGCTCCTCGGCGCTGACGGCCCGGCCGTCGGCTCTTCCCGCCATCTCGATCAGGGCGCGGAGCGCGTAGTCGGACTTGGCGGAAACTCGCATGGGTCCATTGTCACAGATTTGTTAGTCGGTTCACTTCACTTGGGGCCGTGCTTGCCCACCGCTAGCGGCCACCGTATTATTAAGTTACTCGCGAGTAGCCGAGACCGGCTGCTCGCGCCGCACCTGTTATCAGCGAAGAAACGGTGGGACTGTGAGCCACTACAAGAGCAACCTCCGCGACATCCACTTCAACCTGTTCGAGCTCCTCGGGCGCCAGGACATCCTGGGCGCCGGGCCGTTCGAGGAGATGGACGTCGACACCGCCAAGGAGATCCTGGCCGAGGTCGACCGGATCAGCCGCGAGGACCTCGCCGCCTCCTTCGAGGACGGCGACCGCAACCCGCCGGTGTTCGACCCCAAGACCAACACCGCGCCCGTGCCGGAGTCGTTCAAGAAGAGCTACGACGCCTGGATGGAGGCCGGCTTCTGGAGCCTCGGCATCCCCGCCGAGATCGGCGGCACCGTGGCCCCGTCGTCGCTCGTCTGGGCGACCGCGGAGCTGATCCTCGGCGCGAACACGCCGGTCTGGATGTACGGCGCCGGACCGTTCTTCGGCTCGGTCGTCTACGACAACGGCACCGATCGCGACAAGAAGATCGCCGAGTTCATGGTCGAGCGCCAGTGGGGCGCCACCATGGTGCTGACCGAGCCGGACGCCGGCTCCGACGTGGGTGCCGGCCGCGCGAAGGCCACGCTCAACGACGACGGCACCTGGAACATCACCGGCGTGAAGCGCTTCATCACCAGCGCCGAGTCGCAGCTGCAGGAAAACATCATGCACCTGGTGCTGGCCCGCCCCGAGGGCATCGACGGCATCGGCGGCCCGGGCACCAAGGGCCTCTCGCTCTTCCTGGTCCCCAAGTACCACTTCGACCTCGAGACCGGCGACCTCACCGGCGAGCGCAACGGCGCCTACGTCACCAACGTCGAGCACAAGATGGGCATCAAGGTCTCCAACACCTGCGAGCTCACCTTCGGCGACCCGCAGATCGGTGGCGGCGAGCCGGCCAAGGGCTGGCTGCTCGGCGAGGTGCACGACGGCATCGCCCAGATGTTCGACGTCATCGAGAACGCCCGGATGATGGTCGGCACCAAGGCCATCTCGACGCTCTCGACCGGCTACCTCAACGCGCTGGAGTACGCCAAGGAGCGCGTCCAGGGCCCCGACCTCACCCAGGCGTCCGACAAGACCGCGCCGAAGGTGACGATCACCCACCACCCCGACGTACGCCGTTCGCTGATGACGCAGAAGGCGTACGCCGAGGGCATGCGCTCGCTCGTCCTCTACACGGCCTCGGTCCAGGACCGCGTCCAGCTGGCCGAGAAGGGCAGCGACGAGTACAAGTCCGCCGCTGCGCTCAACGACCTGCTGCTGCCGATCGTGAAGGGCTACGGCTCCGAGCGCTCGTGGACCCTGCTCGGCACCGAGTCGCTGCAGACCCTCGGCGGCTCCGGCTTCCTGCAGGAGTACCCGATCGAGCAGTACGTCCGTGACGCCAAGATCGACACCCTCTACGAGGGCACCACCGCGATCCAGGGCATGGACTTCTTCTTCCGCAAGATCGTCAAGGACGGCGGCCAGGCGCTCGGCGCCGTCGCCGGCGAGATCAAGGCCTTCGTCGAGGACGAGGCCGGCAACCCGCAGCTCAAGAACGAGCGGGCGCTGCTGGCCAAGGCCCTCGAGGACGCCAACACGCTGGTCGGCCAGCTGGTCAACGACCTGATGAGCGCCGACGTCAACAGCGGTGGCGACCTGCGCAACATCTACAAGGTCGGCCTCAACACCAGCCGTCTGCTGATGACCCTCGGCGACGTCGTCGTGGCCTGGCTGCTGCTGCGCAGCGCCGAGGTGGCGATGACCGCGCTGGCCGGTGACCCGGGCGGCGACAAGGCCTTCTACGAGGGCAAGGTCGCGGCGGCGCAGTTCTTCGCCGCCGAGGTGCTGCCGAAGATCAGCGCCGAGCTCGCGATCGCCCAGGCGACCGACCTGGCGATCATGGACCTCGACGAATCCGCTTTCTGATCGGCCTGACGTCCCACGCGTCACACCCGACAGGGAAAACTGGCACTTGTCGGCCGTTGCAAACCCCGTCAAGTGCAGGAATCCCCGGTCAGCCGGGGATTCCTGCAACGCCTAGCGCCGGAGGTGGGCGCGGGCGGCGGCGTGGACGGCGTCGGTGAGCCGGCTGGAGGGCGGGGGAGTCGAGGCGCCAGCGCTGCCAGAACAGGGGTACGTCGACGTGGTCGCGGCCGGGGAGTCGCACCAGGGCTCCGGCCTCCAGGTCGGGCAGCAGCTGCGGTTCGGGCACCAGGCACCAGCCGAGGCCGCGGCGTACGGCCTCGTGGAAGTCGGTCGACGTCGGCACCTGGTGGACGGTCCGCGGGGTGACGCCGCGCGCGGTCAGTACGTCGTGCTGGAGCACGTCCTTCTCGTTGAACACGACGACCGGCATCCGCTCCCAGTCCATGCTGCGCCCACGCCGCCAGCGCTCGACGAAGGCGGGCGTCGCGGCGGCGCCGTACCGCAGGACGCCGAGCGGTTCGACCGCGCAGCCCTGGACCGGTGACGGCTCGCTGGTCACCGCGGCGAGCGCGTCGCCGCTGCGCAGCAGCCCGGCGGAGTAGGCCTGGTCCTCGACCCGCAGCCGGAGTGCGACCCCGTCCCAGTCGGCGGCGGCGGACAGCACGTCGCGGAACCAGGTCGCCAGTGAGTCGGCGTTGACGGCGACCGGGAGGCCCACCACGTGGTCGGCGTCGTCGACCTCGAGCCGGGCCTCGGCGTAGAGCAGGGCGGTCTGGCGCCCCAGGCGGACGTACGACGAACCGGCCTCTGTCGGCCGGCAGGGCGTCGTCCGGCTGACGAGCACCTGCCCCGCCATCGTCTCGAGCGCCCGGATCCGCTGGCTCACCGCGCTCGCCGTCACGTGCAGCGCCCGCGCGGCCGCCTCGAACGAGCCGTGGTCGGCGATCGCGACGAGTGCCTCGAGCTGGGCGGGCTGTGGCGTCATGAAGCAACGCTAATGGATCCGAAGAAACATTCGTTGGTCTGAACGACCGTTCCGGACCTACGGTCAGCAGAGTGACCACCGCTGCCGGCGCCGGCCTGCTCACCGGCCTGTCCCTGATCATCGCGATCGGGGCACAGAACGCGTTCGTGCTGCGGCAAGGTCTCGCGCGGCAGTACGTCGGACCCGTCGTCGCCGTGTGCGCGCTGTCCGACGCGATCCTCATCGCCGCAGGCGTCAGCGGCATCGGCGCGATCGTGGCGCACGCGGAGTGGGTGCTCGACCTGGTGCGATGGCTGGGCGTCGCGTTCCTGGCGTCGTACGGCGTCCTCTCGCTCCTGCGCGCCCGCCGGCCGGCCACGCTCGAAGCCGCCCGTGCCGGGGCGCCGTCGCGCAAGGCGGCGATCGGGCGGGCGCTGGCGCTCACCTACCTCAACCCGCACGTCTACCTCGACACGGTGCTGCTGCTGGGGTCGATCGCCAACCAGCACGGATCCGTCGACCGCTGGTGGTTCGCGGCCGGTGCCGCGGTCGGAAGCGTGCTGTGGTTCGCCGGTCTCGGGTACGGCGCCGGTGCCGGTCAGCGGTTGCTCGCCACCCCGCGCGCCTGGCAGGTGCTCGACGTGATCATCGGGATCACGATGTTGGCGATCGCCCTGTCGCTGGCGCTGTCCTGACCCCAGACGCCCCGGTCGTGGCCCGCTATCTGCGCCACCGATCTGAGTAGCCGTGCTCAGGCGCCGCCGCGCCAGGCTCGCCACGCTGAAGTCATGAGCACTCGGACCCCAGCCCTCGCCGTCCTGGCCGTCGTCGCCACCCTGTTCTCTGCCTGCACAGCGGCGGCGGACCACGGCGAGGAGGCGGGCGAGCTGCGGGACGCGTTGCGGGCGCTGCCCGGCGTCGAGGAGGTGACCCTGGACTACGACGAGCCGGAGACTCTCGACGCAGCCGACGTGAACCTCGAGGTCGTGATGAACGAGGAGGCGTCCCCGGAGGAGGTGGCGGCGGTCTTCGGGGTGACGTACGCGGGCCTGACCGACGCGCACGCCGAGGAGGAGGGCAACCTGACCGTGCGCTACACCGGCGACGAGCTGGAGCTGCGGACCTTCGAGTCCGAGGCCGATGCCGCCGACGTGGAGGAGGCGGCGTTCGCCGGTGCCGAGGTGGCCATCGTGCACGAGCGCGTCTACATCCACGTGATGACCCAGGAGGTCCCCGACTCACCCCACGTCGAGTCGCTTGCCCTGGTCCGCCTGCCGGCCGGGACCTCGGAGAAGGAGCGGGTTCGGGTGCGGGACGAGGTCGCCGCGAGGTACGGCGACCTGTCCGTGAAGGTGGACATCCGAGTGAGGCGCCACTGACCCGTCGTTACCATCGCGGGCATGAGCGATGCCGAGCGGTTGGCGACGTACGTCGAGACCTGGTGGCAGGCGATCGGTGACTTCACCGCCCTGCTCGACACCCTCCCGGAAGAGGCGTGGGCGCGGCCCACGGACCTCGCCGGGTGGGACGTGAAGGCGGTCGCGGCCCACACCGCGCACCTGGAGAGCCTGCTGTCCGGCGGACCTGACGAGACGGCCGACATCGGCGAGCCGCCGCACGTGACCGGCCCGATGGGCCAGTTCACCGAGATCGGTGTCGTGACCCGGCGCGACCGGTCTCCCGCCTCGATCATCGAGGAGATCCGGGCGACGACGACCGCCCGCCACGACGGCCTGCTCGCCGACCCGCCGACCGACCCCGCGGCGCCCGCGCCGGGGATCTTCGGACTGATCGGGTGGAACCAGAAGACCCTGCTCCGCAACCGCCCGCTCGACGTCTGGATGCACGAGCAGGACGTACGCCGCGCGGTCGGCCTGCCGGGCGGCATGGACAGCGCGGCAGCCCAGCACACGGCCGACTACCTGAGCGAGGCGTTCGGGTTCGTGGTCGGCAAGAAGGTCGCGCCGCCGGCCGGCACCACCGCGGTGCTGGCGGTCGAGGGCAGCCCGGTCGTCGCCGTCGAGGTGGACGAGTCCGGTCGCGGCCAGCGGCTCGCGGAGGTCCCGGCGCAGCCCGACGTGCGGCTGGCCATGGATCGGGAGAGCTTCATCGTCCTGGCGGGCGGCCGACGGGCTGCGGCGCCGGGCGCGGTGACGATCGAGGGTGACGCCGACCTCGGCGCATCGATCGTCGCGCAGCTGGGGACCACTCCGTGAGCGAAGCCTGGCGGCTCGCCGACATCCCTGACCAGACCGGCCGGACGATCGTCGTCACCGGTCCGACCATCGGCGGGCTCGGGCACCACACCGCCCTGGAGCTGGCCCGCAGGGGAGCGCGGGTCGTGCTCGCCGGCCGGACGCCGGCCAAGGTCGAGGAGACCGTTGCCGCGATCAAGGAGCAGGTCCCGGACGCAACGGTGGAGACGCTGCAGCTCGACCTGGCCAGCCTCGACTCGGTGCGCAAGGCGGCTGCGGCAGCGGCCCGGCTCGGCGCGATCGACGTGCTGGTCAACAACGCGGGCGTGATGGGGACGCCGTACTCCCGGACGGAGGACGGCCTCGAGCTGCAGATGGCGACCAACCACTTCGGCCCGTTCCTGTTCACCGGCCTGCTGCTCCCGCAGCTGGTGGCGAGCGGCGACGGGCGCGTGGTCACGGTGTCCTCGATCATGCACACGACGGCTCCCAAGGCGCCGCTCGGCGATCCCCTCAAGCAGCAGGGCCGCTACTTCCGGTGGCCGGTCTACGGGCAGAGCAAGCTGGCCAACCTGCTGTTCACGAGCGAGTTCGACCGACGGCTCCGGGACGCCGAGCTGCCGATCCGGGCGCTGGCGGCGCACCCGGGCTTCGCGGGCACCCACCTGATCGCCAACGGGCAGACCGGCCGCTCCCGCGGCGGGATCGCGACGATCCTCGACGCCGCGGCCAAGGCGATCTCGCAGTCGGCCGCGGCCGGCGCCTGGCCGTCGCTGATGGCCGCGACCGCCGACCTCCCCGGCGACACCTACTGCGGACCCGGTGGCCTCGGGCAGTACGCCGGCGCGCCGCAGATCGTCGGTCGCACCCCGCTCGCGCGCAACGCCCAGGCCGCCGCGAAGCTGTGGGAGATCAGCGAGGAGACCGTGGGACTGCAGTACCCCTGACCGGGCCCTCCCGAAGCAGGGGTTACTCCGTCTCGTGCTCCGGGAGATCGGGCCGCGCGTGATAGTCGCTCGCGTGGCTGACCCACCATGCCTGGACCGTCCTCAGCCCGGTCGGCGGATCCAGGGTGCCCGCGCAGATCGCCCGATGCGCCGTGAATGCGGACGACTGCCAGAACAATGACGACCCGCAGCGGGAGCAGAAGCCGTAGCCGGCTTCCGGGACGGGGAAGAACCAGGTGAGCAATGCGTCCTCGTCCTCGACGCTGATGTCGTCCAGCCTTCGCCGAGGTGGAGGCCATGTGGTGCCCGGTGAACCGCCTGCATCGCTCGCAGTGGCAGTTGATCACCTCGCGGAGCTCGCCCCGGACCGTGTACCTGACGCCACCGCAGAGGCACCGACCGTGGGCGCCGCGCACCTCGGACATGGAACTCACCGCTCTCCCGGTCGATGCATCGTCGGCCCATGGTGCCGTACGCCGATGCGCGCGCCGAACAGCGAGTGGTGCTGTGCGTCGACGCCGCGGCACAATGGCCTCACCTGGACGGCTGCTCGGTGTCGACGAAGTCGGGTGACGCGGATGCGTGCCCCGAGCACCAGGCCCTCCCGGCGCCCATCGCGCCTTGCTCCGTCGCGAACCAAACGCTTGGGTGATCCCATGACCGTCCCGCTGTATTGGCGCGACCAATCGCTGATGAACTGGACCGCCACTGTGCTGGCCTCGTCACAGGAGGCCGTCGTTCTCGATGAGTCCGCCTTCTTCCCCGGAGGTGGTGGCCAGCCGGCGGACGTCGGCCAGCTTGAATGGGCGGGGGTGTTCACCCGCATAGACGGCGTCTCCGCCGCAGGCCTCGTGCCGGCCGAGGGCGACCCGCTGCCCGAGATCGGAACAGTCGTCCACGCACGCCTGGACGACGTCCGGCGGCGCCAGCTGATGCGTACCCACTCGGGTCTGCACGTGGTGTGTGGGGTGGTGTACCGCGACTTCGGCGCGCTCGTGACCGGCTCGAACATGGAGCCGCTGCTCGGACGCATGGACTTCAACCTCACAGAGGTGCCCCCCGGCTTCAAGGTCGACCTCGAGCGCGTGGTCAACGAGGAGATCGCGCGGGACCGCGCCATCTTCGATCGCGTCGTGACCCGGGAGGAGGCGATGGCCGACCCTGACGTCATGCGAACCGCGCAAGACCTGATCCCGCCCGAGGTCGATGAGATTCGGGTCATCGACGTCGATGGCCTCGATAAGCAGGCCGACGCTGGAACCCACGTTGCCTCCACCCGACAGATCGGCGAGGTGCGGATCGTGAAGGTCGAGAGCAAGGGCAAAGGCTTTCGGCGGGTGCGGATCAGTCTCTCGATGTGACCCCGCCCGCACGTGCATCGTCCACTATCGTCACGCCATGGCGATCTACCGAACCACGTTCGCTGTCGCGGCGAGTTCCGACAGGGTGTGGGAGGTCATCAGCGACTTCGACAGCTGGTCGGAGTGGAACCCGTCAGTGCCCTCGATCAAAGGGGACCTCAAGGTCGGCAACACGTGCGCGGTGAAGCTGATGATGCCGGGCCGCCCGTCGGTGAATGTGAAGGTCACGCTGACCGACGTTGACCCGGGTCGCCGCTTCGCCTGGCACGGGAACATCGCCCACGACCGGTTCTTTGCCGGCGACCGCTCGCTCGACATCGAGCCGCGGGCCGACGGCACCGTCCTGGTCACACACACCGAGGAGGTCACCGGGGCGTTCTTTCCGGTGTTCAAGACTCTGATGGGCCAGGCCGCCATTCAGGCTCACCACGACAATCTCAACAAGGGGCTCAAGCAGCGCGCTGAGCACTAACTGCGCTACTCCGATGCTCAGCGACGTGGTGGTGTCATGCGCGCGGCCCGAGGGGGCGCAGTGCCGGACGGCACCTTGTTGCACGCTGCCTTCGAGCCGACACCGCACGGCTGGTTCCGGCGGAACGACAGGCGGAGGCGAGCGGATGAGGCAGGGCGACCAGTGCCGCGAAATGAGCCGAACCGTACCTGGCGACCTGCGCGCTCACATTGGGTGCAGGCGCAGTCGCGGCGGAAGGCGTACGCGGCGCCCTTCCCATCGCCGATGATGGGCCGTGTGCAGACCGATGTGGTCACCTGGGCGCGGGAGGCGTTCGACCTCGGGGCCGAGGACGTCTCGATCACGCCCGGCGCCCGGGGCGCGCAAGGCCAGGTGTGGCGGTTGGAGGTCGGCCGTCGAGTGTTCGCCCTCAAGCAGGTGTTCGCTGGTACGCCTCCGGCGCGGGTTCAGGTGGAGGCCGAGGTCGCCTTCACGCAGCGGGCCGCCGCGGCGGGAGCCCGACTGCCGGCGAGCCATCCCGATCGGAGCGGGCGGTACCTTGTGCCGCTCCCGGACGGCGGGTGGCTGCGGCTCTACGACTGGGTCGACCTGCGGGCCGCCGACCTCGTCGCCGGCGCGGAGGCGCTCGGCGTTCTCCTCGCGGGTCTGCACCGGTGTGCTCCACCCGCGGACCGGGAGCCGGGGGGTGCATCACCTGACCGGTGGTATGAGGTGCCGCCGGACCCGGACGCTTGGAGGCCGCTGGTGACCGCAGCCACTGAAGCCGGCACGTCCTGGGGCTCGCGGCTGGCCGCCGCGGTGGATGGCCTGCCCGCCTTGTACGCCATCCTTGCTTCGGCCGACCCGACCAGGATGCGGCTCTGCCACCGCGACCTGCATCCGGACAACGTGTTCGCCGACGAAGCCGGTGAGCTGGTGGTCGTGGACTGGGACAACCTCGGACCTGCGGACCCGGCGCGGGAGTTGGCGGGCACTCTCGTGGCCTGTTTCCACGACGGCGATCCCGATCTCGCCTCGATGCGGCGGGCTTACCGGTCCTACGTGGCAGCAGGCGGACCGGCACGACTGCGCTCGGCGGCTGACTTCACGATGCTGATCGCTACCCAGCTGAACTTCCTCAACCTCCAGGTGCGGGTCGCTCTCGACCCGGCGGCTCTGCCACGCGACAGCAACTGGGCCGAGCTCGAGATCGACGAGGGGCTGCGCATTCTGCCGACACCCGATCTGACAGCCGCAGTCCTCGATTCCCTCGAGGAACGCGCGCTGACCGACGACCAATTGCCTCCTTCTCGATAAGCCTCGCCGCGCAAGGACGCTTGGCGGCGGTAGGGCGGAAGCGGTCATGGCGGCAGCCTCCAGGGAGGTGGCACCATCGGACGGTGGTCGATCCCGACATCTACCGCCCGCGTCGCCCGCGTGCTCGAGCAGGGCCGCGACGCCGAGGTGGTCGCGCGGATGGACACCTGGTGGGCGCTGCCCGCCACGTAGTGCCCCCGAGACTCCCCGCTCACTGTGCGAGACCCGCGAGGCTCCGCTCCGGGGGCGTGCTCGGACCGTTGCTCGCCATGGCATTCAACAAGTGGCCCGTAGGGCGCTCGCGGCGGTGTGACACACGTCGAGGGGCTTCCTGGGACGTGGATCTGTCGCTGCGCACTCGCTGGCACGGGTCGTGCCTATCCTTCTGGGGTGCCGTTGTCGCCCGCGCACCCGGCGGCTGTGCTGCCTCTCCAGCGGCTCGGCTTACCGCTGAGTGCGCTGGTGGTCGGCTCGGTGGCGCCGGACGTGCCGGTGTACCTGCCCGTCGGCGTGGACTACCAGACGACACACAGCGGCTGGGGAATCGCTGTGGACGTCGTCATAGGTCTGGCGGTGCTGTGGTTGTGGTTCGCCCTGCTCCGTGACGCGGTCGTCGACCTGACGCCATCGTTGCGAACACGCGCACCAGCGCGCGCTCGGCCCGACCGGCGGGCGTGGCTATTGGCTCCGCTAGCCCTCGCGATCGGCGCGGCGACGCACGTCCTCTGGGACTCCGCCACTCATGACTGGGGATTCATCGTCGAGGAGGTCGCTTTCCTCCGCGAGCAATACGGCCGCATGAGGGGTTACCAGTGGCTCCAGCAGTTGTCGACGGCTGCCGGTTGCATTGTCGTGGCGGCATACTGCATTCATCAGCTGAAACGGCGGGCCGTGGTCAATCGATCGCCGGCGGTGCAGCGGAGCGGGCTTTGGCTGGTACCAGTCCCGTTGTCCGGATTGGCCGTTGGGCTCGCGTTTCGGGACGTGGAGGCCGCGGTGGGCGCTGCCTTAATCGCTCTGGTCGTGGTTGCGATCGGGTGGCGGATCGCTCGGCAGGAGGAGCCCCAACGGCGAAGATGAGGAGCTTTGGCAGCCCCCTCCTCGCGGCGAGGTGATCCGGCTGATGGGTGAGCACGGTGCCACCGTTCCCCTGTGGAGCGACCAGGACGGTTCGGGGCGTCGCCGGAGTTGGCTGCCGACCTGGAGGCGTGGGGATCGGCTGGGCACGCATGCAGACCAGCCAGACCAGGACGCTGAGGCCGCGCGATTGGTGCGCCGCCTCAATGAGGAACTCGGCAACCGCCACCAGTGCTGGAAGGAGGCGAACCTCCGGCCGCGTGGGATCGCCAGTCGCGGCGCTGTAGCCCGGACGCTGGGCCCCGACGTGTGGTGCTGGTCAACTGCATGATCGGGCGAGCATCATGACCGCCATGACCCGTTACGGCGCGCAGTACGGCCCTGACATCACCTTCCTCGGCGTCCCTTCATGCGACCTGGCCGAGGAGTCGACGTACTCCGATGCAGACGTGGTGATCGTAGGCGCGCCGTTCGACGGCGGCACCTCGCACCGGCCTGGCACGCGCTTCGGCCCTCAGGCGATCAGGATGACCGACTACCTCGCCCATGACGGGTCTCGACCATCGCTGGCGTTGCGGACCGACGGGCTCAAGGACCTGAGGGTCGTCGACGCCGGCGACGTCGAGATGCCGCCGGGGGACATCGAGAAAGCACTGGGGGTGCTGGAAGCGGCCGTCGAGAAAGTGACCCGCTCGGGCGCGATCCCCGTCGTCCTGGGTGGTGACCACTCGATCGCGTTTCCTGACGCCAAGGGGGTGGCCAACGTGCTGGGGCATGGGCGGGTCTCGATGATCCACTTCGACGCCCATGCGGACACCGGTGACATTGAGTTCGGCTCGCTGTGGGGACACGGCCAGCCGATGCGTCGCCTGATCGAGTCGGGCGCGCTGCGAGGTGACAGGTTCCTGCAGGTGGGCCTGCGCGGGTACTGGCCTGGTCCAGAGACGCTCGACTGGATGGCGGAGCGACGTATGCGGTCCTTCGAGATGACGGAGATCGTCCACCGCGGCCTGACCACAGTGCTGACTGAGGCGTTCTCGATCGCCATTGACGAGTGCGACGGTGTCTTCCTGTCGGTCGACATCGACGTCTGCGACCCCGGCCATGCGCCGGGTACCGGCACGCCGGAGCCCGGTGGTCTGACCGCCCGCGAACTGCTCGACTCGGTGCGTCGCATCTGCCTCGAGCTCCCCGTCGTTGGGGTCGACGTGGTGGAGGTCAGCCCGCCTTCGATCACTCCGACATCACGGCTGCCTTGGCCAACAGGGTCGTGCTCGAGGCGCTCTCGGCGATCGCGCGCAAGCGTCGCGACGAGCAAGACGGCGAAACGTGGGATCCGGCCCGGCCGCTGCTTCACGGCCGTCCTACCGGAGGCTGACCCGGATAGGCGGTGGTGCGGTGATACTGCCCCTGTCGCGGCGATGTGACGCTGCCGCTTGCCAGCGCAACATGTGGCTTCCTCGCGGGCGGCGTAGCCACGGCGACATCACCACCAAGCGCGAGGAGACTGTCTCCCATCGACGACAACAGAAGAGGTCGATGCCTACCTGGCAGGAGTGGAGGAGCCGAAGCGGAGCACCCTCGAAGCGCTACGCCGATGAATCCGAGCGGTTGTCCCAGAAGCCGAGGAGTGCGTCTCCTACGGCATGCCTGCGTTCCGGGTCAGCGGGAAGATCGTGGCCGGCTTCGCTGCGTTCAAGAACCATCTCGCGTACCTGCCCCACAGCGGCGAGGTGCTCGCGGGTCTGGGTGACCGTCTCGCCGGATATGAGCGCACAAGCGGCTCGCTCCATTTCGCTGTCGACGAACCGCTGCCGGACGAACTCGTCAGAGAGCTCGTGGACGCAAAGCTCGCCATCCTCGGATTCTGAGCTAAACCGCCGACGTCTCCACATCGACCGCTGCGGCCGCCTGAACGCGGCGACGCCGCCGCTTCGCGGCGATGTGACGCGGGTTCGGACGTCCTGGATTCATTTTCCGATAGTCGTCGCCGAACCGCTGACGGCTGTGGTGCTCTTCGGCCAGCCGCCGGAGCGTCGCGAGGACCTGTCCGAACACGACTTGGCCCACCACCATCTCCTCCAGCAGGCCGATTCGGTCCTTGGCGTCGTCGAGGTGCCCGATCTCATAGCTGGCGATCTGGTCGGCGAATCGCAGATAGGGCTCGATCTCCGCCGGGTCGCGCGGGTGAGTGTCGTAGGTGGCGATGAGCTCGAGGGTGGCCGCGAGGTTCTCGCGGTCGGGACTGTCGGGCCGGACGTGGGTCCATCCGGCGGCGGTGATGAGCTGGTCGGCCAGCGTGCGGGTCACTGAACGCAGCTGGCCGGCGGGGGGCGGGGTCGGGGCGAGGGCGACGGCCGCGGCCGCGAACAGATCATGGATCGTGACGTCGGTGCGCTCCGAGGCTCCGACGAGCCGCCTGAGGCCTTCGATCGGGATGTTTCCGACCTCGCGGAGCAGCTTGATCAGGTGCAGCCGTCGAACGTGGCGCTCGTCGTAGTCGGCCAGGCGCGCCGCCCGCTTGTCGGCAACGGGGAGGAGCCCCTCCCGCAGGTAGTACTTGATGGTGGCGACGGTGAACCCCGTCGCCTCGGCCAGTTCCGAGATCCGCACTCGTTCCCCCTCTTGACAAGCGTCGTAGATAGTGCCACTTTCTAACTAGAGAGTACCACTATCCAAGGGAGGCAGGTCATGACGCGCTCGACGGATCCCCGGAGGAAGGTGTTGGTGACGGGCGGAACCGGCTTCGTCGGGTCCTGGATCACCACGGCGCTGCTCGAGGCGGGCCACGGCGTGCGTCTGGCGGTTCGACGACCAGAGCAGGTCGCGAGGACCTTCGCCGGCCGCGCTCTGGTCCCCGACGACGTGCACGTGGTCGACCTGCTCGATCCCGCGTCGGTGGCCGAGGCGGTCGAGGGATGCGACGCGGTCATCCACGCCGCGGCCATCTTCAGCCTCGATCCACGCAAGGGCGAGGAGATGCTGTCGACCAATGAACGCGCGACGCGAACCGTCCTCGAAGCCGCGGTCGAGGCAGGGTGCGATCCGATCGTCCACATCTCCAGCACGGTCGCACTCATCCGACGCGGCGGGACCGACAGCTCCCTCCCGCTGGGCGACGTCGACTTCCCCTACTCCCGCTCGAAGATCGCCTCCGAGCGCGTGGCCCGCGACCTCCAGGACCGAGGCGCGCCGGTGGTGTCCGTGTATCCGGGAAGCGTCGACGGCCCAGGCGACCCCTACCTGGGTGAGCAGGCGGCCCGTCTCGCTTGGGTTGCCCGTGGACGCTTCCCGATCTGGCCGAGCGGAGGCATGCACACCGTCGACGTTCGCGACACCGCCGCGGTCGTCGAGGCGTGTCTTGAGCCCGCCCTGGGTCCCCGACGGTACGTCGTGCCCGGACACCACATGACAGGCGACGACCTCTACCGAACCGTCGGTGCCGCCATCGGCAGGCGGCGCCCGCACATCAACCTGCCGGCACGACTGGTCCCGATGGCCACGGCTCCCATCGATGCGATCCAACGGCTGCTGCCGACGTCCTGGCGCTATCCCGCCGACCGGGAAGGCGCGGAGCTCGGCGTCCGCAACACCCGGTTCGACACCTCACCTGCCGAGCAGGAGCTCGGCGTCCACGCCCGGCCTCTGGACGCGTCCCTGCGTGACACGCTCACCTGGATGGTCGACACCGGCTACTTACCGGCGAAACCGACCGGGCTCCGTCCATCCACGCCCAAGCTCGCAACACCGCGCCGACCACGTGACGTAACCCTCCGTAAATCCGATAGACCGTGCGGCCACCTGGGCGGTGTGACGCGACTCCGGGACTGGCTGCAGAGCGGTGCGCGGGTCGTATCAGCGACCCCGCGGGCCGTACGCCGCCTCGGCCTTCGTGAACGCGGCTTCCCGCGCGGCCTTGGTGTTGCGGGCGATGAGCAAGTAGGCCTGCTCGGCGCGTTCGCGCGAGAAGGTACGACGCGGCGACGCCTGCCACGTGTCGTTGAACAACCGCTTCGCGGCTGCCAGCGCGTCCGGCGACTTGGTCGACAGCTCGGCGGCCAGCCGGTGTGCGCCGGCGAGTGCGTCGTTGTCGAGCTTCGTCACCAGGCCGAGCTCCTTGGCG
>CAWKIP010000021.1:0-122306 GCA_963849765.1 uncultured Actinomycetota bacterium
CGAAGGGCCGGATCCCGGCAGGGGTGCGGGCGGCGTACCTGGCGTCGCGCTGAGGGATCAGTGCGACCCCGACTGCGCGGTCACTCGGTCCCGGCGACCTGATGGTTCCCGCGGAACACGTCGTGCGGGTCGTAGGTCGACTTGACCCGCCGCAACAGCTCCCACGTCGCGCTGTCGAAGAACCCGCTCGTGTCGGTCTTCTCCATCACGAAGTTGAAGTAGTCACCGACGCGCTCCGGCTCCACGGCTGCGGCCACCTGTCCCAGCTCGCTCTCGACGATCGGCCCGAGCCCGGGCTCGGGCACGACCCCGAGGCCGAGGAAGGCGATGTTGCCGGGAAGGGTCTCGCGAGCTCCCGCGCCCGGCGTACGACGCGACAGCGCGCCGCCGATGTGCCGGAACTCCACCAGCGCCAATGCCGACCCGTCGCCGGCTACCCGCGCCACGATGTCGATCGCGTCGGGCATCAGCTCGTCCAGCAGTGCGGTCCGGCTCCGGAACGGCAGCGGTACGGGCGGGTCCATCGCGAGCTCGGCGAGCGCGAGCGGCGGCTGTACGGCGTACGTGTCCATCTCCGGTCCGAGGTCACGGATGGGCGCGAGCAGGCGTCGGCCCTCGTCCTCGTCGCCGAGGTACGCGCCGAGCACCACCATGAACGACTTGCCGCGCAGCTCGTCGGGCAGGAAGTCGAACGGCGGGAAGTGGATCACGCTGGCCCAGGTCGTCAGCTCCTCGGGGAAGCTCGGCAGCAGGCCCGTCCAGGTGGTGAGCACCTCCTTGATCCGGGAGACCGGGAAGAACAGCGCACCGGCGTACACCTCTTGGAGCGGCACCACCGCGAACTCGAGTGCGGTCACCACGCCGAAGCTTCCGCCTCCACCACGCAGCGCCCAGAACAGCTCCGGGTCGTTCGTGGCGTCGACCCGACGCAGTCGTGCGTCAGCCGTGACGATCTCGATCGCGGTCACCGAGTTGGCCATCAGGCCGTACTTCCGGGAGAGCCAGCCGATGCCGCCGCCGAGGGAGTAGCCGACGATGCCCACATCGGGCGACGACCCGTGCAGCCCGGCGAGTCCGAGCTCGGAGAGCTTCGGCGTGACGCTCTCCCACTTGGTTGAGGCGCCGACGCGCACGCGGCGCGCGTCGGCGTCGATGTGTACGCCGGTGAGCTTCGAGGTGTTGAGGATCAGCGTGTCCTCCAGCCGACCCAGCGGGCTGGCGTTGTGGCCGGTTGCCTGCGCCGCGACGCGGAGGCCGTTGGCCCGGGCGTAGGTGACGACTGCGGCCACCTCGTCCTCGTCGCGAGGGAAGGCGATCGCGGCCGGCTGCTGGTCATCGAGCAGGTTGAACGTGGAACGCGCTTCGTCCCAGTCGGAATCGCCGGCGCGGACCAGCCGGCCGAGACGGTCGTACTGCTGGTCGGGCGGAGTCATCAGGAAGGGCATGGCTGGGTCCTCTCATTTCATAGAACAAAATTGTTCGATGAATATAGGAGTCCGTCAGGACCCTTGTCAATTGGACGAACAATGGTGTGCAATAGTTTTGCCATGACCAGGAAGTACGAGCAGAAGCTCCGTGCGGAGAAGCAGGAGGAGACCCGGCGCAGGATCGTCGAGGCGGCCGTCGAGCTGCACGGCACCCTCGGCCCGGGATTCACCAGTCTCAGCGCCGTCGCCGAGCGCGCTCAGGTGCAGCGCAACACTCTCTACCGGCACTTCGCCGACGAGCGCACCCTGCTCTTCGCCTGCTCGGCCCACTACGCCGACCTGCACCCCTTCCCCGCCACTGAGACGTGGGCAGTCATCGACGATCCGATCGAGCGCGCTCGCACGGCCCTGCGGACGGTGTACTCCTACTACGACGAGACCGAGTCGATGATGGCCCTCGTCCTGCGGGACGCCGAGACCAACGAGAACGTCGCCGAGGTCGGCGCTGCCTGGGTGGCCGGGTTGGCCGACGTACGCGACAGCCTGGTGAGCGCGTGGCCGCGAACAGCCCGGCGCAAGCAGCTGGTTGCCCTCGTGGAGCTCGCCCTCAGCTTCCGGACCTGGCAGACCCTGGTACGACGGAGCGGGCTCAGCACCAAGGCCGCGGCCGACCTGATGACCGAGCTGCTGGAGGGACGTTCGGCCCACTGAGCGCCCCTGGGTGCACCGCGATCTCGGGGCCGTTGGGTCGGAGGTACGTCGTACCGTCGCGGTCCGAAGCCACCCACTCGTCCAAGGCGGCCCATGTCCGCGGAACAGCTCTTCGCCATCGCCCCGTCCGGCGCGCACGTCTCGACGAACGAGGCGCGGCAGTCGCTCGACGACCTCGTCGCGGAGGCGTGGCGCTACCGGAGCAGCACCGAGTTCCGGGAATTGATCGAGTTCGTCGGCGGGTTCCGGTTCCAGGCACCGTTCAACGCGCTGCTGCTGCACATCCAGCGGCCAGGGGCGACGTTCGTCGAGACGGCACGAACGTGGCGCGAGCGCTACGGGCGCCAGGTCAAGGCGGGGGAGCGGCCGCTGGTCGTGCTGTGGACCTTCGGGCCGGTGATGTTCGTCTACGACGTCAGCCAGACCGAGCCGGCCGCTGACTCCCCGGTGCTGCCGCTCCGGGTCGAGGCGCCGTTCGCGATGCCGCCGATCGTCGGGATCGATCGGGCGTTGGCGATGACGATCGACAACGCGAGGCTGGACGGGGTGCGGGTGACCGCGACGCCGTCGGGATCGCTGTCCGCCGGGTGCATCCGGGTCTCGAAGGGCGGCATGCACGACGTCTGCGTCCGCCGCCGTCCCGAGACCTGGGAGCGACAGTCTGTGCGTTACGACGTCGAGCACAACGACAACCTTCGCGCCGACCGAGGTCTACGCCACGATCGCGCACGAGCTCGGCCACCTCTACTGCGGCCACCTCGGCACTCCCAACCCGAAGTGGTGGCCGGACCGGCACCGCCTTCCCAAGGCGCTGAAGGAGTTCGAGGCCGAGGCGGTCGCGTTCATCGCGTGCCGGCGCCTCGACCCGGAGGCGTCGCTGCCGCCCCACCTGGCGCAGTACCTCGGCTCCCGCCCGGAGGTGCCCGAGGGGGTCAGCCTCGACCGGATCGTGACCGCCGCCGGTCGTGTCGTCGAGATGGCGACGAAGCGCGTCGCCGGAGGAAGGACGACCGATGAGGCACGCGCGAGCGACATGCGACGCCGAGATCGACCGTGCGGTGGGCCGGTCCCGGCCCACCGCACGCCCGCCGGCTATTGACTACTTGCCTGCGGCGAAGAAGCTGACGCAGTCGCCCTGGTTCTTGAAGACCGGCATGGTGCTGGTCGCCCAGCCGCCGTTCTTGCAGTCTTCCTTGCCCGCCAGGACGGTGTGCTCGGCGAAGGTGTACGTCGTGTCGCCGAACGTCATCGAGTTGATGACGCCGTCGCCCAGCACGCCGGACCCGAGGGAGAAGCCGTAGGCGTACACCCTCTCGCTGGCGAACGCGGCCTCCCACTCGGCGAGGGTCCCGAACCACTCGGATCCGTTGCCGCCGTTGTTGGCGCCGGAGGGGTCCGCCGCCTTGGCGTCGGCCGACGAGGAGTTCGTCAGCCACCAGTTGTCGCCGTAGACGGACTCGCCGACCAGGATGTTGTAGTCGTTCCCGTTGCCGTCGATGCTGTCGACGTCGAACACGATCTGCATGCCCGGGGCGATGCCGGAGTTCGTCGTGTAGTCCATCGACGCGGAGGTCGGGATCGCGCCACCGGAGGCCTCCCAGTACTCCGCGACCTTGTTGAGGCTCGACGACGACACGGGGTTGTCCGTCCAGACGTGCAGGCCGGTGCCCACCACGTCGTAGTGGCCGTTGGCCCGCGTGTCCGAGAGCGCCGGGATGAAGTCGTCCGGCACGAACACGGTCGCGTCCGCGGCGCTCGCCGCGGAGGACGACGCCACGACCATGACGCTGCCAGCGGCCAGCGCTCCTGCCAGGCGGGTGATCTTGTTGATACGCATGTTGCTCCCTCAGTCTGGGTGCTCCCCTCCCACGCGAACCCGATGTCCGCCGCAGCGTGGAGCGCCGCAACGCTTAAGAAGATCTCGCGGGCAGCGTCAGCGGAATCGGCAAAAAAGGTCTAGACGTCTCGGATCGGGTACCGGGGACGGCCCGACGTGGGACATCGAGGTCGGTCGAAGGCGCCACGGCGGTTACCAGAAAACGACAGTCGGGCCGAGTCTCGCTGGTTCTCCTGACAGGGGCAGTTCCTGGCCTCACTCTCTGTCTAGACATTTCCGATTTCGAACCACGAAAGACCGACCGCTCCCATGAAGTTACTTCAAGGCTGCCGCGCTGCTCTGCGCCGGCGTCGCTTCGACGTACGCCCTTGCCACGCCCGCCCACGCGGCCAGCTCCATCACGGTCGACTATCCGAACGGCGACGAGTACGCGTCCGGCGCCGAGGTGATCGTCAGCGGCACCAACAACTCGGTGAACACCGAGACGTTGTCCGTCGAGTGCGACAACTCCTCCAGGTACCCGCAGGCCGACGTCGCTCCCGGCCCGTTCTCGGTGTCGGTCGGCTCCTTCACTGGCCCGGACAGCTGCCGGATCTACGACTACGACTACAACCAGCTGGCGACGTTCACGGTCGCGGCGCCGCCCACCTCCGTGTCCGACGCCACGGTCTCCCACGACACCTTCTACCCGCTCGTGCGCGACGGCTACCAGGACACAGTCCTGTTCCGGTGGTGGCAGGAGCGCCGTGCCCGCGCCACGATCTCCGTCGTCAACGCGGACGGCCGGACCGTCCGCACGGCGACGCCCTACGCTTACCGCGGCCGGAACAGCTGGTCCTGGAACGGGAAGAAGGACAACGGCGACCTGGTCGCCGAGGGGCGGTACCGGATCCGGGTGACCGTCAACTCCAACATGGTGTCGGCAGGAGTGACCGTGGCGACGGGCTCGTGACGAAGTCCTACCGCCTGCGCAAGGAAGGCAACCGGGTGTCCTCGTTCTCCATCCGCGGCAACTGCTACGGACAGCGGGACTCGTACAACCAGGTCGCGACCATCGACTGCTGGGGCGGCCACCACGCCAAGGCCAACTACCGGTTCGCGATCCCGGCCGGTGCTTTCGATGTGCGGGGCACCGTCGACCTCAATCGCAACAGCCTCGACATCTGCTGCCAGGGCAGGATCACCAAGGGCTGGTCGCGGCCGTCGAAGCGCACGGTCGCGTTGTGGGCGCAGGTCACTGGGTGGCGGACCACGGACGTGAACTTCGTGCGGGTCACCTACAAGAAGAAGGTCCGGATCTGACACTGGCGAACATCGGCCCGGGCTGGCGACCGGTGGAGCCGCCCGAGCCGACGAGCGCGCGAACCGCCGCCGACGTACCTCGTTGTCCGCGTTCCTCGTCCGGATGGAGTACGCCTGCGGCGAGGGACTGGAGCCCGATGAACGGGCAGCGCCGGTCACGGACGTCGTAGCTCACAGTGCGAATCGGACGAAGCGGTCCTAGCGCCGGCTGCCGGGCTGGCTGCGCTGTCGTCGCTTAGCGGTGACGAGCGGCCGGCCGCGGAGCCGCACGGAGGAGTCAGCGGATGTCAGCGGGACTGGTCGCACCTCGGTCCACAGCTGACCGGTCGAGAGTCCGGAGTGATCCGTCGTCGAGGACCAGTGGACCCGATCGTCGAGGTCGTGACCGTCATCGTGTCCGAACAGGCCCCCGGCGAGGCCTTCACGCGGCTGGCGAGGAGGTCGCGCGCACGGCGACGGCCGCCGACCGGGACGTTGCTCGGTGGATGGTCGACGCCAGGCGAGTACGTACGTGACGGCTGAGGCGGGCATGTCCGCGAGCTCATGGATCGGTGCGGGTGGTCAAAGGAAGTACCCCGAGATGGATGTGCGCCGTGCGACACGGGCATCCGATGCAGTTCGCGACGCGCCGTCGAAGCCGCGAGCGGTGCTACTCGCCCTGCGTTCCGACGTACCCGCCGGACCTCGACTGTGCCGACACCGGACCGGTCAGTGTCACCGGGTCGGATCCGCACGGGCTGGATGCCGACGGCGACGGCGTCGACCTGCGGCGGGGACTGACGGCGACTCGTCTGCGTCGCGGCGCGACCTCCTCGACCGGCGAAGGGCGCGACCTCCTCGACCGGCGAGGGCGCGACCTCCTCGACCAGCGGAGGGTCTCGTGACGGTCGCTGCGCGACCTCCTCGACCAGCGGGGGCGCGAGGGTGACAATCGGCGGATGAGCGGGGACCCGATCCCGACGTACTGCCCGCTGTGTGTCTCGCGGTGTGGCGCGCTCGCGACGGTCGAGGACGGGAAGCTCGCTCGCGCTGCACCCGGACCCTTCCCACCCGACCGGCAAGGCACTCTGCGTGAAGGGCAAGGCGGCGCCGCAGATCATCGAGCACGACAGCCGGTTGCTGCACCCGATGCGTCGTACCAATCCCAAGGACGACCCGGACCCGGGCTGGGAGCAGATCACCTGGGACGAGGCGCTGGACACCATCGCCGAGCGGCTGCTCGCCATCAAGGCCGCGGACGGGCCCGAGGCGGTTGCGTTCAGCTCCAGCTCGCCGTCGACGTCGGCGATCAGCGACGCGGTCGACTGGGTGATGCGGTTGGTCCGGGCGTTCGGCAGTCCCAACTACAGCACCTACATGGAGCTGTGCGGGTGGGGGCGATACCTGGCGCCGCTCTACACGTTCGGGGCGTCGGTGCCCGGCACCTATCTCCCGGACCTGGACAACGCCGGCTGCATCCTGTTCTGGGGCTACAACCCGTCCGTCGCGCGGCTCGCGCACGCAACGAGTACGGCGGCCGCGGTCGCCCGCGGCGCGAAGCTGATCGTCGTCGACCCGCGGAAGGTGGGGCTCGCCGCCAAGGCCGACCACTGGCTGCGGGTGCGACCGGGCACGGACGGCGCACTGGCGCTGTCGATGATCCACGTGATGATCGAGAACGGGTGGTACGACGACGCTTTCGTCAGCGACTGGACCAACGCCGGCGACGAGGTCGACGGAGCGAAGGTGTGGGAGCTGCTCGCCCGGCACTGCGGGGCCTACCGGCCGGAGGTCGCCGAGGAGATCACCGGCGTACCGGCCGCGGACATCATCGCCGCCACCCGGACTCTCTGGGAGTCGCGGCCGCTCGCGTTCTACACGTGGAGCGGGCTCGAGCAGCACAGCAGTACGACGCAGACCACGCGGGCGATCAACGTGCTCTACGCGCTGACCGGGTGCCTCGACGTACCCGGTGGCAACGTGTTGTTCGAAGCGGTGCCGGCGAACCGGATCGACGGCATCGAGCTGGTGTCGCGCGACGGCCCGCGCACGGTCGGCGTGGCCGAGCGGCCGCTCGGGCCGGCCCGCTTCGGATTCGCGACCGGCGAGGACATCTACACCGCGGCCCTCGACGGGCGGGTCAAGGCGATGGTGGGCTTCGGCGGCAACCCGGTGATGGCGCACGGCGACAGTGCCCGCGGGCGGGACGCCCTGCGCAGCCTGGACTTCTTCGTCCAAGCCGACCTGTTCATGACACCCACCGCCGAGCTCGCCGACATCGTGCTGCCGGTGACGACGCCGTTCGAGTCCGAGGCGCTGAAGATCGGCTTCGAGCTCAGCCAGGAGGCGCAGTCGCTCGTCCAGCTCCGCCGGCCGCTCGTCCCACCCCGTGGCGAGGCCCGCTCCGACCTGCAGATCGTCTTCGAGCTCGCCACCCGACTGGGCCTCGGCGAGCACTTCTGGGACGGCGACATCGATGCGGCGTACCGCCACCAGCTCGAGCCGAGCGGCATCCCGCTCGAGGAGCTCCGGGCGCACCCCGAGGGTGTGCGGGTGCCGCTGACGACGCGACACCGCAAGTACGTCGACAGCGGCTTCGCAACGCCGTCCGGCAAGGTCGAGCTCTACTCCGCCACGCTCGCGGAGCACGGCTACGCGCCGCTGCCGACGTACGACGAGCCGCTCACCAGCCCGCGGTCGCGGCCCGACCTCGCCGAGCGCTTCCCGCTGGTGCTCAGCTGCGCCAAGTCGCTGTTCTTCTGCGAGACCCAGCACCGGCAGGTCGCGAGTCTGCGCAAGAGCCAGCGCTGACCCGCAGGTCGAGCTGCACCCGGACACGGCGGCGGCGCGAGGGATCGCGGCGGGGGACTGGGTCTCGATCGACACCCCGAAGGGCAGCGTCCGGGCGCGCGCGAAGCTCAACGCCCACCTCGACCCGCAGGTCGTCTTCGGCCAGCACGGCTGGTGGGAGGCGTGCGAGGAGCTGGACCTGCCCGGCTATCCGCCGTACGGCCCCGGCAGCGCCAACCTCAACCTGGTGCTGAGCCAGACGCCCAGCGACCCGATCAGCGGCAGCTCGCCGCTGCGCGCGTCGATGTGTGAGATCCGCCCTCAGCAGTAGCCAGGAGCGATTTTCGGCCGTTCCTCCACGCCGATCGAGATGCGCACGTACCTTGCGGTGAGGGGATGGGGGGCGATCGAATTGAGCAGCAAAGGTCCGCAGTCGCACGGCTGGATGGTGCGGCATCCGCTGATAACGGCGGTCCTGATCATCGTCGCGCTCGTCTGGGCCGGGTCCGCGCTCGGCATCACGAGCAACGCGGATCCGGACGACGGGGAGCGGTCCGAACGGAACGCTGCCCCGCAGGAGTCCAGGTCGCAAGGGCAAGGGCGACGACGGTGATGGCGCGACGGGCGTGATCGTCAGGAGAAGCCGGAGCGGACGTACCTCGTCACCCACGTCGTGGACGGCGACACGGTGGACCTCGGCAACGGAGAGACCGTGCGACTCGTCGGCATCGACACCCCCGAGATGGGGGAGTGCGGATACGAGCGCGCCACCGAGGCGCTGACGGACCTGGTCGGCGGAAGAGTCGTGACCCTGGGCGAGTCGGACGAGGACCGCGACCAGTACGGCCGGCTGCTGCGGTACGTCGATCGCGGGCGGTCGACGCGGGCTTGGAGATGATCGAGAGCGGCTTGGCGATCGCCCGCTATGACTCACGCGACGGCTACGGCCGGCATCCGCGTGAGGACCGGTACATCGAGGCGGACAGGAGGTCGCCCGATGTCGGCTGCGCGCCGTCGCCCAGGACCTTCGTCGACCCGCCCTCGAACTGCGAGCCGGGCTACTCGCCGTGCGTTCCGACGTACCCGCCGGACCTCGACTGTGCCGACACCGGGCCGGTCTCTGTCACCGGCTCGGATCCGCATGGGCTGGATGGTGACGGTGACGGTGTTGCCTGCGGTGGTGACTGAGGCGTCTGCTGGTCAGCGGGTCTCGTGACGGTCGCTGCGCGACCTCCTCGACCAGCGGTGGGCGCGACCTCTCGACCTCGACCAGCGGTGGGGCTCGTGACGGTCGCTGCGCGACCTCCTCGACCAGCGGTGAGGTCTCGTCGACAGCGTAGCGCTGCGCGACCTCCTCGACCAGCGGTGAGGTCTCGTCGACGGTCGCTGCGCGACCTCCTCGACCCGGCGGCGGGGTCTCGTCGACGTCGCTGCGCGACCTCCTCGACCAGCGGTGGGGACGGCTATTCGGCGACCGCCGACCAGAGGTGGGCGGCGACCAGCTCGGGGACGAGGGTCTCGGTCAGGAGCCGTACGTCGTCGATGTCGTCGTGCGGGTAGCGGACGGTGAGGGCGGCTTCGGGGAAGTCGCCGCCGACGGCGACGACGGTCGTGCCGCGGGGACGGGTCCACTCGAGGATGCCGTCGTCCCAACGGGAGCCGGCGAAGACCAGCAGGCGGTAGTCGGTGTTCTTGGTCAGGTAGACGTCCACGTGGGCCCAGTCGCCGGCCTCGCACGCGACGGCTGGGAGGCGAGGACCTTCGCGCAGCATCAGTGCGCCTTGCTGGGCGGACGAGAGCCGCCGGGCAGGAGCGGCCAGGTGGGTGCCGTCGGGACCGGCCATGAGGTCAGCAACCGCCGGCAGCCAGGCGTCGCTCGTCGCCAGCAGGTGCTCCGACGCATCGGCGGCCTTGTCGACGACATCCGCGAGCGAGCCAAGAGGCTCACCGGCCAGGTGCGCCTCGAGTGCGGCCAGCAGGACCAGGGTGTGCTGGAAGCTGCGGCAGGCGACGCCGCCTTCCTCGACGCCGGCCGCCATGTCCACGACGTGCGCCGCCCGCTCGACCATGGGGGAAGCAGAGGTGTTGGTCAGGGCGACCACCGTCGCGTCGCGGTGCGCTTCCAGAGCAGCGAGGGTCTCTCGCGAGCCGCCGGTGGCCGAGATCGCGACGACTGTCGTGCCCGATCCCCACTGCGGCTGGAGGTCGCTGCTGGCGAGCTCGCACACCGCACGAATCCCACGGGCTCGAAGCCGGGCGGCGGCCACGCCACCGGCGTACGCCGACGAGCCCATCCCGAGCAGCACCACGCTGTCGACGCCGCGGGAGAGGAACGCCCACGGGTCCTCGCTGCGCAGCCGCGCCGCCAGCGCCCGCAACGACGCGGGCTTGCGGTGCAGGTCGGCGAGGAACAGGGCGGGATCCATGTCAGCTCTCCTCGAGCGCCATCGGGAGCGCGGCCTCGGGCACATACGTCCAGCGCGGGAGATGGGTGGCGGCATAGGTGAACTCGCGGCAGACCTGCCGCAGCGCGAACGGACGGAGCAGTCGTTCGTCCAGCAGGGGAGCGGCGTCGCCGAGCCCCGACCGGTAGGCGTCGAGGAACGCCGCACGTCCCGCGGCTGCGGCGGCTGTCACCCGTGCAGGATCGAGATCGGGGTTGTGCTTCCGGGTGACGATGCCGGCGTGGATGAACGACTGCGCCATCCCCGCGACGTCGAGCGCCGCCGGCTGCTCCCGGATCCGCTCCGCCGGCGACACGACGGGATTGCCGTCGAAGTCCGTCAGCCGATAGTCGTACGGCGCCGCCCCTCCCGCACGCAGCACCTGGCCGACATGCAGGTCGCCGTGCACGCGCAGCACCGGACCGCCATCAGGGATCTCGGCGATCGCCGCACGCACGGCGTCAGCATGGCGGACCAAGAGGTCGTGCGCGGTGCCGTCGGTGACCTGCGATCGCCCGCTCCAGATCGGCAACGGCCCCTGCTCGCCAAGCCGCGACCTCGTCCGCCGAGCGGGCTCGGGCAGTCGGTGCCAGGGCTCGGTGGAAGTCGGCGACCAGGGCCCCGACGGCCTCCCGGCACCACGCGGCCGCCCAGACCCGGATGTCTTCGACTGCCCAGGTCCAGCCGTCGACCGCGTCGGCGACGTACTCCGCCACGATCGCGAGCAGCAGCGGCTCGGCTCCTCCGCCGAGGGTGACCACTCGACGACACCCCAAGGCCGCGGCATCCCGGTGAACCCGGCGCTCTCGAGCTGTTCCAGGAGCGAAGGCGCCGGGTGCGGGCCGTCGGACACCTGGGTCACCCACTTGACCACCGCCGCGTTGCCGACGATCACCGACTCGTTGGTCTGGTCCACGGCGACGGCGCGCTCGCCTGCCACCGCGGGCCGTGCCGAGCCCCGCACCCGAAGTCGGCCGACCCGGCGTCGTCCTCGAGCGATCACCGCCACCAGCGCGTCGGACGCACCGTCGCCCGCCACGGCCCGCCGAGCGGAATCCGCCTCCACCACGAGCGGCACCCCGTGCAGTCCGCCGTCCCCGTCAGTGACCACCGCGAGCGACAGCCCCTCCCGAGCATGCAGCGCATCCACCACGGACGGCATCCGGCGGCGACCGCGTCGCGGTAGTCGCCGGCCGCCGGAGGCAGAGCGGACCGAGGAGAGCGTCACGCCCGGCCGCGAACGTGCTCCAGACCCACGCGCTCGATGATGTCGGCACCGCGGGTCAGACCGTCGGCAGCCCGGATCCGCTTGCCGATCGCCTCCAGCCGGTCCCGGAGGTCGTGGTCGCCGAGCAGCGTCTCGACCGCCTGCTCGATCTGCTCCGGCGTGAACTCGTAGGTGGCGAGCCGGATGCCGAACCCGAGCTCGTGCATCCGCTGCGCGTTGTCGTACTGGTCCCAGAAGAGCGGCAGCAGCACCATCGGCTTGCCGAAGTGCAGCGCCTCGGTGGTCGTGTTGTTGCCGCCGTGGGTGATGACCAGATCCACCTGCGGGATGACCCTGGTCTGCGGCAGCGACTGCTCGCCGACCATGTTGGCGGGAAGCGTGATCCGGTCCGCCTGCGGGCCCTTGCTGACGATGAACCGGTGCCGGCTGCCCGCCAGCGAGTCGACCAGCCGCTGCATCAGCTCCACGTCGGCGCCGCCGAGCGACCCGAGGGAGAGGTAGACGAGCGCGCTGTCGTCGGGACGGTCGGCGACCGCAGGAGGTACGACGTACTCCTCGTCGGTGAGGCGCACGCTCGACTCGATCCGGTGCCAGCTGTCGTCGAGCGGCCGGGCGTCCGTGTAGTCCGCCTCCTCGGGGTAGACGTAGATGTTCGCGGCGTTGTCGCGGGGCATGAACTCCAGATCGGGCAGTGGTGCTGCGCCGTGGTCCTGCACCCAGGCGTTGAACGCCTCCCACGTCTCGCGGTGGGTGCGCTCGAACTCGTCACGGAAGTCCGCCCAGGTGTCGGGCGCGTCCATCGCCAGACCGGAGAGCCCCGGCGGGATGCCGGGTCCCGGCATCTCGAGCGGGTTGCACGACACGATCCGCACGAACGGCGCCCCGCTGGTCACGAGCGCCGGGAAGAGCACCACGTTGTCCTCGACGAGCACGTCCGGGCGGACCTCCTCGACGATCGCCCGCAGCGCCGGCTCGCAGTACATCGCACCGTCGATCAGCGCCTGGTAGGTCGGCTGGATGAACGTGGTCAGCTGCTCGGTCGTGGACTTGCGGAACTCGGGCGCGGTCTCGGCGATGAAGTCGGTCCAGAACTGCCCGGCGTCCTCCTCGCCCGCGTCCGGGGACGGCGGGGCGAGATCGACGAGTCTCTCCTCGAAGCCGAGCGCCGCCAGCTTGCCGGCCCACGACGCCTCCGACGCGAACACCACCCGGTGGCCACGCTTGAGCAGCAGGTCACCCAGCCCGATGCACTGGTTCGTCGGCCCGTAGGCCGACTCGGGCAGGAACAGGATGGTCAGCTGCTCGGACATGCGAGGCTCCTTAGCTGGGTGGGGCGGCCGGGAGATCGAGTGGGTGCCCGGTGGCGATCCGGGCGTAGGACAGGATCAGCTCGACGGCGGCGGCGTAGTTGATCGAACCGTGTCGGGCCACCATCCGGTAGCCGTAGGCGTCCTCCAGGGCGACGATGTTGCGGCCGATCGTCTCCGAGTCGCCCTGCAGGTCGAAGTCGCCCTTGGCAGCGCCTCCCTCGAGGATCACCTGGTACATCGCGACCTGGCGGTCGTAGAGCGAGGTGAGCATGGCGCCGTACGCCGGGTAGCGGGAGGCAGCGCCACCGAGCGCGCAGAGCAGCTTCACGTCCGCGTCCTCGGCGTTGACCGGCAGCCCGCCGGCGACGGTCACCACGAGCTTCTCGGCCGCCGACGCAAGGCCGCGGATGGCCTTGACCCGGTTGTCCAGGAAGCGCTCGATGACGGCCTGGTTGGCCTCCAGCAGCAACGACTGCACATCCGGGTAGTGGTAGAGGATCGCTCCCGACGTCAGCCCGGCCATGTCAGCGATGTCCTTGAGGCGTACGTCGGCACCGCGCATCACCACGGCC
This sequence comes from uncultured Actinomycetota bacterium, assembly GCA_963849765.1. Classification (GTDB taxonomy): domain Bacteria; phylum Actinomycetota; class Actinomycetes; order Propionibacteriales; family Nocardioidaceae; genus Nocardioides. The sequence continues at coordinate 13,601 of CAWKIP010000021.1, forward strand.
TGCTGGGCGGCCGTGAACAGCCGGTCCCGGCGCTCGCGCTGACGTGACGTCGGCATCGCTTCCTCCATCGACTCGGACTCCGGTGACACCGCTGTCGCGAGCGGTTCGGAATCCCGGCGCCCACCTTGGCACACCGTCGGTCGTCTTTGAAGCCCTCTTCATAATTTTGCCGATTCCCGCTCGCCTGGGCCGCAAAAGGGTCTTGTCAATTTTGAACGAGCGTGGAATGTTTCGCAGGAACCGGCATCGTATGGCGGTGCGGGCCTCACCCGAGGGGAACCACGAACATGACCACTCGAACCCTGCGCAGGCGCGGCATCGCCGCCGTCGCCATCCTCCCGCTGGTCGCTCTCACCTTCGCGGCGTGCGGTGGCGACGACGACTCGGCAGAGCCGTCCGAGCTCGACCCCGACGCCGACCTGAGCAAGCAGACGGTCGTCGTGACGAACTGGGCCGGCTACATGCCGCCCGACATCGCCGAGAAGGTCGAGAAGGCGACCGGGGCGAAGGTCGAGATCACCGAGCACGCCACCAACGAGGACATGGTCGCGAAGGTGGTCGGCTCCGGGGGCGAGGGCCTCGACGTCGTCTTCGGCTCGCAGCCCTACCTGCAGGCGTTCGCCGAGGAGGGCCTGCTGGAGCCGCTCGACACCGACTACCTGGAGAACTGGGACTCGCTCGACCCCGAGGCCCAGGGCCTCGCCGAGGTCGACGACCAGCCGTACTTCGCGCCGTACACGTGGGGCACCACCGGTATCTGCTACCGCTCCGACCTCGTCGACGAGGCACCCACCAGCTGGTACGACCTGCTGCAGCCGGACGAGAAGTACAGCGGCAAGGTCACGATGATGGGCACCGAGCGCTGGGCCGTGATGCCCGCGCAGAAGGCACTCGGCTACTCGGTCAACACCACCGACGAGGACGAGATGGAGGACGTCAAGGAGCTGATGCTCGAGGCCAAGCCCCACCTGCTCGCCTACGACGACACCACGTTCTACGAGCGCCTGATCAGCGGCGAGGCCGTGATGGTGGAGGCCTGGGACGGTTGGTGCAACTACGGCATCGCCGAGAACCCCGACATCGACTTCGTCGTGCCCGAGGAGGGCTCGGACCTGTGGGTCGACGGCATCGCCATCCTGAAGTCCTCGGAGAACAAGGAGGCGGCGTACGCCTTCGTCGACACGATCCTCGACCCGGTGAACCACGCCTGGGCGTCGGAGAACATCCTCTACAACGTGCCCAACGACGAGGCGGTCAGCCTGCTCCCCGAGAAGCTGACCACCCAGTACGCGACCCTCGGCGCCCGTCGCGAGGAGATGCTGCAGGGCGAGAACATGGTCGACATCGGCGAGGCGTCCACGCTCTACAACCGGATCATCACCGAGGTCACTGCGTCTGATGAGTGACCTCCGGGTACGGCGGCGCCGTCTCGGGCGGCTCGCCGAGCCGGCGGTGCTGCTGACCCCAGGACTGCTGTTCACGGCGGTGTTCGTCGGGGCGCCGGTCCTGCTCGTCCTCGCGTACATGTTCGCGGAGCGAGGCCGGTTCGGTGGCGTCGAGTGGACGTTCACCCTGGAGAACTTCGAGCGGGCGATCGACCCGCTCTACCTGGACGTCCTGTGGAGCTCGATCGGGATCGCGGGGATGGCGACGGCGATCGCCTTGGTGATCGGCTACCCGACGGCGTACGCCATCACCCGGCTGCCCGCGCGCTGGCGCACCGTCGCGCTGGTGCTCGTCGTGGTGCCGTTCTGGACCAGCTTCCTGATCCGGATGTACGCGTGGATCGTCCTGCTCAACTCGCAAGGCGTCGTCAACGACGCACTGGTGGGAAGCGGGGTGACGGACGAACGGACCAGCTTCCTCTACACCGACGGGGCGGTCGTGGTCGGCCTGGTCTACGCCTACCTGCCGCTGATGATCCTGCCGCTCTACGCGGCGATCGAGCGCGTCGAGGGCGAGCTGATGGAGGCCTCCTCCGACCTCGGCGCCAGCAAGGTACGGACGTTCTGGAGCGTGTTGCTTCCGCTGACCCTCCCCGGCGCGATCACCGGCTCGATCCTGGTCTTCGTCCCTAGCCTCGGGAACTTCGTGGTCCCCGAGCTGCTCGGCGGCGGCAAGACCGTGATGGTGGGCAACCTGATCCGCGACCAGTTCCTCAAGGTGCAGGACTGGCCGTTCGGGTCGGTGCTGGCGTTCGTCGTCGTTATCGCGCTCTTCACACTGTTCCTGCTCCAGGCCGTCGTGACCCGCCGGATCGAGGGAGGTGGCCGGCATGCCTGAGCGCACCGCCGCCCGTCGCGGCCTGGGATGGGCGTGGGTCCCGCTCGTGGTCTGCGGGGCGTTCCTCTACATCCCGATCGCGGTGCTGGTGGCGATGTCGTTCAACGACGGCGGGTCGGCGTACTCCTGGGACGGCTTCAGCTTCCGGTGGTACGGCGAGCTGGCGGCCGACGAGCGGATCCTCTCCTCCCTCCGGACCTCCCTGCTCATCGCCGTCGGAGCCACCGCGATCGCCACCGTGCTCGGCACGCTGTTGGCGGTCGGGCTCGCGCGGCACAACCGGTCGAGGTTGCTGGAGGCCTCGGCAATGGCACCGGCGATCCTCCCCGACCTGTTGCTGGCCATCGGGCTGCTGTCGTTCTACTACGTCGCCGAGATCCCGAAGTCCGCGACGACGGTGCTGCTCGGGCACGCCGCGTTCGGCACCGCGTTCGTCGTCGCCGTCGTGCGGGCGCGGCTCACGGGCATGGACCTCAGCGCCGAGGAGGCGTCGCGGGACCTGGGGGCCGGCGCACTCTCGACCTTCCTGCGGATCACCATCCCGAGCATCGCTCCCGCGATCGTGGCGGGCGCGCTCCTGGTGTTCACGCTGTCGCTCGACGAGTTCGTGATCGCGTTCTTCACCGCGGGACCCACCACGCAGACCCTCCCGATCACCGTCTACTCGATGGTGCGGGTCGGTGTCACCCCTGTCATCAACGCACTGGCGACTGTCCTGGTCGTCGTCAGCATCGCCGTCGTCGTGATCGCGGCGCGCACCGTCCGGAGGAGCGACGAGGCATGACCACCGACACCCCAGACACCCCCGACCCGCTGGCGCCGCTGCTCGAGATCGTCGAGGTCAACCGTCGGTTCGGCGACGTCGCCGCGCTCGACGACGTCTCGTTGACGATCGCGGAGAACGAGTTCTTCGCGCTGCTCGGTCCGTCCGGCTGCGGCAAGACCACGCTGCTGCGGGCGATCGCCGGGTTCGAGCAGCCGGACAGTGGGGCGATCCTGCTGGGCGGTCGCGACCTGCTCGGCCTTCCGCCGAACCGGCGCCCGGTCAACCTGATGTTCCAGTCCTACGCCCTCTTCCCGCACATGACGGTGGAGCGCAACGTCGCCTACGGCCTCGAGCGGGACCGGCTGGGACGGGCGGAGGTGCGGTCCCGCGTCGACGAGGTCCTGGAGACCGTCGGGCTGACCGCGCTCGCCAGGCGTCGTCCCCGACTGCTCTCGGGCGGTCAGAAGCAGCGCGTCGCCCTCGCCCGGGCGATCGTGAAGCGGCCGCGGCTGCTGCTGCTCGACGAACCGCTGTCGGCATTGGACCGGAAGGTCCGGATCGAGATGCAGCTGGAGCTGAAGCGGCTCCAGCACGAGGTCGGCATCACCTTCGTCGTGGTCACCCACGACCAGGAGGAGGCGATGTCGATGGCCGACCGGATCGCGGTCATGGCGGCCGGGCGGGTGCAGCAGATCGCCACGCCCGTCGACCTCTACCGGCGACCGGCCAACCTCTTCGTCGCCGACTTCATCGGCTCCAGCAACCGGTTCGCGGGACGGGTCGACGGCGGCGTCTTCGTTTCGGAGCTCCTCGGCAAGCTGCCCGGGGCCGCGGAGGCCGTCGCGATGGAGCGGGCCCACCTCGTCGTACGACCGGAGGACGTTCGTCTCCTGCCTCCCACCGAGGGCACCTTGCAGGGCCGGGTGATCGACGTCCAGTTCAAGGGCGGGCTGAGCCACGTCGCCGTCGACGTCGCCGGTGCGCCGACCCCGCTCATCGTGTCGGTGCCCGGCACCGCCGATGTCGGCCGTGGCGACGACGTCGCCCTCGACTGGTCGACCGGAGTCGTCGTCTCCGAGGAACTGGTGTGAGCCAGCGACGATCGGCGCTTGCGGACGCACGACCGCTGCCGGTCTGGTGGGAGGGACGTGAGGAGGGCGCCGTGAGCGAGCCGCTCCAGGGCACGGCGTCTGCCGACCTGCTCGTTGTCGGCGCCGGCTTCACCGGCCTGTGGGCAGCCATCCAGGCAGTCGACGAGGATCCGGGCCGGACGGTGGTCGTGATCGAAGCGCAGCACGTGGCCGCCGGCGCGTCCGGTCGCAACGGCGGGTTCGTCTCCCCGTCCCTCACCCACGGACTCGCGCACGGGGACGCGCTCTGGCGCGACGAGATGCCCGAGCTGCTCCGCCTGGGCCGCGAGAACCTCCGCGAGATCGAGGAGTTCCTGGCGAAGGAGGAGATCGCGGCCGACCTGCGGCTGTGCGGGAAGACCATGTTCGCGACCCGGCCGCACGAGGTCGACGCGCTGCGGGACAGCCACCGGCTGCACCAGCAGTACGGCGAGGAGTCGGTGTTCCTCACCGCTGACCAGGCGCGTGCCGAGGTGCGCTCGCCCGCCTATGTCGGCGGCCTGACGCTGGCGGCCGGTGGGCTGGTCGACCCGGTCGCGCTCGCGATCGGGCTCAGGGACGCGGCGCTGCGCAGGGGCGTCGTCCTGCACGAGAACACGCGGCTGCAGCAGATCGGCCGTGACGGCAAGGGACTCCGGTGCCTGACCGACCGCGGCGTCGTACGGGCCGACCAGGTGCTGCTGGCCACCAACGCCTTCCGGCCGCCGCTACGCCGGATCAGGGCCTACGTGCTGCCGGTCTGGGACCACGTGCTGGCCACCGAGCCGCTGACCGCGGAGCAGATCGGACGCATCGGCTGGGAAGCCAACCAAGGTCTCACCGACGCCGGGAACCAGTTCCACTACTACCGACGCACGTCGGACGACCGGATCGTCTGGGGCGGCTACGACGCGATCTACTACTTCGGCAACCGCACCGACGCCGCGCGGGAGCAGCGGGACGCCTCGCACGAGCTGCTGGCCCGGCAGTTCCGGGAGACCTTCCCGCAGCTGGCGGACGTCGCGCTGACCCATCGGTGGGCGGGCATCATCGACACCACCTCCCGGTTCACGCCAGTGTTCGGCACCGCTCTCGGCGATCGCGTCGGGTACGCCGTCGGCTACACCGGCCTCGGGGTCGCGTCGTCGCGGTTCGGTGCACGGGTTGCGCTGGACCTGCTGGCCGGTAGGGACACCGAACGCACCGGACTGGCGATGGTGCGACGCCGCCCGGTGCCGTTCCCGCCCGAGCCGCTTCGGTGGCCGGCGGTGCAGATGACGCGGCGGGCGCTCGCCCGGGCGGACCAGACCGGCCGTCGCGGCGTACTGCTGCGGACGATGGACCGGTTCGGTGTCGGCTTCAACAGCTGAGGGAGAAGCAATGAGGCACGGGATGCACATCGGTGGCGTCGCGCGCGCCGGGTCGGGCGCGGAGTGCACGCTCGTCGACCCCAGCACGGGCGCGGTCGTCGGTTCCTACTCGGCATCGGACGAGTCCGACGTCGAGGCCGCGGTGGGGGCCGCGGCGGCCGCGTTCGCGGAGTGGTCGGCGCTCACCGCAGGGGAGCGGGCGCGTGCGTTGTTCGCCCTCGCCGATCGGATCGAGGCCGACGCCGACACGCTCACAGCGCTGGAGGTGGCGGAGACCGGCAAGCCGGTCGCGGTGTTCCGTGACGGCGAGCTGCCGTTCGCCGTCGACAACCTCCGGTTCTTCGCCGGAGCCGCCCGCTCGCTCGAGGGCTCCGGCGCCGGTGAGCTCAGTCGCGGCTTCACCTCGATGCTGATCCGTCGGCCACTCGGGGTGGTCGCGGGCATCGCGCCCTGGAACTTCCCGCTGGTGATGGCGGTCTGGAAGCTCGGGCCCGCACTCGCGGCGGGCAACACGATCGTGCTCAAGCCGTCACCCCAGACCCCCGGGACCACTCTCCGGATCGCCGAGCTGGCCGTCGAAGCCGGCCTGCCGCCTGGTGTCCTGAACGTGGTGACCGGCGATGCCGCCGTCGGCCAGGCGCTGGTGCGGCACCCGCAGGTCGCGATGGTGTCGATCACCGGCTCGCCGCGCGCCGGCCGAGCGGTCATGGAGGCTGCGGCGTCGTCGACGACGCGTGTGCACCTCGAGCTCGGCGGCAAGGCGCCCGCCATCGTGTACGACGACGCCGACCTCGAGGCCACCGCGGCTGCGATCACCCTTGCTGCGACGTACAACTCGGGCCAGGACTGCACTGCCGCCACCCGGGTCTATGTCCAGCGTTCGGTGGCCGACGGTTTCGCCGAGCTGCTCGCCGCCAACATGGGTCGGGTGCGCGTCGGGGACCCGCAGGACCCGAGCACGGACATCGGCCCGCTGGTGTCGGTCGAGCACCGGGCGCACGTCCACGGCTTCGTCGAGCGAGCCCGCGCGGCCGGTGCGACCGTGATGACCGGCGGCGTCGTACCCGAAGGCCCCGGCGCCTATTACCCGCCGACCCTGGTCACCGGTGCGGCCCAGGACTCGGAGATCGTGCAACAGGAAGTGTTCGGCCCGGTGCTCGTCCTCGGCACCTTCGATGACGAGGACGAGGCGGTGCGGCTGGCCAACGACTGCGCGTACGGCCTCGCCTCATCGGTGTGGACGCGCGACGTGGGCCGCGCGCTCCGCACCTGCCACCGGCTCGAGGTCGGCGTCAGCTGGGTCAACGACCACCTGCCGATCGCCTCCGAGGCACCGCACGGTGGCGTCAAGGCCAGCGGCTTCGGCAAGGACATGAGCCACGAGGCGATCCTGGAGTACACCGTGACCCAGCACGTGATGCTGAAGCACGCGCAGCGGGAGGCGCACGACACGTTCCGGCCGGCCTGACCCGGCGCCGGCGTCAGTGCCAGCCGTCGCACTCGCCGGTGGGAAGCAGCGCCATGTTGCAGACCGGGCACACCTTCGCCGGAGCAGGATTGGCCTTGGCCTTGCGGGCGGCCGACGCTGCCAGCTTGGGCGCGAGGGCGGCCCGGCCGCCGTCCGCCGGGAGATCCGAGGCCTCCGCCCAGCGGTAGCACTCCAGCCGCGACTGCGCGGCGTGGCTCTCGCGCTGCATCGCGTCCTCGATCGGAGCGACTCCGGTGGCGGTCAGGACCGCGGTGTACCCGTCGCCGACCATGCCGGTGTCCTTGCGGACGACGAGCGACGTCAGCGGCGGGATGCCCTCGCTGACGCATCGGTGCACGACCAGCTCGAGGGCGCCGGGGATCCAGTTCCTGACGGCCGAGCGAGTCGCCACGCCGCTGCGCTCCTGGATCTCTTCGCCGAGCTCGGTGTACTCGACGACGGCGTGATAGCGCCCGGCGACTCCGACCAGGATCTCGTAAGCCGATTCAGCCCAGGTCTCGCGGTCGGTAGTCGTCGCCATTGCTCCAGTGTGCGCCCATTCGGTCCAACCCGTGGCATCGAGGGTCTCGTGACGCCACCACCTGTCATGTCCGTGCGGCCCGACAGCCAATGGCCTCCTCGACCAGCGAGGCGCGACCTCCTCGACCAGCGAGGCGCGACCACATTGACGACTCCTCGCCAACGACATTCATTCGTTTGGGCGATTCGCTCGTGAAGGAAAAGAGGGACGCTTCGGGGGCTGGAGCGTCGGCAACCCGCATCACACCCCAATCGGATCGACGCCCGGTCTCGGTTCCTCGGAGGTGGCGTCATGGCCCCGGTTTCTCGCATGCAGTCGCGCACTTCGACCCGACGTTGGCGGCTCCGACGCCCGCGTCGTTCGAGGCTGGTGGTGTTCGCGGCGATGGCCGTCGCCATCACCGGCCTGGTGCCGCTGACGGCGACACCGGCGCAGGCGCTGACGGTCGACGTACGGGTGACGATCTCGCAGGTCGATGCGCTCGACTCGTTCGAGGAGCCCGGCGACGCCGACTTCTACGCCGTCACGACGATCGACGGCACCGAGCGGACGTCGGACCAGTGTCAGTTCGAGGACGACGACCACATCACGCCGAACTGGGAGTTCAAGAAGGAAGGCATCGACCTCAGCGCCGGCTCGGTCACGGTGTCGATCGAGATCTGGGACGACGACGACCCGTGCGACGAGCCGTTCTCCTTCCGCGGCGACGACGACCAGGGCGACCTCACGCCGACCGCCGGCCGCACGCTGACCTTCGAGGTCGACCTCGCGCCGTGCGCCATCACCGGCGGCGTCACCGCGAACTGCATGACCAACATCCAGTCGGCCGGTACGGCGGACGACGACATCGCCAGCATCGTCTTCCAGGTGGCCGTCGGCGAGCCGCCCTCGGCGCCCGGGCAGAACATCCGCTGCCTGCACTCGCCGTTGTGGCCGCAGCCCGGCGACACCGTGACGATCCGCGCCGAGTACCTCGACGGCAACCTGCAGCCGGACGTCAAGATCGCCGACCGGATCCAGGTCTTCACCGGCAACAACATGGCCACGCCTGCCGGTGAGGTGCTCGGGGACGAGGAGTTCTCGTTCACGACGCCCGCGGTGAGCGCACCGAACTTCAGCTACGCCTGTCGTCTCGTGGATGACGGTGTCCCCATCTGGACCGGATGGCGCACGGTCAACGTCGGGCCACCTCCGGTCGCCGGCGGCGCCGTACCCGTGCTGCTGACCGGACCGCAGCGCAGCCGGATCGACGTCGTACTGATCCCGGACAAGGACAACTACACCGGTCCCAACGACCCGACGTTCCAGACCGACATGGCGACGCTGATCGACCAGGCCTACTTCGCCCAGGGCGACGGTACGGCGGACGCGTCCCTCCTGCTGACCAACCAGGACACCTTCAACTTCTGGCTCGCCGGCGGCACCGGTGATGCGCGCGGTGTGGTGGACGGCAAGTGTCAGAAGGATCCACCCGCCAACTGGGACACCCTGCACTCGTTCGCGGACGTGGGCGCGATCATCCACACGAACTCGTTCCGTGACTGTGCCGGCGACAACACCTTCTCCGCCGAGAACTTCGACTTCCAGGTGTTCCGGCACGAGCAGGGCCACCGCCCGTTCGGCCTGGCCGACGAGTACTGCGACAAGCGCCCCGGCTCCAACTCGTCGGTGTGCGACGGCGGCTACTTCCAGACCGACATCTTCCCGAACGTCTACGAGGACGGCGGCGACTGCGAGGCCGACCTCGGCAACCTCGGCCGGGGCGGCGGCAGCTGCGATCGATGGCAGCAGGACACCGGCGACATGGACTTCTTCGAGACATCGGAGCCGGTCAACGCCGACCTGATGGTCGACAACACGACCCCACAAGCGGCCGACATCAGACGAATCGACTGGATGCTCAACACCCAGTGCGCTTCCGGGAACTGTTGAGAGGGGCGGACGATGAACATCAAGCACATCAAGCACCTCGCCGTACTCGCTGTCGCGAGCGGACTCGCCGTCGCCGGCATCCACGCCGCCGACGCCGACCACAACGCCGACCCGAACGCGCACCCGTTGCCCGTCATCGACTACGGCCAGGACGAGAAGGCCATCGTGGTCAAGCTCCGGATGACGGGCGACGGGTCCGCAACGATGCAGGACGCCGAGGTGTTCTACGGAACGGCGCCCGGCACCGCCGGCAACCCGCCGCTCCTGGACATCAAGATCAACGACGACAAGGGACTCCAGGCGCAGCACTTCGACGAGTGGGACCCGCGCTGGGTGGAGCTGGAAGGCTCGACCGCCGGCACGTTCTCGACCGTGGTCGAGGATGCGGCGACGGGGTCGATCATCTTCCCGTTCGAGCCCGACCTGCGGGAGTTCCGCGTCACCAACGAGGACGCGGGCGTCTTCGTGGGCAGCTATGACCTGGCTCCCGCGATCCTGGAGTTCTGCACGGACAACCCCAGCGACCCGGACTGCGCCACGGACCTGTCCGTGACCAAGTCCGACAGCCCGGACCCGGCGGTGGCGGGGGAGAGCGTGACCTACACGCTCACCGTCACCAACAACGGCCCCAACCCGGCGCAGGCCGCGGAGGTCTCGGACGAGCTCCCCGCCGGACTGACGTTCGCCTCCGGCAGCAACGGCTGTACGGCGGTCGGGCAGGAGGTCACCTGTGACCTCGGCGCGATCCCGTCGGGCGAGACCCGGACCCGCACCATCACGGCCGACATCCTCCCGTCACTGGTGTACGACGCCGGCGGGCCCGTCACGGTCACCGACACCGCGACCGTGACCATCACGGCCGGCAGCGACACGAACAGCGCCAACAACACCGACTCCGAGGACACGCTGGTCGTTGCCGTGGCTGATGTCTCGATCGACGACGTGTCTGCGAACGGCCCGCTCGAGGTGCTCATCGGTGAGCCGGCCGACTTCACCGCGGACGTCGTGGTCTCGAACGCGGGTCCGTCGTCGCCCATCGACGCCGTACTCACCCGGTCCGCGACCGCAACGGCCGGCCTCACCGTGACGCCTGCCGACAGCACGCACGCCGTGACCCGGCTCGAGGTCGGCAGTCCGCAGACGATCGCCGACGACTACACGCTGACCTGCACGACGCCCGGCGTGAAGACGGTGACGTTGGACTACGAGCTCGCGCTCAAGAACGCCGAGGACACCGATCCCGATCTCTCGAACAACACCGCGTCGGCGTCGTTCGACATCGACTGTGTGGTGCCGATCGTGATCAACGTCCGTCCCGGCGGATTCCCGAACTCGATCAACCTCAACACCGACGCAACGCTGGCGGCGCTGACCACGACGGAGGGCGAGTACGGGCTGCCGCTCGACTTCGACGCGGCGACGATCAAGATCGACACCGTCCGGTGGGGCGTCCGCGAGCTGCTGTTCAACGTCAGCCCGATCGGTGGCGTGAGCGAGCAGCACGGGAAGAACCACCTCGAGCGGTCCTACGAGCTCGACGAGAAGACGCGCGACGCCGACAAGGACGGGGTCATGCACTTCAAGCCGACGGGCAGCGGCCTCGAGGTGGGCGTCACCGAGGGTTGCCTGAAGGGCAAGTACGACGCCGGCGGCGGGCAGACCTACACGTTCTTCGGCTGTGACTCGGTCCGGATCGTGCCGTAGCCGTCAGAGTCCGAACCCACGAGCGTGTGGTCTTGCGTCACCAGGTGACGCAAGACCACACGCGAGGTCGTCACCGGGCAGGTTCCTCCGCCTCCACCACCTTGCCGAGCGCTCGGGCCAGCGTCCGCACCTCGCTGTCCGTGAGGTGGGCGAGGTAGTGGTCGCGCACTGCCGCTAGGTACACGGGGGCCGCGGCCCGCAGTCGGCGACGGCCCTCCGGCGTGATCGCGGCGTACCACGAGCGCTTGTCGTCGGGGTTGGGCTGCCGCTCGACCAGGCCGGCGAGCTCGAGCTCCGAGACCACCCGGCTGACCCGTTCCTGCTCACGACGGCCTGTCGGCCGAGCTCGGTCATCCGCAGCCGGCGATCGGGGGCGGCGTTGGTGACCATCAGGACGTCGTACCAGGTGAGGGGGAGGCCCGTCGGGGCGAGGGCGCGCTCCAGCTTCGGGAGGACGGCGGCGTGCGTGCGAAGAACGCCGGCCCACGCGGCAACGGGGTCGAAGTCAGTCATGCGGACAGCGTAGTCAGAAATGTGCGCACGCACACACTTGACAGTCCGCTCACCTCGGGAATAATATGTGCGTGCGCACGCACTTTAGATACCAACGAAAGGCTATTGCCATGACGAACCTGATCTCACGCACCGATCTTGAAGAGCTGATCCGCAACGAGGAGGTCGTCCTCGTCGACGCGCTGCCGCGCGGCTACTACGACCGCATGCACCTGCCCGGCGCCATCAACCTCGTCGAGCCCGACGTCGAGCACCTCGCCCCCGAGCTGCTGCCGGACAAGGACGCAGCGATCGTCACCTACTGCTCGAACGCCGCCTGCGGCAACAGCCAGGCGGTCGCCAACCGGCTCGAGCGCTTGGGCTACACGAACGTCCGCAAGTACCGCGACGGCGTCCAGGACTGGGTCGAAGCGGGCAACGCCACCGAGCACACCACCGCGGCCTGACCGCACCCACCCCCACCGAACACCTCACCCAAGGAGAAGCAAGATGACCACCATCACCGTCCCCACCCGCACCGTCAACGGAGCCGTCCTGCCCGCAGCCGGCGCCTGGGACATCGACCCCGGCCACACCGATCTCGCCTTCACCGGCCGCCACTTCATGGTGACGAAGGTCCGCGGCCGGTTCACCGGCGTGACGGGCACCGTCGAGATCGCCGAGGACCTGCGCGACTCCCGCGTCGACGTCACCATCGACATGGCGACCGTCGAGTCCGGCAACGAGACCCGTGACGAGCACATGCGCTCGGCCGAGCTCTTCGACGTCGCGACCTACCCGACCGCCACCTTCCGCAGCGTCGCGGTCGACTGGAAGGGCAGCCGGGGGACCGTCCACGGCGACCTCACGATCCACGGCGTCACCAAGAGCGTGCCGCTCGAGGTGGAGTTCGAGGGCTACGTTCGCGACCCCTGGGGTGGCGACCGGGCGATCTTCAGCGCGCGCACCCGGGTCAACCGCGAGGACTTCGGCGTGACCTGGAACGTCGCGCTCGAGGCCGGCGGCGTCCTGGTGTCGAAGGAGATCCAGATCGAGATCAACCTCGAGACGGTTCTCCGGAGCACCTGATCAACCTCACGTAGAGCTGACATCTACCGCCTCTGACGAGTCTGACGAGTCAGAGGCGGTAGACGACCTTCGCGTTGTCGTAGAAGACCTTGCGCAACAGGTCCGGGCCGTACGGCGACAGCAGGTCGGCGAGGGCGCCGACGATCGTGCCGTAGGAGGCGATGACCTTGTCCATCGGGTAGTTCGAGCCGAAGACCAGCCGGTCCTCGCCGAACACCGCGGTGGTGTGCTGGACGAGGGGTCCGACCCGCTCGGCAAGCTGCTGCCGGGGGATGTCGCGCTCGCTGTGGCCCAGCGTCGGGAAGGCCAGGCCGGAGTGCTTCGCGACCACGTTCGGGCAGGTGGTCGCCAGCTCGCCGATGTCGTCCGTCCAGCGCGCGAGCAGGTCGGCGCGATCCGCTTCGGTGTGCCCGGTGGACCTGCCCATCGGACCGCAGTAGCCGACCGGTGGGGCGTAGTGGTCCAGCACGATCGTGGTCTCCGGGTACTCCTTCGCCAGCGCCACCACCTCGGGGAGCTGGTGGGAGTAGACGTAGGCGTCGTACGTCAGGTCCCGCTCGGCGAGAGCGCCGAACCCACGCAGGAAGGCCGAGGAGGTCATCACGCCGTCCTCGTCGATCCAGCTCTTCACGCCCCGGTCGGGGTGCCAGGTGGTCATGAACCGGATGCCGCGGAACCGGTCGCTCGCCCTGGCGTGGGCGTCGAGCACCGACGCGAAGTCGGGGTCGCGCGGGTCGGCGTTGCCGACGATCGCGACCAGTCCCGGCCTGCCGTCCACCCCGAACGGCAGCTGGTCGAGCCACGCCGTCTCCTCGGACTGGTCCGGCCGGTGCCAACCGCACTCGACGTGGACCGCGGCCTCGACCGGCACGCCCACCGCCTCCACGGCGCCCGCGACGTCAGCGGCGTAGTCGGCCGGCAGGTACGGCCGCGCGACGTTCTGCGCGGACCGGACCAGCTCCCGCTCCGGCTGCCGGAGCAGCACCGGCAGCAGTCGCTCGAACAGCCCGGGCGCGCGCTTGTAGAGGGGCGCGAGGCGCGAGGCCTCCCGCGGCGTCGTGAACGGGTCCCACTGGTGGATGTGGGCGTCGATGATGCCCGGGACGATCCCCGACAGGGTCTGCGGCATGTTGCACACCGTATTCGGCCCCGGCGCCGTGGGCCTGGGCGCGCTCGACTGCTGCGGCGTGGTCTGCTGCGCGACGGCGGTCATGCACGCCGGTTGATCCTCGGTGAGCTAGCGAGCAGCGCGGTCGCGGTTGGCTGCCCGCTCGCGGCTGAGGTCCCGCCGCGCCCGGCGGTACTCGACCTCGAGGATCAGCGCCACCCGGGCGGGCCGCAGCGCGCGGGCCGCGGTGCGGTCCGCGAGGCGGGTGCGCTGAAGGGTGGTCACGGGACGAGCGTAGGCAGGGAGCGCGCCGCGCGGCTACCGCCTTAAGGATGATTCCGGGTCAGACCAGGGGTAGCCCTGAGGCGGGCGTTTCCTTCCGGTGTTTGAGTCGTTAGGCTTCGGGAGGTCCTTCACGGGACAGCGAGGGAGGGGGCGAGCATGCGGCTCGGATTCGAAATGGCGACGGCGGTGGCTTTCGTCGTCAGCGTGTTCACGGTGTCGTGGGCGGCCCTGCCGATCGGGCTCGTCCTCATCGGCTTGATCGTGTGGCCGGACGATCGTCCGCGCCAGCACGAGCGCGACCGGCAGGAAGCGCGTGTCGACGCCGCGCTCGAGGCACTGCGCGGGCTGGGACGCGACTACCCGAGGTCCAACTGACACTGGGTCGGATTGCCGAGGGCGTAATGTCGGGACACGGAGCCATTCAGGCTTCCTCCCAGAGATGACCCCCACATGAGCGACAAGTCGCCGCGTCAGAACATGTCCAAGAAGTCCGGCAAGTCCATCAAGGAGAAACGCGCCGAGAAGCGCGACAAGGGGACAACGGAGACCTTCTCCGACAAGATCCATCCAGTGAAGAGGAAATGACCCTACTCAGCCTTGGCGTCGTCGGTTCGTCCGCGAAAGAGAACGAGCACCGGCTGCCCCTCCACCCGGACCACATCCCGACACTGGACGCCGACCTGCGGGCGAAGATCACCCTGGAGCATGGGTACGGCGACAAGTTCGGCGTCGCTGATTCCTTCCTCGCGGAGCACGTCGCGGGGTTCGCGACGCGGGAGGAGATCCTGGCGGGCTCGGACGTCGTACTCCTGCCCAAGCCGCAGCACTCGGACGTCGCTGCGCTGAAGCCCGGCCAGGTGCTGTGGGGCTGGCCGCACTGCGTGCAGGACGCCGAGCTCACGCAGCTCGCCATCGACCGGCAGCTGACGTTGATCGCCTTCGAGGCGATGAACCACTGGACCCGCGACGGCTCGGTCGGGCTGCACGTCTTCCACAAGAACAACGAGCTGGCCGGCTACTGCTCCGTGATCCACGGGCTCGAGCTGGCGGGGCTGACGGGCGACTACGGCCGCCACCTGACTGCGGTGGTGATCGGGTTCGGCGCCACCGCGCGTGGCGCGGTCACCGCTCTCAACGCGCACGGCGTGCACAACGTGGCGGTGCTGACGAGTCGCGCCGTCGCCGCGGTCGGCTCACCGATCCACTCGGTGGTGATCCGACAGTTCGAGCACGACCCGGACGGCGTAGAACCCAGCCACGTGATCACCGATCGGGGCCGCGAGCCACTGGCGACGTACCTGGCCCAGGCCGACGTCGTCGTCAACTGCACGCTCCAGGACCCGAACGACCCGCAGATCTACCTCCGGACCGAGGACCTGGACGCGTTCCGACCGGGCAGCGTGATCGTCGACGTGTCCTGCGACCTGGGCATGGGCTTCAGCTGGGCCCGTCCGACGAGCTTCGAGGATCCCGGCCTTCGTGGTGGGCGACAACATCCTCTACTACGCGGTCGACCACAGCCCGTCGTACCTCTGGAACTCGGCGACCTGGGAGAACAGCAACGCGCTGATCCCGTTCCTGCGGCCCGTGCTCGAGGGCGGTGCCGCCTGGGACGCCGAGGAGACGCTGAGCCGGGCGATCGAGATCCGTGACGGCCGGATCATCAACCCCGCGATCCTCGCCTTCCAGGGCCGATCGCCGGAACTTCCCCACCTGACCGCTTAGACGTTCAAGCGGCCGCGGGTCTGCATCCCCTACCTCGCCGTGAATTCGGAACGTACGGTCCGTGCCAAGGCACCGCGGAACAGCGCGGTGCCTCGGACGGGATTCTTGGGGGAACTTTGTTGCGGAACGACTTTGTTGAGGCCTCGATCGGCTTGACACTGCCGGCCCAGAAGCGGCACCTGGCCGACCTGCACAAGAGGCTGGTCGACGAAGGCAGGATGCGCGACGACGAGCACGTCGTCGCCCTGACCAACTACCAGCAGGGCAGGTTCGGCCGACTGCCCACGCACATCCTGGTGGTCACCTCTGCTCGGATCGCCTACACGCACGACGGCGGCTTTCGCTCGATCCCGCTGGACGACGTCGATCCGAGCAGCATCAGCATCCGCGCCGGCATCGTCCACGGCGAGATCACGTTCGAGCTGCGCGACGGCGAGACCTTGCGGTTTCGGCGGGGCATGTCGTTGGCGATGCAGGAGGTCGCCGCTGCGATCACCAGCCACGGCACGCCGACGCCGCCTCCCGCGGCGTACGGATCCGTCGGCACCGCACCGTCGAACGGAAGCAGAACCCAGCCTTGACGAGCGCACTCAGCGAGGGCACGGCGACGGCATCGTGGAGTTCGTCAACGCGATCACCGAGCCCAGCGCCGTCGCCATCTGCGGAAGTCCGGCCGAGTACGGGGTGTTCGCCGTGTGGGCGCTCGGCCCGGATCTCGAGCAGCAGGAGCTGCTCGTCAACAGCACCGCGGCGTACGCCGGGACGAGGGTCTTCGCGCTGACGTCACCGGTTCGAGCCCTCAAGATCGAGACCAACGGGAGCTGGGCGATCACTCCGGTCTTTCTCGATGAGCTCCCGAAGTTCGGCAGTGGACGCACCGGCATGGGCGACGCGGTCGTGGTGCTCAACACCGACCTGGCGCCCATCACGACCGGCTTCTGCGCACACGTCGAGATCAACTCCGACCCCTTCGAGACGAGCGCGGTCACGGTGTGTGCCCACGGCGAGGACTCGCACCTGCTGGTCAACGGCATCCCGCCGTACGCCGGCTTGATCGTCGTACCGCCCGGGACGCAGTTCCTCGAGATCACCGCGCCCGGGCGCTGGTCGATCATGCGCGACTGAGGCCTCAGCGGAGAAGCAGCGGCAAGCCTCCTCGACCGACGATGGGGTCGCGGGTGAGGATGCCGACATGCCCCCCACATTGCGGCTGAACACGGTCCTGGTCACCGACGACGGGCCTCGCTACCTGGTCGAAGGCAAGCTCGGCGCAGGCGGGTTCGGTACGACGTACGTCGGTCACCGGATCACGAAGAGCGGCCGGCTGATGGCGTTGGCGAAGGTGTGCATCAAGGTGTGCAGCAGTCGGAAGGACTGGCACGGCGAGGCGTTCTTCGGCGAGCTGCTCGCGGACGACCCGCGCGTCGTACGGCTCCGCGACGCAGTCGTGCGTACGACGGGCTCGGGGACGTCGCAGCGGCGGAAGTACATCCTGATCTTCGACTTCATGGAGGGTGGCACTGTCTCCGACGCGATCAAGCGGGGGCAGCTGCATTGGACCGAGGCGCGGACCCGCCGGGAGATCAAGGCGCTGCTCACCCTGCTCGCTCGACTGCACGATGCCGGCGTCACCCACCGCGACCTCAAGCCCGACAACGTCTACCTCCGTGACGGCAAGCTGGTGCTCGGTGACTTCGGGATCACCAAGCTCGACCTCGACCCGCGGCAGAGCTTCGCCTACGCGCTCTCCCCGAAGTTCGCGCCGAAGGAGGCGGTCGCGACCTGGCGCTGGGGGCAGGCCGACGACGTGTTCCAGGTCGGGCTGCTCGCGGCGACGTTGGTGTCCGGCCGGATCTGGGGGACCGAGACGGTCTCGGCGTCCGCGATCTCCAGGCTGCCGGTGAGTGACGAGTTCAAGAGCTGGATCTGGCACGCGACCGGCGCGAAGTCGAAGCGCTACTGGGACGCCGGCGACGCCCGCGAAGCGCTCGACGCCCTGCGGACGACCAGCATCGCGCCGGGCCGCGCACCGCGGACCCTCGCCGGGCAGGGGCTGGTGTTCACCGGAGCCATCGACGGCCTCCCACGCAGGGAGGCCAGCGAGGCCGCCCGCCGGTCGGGTGCGATCGTGCAGAGCGCGGTCGGCGACGGCACGACGGTTGTCGTCGTCGGGAAGCTGAAGCAGGACGCGGCGGGCGCCAACGAGGGCATCAAGCTGTTTGCCACCCGGGAGCGGCTGCGGCGCGGGCAGGGGATCCGGGTGATCAGCGGCGCCCAGTTCAAGCGCCTTGCCAGATCAGGTACCCGCGTAGAACGGGGCGTCTCGTGACCCTCACCGCCGGGTACCGCGGGGGTTAGCCTGCAAATCGGCTTCCAGCATTGCTCCAAGGGGGATTGACATCGTGGCCCTCGTACTGGTTCGCACCCGTCTGCGCATCGTCGTCTGCGCGCTCGCCACCACGGTCGCGCTCTTCGCGCCCGGCCTTCCCGAGCGCGCAGGCACTGGCCTCGAACAGCCCGGTCGACACGGTCAGTCTGGGCGGTGAGGTGGTCTTCGACCTTGTCGTGCTCGACAGCGGCCGGGTGATCGTCGGTGGCAGGTTCACCGGCATCGGCAGCCGGCTCGCGATCCAACCTCGGCGCGATCCTGCCCAACGGCACCGCCGACCCCGACTTCGCGCCGA
Organism: uncultured Actinomycetota bacterium; assembly: GCA_963849765.1. Classification (GTDB taxonomy): domain Bacteria; phylum Actinomycetota; class Actinomycetes; order Propionibacteriales; family Nocardioidaceae; genus Nocardioides. The sequence goes on from CAWKIP010000021.1 coordinate 32,157, forward strand.
CGACCAACGGTGAGGTCTACGCGATCGCCGTCTCCGAGAACGGCAGCCGGATCTTCATCGGCGGCACCTTCACCGAGGTCAACGGCCAGCCACGCCACAACCTCGCTGCGATCGACGCCGTCACCGGCGCCCTGATCAGCGGTTGGCAAGCCGACACCGACCGGCACCAACCCGAAGGTCATGTCCCTGGCCGTGAGCGGCGACCGCCTCTACGTCGGCGGCAAGTACACCGACATCGACGGCATCCACAAGGAGAAGTTCGCCGCGGTCGACGTCACGTCCGGCGACGTCCTCGACTGGGGCCCGTGGCTCCGCGGCGGCGTCAACGAGGTACGGGTCTCGCCCGACGGCGGCACGGTGTGGATCGGAGGCGAGTTCGCCAGGATCGGCGGCGTCGAGCGGCCCTACTTCGGCGGCATCGACGCCGAGACCGGCAAACCCACCGCCTTCAACGGGCTCAACAACAGCGCTCGCGTCATCACGCTGGAGGTCAGCCCCGACGGCGAGTGGCTCTTCGTGGCGCAACAACTGGAACCGCATCATCGCCTACCGCGTGAGCGTGTCCACCAAGCCGGTCTGGTCAGAACCACGGGATGCGGCAACGTCCAGGCTTTCGCCATGTCGGACACCCACCTCTACCTCGGGCGGCCACTTCAAGGGGTTCGACGACGGGACCGGTGCGGATGGGCTTCGCCGCCCTCAACCGCTTCACCGGCGCGATGACCGCGTGGGACCCGAAGTCGACCTTCTTCCACAAGGGCACCTGGGTCCTCGTGATCCACGAGGGACAGCTCTCACGCCGGCGGCGGTTTCATCAGGCTCGACGGCGACCGGCAGCGCCTCTTCGCAAAGTTCGGCGGTACGGCGTAGCCGGTCGCGGTCGCGCAGCCCCTACGCTCGCCGGATGGACGTCGTCCGCACCCCGGAATCTCGGTTCGACAACCTCCCCGGCTACCCGTTCGCGCCCCACTACGTCGACGTCAAGGCGTCGGACACGCAGGCGATCCGGATGCACTACGTCGACGAGGGCCCGCGCGACGGGCCGCCCGTCGTACTCCTCCACGGCGAGCCGACCTGGAGCTACCTCTACCGCACCATGATCCCGCCGCTGGTCGCGGCCGGGCACCGGGTGCTGGCGCCGGACCTGATCGGGTTCGGCAAGTCCGACAAGCCGACCCGGATGGACGACTACACCTACCTGCGGCACGTCGAGTGGGTGCACCGACTGGTTCGAGCAGCTCGACCTGACCGGCGTCACCGCCTTCGTCCAGGACTGGGGCGCGCTGATCGGGCTGCGGATCGCCGCGGAGCAGGGGGACCGGTTCAGCAGGGTGATGGTGGGCAACGGGTTCCTGCCGACCGCGCAGCACGGCACGCCGCTCGGCTTTCCGGGTCTGGCGCGGGTTCGCCCGCTACACCCCGGTCTTCAAGGCGGGGTTCATCGTGCAGCGGGCGACGGTGACCAAGGTGCCGCGCGACGTGCTGGCGGCGTACGACGCCCCGTTCCCCGGCTCGAAGTACCAGGCCGGTGCCCGCGCCTTCCCCCAGCTGGTGCCGACCGACCCGAAGGATCCCGCGGTGCCCGCCAACCGCGCCGCGTGGGACGCGCTCGGGAAGTGGGAGAAGCCGTTCCTGTGCGTCTTCGGCGCCAACGACCCGATCCTCGGCAAGGCCGACAAGCCGCTGATCGAGCACGTCCCCGGCGCGAACGGCCAGCCGCACGACCGGATCCGCGCCAGCCACTTCCTCCAGGAGGACGCCGGTCCCGAGCTGGCGAAGCGCCTGCTCGACTGGGAGTGAGTCAGGCCGAGGCGTAGGGCGTCGAGGGCCCTCGGAAGAACTGGGCCGCGTTGACCAGCAGCGACTCGGCGTAGCTCAGCTCGAGGCCGGTGACGACCTCGGCCATCGCCAGGGCGACGGCGAACTCGTCGGGCGCATCGTCGTCGCGACCCTGGTCGAAGAGGGGTCGCAGCTCCGTCGGCACGACGTCCGGCTCGTCGACGCTGATGAACTCGTGCGCGTCGAAGAGGACCTCGGCGTCGCGGGCGCAGCCGAACCTCACGTGCGCCTCGATGTTGCTGCGGACGACGGCCGCCGCGGCCCCGTCGCGCGACATCGCCTCCAGTGCGGCGACGCTCGGGTCGCCGTACCCGGTGTACTCGACGCCCAGGACGCCGCCGTCGATCTCGACCAGCGCCCACGCGGCGTAGTCGGAGTCGACCTTGTTGTCCCACGGGTGGCAGACGGGCTCGTGCAGGTCGACGTCGAGCGCGCGGGCGACCGCGTCGCGGGAGGCGCCGGCGACGACGAGCACGGTCAGGGACTCCGGATCACCGAGCGAATCCATGAGCTCGTCGTAGTACTCCACCGTCGCGGCCATCCATCGAGCGTAGAACGAGTTGCGCGTCTTCGTCAGCCCGTTGTTGGACGAGACTCCATCGCCGTGCGGAGTGCGGGGATCGCCTGCAGGTCGGAGGGCAGCCAGTCGACATCGCCCAGCTCGTCGACGGTAAGGCGGCGCAGCTCGTCGTGGTCCTCGCTGCGGTGCAGGGTGCCGTCGGTGACGGTGGCGAAGTAGAGGCGCAGCGCGTAGGCCTCCGAGATCGGCCAGCCGCCGTCCGGCCCCATCAGCTCCTCGCCGACGCTGATCTCGACGCCCAGCTCCTCGCGGATCTCCCGCTCCAGTGCGGCTTCCGGCGTCTCGCCGGCCTCGACCTTGCCGCCGGGGAACTCCCACTTGCCCGCCAGCGCGGCCGGCTTGGTACGGCGGGCCGCGACGACGTACGACGGTCGCGCGAGCGAGTCGACGAGGATCGCGCCGACGACGGTCTGGGGCACGGGGGTGACGTTAGCTTGCGACGCGGTCAGGTGCGAGCTGCGGTCGACCAGCCGCTGCGCGACTTCCTCGACCAGCGATCCGCGCGACTTCCTCGACCAGCGATGAGCCGCTTGATCCACATGATCGGGAAGAAGAGCAGGGGCAGGCCGAGCCCGAGCAGGACCAGCGGCAGGGTGAGGGATCGGCTGTAGAGCTCGTCGCCGCGCAGGGTGGCGGTGACCGTCTCGCCGACCTCCTGGTCGCCGGAGCCCTGGATCGGGCCGAACATCTCCACGCCGTCCACGGTCCAGCGGGCCGTGCAGTGCTGCGACGACGTCTTGTACTTGATGTCGAAGTCGCAGGTGATCACCTCGGCCTCGACCTTCTCGCCGGTCTGCCGCTGCCACAGCAGCCAGCCGCCGGCGCCGATCAGCACGAACGGCACGATCATGAAGGCCGTGACGATGACGGTGACGATGATCCGCATCGTCATCGTCTCCTGAGGAGGAGGCGCATCGGCCATGTGCCGATGATGGCAGCGTCAGCCGCAGTTGTCGCAGACCCCGGTCGCGGGGATCGCCATGAAGCAGGTCGGGCAGACGTTCGTCACCGGCTCGGGCTTGCGGGGTGCGGCCGGCCTCGCCGTCGCGACCCGGACCCGCTTCGGCTTCGGCGGTACGACGGGCGCGACCGGGATCGGCGGCGGGGGAGGGGGCTCCCAGCCCGGCGGTTCCGGCGCTTCGATCCCGAGCCCGGCCAGCACCTCGCGGGCCGCGTCGGTCGGCCGGTGCTTCGGCGTGGTCACGATGTCGTGCGGCGACGCGCCGCCCTCGAGGAAGGTCTGCGCGTCGGGCCGCATCGCCGGCGGGAGCCGCCGGTGCCGCCACCGGGGCAGGGCCGCGCCGCGCTGCGTGATGGTCACCAGGTCCGGGCGGGACCAGGCAACGAGGGTCCAGTCGTTCTCGCGACCGACCGCCCACACGCCGACCGCACCGTCGCCGCTCTCACCGGCGGCACGCAGCGCGATCCGCTCCGGGTTGACGAAGCGCCCGGCGACCCGGAGTACGGCGGGCAGGGGCCGCGTGACGTCGTACCCCTCCTCGCGCAGCGAGTACGTCGCGTCGGCCAGGAGGTCTTCGGTCGGTTCCGGGGGTGTGTCCATTGCGCTTCGCAACGTATCCCGGCTGCGCAAACCTTGCGTAACCGGGCTGTGTCGTCACGGCTTCATCGCGTAGGCCGTGGACAGCCCGGCGACCTCCGCCCACATCTTCGCGAACCGGTCGTCGGCCGTGATCGGCGCACGCACGGCGCCCACCGCCCACGCGCGCTGCGCGTCGTTGGCGCCGGACTTGCCGTGCATCGGACCGCGTTGGCGGAGAAGTCGCGCACCAGCACCTCGAAGATCGTGTCGACGACGTCGGGGTCGAGGTCGACGATCGTCGGCCTGCTCGAGGATCAGCTGGCCGTAGACGATGAGGGTGAAGAGGTCGCCGAGCGAGAGCAGGAGGTCCAGGTCGCTGCTGCTGCTCGGCGTCCGGGCGCCGCGGTCAGCAGCAGGTCGCACGAACGCCTCGGCCTGCTCGAGGAAGAGGCGCGACGTTCGGGCATCGGCTGCGCGTGGTCGGCGTACGGCGCCTGCCAGTCGTGGAAGCGCACCTTCGAGAGCCCGCGGGCCGGCCCCTGGCGGAAGAGGAACGTGGTCGTCGGCCGCGTCGCTGGCGGGTCGGGACGTCGGGCATGCTCCTCCGGGCATGAAGAGGTAGGCCGGCATGAACTTGCAGGATCAGCGCCGAGGTTGACCGCGACCGTGCCCTCGAGCTTGGGCAGCGCCGTGATGTCGCACTTCGCGATCGGCGATGAAGTTGTCCTTCTCGAAGCCCTTGGCGGCGACGATGTCGCCGAGCAGCAGTCGATCGACCCGCTCGCCCTCGGTGGTCACCTTCATCTTGGTGACCGGGTTGAAGAGCAGGTAGCGGCGGTCGTCGGGCGTCGGCGCAGCGGAAGTAGTCGACGGCGCGGTCGCTGAAGAGCTTCATCGCGACCAGCCGCGCGTAGGTCGTCGACGAACGAGCTGCCGGATGTGCGGCATGTCGGTGACCGGCTTGCCGTAGAGGATGCGGTTGTGGGCGTGCGTGATCGCCTCGAAGAAGGCGTGGGTGGCGAGCCCGATCGACGCCGAAGCAGAGGTTGAACTTGCCGACGTTGACCGTGTTGAGCGCCGCGCTGAACGCCGCCTCGCCGGTGTGCAGGATGTCCTCGGCGCGTCACCGGGTAGTCGTCGAGGCGGAACTCCGCGACGTACGTTCTGGCTCGGCACGACGTTCTTGACGACGGTGTACGCCGGGTGGTCGCTGTCGGCGTAGAAGAAGACGTACTGGTCGGGGCCCTCGACGCCGTCGAGCCGGCCGAAGACCGACACCGTGTCGGCGCAGTTGCCGTTGCCGATGTAGTACTTGCCGCCGGTCGCCGAGAAGCTGCCGTCGCCGTTCGGGCGTCAGCACCATGTCGGAGGAGTAGATGTCGGCGCCGTGCTCCTTCTCGGACAGGCCGAACGCCGCGACCCCGCCGGCGTCGAGCGCCGCTGCCGCCCGGGCCCGCGCGGCCGCGTTGTCGCTCTGCCAGACGGGACCGAGGCCGAGGCAGGTGACCTGCCAGGGGTACCAGTAGGAGAGCCCGTAGAAGCCGAGCATCTCGCGACAGCGCGGCGACCCGGGCGGTGTCCCAGCGCTTCGTCGCGTCGCCGCCGGCGTCGCGCGTCGGGCGTCAGGAAGGTCGCGAACACCTTCTCCTTCGCGACGAAGTCGAGGAAGTCGGTGTACCAGACCTTGTCGTGCTAGTCCTGAGTCAGCCGGTGCCAGGCCGTAGCCCTCGAGATGCGTCGACGGTGGCCAGCAGCAGCCGGCGGGTCTCGTCGTCGAAGTGCGACGGGTCATAGGTGTGCGGGTTGAGCAGGAGCGATGCAGCGGGGGTCGGCATGGGGTGACTGTAGGGAGCGCGGCTCCGGTTTGGGGAGTGCCTCGGTTACCGAGACAACGTGTCAGCGCTGGTCGCCCATCGGTCATTCCGACCAGCGGGCGCGGGCGAGCACCTCACGGGTGCGGTCGACGTCGAGCCGGTGCCCGGCGATGTCCTCCGGCCACCCCGACACTTCCTCGGTCGCCCAGTCGGCCCACTGTGCGACGAGCGCGTAGAAGTCGGTGAGGAAGGCGCCGAGCAAAGGGTCGTCGCCCGCCGCTGCTCGTAGAGACCGCCCTTCTCGACGAACTTCTCCCCTGCTTCGATGCTGCTGGTGTTCATCTCGACCGCCCACTCGCGCGCCCGGGCGATCGAGGCCAGTGCGTCGTCGCGGGTGCCGTGGTCGGCGAAGATCAGCTTGACCAGGCCCTCGAACTCCAGCGCCGGACCGTCGCCCGGCTCGGCCAGCCAGGCGGCGAGCGCGCGGCGCCCCGACCGGGTGATGGTGTAGACGGTGCGTGGGCGGCGGCCCACGCTCTCCTCGCGTGCGGTCGCGTAGCCGTGCGCGACGAGCTTCTTGGGCTCCTCGAACAACTTGCTCTGCGCGCGCGGCCAGACCCGCCCGACACTGCGGTCCATCGCCTTGGCGAGCTCGTAGGTCGAGTGCGGGCGGACGGCGAGCAGGCCGAGGACGCCGTACGTCGTCGTGGTGAGCCGGGGCGCCGTTGACATGATCCTCCCTTTGGGAGTACAACATTTCTATACTCTCTTTGGGACTATAGAGGGACGGCATCATGGATGACGCGATGACACTCGAAATCGATCCCGGCAACGCCGGACAGCTTCGCGACTGGGACGGCGCGCACGGCGCCTACTGGGCCGAGCATTCCGCCGTGTACGACGCGAGCGTGGCCCGCTACCAGCCCGCGCTCCTTGCCGCGGTCGGTGCGCAGGCCGGCGAGCGGATCCTCGACGTCGGGTGCGGCGCGGGGCAGGTCGCAGTCGATGTGGTGCGAGGAGCCCCGGGCAGCTCGGCAGTGGGAGCCGACCTGTCGAGCGCCCAGCTGGAGGTCGGACGGCTCCGGGCCGGTGACCTGGCGGTCGAGTTCGTCCAGGCGGACGCGCAGGTGCACGACTTCGGCAAGGCGTCCTTCGACGCCGTGGTGAGCCGCACCGGGACGATGTTCTTCTCCGACCGGGAGAAGGCCTTCGCCAACCTGGCGCGTGCGACGAAGCCAGGCGGACGGCTGACGATGGTGGTCTGGCGGGGCATGGAGGCGAACCAGTGGCTGCGGGACATCTTCGGCGCCATCGGCTCGGTGCGTCCGATGCCGGCTCCTCCGGCCGGGGCGCCGGGCCCGTTCGCACTCAGCGATCCGGACTACGTCCGTTCGTTGCTGGCCGGCGCAGGATGGGGTGACGTCGAGCTCGAGGTGCTCGATGAGCAGTTGTGGTTCGGGCCGGACGCCGACCACGCGACCGACTTCCTGGTGGGTCAGATGGCCTGGCTGTTCGCGATGCTCGACGAGGACCAGAAGCGGCAGGCGACGGCGAACCTGCACGACGTCCTGGCCCGGAGCGCCGGCGCCGACGGGGTGTTGCTTTCGTCCGGCGCGTGGCTGGTGACGGCGCGACGGGTCTGAGACTCCGGCGGCTGGGTCAGGACGCTGGCCCGGTGGCGTTGTCGGCGATCCACAGGTCCATGAGCCCCCTGAAGTGGGCGACGAACTCGTCCTGCTCGTGGGCCGGGTAGGTCGCCTGCACCGTCTGCCGCAGCAACCGGTCGAAGTCGTCGGAGGACACCCACTCCCAGACCTGCTCGTCGAGGTGCGGCAGGTGCTCGGCGCACCACTCCCAGTACCTGTCGCGCTCGAAGTACTCGTCGGCGATCGCCAGGTACGCCTTCATCTTCTCCTCGTACGACAGTCCCGGTTCGTCGGCGATCGCGAAGTAGCGAGCGGTCTCCAGGTCCACCTTGGACTTCCGGCCGGTCACCACGCAGTACGTCGACCAGCGCACGAGCGCCTTGATCGCCCACGGGAAGTAGTAGTGCAGCGAGGTCAGTGCGACGTCGGGGCACGCGTTGGCGTAGTCGATCGGATAGACGTCGTCACCGACCACCAGCATCTCCGCCGAGTTGAACTCCCACTGGAAGAACGCGTTGACGATGCGGCTGACCGCCGCCGTCTGCCATCCGGCGCCTTCGGAGAGGAAGCCGTGGGACACCGCGTAACGCTTGTGCATCGGCTGGTCGGGCCGGAAGTCCATCACCATGGTCTCCGGTCCGATGGACAGGGCGCGGGCAAAGTGCTCGAAGTCGATGGTCGCCTGGAGATGCATCAGCATCTCCCCGGACTCGTCGTACGAACGGTGCAGGTCCCCGCGGTCCTCGATGCGGGAGACGCCCCGCCACCCACCTCCGTCGAACGGCTTCATGTAGAGCGGGTAGCCCAGCTCGTCAGCGATCCGGTCGAGGTCGAAGGGCTGGTTGTAACGCTCCGCGGTGTAGGCCCACCGCACGTTGTCCAACGGGTTCTTGTACGGCACCAGCGTCGTGGGAGGCACCTTCAGGCCCAGCCGCACCAGCGCACAGTAGGCGCTGTGCTTCTCCATCGACTGAAACGTGAAGGGGCTGTTGAGCAGGTAGGTGCCGTTGACCAGCGCTGCCTTCTTCAGCCACTCGCGCGGGTGGTAGTACCAGTGAGCCAGCCGGTCGATGACCAGCGGTGTCCGCACCGGGTCGTCGAGCCGGAACGGCTCGATCGTCATCCGCTCGCTGGAGACCGTGTGCTCGGCGCCGTCGTAGGTTGATCGGACCGACCATCTTCTGGATCGTCTCGAACGCGCGAGGCCAGTCCTCCTCGGCCCCGAGAAGGAGCCCGATCAAGTGGTTGCTCACCTCCTCGACCTTGCCGCAGCACTCGCGAGATGTCCACGATGGGGTGATGAAGACGGTGGAGCGTTGGTTCTCGGACCGGCTCGAGCAGGAGTTCACGGTCGCACGTTGGGGCCACTTCGGTACGCCGGTGCTGGTGTTGCCGACCGCGGGCGGTGACGCCGAGGAGATCGAGCGCCACAAGCTCGTGGAGTCGTGCGGCGAACTGCTCGAGGCGGGGCGGATCAAGATCTACTCCTGCGACTCCGTCGCCGGCCGGGCGATGGCGAGCGGCACCGGGAGCCCGGCGTACCGGATGTGGCTGCTCAACCAGTTCCACCACGCGGTGCGCCACGAGGTGGTGCCGGCCATCCACGCCGACACGGGTGGGTCGGACCAGCGCATCGTCACCGCCGGGGCCTCGATCGGGGCGTTCAACGCGGTCGCCCTGCTATGCCGGTTCCCCGACGTGTTCGAGGCCGCGATCGGGATGAGCGGCACCTACCGGATCCAGCGATTCCTCGAGGGTGCGTGGTCCGACGACCTGTTCTACTCCTCGCCTCTCGACTTCCTGCCCGGGCTCGACGGCGACCACCTCGAGGTCCTGCGGCAGCGCCGGGTGATCCTCCCCTCCGGTGAGGGCGAGCACGAGGACATCGGCGAGTCCTGGGCCATGGCGGAGGTGCTCGGCAGCAAGGGTGTGCCGAACCGCGTCGACTCGTGGGGGCCGGAGACCATCCACGACTGGCCGACCTGGTGGCGGATGCTGCCGCAGTACCTCGACGAGCTCTGTTAGCCGCACCGAGCCGCTCGAGGAAGCAGCGCCTCGGCCAGGCAGGCCGACTCGAAGTCGGCCAGGTGCAGGCTCTCGTTCGGGCCGTGCGCGCGGGTGTCGGGATCCTCGACCCCGGTGATGAGGACCTCCGCGTCGGGGAACGTCTCCGCGAACGCCTTCACGAACGCGATGGACCCACCCACCCCGATCTCGACCACGGGCTGGCCGAACGCCTCGGCGTACGCCGACCGCGCCGCCGCGTAGGCAGGGCCGGAGGTCGTCGCGGTGTACGGCGCGACCGGCCTCCCTGCGGTCACGATGACCTCGGCACCCCAGGGGGCGTGGTCGTGAAGATGGGCGACAAGGGCATCCCGGGCGGCTTCGGGGTCGTCGCCGGGCGCGATCCGAAGGGCCAGCCTGGCTCGCGCGGAGGGCACCAGGAGCAGGCCGGCGTCGTCGACCGCCGGTGCATCGATCGCGACGACGGACAGTGCGGGAGCCTTCCAGAGCCGCGAGGTCAGTGAGCCGCTGCCGATCAGGGCAACGTCGTCGAGGAGACCCGCGTCAGCGCGGAACTCGTCCTCCGTCAGGTCCAGGGGGTCGGCGGTCGCGCGGCCGAGGCCCGTCACGGCGACGTCGCCCTCGGCGTCGTGGCAGGTGGCGAGCAGTCGCGCGAGCGCGGTCAGGGCATCCGGCGTCGGACCGCCGTACACCCCGCTGTGCAAGGCGTGCCGCAGCGTGCGCACCTCCACCACGACGCTGACCCCGCCGCGCAGCGACGTGGTCAGGGCGGGTACGCCGACCCGCCAGTTCGTGGAGTCGGCGAGCACGAGCACGTCGGCCGCCAGCCGCTCCCGGTGCTCGGCGAGCAGGGCGGCCAGCGTTGGGGAACCGATCTCCTCCTCACCGTCGATGAGGACCGCGACCGACACGCCTCCGTCCTCGCCCAGGGCGCGCACGGCCGCCAGGTGCACCGCGATCCCGGCCTTGTCGTCAGCAGCCCCCCGCCCGTAGAGCCGTCCCTGTCGTTCGACCGGCTCGAACGGATCGCTGTCCCAGTGGGCAAGGTCGCCGACCGGCTGCACGTCGTGGTGGGCGTAGAGCAGCACCGTGGGTGCGCCGGGGGCGCCCTGGCGGAACCCGATCACCGCGGGGAGGCCGCCGTCGGCGGTCACGACCTCCACGTCGGTCAATCCGGCGTCGGTGAGCTGCCGGGCCACCTCGTCCGCGCTGGCGCGCAGCTGGTCGCGCGCCGCGGGATCGGCGGAGACCGACGGGATGCGGACCAGGCGTTCCAGACCAGCACGCACGGTCGGCAGGACGGACCTGACCGCGTCGCGCGTACCCATCACGCGACCATAGCCGCGCCCACCGTGGATCGAGGCTCAGCCCGGCGAAACGCCCGGTTATGGTGGCAGGCATGCGGGTGGTCTTCGTCGAACCCAACTTCCCCAGGAACCAGCGCGAGTTCGTCCGGGCGCTTGCGTCGGTCGGTGCGGAGGTGATCGGCATCGGCGAGTCGCCGGAGGAGGCGCTCGACGACGAGCTCCGCGGGTGGATGCGCCACTACCACCAGGTCGGCAGCGTGGTGGACGTCGGTGCGATGACCGATGCCGTGCGCTGGATCCAGGACAAGACCTGGGTCGACCGGCTCGAGTCCACCATCGAGGCGCACATCATGCCCGTCGCCGAGGTGCGCGAGGCCTGCACCATCCCCGGGACCTCCACGCGCACGGCCTGGCTGTGCCGCGACAAGCCGTCGATGAAGGACGCGCTCCGCGCCGTGGGCGTGCCGACGGCCGCGTCGACCGCGGCCGACAACGCCGACCAGGTCAAGGACTTCGCGAACGCCGTCGGCTTCCCGCTCATCCTCAAGCCCCGCAGCGGAGCCGGAGCGGCCGACACCACCCGGGTCGACGACCAGGACCAGCTCGGCCAGGTGCTGACGTCCTTCGGCGAGAAGGGCGTCGGCTCCATCGCGGTCGAGGAGTACGTCGAGGGGCACGAGGGGTTCTACGACACCTTGTCGATCGACGGGCGTCCGGCCGCCGACTTCGTCTGCCACTACTTCCCCAACGTCCTGGAGGCGATGCGGACCCGCTGGATCTCGCCGCAGTACGTCTCGACGAACCGGCTCGACTCGGTGGCGGACTACGAGCAGGTGCGAGAGATGGGCCAGCGGGTGATCGAGGCGCTCGGGATCGGCACCAGCGCGACGCACATGGAGTGGTTCTTCGGGCCCAAGGGGCTGAAGTTCTCCGAGATCGGCTGCCGCCCGCCGGGCGTCGGAGCCTGGGACCTCTACTCCGCCGGGAACGACCTCGACCTCTACCGCGAGTGGGCGAACGCGATCGTCCACGGCTCGGTGGGTGCACAACCGTCGCGGCGGTTCTCCTCCGGCATCGTCGCCCTCCGCCCCGAGAGCGACGGACACATCTCCGGCTACTCCGGCATCGACGAGATCCAGGGCCGGCACGGCGAGTGGGTCATCGATGCGCACTTCCCGGACCCGGGCACGCCGACGCAGGGGCACGAAGCGGGCTACTTCGCGAACGCCTACGTCCGGATGCGGCACCCCGACTTCGACGTCCTCCGCGAGATGCTCGACGACGTCGGCCGGACCATCACCGTGCACGCCGCGTGAACCGCCAGATCACGCTGTTGGGTCCGCAGCCCCGCCCGCACCTGACCCACGCGTTCGCGGACCTGGATCCGGAGGCCGTGGTGGCCACCGTGACGGCGGGGTGGCAGGACCGCGAGGGCGACGACGCCGAGCTGAGCGAAGCGGTGGGGATCCGGACCGTCAACCTCGCCCTGCACGCGCGCTGGCTGGCGGTGCACGAGGAGGACCGCGAGTACGGCTATGCCGAGCGCGAGCACGAGGCTGCACTGGCCGAGCTGCGTGAGCTCTACCTGATCCAGCTCGACCACGCGCTGAGCGCGGCGTACGACGTCGCCCGCCGCTCCGACGCGAGGCCGCGGATGCGGGAGCAGGTCCTGGCCGATGCGCTGCGCGTCGTGCAGCTGCTGGACGAACAGCACCTGCAGCGGCTGACCGAGTTCCAGCTGAAGTTCTTCGACGTCTGGCGCCCTCACGAGCGACCGGCGGTGGTCCGACATCGTGTCGAGATCCAGCACGCTCTCGAGGGATCGTCGGCCGTGGCGATCGCCGGCGGGCACGTCGGCGAGCTCACCCGCGTGCTGCACCTCTTCCACGTCGCGCCGTACCTGCCGGCCCGCGTGGTGGCGTGGTCGGCGGGGGCCATGGCCCTGACCGAGCGCGTCGTGCTGTTCCACGACTTCGTCCCGCACGGGGTGGCTCAGACCGAGGTCTACGGCACCGGCATCGGGGTCGTGCCCGGCGTCGTCGCTCTCCCTCACGCCCGGCGTCGACTGCAGGTGGGCGACCCGATCCGGATGTCGCTCCTGGCACGGCGGTTCGCGCCCGACCGTTGCGTGGTTCTCGACGACGGCACCCGGATGCCAGCTCGACGAGAACCTCCGACTGCCTCAGGATGCGCGGGTGCTGGACCACGAGGGGCACATCGCCACACTCGAGGCGGCATGACGGAGTCTCCTCCGAAGCGCAAGCTCGCGATCAACCGGCTCAGGGACCGCAAGCCGCTCGACGCGCAGACCGTCGACCGGTTCCTGGCGCGTCACGAGGTGCCGATCGTCGAGGAGTCCCGCTGCACGTTCCTGTTCCGCGGCGAGGCCGACGAGGTCTCGCTGATCCAGCGCGTGGTCGGGCTGCCCGAGCAGCTGCCGATGCGCCAGTTGCGCGGCACGGACCTGTGGTACCTCGTGCTCGAGCTGCCTGAGCGCTCTCGGGTCAACTACCAGCTCGAGGTCCGCCGCGGCGAGCACGTCGAGCGGTTCAACGATCCCTTGAACCCCAAGGTCTCCTACAGCCCGGTGGGCACGTCCTCGGTCTGCTTCGCGCACGGCTACGAGAGCCCGGAGTGGACCGAGCCCGACCCGTCTGCGCGGCAGGGCACTCTCGAGGAGATCGTGGTCCCGAGCCGGGCGCTGCGGCGCGACTGCCCGGTCACGTTGTACCTTCCGGCGCGGTTCCGCCGGACGTCGACGTACCCGTTGCTGGTGGTGCACGACGGCCCTGACTTCCTCCAGTACGCCGCAGCCAAGACCGTGCTCGACAACCTCATCGACCGCTTCGAGGTGGCCGAGACGGTGGTCGCGTTCCTGCACCCGAAGGACCGGCTGACGGAGTACGCGAACTCGACCGCCCACTCGAGGTTCCTGACCCAGGAGCTGTTGCCACGCCTGGAGACCCGGCTGCCGTTGACGGGCAGGCCCTCCGGCCGGTGCCTGCTGGGCTCGAGCTTCGGCGGCGTCGCCTCGTTGTCCGCAGCGGTGAAGTCACCGACGACCTACGGGTCGCTGATCCTGATGTCGGGATCGTTCGTCTTCACCGACATCGGCAACGACCACGGCGGTGGGCCCGGTCTTCGACCCGGTGGTCAAGTTCGTCAACCGCTACCGGGCGAGGCCGACGCGGGTCGCCGACCGGGTCTTCGTGAGCTGCGGCGTCTACGAACCACTGATCGCGCCCAACCGCTCGATGGTGCCGACCTTCGAGTCCACCGGAATGACCACGCGCTTCGTCGAGACTCGTGACGGGCACAACTGGGAGAACTGGCGCGACACGCTCCGCGACGCCCTGTCGTGGGTGTACCCGGGCGCCCAGAAGTTCATCTACGAGTAGCCGCTCACTCCGTCTCGAGCCAGCCCGGGTCGTCGGGCACGTCGACGGCGTTCTCCCGCAGCGCCTCGAGCGGGATCACCTGGAGGGCCTGCTCGTTCGTGGAGGCGAGTACGACGGGCGCGGCCACGCCGTCGCCGTACGCCTGCAGCCAGCGGAGCGCGACCACGCACCACCGGTCGCCGGGGTTGAGGCCGGGGAAGCTCCACTCCGGCCGCGGCGTCGACAGGTCGTTGCCGACCGCCTGCTGGTGGGCGAGGAACTCCTCGGTCATGACCGCGCAGACCGCGTGCACGCCGCGGTCCTCCGGTCCGCACGAGCAGTTCCCGTCGCGGTAGAAGCCGGTCATCGGGTCGGTGCCGCACGGTTCGAGCTCGCCGCCGAGGACGTTGCGTTCGGTCACAGGATGAGAGTGCCACCCTTCGGGTACTTCGCGGGACATGAACAACGCGATCGACCTCGGCCGACCGACCTCTGGTGACGTCATCGACCTCATCACCGACGACCACCGGCGGTTCGAGCGGCTGCTCGCCCAGCTGCGCGACACCTCGCAGGACCTCGACGCGGTGCGACAGGCCTTCGCCGACGTGCTCATCGCCCATGGTGAGGCCGAGGAGGACCTCGTCTACCCGGTGCTGCGGCGCAAGTCCGACGACATCGGCGAGCACGAGATCGAGCACGGCCACGAGGAGCACGCCGAGGGCAACGAGGCGCTGCTCAAGGTGCTCGAGCTCAAGGGCACCGACACCCAGGCCTTCGCCGACGCCGTCGAGGAGCTGAGCAACCTGATCGCGCACCACATCGCCGAGGAGGAGATCACCATCCTCAGCCCGGCCCGCGAGGACGTCGGACCGCAGGTCCGCGCCGAGCTGGGCGAGAAGTGGGCGGCCCGCCGCAACAAGCTGCTCGACGGACACTGTGGGGCCGTCGAGAACGTGCGGCGGATCGTCGCCGAGGCCGAGCGCGAAGGCCTCCTCGACGACAGACGAGGACGAGGACTGACCTCAGGCCACCATCGTCGAGCCGCCTTCGACGGCCTCCCGGCCGATGAGCCGGCGGACGCGGGTGCGGTAGCGCCAGATCTGCACGGCGCCGAGGCCCCAGAGCAGGTACTGCACGCTCATCGCTGCCCGGAACGCGCCCGGGGTGTAGTCGGTCGACGACCCGGTGGTCAGCAGGTCGAGTACGGCGCCGATGCCGAAGACGGCGATCACCGCCGCGATGAAGCCGCCGACGTTGATGATGCCGCTGGTGCTGGCCATCCGTTCCGGCGGGTTGGACGTCCGGCCGACGTCGAAGCCGATCATCGAGGCGGGCCCGCCGCAGCCGCAGGCGACGACCAGCACCACGAGCAGCCACAGCGGGGCTTCGCCCGGCCACGCCAGTACGGCGGTCCAGGCCACCGCCATCGCCGCGATCGTCCCGAGCGCGACCGTGGACCGGTGCCAGGGATGGTTGCCGACCACCCAGCCCAGGACCGGGCCGGACGCGACGACCGCAACGATGATCAGGCTCAGCAATGCGCCGGCGACCGTGTCGGAGAGGCCCTCGCTCAGCACCAGGAAGGGGAAGCCCCAGAGCATCACCAGGACGTGGGCGCTGAACGGCGTCGTGAAGTGCACCCAGAAGCCCAGCCGCGTGCCCGGCTGGGACCAGGAGGCTCGTAGCGTCCCGACCAGCATCACCCGCGACATCGGGTGGCCGCGCACGTTCCGGGCCTCCGGGGAGTCGTGGACGAAGAGCAGCAGGGCCGCCAGCAGCAGCGGCCCGGCCGCCGCCGAGATCAGGTAGGCGGGGGTCCAGCCGAGCTCCGAGAGCGCCCAGGTCATCGGCACCGCGGCGGCGATCGAGCCGATCTGGCCGGTGCTGCCCGTCAGCTGGGTGACCAGCGGGATCCGGCGGGGCGCGAACCAGGTGCTCACCAGCCGCAGCACGCAGATGAACGTCATCGCATCGCCCACCCCGACGAAGACCCGCGCCACCAGCGCCTCGGGATAGGACGACGCCAGCGCGAACCCCGCCTGCGCGACGCTGATCATCACCACGCCCGCGGTCAGCACCGTGCGCGGTCCGAAGCGGTCGACCAGCAGGCCGACCGGCACCTGCATCCCGGCGTACACCAGCAGCTGGAGCACCGTGAACGAGGCGAGCTGGCTGGCGGACAGGTCGAACCGGTCGCTCGCCGCGAGTCCGGCAACGGCGAGGCTGGTCCGGTGGAAGACGGCGACCACGTAGATCGCGAGTGCGACGCCCCAGACCAGCCAGGCCCGCCGGGGAGTCTCCACGTCCGAGACGGTACCGAGGCGCCCGACCTCAGTGAGCGGCGACCATCAACGACGCCGGTCCGCGCACCGTCGGCGAGGACCGCATCGTCGGCTCGCCGACGACGGTGAGGCCGGGGAGCCGCTCGGCCAGTGCGCGGAGCGCGACGGTGGCCTCGAGCCGCGCGAGCGGAGCGCCGATGCAGTAGTGCGCGCCACCCGAGAACGCCAGGTGGGTCGGGGTGTCCGGGTCGGCGTAGCGGTCGATCCGGAACTCGCCCGGCGCGTCGAAGACCGCCGGGTCCCGGTTGGCGCCGCCGATCAGACCGACCACCCAGGTGCTCTTCGGGATCGGGTGATCCCCGAGCGTGGTGTCCTCGAAAGCCGCGCGGATGGTCCGCTGCACCGGCGGGTCGAAGCGCAGGGTCTCCTCCACGGCGAGCCCCGCGAGCCCGGGATCGGCGACCAGCGCGTCCCAGGCTCCGGGCGTCCGCTGCAGAGCGAGTACGGCGTTGCTGATCAGGTTCACCGTCGTCTCGAAGCCGGCAACCAGCAGGAGCTGGCACATCGCCAGCAGCTCGCGCGGTGTCATCCGGCCGTCGGCCTCGGCCGCGACCAGATAGCTGACCAGGTCGTCGCGCGGGTCGGTGCGGCGCAGCTCGAACAGCCGCTCCAGGATCCGCTCGACCCGGAACGACGCCAGCGCGCCCTGCCGGGCGTGCTTGAAGGTGGTGATCCCGTCGAGGATCGACGCCAGCGTCTCGCCGTACTTCTCGAACGCCTCGACGTCGGCGTCCGGCAGCCCGAGCAGGTCGCTGATCACGCCGATCGGCAGCGGGCGGCGACGGCGTGGACGATGTCGAACGACCGCTGTCCCTCGAGGCCGTCGAGCAGCGCCTCGACCCGCTTCTCGATCGCGACCTCGTAGGACGCGAGCTGCTTCGGGCTGAAGCCGTGGGCGGCGAGGCGCCGGAGCCGCGTGTGGTCGGGCGGGTTGAGCCCGAGGATCGAGCGGTCGATGCTGTCGCCCTGGTAGATGGCCCCGTGCACCACGTTGGTCGACGGGTCGCGGACGCCGAAGTCCCGCCGCCGCGTCAGGTCGTGGCACAGCTCGTAGTCCGCCGTCGCCATGTAGCCCGGCATGCCCGGCACCACCCGCCCGAGCGCGCGGACCTGCTCGTGGATCGGATAGGGGTCGCGGATGCCCTCGTCGGTCTCGAACGTCGCGAGGGGCGACCCCGAGCGGTGCGCCCGCAGGTCCCACAGCCGCGACCGGACGATGCCGACGACGAACTGCGCGGCCTCCTTCGGGTTCTGCGGGCCCTGCCTCATGCAGCCACGCTAGATCCCGGCACGCGGCGTCGCATCCGACCCTGGTCGGACGTGATTCTCAGAAGTGGCACGGCTTCTGGCCTGATCGGGCCAGCGGAAAGTCCCCAACGGGCCAGCCCGGCGGTCCTGAACTGGCCAGTTGGGGCAGCCCTGAACGGGCCATGGTCCGCGAGCGGTACCGGTGTCACCATCGAGCCATGGCGCTGTTCGACGTCGCTGCCGATGCCTATGTCCAGTTCATGGGCCGCTTCTCAGCGCCCTTGTCCGCGCCGTTCGCCGACATCGGGCTGGCCGGGGTCGACCCGTCGGACCGGGTGCTCGACGTCGGGTGCGGTCCGGGGATCCTGACCTTCGAGCTGGTGAAGCGCCAGGGCGAGGCCAACGTGAGCGCCGTCGACCCGGTCGAGGGGTTCGTGCAGGCGACCGCGTCGTCGTACCCCGCCGCCGACGTACGTCGTGCCACGGCCGAGGACCTGCCGTTCCCCGACGACACCTTCGGCGCCACCCTCGCCCAGCTCGTCGTGCACTTCATGAGCGACCCGGTCGCCGGGGTGGGGGAGATGGCGCGGGTGACCGCACCCGGCGGCCGGGTGTCTGCGTGCGTGTGGGACCACGCCGGGGGTACCGGCGCCCTGTCGGCCTTCTGGCGGGTGGTGCAGCGCTGCGACCCCGAGGCCGAGGGCGAGGAGGCGCTGCCGGGCTCCTGGGAGGGCGACCTGACCCGGATGTTCACCGACGCCGGGCTTCGGGAGGTGACCGAGACCCTGCTGACCGTCAGCCTGGACTTCGCCACCTTCGAGGACTGGTGGGAGCCGTTCAACCTCGCCGTCGGCCCGGCCGGTGCCTACGTCCGGAGCCTCAACCAGATCGAGCGGGCCGGGCTGGTCGGCGCGCTGCGCGAGGAGTACGGCGACGGCCCGATGACGATCCAGGCGAGTGCCTGGACCGCCACCGGGCTTGTGTGAGCGGACGTCAGCCGGCGTAGTCGGCAAAGCGGGCCGCGCCCGGCTCGAGCGGGAGCGAGAGCGCGTTCACGAGGTAGCTGGTCGTGCGGTAGAACCCGGCGAGCAGCAGCAGCTCGAGCACCGCCTCTTCCGAGTGGTGCTCGCGGAGCGTCGACCAGAGCGGTCATCGACGGTCGCTTCATGGTGGAGCGCGTCGGCGAGGCGGATGAGCGTCGCCTCGGCCTCGGTCCAGCACGGGTCGTCCGGGCCGCCCGTGGTCAAGGAGACGATCTGCTCGCGGGTGAGGTCGGCCGCGCCGCCGTACGTCGCGACGTGCACGCCCCACTCGTACTCCGCGTGGTTGAGCGCGGTCGTCCGGTCGATCACGATCTCGCGCTGGCGGAGGGTCAGGTGGCCGCGGTCGAGCAGGCCGCCGCCGAAGAACTTGCCGAAGAGCCGCTTGTCCCTGGCGAGCGTCGTGAACAGGACCAGTGGTGGATTGCCGCGCATCACCGCGGTGATTGCCGCCTCGACCTCGGGGTCGAGCTCGGTCGCGGGCGCGATCCGCGGGTGCGCTATCAATTTCGTAGCGTGTCATGGAGTCAGACTAGACCAGCATGCTCTAAAATCAATAGCGTGAGCTCTCCGAGGCCAGGTCTCCCCGTCCGCGGCTCGACGACCGGCCGTCCGATCATGGCGGCGCTCGACGTCCTCGGCCGGCGCGGGGCGCTCCGGGTGATCTGGGAGCTGAGGGAGCGCGGACAGCTGACGTTCCGCGCGCTCCAGGACGCGTGCGAGACCAACCCCGGGCTGCTCAACACCCGGCTCAAGGAGCTGCGCGCGCTCGCGATCGTCGACCACACGGACGGTGGTTACCTCCTCACCGACCACGGTCGGCGCCTGGCCAAGGCGCTGCAGCCCCTCGACCGGTGGGCTTCGGACTGGGCTGCCGACCTGGACTGACCGGGCAGGCTCCCGCGGACGTCCTACGGACGGGGCCGCGGAGGGCCCCGCCCGTAGGACGTTGTGCCCAGCCGAGCGCCGCGCTGCCGGGCGGGCGGTGGACACGGTCGACCTGGCCCAGCTTCTGTCAGGCCGCCGAGCCGACCTTCGGGGGCCGGCCCCGACGGGGTACGGCGGACTGCGGCTTGCCGTTCTCGAGCAGCACGCCGCCCCAGACGCCGTACTCGTCCCGCGCCCGACCGAGCTCGAGGCAGAGCTCGCGCACGGGGCAGTCGGCGCAGAACGCCTGTGCCGCGGCGAGGCTCTCCTCGTCGGTCGGGTGGAACAGGTCGGGGTCCGGGTGGTCCGCGCACGCCCACACGAGCTTCGGGTCGTGCGGGGTCGGTGCGGTGAAGGCGATGGTCACGCCCTTCGTGTCGAACCGGTCCTCGTGGACCGAGATCTTCCGTGCAGTCATCGCCTGTCACCTCCTTCTTCTGGTCGGGGCGATGGATGGGGGTCTCAAAAATGGGTCTGGGAAAAATGCAGAAAGGGCCGCTCCCGCATAGCGGAGCGGCCCCTGTGTGGGGTGCGTCGGTGCACCTACACGGGCGGCTCCACTGGGACGGGCAGCTCCTGGCCTTCGGTCCTGCTCGGGAGCAGGCCGAGGTCGAAGCCGCCGATGGCCGGGCACGTGTGGGCAGCACCCAACGCGCGGACCGCACTGCGGTTCGCGTCGATGAAGGTGCGATAGGTGCCCACGTCATGTTCCTGTTCTGGAGGTGCCGCTGCGCGGTGCCGCTGGTGGCGCGCCGGGTCCGTCCCGGACGGGTGAAGGGTAGATCCCCTGTCCGGTCCGGCCTAACCCATTAACGCCGAATCCGGAGGAATCCCCGTCGAGTCCGCCGGACTCGCGTGGGATCTCTCCGGATTCGCGGACTGTCAGATTTCCCGGCGGGCGCCGGGTGCGCCCGGTCCCGGCACCGACCCGGGGGGTGGTGGTCCGAGCTGCCCGGTGCGGATCCAGTCGATGGCGAAGTCGGTCGGGTTGAGCGGGTCGACCATCACGCCGAGCTTCGAGCCGGGTTGCATCCGGCTGAGGTGCATCGCGGCGACCACGTGGTCGCAGGTGACGATGTAGGGCTCGGTGCCGTCCGCGCGCTCGACCCGCGCCTGGATGCGCACGACGGGGGTCGTGTTGGCGTAGGTCCCCATCTGCCACGAGGCGTCCACGATCGCGACCGCCGGCAGGCCCTCGCCGTTGGTGAGCTGCAGGTGTCGCGACATCCGCAGGCCGAGGTCGGTGTTGTCGGCCGCTTCCTTCATCTGGTTGGGGATGTCCGCGATCTGCCCGAGGAACGAGGATGGCTTTCCCTGTTGCTCCAAGTGCTGCTGGTTGGCGCGGTACATCCGCTGCCAGTCGCCGAAGAGTCCCATGGTCGGGCTCCCGGCTCAGTAGCCGAGGAACTTGCGGAATTGCTGCCCCACGGCCTGCGACTGGCCCATCCGAGCGACCCAGCCGTCGAGCGCGGCCTTGGCGTCGGCCGCGGACACGCCCTTCTCGCCGGCGAGCGTGATCAGCCCCGCCTCGTCGTTGATGCCGCGCGTCTGTGCCTCGCGGGCCCAGTCGGCGTAGTCCTGGAGCGAGACGCCGTTGATCGGTTCCCAGATCGGGTCGTTCTCAGCGACCGAGCGCGTCGACGGCCCGCCCATGATGGCCGGGTCGATCGGGCCGGCGCCCTGCACGTGCACCATGCCGTCGCCCTGGCCCTGCTGGCCCTGTCCCTGTGCGGCCTGCTGCGCTGCCGCGGCCGCCTGCTGGGCGGCGTCCTTGGCCTTCGAGAAGAATCCCATCGTTATCCCCTTCCGGGCCGTCGCGCGGCCACGTTTGGTCCCCTCCCGCGAAGGTAGAGCCCGCGGGAGGGGCCCGAAAGGGACCGACGTCTCAACCTCGTCTCAACCCGATGGGCCGGGTCTCGTGACGGTCGCAACGCGACCTCCTCGACCAGCGGCCGGCTACGCCGCCCAGATCGCCTGGGCCCACTCCGGGTGGTCGATGAACGGGTTGCGGGTGCCCTGCCAGTTGCTGTGGATCAGGTCGGCTGGGTGCAGCTCCCGGCTCGAGCCGGGTTGCGGCTGCAACCCCCGGTTCAGCAGGACGATCGTGCAGCGTCGACGGCCGGAGCAGGCGTTCATGAGTGAGGTGCGCGTCGCAGATGAGTCTCAGAAGGTAAAGACCACCGGGAAGGTCCATGCAACGAGAGGCGCCGTGCCCTAGTTTTCGACCATGGCAGACCAGCCCGGCCCCCCGGACAAGCAGCCGGACCCCCCGGACGAGTGGCGCGTCTACGAGGAAGACAAGACACCGGACCCTGAGCCCCCGTCGGTGCCACCACCCCCGGTTCCGTACGGCGGCGCGCCCGATGCGCCGCACGTGCCCTACGGCCAGCAGCCGGACTACAACCCGGTCTTCGTCACGTCGTCGTCGTCGAGCAAGGCGCCGAAGCTGATCCTTCTCGTGGTCGCCATCGCGGTCCTGGGGGGCGTCGTCGCCGGCGGGATCGCGATCTTCTCCGCGATCGACGGTGGGATCGGCGGCATCGGCGGGATCGACGCCAAGAACCCGGACGACTTCGCCGAGCTGATCGACAAGCTCGAGGAGGAGAAGGGCACGACCAAGGTCCAGGACGTCAACTTCTACACCGACTACATCATCGTCTACCTGCCGTACTCCGACGAACCGGGCGACGACCGCCAGATCAGCTACACCTGGCGTGGCGGTGACCTGGAGGAATGGACCCGCAGCTACGTCGACCGACCCGACCTTCGACCTCGCGGAGATCGACCCCGAGGTCATCGACGGCATGTGCGACCCGGTGCTGGCGGAGGCCGACGGGGCCGTGCCCGACGACTGCTACGTCTTCCTCTCGAGGCCGTCGGAAGGGAGCGAGGCCTGGTTCCGGGCCACGGCCAGCGACGACTTCGGGCGGTCCGTCTTCGTGGAGTACGACAAGAACGGCGTCGAGATCAGCAGCGGCCCCTGACGCGGTCGTCAGGCAGTGAGGCTGTCGATCTCGTCGAGCGGCACCGGCACCAGCCGGTCGTCGTTGGCGGCGTGCACGACCTCGCACGGCACCCCGGCGACCTGCGCGGCGGCGTAGAGCGCGGCTGCCCACAACCGGTCGGACTGGTCGAGCCCGCCGCGGCCCGGCCGGGTCCGCAGGAAGGCAACCCGCCCGCCCGGCACGCGCTCGGTCGTCCACTCCTCGAGGAGGTCGAGCAGCTCGGGTGCGGTCGGATCCGGCGCGACCATCCGGTCCGGCGCCGGCACCTCGATCAGGGTCTTGTGCGGCCGCCCGTCAGGATGGAGGAACACGATCCACAGGCTCGTGCGGCTGAAGCCGAGCGGCTCCATGAGTCCTCGCCAGACCTGCTCGAGGTCGGCCTGGTTGTTGATCAGGTCATCGGTCATGGCGGACACCCTGCGCGCGATCTGCCGCCCGCGGCAGGGGGTGGGTCAGCTGTCCACAGGGATGCCCGCGGCACGGGCGACGTCGCCGTACGCCGTCGCGAGGCTGGCGACCGTCTCGTGGGCGTTGAGGCCGCTCGGGTTCGGCACCACCCACAGCTCAGAGCCGGCGAGCTGCTCAGGTTGGCGGCCCATGACCGCCTTCGGACGTCCGAACGCGGTCCGGTACGCCGTGATCCCCGCGACCGCGACGACCTGCGGCCGCAGCCGCTCGACCAGCGCCGTGAGGGCGGCGCCGCCCTCCTTCAGCTCGGCGGTGCCGAGCTCGGACGCCTTCGCGGTGGCGCGGCGTACCAGGTTGGTGATGCCGATGCCGCGTGCCCGGAGCCCGTCGCGCTGGGCGTCCGTCATCCCTGCCCTCGGGTCGATCGGCTCGGTGACCACGCCGCCCAGCAGCAACGCCGGGTAGAACCGGTTGCCGGGGTGCGCGAAGTGGGTCTGCGTGGCCGCCGTCCACAACCCCGGGTTGATGCCCACGAAGAGCAGCTTGAGGTCGTGGTCCGGCGCGGTCGGCAGCAGATCAGGGACGACCGCGTCGCGGAAGGACTCGAGCTCGGCCCGGGTGAAGGTACGGCGCACGCGCCCAGTCTGCCGGGAGGCGATAGTCCCTGACGAAAAGCACCTCGATCGGCCGATTCCAGGTGCTTTTCGTCAGGGACTATCCACCACCGGAACCGATGCCCGGGCGCTACCGTCCCAGTCATCATGAAGCGCTACCTCGGGCCCCTTGCTCTCCTGACCGCGCTCGCGGTCCTGACCGGGTGCGGCGACGACCCGGACGACCGTGCCGACGACCCGGCCACCCAGCAACAGACCGACGCCGCCGCGCCGGAGGTCGTCGACATCGTGTCCGCCAGTGCCGTGGGTCCCGCCGAGGTCGCGGAGACGGCGACGGTGATCAGGGACGACGCCGCGCTGGACCAGTATCTGCGTCAGTTCGAGTCATCGCCGTTCGTCGCCGACCTGACCGACGCTGTGGACGCCGCCGCGCCCGCCGCGGGTCGGGTGCTCGGGCTGGCCGTCATCGAGGTCTCCTGCAACGAGCCGCCGTCGGCCACGGTCACCGAGGAGGGCGGCAGGTTCTTCGTCACCGCGGGCAAGGTCGTGGACCCGCACATGGAGTGCATCGTCCCGGTGACCAGCGTCGCCGTGCTCGACCTGCCGGCCCAGTAGTCGGGCCTAGGGTTCGTAGAGGACCTCGAGCCCGTTGGGCACCGGCCGCTGCACACCGTCGGACGGTGAGTTGAGGACGCGGAGCGAGCCGTCGCGCACCGCCGCGAGCGTGGTCGATCCGCCGCCGTCGAGGTTGAGCGCGTCCTCGGCGCCGAGCCGCTTCATCATCCGCCCGAGCTCGACCATCGTGTAGCCGCGGCTGAAGGACTGCCGCCCGTCGACCACGAGGATGATCAGCTGCTTGGTGTCGCGGTCGACGCCGACCGCCGTACGCGGGTGCATCTCGCCGTCGTCGGACACCAGCAGCTGTCGCTTCTTGAGCAGCAACGCGTTGCCGGTGATCGCCATCGCGACCTTGCCGTCCAGTCGGTGCCGGACCCGGACCTGGGTGCCGACCTTCAATGCCTCGAGCCTGTCCTCGGCGCGGTCGCCTCGTGCGATCAGGAAGGTGCCCTCGATGCCGGTGTCGCTCGGCAGCTCGGCGCGGTTGGCGACGACCTTGCCGTCGACGACCTGCACGAACCGCACCTGCCGGCGCTGCTCGTCGGTCCAGCCGTAGCCCACCGCCCGGCCGAACCGCCAGTCGTAGATGCCGGTCCCGCCGATCTTGACCCGCGGTGAGTTGTAGTTGGTGACGACGATCTCCGGGTGGTCGACGACCTCCGCCACCATCGCGAGCTCTCCGACGTGCCACTTGCCCTCGGTGTTGACCGAGATGGCGTTGTTCCAGCCGCTGTCGATCCCGTTCCAGAGCAGGCCGCCGCGCTCGCGGCCGATGCCCAGCGGCGCCCCGGTGTCGGAGATGTCGAAGAAGTCGCCGTTGATGCCGGCCACCACGTGGGGCGTCCGCGACAGCATCGAGGTGACGGTCTGCCGACGGCGGACCCGCTCACCGCTCGCGTAGTCGACGGAGATGCCGGGCGCCCGCCACCTGACCCGGGTCACGAAGTAGCGCACCGGGCCGCGCTGGGTGCGGGCGTCCCACGCCGTCACGCGCACGCCGGGCGCCGGCTCGTAGGAGTAGCGCTGGGTCCGCGACAGGACCACGCGCTGGCCGGGCACGAGGGGCGGAGCGATCTCACCCGGCACCTGGTCGGAGGTCTGCCACGTGTGCGGGTCGTCGGGGTCCGCGGCCGGTGCGACCTCGGGCGCGGCCGCCTGCTCGGCAGCCGGGGGCTTCTTCGACGGGTCGGTGTCGTTGACGAACACGAGCGCGCCGGCCGTCGCCAGGATCGAGAGCACGACAATTTCCGGCAGCAGGCGACGCATGCCGTCCAGGTTAAGAAATCTGAGCGCTCGGTCCGGGATGATGGGTCGCGTGTCGAGCGGTCCGTGCAACACCTTCGCCGAGGGCGACAACCTCGAGGTGCTCGCAGACCTGCCTGTGGCGTCGTACGACCTGATCTACCTCGACCCGCCGTACAACACCGGCAGCGCGTTCGCCTACCGCGACAGCTTCGCCGGGCACGAGGCGTGGACGGCGATGATGCGGCCGCGGATCGAGGCCGGCCGGCGGGTGCTGGCCGACACCGGTGCGGTCTTCGTCAGCATCGACGACCACGAGGTCGCCCACCTGCGGCTGCTGCTCGACGAGGTGTACGGCGAGCCGAACTTCCTCGCGCAGATCGTGGTCAACCTCAACCCCAAGGGACGCCAGCTGGGCGACGGCTTCGCGACGTCCCACGAGTACGTCCTCGCCTACGCCAAGGACGCGCGGCAGTGCGTGCTCGACGCGTCGAGCGCCGACCTGGTCGTCGAGAGCGACTTCCCACTGGTGGCCGAGGACGGACGTCGCTTCCGGCGGCTGCCGCTGCGCAACACGAACAAGAAGTTCAACCCACTGACCGCGCCGACGCTGCACTTCGCGATCTGGGGCAACCCCGAGACGGGCGAGGTGCGGACCTCGCCGTTCGACGGGGCGGTCGAGATCAAGCCGGTCTTCGGCGACGGCTCGCCCGCGGTCTGGCGCTGGTCGCGGCCGCGGATCGACGAGCGCCCCGACGACCTGGTGTGCCGATGGGTGCGGGGCGTGGCCGGCGACCGGATCGACGTCTTCCAGCGCGACTGGCGCCATCCGACCGGAGGCGCGCGCCGCAAGAAGATGCGCACCATCTGGCTCTCCGAGGAGATCGGCTCGACCGACACCGCCGTCGCCGAGCTCAAGGAGATCCTCGGCCACGTCTTCGAGTCGCCGAAGCCGACCGGTCTCGTGCGCCGGATCCTCGACACCATGCCCGACGACGTGCGGGTCCTCGACTACTTCGCGGGCAGCGGGACCACCGGGCACGCGGTCGCGCTCGCCAACGCAGCGGACGGCGGGCGCCGTACCTGCCTCTCGATCAACCACCCCGAGCCGGTCCGGCCGGGCTCCAACGCCGACCTGGCCGGCTACCGCACGGTCGCCGACATCACCCGCGCCCGGCTGCAGAAGGTGGCCGAGCGGGTCGGCGGGGGATTCATCGAGCTGGTCTCGTGACGGCCGCCAGAGCGACCTCCTCGACCAACGACTACAGGCCGGCGGCCTTCTCGAGCGCGGCGAGCTCGTCGTCGAGGAAGGTCAGCAGCCGCTGCAGGTGCGGGACCGTACGGCGGCAGCCGGTGAGGCCGAAGCCCATGTTGCCGTCGTACGACGTGCAGGTGATGTTGAGCGCCATGCCGTTGATCGGGATGGACAGCGGGTAGTTGCCGACCAGCTTGGCGCCGTTCCAGTAGTGCGTGGTGCGCGGTCCGGGCACGTTGCTGATGATCAGGTTGTACGGCGACCGGATGATCCCCTGCATCTTCAGTGCCGGGCCGAGGATCGCCGGCGCCTGGCCGATCGCGCTCATCGCGAGGACCTGCACCGGCGTGAGCGACTTGAGCGCGTCCTTGCCGTCCTTCATCGACTTCTGGACCGCCTTGAGCCGGTCGCCGGGGTCGGCCTGGTCGGTGCCGAGCCGGGCCATCACCGCGCCCACCGCGTTGCCGCCCTCGGCCGAGGGGAGGTGCGACTCCTTGGCCTTCAGCCCGACGGGCACCATCGCGACGAGCGGGGTGTCCGGGAGCGCGTCGTTCTCGATGAGGTAGGTGCGGATCGCGCCGCCGCACATCGCGAGCACGACGTCGTTGATCGTCGCCCCGGTCGCCTTGCCGACCGCGCGGATCCGCTCGACCGGCCAGTCCTGGGCGGCGAACCGGCGGGCGCTGGTGATGCGAGCGGTTGAACATCGTGCGGGGCGTGTGGAACGACACCGTCGACGCCTCGTTGCGGGCACCCTTGGAGAGCGTCTTGATCAGCGCGCCCGGCATGCCGGCCGCCTCGGCCGTGACGCCGATTGCCGTCCGCAGCGCGTCGCCCGGCAGCCCGGCCAACGTGCGGGCCGCGTCGGTCATCGGCGTCTCCGCGTCGGGCTTCGGCCGGCTACGGATCGCCCGCTTCGCCCACGGCGCGGCCATGTCGCGCTCGTCGGGATCGGTCGACAGGGTGCTCTGCATCAGCCGCATCGCGGAGATGCCGTCGACCAGGCCGTGGTGGATCTTGGTGTACATCGCGACCCGGCCGTCGGCGAGCCCTTCGATCAGGTGGGCCTCCCACAGCGGGCGCTCCCAGTCGAGGCGGGTGCTGTGCAGGCGTGAGCACAGCTCGAGGAGCTCGCGGACCCGGCCGGGCGTCGGCAGCGCGTTGTGGCGGACGTGGTGCTCGATGTCGAACTGCTCGTCCTCGCGCCAGAACAGCTGACCGGCCGTCTTGACGGAGCGGTAGGGGTGCTTGAGGAAGAGCGGCATGACCTCGTCGTCGCTCGCCGTCGCAGCCATGAACAGCTCGCGCACGAAGTCCGGCCCGGCGTCGTCCGGCCGTTCGAAGAGCTGCAGCCCGCCGACGTGCATCGGCTGGTTCTTGCTCTCCGCGAGCAGGAACGCTGCTGACGGGGGATCGATCGGGCGGGGCTTGGGCAGTGCGACCACAGGAGCACCTCGTTGTCTTCGGGCCGAGCGTGTCTTCGGCGACGCCGCCCAGTATTGACCGGCCGTCGTCGGCTTGCGGGTAGGCGCCGGCCAGCGCCGCCTCCCGCCACGCTGCCGGCGGCCGTGACGGCCGATCCTCCCGCCTGCAGACGGTCGCCACAAGTGGGTGGGTTCGGGTCGGCCTGGGTGGAAGGATGCCGCCCGTGAGCAACGACCAGCCGCCCGGAGAGCCGACGCGGGACGACGATCCCCCGCGGCCTCCGCCCCGGCCGGTGGCGCCACCCGGACAGGTCTCGACGCCCGACCAGCTGCCGACCGTGGAGCCCGGCGAGTGGCCGGCCCAGCCGAAGCGGGCGCCGTCTCCGACACCGCCACCAGCACCGGCTCCGAGCATCGGCTTCGGCACCGCCTCCCGTGCCGGTGCCTCCGCCGCTGCCGCCGGGCCCGCCCGCGTCGCCGTACCCCATCCCCGCGAAGCGGAGCCTGACCTGGCTGTGGATCGCGCTGGCCGCGGTCGTCGTCCTCGGGGTCGGGGCGACCGCCACCCTCGCCGTCGTACAGCCGTGGGAGGACGACAGCAGCGACCGCGACGTCGCCGGCGCTCCACCCGACGCCGACCAGTCCGAGCTGCCCGACAACGCTCCGGCGGACCCGACGCCGACGACCCCCGTCGGCGCCGACGACCCGCCTCTCCGACCACGCCGCCGGGTCCGATCGCCGCGGACCTCGACAACAACGGGTACGGCGACGCGATCGCGGTCTTCGAGTCCGGTGACGGCATCGAGCGCGTGGTGCTGTCGAGCACCGGCCGCTCCTTCGAGGTCGCTCGCGAACCCGTCGCGGCGTTCGAGGACCGCACCTGGGCCGACTTCGACGGTGACGGTGAGCAGGACCAGGTCTCGTGGACCTACGAGCTGGGCGGCACGCTCAACCTCACGTCGGAGGACATGGACTTCCGTGAGCTCAACCTCCGGCTCCGCCTCGACGAGCGGCAGCCGTTCGTCAGCCTGAAGCCGGGCGACTTCGACGGCGACGGTGCCATCGACCTGGTCGCGTACGGCGCCTCGGGCCCGCGCCAGGTCGGGGTCTGGATCCTCCGCAACGACGGCGGCCGGTTCGCCCAGCCCGACCAGTGGATGCAGATCCCCGACGCGACGTACTCCTCGACCACGCTTCTCCCCGCCGACTTCACCGACGACGGCATGACCGACGTGGCCGTCCGAGTGCCGCGCACCCGGGACGAGCTCGGCCTCTCGTTGCTGACGTCGACCGGCACCGCGTTCGCGCCGGGACCGATCGAGCGACCGACGGACCTGCTCGACGACGCCGAGGTCGTGGTCGGCGACTTCACCGGTGACGGGACGCCGCGGGTGCTCCTGCTCAGCGGTAACCGCACCGGCCTCGAGGTCCAGGGTGTGCGCCGGGCCGGCGGTCGCTTCCTGGTCGACACCCGGCTGACGCTGCGGATGGGCGGCGGCCGGCGCTGCGGACGTCGTCGACGCGGTCGTGTCCGACGCCGACGGCGACGGGGTGGACGACGTGGTCTACACGACCGTGGCCGGCAGCGGTCAGGAGTACGACGGGTTCCGGGTGCTGCGCCTCGATGAGCCCGGCGTCGAGTCGAGCGAGGAGTGGGCGCCGACGCCGCGGTGCCCGGCGGGTGGCTGCTCGTTCTACTTCCAGAACAGCTACTGATCTCGTGTCGACCGCCGGCGCGGCGTTTGTGACGCCGCCGGGCGTGGCACGATTCCGGCCATGACGATCGGCGACGGGGGCTCGGCAGCGCCACCAGGGTGGTATCCGGAGGGGCCGGGCTGGGAACGGCGCTGGGACGGGTTCGCGTGGACGGCGGACCGTCGGCCGGCGCAGCCGCCGCAGCCGGCCCAGCCGGCCCAGCCGGCCCAGCCAGCCGTTGCGGCGGCACCGCCTGCGCAAGCCCCGGGTCAACCGCAGCGCTCGCCCTGGGCGCCGCCGTCCGCGGGTGCGCCCGGGAGCTCGGCGCCGGTGACCCAACGCCCGGGGTTCCCGCCGGCCCAGCCGCCGCAGGGCCGGCCGGCCCAAGGATTCCCGCAAGGACCGCCGCAGGGCCCGCCGCCCGGTGCGCCGTACGCCGCACCGGCCGGGCCGTCGTACCCCTCGCCGCCAGGGCAGAAGAAGAGCCTGCTGTGGCTGTGGGTCGCGCTCGCCGTCGTGCTCGATCGTGGTCATCGCGACCGTGGTGACGCTGGTCGTGGTGCAGCCGTGGTCCGACGACGACGACGGCGGCACCAAGGGCGGTGGCGAGGGGACGACCGAGCCGACCGAGCCGACGGAGCCGGCGGTCGCGTCGGTGCGGGGCGACCTCGACGGCGACGGGCGCGGCGACGTGCTCGGTCGCTACTACGACACCACCGAGAGCCGGTTGACGCTCACCAACGCCGACGGGTCGTTCCAGCTCGATCAGGAGCCGGTGCAGCAGGAGGAGCAGCTGATCGTCGCCGACTTCGACGGCGACGGCGCCAGCGAGGTCGGGTCCTGGTTCAACTCCGCCGGAACCCTGCAGTTCGAGATCGAGGACAGCGACCTGCCGTCGGTCACGCAGGAATTCGACCTCTGGTTCAAGGTCGAGGCGATCAACGCCGCGTTCGGCGACTTCGACGGCGACGGACTCACCGACATCGCGGCGTACGGCCAGCAGCACCGCAGCCAGGTCGCGGTGTGGGTGCTGCGCAACACCGGCGAAGGGTTCGAGGAGCCGACAGAAGTGGGCGGCGCTGCCGAACGCGACGTACGGCTCGACCGAGCTGATCGTCGGCGACTTCAACGGCGACGGCAGTGACGACGTCATGGCGGTCGCGCCGGACGAGCCGCTGGTCCGCGGCGACTTCGACAGCCTGTACTGGTACGGCGACTTCGGCGTCGTCCCGCTCATCGCCGAGCCGGGCTCGTTCTCCCGCGGCACGATCGCGCCGGTCGAGACCGAGCTCTTCGACCAGGAGTACGCCGTCGGCGACTTCGACGGTGACGGCACGGAGACGCTGGTCGCCGACAACTACTACGAGGACTCCTTCCTCCTCTACGAGTACGACGGCACCACCTTGCGGCCGACCGGCTCCCAGGTGCAGTACGCCGTCGCCGGCGACGGCGTGATGGATGCCGTGGTGGCGGTGGACCTCAACGGTGACCAGCTCGACGACCTCGTCTTCACCAGCGTCAACATCGACGACTACAGCTTCTACGGGGCGTGGGTCGCGACCGCGGATGCGGAGGGCGGGATCGACACCCCGACGAAGTGGGCCGACATTCCCCCCTGCAAGGGCGACTACTGCGAGGTCGACTACTTCGCCGCCCGCTGAGCCGGCGAGCGGGCCGGCAACCGTCCACAGGTACGGCGTCGGCGCGGGCTCTCCACAGCCGCGGTGCCGGCGCCGCTCGGTCGTCGGGCGGCGCTCCTAACGTCCGGTCGCGACGCCGGAACTCGCCGGCGCGTGACCCCTCGGGAGCACTCATGTCCGACCTCGTACTGCGGCGCCTCGCCGCCTTCCTGCTCGCCGTGCTGGCCGTCGGCGGCCTCGCCGCCTCCGCGTCTGCCGGCTCGTCGAGCACCCACACCGACCCGTACGTCCCGCCGGCCGAGACCATCGTCCAGGTGGAGGGCGACGCCGCCAACGGCTTCGCGATCCGGCACTACGACGGCTCGTGGCACTACCCGCCGACCGACTCCGAGACGATGGCCGAGTGCGAGGAGTACGACCGGGAGATCCGTCGGTTCCGCTGCAAGGTGAGCAACCGGACCTGGTTCCGCGCGCTCGCCGGCTTCAAGCAGACGACGCGCTACTACCGCTCGCTCCAGTAGCTCCCGCGTCGCACACGTTGGTCGAGTAGCCCGAGCCGCCAGGCGAGGGCGTCATCGAGACCCCGAGTGGGCGCCGGCTGGCACCATCGACGCATGACCGGACCGGCCGGCTGGGTGCTGCACGTCGACCTCGACCAGTTCATCGCTGCGGTCGAGGTGCTACGGCGGCCCGAGCTGGCCGGGCTCCCGGTGGTCGTCGGCGGCCGCGGCGACCCGACCGAGCGCGGCGTGGTCGCGACGGCGTCCTACGAAGCGCGCGCGTTCGGAGTCGGCTCCGGCATGCCGCTGCGGCTCGCGGCGCGCAAGTTGGGCAAGTCGGAGAACGAGGCCGTCTTCCTGCCGGTGGACAAGGACGCCTACGACGCGGCCTCGGCCGAGGTGATGGGCGTGCTGCGCAGCCTCGAGTGGGGCGGCGTACCGGTACTGGTCGAGGTGCTCGGCTGGGACGAGGCGTTCGTCGGTCCCGGTCCGGAGCACGGTGACCTCGGCGATCCGGTCGACTTCGCGGAGCGGATCCGCGCCGCCGTCCTCGACCAGACCCGGCTGAGCAGCGGCGTCGGCATCGGCGACAACAAGCTCCAGGCCAAGCTCGCCACCGGCTTCGCCAAGCAGCGGGTCGAGGGCGCGCTCGCCCGCGAGGCCGGCGCGGGCATCGGCGAGGAGTCCGGACCTGGCGGGCAGGAGCGCGGCCGCGGGACCTACGTCATCAGCGACGAGAGCTGGTACGACGAGATGGGCACCCGCCCGACCAGCGCCCTCTGGGGCATCGGCAAGAAGACCGCCGACAAGCTGGCCCTGCTCGGGATCGCCACGGTCGAGGACCTCGCCCGCGCCGACGCCGCGATCCTCGCCGAACGGATCGGCCCGACCACCGGGCCGTGGCTGCGCCGGCTCGGCCGGGGCGTCGCATCGAGCGAGGTCGACGCGACGCCGTACGTCGCCCGCGGGCACGGCCGCGAGGAGACCTTCCAGGAGGACATCACGGACTGGTCCGTCGTCGAGCTCGAGGTCGCGCGGATCGCCCGCCGGGTCGTCGAGGACATCGAGGCCGAGGGACGGCCCGGCGGTCCGGGTCGAGCTCAAGCTCCGCTACCGCCCGTTCTTCACGCTGACCCGCAGCCACAAGCTGCCGGAGCCCACCAACGACCCGGACCTGCTCGCGGCCGAGGCGGTCGCCCTGCTCGACCGGGTCGAGAAGGACCGACCGGTGCGGCTGCTCGGCGTACGCCTCGAGATGGCCGACCCTGGGTGACCGCGACGGGCCAGACATGTCAGCCCAGGTCGGAGCGCAGCTCCTGGACGACCGAGTCGACGACGGCGACCAGGTCGCCGTCGGTGCGCTCGGCGACCGCGCGCTGGCGCTGGTACGACGCACCGCGCTTGGGGATCTCGAGGACCGAGGCCAGCTCTGCGGAGCAGCCCAGCCGCTCGGCGACAGGTTCGAGCGACACGATGAGGTCGGCGAGGTCCTCGGTGACCAGCCGCTCGTTGGACTCGGCGTCGAGGATGACGATGGCGTCGACGCCGTACCGCGCAGCCCGCCACTTGTTCTCCTGCACGTGCCACGGCGGCATCGTCGGGAGCTTC
The DNA here is from genome assembly GCA_963849765.1 of uncultured Actinomycetota bacterium. Lineage (GTDB taxonomy): Bacteria > Actinomycetota > Actinomycetes > Propionibacteriales > Nocardioidaceae > Nocardioides. Next base: position 65,851 of record CAWKIP010000021.1, read on the forward strand.
TCGCCGGCGGCACATCGCTCGTCGAGCCACACCACCAGGCAGTGCATCAGCGCGACCAGGGAGCCCATCTCCGCCAACGTCGAGACACCGTCGCACACGCGGTTCTCGAGGGTGCCGTGGGTGACGGCCGGCCGGACGTCCCAGCGGATCTCGGTCAGCTCCTCGATGACGCCGGTGACCACCTGGTCGTGGACGAAAGCCTCGTACTCCTCCCACCGCTCGAACTGGAACGGCAGCCCGGCGGTCGGCAGCTGCTGGAACATCAGCGCCCGGTTGGAGGCGTAGCCGGTGTCGACGCCGGCCCAGATGGGGGAGGAGGCGGAGAGCGCCTGGAGGTGGGGATACCAGTTGAGCAGCGCCGACAGCACCGGCATCACCCGCTCCTTGGCCGGCATCCCGACGTGCACGTGCACGCCCCAGATCAGCATCTGCCGGCCCCACCACTGGGTGCGGTTGATCAGCTCCTCGTAGCGGTGCCCCTCGGTCAGCTGCTGCCCGGTCCAGGACGCGAAGGGATGGGTGCCGGCGCCGTACAGGTCGAGGTCGAGCTCGTCGCACGCCGGTACGACGTACTCCAAGGTGCGGCGCAGGTCGGCCATCGCCTCCGGGACCGTGTCGCAGATGCCGGTCACGACCTCGACGGTGTTGCGCAGCAGCTCCTTGTGCAGCCGTCCCGGGTCGGGCATCCGGGCCTTGGCCCGCGCGAACAGGTGGGCCGCGTCGTTGCGCAGGTCGCGAGTACGGCGATCGACGAGTGCGAACTCCCACTCCACACCCAGCGTCGGCTCGGGGGAGCCGTGGAAGTCGATCCGCACGAGGCTCAGCGTTCCACACATCCGACCGGAGCCTTGGTTTCGAGGCTCCTGCCGGCAGTAGCCCGGCGGCGGTCGCGTGCGGGTCGCACCTCAACCAGCGGCACGGCGTCCGTGAAACGATCGGCCCGTGGACGCGCCGCTCGATCGCATGTGGGAGCGGAGCCGACTGTCGGTCCGCGGGCGGGTGCAGCGCTGGCGGAGCAAGCTGTTCGCCGTCGTCCAGTGCTCGATCGCCGCCGGCGTCGCCTGGTGGCTCGCTGCCGAGGTGTTCGACCACGAGACGCCGTTCTTCGCGCCGATCGCGGCGGTGGTGTCGCTCGGGACGTCGTACGGTCAGCGGCTGCGGAGGGTCGTCGAGGTCACCTTCGGGGTCGCGATCGGCGTCTTCGTCGCCGACCTGCTCGTGGTGTGGATCGGATCCGGCGCGTGGCAGCTCGCCCTCATCGTCGGGCTCGCGATGTCGGCAGCGCTCCTGCTCGACGCGGGCAACCTCTTCGTCACCCAGGCCGCCGTGCAGTCCATCGTCGTCGCGACGCTGCTGCCCGATCCCGACGCAGCGCTGACCAGGTGGACCGACGCACTCATCGGCGGCGGGGTCGCCCTGATCGCCGCGACCGTCGTACCGGCGGCGCCGCTGCGCAAGCCGCGCGAGCAGGCTGCCGCGGTCGCGCGCAAGATCTCCGAGCTGCTCCGTGCCGCGAGCCACGTGATGATCGACGGCGAGCCCGACCCGGCTCTCGACCTGCTGGCCGATGCGCGGGCAACCGATCGGATGACGCGGGAGCTCCAGGCGGCTGCGGACGAAGGCATGTCGGTCGTGGCGTCGTCCCCGTTCCGTGTCCGGCACCGAGAAGGGCTGCGCAGGATGGTCGAGCTGGTCGACCCGCTCGACCGGTCGCTGCGCAGCACCCGGGTGCTGGTCCGGCAGACCGCGGTCGCCGCCTACCGGCACCGCCCCGTGCCGGCGTCGTACGCCGACCTCACCGCCGACCTCGCGCTGGCCGTGGACGCCGTCGCCGACGAGCTGGCAGCCGACCGGATGCCGGAAGCTGCCCGCCCGAACGTGCTGGCGGTGGGGCAGGCGACCGGCCTCGTCGAGCGCAGTGCGTCACTCTCCGGCGACGCGATCCTCGCCCAGCTCCGCTCCATCGTCGTCGACCTGCTGCTCGTCACCGGGATGGGCCAGCTCGAGGCGACCGACGCACTGCCGCCGCCGCGGCGCTGAACGCGCGTCACTACCCACTGCACCGCGAGACAACCGTCTTGAAGGTTCAGTGCACATCTGTTCTCTTAGATGTATGGCGAGCACGATCCCGTGGGAGCGCGTGCGGCGGTCTGCGTCCAAGCTCACCACGCCCCTCCTCCCTGACGACTACCTACGACTGGTGAACCCGCTGTGGAGCTCACGCGAGCTGCGCGGCCGGGTCGAGGAAGTGATCCCGGAGACCGAGGACGCGGCCACGCTGGTGATCCGGCCGGGCTGGGGGTGGCACTACAACCACCGTCCCGGCCAGTACGTCGGCATCGGCGTCCAGGTCGACGGCCGGTTCGCGTGGCGGTCCTACTCCGTCAGCTCGCCGCCGAAGCGGCGCCGCGGCACCATCACGATCACGGTCCGGGCGATGCCGGAGGGACAGCTCTCCAGCCACCTGGTCAGCGGCCTCGAGCCGGGGACCATCGTCCGGCTGGCGCTGCCGGAGGGCGAGTTCGTGCTGCCCGACCCGCCACCCGACCGGATGTTGTTCCTGGTCGGCGGCAGCGGCGTGACGCCGGTGATGGCGATGCTCCGCACCCTCGACCGCCGCTCCCAAGAAAACGGCAGAGCGATGCCCGACGTCGTCATGCACTACTCCTCGCCGACCGAGGACCGGATGATCTTCCGGGACGAGCTCGACCGGCTCGAGCAGAAGCACGACGGGCTGACGGTCCACCGGCTCCACACCGACGTCGACGGGATGCTCGAGCTCGCAGACCTGGACGAGATCTGCTCCGACTGGCGCGAGCGCGAGACCTACGCCTGCGGCCCGGGCCCGATGCTCGACGCCATCACCGAGCACTACGAGGAGCAGGACGTCGTCGACCACCTGCACCTCGAGCGCTTCTCGCTCGAGCTCGGTGGCGAGGGCGGCGAGGGCGGCACGATCACCTTCCAGAACTCGGGCAAGACCATCGAGGCCGACGGCGCCACCACCGTGCTGGAGGCGGGAGAGGAAGCCGGCGTCGGGATGCCCTTCGGCTGCCGGATGGGCATCTGTCACACCTGCACGCTGACGCTCGTCTCGGGCACCGTGCGCGACCTGCGCAACGGCGACGAGTACGGCAGTCCCAACGAGCCCGTCCAGACCTGCATCACCGCCGCTGTCGGTGACTGCACGCTCGACATCTGACAGGAAGGAGCCACTCATGGCTATCTCGGACGTCAAGGAGTACACCCACCTCACCGAGGACGAGGTGGAGCAGATCGGGCGCGAGCTCGACCAGATCCGCGCCGACATCGAGGAGTCACGCGGCCCGGCGGACGCGGCGTACATCAACCGGATGATCCGGATCCAGCGCGCCCTCGCCGCCGCCGGCCGGGTCACGCTGCTCGCCGGCACCCAGCTCAAGGAGACGCGCAAGCCGGCCATCGGGCTCGGCATCACGTTCCTGGCGCTGCACAAGATCCTCGAGAACATGGAGATCGGCCACAACGTCATGCACGGCCAGTGGGACTGGATGAACGATCCGGAGATCCACTCGTCCAACTGGGAGTGGGACACCGCGCAGCCGGCGGAGCAGTGGAAGCACTCGCACAACTACGTGCACCACCAGTTCACCAACGTGCTCGGCTACGACAACGACATCGGCTACGGGATCATGCGGCTGGCGCGCGAGCAGCGGTGGACGCCGTACAACCTCGGGCAGCCGGTCTACAACAGCCTGCTCGCCACCCTCTTCGAGTGGGGCGTCGCCCTCCACGACCTCGACATCGAGCGGATCCGCAAGGGCGAGAAGGACCCGAAGGAGATGAAGCGGCAGCTCAAGCAGATCTTCCGCAAGGGCCGCAACCAGATCCTCAAGGACTACATCGTCTACCCGGCGCTCGCCGGCAAGCAGTGGAAGACCGTGCTGGCGGCCAACGCCACCTCGAACATCATCCGCAACCTGTGGGCCTACATGATCATCTTCTGCGGCCACTTCCCGGACGGTGCGCTGCACTTCACGGAGGAGGAGATCGAGGACGAGACGCGATCGGAGTGGTACCTCCGGCAGATCCTCGGCGCCGCGAACTTCAAGGGCGGCCCGCTGCTCCACATCCTGTCGGGCAACCTCGGGTTCCAGATCGAGCACCACCTCTTCCCCGACCTGCCGAGCAACCGGTACGCCGAGATCTCCGAGCGGGTGCAGGCGCTGTGCGCGAAGTACGACATCCCCTACACGACCGGGCCGCTCGCCGTGCAGTACGGCCAGGCGCTGCGCACCATCTGGAAGCTCTCGCTGCCGAACTCGTGGACCAGCAGCGACCAGCCCGACCCGCCGACCCCGCCGCAGGACCGCAAGCGCCGCGGTGACGACGAGCGCCCGTCGCGCCGGTACGAGCTCGGAGGGTGGTCCCGCTCGTCGTCCAAGGCACGGGGTTGACGGTGATGCAGACGCCGAACGGCATGGACGGTCCGTTCGCCTGGGACCCGTCGAACGGCGGGCTCGGCGAGCTGGTCGGCCGCCGGGTCACCCAGTGCGCGCTGAGCCGGATCTGCGGCGTCTGCGCGGAGTCGCTCGGGCGACCGGTGGCGTTCGTCGGTACGGCGGACGAGATCGGCCGCAACGCCTTCCACGCGCCGCCGCTCCACAGCGCCTGCGCCGACGACCTCCTCCGCTGGCCGGGCGCCGACCCGGCCTGGCAGGTGGCCACGACCGCAGGGTTCGAGTTCGTCCGTGCCGGGCGGGAGGACGCCGACCGGCGCCCGACGTTCCAGCCGAACTCGATCATCGCGCCTCGTTCCGGTGGTCGAGTAGCCCGAGCGCTCTGCGCGAGGGCGTATCGAGACCGCGTAACCGTGCCCGCTCACCGTCGGGCGCCTCGACTCACCGGGTCTCGATACGCGCGTCGCGAGCTCGTTCCTCGCTCGCGGCGCTACTCGACCTTCGCGTCCTACTCGGAGGTGCCGTCCTCGTTCCTCGGACGCCCCTCCAGGACGCTCGAGCCACCGGTCGGCCGTGCCGTCGTACGGCGCCGTGCCGGCGCGGACCGCGGCCAGCACCTGTGCCGCCGTCTGCTCGGCCATCGCGACCACCTCGGGCGGATAGCCGAAGGAGACCTGGTGCTCGGCGAACTCGTCCTCGTCATCGAGGTAGACGGTTCCGTCCTGCAGCCGGACCACGTCCAGGTCGAGGTCGACCGCGCGCAGCGCCGCCCCGTCCCACACCGGCGGCGTGGTCATGTCGACGTAGGTCGCCGCCTGTCGCGTGCTGGTCGTTGAACGCGGCCAGGTGGGCGGCGCCGCCGGTCGGCACCAGCACCACGCCTGCGAACGTGCGCGTCGAACGCCATCCCGGGCCGGGAGTAGAACGTGCCGACCGGGCAGCCCAGCCAGTCACCGTGCTCGTCGGAGCCGAGGAAGACCGCGTCGTACTCCCAGTGCGGCCGATCGCCCCACTTCGTCATCACGACACGGATCGGCTGGCCGGGAGTCACGCAACGCTGTCTACCAGAGCGTGCCAGCATGGCGCGCATGGCCGATGCCCGGGAGCTGACCCAGCGCCTCGACCTGTGCCTGCGCGTCGGCGAGCTGCTGCTGTCGTCGGGAGCGGGCGCCGCCGACGTGACCGCCACCATGCGGGCACTCGCGCACGCGCTCGGGGTACGGCGGACCGAGGTCGACGTGACCTTCACGCAGCTCGCGATGAGTGCGCAGGCCGAGCCCGACGAGCCGGCGATCGTGCAGCTCCGCTCGGTGACGCAGCGCGAGATCGACTACGACGACCTCACGAAGGTCGACCAGCTCGTCCACGACGTCCTCGCCGGGCGCACCGACCTCCGCGACGCCCGGGCCGAGATCGCCCGGATCGCCTCCTCCGGACATGCCCGGGCCCGGTGGGCGGCGACCCTCGGGTGGGGTGTGATGTGCGCGGGGATCGGCCTCCAGCTGGGAGGAACCCCGGCGGTGCTCGCTGTCGCATTCGTCGCCGCGGTCGCGATCGACCGGCTGCAGCACTTCCTGACCAAGCGGCGAGTTCCGGCGTTCTACCAGCAGATCGCGGGCGGTGCCGTCGCGACCGTGTTGGCCGCGGGCGCCACCCGTGCCGCCGAGTCGGTCGTGACCATGGACGCCTCGCTCGTCGTCAGCGCGAACATCATCATGCTGCTCGCCGGCATCGGGTTCATGGGCGCGATCCAGGACGCGATGACGGGCTTCTACGTCACTGGCGGCGCCCGACTGCTCGAGGCGGTGCTCGCGACCGCCGGGATCATCGCCGGCGTCAGCGGCGGGATCAGTCTCGCGACCGCGGTCGGGCTCGACCTTCCGACGCTGGAGCCGGCACGCACCGACCTCGCCGGAGTGAGCGTCGCCGCGCTGGGCGCCGGGATCGCGGCGGCGGCGTTCGGGTTCTCGTCGTACGCGCCGCTGCGGACGCTCGTGCCGGTCGGACTGCTGGCGGGCGGCGCACTCGCGATCACCGAGGCGGTCTCCCGCCAGGACTTCGCGCAGGCGTGGGCCGTCGGCGTCGCCGCATTCGCGGTCGGGTTGGTCAGCTACACCGTGTCCGGGCGACTGCGCGTCCCGCCGCTGGTGGTCGTCGTACCTGCCGTGGTCCCGCTGCTGCCCGGTCTCGTGATCTACCGCGGGCTCTCGCTGCTCGGCGCCCAGGCCGATCCGTCGCCGGCGCGGGGCCTGCTGGCGATGGTCACCGCCGCCTCGATCGCGACGGCACTCGCTGCCGGCGTGATCCTGGGGGAGTACGTCGCCCAACCCGTCAAGCGCGAGGCCCGACGGGTCGAGAACCGGCTCGCCGGGCCGCGCCTGGTCGGCGCCACCCGCTACCGCAGGCGGCGGCGGGGCGGATCCACGGACAGTGGCTGACCATCCGGCCTCCCGCATGTCGCCACTCGACCGAAACCCGCGACCGCATCGACGTGCGCGCGCGGCAGCGACGCTCCGTTTGCGACACGCTCGCGCAGTCAGATCAGACGACCTTGGCCTTGGACGGCAGGACCCGCTTCGAGCCGAGCGCGATGACGTCCTGGTAGCGCGAGCCGGCGAGCTTGCCGAACGTGTGGATCAGGTGGGCGTCGATGCCGACCAGCACCCGGGCCTGGTTGCGCTGGATGCCCTTGACGATGATCGCCGCTGCCTTCTCGGGCGTCATCCGCGCGAGCTTCTCGTCGAAGAGCTTGGCAGTGGCGGCCTTGTCCTCGTGGTCGGAGACCCGCGCGTTGCGGGCGATCGCGGTCTTGATGCCGCCGGGGTGTACGGCGGTGACGCCGACCTTGTGACCCGCGATCAGCATCTCCTCGCGGATCGCCTCGGTCATGCCGCGGACGGCGTACTTCGACGCGTTGTACATGCTCTGGCCGGGCATCGAGACCAGGCCGAAGAGCGAGGAGATGTTGACCAGGTGACCGTCGCCGGACTCGATCAGGTGGGGGAGGAAGAACTTCGAGCCGTGCACGACGCCCCAGAAGTTGATCCCGATGATCCAGTCGATGTCCTTGATCTCGAGGTCGACGAAGTCACCGGCCAGCGCGACGCCGGCGTTGTTGATGACGACGTTGACCCGGCCGAACTGCGTGACCACGGCGTCGGCGTACGCCTCGAACGCCTCGCGGTCGGCGACGTCGAGCCGGTCGCTGCGCACCTCCGGTGCGCCCGCCTTCTCGGCGAGGACGACGGTCTCGGCGAGGCCCTCCTCGTCGACGTCGGACAGCGCGAGGAGCGCGCCCTTGCCAGCGAGGTCGAGCGCCAGCGCGCGGCCGATGCCGGAGCCGGCTCCGGTGATGACGACGACCTTGTTCTTCAGCGACTTCATGCGAGTGCCTCCTCGGCAGCGACGACAGGGGCGACCTCGGCCGTCGGGTAGGTGTCGTACTGGTCGACGTCGAAGCGGGAAAGGTGGCCCCGGAACGTGAACGTCTGTCCCGGCCAGAGTGTCGTGTTGTTGCCGAACTTGTCGAGGTACCAGCTGGCGCAGCCGCCGGTCGTCCAGACGGTCGGCTTCATCCGCTCCCGCATGGTGGCGGTCCACTCGTCCTGGGCCGCCGCGCTGGGCTCGACCGCAGCGAGACCCTCGCGGCGCATGGTGCGGGCCGCGTCGACGATGTAGCGCACCTGCGACTCGATCATGAAGATCATCGACGAGTGGCCGAGCGCCGTGTTGGGGCCGACGATCTGGAACAGGTTGGGGAAGCCGTGGATGGTCGTGCCCTTGTAGGCGGCCATGCCGTGCTCGTCCCAGACGTCGCCCAGGGTCCGGCCGTCACGACCGGTGATGTGCTTCGCGATCGGCGGCTCGGTGACGTAGAAGCCGGTGGCGACGACGAGTACGTCGATCGGCCGCTCCTCGCCGTCGGCGGTGACGACCGCGTCGCCGGTGATCTTCGCGATCGGGTCGGTGACCAGGTCGACGTTGTCCGCGGCGAGCGCGGGGTACCAGGCGTTGGAGATCAGGATCCGCTTGCAGCCGGCGCGGTAGGTCGGGGTGACCTTCGCGACCAGCTCGGGGTCCTGGATCGCCTTGGCGATGTTCTTCTTGCACTGGTTCTCGACGACCTTGAGCAAGGCCGGGAAGCGGGTGAAGGCCGGCGCCCGGCTCTCGAGCTGGGTGTAGACCGCGGCACGCGCGACCCGCTGGGCGCCCGGCACGTGGCGGAAGAGGGCCTTCTCGATCGAGGAGAACCTGCGCTCGTTGCGGGGGATGATCCAGTTGGGCGTGCGCTGGTAGACGTCGATGTGGCCGCCATCGCTCGCAGGGTCTTCTGCAGCTCGGGGACGAGCTGGATCGCCGACGCACCGGTGCCGATCACCGCGACCCGCTTGCCGGTCAGGTCGACGTCGTGGTTCCAGCGGGCCGAGTGGAAGATCTCGCCCTGGAAGGTGTCGATGCCCTCGATCTCGGGCAGTCGCGGCTCCGAGAGTCCGCCGGAGCCGGAGATGATCGTGCGGGCGGCGTACTCACCGTCGGTGGTGGTCACCTGCCAACGCTGCGCGGTGTCGTCCCACTTCGCGGAGACGACTGCGGTGTTGAAGACGAAGCGGTCGAGGACGCCGGCGTCCTCGGCGACGCGCTTGGTGTAGTCCCAGATCTCCTGCTGCGGCGAGTAGACCTTCGACCAGTCGGGGTTGAGCGCGAAGGAGTAGCTGTAGAGCTGGCTCGGGACGTCGCACTCCGCGCCGGGGTAGGTGTTGATGTGCCAGGTGCCGCCGACGTCGCTGTCCTTCTCGATGACGACGAAGTCGCGCTCGCCGGCTTCCTGGAGCTTGATGGCGGCGGCGAGGCCGGCGAACCCGGCGCCGACGATCAGGTGGTCGACGTGCTGCGCAGTCGACGGGGCGCTGGTCTTCGGAGTGGTCTTCTTGGCCATGTCGACGAACGTACTGGCGCTATTGAACTATTCGTCAATAGAGTGTCCACGTGACCGCCACCACGCGCACCCGGCTCGCGCCCGACGAGCGCCGCGAGCAGTTGCTCGAGCTCGGCCTGCGGCTGTTCGCCGGGAGCTCGATCGAGGACATCTCGATCGACCGGCTCTGTGAGGAGGGCGGCGTCTCGCGCGGGCTGCTCTACCACTACTTCGGCAGCAAGCAGGGGTTCCACGAGGCCGTCATCCAGCGCGCGGCGGACGACCTGATCGCGCAGACCGCGCCGCCAGAGGGCGATGACCCGATCGCCAAGCTGCTGGCGTCGCTGACGGCGTACGTCGACTACGTGATCGCCAACCACCGGGGCTACCGCTCGCTCGTGCTGGCCGCCGCGGGCGGCAACGAGGCGGTGCGCGGGATCTACGAGCGGGCCCGCGCCGCCATGATCGACCGGACGTTCGAGACGCCAGGCGTCGAAGCGCTGCTGAGCGACACCCCGGCGACCCGACTCGTGGTCCGCGGGCTGGGTGGCGTTCGTCGAGAACACCGTGCTCACCTGGTGCGACGCCCCGGACGGCGTGACGCGCGAGGAGCTGGCGCAGATCGTGACCGACGCGCTCCCCGCGCTGGTCGCGACGCTGCGCTGAGTTGAATTGGCGCGAGCGTGTCGCAAACGCTGCCGCGCCGCACGGGCCCTCGCAAGCTCGGCCCGCGGGCGCCGCACGGTGCGGCTTCGTCGCGGTGCGACACGCTGCCGCGACGGCCGGCTACTTCGAGGGTTCCGGGGTCTTGCAGTCGACCTTCGGGTTGACGCCGAAATAGTTCAGCGGCCCCGCCACGACCGTGAGTGCCGTGTCGGCGAACTCCCGACAGCTGACGTCATCGTCAGGGTCGAAGTAGTCGCGCTGGAACGCTGCGAGCACTCCGATCAGGAGCCAGATCACGACGATCAGGCCGAAGATCCCACTGCCTCGTTTCATGACTACCTCTCCCTAGGAACTCGAGGGAGGTACCCACGGCAGCGGGATTCAGCCGCGCCGGTCGTCAGCCGAGGACGGCCGCCAGCTGGTCGACGCCCCAGTGGAGGTCCTCGTCGGAGATGACGAGCGGGGGAGCGAGCCGGATCGTGGAGCCGTGGGTGTCCTTGGCCAGGACGCCGCGCGCCATCAGCGCCTCGCAGACCTGACGGCCGGTGCCGAGGGCGGGGTCGATGTCGACGCCGGCCCACAGGCCGCGGGAGCGTACGCCGACCACGCCGTGGCCGATGAGTGCGTCGAGCCGCTCGCGCAGCACCACGCCGAGCTCGGTCGCCCGGGTCTGGAACTCGCCGGTCGCCAGCATGCTGACGACCTCGCTGCCGACCGCGCAGGCCAGCGGGTTGCCGCCGAAGGTCGAGCCGTGCTGGCCGGGCTTGAGCACGCCGAGGACGTCGCGGTTGGCGACGACGGCGGAGACCGGGACGATGCCGCCGCCGAGGGCCTTGCCGAGGACGTAGAGGTCGGGCACGACGCCCTCGTGGTCGCACGCGAAGGTGCGTCCGGTGCGGCCGAGGCCGGCCTGGATCTCGTCGGCGGCGAAGAGGACGTTCGTCGCGGGTGCAGACGCTCGCGGACGCCGCGCAGGTAGCCGTCGGGCGGGATGACCACGCCGCCCTCGCCCTGGATCGGCTCGATGAGCACCGCCACGGTGTGCGGGGTGATGGCGGCCTCGAGGGCCGCGAGGTCGCCGTACGGGACCATGTCGAAGCCGGGGGTGAACGGGCCGAACCCGTCGCGGGCGTCGGGGTCGTCGGAGAAGCCGACGATGGTCGTGGTGCGGCCGTGGAAGTTGCCGCCGGCCACGATGATCCGGGCCTGGTCGGCGGGCACGCCCTTGACCTCGTAGCCCCACTTGCGGCTGACCTTGATCGCGGTCTCGACGGCCTCGGCGCCGGTGTTCATCGGCAGCACCAGGTCCTTGCCGCAGAGGTCGCCGAGCGCGGCGCAGAAGTCGCGCGAACGGGTCGTGGACGAACGCGCGGCTGGTCAGCGTCAGCTGGTCGAGCTGGGAGTGCGCGGCCGCGAGCAGGCGCGGGTGGCCGTGGCCGAAGTTGAGCGCGGAGTAGCCGGCCAGCAGGTCGAGGAAGCGCGTGCCGTCGACGTCGGTCATCCAGGCACCCTCGCCGTGCGCGAGAACGACCGGCAGCGGGTGGTAGTTGTGCGCGGTCCGCGCCTCGGCGCGCTCGAACTCGTCCGCTGCCGTGGTGGCCGGCGTTGCTCGCCGTCGTGCCGCTGGATCGATGCTCATGGTCCGCCTCCTTCGCTGCGTGCAAGATTGTCAGACAATCTATGCACGGATCGTCAGACGTAGCCGAACACGACGCGATCGTGGTGTCGCCGGGCTCGCTGGTCGAGCGTGACCGTGCCGCCGTGGGCGCGCACGATCGCCTGGACCAGCGCGAGCCCGAGCCCGACCCCGCCCTCGCGGCTGCGCGGGACGCGTCGGCGCGGGCGAACCGCTCGAACGCGATGGGCACGAGGTCCGGCGGGAAGCCCGGCCCGTCGTCGTGGACGTCGAAGCCGTCGGGCTGGACGGCGACGGTGACGGTGGTGCCGGCGGGCGTGTACTTGCGGGCGTTGGTGAGCAGGTTGGTCACCACCTGGTGCAGCCGGGCTCGTCGCCGGTGACCTCGACCGGTGGGGCGTCGTCGGGCAGCTCCAGGCGCCAGTGGTGGTCGGGCGCGAGCACCCGGGCGTCGGCGACCGCCTCGAGCAGCAGCCGGGTCAGGTCGACCGGCTCCGGTCGAGCGGGCGGCCGCAGTCGAGCCGCGCGAGCAGCAGCAGGTCCTCGACCAGGGCGGTCATCCGCGCCGCCTCCTCCTCGACCTTGGCCAGCGCGGTCGCCGTGGCCTCCGGGTCCTGGCGGGTCGCGCGCGAGCTCGGTGTAGCCGACGATCGTGGTGAGCGGCGTCCGCAGCTCGTGCGAGGCGTCGGCGACGAACTGGCGCACCTGCTGCTCGCTGCGGTGCCGGGCGTCGAGCGAGGACTCCACGTGGGCGAGCAGGGTGTTGAGCGCTGCGCCGACCTGGCCGACCTCGGTCTCGCTCGTCGGTGAGGTGGTCGGGGACGCGCTCGGTGAGCTCGACGGTCGCCGGTCGGCGAGCGGCAGGCGGCGACGGCGTGGGCGGTGGCGGCGACCTCGGGCAGCGGCCGGAGCTGGCGGCGTACGAGGACGTTGCCGCCGACGCCCGCGAGGAGCACGCGCGAGCGCGCCGAGCAGCGAGCTCCCAGCCGGACCAGCGAGGCGACGGCCTCGTCGACGTCCTCGGTGGGCAGCCCGGTGACCACGTGCCGTGCTTCCTCGTCGACCGCGCACCCGGTAGCTCGCCGTAGCCCGGGAAGGTCGACCTCGTGGACCTGCCCGTCGGCTCGGCAGGTCGGCGAGGACGTCGACGACCGCGTCCGGCAGCGGCTCCTCGTCGCCACGCCGGTCTGCGACGACGAAGCCGCAGACTCGTCGTCGATCAGCACCACGACGGTGCCGGGCTCCTGGTTGCCGAACTCCGGTTCGCCCATGCCGGCGCGGCATCGGGCCCGGGCCTCGCGTCCGGCCCGGTCGCCGTGGATGCCGCGGCGACTGCACCTTGTCGTCGAGCTGGTCGGTGAGGTAGTCGCGCATCGCGATGGTGGTGGCCGCCGCGATCAGGATCGAGACCAGCGCGACCAGCGCGACCGCGGTGAGGACCAGCCCGAGTGGCGAGGCGTCGCGCGGCAACCGCATCAGGCCGCCGGCTTCAGCACGTAGCCCGCGCCGCGCATGGTGTGGATCATCGGGTCGCGGCCGGCGTCGATCTTCTGCGCAGGTAGGAGATGTAGAGCTCGACGACGTTGGCCTGGCCGCCGAAGTCGTAGTTCCACACCCGGTCGAGGATCTGCGCCTTGCTCAGCACCCGCCGCGGGTTGCGCATGAGGAACCGCAGCAGCTCGAACTCGGTCGCCGTCAGGTGAGATCTCCTCGCCGGCGCGGACCACCTCGTGCGATGTCCTCGTCGAGGGTGAGGTCGCCGACCGTCAGGACCGAGCTGGTCTGAGCGCACTGCGACCCCGGCAGCGTCGTACCAATGCCCGCAGCCGCGCCACCAGCTCCTCCAGCGAGAACGGCTTGGTCACGTAGTCGTCGCCGCCGGCCGTCAGCCCGGCGACCCGGTCCTCGACGGCGTCGCGGGCGGTGAGGAAGAGGACCGGTACGGCGGGCTCGGCCGCCCGCATCCGGCGCAGCACCTCGAGACCGTCGAAGTCGGGCAGCATCAGTCGAGCACGACGGCGTCGGGCCGCTCGGCCTTGGCCGCCGCGCACCGCCTTGGAGCCGGTGTGGGCGACGTCGACCTGCCAGCCCTCGTAGCGCAGCGCCATCGCGATCAGCTCGGCGATGTTGACCTCGTCGTCGACGACGAGGACGCGCACGGGGAGCCGTCGGGGCGGGTGAGGTCGTCGGGCTGGGTCATGGTCACAGTCTGGCCGGGATTGCCTATGAGTCTGCTGTGAACGGCGTGTGCGGACGTCAGGCGCCCGGTCATGGCGATTCCGTGGCCGCTGCACAGGTGGGACACAGGATCGCGGGTCAGCGTGGCGGCATGAGCGAAAACGACAACACCGACCCGGTCGAGCCCGAGCCTGCAGCAGCCGACCAGCCGGCAGCCGACGTACCCGAGGCCACCCCGCCCGCCGAGCCCGCCCCTTTTGACGCTCCGCCGCCACCGGCGGCGGAGACCAAGCCGCGCTGGCGCGACCGCGTCTTCCGGATGCGGGCCGTCGCTGCGGTCGCCGTGGCCGGAGTGATCCTCGGCGCAACAGGTGGCGCGGTGACGACAGCGTTGGTGTCGGACAGCGGCGACCGCGGTGACCACCACCGGATCGGCCAGCAGTTCGGCCCCGGCATGCCGATGATGATTCCGCCGGGCGGGCGTCAGCGGTTCCCCGGCGACGAGTCCGAGGACGGCGGGCTGCCAGAGATGCCGATCCCGCCCGGGTCCGAGGACGGCACCGAGGGCGACACGGACGGCGGGGCCGACGAGGAGAGCAGCCTCAGCCAGAGCTGACGTCGCGCAGCGGGGAGCCGACGTCACGCAGGTGCCGCAGCCCGATGGCGTACGACTCGACCAGGTTCGCTTCCGTGTAGGTGATCCCGCGGTCTCGGCAATGCCGCTCGATGATCGGCTGGGCGCGTCTGAGGTTCGGTCGGGGCATGCTCGGGAACAGGTGGTGCTCGATCTGCAGGTTGAGACCACCCAGCGCGTAGTCGACGGCGGGTCCGCCACGGACGTTGCGCGAGGTGAGCACCTGGCGCAGCAGCGGATCCGCCGTCTGCTCTGGGGTCAGGGGCGGCATCCCCTTGTGCGCCGGCGCGAAAGCGCTTCCGAGATAGACGCCGAACAGAGCCTGGTGGATGGCGAGGAAGACCAGTCCCTGGAGCCAGGTCATGGTGGTGACCAGCAGCGCGATGTAGAGGGCGAAGTGGCCGAGCAGCAGCAGCGCCTCGGTCTTCCGGAAGCGAAGCCCCGGCCGGACGAGAGCCTGCACGCTCGACACGCGAAGGTTGGCGGCCTCCAGCGTCAGCATCGGGAAGAACAGGGCCGCTTGGTGACGCGTCAGCCAGCCCGCCATCCCTGTCCGCTCCCGTGCCTGGTCGGGGTCCCACACGAACGCGCCCACGCTGACATCGGGGTCGGTCTCGAGGTCGTTGGGATGGGCGTGGTGGGCGTTGTGCTTGGCGACCCACCACCCGTAGCTCATGCCGATGAGCAGGTTCCCGTGCACCAGGGCGAGCAGGGCTGAAGCCCGCCCGCCCTGGGCGATCTGGTGGTGCGCAGCGTCGTGGGAGAAGAACGCGATCTGGGTGGAGACGAACGCAAACGCCGGAGCGAGCAGGATGATCCACCAGGAGTCGTGCAGGAGCACCATGCCGGTCACGACGGCCGCGAGGCCGGCCAGGTTGACGGCCCCCAGCAGCAGGTAGAACCGGGGTCGACGGCGGAGGAGTCCCTGTTGTCGCACCTCCCGCACCAGCTC
Organism: uncultured Actinomycetota bacterium; assembly: GCA_963849765.1. Classification (GTDB taxonomy): domain Bacteria; phylum Actinomycetota; class Actinomycetes; order Propionibacteriales; family Nocardioidaceae; genus Nocardioides. Next base: position 81,271 of record CAWKIP010000021.1, read on the forward strand.
GCTGTAGCTGCCTTCGCTCAGGAGAGGCTGACGAACTGATCCGGAGGACATGCGAACTCCCGGCTGGTTGCAGATTGCGCCGCCGGGGTCCTAGGAGGCCTTCTCTTCGAGGCTACTCCTGCTGCGCAACGGGTGGAAGCGCGTGGAGCACGGCCCAGAACCTTGAACGATTCAACTCGGAGAAATCCGGGTTCCTCGGACATCGGCCGAACCGCGACCTACGATGCTCGCTGTCCGATCGGGCGAGACACGGGGGAGACGGAATGGCCGGCACGCGAGCACGCCTGCGCGCGACAGCACTGGTCGCGATGGTGGCGGCAGTCCTCGGCGGGCTGACTGCCGCGCCCGACCTGGCCTCGGCCGACGACGACCCGGTCTTCGTAATCGCGGATCTGGACAGTCGCGGTCCGGCGACGCCGTTCGCTGTGCGGGTGGCGTCCGGTGAGGAGACGATCCCCGTTGACGTGTCCTGGGAGGTCGTCCCTGCGAGTACGCCGGACGCAGCCCCGCTGCTCACGGGCAGCGCCGATGACGTGCCGGCCAATCAGGTCCCACCGCTCGGCGCCAACGACGTGCTCACCCACGGCACGCGGTACCTCTACCGTGGCACGTTCGAGGCCGAGGTCGGGAGCGGTCATGTGATGGGCAAGGCGACCACACGCTTCGCGTGGGACAGCACGGTCAGTGCGACCAGGATTCGTCTCGACACGCGTGACACCTACCGCAAGCAGACCATCAGGGACGCCGGTGTCTTCTTCCCCGAGCGCGACCCCAGGGGCTTCAGGTACTGGCGCGACGAGGTCAACGTCGTAGTGCTGCAGGAGCCGGGCGACGAGGCCGTCAGGATCGACGAGCTCACGGTCAGGAACACAGCCGGCGCCGTCGTACGGAACATCACGGACCGGAGCCGGGCGACTAAGTGGAACGGCCGGCGGCTGAACGGCGACCTCGTGCCTGAAGGCGTCTATGCGGTCGAGGCGACGATCTCCGACCTGGCCGGCAACACGACGGTGCTCGACAGCGAGGTGCAGGTCTCGCACGAGAGGATCCAGCAAGCGACCTGGCAGCGGACGGTCGCACCGAAGCGGTACCTGACCGACAGGTTCGTCGGCCGGTGTGCGTCGCTCAAGATCCCGGCACGCGCGGCGTGGCGCGGTTCGATTGGTCTGCGGTCGAGCACCTCGGGGCGACGATGCCGTGACCTTCAATCGCAGACCGCTTCCACCATCTACGGGATGACGCTGCCGCGGACCCCGCTCGGCGACGCCGACCTCTACGAGCAGGTCCGAGTCGCGACGTACGGCGGCGGCACGCCCGGTACGGGCCACTCCTATCTGGTCCACTGGTACTGGTCGACCGGCCAGGAATGGATCGCACGGTCGCAGTTCGACAAGCGACTGCGCTGGCACGCCGGCCAACCGGTCGGATCGAACGTCGTGCACGGAGACCCCGACAAGGAGAATCCCTACATCTTCTGGTCAGCCGGTCTCGCCGAGGGCGCCAAGTACGACGTGAAGAGCTTCAAGGTGACCATCCAGTACTGGGACGTCCGCTGATCTGAGCCAAACCGGATGGCTCATCCGTTGGCCGGCAGGGGAGAATGCCTGACGCCGTGGACATCACCTACCCGCCGGAGCTGCCGGTCAGCGCCCGCCGTCTCGACATCGCGCAGGCGATCCTCGAGAACCAGGTCGTGATCGTGGCCGGCGAGACCGGCTCGGGGAAGACGACGCAGCTGCCGAAGATCTGCCTCGAGCTGGGTCGCGGATCACCGGGCGAGGACGGCCGGCCCCGGATGATCGGGCACACCCAGCCCCGCCGGATCGCCGCCCGGTCGGTGTCCGAGCGGATCGCCGAGGAGCTCGGCACCGAGCTCGGCGACCTGGTGGGCTACCAGGTCCGCTTCACGGACCGTACGTCGAAGGCCAGCCGGGTCAAGGTGATGACCGACGGCATCCTGCTCGCCGAGCTCCAGCGCGACCGGACGCTCAAGCGCTACGACACGATCATCATCGACGAGGCGCACGAGCGAAGCCTCAACATCGACTTCCTGCTCGGCTACCTCCGGCAGCTGCTGCCGAAGCGGCCCGACCTCAAGCTGATCATCACGAGCGCCACCATCGACCCGCTGCGGTTCGCGGAGCACTTCTCCGACAAGAGCGGCAAGCCCGCGCCGATCGTCGAGGTCTCCGGCCGCACCTACCCGGTGGAGATCCGCTACCGCCCGCTGATGGCGTTCGCCGAGGAGGACGAGGAGGGCGAGCCGATCGTCCGCGACCAGACCGAGGCGATCGTCGACGCGATCAAGGAGCTCTCGGCCGTTGGTCCGGGCGACGTACTCGTCTTCCTGCCCGGTGAGCGCGAGATCCGCGACACCGCCGAGGCACTGCAGCCGCTCGCGGTCGAAGGACGCGGCAGCCGCAACATTGAAGTACTGCCGCTGTTCTCGCGGCTCTCCGCCGCCGAGCAGCACCGGGTGTTCGCGCCCGCGCGCAACTCACGGCGGCGCGTGGTGCTGGCGACCAACGTCGCGGAGACGTCGCTGACCGTGCCGGGCATCCGGTACGTCGTCGACACCGGCGTCGCGCGCATCTCGCGGTACTCCTCGCGGACGAAGGTGCAGCGGCTGCCGATCGAGGCGATCAGCCAGGCCTCGGCCAACCAGCGCTCCGGCCGTTGCGGCCGGGTGGCGGCGGGTGTGGCGATCCGGCTCTACAGCGAGGAGGACTTCGACGGTCGCCCCGAGTTCACCGACCCCGAGATCCTGCGCACCAACCTGGCCTCGGTGATCCTGCAGATGACCGCGCTCGGGCTCGGCGACATCGGCCGGTTCCCGTTCCTGGAGCCGCCGGACCGGCGCAACGTCCAGGCCGGGCAGCAGCTGCTCGAGGAGCTCGGCGCGGTTTCGACAGGCTCAACCAGCGGAGGGGCGCGCCTCACCAAGATCGGGCAGCGGCTGGCGCGGCTGCCGATCGACCCTCGGCTGGGCCGGATGCTGCTCGAGGCCGAGCGGCTGGGGTGCGTGCGCGACGTACTCGTCATCGTGGCGGCGCTCTCCCTCCAGGATCCGCGCGAGCGACCCGGTGCGGACCAGCCGGCGGAGCAGGCGCGGGCCGACCAGGCGCACGCGCGGTTCAAGGCCGAGGGCTCGGACTTCCTCACCTGGCTCAACCTGTGGCGCTACCTGCGTGAGCAGCAGCGCGAGCTGTCGGGCAGCGCGTTCCGCCGGATGTGCAAGCGGGAGTACCTCCACTACCTCCGCGTCCGGGAGTGGCAGGAGTTCCAGAGCCAGCTCCGCCAGGTCGCGAAGGAGATGGGTTTCGAGACGCGCGACGCTCGTTCCTCGCGCCACGCTCCTCAACCACCGGTCGCCGGCAACGTGGCGGATGACGTTGACGCGGACGGCATCCACCAGGCGTTGCTGTCCGGCCTGCTGAGCCACGTCGGCGTGGTCGAGGAGCGGGAGAAGCCGCGACCGGGCCAGAAGCAGCAGCGACGGCCGGGCCCGCGCGAGTACCTCGGCGCTCGCAACGCGAAGTTCGCGATCTTCCCTGGCAGCGGACTGGCCCGGAAGAACCCGCCGTACGTCATGGCGTTCGAGCTGGTCGAGACCGGCCGGCTCTGGGCCCGGCAGAACGCCGCGATCGAGCCGGAGTGGGCGGAGAAGCTCGGCGGGCACCTGGTCAAGCGCACCTACTCCGAGCCGCACTGGTCGCAGAAGCGGCAGGCGGTGATGGCCCGCGAGCGGGTGACCTTGTACGGCGTACCGCTCGTCACCGACCGGCTCATCAACTACGGGAAGGTCGACCGCGAGCTGGCGCGCGAGCTGTTCATCCGGCACGCGCTCGTCTACGGCGAGTGGTCGACCCGGCACCAGTTCTTCCACCACAACCGCAAGCAGCTCGAGCAGGCCGAGGAGCTCGAGCACCGGGCCCGGCGGCGCGACCTGGTGGTCGACGAGCACACGCTCTTCGACTTCTACGACGCCCGCGTCGGGCCCGACGTGGTGAGCGGCGCGCACTTCGACCAGTGGTGGAAGGGAGTACGACGCGAGCACCCCGACCTGCTGACCTTCGACCCCGCGATGCTGACCCATGACGCCGCGGCCGAGGTGACCGAGCAGGACTACCCCGAGCAGTGGGTCGCCGACGGCGGCCTGACCTTCGACCTCGGCTACCACTTCGAGCCGGGTGCCGCCGACGACGGCATCACCATCGACGTACCCGTGGCCGTGCTCAACCGGGTCGGCGACGAGGACTTCTCGTGGAACGTCCCCGGCCTGCGCGAGGAGCTCGTGATCGAGCTGATCCGGAGCCTGCCGAAGAACCTCCGCGTCAACTTCGTGCCGGCGCCCAACACCGCACGCGAGTTCCTCGCGGCCGTGCCGGCGGGGGAGGAGCCGTTGCTGGACGCGCTCGAGCGCTACCTGCGCTCCACGACCGGGGTGCATGTGCCGCGCGAGGCCTGGGGGCTCGACGCGCTGGCGCCGCACCTGCGCCCGACCTACCGGGTCGTCGACGAGAAGGGCCACGAGCAGGCGCGGGGCAAGGACCTGACCGCGCTCAAGGCACCGCTGCGACCGCGGTTCGAGCAGGCGATGGCGGAGGTGGCGGCCGACAGCGGAGTGGCGCGCACCGGCGAGACGTCGTGGACGTTCGGCGAGATCGATGCGACGGCCACCTGGACCCGCGCCGGCCACCAGGTCGAGGCGTTCCCCGGTCTGGTCGACGAGGGCGCGACGGTCGGGCTCCAGGTCTTCGGATCGGCCGCGGAGCGCGACGCCCGGCACCGGCTCGGGCTGATCCGGCTGCTGCTGATCGGCGTCGGCGACGCACCGATCAGCGGACTCGTCACTGGGCTCTCCAACGAGGAGAAGCTGCGGCTGGCAGGAACGTCGTACCCCTCGGTGCAGGCGCTGCTCACCGACTGCCTCCGCGCGGTCGTGACCGACGCGGTCGACGCCGCGCAGGAGCAGGGGATCGTCCGCACGCAGCAGCAGTACGACGCCCTGCTCGCCTCGCTCCGGACCGGTGACATGGGCGCCGCGGACGCCGTACGAATGCTGGTGCCGGACCTGCTGCGCGTGCTCGACGCGCACCGCGAGACCGACCGGTTGCTCAGCGGTCGCGCCGAGCTCGCGCTGCTGCCTGCGCTCTCCGACATGCAGGCGCAGCTCGCCCGGCTGGTGCCCGTCGGGTTCGTCGGCGATGCCGGCGTCGCGCAGCTCCGGCGCTATCCGGTCTACCTCGCCGCGATCCGGCGTCGACGCGAGCAGCTGGGCGAGAGCGGCCTCGCGGTCCGCCGCGATCGCGACTGGCTCGACCGCGTGCAGCCGCTGCAGGAGGCCTACCTGCACCGCGTCGAAGCGCTCCCCGAAGGACGCCCGCCCGGCGCCGCGCTCCGTCAGGTGCGCTGGCAGCTCGAGGAGTTCCGGGTGTCGCTGTGGGCGCCGCAGCTGGGTACCGCCGGCAAGGTCAGTGACGTCCGCATCCGCAAGCTGCTGGAGTCCTGAACTCGCGATAGTCCCTGACGAAAAGCACCGGGAACTCGCCGATCGAGGTGCTTTTCGTAGGGGACTATCCCCGCCGCCGTACGCTGGCGACGTGTCTGAGGGAGCACGCCACCACCGACCGATCGCGCGGACCGCGGACTTCTTCGACGCGTTCGCTTCGGGCACCGATCCGGAACAGCTGCGCGAGGCCGCCGACCGCGCCGCCACCTTGCTGGTGCGCGGCGCCCGGGAGAGCACCGACGGCGCCGTCGCCGACCGGCTCGTGCACCTCGCCGACACCGAGGGCATCGAGGCGATCGCCGAGGTGTGGTCCGGCTCCGCGCCCGACTCCCTCGCCGGCTGCCTGTGGCGGCTCTACCTGCTCCGGTCGTGGGTGTACGCCGACCCGACCGCCGTCGCGCGCGAGTTCGAGGCCGGACGCGGCGCCGCGCAGGTGGCGCGGGTCGTCGCCGGCGTCGCGGACCCGCCCGGACCCGACGAGCTCCGGTCGATGATCGACTCGGTCCTCCGCGGCATCGCCGCCGGCGACTTCGCCGACGTACTCTTCCGCGCGGCCGCGTTCGCCCGGGTGGTCGCCACCGGACGGGCCGCCCTGCCCAGCACCAGCGACGACGGCGTACGACGCATGCTCGGCCTGGCCGAGCAGCTCGAGGCCGCCGCGCACATCGAGCTCGAACGCGGCCTTGGGTTAGCGCTCGCCGACACGGCGCAATACGCCACGCTCACCGCCGGCCAGTGAGACGCCAAACGGCGTCGACCACGGATTGCGCCAACTGCGGGCCGAGCGAAGCGAGCGCCGCGCGAGCCGCAGCGATGCGACACGCTCGGCCAATTCAAAACCGAGTGCGCTGGACCGGGAGCGCCTCACGGCGCGAGGCCGCTCGTAGCGGCTGATTTTGGGACCCGGGGCTGCCGCGGCCCAGCGCACTCAAGGGTTGATTGTAGTGGGCCGACCCGAGGGAACGCGCAAGTACGACTGTGATCAGTGCATCAGTTCTGGCCTGCGGCGGTTTACTCCGTCGTGAAGTGTCCCTACCGCTGGGTAGGGTGGGCGGCTGGCACTCGACAGGGGAGAACGCGACCGATGTTCAGCTTGGCCCGATTCGACTGGCGCACGTTCGTCGCCGTCGTGGTGGTGGCCGTGAGCGTCGTGGTTGCGATGGTTCTCTACTCCGATGGCGACGGTCCGACGCGCAACGGCGGCAACGGTCCGACGCAGCCCACGTCCGGGATGGCCCGCCTGGTCTTCGCGGTCTGGGGCAACGAGACCGAGGTCGAGGCCTACAAAGAGATCGTCGCCGACTACAACAAGGAGTCGGAGGTCGTCGACGTCCACGTCGAGTCGTGGCCGGACTCCTCGTCGATGCTGACCGACATCCGCTCCGGCGAGGTCACCCCCGACCTCTACATGCTGCCGCGTGAGGAGCTCGCCGAGACGCTCGAGGCAGAGCGCAACCGGCCCCTGCTCGACCTGCTCGACGCCCGCGGCGTGGCCTTCGGTGACGAGTTCCCGCGCGACGCCCTCTCCGCGTTCACGGCCGACGACAACCTCCAGTGCATGCCGTACACGAGCTCGCCGATGGTCATCTACTACAACACCGACCTGATCGACTTCGAGCGGATGGACGCCCGCGACCTGCCGGTGCCGCCGGAGGACCGGGAGTACTGGACGCTGGAGATGTTCCGCGCTGCCGCCGCGTTCGCGAGCCGGCCGCGCAAGGACTCCAAGGGCGTCTACATCGAGCCGACGCTGCGGGGCCTCGCTCCGTTCGTCTACGCGGGCGGCGGCAACCTCTTCGACGAGGACGTCGACCCCAAGTCGCTCGCCCTCTCCGACGACGGCAACGTCGACTCGATCCGCCAGACGCTCGAGGTCCTGCGCGACCCGACGATCACCCTCACCAACGGACAGCTGCGCGAGCAGTCGGCCCTGGACTACTTCGAGGACGGGCAGCTCGGCATGATCGCCGGGTTCCGCGACATCACGCCGCGCCTGCGGGAGGTCCCCGGGCTGAACTTCGACGTGATGCCGATGCCCGAGCTCGACGACGACGCGACGATCGGTGACCTCACCGGCGTCTGTGTCGCCGAGGGTCCGCAGGAGCGGGTCGAGCAGTCGGCCGACTTCCTGGTCAACCTGCTCAGCGACGACGCCGTGACGACGATGGCGGCGACCGGCTACCTGATGCCGACCAAGCTCGACGTGAGCTTCTCGGACGCCTTCTTGCAACCGGACATGCAGCCGGCCAACGCCCGCGCGTTCGTCAGCTCACTGCGCTCGATCGTGCTGCCGCCGTTGATTGACGGGTGGCCGGACCTCGAGGCAGCCGTCGACCCGGACCTCGAACGGCTCCTGAACCAGCCATTGCTCGAGGACCTCGAGGCCGACCTCGAGGCGATCGACGAGAAGTCCAGGACAGTGCTCGATCCGGAGGAGCCGGAGGAGACCGACGAGCCCAGCGACTCGGAGAGCTCCTCCTAGGAGTCCTTCTCCGCGGTCTTCTCGGGCTTGTCGGCGCTCTCGTCCTTCGGTTCCTCGGGCTCTTGGGCTCCTTGGCCCTGCCCTTCGGCTTGTCCTTCGCCCACGCGTCGGCGTCGAGCACGGCCTGGGCGAGCGCCGATGCGGTGAGCCCGATCTGCCAGCTCCTCGACCCGAGCGCGCCCAGCTGGTCGATCAGCCGCTCGAGCAGCTCGACCGGGTCGCGGGTGGACGGCGGCTCCCACATGACCCGGCGCAGGTGATCGGGGGTGAGCAGGTTCTCGGCCGGCAGGTCGTGCTGCTCGGCGAGTGCGGCGATCGCGGCCCGGGCCAGCTCGAGCCGCCGCGCCGCGACCGGGCTCTTCTCCGCCCACGCCCGGGGTGCCGGGGGCCCGTCGCCGCGCGGGGTGCGGCTCGGCAGGTCGGCCTCGTCCATCGTCGGCGGCGGTCCGCAGCGCCTGCAACCAGGTCGACGCGAACCGCGAGGCGCCGCGGCCGTGGAAGCCCTGCGTCGACATCAGCGCGCCGCGGGTCGTCGGCATCGCCGTGGCCGCGGCGACGACGGCGGAGTCCGGGATCAGCCGGCCCGGCGTCACGTCACGCTCGCGGGCGAGCTCGTCGCGGGCCTCCCACAGCGCCCGGACCGCCCCGAGCGACCGGCGACCGCGGACCTTGTGCAGACCCGACGTACGACGCCACGCCTCTTGGCGGACCGGCGGCACGAACGAGCGCAGGTTGTCGAACTCCTGGCGCGCCCAGTCCTCCTTGCCGGCCTCGACCAGCTGGTCGGCCAGCACCTGCCGGAGCTCGACCAGCACCTCGACGTCGAGCGCGGCGTACTCCAGCCAGGGCTCGGGCAGCGGGCGGGTCGACCAGTCGACGGCGGAGTGCTCCTTCTTCATCCGCGCGCCGATGAGTGTCTCGACCAGGGTCGCGAGCCCCACCCGCGGATAGTTGAGCAGCCGACCGGCCAGCTCGGTGTCGAACAGCGCCGCCGGCGCCAGCCCCACCTCGGCCAGGCACGGGAGGTCCTGGGTCGCGGCGTGCAGGATCCACTCGGAGCTCCCGATCGCGTCCTGCAGCGGCGCGAGCGACGACAGCGGGATCGGGTCGACGAGGGCGGTGCCGGCCCCCTCGCGACGGAGCTGGATCAGGTAGGCGCGGTTGGAGTAGCGGTAGCCGGACGCCCGCTCGGCGTCGATCGCGACCGGTCCGCTGCCTGCGGCGAGTACGGCGGCGTACTCCGCCAGCGCCTCGTCGGTGTCGATCACCGGCGGCAGGCCGTCGGCGAGGGTGAGCAGCGCTACCTGGGGTTCCGGCGCGGTCTCAGTCTCCGGCGCGGGCTGGTCGTCCTCGGGTGCGTCGGTGGGGGAGTGTCGGGCATCAGGTCCCGTGGAGCCCCGCTGGCCACGGCCGCGACGGCATCACCGCGACTCCGTCCGGTACCGGCTCGAGCCCGCCGGCAGTGCAGAGCAGCTCGCCCCACGCCTCGACGTGCGCCGCCAGCTCCGGAGCGTCGGTCGGCGTCCAGGACGCGCGCACCTCGAGCTGGGCGGAACCGCCGTCACCGGCCATGGAGCCGTAGCTCTCGGTCGCGACCCGGGTCACCGTCCCCGAAAGGGCTCCGTACCCCGCGCCGTGGGCCTCGAGCGCGTCGGTGAGCCAGGTCCAGCCCACGTCGGTCAGCATCGGGTCGGTCGCCAGCGAGTGGTCGATCTCGGCGCGGCAGTAGGCGACGCAGCGGAACGTGCCGTCCCAGGCCTCGTTGCCCGCCGGGTCGTGGAGCAGCACGATCCGGCCGGTGGCGACCTCGTCGTCGTCGACGGTGACGTCGGCCGACAGGGCGGTCGCGAACGGCGCGATCCGCTGCGGGGCCGGCATCTCCTCGCAGAAGATCTCGGGCCGCAGCACTGCTGCCCGCATGGCCGCGACGGCAGCGGTGAACTCCGGGGGCTCGCCGGCCGCGCCGGACCCCTGGTGCGTCTCCTGGCTGGCGACCATGAAGCCACCGTATGCGACGTCGGCGGGATCGGGCCCGCGGCACGCCGCCCCCAGGTGCTGGGCGCAGGAATCCGGCTGACCGGGGATTCCTGCACCCGGCGAATGTGCTCCCGGCAACCCGACCTGAGAACCTTGCCCGGATATGGGCGAGCAACACGATCTCAGCGACAGCGCATTCCTCAAGGCAGTGCGCGGTGAACCGGTGCCGCACACCCCGGTGTGGTTCATGCGGCAGGCGGGTCGCTCGCTGCCGGAGTACCTCGCGCTCCGCGAGGGCACGGGCATGCTCGAGTCCTGCATGAACGCCGAGATGGTCACCGAGATCACCCTCCAGCCAGTGCGGCGGTACGGCGTCGACGCGGCCATCTTCTTCTCCGACATCGTGCTGCCGCTCAAGGCGGTCGGGGTCGACCTCGACATCAAGCCGGGCGTCGGACCGGTCGTGGCCAAGCCGGTCCAGACCCTCGCCGACGTCGCGGCGATCCCGGACCTGACGCCGGAGCACGTCCCGTTCATCACCGAGGCGGTCGGTTCGCTGGTGGGTGAGCTCGCGGGATCAACGGCGGCACCCCGCTGATCGGGTTCGCCGGCGCGCCGTTCACCGTGGCGTCGTACCTCGTCGAGGGTGGGCCGTCCAAGGAGCACGCGAAGACCAAGGCGCTGATGTTCGGTGCGCCCGAGGTCTGGGACGCCCTGATGCGCAAGATCGCCGACATCTCCGCGACCTTCCTCGAGGTGCAGATCGCGGCCGGCGCGTCCGCCGTACAGCTCTTCGACTCGTGGGCCGGCGCGCTGACGCCCGGCGACTACGAGCGCTACGTCATGCCGCACTCCGCCGCCGTGCTCGCGCGCGTCGGCGCCCTCGGGGTCCCGCGGATCCATTTCGGCGTCGGTACGACGAACCTGCTGTCCCTCATGGGCGACGCGGGTGCCGACGTGGTCGGTGTCGACTGGCGTACGCCGCTCGCCTCAGCGATCCCCGTCGTGGGTGACCGCGCCGTCCAGGGCAACCTCGACCCGACGCTGGTGTTCGCGCCCGCCGACGTGATGACCGCCCGCGCTGCCGAGATCATCGAAGCCGGGCGCGCCGCCCGGGGTCACGTCTTCAACCTCGGTCACGGGGTCATCCCGTCGACCGACCCCGACCAGCTCGCCCGGCTGACCGAGTTCGTGCAGACCTACCCGACTCTCCTAAGCCCGGCGCCTTTCTTCGCGGTCTTCTTGGCGGTCTTCTTGGCGGGCGCCCGCGACTTGAGGCTGACCTGCATCGCGCTGCCGGTGCCGGTGACGGTCAGGAAGGGCTGCGCCTGGAGGAGTGCGGAGAGCTTGGGGTGGCCGTAGAGGCGGGGGTCGAACGACGTACTCACCGAGCGCAGGTAGTTGCCCAGTCCGCTGACGCTGACGGTGCCGTCGTCCTGCGACGCGCTGTTGATCGCCTTGGTCAGCAGGCTCTGCAGGTTGGGGAGCGGTGCTTCCTCGGTCGTCGGGTCGTTGGCGCCGGGGGCCGTCTCCGGGGCCGACTCGCTGCCGAGCACCTCCAGGTAGATGAACCGGTCGCACGCCGCGACCAGCGAGGCCGGCGTCTTGCGCAGGCCGAGGCCGTAGACGGTCTTGCCGGACTCGCGCAGGCGGGTCGCGAGGCGGGTGAAGTCGCTGTCGCTCGACACCAGGGCGAATGCGTCGAGGTTGCCGGAGTAGAGCAGGTCCATCGCGTCGATGATGAGCGTCGAGTCGGTGGAGTTCTTGCCGGTCGTGTAGGCGAACTGCTGCACCGGCACGATCGCGTGCTGGTTGAGCACGCTCTTCCAGCCGTTGAGCTGCGGCGTCGTCCAGTCGCCGTACGCCCGCTTGACCGAGGCGACGCCGTACTTCGCCAGCTCCTCCAGCAGCCCGCCCGCGTGCTTCGGCGAGGTGTTGTCGGCATCGATCAGGACAGCGAGGCGCTCGTTCGGTGTCGACATGCGGCCCATCATGCCCGCGGTGACTTGGCCGAGAGGCACGCTCCGGGCACAACGCTCGGCACGGGTCTGAGACGCTGATTCCCGTGCGATGCATCGTGGTGGGTGGCGGGATCAGCGGGTTGACCGCGGCCCGCGACCTGGCCGACGCCGGCCACGACGTACTGGTCCTCGAGGGATCCGACCGGCTCGGCGGCAAGCTGCGTCGCGGCGAGGTCGCCGGGATCGCTGTCGATGTCGGAGCCGAGGCGATGATCAACCGGCGGCCCGAGGGCGTCGAGCTGGCGGCCGCGACCGGGCTACCGGTGACCCATCCGACCGGCGCCACGTCGCGGGTCTGGACCCGCGGCGCACTGCGGCCACTGCCGCGCACGTTGATGGGTGCGCCGCTCGACCTCGACCAGCTCGAGGCCAGCGGCATCCTGTCGCCGGAGGGCGTGCAGCGCGCGCGAAACCAGCTCGTCCCACGTCCCGACGGCGACGTCTCGGTCGGGGAGCTCGTCGGTCAGCGGTACGGCGACGAGGTGGTCGACCGGCTCGTCGAGCCGCTGCTCGGCGGGGTCTATGCCGGCCAGGCCCGCGGCATCTCCGCGCGGGCGGCCGTGCCCCAGCTGGTCGACCTGCTCACCCGGGAGCGCGTCGACGCACCGGACGGACCGGCATCCGCGGCTGCTCCCGTGTTCGCCGGCGTCCCGGGCGGGATGTGGCAGCTGCCGGACGCGATCGCCGGCGAGCTGGCCTCGAGCGGCCGGGTCGAGGTCCGGACGGACGCGATGGTGCGGGAGCTGCGGCGTACTCCTGCCGGCTTCGAGGTGGAGACCGACCAGCTCGGCGTCCCGAGCGTCGAGGCTGCGGACGCCGTGGTGCTCGCGACCCCGGCGGCCCCGAGCGCACGCCTCCTCGCCGAGCTTGCGCCGGGCGCGGCCACCGAGCTGTCCGCGATCGGCTACGCGTCGTCCGCCGTCGTGACCTTCGCCTTCCGCGCCGACCCCGCGGTGTCCGCCGCTGTCGACATCGGGGCGTCCGGCTTCCTGGTGCCACCGGTCGACGGGCACGCGGTGAAGGCCGCGACCTTCTCCTTCGCCAAGTGGGACTGGGTCCGCGCGGCCGGCGCCGAAGGTGCCGACGGGGACCTGCTGATCCTCCGTACGTCGCTCGGCCGGTACGGCGACGAGCAGACCCTCCAGGTCCCTGACGAGGACCTGGTCCGGGCCTCCCTCGCCGACCTCGCGGAGGCGACCGGACTGCTCGCGCCCCCCGTCGACGCGGTCGTGCAGCGGTGGGGCGGAGGCCTGCCGCAGTACGCCGTCGGCCATCTCGACCGGGTCGCCCGGATCCGCGCCGCCGTCGCCGCGGTCCCCGGACTCGCCGTGTGCGGAGCGGCGTACGACGGTGTCGGCATCGCCGCCTGCATCGCCACGGGCCACGCGGCCGCAGCGGTCGCCGGGGGTTTCGAGGCTCGTCGCTAGCGCTCCTCGCACCTCAACCACCGGCCGCTGGTTGAGGTGCGAGCGCAGCGAGCCTCGAAACCAAGGCGCCCGCTGCCGACGTGTCCCGCTAGGTCTGCCCTGCTGTCCCTGGAGGCAGGGACACCGGGACCGGCACCGTCGGGTCATCGCAATCCCGACCCAGAAAGCAGAGCGATGACCACCCACACCGTCACTCACCACCCGGTCCGATCGGACCTCGCCACCGTGCCGGCGACCCCGGCTCCCGCCACCACCTCCACCCGCTGGGCACTGGCGGGTCTCGCCGCCGGCGTCACCGGCCTCGGCGCGATCGTCAGCTCCTCGCTGGTGACCGCCGACTATGACCAGAAGGCCTCCGACACCTCGGACCACCTGCTCGGCAAGTTCCACGACCAGGTCCCGCAGATCCTGGCCTTCCACGTGCTCGCCGTCATCAGCGCCGCCCTGATGGTCGTCTTCGCCGCCGGGCTGTTCCGCCGGCTGCGTGCGACGGCCGGCCCCGACAGCCTGGTGCCGGGAGTCGCCGCCATCGGCGTGCTCGCGACGGCGGTCGTGCTGTTCATCGGCGCCGGCCTCGACACCGAGTTCGTCTTCGCCTTCACCGACGACGAGGTCTACGTCGACCCGTCTGCCGCGACGGTCTACGGCCACTGGATCGGCACCATCCCGTGGTGCTGGGGCCTGCTCGGCCTGTCCGGCATCGCGCTGTTCGTGGCCTCCCGCACCCGCGGCGTCGCCCGGTGGCTCGGCATCGTCGGCCTCGTCGGCGGCGGGATCACGCTGCTGTTCGGCATCTCGCCGCTCCAGTACATGGCGGGCTTCACCGGACCGCTCGGCCTGATCGTCGTCGCCCTCGGATTCCTGGTCGGCGACAAGGCCTTCCGGAGCCGGTGACCCGCCGGTGAATCACTGATGACCAGGAAGGCACGGCACGAAACCGCAGCCGATCCGGCCCCCACGGGGCCGGGTCGGCTGCACAATGTGCCGGTGCTGCGCGAGGAACGGACCCACGCGATCGGAGCTGTGCTGCTCCCGGTCGTGTGCTGCGTCGTTTTCGCTGCTTCGGTCGCGCTCGACCTGGCGGCGCCCGAGACGGGCCCCGGCGTGCGCTACGCCGAGGACCCCGGATGGCCGTTCGCTCTCAACGGGGTCTTCCTCGGGCTGCTCGCCGTGCCGATCCTCCGCGGTCGCGAGGCCCGGATGTTCGGGTGGCTGCTCGGTCTGCTCGGCGTCTTCTGGGCCCTCGACGGCCTGGCCCAGTCCTACATCCGCGCCGGCGTGACCGACGAGCACATCTGGCCGTGGATGACGTTCTCGGTGTGGTTCCTCGAGCGGTTCGGCGCGTTCCTGCCGGTCTCGATCATGGCGCTCGTCCTCATCTTCCCCAACGGCCGGTTCATGCCGGGCGTGTGGGGCGTGATCGGTCGCGCCGCCCTGGCGACCGCGGTCGGGTGCGGGCTGGCGCTGCTGGTGATGCCGCTGGAGGGTGCGCTCAGCGCGACCATGCGGGCTCTGCCGCCCGAGATCAACGTCGACCCGGTCACGATCAACGCCCTCGACGGCAACGTGGACACGGTCCGCCCGCTCCTCATCGGGGTATTCCTGGCCGCGTTCGTCGTCGCGCTGGTGCTGGTCGTGGTGCGGTACCAACAGTCCCGCGGCCTGACCCGCGACCGGATGCGCTGGCTGGCCTGGAGCGTCGTGGTCATCGTGGGCTACCAGCTGGTGAGCGTGGTCGTGCTCGACCTCGACGGCACCGACTACGTCGGCATCGTCGTGGCGATGGTGCTGCCCGGTGCCGCGATGACGGTCGCCATCGTCCGACCGACCCTCGTGGCGATCGACGACCTGCTCGGCCGGACCATGGTCGTCGTCGCGATCGTCGTGGCTCTCGTCGCGGCCGACGCCGTCGTGCTCGGCGTCCTGACTCTCCTGCTCGACGACGACCTCACCCAGGCGCAGGTGGTCGCCGTCGTACTGGTCGTTGCCGTTGCGCTCTACGGACCGCTCCGGATGCGCCTCTCCTCGGCGATCAAGCGCCGGATGCTCGGCGAGCGGGGCAACAGGTACGACGCCCTCGCCAGCCTGTCGTCGACCCTCGAGAACACCGACGACGCGGGTGAGCAGCTGGCCGCCGTCGCCCGCGCCGTCGCCGCCGCGTTCGGCGTCCGGTTCGTGAGCCTCGAGGTCGACTGGAGCAACGGCGAGCGGATGGTGACCACCCACGGCGACCGGCCGGCCGTCGTACGGACCCTGCCCATCACCTATCGCGGTGCGGAGGTAGGTCGGCTGGTGCTGCCGGCCAAGGGCGTGCGCAGCCGGCTCTCGACCCGCGACGAGCAGCTGCTGGGCGACCTGGTCCGCCAAGCGGCCACCGCCGTCCGCACCAGCCAGCTGGCCGAGGAGGTCCAGCAGAGCCGCGAGCGACTGGTCACCGCTCGCGAGGAGGAGCGGCGGCGGATTCGTCGCGACCTCCACGACGGTCTCGGCCCCTCCCTCAGCGGCACCGTCTTCCAGCTGGAGGCCGCGCGGATGGCGGTCGACACCGATCCCGAGGCCGCGAAGCGGCAACTGGCGGGGATCAGCGAGCACGTGCAGACCGTCGTCGCCGACGTACGACGACTCGTGCACGACCTGCGACCACCGGCCCTTGACGACCGGGGACTCGTCGGCGCGATCCGGCAGCAGGCCGACCGGCTCGAGATCCCCCTCTCCGTCACCGCATCCGACCTCGACGGACAGCTGCCGGCGGCGGTCGAGGTGGCCGCCTACCGGATCGCGGGTGAGGCGCTCACGAACGTCTCCCGCCACGCCCGCGCCAGCGCGGCCACGCTCACCCTCGACCTGACCGACGACGCACTCGTCATCGAGCTCGCCGACGACGGCGTCGGCATCGACCCCGAACGTCAGGCCGGTGTCGGCCTGGTCAGCGTCCGCGAACGTGCCGCCGAGCTCGGCGGCCGCGCCGACATCACCTGCCCGGACGGCGGCGGCACCGTCGTCAGCGCCCGACTGCCACTCAGGAGCACCGCATGACCGCCCCGTCCAGCCCGATCCGTGTCGTCGTCGTCGACGACCACCAGATCGTCCGCGACGGCCTCACCGCACTGCTCGGCGCGCTCGACGGCATCGAGGTCGTCGGCTCGGCCGCCGACGGCCGCGAGGCGCTGCACGTGGTCGGGGAGGCGGAGCCGGATGTCGTCGTGATGGACATCCAGATGCCGCAGCTCGACGGCATCGAGGCGACCCGGTTCCTCGTCGGCCGCAACCCGGGGCTGCGGATCCTGATGCTCACCATGAACGAGGACGACGACACCATCCTCAGCGCGATCCGCGCCGGTGCGTGCGGCTACCTGCTCAAGGGCTCGGGTGCCGAGGAGGTGCACAACGCGATCCGTACCGCCGCCGGCGGCGGGATGGTCTTCGGGGCGTCGATGGCCCAGCAGGTGGCGGCGCTGCTGGCGAGTGGCACCGCCCGCGAGGTCGAGGACGAGCCGTTCCCCGACCTCACCGAACGTGAGCGCTCCGTGCTCCGGATGGTCGCCGCCGGCCGCTCCAACGACGACATCGCCGGCGAGCTCTACGTCTCCAACAAGACGGTGCGCAACACGGTCTCCGCGATCTACGCCAAGCTCGGGGTCTCCGGCCGGGCGGACGCGATCGTGCGGGCGCTGGAGGCGGGCTACGGGCGCAGCAGACTGGCACCGGCACAATGGACACATGAGCGACCCGCAGGCGGACATCAAGTCCAACGCCGCCAAGATCAACGAGCTCAACGACACGGTCCGCTTCACGATGTGGTCGGTGTTCAAGCTCGAGCGCCCGATCGGCAGCGACGACGTCGTCCGCAAGAGCGAGGCGGCCGAGGTCGAGGCGCTGCTCTCCGAGCTCGCCGCCGACGACGTCGTCGTCCGCGGTGTGTACGACGTCGCCGGCCTCCGCGCCGACGCCGACCTGATGGTGTGGTGGCACGCCGCCACCAGCGACCAGCTCCAGCGCGCCTACCACCGGCTCCGTCGTACCGCCCTCGGCACCCGGCTGGCGCCGGTCTGGTCGCAGATGGCGCTGCACCGGCCGGCGGAGTTCAACCGCAGCCACCTGCCGGCGTTCCTCGCCGACGAGCGGGCCCACGCCTACGTCGTCGGTCTACCCCTTCGTCCGCTCCTACGAGTGGTACCTCCTCGAGGAGGCCGAGCGCCGTCGCCTGCTCGCCGAGCACGGCCAGATGGCCCGCGACTATCCCGACGTGCGCGCCAACACGGTGCCGTCGTTCGCGCTCGGGGACTACGAGTGGATCCTCGCCTTCGAGGCCGACGACCTCACCCGCATCGTCGACCTGATGCGCCACCTGCGGGGCTCCGAGACCCGCCGCCACGTGCGCGAGGAGGTGCCGTTCTACACCGGCGCCCGGGTCGAGATCGCGGACCTGGTCGACCGGCTGCCCTAAGGGAACGGACTCGGCCGGTGGCGCGTCGTACCAGTATGAAGACTCGTACGTCGCCGGCCTGGCCGCGCTCCTGCTCCTCGCTGCCTGCGGCAGCGAGACGTCCGAGCCAGAGGCGAGCTGCCCCGGTGGTGGACCGGCCGACCGAGATCCCAGAAGCCGACGGTGAGGTCACGACCGGTGGCCCGGTCACGGTCATCGACGACGGCGACGGCGCGGAGCTCTGCTCGGAGCGGCGTCGACGAGTCGCTGCCGCCGCAGTGCGGCGGACCGTGCTCGATCGGCTGGGACTGGGCCGAGCACGGGGCGACTTCGAGGACGTCAGCGGCACGAAGTGGGGCGGGTTCGTCGTCACCGGCACGTTCGACGGCCAGGATCGGTCACGCCGACGGAGGTCGTGCCGGCGGCGGACGTACGACCGCACCCGACACCGGACGAGGATCCCGTTCGACGACCCCGTGCCCGGAGCCCGACGGCGGCTGGGCCCGGTCGACCCGGCGACGACGACCGCGGAAGCGATCGATCAAGCCGCGCGAGTCGCCCGGCGGCTGCCGACGTTCGGCGAGCTCTGGGTCGACCACTCCATCAACCCGGTGGCGGACGAGGAGCCCAGCGGGCTGGAGTGGGAGATCGCGATGAGCGACCCCCGCTACATCGATCCTCAACGTCTCGGTCACCGACGACCTGGCCGGCGCCGAGGCGGCGATCCGCGAGGTCTGGGGCGGCCCGCTCTGCATCTCAGAGGCGGTCATGACCGGGGACGATCTCCGTCGGATCGGACGGGAGCTCGGGGACCTCCCGGGCGTGCTCAGCTGGGGCGGGGAGAGCTATCCGCTCGGAGCCTCGGTGCTGTTCGACGACGGTTCGATCCAGGCCTGGGCCGACCAGGAGTACGGCGCGGGTGTGGTCGTGGTCAGCGGGGCACTGGTGCCGGTCGACGGCTGACCAACTCGCCGAGACTTCATTGTTTGGAAAGTCTAGTAACTTACTGCACTATGGAGAGCATGACCCAGATCGCCGTCCTTCCCCTGCTCCAGGTCGTGCGCGACCACGCCGCCGACCCCGACCTCCTCCACGTCCTCGATGCCGACCCGCACGAGCGGACGTGGACCCGCCTGCTCGCCACCGATGACTACGAGCTCTGGCTCGATCTCGTGGCCGCCCGGAGCTGTCACCGACTGGCACGACCACGGTGCGTCCGCCGGCGCCTTCACGGTGTTGCGCGGGTCGCTGACCGAGCACACCTTCGATGGTGGACTCCAGCTCGTCGACCACGGCGTCGGCGGCGGCAAGGCCTTCGGCGCCGGCTATGCCCACGACGTCCGCAACCCCAACTTCCGGCCGGCCCTCTCGCTGCACGCGTACTCGCCCCGGCTCACGACCATGACCCGCTTCCGCTTCCTCGGCGACCGGCTCGAGGTGCTCGGCGTCGAGCAGGCGGGGGAGCAGTGGTGAGTACCGTTTCCACCATGCAGGTACGACGGAGTGGACGCGCTGCTCGCCGACGCCCGCTCGCGCCTCGAGCGGATCACGCCCCGCGCCGCCTACGACGAGCTCACCACGGGGAACGCGTTGATCGTCGACATCCGACCGGCCGCGCAGCGGGCAACGCACGGGGAGGTCCCCGCGTCGCTCCCCGTGCTCGTCATCGAGCGCAACGTGCTGGAGTGGCGGCTCGATCCGCGCAGCGACGCCCGGGTCCCCGAGGCGTCGTACGACCGTCGGGTGATCGTCCTGTGCCAGGAGGGCTACCAGTCCTCGCTGGCCGCCGACGCGTTGCAGAGCCTGGGCATCCAACGGGCCACCGATGTCGAGGGTGGCTTCGATGCATGGCGCGCGGACGGCCTGCCCGTCGGCGACGAGACCTGACGAATCTTTACCTGACGCCGGCGTGCGGCGAACGCCGCGTGGGTAGCCTCGATTCCATGACCTACAACGTGGAGAAGACCGACGAGGAGTGGAAGGCCGAGCTCACTCCCGAGGAGTACGCCGTGCTCCGCAAGGCCGGCACCGAGCGGGCGTTCAAGGGCGAGTACACCGATGTCGAGACCAAGGGCGTCTACCGCTGCAAGGCGTGCCAGGCCAAGCTCTTCGAGTCGGACACGAAGTTCCACTCCGGGTGTGGCTGGCCCAGCTTCTACCAGCCGATCAGCGACACGATCGAGTACATCGACGACAGCTCGATGGGGATGAAGCGCACCGAGGTCCGCTGCACCAACTGCGGCTCGCACCTCGGCCACGTCTTCCCCGACGGCTACGGCACCCCCACGGGCGACCGCTACTGCATCAACTCGATCAGCCTGACCCTCGAGCCGGCCGACGAGGCCTGAGGCTCAGCGCTCGTCCCGTGACTACACGATCGCGGTGCGGTTCCAGACCCGGGTGAGCGAGCGGGACGTCCCGGTCGGCGCCACCCTGCGCAGACGGACGGAATTCGGCGTCGCCGCCAACTTCAGTCGTCGGTAGCACCCTCTAGGGTCGTCGGCATGGCGAAGACCGCTGCCGCCGAGGTGCAGGCCGGCGACCGTGCTGTCCGGATCTCGAGCGCCGACCGGGTGATCTACGAGGCCACCGACAAGACGCCCGAGGTCACCAAGCTGATGGTGGCCGAGTACGTCGTCAGCGTGGCCGATGGTCTGATGCGCGCGCTCCGCGACCGGCCGACCGCGCTGGAGCGGTGGCCCAGCGGCGTACGCGAGGGCTTCAAGCTGGCCACCGGCCCGTGGGACAAGGACGCGGAGGCGTTCTACCAGAAGCGGGTGCCGAAGGGCGCTCCCGACTATCTCGAGTCGGTGGGGATCACCTTCCCGTCCGGTCGGACCGCCGACGAGATCTGTCCGACCGAGATCGCGGTGCCGGTCTGGTGCGCGCAGATGGGCGCGCTGACCTTCCATCCCTGGCCCGTACGACGCACCGATGTCGACCACCCCGACGAGCTCCGGATCGACCTCGACCCGCAGCCCGGCACGACCTTCACCGATGCCGTCCGCGTCGCCGGCGTCGCTCGCGAGGTGCTCGAGGAGCTCGGCATCCGGGGCTATCCGAAGACGTCGGGCAACCGCGGGATCCACATCTACGTCCGGATCGAGACGCAGTGGACGTTCGAGGACGTGCGGCACGCGGCGATCGGCTTCGGGCGCGAGCTCGAGCGGCGCGACAAGGGCGTGACGACCGCGTGGTGGAAGGAGGAGCGCGGCGAGCGGATCTTCGTCGACTACAACCAGAACAACCGCGACCGGACGATCGCGTCGGCCTACTCGCTGCGCCCGATCCCCGGCGCCCCGGTCTCGACCCCGATGTCGTGGGACGAGCTCGCCGGGGTGACCGACCCGCGCGAGTACAACCTCTTCACCGTTCCCGACCGGGTCGCCGACGGCGACCCATGGGCGACCATCGACGACGAGGCGTTCTCGCTCGAGCCGTTGCTCCAGCTGTGGGAGGAGCTGCCGGGCGGCGAGCTCAACTTCCCGCCGGACTACCCGAAGATGCCGGGGGAGCCACCGCGGGTGCAGCCGAGCAAGAAGGTCGCCGAGCACTGGGACGAGAGCGGCAACTACATCGGACCACAGCGCGGTGGTTGAGGTGCGACCGCAGCGAGCCTCGAAACCCGAAGACCACCGGATGGCACGCAACAGCGAGGAGCCGCCGAAGACGGGACCGGCCGGCGCCGCGCGCTGGGCCGACTACCT
Organism: uncultured Actinomycetota bacterium; assembly: GCA_963849765.1. Classification (GTDB taxonomy): domain Bacteria; phylum Actinomycetota; class Actinomycetes; order Propionibacteriales; family Nocardioidaceae; genus Nocardioides. The sequence continues at coordinate 102,823 of CAWKIP010000021.1, forward strand.
CGACTGGGTGCGCAGCGAGATGATCCGGGGCGTCCTCGGACTGACGCCGGAGCAGCAGCGCACCGCGCGGGTGCCGTCCGGCTGGACGCCGATCGAGCTGCTCAGCCACGTGCTGCACATGGAGCAGCGGTGGTTCGTCTGGGGCTTCCTCGGCGAGCAGGTCGCTGAACCGTGGGGCGATTGGAACGTCGACGAGCCCTGGGACGAAGGCGTCGAGGGCCGTTGGCAGGTCGCGGAGGACGTGACAGCCGAGGAGTACGCCGATCGGCTGGAGGCGATCGGAGAGCGGACCCGCGAGGTGCTGGCGTCGTACCCCCTCGACGCGGTCGGGCTCCACCGAGGGCCGGTTCGCCGAGGACCCGCCCACCCTGGAGTGGATCTGCTTCCACGTGCTCGCCGAGTACGCGCGTCACGCCGGCCACCTGGACATCGTGGTCGAGCTCGGCTGACTCGGCGCCAAGAGTCGCACTCAGGATTTCCGAGGGAAATCCCTGTATTCCGCCACATTGGTGTCTCGGTAGCGTGACCATGCCTATAGGGGCAGGACGAGGGTGCTCCGCTGAGGTCCGGGAGCTCAGCCGCCCGCTCGGGAGGCGCAGACGGAGGGATCGTGTCGGATCCGGAACTGGCGCAGACGCTGGCGGGGTCCTGTCCGCAGGGGCGAACAGCCAGCGGTCCTCGCAGGGGCCGACCGGATATCCCTTCCGGCCGCGTCCGCGCCACGGCCGTCCCCGTCGCCGGACGTGAGGCTGCCGCGCGTGCAATGGACTGGTCAGGGAACGCCTGAACGCGGTTCTCGACCGAGTGCTCGATGTCCAGGTGTGCGCCGTCGTCGCGCCACCCGGCTGGGGCAAGACCACGGCGCTCGGCCACTGGGCTCGCCATGCCTCGGTCGACGTGCTGTGGTGGCGGGCCGACCCGGCTGACCGAGCGATCCGCTCGTGGACACGCTCACCGGGTTGTCCGCGGCCCTGCGTCCACTCGTGCCCGGACTTCCCCGGACCCCCGCCGTCGATGACCTGATGGTGGCGCTCGACGCGCGGACAGACCCGGTCGTGGTCGTGATCGACGGATTCGAGCAGATCGCATCCGACCGGGTCGGAGCGCTCCTCGAGCGGCTGCTGATGGCCACGCCAGCGCACGTGCACCTGGCGATCGGCAGCCGGGTGCCGCCGCCGCTCAACCTGGCGCGATCGGAGCTGGCGAGCACCGTCGTCGGGCCATCGCAGCTCCGGTTCCGCAGCTCCGAGATCGCCGACCTGTTCCGCAGCCAGTACCGCGTCCCGCTCGGCGGCGAGGACGCCCGTCGCCTCGCGGAGCGCACCGAGGGCTGGGCGGCTGCGCTCCAGCTGGTCCACCAGGGCATGGCGGGTCGCGCCGTGACCGCCCGGCGCCGCGCGATCACCGCCGCCGGGAGCCATCCCCGCTACGCGCGGGAGTATCTCGGGCGCACCTACCTCGCCAACCTCGACCCCGGGAGCTCCGCATGCTCCGCGACACGGCGCCGTTCGAGGTGCTCGTCGGCAGCCGGTGCGACCAGCTCCTCGAACGAACGGGCAGCGACGACGCGCTCGACCGGCTGGCCCGCCGGGGAGTGCTGATCTCAGCTGAGCACGGCTCGGGGTTCACCCTGCCGCGAGTCGTCCGTGACCACCTGGTGTGGCAGCTGATCACCGAACACGGCCAGCGTGCCGTCGACCAGCGGTTCCGTGCGGCGGCGGAGATCCTCTCCGACGAGATCGGCCGTTCAGTGCCGTCGACAGCGCCTGCCGCCATGCGCTCGTGGGCCGCTGCCGGGGCCTGGCCGGACGCGCTGACGTTGCTGGCGGAGTCCTGGGACGACGTGGTGGGCGACCGCGACCTGAGCTGGCTCGACAGCGTCCCCCGCGAGTTCACGGTCCACCCCCTGGTGCGCGCGGCGCGCGCCGAGCTCGCCCGCAGGAACGGGCGGCTGGATGCCGCCCGCGTCCTGCTCGCCGCTGGCCCGACCCCGGAGTCCGCCCCAGCGGCGACCACTGCGGAGCAGATCGAGCGCACCTGCCGGACCTGGACCATCGGCGACCTCCAGCCGGCGGACCGCTGGAGCGAGTTCCTGAGAGCGGCCGTAAGGCGACCGAACCCCGACCGGCAGCCGTCCTTGCCGCGGCAGGAGCAGACGGTGCTGGCCGCTGCCGAACTGATGGTCGCTGGCGCCCTCGACTCCGCGCGTGTCATGCTCGAGCGCGCCATGGGCCGCGTTACCGACCCGGTGCTCTCGTGCGCGACAGATCTCCTCGCAGCGGCCCTGCGCCCTGACCGCCCGGCGTTGGCCGACGACGTCGCGCTCCAGGCGGAGGATCTCGGTCTGCCGTGGTTCGCGCGGGTAGCAGGCGGTCTGGCCCGGGCTGACGACCCGGACGCCGTCGCCGCACAGGTGAACGAAGCCGACGAGCGTGGCGACGCCTGGGCCGCGCTGCTGCTCGTTGCCGCCGGCGGTATGGCCGAGCTCCGGGCGGGCCGACCCGCGCTCCGTGTCTTCGAGGACGTCGCACGTCGGTGCCGCGAGCTCGACGCCCCGGCGCTGGAGGCCTGGGCTCGCAGTGGACAGGCGCTGGCAGCCGTCGCTGCCGGACTCCCCGACGCGACGAGGGAGGCCGAGTCGGCCGTCGGGTTCGCCCACAGCGCCCAGGTGCCGGGTCCGCTGGCGCTCGCCCGACTGGCGCTGGCGCGCTGCCGCGACGACCGAGACCGACTGAGCGCCGCCGAGGACGAGGTCGACCGGCTGGGCCTGGGTGCGTGGACCGGGGTCAACGCTGCCCGTCCCTCTGCGGCCACGGTGGTCGCCGACGTCGCCCCACTCGAGGTCCACTGCTTCGGCAGGCTTCGAGATCCTGATCGACGGCGCGGAGCCCGACCTCGGAGGCGTCCGGCCCCGGGCGCGCGCGCTGCTCCGGCTGCTCGCGTTGCACGCCGGGCATCCGGTCCATCGCGAGGTGATCGCCGAGGCGATGTGGCCCCAGCTGGACCTGGCGGCAGCGCTGCACAATCTCCACGTCTGCGTCTCCGGTCTGCGGACCGCGCTCGAGCCCGGGGTGGCGCGGGGGGCCAGCCGGCTGATAGTCCGGGACGGCGACCGTTACCTCCTTGCCCTTCCCGGCTCGTCCGTGTCGGACCTGCGCGCGTTCGATGCGGGCACGGCCGCTGCGGACGTCGCGTACGCCGGCGGCGATCCGGAGCGCGCGATCGAGGAGCTGGAGATGGCGCTCGCGTTGTATGTCGGCGAGGTTCTTCCCGAGGACGGGCCCACCGAGTGGGTCCTCCCGCACCGGGAGCACTACCAGGCCAGGGCCGCAGAGGCGGCGGCGCGGCTCGGGCGCCTGCATCTCGAGCTGCGCCGGCCCGACCAGGCCGCCGCGGCGGCGCGCCGGAGCATCGACATCGACGCCTTCCGCGATGCGTCGTGGCGGCTGCTGATCGCCGCCCAGCAGGCCGCCGGCAACCATGCCGGAGCCGCCGGCGCCCGTCGTTCCTACGCCGAGGTGCTCGCTTCACTGGGCGTCGCGACGACCGCCGCCACGTCGGTCACCGGCTCACGCTGAGTCGTCGCCGGCTCACTCCTGGGAGACGGGGTGGGTCAGCACGCCGCCGAGCAGGGCCGCGACGTCGCAGTTCGTCCTCGGAACGGCGTCCGGGGGCTCGCCCGGCGTCCGGCAGTCACCTCCATGGTGATCCCCTCGGTCACCTGGATCGGTGACACGAAGTGGAAGTCGAGGTCGCGGAAGTTCTCCAGCGCGTGGAAGCAGCACCTCCCCGTCGACGAGCAGTTCCACCCGGCCGAAGTCGCCCTGCGGGTTGCTGAGCAGCACGTCGGTGAGTGCGAACGTGTCGTCCTCGTCCTCCAGCGGGAAGCTGTCCGAGCGGGTGCCGTTGTCCTCGGCAGCGTGGCCAGCCGCCGGCTGATGTCAGTCGACGACGAAGCGCGGCTTGCGGGTCATCGCGTGGGGCCGTCGGTGGGGCCGTCGGTGGGGCCGTCGTCGGCGGCCGTCTTCGCGCCGTCCGCGGCGCGCCTGCCTCCTCGGCGTCCTCCTCGGCTTGCTCCGCAGCCTTCTCCGCCTGCTCGGCGGACTCCTCGGCCGCCTCCTTGGCCTGCGACTCGATGGTCGGCTTGAGCACCCAGAACCAGAGCGCGAGCAGCAGCCCCAACAGCAGGAGCAGCAGCGGGACCAGCCACCACAGCCACTTCGGGACGACCAGCGTCTGCACGTAGCTGCCCGGCAGCTCCACCGGAGTGCTGTCCTGTGGAGACACCAGGACCACGAACGGGTGGGTGACCGGCTGGCCTCGCCACAGCCGCTTGCGCGCCTTGGCCCGCAGCTGCACGAACCTCGCCTCGCCAGGCTGGACGGCCAGGCCGACCTGGTCCAGCTTGAACTGCAGCTGCTCGCCGTCGGACTGGGCGGCGATCAGCACGTTCACCGGCACGTTGCCGCGGTTGTCGACCGCGACCTGGTGCCGGCCCTTGCGGCCCTGCGAGGTCCTCGGGATCAGCTCGGCGGTCGTCTCGAGGAACGGCAGCACTTCGACGACACCCTCGGGCACGACGGCCAGCTCCGGGTGCTCGGTCGGCAGCACCCAGACGCCGAACTTCTGTTCGCCTGCAACCGTGCGCGCCGACCGGGGCGGGCGGAAGGTGATCGTCGCCGTCGTCGTCGTTCCCGGGTACAGCGACACGGTGGGCGGCTCCACCGTCGCCCACTCGCCGGGAACGCCGATCACCGAGAGCTCGTAGCCCTCGACGACCGTGCCGTTGTTGCGGATCTGGATCGGGACGACGGCCTCGCTCCCGGGGTCCAGGCGGACCTCGGTGGACTCCAGACTCGCAGTCGTCGTCATGATCCTGACGGTACGGACGGCCCAAGTGCGGTGCAGCGGCGTTCGGGTGGCCGTCCGGGCACCGGATCCTGCCCGTTGAGTCGCCGTTGAGTGGGCTGATAGGGGCGCCTGCTTCAGTCTTCCCGGTCGCCCGATCCCCCGCGGGCGGCACTGAGGTGGGAGTTGATCATGACAGCACCGCTGCACCGCGTGAGCGTCTACGTCGACGCATTCGACCCGATCCTCCAGGCAGGTGTCGTCAGTCACCTGCGGCCGCGGCCGGAGGTCAAGCTCCTGACCGAGACCGAGCGCGAGGCCGCCGACGTCGCCGTGGTCGTCGTCGACCGCGTCGACGAGCGGACCATCAGGATGCTCAAGTGCTACCAGCGCACGTCGGAGACCCGGCTGGTGCTGGTCGCGGGCGACCTCGCGGACGGCGACGTGGTCGCCGCTGCAGAGGCCGGCGTCGTCGCGCTGCTCCGCCGGCACGAAGCAAGCGCAGACCGACTGGTAGGCGCGATCACCAGGGCCTCCTGCGACGAAGGCACGGTGCCCGCCGACCTGCTCGGCCAGCTGCTCGGCCAGGTCGGTGCGCTCCAGCGCGGCGTCCTGGCGCCGCGCGGGTTGGCTTTCAACGGCCTCGCGACCCGTGAGATCGAGGTTCTCCGGCTGGTGGCCGACGGCTGCGACACCGGCGAGATCGCCGGACGGCTCGCCTACTCCGAGCGGACGGTGAAGAACGTCCTGCACGACGTGACCACCCGGCTGCAGCTGCGCAACCGATCCCACGCGGTCGCGTTCGCGATGCGGCACGGCCTGATCTGATGCTGCCCGATCGGCACGGGGGCCATGCCCGTTCGACGGGCTGCGCTCCGGTGCCGCGGACGTGCCTCCGGCACGACAGTGGGCAGCGGAGCTGACCGTCGCGAGACGAGGAGGACCGGTGAGGCGTGTCCCGCGGTTGACCGCTGCCGCCGTCGGTGTGGCGGTGGTGCTCCCGCTCACGGCATTCGTCAGCGGCACGTCCGCCGACGCAGAGCAGGTCGCCGCCGCTAGCGCTGTCGCGGCGGCGTTTCCAGGAGACAACGGGCTCATCGCCTTCGTGTCCCCCCGGGACGGGAGCAGAGATATCTACGTGATGGAGCCGAACGGCGGGGGGTCCGGCAGCTGGTCGACGTCGGCAACTCGGAGGGCGCTTCCGACCCGGCGTGGTCGCCCGACGGCACCCGGGTGGCGTTCTCGGCCGGTGGGGAGTTCGGCGGCGGCGTGTTCGCCATTGACGCCGACGGCACCGACGTCACCCAGCTGACGGACGGCCCAGGCGACTCCGAGCCGGCCTGGTCTCCGGACGGAAGCCGGATCCTGTTCACCCGGGACCGGGACGGTGCGCCCGGCTCCCGCCAGATCTGGGTGATGGATGCCAACGGCGACAATGAGCAGCTCCTCATCGCAACGCCGCCCGGGGACGACGACGCCAGAGTCGAAGGCCCGGCATGGTCCCCCGACGGTCGGTTGATCGCCTACACGCGGACGGGCGTCGCGGCTGTGAGCACAGAGCTCGTCGTGGCACGCTCCGACGGGGCGGGCCCGCGGGTGATCTTCCGCGCCGCCGACGGCGGCAACGTCGCCACTCCCGACTGGTCGCCGGACGGCGAACGGATCGTCTTCAAGGTGGGCGAGGTCGAGGGTGAGGAGTTAAACCACGACATCTACGCCGTCGACGCCGACGGGGAGAAACCCGTCCCGCTCACCGACGACCCAGATCCCGAGCTGGACCCGGTGTGGTCGCCCGACGGCGGGTTCATCCTCTACAGCAGGAACGACCCGATCTTGGGGGTGTGGAGGATGGACGCGGACGGCCGCGACCAGACCCGGCTCTCCGCGGACGAGACGGTCTCGGACTGGCAGCCGTCGTGGCAGCCGGTGGAGCTGGTGCTGACCGCCTCTCAGACGACCGCGCAACGCGGAGACCGACACCCAGCACGCCGTCGACCTGGACCTGACTACCCGCGACGGCCTGCCCAGGGCGTTCCGGGACATCCTGGTGTCCGTCGAAGGAGCCAATCCCCATTCTTCGGCTCGTGCGGACCGGCGCCGGCGGGGCGGCGAGCTACGGATGGACGGGCAACCAGCCCGGCGTCGACACCCTCACCGCCTGTGCGGACGTCGGTCCGTAACGGCGCATGCGACCCAGGCGAGCCGACCGCCACGGCGACGGTCACCTGGGCCGATCCGCTCGACCCGTTCGATCCGCCGCGAGTCGCGTTCACCGACGACGACGACGCCCTCTACCAGATCCGGTGTCGTCGAGAACGAGACCGGCGAGGCCTACTTCGTGGAAGGCGCACCGGATTCCTATGCGACCGAGCTGAGCGGCTTCCAGGCGGGCCCGCGTCACGAGGGGGAGGCCGGCGGGCATCCCGGGGTCCCCGCCGGCCTTCGTCAGCACCCGGCAGCACCCCTCCGGGGAGGTGTACGTCCAGACCGCGTTCTCTGTCGAGCGCATCACGTGCAACGACACGGCCGAGACCCATCCCGTCGTGCTGTCGGACGGCTCGGTCGCCTATGCCCAGGACTCCGATCCCGATCCCGAGGAGGAGGACTGGGACATCTACGTGACGTCGCCACCCGAGATCATCATCAGCCGGCCGGCGCCGGGCTGGTCGAAGGCGGCCCAGGAGCGATCGGCCGGCGCGGGCAGTGCCGGGAGAGGCCGCAGCCATTGCGCCCGGGAGCTGTGAGCCCGGTTGGACGACTGTCCAGGTCACCGAGGGCGCGGCGACCGACCTCTGGCCGACCTGGACGGCGGATGGTGCGCTCGTCTTCAGCCGGGCAGCGGAGGGTGGTTCACCCGAGCAACGCGCTCTGTCCGACCTCTACACGCTCGAGCGGGACGAGACCGCGGGCGAATGGGAGGCCCCGGTCGCCCTGACCACGACCCCGGACGTCGAGGAGTCGCAGCCGGCTGCGATGGAGTACGTGGTCAGCGTCACGCCGCTCCGGCCCTGTGACCCCATTTGCGTGCCAATCATGGTGACGCAGCAGTGGATCGCCTTCACGATCGTCGAGTTCGGCGGTCAGGGGACAGATCGCGTTCCTGTCGCCCGACGACGAGGCGCACGGCAGATCACCTACGGGCCCGAGGGGCGGGAGCCGGCCTGGTCGTCCTGGGAGAATCCGACGCACCTCGCGTTCACGTCCACCGACGAGGACCCGTACGGCGACATCTGGGTGGCCTCGCTCGGGGATCCGGTCGCCGACGCTGAAGACGAGGGCACCGGACCGCCCGCGGTCGACTTCGACGGCGTGGCAACCTCGCTCGCGGCCTCCAAGGGGTCGGCGGAGAGCCACCCCTTCTGGCTCGAGCCGTTCGGACGAGGGTCGACTGCCCGGATCGTGTTCACCGCGCGGTCCGGACCTGGACGTCGGCCGGAGCGCACGCGTCGTCGACGCCGACGTCAGCGACGTCTGGGCGACCGACGGAACCCAGCGCCGGGTCGCTACGGCGGGCGGTCGAAACTGACGACTCCGAGGTCGTGCACCGGTACGACGAGGCGGGGCCGTCGTACTCGCCGGACGGAACCGAGATCGTCTACAGCAGGGACGCCTACGGCGAAGAGGAGAGCTTCGACGCCCGGGTGCTCATGCTCGCCGACGCCGACGGCACCGGCGCCGCGGGAGCTGCTCCCGCCGGCGCAGCGGCGGAGCAGTGACATCGACCTCGACCCGGTCTGGTCACCCGACGGGACGCAGGATCGCGTTCGTGCGGGTACGGACGCGAGGGAGAGTCGCGAAGTGCGCGAGTCTGGGTCCACGACCTCGACGCCGGGACCACCACGCAGCTCGCCGGCCCGCCGGGCGGCGCTGACCTCTCGCCGAGTTGGTCACCCGACAGCGAGCACCTCGTGGTCGCCCAGTCCGGCACGACGGGTGCTGCGCCCCGCGACGGCGCCCGCCGATGGGGGCTCGCCGGGTCGACAGGCGTCCCGGAGCTCCCTCGCTCGTCCGACACCCCGGCCGCGCCCGGCGTCCCGATCCTGGTCTGTTTCGAGGGCTGCGACGCGCTCGACGGACGGAGCCCGGCGTGGTCGCCCGACGGCTCGACCATCGCCTTCGTCAACGGCGGCGAGCTTCTGCCCACCCGGCTCCCGGACGGCTGGGCCGATGAACCGGGATCGTCGGTGGGGTGGAGGTCGACGGGTACGACGTCGTCGTCGGGTTCGACTTCCTCGACGAGCGCTGGGGCCCCACCGGGAGCCGGTAGGTCCTCTCGTCCGCCGAGGACCCCGCCTGGCGCCCGACGGCACCGAGATCTCTTTCACCGGGCCAGCCCACGGGCAGCCCGACCAGCAGCGGCATCTGGGCGATCTCGCCGGACGGCACCGGCCTGCGACCGGTCACCGACGAGCCGCGGGCCGGAGACCGAGCCGGCCTACCAGTCGACCCGCGGCGACGTCGCGGTCACGGTCTCCGTCGCCGGCAGTCCGGCAGTGGTCGGCGAGTCGGTCGTCGCCACGTTCACGGTCACGAACGACGGCCTGACGCCGGCGTTCGGCGTGGACCTGGAGACGTCGTACTCGCCGGGAGCGAGCGCTCGCCGCCGTCGCGCCGGTGCGCCCGGCTGCACCGACAACGGTCACGGGCTGCGACTTCGCAGTGCTCGCATCCGGGGGAGCCCGAACCTACGGGTGCAGGTGCACCCACGACGACCCGATCCTCGGGGACGCGGACGCCAAGGTCGACGTCCACGACCCCGATCCCGACCTCCAACAACGAGGACAGCGAGACCTACGAGTTCAGTCGCGGGGACATCGGCGACCTGCGGGTCCGGGTCAGCGTCGACGAGCCGGTCGGCTACGTCGGTGGGTCGCGGACGGTCACGGTCGTGCGTCCGCAACCTCGGTCCCGATCCCGTCGATGACGTGATGCTCGATGTCGATTTGCCGGCGGGGCTCTTCCCCGATGCCCAGCCTCACGCCTTCCCTTCTGCCTAGTCGTGCAGGCCCGTGCGCCCTGCGGACCCTCGGGACCGTCGGCCCCGGTGACCGGGCAGAGCGCTCGACGTCGTGGTGCGCCTGCACTCCGAGGGTGAGCGGCTGCCGATCGTCGCCCGGGTCACCACGACGACGCCGGACCCGAACCTCGCCAACAACAGGCACCGGGCCCTGCTCGACGTCCTCCAGCCGGAGCTGCACATCCTCCCGGCCGTGGCCCACCCGGGCCAGGTCGTGCTCGCGTACGGCGAGCAGATGCCGCCGGGCACCGAGGTCGAGGTCGACTGGTCGACAAGGAGCCTGCGGCGAGGACTTCGGAATCCGATCACCGTGAATCGAGGGCCGTACCAGGTCGCCGACGACGGCAGCGTCCGGATCCCGCTGCTCGTGCTGCGTCGCGACCTGCCTGGGGAGCGGGTCCTGACCGCCACAGTCGACCGCCGAGTTCATGCCGCTCGAGGCGCCGATGATCGTCGTCCTGCGGCAGCTCGGTCCGCCCAATTCGTGGGAAGGGGGTGACCCGGTGATCGCACAGGTCGACGCCGCGCTCCGGGAGATCGTGACCGCCGAGGCGCTCGAGGGGGCGGACCTCGAGGTGGTCTTCGACGCGCCGACCAAGGACTGGGCGGCCCGCCGCAACGCTCCGACCATCAACCTCTACCTCTACGACATCCGCGAGGACGTACGGCGCCGCCCGGCGGGCTACCTGGAGGAGCGGAACGACGACGGCCACGTGACCGTTCGGCGCCCCGCGCCGCGGTTCTACAAGCTCTCCTACCTGGTGACCGCGTGGACCCAGCGCTCCGAGGACGAGCACCAGCTGCTCGACAACCTGCTCCGGGCCTTCCTGAAGTACGACGCACTGCCCGACCACCTGGTGGTCGGCCAGCTGGCCGAGCCGCGGGAGGGCGTCAAGATGACGATCGGCCTGCCGCCCCCGGAGGATCGTGCGTTCGCCGACGTCTGGTCCGCGCTGGGCGGCGAGCTCAAGCCGTCGCTGGACCTCGTCGTCACTGCGCCGATGTGGACCGGACGCGAGTACCCGGCCGGCCCGCCAGCGGAGGACGGCGTCTACCTCGACGTCCAGGACACGGTCGACGGTGGCATGGACACGCGGCGCCATCAGCACGCGCCGCCGCCGAAGGCAGAGCCGCAGCCCGTGGGCCCGGCCAGGCGCCGGAGGTCGCGGTGACCTCGCCGAGCCTTGCGCACGTGCTCGGCCGGCTCGGTGTGCTCGAGGAGCGGATCCGCCACCTCGTCGCCGTACGACGTGCCTGCGACCCGGCGCCCGACGATCCGTTCCGTGGGCTCTACCTCAGCGACGAGGCCGTCGACCAGCTGCTCCTGGGTCCGCGGCTGCCCGTGAGCTGGCCGGAGACGTCGCAGCGGCTCGAGGCGTGCGAGGCCGCGGCGGACGCCGCCGAGGACGCCGGGGTGACGCTCCGGCTGCGGGACCTGAGCGCGACGTTCGGGCTGGACCCGGTCGACGTCGACCTGCTCCTCGTCGGGATCGCGGCCGACGCCGACCCGCGGTTCGAGGCGTTCTTCGGCTACCTCAACGACGACGTCAGCCGGCGCCGACCCTCGGTGGCGGTCGCCCTCGAGCTCGCCGGCGTGCCGCTGGCGTCGGCCGGTGGCTACACGCACCTGCTCCACGGTCCGCTGATCCGGCTCGGGCTGGTGGAGCTCGACGAGCCGGACCGTCCGTTCCCCGGGCGGGCGATGCGGGTGTCCGAACGCGTCGCGGCGTACCTCCTCGGCGTCGACACCCCCGACGCGGAACTGGTCCCGGTGATCGGCAGCGTCCCCGACGTGCCGTGGGGAGACCCGTCGCCCCTTGCCCGCGCGCTAGGTGCCGGCGCGACGCTCGCCTACCTCCGCGAGCCGGCGACCGGGTCGGGCCGCGTGCTGGCGGTCGAGGCGCTCCGCCTCACCGGTCACCGGCCGCTCGTGATCGATCTCGACCGACTGGTGCGGCAGCCCGATGCGGCGCGGATCGCCCGGCTCGCCGCCCGGGAGGCCCGGTTGTCCGGCTGCGGCATCGTGGCGGGCCCGGTGTCGGCGGTGAAGGAGCGGCCCGAGCTGCTCGAGTGCCTGGTAGCGGACCCGCGCCCCCTGCTGGTCTTCGGAGACGTGTCATGGGATCCCGCCTGGATGCCGCACCCGCCGCTGATCGTGCAGGTGGCGGCCAGCACCCACGAGGAGCGCAACGCCGTGTGGCGGTTCGCGCTGGCCGGGACCGTGACGGGGTCGGACGCCTTCGACGCGACGGCGCAGTTCCGGATGCGACCGGACGAGGTGGCGCGCGCGGCGGAGGCCGCTCGCGTGCAGGCGCTGGTCGACCCCGACGGACGGATCACGGCCGGTCACCTGCGGGTGGGTGCCCGGTCCGGCAACGGGTCGGCGCTCGAGCGGCTGGCGCGCCGGGTCGAGCCGGCGGTCTCGTGGGCGGACCTGGTGCTGCCGCCGGCGGTGCTGACGTCGCTGCAGGAGGTGGCGCTCAGGGCGCGGCATCGCGAGCAGGTGCTGGGCGACTGGCGGATGCGGCCGGGTGGCGGTCGCGGGTGCGGTGTGGCAGCGCTGTTCGCCGGCGACTCCGGCACCGGCAAGACGATGTCGGCCGAGGTGATCGCCCACGACCTCGGGCTGGAGCTGTACGTCGTCGACCTCGCGACCCTTGTCGACAAGTACGTCGGCGAGACCGAGAAGAACCTCGAGCGGGTGTTCGTCGCGGCCGCGGGCGTCAACGCCGTACTCCTCTTCGACGAGGCGGACGCCGTCTTCGGCAAGCGGTCGGAGGTGCGCGACGCCCACGACCGCTACGCCAACGTCGAGAGCGCCTACCTGCTGCAGAGGATGGAGTCGTTCGACGGACTGGCTCTGCTGGCGACCAACCTCCGTGCCAACATCGACGAGGCGTTCACCCGGCGGCTCGACATGATGGTCGACTTCCCGATGCCCGACGCCCACCACCGGCACGCGCTGTGGGACACCTGCCTCGGGACGACGGTACGTCGCTCGCCCGACGTCGACCTCCGCTTCCTCGCCGACTCCTTCGAGCTGGCCGGAGGTTCGATCCGGTCCTCGGCGGTCACGGCCGCCTATCTCGCCGCGGCCGACTCCGGGGTGATCGGCATGCGGCACCTGGTCGGTGCCATTCACCGCGAGTACCGCAAGCTCGGGCGCCTCTGCCGGGAGTCGGAGTTCGGCCCGTACTGGTCGCTGATCCGCGAGAGCGTCTGAGCAGGGGACGGCTTCAGCGTCACCCCCGCAGTCAACCGGCGCCGCGTGATGTCCGGCGAGACTTCGATTCTTGTATTCGTAACTATGTTCGATTATACTCAGGTCATGATCTCGAACATCCTCGACCTCGATCCCGCGGCGGTGTTGGCTGCAGCGGAGGAGCTGACGCTCGAGCAGCGCCGGCAAGCGGTCGAGGATATTCGGCTGGTCTTGCAGTGGGCGGACCTGCACGCTGACGATCCAGGCGAGGGGCGGGCGCCGGGCGCGGACCAGCTGGTGGAGTTCGGCGGCGAGGGCACGCCCGCGGTGCGCGAGCTGTGCTGGGCCGAGCTGGCTATTGCCCGGCACAGCGGACTGGTCGCAACCAAGCGCTTGGCGGCCGATGCGCTAGACCTGCGGCACCGGCTGCCACTGGTGTGGCAGGCGGTCCAGGACCTGCGGCTGCCTGCATGGGTCGCCCGGAAGATCGCCTCGATGTCCCGGGCACTGGGCAAGGACGCGATCGGGTTGGTCGACGTTGCGGCCGCGGCAGCGGTCGACCAAGCACCGGGAAGAGTGCTGGCGATCACGGAGGCCAAGGTGATCGAGGCCGACATCGAGGCGCACCGAGCACGCCTCGCCGCGGACGCCGCCGAGGTCGGGGTCCGCCTCTCCCACGCCCGTCCCGGCGACGCGGTCGACCTGCTCGATGGGCAGCCCGCGACTCGCCGACTGACGTTGAAGCTGCCGACCGGGACCGCGCTGGGGTTCGACGCCACGGTGGCGGAGGTCGCTGACGCCCTGCACGACCAGCTCCGGGAGCTCGAGCGCGACCAGATCACCCGCGGTGAGCTGGAGGCCAAGGCCGTGGAGCTGCTCAGCAACCCGCACGCTGCGGCTGCCTTCCTCGACGTCGTTCATGACCCCACGAAATTGGGTGAGTCTGCATTCGACCTGCCCAAACAGAAGAAGCGTCCCGCGACCCTATATGTCCATCTGAGTGAGCTCGTGCTCGGCGGAATGGTCGACGGGGTGGCTCGGGTCGAGAGCATCGGTCCGATGCTGCTCGAGCAGGTCACCGACCTGCTGCAACATCGCGACGTGACGGTGCAACCGGTGATCGACCTCAACCAGACGCATTCGGTCAGCGGTTATGAGCACCCCACCGTGGTCAAGCACCGCTCCGTCCTCCGGATGCTCGGCGACGTGTTCCCGCATTCGACGAGCGTCGGCTATCGGCGGCTCGACCACGATCACGCGACGCGGTACGTCCCACCCGACCGAGGCGGAGCACCAGGTCAGACCGGGGACCATAACGACGCCCCGCTCACCCGCATTCATCACCGAGTCAAGACGCACGAGCCCGGTTACCAGCTACGGCAGCTCGCCCTCGATGCCTACCGCTGGGTTACTCCTCACGGACTCGGCCGACTCGTGACACCGTCCGGCACCCGGCGGTTCCAGCCGATCCAAGGCCCCGGTGGGATCGTCGGCGAAATCTACTACCCCGCCCGAGGACCCACACCGCAGACGTAGCGGCAGGCGGCCATCAGGTGCGGGTGTGCATCGACGTATACCTGCCCGATCGGGCAGCCGCGCGGTCCTTCCGACTGCGCCCGCGAGTCTGGCGTACGGCGGGGCGCGGGAGCAGCGTAGGGACACCACGACTCTGGAGGTCGGCATGCGCCACCACGACCACGACCACCCCGAACTCGAGGCCGAGGCCGGCACGCGCCAGCGCGGGGACAGCCTGGACCCGACGATCGCGGCGGCTGCCGCTGCCGGACGGACCGATGTGGTCGGCCGGTCCGGCCTGCTCGGCGTCCAGCGAGCCGCCGGCAACGCCGCCGCGGCGAGCATGATGGAGCGCTCGCCCGTCCACGACGTCGTCTCGAGCGGCGGCGCACCTCTCGACGAGGAGGTGCGCACCGACATGGAGGGTCGGATGGGGCAGGACTTCAGCGACGTCCGGGTGCACACCGGTGACGCCGCCGACACGTCGGCGCGGTCGGTCAGCGCCCACGCCTACACGGTCGGCTCCAACATCGTCTTCCAGCGCGGCACCTACGACCCGGGTCGACGCAGGGCCGGACCCTGCTCGCGCACGAGCTGACCCACGTCGTCCAGCAACGCAGCGGGCCGGTCGACGGCACTCCCGCCGCGGGGGGCGTGTCCGTCAGCGATCCGTCGGACCGGTTCGAGGTCGAGGCGTCGCGGAACGCCGAGCGGGTGATGAGCCAGCCGACGCCGGCCGTGCAGACCTCGGCCGCCGCCGCGGCGCCAGCAGGGCCCGCAGTCCAGCGGCACGCCGACCACGGTGAGGAGACCGCCGTACAGGCCGTCCACGACTCCTCGCTCCCCGTCGTGCAGCGCGAGGGCGAGGAAGAAGAGGAGATGCAGGCTGCCCACGACGACTCGCTCGGCCCGGTCCAGCGCCAGGAGTCCGAGGAGGAAGAGGAGCAGGCGTAGGGCGACCGTCGGCGTCGTGAGCTGACATGAACGCCCGGGAGCACTCTGCGGGTCCGATCGGCGAGCGTCTCGCCGAGGGCCGGGAGCGCGTCCGGAAGCAGGCCCGACCCGGTGGCGCCCGCGGTCTGTTCGCGCTGCAGCGAGCAGCCGGCAACTCCGCCGTGAGCGCGCTGCTCGCCGGGAAGCTGAAGTCCTCGGGCGACTCCGTCGCCGACATCGACAAAGCCCTGAGTGAGGTCCGCGGCAGCGAACCGGACATCGGCATCGTGGAGAAGGGTCTGAAGGCCACGAAAGCGGCCGGCGTCCAGGTCGACCTCGAGGGCGAGGCCAACAAGCCTCCGGCCTCGGCGCTCGCCGTCGTCACGACCGGGTTCGGTCCGGGTGCCGTGGCGCCCAAGAAGCCGGTGCCCCCGACCAAGCCGGTAAAGCCGGTCTCTCCACTCGGCAAGGCGGGCGCCAAAGCACCGAAGCCGGCCGGTGCAGGCAAGGCTGGCGCGAAGGGCGGCACGGCGGGCAAGGTGCCGGCGATCGGCGGCGGGGGCGGCGCCGCTGCGGCTCCGGTCGCGCCCGCGCCCTTGTCGAAGGAGAAGCTCCTGCAACCGCCGGTCGCGCCCCCTGGGGTCAAGCCGTCGGAGGATCCGGCGTTCGCGCAGGTGAAGGGCAACGTCAAGGGTTTCGCGAACGCCAAGAAGGCGCACCCGCCGGCTGCTTCGAAGGCGAAGGAGGCACAGGACGCTGCTCTCGCGCCGACCGACGACGTCTCCGGCCAGGCGAAGGCCGCGAAGGTCGACGCGATGGACGCGCAGCAGGCCGGCACGTTCGACAAGAAGGCGTTCATCGCGGCAGTCAAGACCGCCATCGAGGCCAAGTCGCCGAAGACGCTCAAGGAGGCCGACAACTACAAGGAGTCCGGAAAGGCGGCGAGGTCAAGGACGACGTCAAGGGCATGGTCACCCAGGGCAAGGAGGGCTCCGCCAAGGACATCGAGGCCGCGACAGAGGCGGCGCCCGACCAGTCGAAGGCGGTGCCCAAGGAGGTCACCCCGCTCCAGGCCGAGGACCCGGGCAAGACGGCTCCGATCCCAGCGACCGGCGCCGTTCCCAAGCCGGTTCCGGCCGAGCAGGTGAACCTCGAGGCGGGCAAGCACGAGGCCAACCAGGAGATGGCTGACGCCCAGGTCACGGACGAGCAGCTGGCCAAGTCGAACGAGCCGGAGTTCCAGGGCGCGCTCGCCGACAAGCAGAAGGCCGCCGAGCACGCGGACACGGCCCCGGGCGAGTACCGCGAACAGGAGAAGGCGACCCTCGCGCAGAGCAAGGAGGAGGCGAACGCGCAGACGACCGCCGGCGTCACCGGCATGCAGGGCGCCAAGGGTGCCGCCCTCGCGAAGCTGGTCGCCGCGAAGGGACAGACGAAGTCGAAGGACGAGGCCAAGCGGGCCGAGGTCACCGCCAAGATCCAGGAGATCTTCACCGCCACCGAGGCCGACGTCAAGAAGATCCTCGACGCCATCGACCCCAAGGTCGAGACCGAGTTCGAGCACGGGGAGGCCGCGGCCCGCGCCAAGTTCGAGGCCTTCGTCAGCGCCAAGATGTCGGCGTACAAGCGGGACCGGTACGGCGGCTGGCTCGGCGGCCTGCGGTGGGCGAAGGACAAGCTCCTCGGCATGCCCGACAAGGTCAACGAGTTCTACACGGCCGGCCGGGAGCTCTATCTCAAGGAGATGGACGGCGTCATCTCCCGGGTCGCGGACATCGTCGGCGGCGACCTCAACGCCGCCAAGCAGCGCATCGCCAAGGGCCGCGCCGACATCGCGGCGTACGTCAAGACGCTCTCGCCCGACCTGCAGAAGGTCGGCAACGAGGCGGCCAAGGACATCGGCGACAAGTTCGACCAGCTCGAGTCCGACGTCGACGACAAGCAGAACGCGCTGGTCGAGACGCTGGCGTCGAAGTACGTCGAAGCCCGCAAGGGGCTCGACGAGCGGATCGAGGCTCTCCAAGCCGAGAACAAGGGCCTGGTCGACAAGGCGATCGGTGCCATCAAGGCGGTCATCAACACCATCCGCAACCTGGTGGAGATGCTGAAGAACACGCTCGCTCGGGCGGCCGCAGCGATCGGCGACATCATCAAGGACCCGATCGGCTTCCTCGGCAACCTGATCGGCGCCGTCAAGGGCGGCATCAACAAGTTCTTCTCCAACATCGGCGCCCACCTCAAGAAGGGCCTGATGGGGTGGCTCTTCGGTCAGCTCGGCGACGCCGGCATCGAGATCCCCGACACCTTCGACATCAAGGGGATCATCAAGCTCCTCGCCTCGATCTTCGGCCTCACCTGGGCCAACATCCGCAACCGGATCGTCAAGCAGATCGGCGAGAAGGCGATGGCGGCCGTCGAAGCGGGTGTCGACATCTTCCAGAAGATCGCCAGCGGTGGCCTCGGCGCCGTCTGGGAGATGCTGATGGAGAAGCTCGGCGACATCAAGAACATGATCATGGAGCAGATCGAGGACTTCGTCCTCACCAAGATCATCACCGCCGGCATCACCTGGCTGATCTCGCTCCTCAATCCTGCGGCCGCCTTCATCAAGGCCTGCAAGCTGATCTACGACGTCGTGATGTTCTTCGTGACCAACGCCGAGCGGATCATGAAGTTCGTCAACACCGTCATCGACGGCGTCGTCGACATCGCCAAGGGCAACGTCTCCGCGGTGGTCGACCGGATCGAGGACGCGCTCAGCCAGATGGTGCCGATCCTGATCGGCTTCATCGCCAGCGTCCTCGGCATCGGCGGCATCGGCGAGAAGATCAAGTCGATCATCCAGGCGCTGCAGAAGCCGGTGAACAAAGCCCTCGACTTCGTGATCAAGCAGGGCCTCAAGCTCGCCGGGCCTGTCATCCGGGGCGCTCAAGGGGATCGGCGCCAAGGCTAAGGCGAAGGTCGCCGCCGGCAAGGCCTGGGTGAAGGGCAAGGCCGATGCTGCGAAAGGCTGGGCGAAGGGGAAGGTCGCAGGCGTGCGTGACCGGATCGCGGGGCGCGGGCTCGTGGCGGCTGTACGAGACGCGAACAAGATGCTTCGAGCTCCGGGGGCGAACCCCGCGGGTGTGCGTGCCGGCCTTGCCTCGCTGAAGCAACGGCATGGCCTCGTCGATGCATCACTGATTGCTGGCTCGACAGCGGGAACGTTCCACGTCCACGTGCAACGCGAGGAGGACAACAGCGCCGATGTTGCGCTCGACCAGCCGGCCGACCCGAATGCCGCATCGCTGTTCGAGACGATCGCCGCGGCGACGATGGAGGACTTCCTCAATCACTTCGCGAACTGGCGCTCGCCGCAAGCCCGGCCAAGCGACGGGCCAGACCCGAGCGCGGCCGGTCCAACTAACGGAACACGCAGTCGGCTGGAACAGGCGGGAGGCCGCGAAGTTCGTCAACAGGAGCCCGGCGACCGCCGCGCAGCGGACGGCCGCACTCGCGTACATCAACCAACGGATCGATGCCGCAGCGAGGTCACAAGAGGAAGTATCGGTCTATCGATACCTGCGTCAGGCAGCATCTCGGCTTCAGGACATCTACGGAGGCCGCGAGGCTTTCGGTCTCGATGTCGAGCACCTGACCGAGGTGGCCCGAAACGCCGCAATCTTTCCACGTACTCGCATCAGCCGTAGATACTCGAGCGTGGTCAACCGCATTCGGTCGGGCCAAGCTGCACCGGGAAGCCCTGAGCGGCAGATCACCGACATGGCAACGTCGGACGCTCGACGGCGTGAGATTGCCCGCCTGTATGCGGAACAGATCGTCGATGCCGAGTTGGGCGACGTCGGCGAAACCCACAAGGGCAGCGAGCCGGTCGAGATCGATCTGCTGATCATCACCACAGCCGCGCACCAGGAGCTCACAGCTCGTCGCACGCGGGAGCGCGCCGGCACCTGATCGACGATGGGAGAC